>NZ_JAKLJA010000067.1 GCF_022213065.1 Paraburkholderia tagetis
CTTAACGCCATGATCCACAATTCAACTCCCTGGAACACCCGCGACGCTTGACTTCCAATACGGTTGCTTTTCTTTGCCGCTGCAAAGAAAAGTAGGTGCCGCCCCGCACAGGGGCAACGCTAATAGACCGACACGAAAACCAGGAAACGCGAAAAACCAGAAAACGCGACAAAGCAGACCCCACGAAAAACCAGAACCCACCCAAGCAAGCTGGCCTCCCCCTCCTGAAAGGAGGGCGCATTGAGCCCAGCCCCGTCCTACGATGAACTTACACACGATGCTGCTGTAGCACGAACAACCAGGAGACAGAAAGATGGCACATGCGATCAGGTTCCACGAAACCGGTGCGCCGGAAGTGATGCGCTGGGAGGAAGTGGACGTGGGCATGCCCGGCCCAGGCCAGGTGCGGCTGCGACACGAAGCGGTCGGCCTGAATTTCGCGGACACGTATTTCCGCAGCGGCCTCTATCCGGTGCCGCTGCCGGCCGGCATGGGCGTGGAAGCCGCCGGCGTGGTGGAGGCGGTGGGCGCGGACGTGACCCATGTCGCGCCCGGCGACCGCGTCACCTATACCGGCTTCATCAACACGCTGGGCGCCTATAGCACCGAGCGGCTGATTTCGGCCGCGCCGCTCATCAAGCTGCCCGACGCCATCGCCTGCGAAACGGCGGCGGCCATGACGATGCGCGGCCTCACTTCGGCCTATCTCATGCGCCGCATCTGGCCGCTGCAAGCCGGCGAGACGATCCTCGTGCATGCGGCGGCGGGCGGCGTGGGCCTGATCGTCTGCCAGTGGGCGAAGCTGCTCGGGCTGAAGGTGATCGGCACGGTGTCGACCGAGGAGAAGGCGGCGGTAGCCCGCGCCCACGGTTGCGATCACGTGATCCTCTATCGCAGCGAAGATGTCGCGAAGCGCGTGCGCGAATTGACCGATGGCGTGGGTGTGTCCGTGGTCTACGACAGCGTCGGCCAGGACACCTTCGCGATGTCGCTCGACTCGCTCAAGCGCCGCGGCCTGCTCGTATGCGTGGGCACGGCTTCGGGCAAGGCGCCCGCATTCGAGCCGCAGATCCTCGCGATGAAGGGTTCGCTCTACGTCACGCGCCCGGCGCTCGCCGACTACATCGCCGATCCCGCCGAGAAGGCCGCGCTTGCCGAGGAGGTCTTCGGCCTCGTCGCGGCGGGGCGCATCAAGATCGAGATCAACCAGCGCTACGCGTTGCAGGACGCCGTGCAGGCGCACCGCGATATCGAGTCGCGCAAGACGACGGGTTCCTCCGTCTTTACGATCTGAGGCCGCCCATCATGAAAGTCGAGCCATTGACCTGTGCGATTGGCGCGGAACTGGTGGGCGTGCGCCTCGGCGACGCGGTGCACGACGACGGCCTGTTCGAGGCGATCAAGGCGGCGCTGCTCAAGCACAAGGTGGTGTTCCTGCGCGACCAGCAGCTCACGCGCGCCGAGCACGTGGCTTTCGCCAGACGATTCGGAGAACTGGAGGATCATCCGGTGGCGGGCAGCCACCCCGATCATCCGGGCCTCGTGCAGATCTACAAGACGCCCGAGCATCCCAACGACCGCTACGAGAACGCGTGGCACACCGACGCCACCTGGCGCGCGGCCCCGCCGATGGGCGCGGTGCTGCATTGCCTGGAATGCCCGCCGGTGGGCGGCGACACCATGTGGGCCAACATGGTGCTGGCCTACGAGAACTTGCCCGAGCAAGTGAAGGCGCAGATCGCGGACCTGCGCGCGAGCCACAGCATCCAGTCGAGCTTCGGCGCCGTGATGCCGATCGAGAAGCGTCTCGCGCTGAAGGCCCAGTACCCGGACGCCGAGCATCCGGTCGTGCGCACGCACCCCGAGACGGGCGAGAAAGTGCTGTTCGTGAACGGCTTCACCACGCACTTCGTGAACTACCACACGCCCGCGCGCGTGCGCTACGGCCAGGACGGCAACCCGGGCGCGGGGCAGCTTCTGCAATACCTCATCAGCCAGGCGTATATCCCCGAGTACCAGGTGCGCTGGCGCTGGCAGCCGGGCAGCGTGGCGATCTGGGACAACCGCAGCACGCAGCATTACGCAGTCATGGACTACCCGCCGTGCCACCGCAAGATGGAGCGCGCGGGAATCATCGGCGACGTGCCGTATTGAGCGGTCGGCCCGCCGCGTGGCGGGCGCATCGACCCATATCAGAAACCGACACTGGAGGAAGACATGCAATTTCTCGACGATTCGCTGCACCCGGAGAACATGGAGAAGGTCGTCATCACGGTTGCGCCGTATGGCCCCGAATGGATGCCGGCAGACTTCCCCGAGGACATTCCCGTCACGATGGAAGCGCAGATCCAGAAGGCCGTGGACTGCTACAACGCGGGCGCGACCGTGCTGCATCTGCACGTGCGCGAACTGGACGGCAAGGGCTCCAAGCGCCTCTCGAAGTTCAACGAGCTGATTGCCGGCGTGCGCGCGGCGGTGCCGGACATGATCATCCAGGTGGGCGGTTCGATCTCGTTCGCGCCCGAAGACGACGGCCAGGCGGCAAAGTGGCTTTCGGACGACACGCGCCACATGCTCGCGGAACTCGAACCGAAGCCCGATCAGGTGACCGTGGCGATCAACACCACGCAGATGAACATCATGGAGTTGCTCTACCCCGAGTATCTCGAGGGGACGTCGCTCGCGAACCCGATGCTGCAGGCCGCCTATAGCGAAATGACGGTGCCCGCCGGCCCGCAGTGGCTCGAGGAGCATCTGCGCCGCCTGCACGCTTCGGGCATCCAGCCGCATTTCCAGTTGACCGGCATTCATGCGCTGGAAACGCTCGAACGCCTCATTCGCAAGGGCGCGTATCGCGGCCCGGTGAACCTCACGTGGATCGGCATCGGCGGCGGCTTCGACGGCCCGAACCCGTTCAACTTCTTCAACTTCGTGCACCGCGCGCCCGAGGGCTGCACGTTCACGGCCGAGTCGCTGCTCAAGAACGTGCTGCCGTTCAACATGATGGCGATGGCGATGGGCTTGCACCCGCGCTGCGGCATCGAGGACACGATCATCGACCAGCACGGCAAGCGCATGACCTCGGTGCAGCAAATCGAGCAGTGCGTGCGCGTGGCGCGCGAGCTTGGGCGCGAGATCGCGTCGGGCAGGCAAGCGCGCGAGATCTACCGCATCGGCACCTTCTATAAGGACGCCGACGAAACGCTGGCCGCCAACGGCTATGTGCCGAACCGCAAGCCGGCGGGTCTCGGTCTCGTGAAGTCGGCGGCTTGATCATGGCGCGCCGCGAACCTGTCGTCGTCATCGTTCCGGGGTTGCGCGACCACGTCGCGCAGCACTGGCAGACGCTGCTCGAAGCGCGCCTGCGCGCGCAGAACCGGCCGGTGGCTGCCGTGCCGCCGATGGGCCGCGACGATCTCGATTGCGCGGCGCGCGTCGAGGCCATCGAAGCCGTGATCGCGGGCATCGACGCGCCCGTGATTATCGTGGCGCATAGCGGCGGCTGTGTGATGGTCGCGCACTGGGCGCAGCGCTATGCGCGTTCGATCGCGGGGGCGCTGCTGGCGGCGCCGCCCGATTTCGATGCGGCGATGCCCGAAGGCTATCCGACGCTCGACGCGCTCGACGCGAGCGGATGGCTGCCGGTGCCGCGCGCGCCGCTGCCGTTCGCGTCGATCGTGGCGGCGAGCCACAACGACCCGCTCGCGCGCTACGAGCGCGTGCTCGAACTCGCGCGCGCGTGGCGCAGCGAAGTGGTCGATCTCGGCAACGTCGGCCATCTGAATCCGGCCAGCGGATTTGGCGAATGGCCCGGCGCCGACGATCTGATCGCCGCGCTCGAGCGGCGCGCCGCGACTGAAGTCTGAAGTCTGACTCACGCCCGCTTGCGCGCCTGGCTTCATGGCGCGCAAGCGGGCGCCGAACCCCCTGCACTTTCGCGAGGAGAACGCGATGGAGCTGAAAGGCAAGGCAGCAATCGTCACCGGAGCCGGCCGTGGCGCCGGCGAGGGCATCGCGCGCGTGCTGGCGCGCGAGGGCGCGCAGGTCGCGGTGGTGGACCGCGATTTCGCCGCCGCGCAGCGCGTGGCGGCGGCGCTCGCATCGTCCGGCGCACAGGCCGTGGCGATCTGCGCGGACGTCGCGAAGAAGGCCGATGCGCAAGCCATGGCCGAGCAAAGCCAGGCGGCGTTCGGCGCCATCGACATCCTCGTGAACAACGCGGGTGTGGGCGGCACGGCTTCGTTCATGCGCGACGTCACCGAAGAAAACTGGGACCGCGTGATGGACGTGAACGCCAAGGGCATTCTGTTCTGCTGCCAGGCAGTGCTGCCCGCCATGACCGCGGCCGGCAAGGGCAAGATCGTCAACATCGACTCGATTGCGGGCATGCGCATGGCGTTCTTCAGCAGCGTCGAATACACCGCTTCGAAGCATGCGGTCACGGGGCTCACGCGCCATCTCGCGTGGGAGCTCGCGGACCTGCGCATCAACGTCAACGCCGTGTGCCCCGGCGGCATCCTCACCCCCGCCATCGAAAGCTACGCGACGCCCGAGCGGCGCGCGGCGATCGTCGAGCGTGTCGTGCCGCTCGGGCGCTTCTGCGCGCCCACGGATATCGGCGAGGCGGTGTCGTTCCTCGCCAGCGATCGCGCCGATCTCATCACGGGGCAACTGCTCGCCGTCGATGGCGGCGCGCTGACCGGATACGGCGAGGACTTGCGCGCGGTGCTGCGAGCGCGAGTGAAGGAAACGCAGGCGGCCGCACAGACCGGCTGACGCGCCCCGCAGAGCATTCAATAAAAAAACCTGTTCGGAGACAAACATGCAGACGCAAGAATCTCAGCTACGCGGCAAGGTCGCAATCGTGACCGGCGCGGGCAGAGGCATCGGCCGGGCCATTGCGCTCGCCTACGCGCGCCAGGGCGCGGCGGTGTGCTGCGCGGCGCGCTCGCTGGGGCAGGTGCAGGAGAGCGCGGCGCAAATCGTCGCCGAAGGTGGCCGCGCGATTGCCGTGAGCACGGACGTGGCCGACCTCGCCAGCGTCGAGCGCATGGTGGGCGAGGCCGAGGAGGCGTTCGGCGGGCTCGACATCGTCGTGATCAATGCGGGCGTGGGCGGCGCGCAGCAGACCGTGGAGGCGAGCGACCCGCACGCGTGGCGCACGACGATCGAGGTGAACCTGATTGGCGCCTATCACTGCGCGAAGGCGGCGACGCCCGCGCTCAAACGGCGCGGCGCGGGCAGGATCATCGCGGTGGGGTCGGGCCTCGGGCAGCGCGGCATCGCGGGCGTCTCCGATTATGCGTGCTCGAAGGCCGGGCTCTGGATGCTCACGCGCGTGCTCGCCCAGGAACTGGCGCCGCACGGCATCAGCGTCAATCAACTGATTCCGGGTCCCGTGGTCACCGAGATGACCGGCGCGCAGATGGCGCGCAACACCTTCGAAGGCGAGTGGGCCAAGTCGCCCGAGGACGTCGCGCCGCTGGCGCTGTTCCTCGCGGCGCAGCCCGAGCCGGGGCCGACCGGCCAGAGCTTCAGCCTGATGCGCCGCGACGCCTGACACGAACGCAGCGCCAACAAATATTCAAGGAGACGAAAGTGGGAATGCAAGCGACTGCCACGCTCGGCGACGCCGACGCGGGCGCACCGTCCGTATCCCGGGCCTATGCCTGGTCCGTGTTTGCGTTGACCTTCGGGCTGCTGCTCGCCGACTACATGTCGCGCCAGGTGCTCAACGCCGTTTTCCCCCTGCTCAAGGCCGAATGGATGCTCACCGATACCCAGTTGGGTTCGCTGAGCAGCATCGTCTCGGTGATGGTAGGTGTCCTGACCTTTCCGTTCTCGCTGCTCGCCGACCGCTGGGGCCGCGTGCGCAGCCTCATTCTGATGGCCGTGCTGTGGAGCATCGCCACGCTCGGCTGCGCGGTGTCCGCGAGCTACGGGCAGATGTTCACGGCGCGCTTCTTCGTGGGCGTGGGCGAGGCGGCATACGGCAGCGTTGGCCTCGCGGTCGTGCTCAGCGTGTTTCCGGCGCACCTGCGCGCCACGCTCTCGGGCTCGTTCCTCGCGGGCGGGGCGTTCGGCTCCATGCTGGGCATGGCCCTGAGCGGCATCGTCGCCGCGCATTTCGGCTGGCGCTGGTCGTTCGCCACGATGGCGGTGTTCGGCCTCGTGCTCTCCGTGATCTACCGTCTCGTGGTGACCGAACGGCGCCTCGCGCCCGAGCGCGCACGTGCCGCCGCCCGCGCGGCGCGGCCCCGCTTCACGCCGCGCGGCCTCGCACAGGCGCTGTTCGCCTCGAAATCGGTGGGCTTCGGCTATGTGGGCTGCGGCCTGCAACTGATCCTGCCGGGCGCGATGTTCGCCTGGCTGCCGAGCTATCTCGTGCGCACCTATGCGATGCGGCTCGACCGCGCGAGCGTGCTGGCGGCCGGCTTCGTGCTGATCTCCGGCATCGGCATGATCGTCTGCGGGGTGCTGACCGACCGCATCAGCCGCCGCAGCCCGGCCCGCAAATGGACGATGGCGGTGACGTATTGCGTGCTGGTGTTCGCGGCGCTCGCCACGGCGTTCCGTCTGCCGCCGGGGCCGCTGCAACTCGCGCTGATCGGCGCCGGCATGTTCATGGCCTCGGGCGTGTGTGGCCCCACCGGCGCACTGGTGGCCGAGCTTACGCCGCCCTCGATCCATGCGACGGCCATGGCGCTCTGGGCGCTCGCCAACAACCTGCTGGGTCTCGCCGCTGGCCCCGTGCTCACGGGCATGATCGCCGACCGCATGGGGCTGCACGTGGCGCTGGAATGGATTCCGTTTGCGTCGCTCGTGGCGGCGCTGCTGTTCGTGCTCGGAAAGCGCCGCTATGGCGGCGACCTGGAGCGCATGGCGCAGGGGCAGTGCGAGATCTGAGCTACTGGCAATAGCCAATAGCCAATAGCCAATAAGCCAATAGCCGGCAGTGAGCGCACTGAAGCACAAAAAGTACAACAACCACAAAGCAGCAAGCCGTTGAATAGAAGGAAGACAGTGGGCCCGAAAAGCAAGCAGCGGCCTTGACAATAGTTCGGAGGAGACAGCATGAAACGGAAGTTGAGCGTCGTGGCCATACTCGCGGTCACGGCTGGCGCGGCGCACGCGCAATCGTCGGTGACGCTGTACGGCGCCATCGATACCGGCCTGTTCTATCAAAGCACGGCGGCCGCATCGTTCGCGTCGAACGCGAAGAATCTGGGCCACGTCTTTGCGTTGAAGGACGCGGGCATCTACGCGAGCTTCTGGGGCATCAGGGGAACCGAGGACATCGGCGGCGGCTACAAGGTCAATTTCCGGCTGCAAGGCGTGTTCAACAGCGGCAGCGGCAAACTCGGGCTCTCCGACACGACCGGCGGCACGGCCGTATTCAACCAGCAGACGACCATTGGCGTTTCGGGGCCATTCGGCTCGATCGACGCGGGGCTCCAATACACGCCCATGATCTACGCGATGGCCGAAACCGACGTGCGCGCCGCGCAGTACTTCGGCAGTATTCTGAGCGCGTGGCTCGGGGTGAACCAGGCAGCGAAATGGGCCGGCACGAACACGAATGTGCCGATTGGCGCGCTGTACGACAGCAACGCGATCGTCTATCAGTCGCCGAAGTTCTACGGCGTGTCCGCCGCGCTCGAATATGCGCCGGGCGGTGTGCCGGGGCAAATCCAGGGCGGCACGCGCGAGTCGGCCGTGCTCAAGTATTCGAACTACGGCCTGAATCTTGCTGCGGTTTACTACAACGCGCACGATACGAATCGGGCAGCCAATGTGCCCGCCACCGGGCTCGATAACAACCGGCTCTATTATTTTGGCGCCAAATACACGTTCCACTCGCTTTCCGTATCGGCTTCGTATGGCATCGGCGAGAATCCGTCGAATCTGGGGCAAGCCCACTATGAAATGATCTCGGGCGGGCTCGGCTACCAGTTCACGCCTTTCTTTAAAGTCACATCGGGTTTCTATTATCTGAAGGACCGCAACAATTCGTCGAACCATTCGAGCGAATACGCGCTCGGCGCGGAATATGGCGTGTCCAAGCGGACCCTGCTCTATGCCCAAGTGGGATACGTTGCGAATCACGGCACGATGAACCAGTCGATTACCTACGGCGTGCCTGTCGCGCCCGGCGTCTCGACCACGGCGGCGATGCTCGGCATTCGTCACACCTTCTGATCTCGCGGTTCGGCTAACTGGAGCGTTTCCATGAATAAAAAAGGATTCCTGCACATTTGTCTGGCGGCTTCGATTGTCGCGCTGCTCGGGAGCGTTTATGCCGACGTCCGCGCGCAGGGTGGCGAGACGGCGGGGGCATCGGCGGCGCCTGCCGCATCCACGGCGAGGGAGGTGAGAAAGGCCAATCGCGCGCTGAGCCGCAAGGTGTACGCCGCGCTGGCGAAGCACAAGGAGATCGATGCCGGCAGCATCAGCGTGGTGGCGCGCGACGGCGCCGTGACGCTCAACGGAACGGTCGCGGAGGCCGCCCAGATCGATACCGTGGTGGCCGTGGCGAAGACCGTGCCCGGCGTGAAATCGGTGAGCAACAAGCTTTCGGTGCAGCGGCCTATTGGAGAATGAAGGTGAATGAGGGCGAATGAGGGCGAATGCGCCGGGCGTGCGCCGGCACATACGGCGCGCGCTCGATCGGCCCGAGCACCCGTCCCAGCACCCCTCAGCGCCGGCTAAATCACAAACCATAAGTCCAGCCGATAGAACAGATCGCCAATCGCGACTTTTATTATGTTGGCTGGGTTTATACGATTGGAGGGCACACACAAAAACCGCCCCATCGCAGGCGGACTCGGAGGAACGATGGAGCACAAGGCCCGCACCCAAAACGAGCAGCTCGAAGTCAAGACGACGACCTGCTATATGTGCGCTTGCCGATGCGGTATCCGCGTCCACATGCGCGACGGCGAGGTTCGCTACATCGACGGCAACCCCGAGCACCCGCTCAATCAGGGGGTGATCTGCGCGAAGGGCTCGTCGGGCATCATGAAGCAGTACTCGCCTGCACGGCTCACGCAGCCGCTCATGCGCAAGCGCGACGCCGAACGCGGCACCGCGCAGTTCGAACCGGTCTCGTGGGACGTGGCGTTCGACGTGCTCGAAAAGCGCCTCGCCCACCTGCGCGCGACCGACCCGAAACAGTTCGCGCTCTTCACGGGCCGCGACCAGATGCAGGCGCTCACCGGCCTGTTCGCCAAACAGTTCGGCACGCCTAATTACGCAGCACACGGCGGATTCTGCTCGGCCAACATGGCGGCCGGCATGATCTATACGATGGGCGGCTCGTTCTGGGAATTCGGCGGCCCCGACCTCGATCGCGCGAAGCTGTTCTTCATGATCGGCACGGCCGAGGACCATCACTCGAATCCGCTGAAGATTGCGCTCTCGAAGTTCAAGCGCGCGGGCGGCCGCTTTATCGCCATCAATCCGGTGCGCACCGGCTACGCGGCCATTGCGGACGAATGGGTGCCCATCCGTCCCGGCACGGACGGCGCGCTCTTCATGGCGCTCATGCATGAGTTGATTGAAGCCAAAGCCTACGACCACGAATTCGTCGCGCGTTATACGAACGGCGCGGAATTGCTCGACGTTCGTGTGGAAAGCGATGCCTATGGCCTCTTCGTGCATAACCCCGAGGCCGAGGAGCGCAACGCGCTGTTCCCGCAGAACCACATGTGGTGGGACCTGAATACGCAGCGTGCCGTGCCGCACCATACGCCCGGCGCGCGCCCGGCGCTGGAAGGGCGCTATACGCTCGAGGACGGCACGACCGTCGCGCCATCGTTTACGTTGCTGCGCGAGCGCATGGCCGACAGCACGCCCGAATGGGCCGCTGAAATCACCGGCATTCCCGCCGATACGATCCGCCGGCTCGCGCGCGAAATGGCTGACGTAGCGCGCGACCAGAAGATCACGCTGCCGATCCAGTGGACCGACGCGTGGGGCGAAACACACGAAACCGTGACGGGCGTGCCAATCGCGTTTCACGCGATGCGCGGCCTCGCGGCGCATTCGAACGGCTTCCAGTCGATACGCGGGCTGGCCGTGCTGATGTCGCTGATGGGCACGATCGACCGGCCGGGCGGCTTTCGTCACAAGTCGCCGTATCCGCGCGCGGTGCCGCCATCGGCGAAACCGCCCAACAAGCCCGAAGACGTCAAGCCGAACACGCCGCTCGCCAACGGCCCGCTCGGCTGGCCCGCCGCGCCCGAGGATCTGTTCATCGACGAACGCGGCGGCCCGGTGCGCATCGACAAGGCGTTCTCGTGGGAGTATCCGCTCGCCGTGCACGGCCTCATGCACAGCGTGATCACGAACGCATGGCGCGGCGACCCGTACCCGATCGACACGCTAATGATCTTCATGGCGAACATGGCGTGGAATTCGTCGATGAATACCGTGGAAGTCCGCAAGATGCTGGCGGACAAGCACGCGAACGGCGAGTACAAGATCCCGTTCATCGTCGTATGCGATGCATTCCAGTCGGAGATGACGGCATTTGCCGATTTGATTCTGCCCGATACGACGTACCTCGAACGCCACGACGCGATGTCGATGCTCGATCGCCCGATCTCCGAGTTCGATGGGCCGGTGGACTCCGTGCGCGTGCCGGTCGTGCCGCCCACGGGCGAGTGCAAGCCCTTCCAGGAAGTGCTGGTCGAGCTCGGGAGCCGCCTGAAGCTGCCGGCCTTCACGACGCCGGAAGGCAAGCGCAAGTTCCGCGACTATCCCGACTTCATCGTCAATCACCAGACAGCACCGGGCTCGGGCGTGGGCTTTCTGATTGGCTGGCGCGGCAAGGACGGCAAGGACGCGCTGGTGGGCGAGCCCAATCCGCGCCAGTGGGAGGAATACGCGAAGAACAACTGCGTCTATCACTACACGTTGCCCGAGACGCTGCAATACATGCGCAACTGCAACGGGCCGTATCTGGACTTCGCCGTCGAAAAGGGTTTTCGCAAGTTCAACGAACCAATTGTGATCGCGCTCTATTCGGACGTGATGCAGAAGTTCCGCCTCGCTGCCCAGGGGAAGACGAAAGGACGCCAGCCGCCAGATCATTTGCGCGCGCGCGTGGAACGGTATTTCGATCCGCTGCCGTTCTACCACGAGCCGCTCGAACACGCCGCCACCGATCACGCGAAGTACCCTCTCGCGGCGCTCACGCAGCGCCCGATGGCGATGTATCACTCGTGGGATTCGCAGAACGCCTGGCTGCGCCAGATTCATGGGGAGAACTATCTATACATGAATCCGGGAACGGCCGCCGCGCAAGGCATCGAGGACGGCGCGTGGATCTACGTGGAATCGCAATGGGGCAAAGTGCGTTGCATGGCGCGCTATAGCGAAGCCGTGGAGCCGGGCACGGTGTGGACGTGGAATGCGATCGGCAAGGCGGCGGGTGCATGGAATCTCGGCCCGGACGCGAACGAATCGCAGCGCGGCTTCCTGCTCAATCACCTGATTTCGGACGAGATACCCGAGGCGCGGCCGCAAGCGCAACAAGAAGCCCAGCGCACCGCACGCGTATCGAACTCCGATCCCATCACGGGCCAGGCTGCGTGGTACGACGTGCGGGTGCGCATCTATCCCGCCGAGCACGACGCCGATCACACGCTGCCGCAGTTCGCGCCAATGCGGGCCTTGCCCGGCGTGACCGGCACGGGGCCGGCCGCGATGCTTCAGCGCGTCGTGCAGACCTATTTCGCGGGACGCGGCGAATTCGCCCGGCGGCTGCGCAAAACCACGCAAAACAATTGAGTTGAGGAGCACGCTATGACACAGATGGCGCTCGTAATCGATCTGAACGTGTGCGTGGGCTGCCACGCGTGCGTGACGAGCTGCAAGGAGTGGAACACCTCGGGAGAGGCGGGCAGTCTCTCGGACATTCGGCCCTACGACGAGGATCCCTCCGGCACGTTTTTCAATCGCGTGCAGACCTTCGAGGCCGGCGCGTACCCGCTCACCGACACGATTCATTTTCCGAAGTCGTGCCTGCACTGCGAAGACCCGCCCTGCGTGCCGGTCTGTCCGACCGGGGCCAGCTACAAGCGCAAGGAAGACGGCCTCGTGCTGGTCGACTACGACCGCTGCATCGGCTGCAAGTACTGCTCGTGGGCCTGCCCCTATGGCGCGCGCGAACTGGACGAAGAGCGCAAGGAGATGACGAAGTGCACGCTGTGCTCCGACCGCATCAATAACGAAGCGCTGCTCGAGCGCGATCGCAAGCCCGCCTGCGTGCTCGCGTGCCCGACCTCGGCGCGTCTGTTCGGCGATATACACGACCCGGACTCCGTGGTGTCGAAGGCGATTCGCGAACGCGGCGGCTATCAGCTGATGCCCGAGTGGGGCACGCGGCCTTCCAATCACTATTTGCCGCGCCAGACCGTGTCGTCGTGCGGCAGCGGATCGTGTTCGTGCAAGGGCGGGGCCGCCGACGATGCACCGGATTCCATCGAATCGCAGGCCGAACGCGGCGAGTTGCATCTCGCTTCGATTGCGTCGCGTACCCCGGCGCACTAAAAACCTCCACGCGAGAAAGGAACCAACATGAATCCGGCATTTTCCGTGGTGTTTCTCACCACCTTGATCGGCGCGGCGCAAGGCTTGCTGATCGCGCTCGTGGGCGTGGAGGCGGCGGGGCAACTCGGCGTCGTCGACGGGGCGGCGGTGCCACAGCTTTTTTATGTGGTCGGGGCGGCGCTCTCGTGCGTGCTCGGCGCGGCGGGCCTCGCTGCGTCGTTCCTCCATCTCGGCCATCCTGAGCGCGCGTGGCGCGCCATTGCGATGTGGCGCACGTCGTGGCTTTCGCGCGAATGCCTGTGTCTGCCGCTGTTTCTCGCTTGCACGTTTGCCTATGGCATGGCGCACGTGGTCGGGTCGCCCTGGACGCTCGCGATTGGCGCTGTTGCCGTGGTGGCGAGCGGGTTGCTGTTCGTCTGCACGGGCATGATCTACGCGTGCCTGCGCTTTCTCCAGGAGTGGGCGACGCCGCTCACGCTCATCAATTTCGCGCTGCTTGGCTGCGCTTCGGGGTTCACGCTTGCGACTGCGTGCGCTGCGTGGCTCGCGCCTGGGCTGGTTGGGCCGCTCGCGGTGCTGGCCTGTCTGCTGACGTTGGGCGGATGTGCTTCGCGTGTGGCCTCGCTTGTGCGCAATGCACGGTTGCGGCCTAAATCGACGGTGCAGAGCGCAACTGGCATTCGCAATGCACGCGTGGAGCAGAAGTCGCGCGGGTTCACGGCCGGCGCGTTCAATCTGCGCGAGTTCTTCCACGGCAAGACGCCGGCGACGCTCCAGCGGATCAAGTGGACCTTTCTCGTTGCGGCGTTTGCCGTGCCGTTCGTGCTCGTGGCGTTTGGCGCGAATGTGCGGCCGGTGGGGGCTTCGTTGGTTTTGCTGTGCGCTGCGGTGGTGATTCAGTATGCAGGGCTCGTGGCCGAGCGGTGGTTTTTCTTCGCTGAGGCGCGGCATCCACAGAATCTTTATTATCGGCAGGCTTGAATTGGCTGGTTAGCTAGTAGCTAGCGTTGGACGCTGGAGATGTTGTTGAAGGCCGCCTGAACCGGATTGAGGCTCTGGGTCAGGCGGTTTTTTTTGGGGGGGCTTGGGGCGGGAGGGCTGGTAGCGACCACTTGCTGCCGCTCGCCTGAGCCATACAGTGGGCGATCGAACGGCTACTCCACTCCGAAACCCGCCAGGGTTCTTAACGCGCGCTTGGTCGCCATTGCGGACATAGAGGCGCGCTGGGTTCCACGTCAGCAATGCGGCGGATTGCTGACGGTGGCCGCATCGCGCAGCCGAACGTCAGCTTCCCGCACGAGCGAACTCACACTTTCGACCCTGAGCGGTCTTTCGACATACCGACAGGTCGACGGCTCCTTGCACGGGCAAGCAGTCATTCGTCCTGGCTGGCAACGGGTATTTCCCTGAAGAGTCTCAGCAGCCTGCTGAAGTAGGCGTCAAACGCGTCTTTCACCCGTTATGTATTCGTCCGCGTTGTAGACGGTCAGTCCTTCTACTGGGTCCATCGGTGCCTCCCACGGGCGCGCGGCAATGGCCCGCATTGCTGCTTCATAGCCCGCGCGCTGTCGGGAAGCAATGCCGGCTGGGGTGAAATCGATATCCTTCAACTGGTCGTCCCCTTCCAGGCGGGGCGCAGCAAGCTTGATCATGCGCATGGTGGTCTGGCACCCCCAGGCGGCAAGCGCCTGGACTTCAGATGAAGCGCGCTCGGCTTCCGGCAAGCGATTAACCAGTTCCCGGATCACATGGCGCAGACGGTGTATCTGCTGCTGACGCGCGATGTGACTGTCGGTGCGACTGGCGTACTGGATGTCCTTTTGCCGCTCCGAGATCTGCCATATGCTTTCCGGCTCAGGGCCGATCGGGTTCCACACCTGTACCGAGAAGATGACCGAACTCTTGCGGGGCTTGTCATCCAGCACCACTTCGACCGGGGTGTTGGAATAGACGCCGCCGTCCCAATACGGTTCTCCGTCTATCCGCACGGCCGGGAACGCGGGCGGCAACGCGCCCGAACTCATGATGTGCGAGGCATTCAGCCGTTGGTCGCGCGAGTCGAAGTAGCGCATCGCGCCCGTGCAGGCGTGAACGGCTCCCACGGTCAGTCGCGGATTACCGGCGTTCAGCAGATCGAAGTCGACCAGCGAACAAAGCGTATCGCGCAACGGCGCAATCAGGTAATACGACGCTCGATCCACGCCGAGCCTGGCGAGCGGCCCGAGCCAGGAGGCCGGATTGGGCTGGAAGAATCCCTCGATGCCACCGCCGATGATCATCCACTTTGAAAAGATTTTGTCCCAGCCAGGCCAGGCGGCAGGCACGTCCAGGCGGGTGCGGTCGGTCACCTGGTTCCAGAATTCCGCCAGCCGTCGAAACCGGCGCTCCGGTGGATTCCCCGCGATCAACGCTGCGTTGATCGCGCCAATGGAGGTGCCGATTACCCAGTCCGGCTGTATGCCCGCTTCGTCCATCGCCTGGTAGACACCAAGCTGATACGCGCCCAACGCGCCACCCCCCTGAAAGACGAGTACGACTTGCCCGGGCAGCTCTATGCGCGCTGGCTGGTTCACTCTCATCGATTGCCTCGCTGATCTTTTCGTTAGCGCGACCTGAGTAGGCCGCACCACGCGCAGTTTCACCGTTGGGGGTAGCGGTGCGCGGGGCGAGCGCGAATCGAGTGCCAGCATGGGATCCCGTTTCAGTTCGCGATACGCAGGCGCAAACCAGCCCGACATCATGACGTTGACTTCGTCTGCCAATGCCGCGCCGCAGCCCAGTAACGTGAGGGCCGCGCAGAACGCGAGTGTGCGAACCCTCAGCTTGTGGGTAGTCACGGCTCCGTCCCATCTCAATCGGCTGACTCAACCCATGCATGCATCGAGTCCGGATGCCGGTCATGGCTTAAGCCGGCCGCGCGACACGGGCACGACATCAGTTCGACGTCGTCGAGCCACAGCTGGCGCGATGCCACAGGTGAGATCAGATGTTGGAAATCTACCAGCCGTAAGCACCTGACTGCCTTGCAAACATCGCCGGGTATGCCGTCGCTTTGTGGGTTTCCATGGATGACCTCCAGGCGCCGATACATCCGATCGACGGCAAGGCATGACATGACATGAACATATCCTGAGCGCGCCCCCCGACGCGCTGCAGGTCCAACCATCCGACGCTTGCGGATTTTTAGTTTGCCGCTCCCTGTCGAGCACCAATAACAGCGCCGAGCTCTTCGTCAGTTAGTGCGGGAGCTATTCTGAAAGAGAAAATATCACTCCATTCCATCACCATCGCCGCGACCGCGCTGGCGTCCGGCGCTTCAACGATTGCAACGCCCCTAAACTCGCCCGCTGCATGCCAGCGTCCCAACACCGTGATGTTGTCAGGTGGCCGACCGCCTGTTTTCATGAAGCGCTCAATCGCAGCCTGCTGCATTGCCGGCTCACCGCTCCATTGAATAATAAAGTTCATGGCGAATGTCCCTTCGAGGTTGGCGATGCCGACTCGTGGCACGCCATCTCTGCGTGGTGGGAGCCCCGACACCGCAGCAGGTCGTCGCCCATTTGCCGGCATGGATTTTTCGCATCGTCAATGCCGTCGGGCTAAGCCACGAGACCCCAATACTAGGTTAACTCAATGGATCACGACCGAAACTTGCTGGGCACAGTGTGCGACGCCGCACACGTAGCGGCGAATACGGCGTTGGGCTTCGAATGGGTCCATCGACTTGAGCCTGGGCCAGACGTAGACGCCGAAGCAAAGTAGCCAGGCAACGTAGCCCAGAACGAGATGCAACTGGAAGAGAAGTTGCGTTGCCATGTCGCCTCCGCTCAGGTGTCGTCTGGCGTTGGAACCAAAAGGAAGGGGATCAGGCGGCGCTTTGTCGGATCAACTGGCGCAGCGACAGCGCGTGCAGCAGGATCGAGCTTGGCACCACGAAAGCCGGGGTCAGCACGTACGGATAAAGGCCGGCGTTAATGGTCGGCACATTCGGAACAATCAACTGAAACCGGCCCGGCGCAGTGATCAGCCCCAAAATAATCGCGACGGCAAAATCGGCGAGGCCCAAAATGTTCCAGGCGATCGCCGCCTTGCGCCCTTCAGCCGTACCGCTCGCCAAGGCGATTGCCGCCGGCAGGGCGAACAGGCCGGTCAGCACATCGCCAATGCCCGCCGGCAACGCGAACACGCCGGGCACCACCCCATGCAGCCAGGCAGCAAGCACCCAACTGCCGAACACCCGGTAAAACTGAAGCGCGACGAGCCAGGTCGCCGGCATTGCGTCGAGCACCTTGCCCACCCGCCTCGACAACAGCAGCAGCGGCGCGCCAATCATCACCGGCAGGAAGATCGCCATTGGCAGCAAGGGCACCGGTGGCGGTGAGCCGCTCAGGCGAAAGACACCATGGATCGCCGCGCTCCAGACGATCGCGAACCAAAGCGTGTGTGGGATGAAAATCACAAGCCAGGTCGTGCGGCGTTGGCCCGGCGTCAGGTCCGTGCTTTCGAGGCCGAGCCACAAGCCGAGCGCGATAAACCCTTGGGCGATCAGCTGGTGTGCCGTGGTTTGAAATCCGCTGCTCGGGATGCCCGGCTGCCAGTAGATCAACGCAACCCAAAGGGCCGTCAACGGGACGAGCCAGAGCAGGATGCGCCAGGCGGGGCGCGGCGGGACGATGCCGGTTGAAATAGGGGTGGCGTTCATCACCGGTTCTCCTCGTGAATGCGTGTCTTCGTGGATGCGGCCTCGAACACCGCGGTGAGAATGCCCAGTCGGTCTTCCAGGAGATTTCGCCCCAGGTTGGCGGCAAGTTCTGCGAAGTCCGGCCCCATCACCACGCCGAGATTGGGCGAGGGCGGAGGCCCTGACGCACGCAGTTGGGTGAACCAGGCCTTTGCGGCGTCGGTGTCGTTTTGCCAGGCCAGTGTGCGGAAACCTGCGTGTTCGATCGCCTCGCGCGTTGCAGCGGCCGTGAGAAGAAAGCTCGTTGCCGGCGTTCGCGCCCACGGAACGGGGTAGTACGGGTCGCTGCCGTTCGCGACTACGTCGAACGTCGCGAACCTGCCGCCTGGTTTCAGTACGCGACGGATCTCCCGGTATAGCCGTGCGCGCTCGGGGATGTTCATCGCCACGTGCTGCAGCAATACGGCGTCGAAACAGTTGCCGTCGAAGGGAAGATCCAGGGCGCTGCCGGTGTGGAATGACACCTGTTCGCTCTGCCTTGTTCGCTGGGTGAGATAGCGTGCGGCATCCACGAATGGCTCGCTGAGGTCAATACCGGTAACCCGGCAGCCCCAGGTTGCGGCCAGAAAACGGGCCGGCCCGCCAACGCCCGAACCCACGTCCAGCACCGACATGTCAGCGGTGATTCCGGCCAGCTGGCCAAGATCGGCAGTGGCAGCAAGTCCACGCGTGTGAAAGTGGTCGAGGGCGGCCAGTTGCTGCGGTGTGAGCGGCTGATCCTCCGGACCAAAGACCGTGAGCGCGGTCTTCATCCGCTCGGTCAGGCCGGTTGCACGATAGTGTTCGCGCGCGCCATCAAGTGCATCAGACATTGCAATACTCCCACTCCTGAATGACTGGTGCCAGGTGTACCATCGTTTTGCGTGGGCGACTATTCATCACAATGTTGAAGGGCTATGAAGCAGAACTTCACAGTCAGGCAGGGCGCACTCGATGGCGTGGAGGCGTTCCTGAGCGTGGCCAGGCATCGCAGTTTTCGCAGGGCGGCGGCGGAACTCGGGGTGACGCCGTCGGCCATCAGCCAGGCAGTGCGCGTACTCGAAGAGCGCATTGGCGCAGCGCTGTTCACACGCACCACGCGTAGCGTTGGCCTGACCGAAGCCGGCGAGCGGTTTCTTTCGCGCGCGAAGCCTGCCTTCGAGGAACTCGTCGCCGCCAGTGAGGTGGCGCGTGGACTCGGACAGCGGCCCGCCGGATTGTTGCGACTCTCAGTGCCGCGCGCGATCGTCCCGATCTTGCTCGAGCCATTGATTGCGTCCTTCTGCAAGGCTTATCCCGAGGTAGAGGTGGAGATTGCAGCAAGCAAGGAGCTGGTCGATCTTGCGGCGGAAGGATTCGACGCCGGCATCCGGCTGGGCCAGTTCGTTGACGCCGACATGGTCGCGGTGCCGATGACGCCACCGTTTCGTCTCGTTGTCGTTGGTAGTCCTGTCTACCTCGCGGAGCGCGGCCGGCCTGAGCGTCCGGACGATCTGCGCCAGCACGCATGCTTGCGATGGCGGCGATCCAACGGCGCGCTCGCGCTATGGTCGTTCAACGACAACGGCCAGGCAATCGAGATTGCCGTAGCCGGCCCACTCATCGCCAGTGACTTTCCCACCATGCTTGGTGCGGCGATAGAAGGCCTGGGCCTTGCCCTTGCCCAGCTACCTGAGCCGCTGACCGCTGACCGGTTGAAAGCGGGAAATCTGGTCCACGTGCTGGAGTCGTACGCGCCGGTGATGCCGGGGGTCTTTCTCTGCTATCCAGGCCGTCGGCAGATCATGCCGAAGCTGCGCGCGTTCATCGATCATGTGAAGAGCCGCACGACAGGCGATGGCAAGGTTCAGATACAAGTTGACGCGAAGCGTGCCGGGCCGCGGAAAAGAGGCTGATGGCCTGTGTGAATGCCATGCGTGGGGTCGATCAAGAAATATCGCGCCTGCTGAAGGACCGCCTTACGAGTCCGGCTGTGCACTCATTGCCCTCTATCTCGTCCCATAACAAACGTTTCGTCACGAGAGCCATAATGCTTCGTAACTTCCGCGTTTTTCAGTAGCTTGGACGACTTCATAATTGAACTCGTTACGGCGTAGAGCCGATCGGGGTCGGGACCGTACATGTACAGATAGCCATCGTTACCATCAACGTGTAATTCGCTCTCGCCGAGCTCGCCAGCGTTTGCGCGCTTAATCACACTCTCAAGCCGATGCTCCAGAGCGTGCACTTGCGCGCGATCCTTCGGGTAGTAATCGAAATGGACCATGATCACTGGCCCCGGTGGTACCGGCCTTTGCTCCGCAGTTACTGTCGTGCTATCTGCGAATAACGCGGCGCACACGAGCGTGGCGAAAATATGTTTTCTCGACATAGGCTAGATATGGTCATGCGAAATGTTGGACGATGTAAAAAAGCTCCGTCGAGGGTCATTTGGAAGTCGCGTTCATAAGCCCAGATTCTATCGCTCGCCAGCTATTTAACCTGGCAGGAGGCATTCTCCAATGCTGCATCGGCGCCCGCAGTCCACATGCAACCGAATGCACTGACACTGCAATTGGGCGTCCGCTTTCGAATGTGCCAATGACGTTCGAATGTCCAGGCCCGCCTTCCGGCGACCGTCTCATGTTGGCCGATTTTTGCCGAGCTGATCAGGCTGAATCATTACAATGGCTCAGATGAGTTCCCCTTCGACCCTATCGAATGCGAGACATGCTGACTTCCTATTTCTGGAGCGGTGACGCCATCCGCAGTCGACGCGTGAGTGACGTCGTTTTATCAGGCACGCTCGACGTTCCTGCGCCCTCTGCGCGGCTGCTTGCCGATTGGCAAAGAGAGACATCGTCGCGGCTCGTCCTGGAACCCGGGGATGTCGAGGCAATGCCCTTGGCGCGAACGCAAGCGCGCTGGCCGGACTACACGCGCTGCGTGCAGACAATGTCCAACTGGACGTGCACGCTTGGACTGCCCACCGTCCTTGCCTCCAGTGACGTAGCGCTTATGGCCTGTCGTGGCGCGAAGTACCACCATGACGGTGAGCAATATGGCGGTGCGGCCTTTTGCAATCTCTTCCTGAGCGAGGACAAGGGACTGGACTTACATTTTCCCTCTACGGGCCATCGCATTCCCCTTACCCGGGGAACAGCTGTGATATTCGACACAGGCCAGCCTCATGGCGTCATTCAGCGCCGCAGCAGCAGTTTTAGTGCGGCCGACTTCCCACCGGACCAGGATTGCACCCAGATATTCCTGACATGGGAGCTTCCCATCGAAGACGCCCATGTTAGGCAAGCACTTAAGGTGGTCTTCGACATCGCCCGTTCGACCGCTCTGCAACTTGATGAAGGGCAAGTCTGGTTGAACGGCGCCCCAGCCACTGTGTCCCCAGAATCGGGTCGCTGGTCCCGGGTTGACTACCCGGAGCAAATTCAGGCTGCTGAGGCGAAGATTACTGAACAGGACGGTCAGCAGGCGGGCAACAGTGACGTTGGCGGCACGACGGCCAACGGCACCTCGGCTTCCGGCAGTGTCCAGCATGAGTCGACGCCTTCGCCGTCGTCGTGCGTCGGCCCCGCTAGTTACTGCAATCTTCTCTTCGGCAATTGACCGCCGATGGCGCGCCCGACACCGCCCCGACGATCCCGGTAGCATGCCTGGATCGTCGGGGGGCGTCCTCAATGGCGGCGTCGGAATTTTTGGCCCCTTGCAACGAATAGCCAGTGACATGATGAACCCGCGGTCGCCAGGCATTGCCTGCCACATGGTGTTGACCTCGCTGACACCTTACGTCGCCGACGTATTGCTATGCACTAACAACAGTGTCGCAGGCGCGATGCTGCTGATTCTCGGGACGGCGGTCACACATCTCATCGTCGCGTAATCCATTCGAGAATCAAGCCGCATTCGATGGGCTTTCGCGAGTTATCGTCGCATGAATCGACGCGCTTCTACCGGAGAACCCTGCACCGGAGCGTCGGAACGCATTGGCTTAGTAGCCTCTGCCAAAAGCATCTTTCCCACACGATCTTTTCTACTGCCTACAGCTCCCATGAATGAAATGGCTGAGGCAAGCGACTCTAGCTCGCGACATGCGGATAGGACGCTTTCTGTGCCACGAACCGTACCTTGCGGCGACCGTGCGAGACTTATCACGTGGTGAAGCGCTTGCTCATCACGGGGATGAGCCTGTGTGCGGTTTCAACGACACCGGTTAAATTGCTGTGGGCTTGCTTGCCCGTCCGGCAAAGAGAGGCCGTGTCGAATGGAGGAGGCTGGGCCTCCACCATTCATGACTATCCTGCTGCTCGAATTAAAGTATTCATACCGCTCTGGAGAATATCCAGCGCAGTCGGAACGGAGACATTCCAACTGCGCCTTCGTTTTCATTCACCGGTCCGGAATGCTTGACGGGCTGGAACCGGAACGCTCCGAACAGGTCGCCAATAGCTGGCGCATTCGTGGGAACGTAGGGGTTCGAGGGAAGCTGGACTGGGTTGGGAAGGTTGTCACGACTGCGCGACGTAATCGACCCTAGCGACCAGTTGCGTTCGATGAACTTGATGAGCGATGCGTGATCGGCATAGTCGTGCGTGACATGACCGCCGCGGGAATACGGGGATACGACGATCAGCGGAATGCGTGGACCGTCTCCGAAGAAGTCCACCGGCTGAATATAGCCGGAATCGTAATAGCCGCCTCCCTCGTCGTTCGTGATGAAGATCGCCGTGGAAGCCCATAACGCCGGATTGGCCTGAATGGAATCAACGATCTTGTGCACGAAGCCCTCATAGAGACCATACTTCGAGGACGACGGATGCCCGTCGAGGTAGCCGCCGGGCTTCACGAAAGAGACCGCCGGCAACGTGCCGTTTGCGATATCGGCATACAGGTTGGTCGTATCCTGAAGATGCGCGGCCACTACCGCCGGCTTGGTCATGATTGCCGTTTCGTACAGAAACGGATTGCAGATATTGCAGTAAACACCCGTTCCATTAGCCACAAACGTGTTCCACCCCTCGCCGTAGTATTTCCATGAAATATTGCGCTGCAGGAGAGTATCGGCGATCGTTCGCACCGGCGAAGGCGGAATGGTGTACGGGTCCGTGTTGACGCTGCCATTCCCTCTATAGCCCGGGTTATAGTTGTTGAGGAGATAGTACGTTTTGGACGCACAATTGGCATTGGGGTGATACGGCAGGGTGCCGAGGTATTGACGAATGGCCTCCACACCAGGCTGAGTGGGATCCGAGCAATTGCTGTACGAGCCACCCGAATAGCCGTCTTGCGTATACCAGTTGTTGGTTCCCGCCTGTGGTCGCGGGTTTTCGATCTCGTTTAAAGGGGGCGTCGCCGGGTTGCCGCTCGAGTCCGTGTAATAGAGCGCGTCAGCCGTCCCGATCATGATGCTGTTCGCGCCGGTACCGCCCATCACGGGCTGATGGTAGTTGTCACTGATCGTGTATTTGCGCGCGAGATCCGCAAAATAAGTCATGTCGCCGCTGTTGGT
Source organism: Paraburkholderia tagetis (assembly GCF_022213065.1). Lineage (GTDB taxonomy): Bacteria > Pseudomonadota > Gammaproteobacteria > Burkholderiales > Burkholderiaceae > Paraburkholderia > Paraburkholderia tagetis. The sequence continues at coordinate 22,779 of NZ_JAKLJA010000067.1, forward strand.
GTTATAGAACCCGAGCGCCGTCGCACCCTCGTGGGTCGATTGATCGTTGAAGCCGGCCACTTGCTTCTTGCCATTGGTGCCAGCGCCGACGGTGGTTTCGACCCATGCAAACAAGTCCATCTTGCACCCGCCCGGATTGTCGGACGTTGCATAAGACGCATTGCAGTCGGCTTGCTGCCAGGCCTGGTAGAAGCGATGCACCGGGCTGTTAATGTACTGGTCGTAGTTCGGCCCGACGCGCGAGATTTGATAAGGGCCGTTAGGCAAGTTGTACAGGTTCGATCCGAAGCGCGCATCGGGCACGTCGTTCGGGAGTCCCGTCGCTCCAGTCGTCAAATGAACGAGGTCCTTCGGTTCCAGAGCAGTGCCTTCGGCCGCCTGTGCGGCGGCGAGGGTGGCGAACGGTGCCGGGTTCGTATCGCTGGCGGCCGACGGAGCACCGCCCGTGTTCGGCGCCGGCAACACCGAATAGGGTTGCTTGGAACCTGGACTCGACTCGAACTTTGTTGGGTCGGTCGCCATGGCCGTGTATTGCGCGGCGAGTGTGAAGTTGGGGCCGGGTGTGCCGTCCGCGTTGATGATGCCCTTCGAGAGCAGGTTGGAGACGCTCTCGCCGGCGCGAGGCTGATAAGCGCCGAACACCTGATCGAATGTGCGGTTCTCGCCCACAATTATGACGACGTGCTTGATCGGCGTTACTGTTGCCAACAAGGGGTCTTTTGAGCGTTGGGGCTGGCTACCTGCTGCAGAGCAGAAGAGGGTTGTAGTCGCTAGAGAGACTGCAGCAAGCAAAGCGGGGACGGCAGGCCGTAGAAGTCTCGATCTTGATGCCAGGCTCATGAGTGTCTCCATTGAAGCGTTGTACTTCTTCGCAAGACTGTGGGGCGGCGACGACTTTCCATATCGTTACGGCGTATTACAGGCTGGGAAACTAAACCTTTTGCGTGACGTTGAGGAGACGGTAGTAAGTCGCTTTTATGCAGGTCACGTGACCACGCCTACGATTTACCTTCACGGATCTTTCGAACGTTGCACGACCTGACCGCGCGATGGCAGGTGTGGGCCGCACTGCCAATTAATTGAAGGCGGATGGTGAGCGTCAACATGATGTGTAAATCGACTCGTAGATGCTCGGCGCACGTGACGCCAACAAGTTGGCTTGCCCGCAGCGGCTGGCTGCGGCAACGCTCCGTCGCGTCGTTGATCTGATCGAGTGCCTCCAGAACCGAACGGCATCAATGTGCCAAACTGGAGTTGCGACGCAACCACTCGAGGAACGGAGGCCCGATAACGGGCAGCGTGGCTCGCGAGACCTTGCGACGCCCGGACCGCGTTACGCTTTACGCGCTGGCCGCGCAGGGCCACACCGTCCTGCTCACGAAAGAACCGGGGTGAACCATGACGAAACGGACTTTCTTGCAAAGCGTCGGCGATGCGCTAGCGGGTGTTTCCGCCACCTGGCGAACCCAGCGCAACTTCCGCATCCAGGCTGGTCTCGCCGCCGCGTTACCCGTGGGGCTTGCCTGGCTACGGCCACCACTCGTCCTTTGCGTGCTATGCCTGGTGATGGCCATGCTGGTCCTCGCAGCCGAACTGTTCAACACCGCCCTCGAAAGACTGGCCGACCACCTGCATCCCGAGCATCATCCCGCAATCGGTGCGGCCAAAGACTGTGCTGCGGGCGCTGTGCTACTCGTCTGCGCAGGCGCCGGTCTCGTCGGCATACTGACGCTGGTTGCCGTTCTCGCGGATCGGTAAGACTTGTGCCAGCCCGACACACGCAACCCGCATTGCATCGGATCGGCCCTGGACTGACCTGTCTTGTTGGCTGCGCGGCGGTATCGCACCTGACTTCAACAACCTGCTCGCTGAGTGTCGAACGGCTCGCGTGCGTATGAGCTTTTTTCCGAGGATGTGCGATTGATTTGGGTGCATCTGCTGGTTGTGTTTGCAAGCAGGCAGGACCATACTTCCTCGAATGCGTTCAGTATCGAGGGCATTACGGGATGGCAAAACCGCCGGTCATCGAGCCACATGAGATTCGCCATGCGCTCAAAGTCGCGGCGGTGACTGGACAGAATCCGGTCCGCAATGTTGCGCTGCTGGCAGTGTTCTACGGGACCGGACTGACGGCCAACGAAGTGGCCAAGTTGCTGGTGTCCGATTACCGTTCGCATTCACAAAGCGCGTCACGGGTACCGATACTTAAAAATAGAGAAAGCAGCAATGAGCGTACAAGTGAATATGCCAACGAAGCCTCGCGCTGTCGGTCTCACTGTGATCGTCTTTCTTGTTTTCGCGCTGATTGTCGGTGGTTTTGTGACCGTCGGTCCTGGGCAGCGTGGAGTGCTTATGACATGGGGCGCCGTCGAACCGGGTGTGCTTGATCCGGGCCTGCATTTGAAGGTCCCATTTGCACAGTCCGTCGCTAAAATGGACGTTCAGGTGCAAAACTCACAGGATGCGGAAACGGCGGCGAGCCTGGATCTGCAGGATGTGACGACCACCGTGGCGACGAACTGGCACATTCTGCCGGCCGACGCAGAGTGGGTCTATCAGCACATCGGCAATGAATCGGCACTGGTTGTCAAGATCATTAAGCCGGCGATCAGCAACTCGGTGAAAGCAGTGACCGCCCATTACAACGCTGAAGATTTGATCACCCACCGCGATCAGGTGCGTGGACAAATCGAGGCGCAAATTACCGCCGAACTCAAACCCTACCGGCTGATGGTGGATTCGGTGAACATCACTGACTTCCACTTCAGTACGCAGTTCGCGCAGGCTATTGAGCAAAAGCAGGTAGCCCAGCAGCGAGCACAACAGGCGCAATACGAGCTGCAGAAAGCCAGGGTCCTTGCTGATCAGAAGATTGTCGAAGCCCATGCGCAGGCCGAAGCGCAAAAACTACTCCAGCAGACGATAACGCCCGAGATCATACAGCAGCAGGCAGTGGCCAAATGGGATGGCCACTTGCCGGAAGTACTGGGGAGTAGTGGAGTCCTGCCAATGCTTGGCAATCTGGGCGTCGGTAAGGTGGATCGATAGGAGAACTGGGTAAGTCCGTCACGGCGTGGCCCGCCATCCTCGGGCCATTATCATCCTCAGCAGCATTGACTTGGCGACCGTTTGCATGGTGGTCGTTGTATCGGCCGTGGGCAGCGAGGGGCGCTGGCTTCGCGCGAGAACGAATAAGGCAGGAAGCACGATGCTATTGTTGCGGCTCGTCCCCGTCGACGCTTGCTTGTGTCGAGTCATCAGGATGCGAGAAGTAGTAGGTATCGGAGAGGGTGGAGCATAGTTGCGCGAGGGCGGCGAGATTCACCGCCTGGTCCACATGTTCGACTTCTCCTGCGTTGAGTATGTCGTCAAGCACCGGGGCGAGCCGGCGCAGCCGCCGGAAGGTCTCCTCATCGAGTTTCATTTCACTTCTCGTTTTCAGTCGAATACGGTGGCACGACACCAAAGCCAATCCGCCTTCGTCACCAGCGGTAATTTGCCGTCACGCCCGGGCACCCTTTTGCTGCATCGCATCATAAATAGGGGCAAAACCGAGACCCGGACCGCAGAGCCATCTTGTTACGAGGAGGCTTCGGGTCCTACCTTCAGACGCGATAATGGCAACATAGCACATCTCATGTATGTAGCATGTTTGAATTGTGCGGCGCACAATTTTTTTCGCTTTTCACGAGCCGGTAAAGGGATTACCCTTAGGCGGTTCCCCCATTGGAGGCTTGCCGTTGTGTCTACGCTTCTCGAGCAGGACGGGCTCGTCGCAACCTGGCGTCGGATTTACCCGAATGCTGATGCCGGCTCATTGGGATGCTGCGAACTGGATGGTCGAGGTGAAACGGTGCCGCTTCCTCAACCCTCGGCAAGGCGCCAGATTGTTCTGACCGACGTCTACTGCCAGATCGCGGAGCAGATGGGTCACGTGGCGGCAATGTCGGTCCCCGTGACGACGCCGGCATTCGGCATCCGCGTACCCGACGTCGTCTGGATGCCGCCTGAAAAGTGGGAAGGGTATGAGCGGGAAGGTCTGATCCCGTTTGTTCCGGACTTGTGTGTCGAGGTGCTCCTTGACCGCGAGTTTGCGGGCGACATCGGCCCGAGACTCCGGGCCTACCTCGAAGGCGGCGCCCGAGAGGTCATCGTTGTCAGCCAGCGTGGAGAGCTGGAATTCCATGGGGCGGACGGGCGGCAGCAATCCTCGGCGTTCGGAATAACATGCTCGCTCGAGCGAATGTATTTCGAAGAGTTCGTTCCGTCTTCCACCAGTACGCGATATTAAATCGTGCTGGTCAAAGCTGAACATCACCACCTTCGTAGCGCAACTCGACGCACACTGTGTAACTACGCCTCTCACGGTTGCACACCAAATGCGAAGAGCCCCGCCGACGGGGGCGAAGCTCCCTGGTACCACACAACATGACGCCGCTTACGGCGAGGACGGCATCGTCGGCGCAAGGCGGTCACCGGTGCTTCCGTCCGGATAGGCCGGGGGCGCCTTTCCGTTTTGCAGACCCGGATAAGTTGAAGGCGCCATCCTGTTCGTACCTTACTTCTTACCCTTGAGGGTGAACGGGGCGAGGAGCGCCTGAACGTCTACGTGTTGCCCCTGGAGCAAAAGCAGCCGAGCGTGGAGCACGGTATTTTCCAGAACAAGCTTCGCAGTGCTTAGCAGGTACATCGCCTGGATATCCGAAACAGACATTGAGTCTTCAACCGCGAGGTGTCGCTCCACTAGTGAACTCATGACAAGGCGCCTGAGTTCCTGCTCGCCGAATGGTAGGTCTGCGTAGTCGATTGGGTCTTCTGCCTCGACCTCGCATAGCATGCCAACAAGCGCTTCGGTACTCACTTCCATGTGCCAGCTCCTGGACATTGGTCAGACTGTTCACGAAGTGTTTCCAGACTACCTGTTTCCGCTTCGAACGTCGAGCGTTCGCCAGCGAAACGTTAGCAGCAGACTTTGTGCCCGAGAGTATCCGGGAAACCTGCGCTGCGCCGCCGCGCTAACCATGCGCGTCGACCGATGCCTTTGCAAACAAGCCTGGTCCCGCATCCTGCGCTTCCTCCCAGGTCGGGGTCACGCGCGCCGCACTCCTTGCAGGCGCCACAGCTCAGCTGGTCTTGTGTATGACCGATACAGCTCACCAACCGTGCCGAATGCCAGGGCTGGCTTGAGAGTCGCACCGGGAAGCGCATCTGTAATCCAGTCAAAGGCATTCATTTCGCGTTGAGCAGCGTGCACCGCGGCAGTGAGCACAGTGAGTGCCCGTTCTGCGGAGTGCCCTCCGAGGTCAATGAAGCAGCTCTCAAATGGATGTTTGGCTGCAGTTTCGACGTGTAACACTGACTTTCGAACGTCCAAATCAATCTCCTACGCGGATTTCGTATCCTGTATAGCAATTGAATGTGACAGTGCATGACGTTATCCAGTCCATGATGCGACCGGGCTTCACCGAGCGCCCCTTCAGGAAATGATGTCCCCGCTATGGTCGATGGGTTTGTTCCAGGATGTTATCGGTCCAGTGGGTGGCGAAAAAAATGATGCTCGGCACGCAACGTACTTCGGACGAGACGGCGGTGCTCGTCGCCAGCCGCTGGACGATTGGCTCTCGTTAGCCAAGTATCTGCTCAAATTGAGCTTGCCCATGATTCTGTAGGCGGCGCGAGACCGCCGGCGTCTGACTTGCAAGCGGCGCAGCACACAAGACCCCGGATGTCGTTGTGTCGCCGACCGGCAGCGCGAGCTTCACTGACGTTAACCACATCGTAGCCGTGCTGCGGACGCCGGTTGCGAGGCGCCGCTTGCGCTGCAGCGCGAGGGCGTCATCGATGGCAAGACGAGCGCACGCTTCATTGAGGATGTCCACAGGGCCCCGGCGGGGCATGCGGAAAATCTCAGGCAGCTCTGAGGCGTTTGGTTTTAATTGTCGCCAGTCTGCTGCCAGCGAACGGGTCATTGCCCCAATCTACACCAGCGCGCTTGCCGGACTCAGGTGTGTGTTGGTGTGGGCGAAATCGAGGTCGGTTCTCGAACTCGCGGGGATGCTGGAATCAGTCTTGGAGAAATGAATCCGTGGCGCGACTGAAAGATGGTTATCGCGCCGCCGAGCGCACATTTCATTGACGATGGCGACAGGGTCCCGGATCTACGCGTCCGGAACTCAGCCAACTTCGACGCGTTCGTCGTTAATTAAAGTGCAGGTGCCTGCTGCCAGCATAGCGCAGCCCGAACGGGAGTCCTCGTCACCACATCAAGGGTTTGGATTTTCCGAATGAATTGCTTCACGTTGTGCGGCATGCTCCTCCGCGTGCTTCTTCGCAACGTGATGTCCCACGATGCAGCCACCGACCGCGCCAACGACTGCGTGGTGGCCCGCGTAGTGCCCGGCTACACCACCGACGACTGCGCCCTTGAGGCAGCCGGCGGCATTTGCGGTTCCGGCCGTCGCCAATCCCAGGGCGGCAGCCGCGACGAACGTACTGATTCGGTAATTCAGTCTCATGATTCGCACCTGCATGGTTTTACACGTTGAATCGGTTTAATAGCCCCAACCGCCGCGGTCGTGCCACTCGCGCTCACGCCATTGATGCTCACGCCGTTCGCGCTCTCGCCATTCACGCGCGCGCCAGCCATCGTCGTCGCGATAGGCCATTGCAACCGGAGCAGGCGCGTACGCAACGGGCGGAGGAGCAACGTACACCGGTTCAGCAGGGGCGTAGGCTACGCCAGGAACGCCAATCCCCAAAGCTACATCCACGTGCGCGCTTGCTGCCGTCGACGCGGCCAGTGCGGCTGCGCCCAGTACCACGCCGAGAATCGTCTTGTTCATTTCCGCTACTCCTTCGCACGTTGCGTGCGTCATTGGTGAGCACGGTTCGGAGTGTAGGAGGCGGACCACGACACAGGTGAAACGACGATGCGAGATTGGTAACAGCAAATTAATGGGGAGTTCGTCGACCATGCCCAGCCGTCGTCACGGAGCGGTCTGGATCACGAAGGGCGTTTCTGCCGCTCGGCAAACGCCGCGGCTGCTCTTTCAACTCGCCCGGCGTCACCACTGGCGAGCGCCAGTGCCGATTTACACCGGATGCTTGATGCCGGAATTGCGCGTATCGAGCACGACCGGTTCATTGAAGCGAAAGGGCAGGCGGGGTGACTATGCCAGGTTGACCTGGCGCGCCACTACAACTCAATGTAATTGCACACATATAGCCCGGAAAACGGGGGGGGGAAGTGAAGTGGATGCGGACTCTCTAAAGAACGTCGCTTACGGGCGCCACGTGGTTCTCGTCCGTCTCTGTGCAACTCTGACAGGTTTTCGTCAACGGACCGCGCGATCGGCCCTGCGGCCTCAGCGGGAACGCGACTTCGGAGCCTTTTTCTTGCTCTGACGAACGGCGCTCGTTTGGAAGGGTCATTCGATGCCCAACGTCTGACTTGGCGCGCCGAATGACGCAATGGGGTCGTGCGATGAAATGGGCTCGGCACAGAGCTCTGACGGCCGTCGCTGACGCCGCAGGTGCGGCTACCCCAGGCAAAGAGGTGACGACCGGTCGCTGCCGTCGCGCTTCCGCGCAGGCGGCTCGACCTGCGGCGGGTTCCAGGACCCGAGGGAGTGGAAGCGCGTCCTCCATCGAGGCAGAAATGTTTGCCGAAGCGATGGCAGCCCGCGCCAAACTTGCAAAGGAAGGCAAACTGCTGGAGCCTGCGGAATTTATGCGCCGGACTGGCGTCACGCGGCAGGCAATCAACCAACGACTGAAGACGGGATCTGACAGGCCAAAGCATGAACCTGCTCGGCGCGCATGCGAGGTTGTTTGGTACTGCAAACTATCAAATTCCGATGCGCTGGTCTCGCGCCATCTACACTCATCCGGTGGATGTGGACGGAATACTCTAGGTGTCGCGCATGATGACGCCCAATCTGCCTGTCGTACTTTTTGATCGAGGTGGAAGTCTCGGGCTGGCACAGCGCAAGCCGTCCAGGGCATTGGCGAGTAGCGCAGCGTTCGCGAAAGTCCGAAAAATCCTTCACATTGCGTTCACGTAAGCAGCTCCGTTGCCGGCGGGTACGGGCATGCCCTTTCGCCAGCAGATGGCCGACGATTTCGGCGTAGAGTCGGACAGTGCCGCCGCGTTCAGCGCGTCCAGTGCGACGGTGCCCTTCATGTTCGTCTTCTTCTCCGGGCCACGATCGGTTTCTTGATCGGTTCGTAGTGTGGCCGACTGCGGCGGCTGCAACGCTCAAAAAAGAAGCAAAAACAAAAAGCCCGCTTGCTGACGCCGAGCGGGCTTCGATGTTGGTTGCGGGGATAGGATTTGAACCTATGACCTTCGGGTTATGAGCCCGACGAGCTGCCAGACTGCTCCACCCCGCGGCGCGAAGTGTACGGAGGTCGTCGGTTCTGGTCAACATGTTTTGCTTTCGGACTCACAAAAGTCCGCAAGCCATATGCACCGCTCCACGTTCAGGCGAAGACATGCGTGCCCACATCGCGAGAGCGGGAACGTATCCTTTACATTCAGCGTCGGGACCTCAAAATAAATATTCGAAATTCTCTTGACGAGAGGTTCGTGGCGATTCATAATTCGCCTCCCTTCTGATGCGGGGCGCGAAAAAAACAGCGGATTTAAATGCTGTTTTTGAGTGATTGCTCTTTAAAAATTTACAGCCGATAAGTGTGGGCGCTTGACGGGTTTCGTGACCTGATGATTCTTCGGAGTTATCGGGAGTAGCGAAAGTATCAAGAGTCTCACACTAAAGTAAGTCAGGTTTT
>NZ_JAKLJA010000068.1 GCF_022213065.1 Paraburkholderia tagetis
TCTGAACCCCGTTTCGCGCTCTGCGTGATCGTGTGCATTTCCATCAAAGCGCGAGACGACTCGATTCGTTTCACCCCGAATAGCGCGGGACGTCACTTCTTAAATATCCCGGGACGTTACAGACAATGGCTCCCACGCCGTGGAATGCCTCAGTTGTCTTGTCGATGACATCCGACAATATAAAAATCAATAGCGATGGCACTTACACAATATCAGGAATGAAGACGCGTAGCGCCCAACTGCAAGAAATGACGCTCACCAGTCTAGAGGATGAAGAGTGGCAAGACATAGAAGCGGTAACCGATTCATGTGACATTAACGATGAATATGCATGCAAGGCTCTTGGGTTGCTCTTGTGGCATGACCGAAACCTAAAGGATGCGAACATCACGCGTTCGTCTGACTCCCTCTTTGTGACGCTGAATCTCGGGAAAGCATCAGCATATACGTTTGACATCATCGATTTGAGCACATCTCTTCCGCAATTCTGTCAACAATATGACATCCCCACATTTATTCCGAAGAGTATACGGGACCAAGTTGCCAGCATTGAATATCTACGCTCAAATCGCGACGTCCACTACGTTTCTGCGCTGCTTGGGCATGCCGATTTGCACACCACGCAGCGATATCTCAATTCTACGATTATAAAACTTTTAAACGCCGCAAATATGAAGCGGTTTATGGACCACCTTTCCGCATCTATTGTTTTCGCTTGCGGAGGGATGGAGCGCGTAGTCGAATTGAACTTCGACCCGGCAAAGGTACGGGAGCAAATGCTATTTCCGTCGAGCACGACTTCTCCAGAGACAGGCGAATCGTTGGCCGACAAATGGCTCGACTCTGTCGGGGACATGGCAATCTGCATCACCGAAGTCGAAATTCAACATTGCGTACTACAGCATCGATTTTATAGCCGCTCCCTCAGAACACTAATTCAATTCAACCTTGACCGCTTCCGTCACTTCCACCTTCCAAGACTTATATTTTGCCAGGCGCTTTACAAACTTATTTCCGCCAGTCCGTATTGCGACGTTTTACGAGACTATGAGGAGACGCTAAATGCCGCTTAAGCGTGCGACACCTGATTTCACTAGCAGCTCAACCGACTCAGTGCCTGAGCAAACCGACAGGTTGAATCCTACTGATGGCCGCCCCTCGGCAGCCCAGCGGCCAGAGAAGGAGCGGCCTCAACGTCATAGCCGCTACCTAAGCGAATGGCGGGACGACATCGTTCGGGTCAATGTCTCCCATCAGAAGGCGGCACCGGCGGCAGTAGCTTATGACCTGACGAATATTGTGGTCGCGGTGAACGGTGGATTAAGCCCATTCGCAACACATCGTCGGCTTGGGGATTTCCCTGAGTTCGTCGACACCTTGAAAATCCTGATAAACCTGACCTGCAAGCGGCATCATCGCGGCGCCGTCGAGCCCGCAATCACTGCCGCCATCGCCACAGCGGTCCGCCTTTTCATCTGGATGCATCGGAAAGGAACACCTGCTCTACGGGCGCTCACAAGCGAGGACGTAAATGCGCTGGTCGTCGACGTCGCGGAGAAGGGCTGGTGGTCAATACTCGAATACGACGAAGCCTTGAAGGTCCTGTTGGAGCGCGCCAGTAAGGACCTCGAGTTGCGAGAAAGCCTTCGCTCAGCGAGCTCCGCCAAGCACCGCCGAGAAGGAAACTTCAAGCGCGACATTTTTGCGATGGAGCTCGGCTTGCCATATGCGCCGCATCTCACGCCCACTTGGTTCGCACGGGACTTTGGTCGTCTTGTCGGAATACCGGAGGACCAAATCAAACCACGCGCGGGCGGACTTCTGAAAAACAAGAAGACGACCATGCATATCCTGAATTTGCTGGCTGAGATGCCGGCAGGCTTCGACGGACTATCGCGCTACCCGTTCGCGAATGTATCCGGAAGTCAGCGGTCGCTCAACATCACTACAGCCTCAAATCGCGACGGCAGGACGGAGAACCTCGACCTGGAAGTCGCCGTAACGATTTTCAAAAACTCCATAAAGTGGGTCTACGACTATTTCCCCGGAATCATTGAGTTGGTCGCAGCCGCTAGAGACGAGCTCGAGAAAAATGTCGGCAAGGAGCCCTGGACGACGCTGCGACGCCTGCGTCTGCGCCTACGGAAGGAGTACCCTGGGATCAAGGCGAAGTTCCATCTTCCGTTCCCGACGATTGATGCTTCCGAGGGCGAGTTTTCGTTGGCGCGCATGATTGATTACTTATTCGTTGCCGCGACATCCTTGATTGCGTCGAATCATGGTCGCCGGCGAAACGAAGTGAACGGATTTGAGAAGCCTTATGGCTTGTACTTTGGATGCGTCGAGCAAGTGGCTGCCGAGCCTGAGCTCCGGCGCATAGATTTTTACATCGAAAAATCGCTGAAGGACTATGCGACCTTCTGGTGCAACAAGCTGGTCGCCGACGTTGTCGAACGACTGGAGCAACTCCAGCAATACTTCCGGCCACTGAGCACCAATCCTATCGACATAGAGGGGGACCAAGAAGCTGGCCGCAATATCAAACTTTTTTCACGACGGACTTTCAGCCAACACGGGTTCTCTGGCCCAGCCACTGAGTTCGACTGGGAAAGTCACGCCCGTCAATTTTTCGCTCTTTGCGGCATGTCGACGCTAGATTTCTCTGGGAGGGCACATCCCTTCCGGAGAATTTTCTGCCTTTTGTTTGTTAATCGTTACGACCATCCCGAGCTAATTGCGCTCAGCGAACATCTCGGGCACGTCGACGTCGACCAAACACAGGTCTACATCACCGACCCACCGGCTCGTCGGCTGGAGCGGCGCATCGCAATGCTGATTGGAAAAGCCAGAGACGAGATGAAGGATTTCTATGAGATGTTGGCGGACGTTCGCTCCGAAGCTTTCGAGCAAAAGATTCTGGACCTTTTGTCCGGAAAATTGATAGGCGGTGGGCTCCCCAGACTTATTTTGAAATTCATCAAGCGGATGTCGGCGTCGGCAACCTTTCGCAAGATGAGCCTGGAAGAGCAAGCTCACCTCACGCGCGAGAGGATGGAAGCTCACGCATACTGGTACCAAGAAAGCCGTAACGGTGGTTGTTCAGCAGGCAATGCGCGACACACCCGAAAGGCGGCTAAGTGTGCTGCAGACGGGCAAATCCACCATGAGAGAGCAAACCCAGAGACATGCCATGGTTGCATCCACTCCTTGACGACCGAGAACTATATTGCCCTGATGGAGCAAGATGCCGCTGAACTGCTTGCAGCGTCCGAAAACCCGAGGACCCCCCCGAGTCTACGGCTTCGCTGGGCTAAAGATGCAGAGAGGTTGTTCGAAATCGCTAGGCAAGAACGCCAGCTTGGGGAAAAGAGCCGTGCGTTAATGCTATCCGTCGTCCAAGGGTTCGCGAAGGTCTATCCAGTTACGGAGGTAAGCCATGCGTCATCCCAATGAATTCGTACACACTGCGTCACTTAACAACATCTGCGCCAAAATCAATTTGCTCAGAAAGTGGGAAGTGGCCGGTCTTCCTGCGCTGCTCAGGACTTCAGGAAACGTCGCCGTAGACGAATCGAACAATCCGATGCTCGACAACTTCCCCGCCAGCGTCGAGGCCGTTTGCGCCTGGACCGATAACGACAACTGTCGCGCAACTCTAGACGGCCCTCCTGAGCTGGAGCTTCTACGCCCGCTAAGCCGTGCCTCACTGTTTTCACTTTCCAACCGGTACATGTTAAGGCGGATGGAATTTCAGACTACTGCCATGTCTCGGAAATTTCCGGCGGAAGCCGCTCGGAACAAGGCGCGGGGAAGAACAATGGCATTGCCCGTGGGCATTGAAAAGTCGTGGAAACGCGTAGGTGCCGGTTCTGCGGCGAGAGCAGCTGCCCCTTTTAAGCCACATCTCCAAGAGGAGTTCGACCTGTGACTGAACATGTTTCAGAGAGATACCTTGCCGAGGCCAGGAAGAAAATCGCCGACAAGGTGAAGCTGCTAAAAAAGTGGAAGGCACACGGAGTCCCGCCGTTAATTGACGACGCCGGAAAGCGACTCACGGATGAGCACAACAAGCCCCTCTACGACTATTTCCCCGACGACAAGCGAGCATTCTGTGCGTGGACGGCAAAAGACAACTGCAGCGCCACGATTGCGAAGTATCCCGAAATCCTGGAATTCGCCACACTCAGCCGTTCGACGCTAGGCAAAGACTATCATGTCAAGAGTCTGGAGGATGTAGAGACTCAAATTAAGGGTGTAATCAAGAAGGTTGCGGCTCAAGCATCCAAGGACAATCTCAAACCAGAGCTGCAGTCGATGCGCAAGGAGCTTGACTACTGGAAACAGATAGCCATAGAGGCCAACAACGACCTGGTCCACCAACGGCGACTGGCCGCTCGAGCGCAAACCGAGTGGCGCAGGTCTGAGTTGGCGCGAGAACATAACAACAACCTTCTGAATGACCAGATAGCACGACTAACCACTGCCAACGCCGAGCTGACTGCGGAGCTCGCGAAAATTCGACCACTGAGTTCAAAAGGCAGGAAATGAAATTATCGAAATCATTCGACCGCCATAGCCGTGCGGTCGAGAATGCCGGCCGACTGGCCGGGTGGCGTGCCCAAACAGCCCTAGAGCACGTCCCTCTCAACCAGTTTGGCGAATCGTCCAAAGAGACGATTTGCAAGATGCTCGGAATCTCACGGTCGACCGCGCGTAGCAATCCGACAATGAAGGCAATTTTTGGCCAGCTGGACGCCGAAATTGCGAAAATGCATGCGCGAAACCAAGAGAAGCGAGCGCCGGAAGGCACCTCGAAAAGCGGTCTAACGTCCCAAGAGATAAACGAAGCACTAGCTGAGTTACAGACGGATAACAGCCGGCTGAGGAGAAAGTTGAACGCATTGATGTATCTCGAAGATACTGGACTGGACGTCCGGCCGTGAACACCCCTGGGCCAACTCGCCTGCACCGGGGCGAAATCTTGAAAGTGCTTTCGCGAACCGGAGGTGGCGCGATTTTCGTCCTGACGGTCTCGCCTGTTCGCCAGATTCGCGTCGTTGTCCCGTATAACCTGCTTCCCGTGGAGCCGCAGGCCGGCGACATCTGGTCGGTCGAAGGACGCTTCAGGTATAGCGCGACACATGGCTCGCAACTGCACGCGACCGAGGCATACGTCGATATGCCGCGAGGCGCCGAGATAGCCAGCTTCCTTGGCCGTAACCTTTACTTTGCAGAAGTTGACCTTCGTACAAGCAAGTCAGCATACAAACGGCTGGGCGAGGGGTTGAGACTTATGCTTGATGCAGCCGACTATGTTGGCATCGCCGGGGCTTTGCGATTGGAGCTTCGAGATGCCGTCGCATTCTGTGAACGTTGGCTCGATTTTTGGGCGGAGATACGGCTGCGAAAAGTTCTCATTCGGGCATCTTTTTCCGTTAGTTCAGCGCCGCTCCTGTTCAAATTCTGGGGACGAACTGCGGCCGATTTCCTCACAGACAATCCATACCGATACCTCCCGTTCTCAACGTGGAGACAGGTCGATTCTGCGGCCCTTCGGGTATTCAACATAGATGCCGAATCGTCGAAGCGACTAATCGGCGCCGCCGAAGCCGCCCTTTATGCAGCATCAAGCTTTGGCGACACTGCGCTTGCTGACGCATCGTTGCGACGGCTACTACGCATCCGACTTGGTTCGACGCCCCTGGCCAGTAGAGCCATTTCACTTGCGATTGAGCATGGAAAACTAATCGCGCTCAAGGGGCCAGTCGGCGAATGCGTCTATCAGACAACAGGGCTCTACAATATTGAATCAGCACTAAGAGGCCGGCTGTCAATTGATAGCCGACCCGTTACTTCCGAGTCGCAACGCTCAAGCGAAAAACACTTCCCACAAGGTACCCTGAGCATCAGCCTGATGTTCGCTGAGGGATGGTCGCCCGTCGGTGTCGTCTCGCAGCTTGCTTCCATGGAAGAACAATCGCTTCACGTCGTGCCGGACCAGACCATAGTCTGCGGTTTGAGGGCTTCGGGCGCACGGACTCGAATCACAACTATTACCGCACTCATCACCGACGGTCTTGGACGCTCAGTACCCGAAATCATCTATGTCTACGGCATTGAAGGATTCAATGTCTTGCTGTTTTCGAAGTTGTTACAGCGCCTGCCGGCGTCAACAAACGTACGTGTGGTGGTCCGGTCAAAATACCAGCTTGCCGTCGGCCCCGGACCTGTTCTTCAATGGCTCATGAGTCTCACGACGATTCAGTCGAGAACGCTGATGTCGACGAGAAAGCGGCCTCGGGTTGGTATCGCGAGCTTGCTGCACGACATTGACGTCGGCCGCGCTACCTTGCCGTCCAGCAACGGATACGGCGGAGCGTTCCGATTGGTCCCGACCTCCGGTTGGAGAGAGACCTTGGCCGCTACAGTTTCGGAATTCTATGCGGCTGCGTCGGCTCAAAGTGTCCTGGTAATACTACCGTTGCTAGAACAGTGCCACCAGTTCAATACGTTAATTCATCAGGAGTCGATACTCTACAAACGCGAAACGGGGCAGTCTGCGTCGACCGTCAAACTCCGTGGTGCGCAGTTCGCTACGACTGGGGAGCCGCTTGTCTGCCACAAGCAGGTATGGGAGCTCGGTTTGATACCGGGCGCTTTGGGAACCTTGCTCGAGGTACTTGGCGACGCCCGATATGAAGTTCGCAATGGCCATCCGGCGCGCATCCTTGCCATCGCCAGGTTCACCATGGTCGGCGAGGTGACACTGACTGCGGAAAATCTGTCGCATATTTCGCTTGCGCATGCGCTGCCGGTTCAAGGTTGTCAGTTTGCTTCTTCCCAGCATGTCATTCTTCCGTTGACATCGGCCCCTTTTGTAGACCGTCTTTGGGTTCATAAAGCTGTGTCGTGTGCCAGCGAAGCTGTAGCATTGATAGGCGATGAATCCATTTTCGCCCGCGCCGTAAGTTGCAGTAGAACACGCCGGCCTCGACGTTTTGGAGCATTGCAGACGCTCGGAAGCAACATGGTCTAGGAGCATCACCTATGGGTACTCAACAATTTCGCGTTCCCACCGTTACCCTGATTTGGGTTGGCAACTCAGAGCTCGAGCGTGTCCCTGTATTCCGAGACCAAAAACTTGCGCTCATCGAGCCGTTGGTCGACTTCTGTGATTTCAAGCTCGCGAGCTACCGCCGGAATGGAATCAACAGGAAGGGGTATGCGTCATATGTTGAGAGCTTGACTTATTCAATGCTGAGTTATGCGGAGTACCTTGCCGAGAAGAAGATAGATTGGAAAAACGAACAATCCAGATTCAATCTGGATATCCTGCTAAAGCCGGTTAGAACACTTGAGCAATTCTACAAACCCGTTGCGCATTGGCTCGACGCCAACGACACGCTTCTGCGGAACTACGGCGAATGGGCGCTCCAGCGCATTCAAGACAACCCGCGCAGCCGCGATTCTATGCGCAAAGCCATGGCTACGGCCAACAGAAAGCTGGAATGGGTCTATGAATTTTACTGCTGGGCCCAGATGGACGCGAAGTACGCATCAAATCTGATGTCGTGGGATGACGACAAATGCAACATCAGGTCGTCACTTCCTTCGCTACGGGTTGCTCAGACCGATGCAAACGTCAAGGCGTCAGCCAAGTATCCTGTGAGATTCGAACACACTGGCGAGCGCTCAAGAACAAAAGAGGGCCAGCACTGGGCAACGCCCGATGAAATCCGTCAACTCGCGCACCACTTTCGCGAAAATTTTGATAGTGTACTGGCCGAGCGAAACGTGCTTCTTCTGCATCTCGGCGAGCACGTAGGATGGCGGTGCGAATCGGCCAACTCCCTTACGGTGGACCTGTTCTCACACGAGGCAATCGAGAGTCAGTTCAAAGCTGGCAAAGACCACTTCCTCGTCATCCCCCCAAAACAAAAAAACTACCATCAATTTTCGTTTCCCGTGCCGTGGGAGCTTGCGTATCGCATTCAGGCCTATATCAAGGATTCGAACACCGGACGCGCAGCTATTCTAAACGCTGCCAAGGGCTCCGAGAAAGACACCGGTGGGCGCATATTCCTGTCCCGCAGAGGCACGTCTTTGACGGACCGCACCCTTTCACAGCTATTTGGAAAGGCGTTCCGGGCTATTGGGGCACCGAAGGGTGCTGGATATCACGCCTTGAGACGAGGCATGCTAGATGATTTTGCGGACCGCGCTCTGGAAGCGCGGCATCTCGCAGGTGCGTCGGTCGCCAAGGACGATGTGCTTCAAGACATTATGGACGTCTCGGGGCACGTCTCAGGAAACTCGTATCAAGCCTATGTCCGCTCTAGCCGACGGCGGAAGAAACTGTCAATCGTCGAGAAGCAGCAAGCGGAAATTTGCGCCCGCGAGGCAGAGAAAGAGCAAAGTCTTATGGAAGCCGCAGTCCTCAGAGACGTAATTCGACGCCGTGGCCCAGTACCGAAATAAGTTGCCTCTCGCCAAAAACCTCGCGCCCTTCAACCCTTTCGCTTGAACGGCGTATGTGCCTCGAGCTCATCAATGTGCTGGTCCATCGCGGCCGTCTCCTGGTCCAGAAACTCACTGATGGCATGGGCGAACCTATTGTCGGCAATCCAATGCGCTGACCACGTCGGCGTGGGCATCAGGCCGCGTGACATTTTGTGCACACCCTGTGCCCCGCCCTCGAAGCTCTTCAGTCCGTTGGCAATACCGTACTCGATACCCTGCATGTAACAGGTTTCGAAATGAAGGCCCGAGACGAACTCTTTGGTACCCCAATACCGCCCGTACATCGTGTCGCCCTGAACGACATTCAGCGCGACCGCTAGCCTCTTACCATCCTCCTCAGCGATGACCAGCATTAGCGCATCGGGCATCGTCCGGTGGACCTGGCCGAAAAACTTGCGATTCAGGTATGGCGGGTTCCAGTGCTCGCGGTAGGTGTTCTCGTAGCACTCGTAGAAGAAGTCGAGGTCGTCCTGGCCAATCTCCTGCCCGCGCAACCACCGGAACGTAACGCCGGCGTCATGGACCCGTCTACGGTCCTGTTTGACCTTCTTCCGTTTGTCGTGCGACATCTTCGAGAGAAACTCATCGAAGGTCTTGTACCCAAAATTCTCCCAATGGAACTGGACGCCCTCCCGAAGCATATATCCCGCGTCTCTAAGCGCCTCAATGTCGTCCTCATTCGAGAAGAGCACGTGGATTGAGGATACGTCTAGCTGCTTCGCAAGTTGGATAGCACCTTGTGCAAGGAGGACGCGGTCAGCGTGCGTCGGCGCGAGCAGCCTTGGACCGGTAACGGGCGAGAATGGGACCGCCGAAAGGAGCTTCGGGTAATATCGCAGGCCGTGTCTCTGGAAGGCATCTGCCCATGCATGGTCGAAGACATATTCGCCGCGTGAATGAAATTTCAGATATAACGGCATCACGCCTGCGAGCCTGCCTCCCCTCTTCATAAGTAAGTAAGTTGGCTGCCAGCCGGTCGCATCAGTCGCGCAACCTGTGTCGTGCAATGCCGACAGAAACTCGTGCCGGACGAATGGGTTGCCAGAACTCAGGACATTCCACGCTTCGGCCGGCACGTCCGCGATGGAATCGGCGACTAGAAACTCGACCTTGCTGCTCACTTGCCCTTCCCCCTCAAAACGTTTTCGTCGTATCGACGCGAACCTGAATTGTCGCCGATACAGAGAAAGTCTTCAGGAAGCCCAGAGGCCGAAGAGCGAATGGTCCATAAAGGCCCAGTTTGTAGCCATGGGGTGCGCTCGCCCCTTCTAACGGGCTCGCCTGTCTATGTTTGAAAAGGACAACTGTTATCGTATCGAGACCCATTTTCCAGAATAAGACTCCGACGACCTAGGGTACGACGAGTGGGGCATCCGGCCCTCGGCCGGGTCGGGACAATTGCAGATAGAGCCAATGCAAGACGTCGGCATCCAGCAAGCCCGTCACGAACACCGAGTCCCAATTGTTTTTGCCACCGCGCGTCTCGTCCGTCAGTTCCCGTTCCTTTTCGAGAATCTCGCGCAGAGCCTGTTCACTCTGAGGTATCTCGGCAAGGGCGCGCACGATACGCTGAGGCCTGTCGCACAGGTGCGTCCATCTGTCCGAGAGGTGCTTCAATATCGCCGTGTTGGAGACAATCTCGCGAACGTGGAATTCGATTGCTCGATGCTGCGGATGAGCCAGCGGCGTCAGCAATTGTATGCTAATGCGTGGGATAGCGCCCAAATCGTCAAAACGTGCAGCAATCAGGCGTTCACTAAGGCATTCATCGAAATATGGGTGCAAAATTCGCTGGCCGGCAGACGGCCCGACGATTACTTCTCCTCGTAGCGTATTGCACTTGCAGGCGGGAACGAGGTTCAGTGAAAACACCGCGAAGGCCGTGTATGCCTCCTTGGGCATAAGGTGGTCCAGCGTACCCCGATGCATCGAGCCGCACATCGGACAGACGCGCTGCTCGGCATCCAGTCGAAGATTCCTGATGTACGAGAGGTCTGCCGGCGGACTGCTGTAGTGCCCCTTGAGATAACCCCTGACCTCATCGCTCAGCGGCACGTTAGCGATTTGATGCGCATCTCCAAGTACGGCGCGGTACTGCTCATAGCCGGCGATGATTGGGGCTAGCTCCGCAAGCAGATGCGGAAAGCTGCGGACTCGCTTATTGTTCGCAAGCTTGGTAAGCGCCTCGTTGTCGTCAATTTCAGGGGGGTGCAGTCTATTCATCGCGCCGTTTTGCCTCCAGAGCGAGCCTCAGAGAGCCGAGCATCTCGGGAGAAAGGTCATCCTTGTAGTCAGCGTACAACTTGTCCCAGCTCTGATACTGCGTCAGTAGACTCCGCTCCACCTCTGCCGCCAACCTAGACGGCTCATCCTCTCCAAACACGAAGTAGGAGATTGAACCGACGTCCGCCCCAAAGGTTTGAAGCCGCAGAGGCTCCGATATCACCATTCCGTCGCTGGTTGTGCTCAGCACAGTCACCTGCTCCCTAAACACCTCTCGAACGAAATAGGCGGAATGCGTCGAGATTACGGCGGCAGAGCCAGTATTCACCAAGAGCTCATTTAACAATGCGACGAAGCGACTGATGAAGTTGGGATGTAGATGCGTTTCCGGTTCATCAAGGAGCAAAAGCGAGCCATTCTCCACGTAGAGGCTCGCCTGCGCTGCAAAACGCAAGAAGGAAGTCTCGCCGCTACTCAACGAATAGATTGCATCGTCGACAAGACGAACCGGTTCCCGATTTAGGTCAATCGCCGAAAACATCCTGAGTTCCGATTCATCCTCCCTGTCATCGTCCTCAGGAAGAGATGCTCGTTCAGCGTTAGGTCTCAGTGCAGCGATAGGTATCGGCGCGCTATCCCTATCCGAGTTTACGAGAACAATCTGTTCCCAATCCGAGATTGCCCGAATGGCATCCAGAAATATTTCCCATCGCGATAGCTTGCCAATAAATCCTTCCGAACGTGCGACTTGAAGCACCATATCAGCGACCCCGCCGCCTCGACGAGCTCGTCCGGTGCGATTGAGCGCAAAGCGCTTGTACCATACTTTGGGGCTCTTTTTCCGCTCCGGAGGAAAGACCGAGGCCCACTCGCTGGCCGGCGCAAAAGCAAGCACGCGGTTCACAGATACTCGTTCACGAGTATTTGTCTCCCTCAGAGACACCTCGTCGCCAGCCAGTGCCGCACGCACAATCTGTCCGAGCGCCCAGCTCTTCCCGACCCCGTTCTTTCCGATTACGACAGCGATACGTTTCGGCAGGTCGCCCTCGTAGTCGAAGCGAAAGCGCAGTCTGTGTTCGTTCACTCTTCCCGCGAGTCGAAAGGTGACCTCGATGTCATTCGACATGCGGCCGAACTCCTCCGAATTGATGCCTCGCAGGATAGGACCGGCGTTCCTGAACGCAAAAAACGACTCCGAGTGCCTAATGAAGGAGCGTTGAAAGACCTGCGTGCCTGCCGCCAACTGAGGAATGTCCGAACTCGGCTGGAATTCTCCGAGCGCCACGACATCGTTAATATCAAGCAGCAGGTCTGAGGTCAGTTCCGCACCGATAACTCGCACGAGCCGCCGATAGTCGTCCATGGAAGGTAACATCGTGAAAAATCGATGCGACTCATTGGCCTCGATTAGCTTCGCCGGGTTGTCGGTATCCCTTAACTCTTCCTCAATTCTCAGGACGTCGCTCACCGTATCGGCTTCGGGTGTCAGCAATCCAAAGAAAGCGCTGAATCCGAAATACGGGAGATTTCCTGGGAGGCCAACGTGAACGTCGACCCGCGTTCTGAAGCCATAGTCCTTCGTTTGGTGTTCGCTGGGTACGATGAACACATGGAACGGGCGGATGGCGGAGACCTCTGGTTCCGATAGCCCAAACATAACCGTGAATGGAGGGCCGGATTTTCTCGTGCTTCTTGTCGGAGCAGACATCTAGCATTTCCCAGCGTTTGGCAACGTTACCGCCACAGATTAACTTGATGGACGTTGCATTAGATGAACGCAACTCCGCAATCGCAGGTTCCAGTTATGGAACTATCCGAATTCTAACTTCTGATGCTTGTTACGTTCGCTCTTCTCCATAGCACCTTGGCCAGTCTTCGGGGATGAGCTTCTCGCCATCCCGCCAACGATGGCGAACATGCTTCTGAAACCCCGGGTCATCAAAATCGGCGTGGTCGGTAACTATCACCTGATATTCGCGCCCCTCGACACTACTTGACTGCGCCATCAGCTCATACATTCGTCGAACCGTGGCTCTATCAATGTCTTTCTTCTTTGTTCCGTTACCCGAGTCGGCAGGAAAGTGCGCTTGGGACGGTTGGTCAATCATCAGGAAATTTGGGACCGGGCGATTCTTTTGCGCGAACCACTCGTGTAGCGCAAGGTGAACCACAAGGTGATAGCCGACCCAGTTCTCCCCGCTCCCCATGCGCTTCAAAGGAACAGGGCCATCCAAGGTGTCCGCGACAACGGTTAAGTTCCGAACGTCAAATCGCACCGGCGAATCTGAGAACTCAAGCTTCAGGGTTGCCGCATGCTCGGATATTGCTGGATTGATTCGCCCGAGAATCGACTCCAGTCGCTCTGCCATCAACTGGTGGCTCAATACCGCCTCAAGCTCCTTGCAGATGCCCGCAAGATGGTCTCGCTCAAGGTGCATTCCGCTTGTATCTGTCTCTTCTGGCAGACTCTCCAGATAGAGCGAAATCCGACCAACGACCAGCGCGCTTCGCGCTGCATCGTCATGATACTTTTGGAGGCGCTGGTCATTCTCGCGAATGACGTTAAGCTGCATCCTCACCACTGACAGCCTTTCTCGAAGAGCCGACACTTCACTCTCATATGCCTCTATCGCGGCCTGGATATGTGGCGTCGAAGTGCGCACTGCAGTCGAGTGGTCGAGCAGGTCGTTATGGAACAGCTGCAAATTGGCCACGGAATCAATCTCCTGTTCCTGCAGGGATTGGCTGCATAGTGGGCATGCATGCGCGGTGCGCTCCGAGGAAAATAGGTCGACCAGACCAAGGCGGCGAGCCTGCTCTTGCACCTCTTGCTCAAACTCCAGTCCGTGATTCTCGAAGGCCCGCGCTGTGTCTATCGCATGCCGCTTACTGCGAATCTGGTCCTGGAGGCGAGCGCGCTCCGATGACAATCGCGCGAATTCGTCTTCGTCGGCTTGTGGAGGCAGATTGCGTCCTATTGGAGACTCCGCTATCCGTTTGAGCTCGGCAACAGCGGCTTGCCATGACTCTGGCTGCCCCAAGTCCGTAAGGCCAACCAAACGCGCTTCAGTCAGCAGCGAGGAAGCTCTCTCGCTCCCTTTCCCCCGAAGGTCTTCCAACTCTCTCAGAGTTCGGTCGATGCTCCGAAGTTTGTCGCGACATACCTTGAGTTCAAATCGCTTTGCCATCTGGTCTTCACTGACAGCTCCGAGAAGATATGGCAAAGAATCTTTCAGTGCTTGCGAAACAAAATTGTCCGCCGCCCCGTGGAAAAGATAGCCCTTTTGGTCAATTTCATTCTGCGTCTGGAGACAGAATGCAAGCGCGTGCCTAATGTTGGTCGAGAGCGCGCGCCGCGTCTGCCCAGGCGGCGGCACATGCAAAGTCTCCTTGATGCCAACCCAAGACGTGAGTTGAGCTATGAGGCCCCCAAGATTCGTCGTCTTACGCAGTTGCTTCGCAGAAGGAAGCTTTAGCTCTTTTGCTCCCATCTGCAAGAAAATATCTTCCGTGGACTTCGCAGGCGGGCTCGGTGCTCGCCTGGCAACGAAGGCTCGTCCGGCGTCGCCCAAGTGGAGAAGAACTCCATACCATGCGACCTTCGACCGAACCACACCGTCTGGCACCGAGCATTCGTCCGCGCCAAAACAATAATCCAGAATTTCAATCAGAGTCGACTTACCGGTCTTGGAGTCACCAGACACCACATTCAAACCGCGCCGAAACGGCACAGCACGACGTCGACCGTCGCAGCTGTAGACCGCAATAGCAATTACCTGCATCATGCCCGCATCCCGATAAGCGCTAAGGTTGTTGTTGTGTTTCCGGCCAGTGCGAGCCATCTCCCCATGAAGTGAGCGCCGCGAAGGCATTGCCCCATCTCGGAATTGGCCTCATCGAGTCCCCGTATCTGAATCTTCATGGAACCAGCGGCATGCACTTGGCCTGCCGCAAGGCTCAATGCTCCATGAGTGGAACCAAATAGCAGTCCTTTTCGCGTGATGTCTTTTGTGACCCTCGCTAGGGATGCAAACTGAGAGCGTAGCAGGGGGTTCTCTGCCAGCCACGTAGCAAAGGATGTTGCGATAGTCTTTGGCAATTCGCGCCGAATCGGTTCGTGCAAGACCGCAGGTAGGACAAGAAAGGACGCGGCGAAGCTCAATGGCTCTACGTCCCGGGATTTCGACTCCCGCTCCGCTCCCAGGCATGCCTCGCGTAGTAAAACAGCACAAAAAGCCGGATTGAAGAGCGCCCGGTACTCGGCTGAATCTCTCGTATCACTCATCCTCCTTCTCCTCACCATCTGAGTGCGCGCTGCCGGACTCTAGCAATCTCACGTAGTCGGGATGCCAACCTACGCGCTGCTGGTCCGAGAGTTCGTGCAGAGTGCCCCTCGCCATCCACGGTGCGTTCATTCCGGCCTTGAGGCTCAAATCAGCATCGCTTTCAGCCCAGGCCAGAAGCTCTGCGCCGGCGGCAACGCAGTTGCTCCCACTCGAATCGGCTTCAAGAGCTTCCTGCGCGCGAGCAAACCGTATCTCCCAGGCCTCGAACAGGTCTTGTCGAAAGCGTTCGTCGTCGGCTAAGAGTAATAGGTCGCTCCTCAGCCATTTGGACCGTTGCGTGTAGGCGCGGAAGTAGTCGTTGATGGCTCGATTCAGCCGCGTTTTGTTTTTCGTTACAAGTATCACTTGCTTTGCAAAAGTGTAGCGCGCATACGCGGCAAGAGCAGCCTGGTCGAGTTTTTGCTGCAGAATCTCGTTATCAATCAGTAAAGCGTCCGCACGACATTGGTCTCGTATATCGTCCAGCTTCAGTTCGATGGATTGCGATGACAAGGTTGAGAGTCCACCCGGCGAAGACAGTTGCCTGACCATCTGCCCAAACCACCATCCTTCTAGCGCGTCTAGCGCGCTAGAAATTCGATTTTTGGGAACCGCAAATCGGAGTTCCAAATGGAGCTCTCGCTCAACATCGGTCGCAACGGGAGCTCCGTCCATGATGACCACGCTTTCCAGGAAGGCGGACTTTTCTCTCTCCGACAGTGCAAGGAAGAGCTCATAGCCCTCCTTGTTCTCCTGCGATGACGATGAACGCGCGGTAGCATTCAATAAAACCAGAGCTTCCACCTCATTCCGCTGCTCGCCTTCGCCAAGCAAGTACGCTGCGCTTCCTTTATCGCAAGTTCCAGTAGATACCAGGATAAGCCGTGTCATTGAATCAATTTGCCCGGCGCCTGAAGCCGTCAACCATATGCGAAATGTCTTCCAGATATCTGGGCTCGCATCAGTGAGCGTGGCGACCCGCTTTACTCTATGTTTCGCTTGCAGAAGGTCAGTCGGGCGCCCCTCTGAATCGAACACTACGTCATCCAGCGTCTCAAGCCCGACCTTGAATTCGTGGGTGGAGCGGAGCTTCCTAAGAGCCCAGAGAAGTGCCAGCCGCACTTGGTAAAGATATCCTAGCGCGGACTCTCGAGCACTGAATCGTTCTGCACCTTTCTTCTCTGACATGTCCGAATTCTCGCAGTCCAGTTCCATCTCTCTACCCCACTTCGGGTGTGTAAATCCGAACTTTAGAGTGCCGCTCCATCGGGTTATAGGTTCACTGCCCGGAATACCCCATCTCGCAAAAGGGCCGCGAGATTCGCGGCTACCTGTCTCGGCGCGTCACCGCCGCGCATCAGTGTTCCTAATTCGATGTTGAGGTTCATCGCGTAGTCAGTCAGATTCGCACTCGATACAAAAAGCACCTCTTCGTCCGCGACCACGAATTTTGCATGAAGCGAGCCATGAAGGCCTTGGATGCTTTTCGGGCGCTTCGCTAGCGGCCAAACGTACGTCGTAATCCCACCGACCCGCGACAAAGCCAGTCCGTCCGCCGCGTCAAAGTCAACTTTGCCATCGCTTTCTTCCCGGCTCTCCAAAAGAAAGGAAACTTTGACGCCTCGGGTCACGGCCGCTTGTATCGCTTGCACAAGAGCGTCCACCTTGTAAGCCGCAAACGTTACGATGAACAATGACCTCCGTGCGCCACTTATCAGCTCGAACAGGACCTGCTCTGTGCTCCGAAAACCAAGCTGGGGAGTAGCTGGCCCTGACCATACAAGTTCGACGCTGCTTTCACCCCGAAGCCTCATCGCTTGGTGAAGTGCTCCTTCAACTGAAGCCGCGAGTTCGCCCGGCGGAACTCGACCAGCACAGTTGCGCCATTCTTCGAGGATTCGCTGAAACCTAGTGCGAGCCGTCGAATGGAGGCGCTGCTGAATCTGCAGCAACGCCTGCTCGAGGTTAGTGCTTGACTGCCTTAGCTGCACTGCTACGGCCATAACGGCATCCGAAGAGACGTCAGCGGCAAATTCCGCGATAGCATCGAGGAGAGGTGTTGGCAAGTTCATCATCATTCAAAGAAAGGAACGTTGCCGCCACCAATCGTCTGGACGAGGAGTCCTCGGTCAAGATATTTGTTTCCGCGCTCGCACGATGTTTCTGGGGAAAACATGCACGCATGGCATGCGGCGCCGTGCAACGAAGAAGTTCCGTCGTGCGCCGGCCGATGTTCACCGCACAACGGGTCTGAAGCACAGAGTCGAATCTCCTCCAACGCCAACCTTATCAAACGCCCAAGCCTGTCGGGCTCCCCCAACGAGACCAACCCACCAAGGGTTCCTTCGCTGTCGGGAGCCGCCGTATAGAGAAGCAAGCCCGCCATCGGAGGTGCGTCATCCCCTCCGTCGTGAGCGTATATCCGCTCACGGATGCTGGCCGACGAGTATCCAGCCTCCATGGACAACTGCCGCATTAGGGCATGGGAGAAAGAGTGAATCAGCGCATATCGAATCCCCGGGTACCCGCTCTGAGGCTCGGGGATGTGCCGTGCTTTCCGCCATGCGGAGTGGGCGCGGAACATTTCCTCATCTTGCCGAGTGACGTGCCTCACCCACGCGCGTATTACCTCTTCTGAAAACTGGAGAAATATTCCCTCCCCCCTCACTTCAGAAACAGGCACCCAAGCGGGCTTGCTGCGGCCCAATGGCGCTCGCAGTGCATCTGGAATTTCACTCGGGTCCGAATAGTCACCCGGTGATTCGATTCGCGTGAATCCGGTTAGCGCCCGCACCTCTCGCAGGCGCTCTGCGCGGACAACCTTTTCAAAATATTGTTCGTATCCGTGCGGCGCAACGACAGGGGTTAACTGGAAGTCTCGCGTATTGGTGGCCGGGTCAGCACTAACGAAGACATTCCACTCTGGCAATTTCAGGTTGCCATTTTCTTCATCAGCCTGCACGCCATTTTTCTTGCTTTCGATTGCACCCCATACAGCAGCGTCGTTGTAGTCCTCGAGGCCCTTCAGGTTTCCTACCGCTCTGAACGCACCTACAGTCTCCTTTGACGGAATATGCTGCAAAACCGCCCAGCGCTCCTCGACCAACTGCGGCAACTTGTCCACATGCATCGGGATTGACAGCGCTGACAGCGAAATCCCAAACCAACTGTTTGACGCGCCCAGCAACATCGTTTCAGCATGCTCGTTGCAACCGCTTGGAGCGAAATCACGCAGATGAGGTCGTCGTCCCCTACACTCGAACACATCGTCGCTTTCGGCAACCTCCCCGAATGCGTCGGACATGCGCCGGTCGCGCCCGCAGGTATCACATTTGACGAGCAAATCCACAGCTTCGTCCGAGGCACCAATCTTCTTTAGCCGGAGCGGTCCATTGCACGTTGCCGCGCCACGATGTACGAAACGCAGCCAGGGAAAATCATCAAGGTGACCGTGACTGCACGCAATCTGAAAACGTGCGGGCAGCGCCACCGGAGGCTGACCTGCCTTACTGCAGTTTGCATGGACAAACCGCGCGCGGTCCGGTCTGTAGGGGTCCGTTTTCAGCTCGAACAGGCCCGAACTAACGGGCGCCAGCAATTCACACCATGGGCAACGAAACCATTGGGGAAATGCTGCCACCGGGACCCCGATTTTAGCTCCGCCCAGAGGGTCAGCGGACGCAGTGTCCGGTTCGACCGGAGGAAGCAGGAGTTTTTCAACCTGGTCACCAAGCTGGACACGCACGGCTCGAAGCAGGCGCTCTTCGCTGACCAGCACCGAATGGGTCGTATCCCAATCGTCGAGACCCATGACCATTCCGGCGATGTTTGGCAGGTCAATCATTGCCCCGACGCCATAAACGTTCAGCAGCTGCGTGGGTCGGATATCACCGACCTTGTGTTTTGTCATTGTTGGCCTCCGGTCGTCGAAGGCGGCGTGCCTGTATTGCTCACAGCCGCCGGAGCAGGCGCCGTGTATCCTTGCCCGTACCCATCATCCAGTGGTTTGTCATCCATGATTAGGCCGACGCTTGGCTCGACATCACGGAGCGAACCGAGACAGGTAAAGTCTTCCCAGTCTCCCGCTCCCGTTTTCTCAAGCAACGGAATGGTCGTTCCATCTCTCTGTCCTTGATACCCTAACCGAGCCCCACCCGGTTTCGGCGCGGCCCTTTTGAGCCAATAGTCGATTCGGGCTTTCAACATTTTTTCGACCCGTTGCCCTTGCGCCGTCGACTGCGTCACGGAGGCGGCACGCTCACTAATTGCCTTGATTGCATCCTTCACAATCGCGTGCGAACCGTCCAGCCGTCCCGCAGCCAAGTTCTCGTTGAATTCAGATGCGGGCAAGCGCACCAGTGCAGCCAGAACGGCGGATATACCTCTGTCGACCGCTCGCGCTGCGAACGGCGTCACTGAAAGCGCTTCGACGTGCTGATAGAACGTCGCGTGATAATGCTCAAAACGCTCGTAATGGGAAAGGTCGCGCGGTCGCCCCCAGTTGTAGACGGTACAGACCAACCCCGGCGCTTGCGCGTTTCGCCCAACGCGGCTGGTCGCCTGAATATACTCCGCTGTTCCCTTCGGTTGACCACCGACCACCATCAAGCCCAAACGCTTGACGTCGACACCCACAGATATCATGTTGGTCGCCAGAACAACGTCAAGAGGATTCGCGCGGACCGGTTTCCCGGTTAGCTTCGCGTGAGGCGGCAAAAGTGGGTCGTGTGCGTACTCAAGTCGGTCCAGCAAACCGGGAATATCGCGGGAATTCTTCCGAGAGGTCAGTTCTTCAAGAGCTGGCGTATGACGCTTCGCCAACCCACGGCTATCCATATCACGCAAACGCGAGCGAATGTCGTCATCCACGAGCCGTCTCATGCCGCCGAGCTCACGCATGGAATTGAAGTAGCCCAACAACGTCATCCAGGGGTCAGCTGCTTTCCCGTATCTCAAGAACAATGCCTGGGACGCCGCGAGATATGCCGAATAGACGCGAATAAGCGCTACCTTCAGGCGCCGCCCGAATGCGCTCACACCAACGTACCGTCGACCGGGGTATCGCTCACTGGGCTCCCGCTGCAAGCTGAAGAAGTTGTCCCGCACGTCCAGACCTTGAGGTGGGAACACGCGAACGTCGCGCAGAAATAGCGACCGGACTTGCTCTGTTGCCTGGCGGATAGTCGCCGTGGACACAATGACTTTTGGACGGACGACCTTTCCGTCAATGGTCCAGGTGCAGAGCTTGTCGACTGCAGTCTCGTACAGACCAACAAGACTGCCCAACGGACCGGATATCAGGTGGAGCTCGTCCTGGATAATCAGGTCGGGTGGCCGGAGCGGCCCGTGCGCAACTGCCCTTACTGCAGGCAGGCCGTTTTTTGTCGGATGCGAAGAAGCATCTTCCAGACAGGGCGAAGTAAACCCATGGCGCGGACAATATCCGTCGACCTGGCCAAACAGCATCTGGGTCGTGCCATTCCATGGCATCTGCGCGAATTTGTCGACGGTTGCTATCAGCAGCGCCGGCAACCGGCGATAGATTTCTTCGTCCACGGTCAGGACCGGAATTCCTTCATCAGGCGCCTTCGCGCGACTGAAGTCACATTGGCCGAGTCGGTCACTGCAGTATGTAAAGACGCGTGCTCGACCTTGGGCATACGTCTCCACCTTCACATCACGCCCTAGGTCCAAACCCTCTCCACACCACGGACAGTTGGTCAGTTGTAGCGGAGAGCCCGTACCACTGCCCATGCCAACGCCACGCCCGCCCAGCGTCGACTGATGCGCATCGGCAACGCTGTTGGGAGACGTCTTCATGCCGACCCAGAGTCCAACGCGGAACGGCTCCGTGCCCCAAACTTCAGGAGCGGCTCTTCGGATGACCTCGCATGCGCAAATCAGCGCGGCGGCACGCTGGAACTGTTGCAACGTAAGCAACCGAAGTGTGTAGCGCATGATGACCGCAACGCCGGCGTGCCCCAGTCGTCCACCCACGCTGCCCTGAAGTCGTCTGAGGCCGAGCGTATACGCAGTCAGGCCCAGATACGCTTCGGTCTTACCGCCGCCGGTCGGGAACCAGAGCAAATCCGCAATAGCAGAGGGCGCACTGCTGCGCTCGGGGTGGTCAAGCTGCGTCACGCCAGGTAGGTTGAGGAGCACAAACGCCAACTGGAATGGTCGCCATGAAGGGCTCTCGGATTTTTCCAGTTCGCCGACATTCACTTTGCGACCGGCGCGCTTCATCTCCGATAGCAGTGTGTGGATGCGCTGCTGCCACATCGCCCGGTTGGCAAACCGGAACGCCTCCAGCGACTTGGCGTCTTGTTCGAGAAGGTCAATGCCGGTATCGATGCGCCCGCAAGCGACTTCGCAGTTGGCAATCGCGTTTTCGGCGACCTTTCGATAGGCCTCCAGCTCCTCCTGTGGGTCGCCGATTCGGGCAGACTCTTTCTCAATCCACGCTTTATACGCTGCTGGCAATGCCCGGAGCGACCGGAATAGGTCAGTATCCGCCATTTCGGATAATGCCTTCATTTCCAGAACTACGTCGGCCAGAGCGGGGATATCCTCCGCAGTAGGCGGCGTTGTCTGAGGTACCTCATACGTCGGCATCGCGCGCGTCCGCAAACGAACGCACTTCGTGGAGTCCTCTGCGTCGACGTCCGCATGTACGGCGACCCCGTGTCCTACGGCGAACTCAACCTGTGCTCGATAGAGCATCTCGAGCGCCATTTGCTCTGCGTGTTGTACGGGGTCCGCCTTCGCCTCATCACGGAACAACTGCCTACGTCGAAAGACCGGCGCACCATCGGCGCCGGCAACTTCTAGCTCCGGCTGGAAAACCCACATTTCGTCTTTCAGGGATTCGCTTTCCCGCTGCCCATTGACCATGAACAGCGAAACGACCCAGTCACCATTGAGCTTGCGAATCCTTCCCTGGAGATAGACCTCCGGCTGTGACATATCAAGCGGCACCGGAGCAATATCACCTTCGACGAGTGCGATTGGGAGACCAACGTTACCCATCGGATACCGCTTCCACACCGTTAGCGGATTCCCCTTGTCATTAACTTGAGTTTTGCTCCTTTCGCGCTTGTACCGCCCCCAACGTCCTGTCACGAGAACAGACTGAACATCTCCGGCAATCGTGCAGGTCATCCCTATCGAAGACGGGGACAATGAATCCGTGGGAAGCGGGACGTCGTCTGTAGCGCCGTCCTCGCCGGAGGCAGACTCGTCGTCCGCCAGTACATCCATCTCGTTCACACGCAAACGTCTATTCCGGGGCGAAAGCATGCCGACCAAATAACGGTCTTGAACGCGGGTTTCTGCGACTTCCTCATCGGGGCCGCCACGAGGTCCAAACAGTTCCTTTTCGACAAGGTCCTCAAGCTCGGCGCGCAGTTGGACCGGCGACGGAACCGTTGACGCAAGGACTGAATGAGGTTTCTGATTAGTAGACACTTATACTCCCCAGCGGCACACAACCGCGTTAGAACAGTCCACCTTGCGCATCATTGGTGTTGACGCGAGGGCGCCTCAATGGGCGATTGAATGAATTCACCGTGACCAGAGAATCCGTTCGTTCCAGGCTTTCACGATGCTCATCCTCGTATCGCTGACGGTTCAAACGTGCAAGCCGGCGCAGAACCTCCAAGCGCGATTCCTCGCAAATGGTGAAGCGAACACGGTCGTTTTCAGGTAGATAGGGAACCGAATGAAATCCGTGGCATAGGTCAATGTCCTGCCATCCGTAGGCGGCGAGGAGCGCGTTATCTATTTCCGTGTGAAGACTGCGCAATGCGACAATTTCGTCGTGCGCACAATCCGCCGAGTTGAAAAGGTTATAGAGACGGGTCAAACCGACCCCCAATTCGGACATCATTCGTACTCGTCGCTCATTGAAGGTTCGACACAAGACAGCAAATGTCGAGGGTAACGAGTCCGGAAACGGCATTGTCTCAAAGGTATCTGTGGGCGAATAGTTCAAGTCGACGCGCATCGTTGAGCTGGTCTTGCGAGCCCAAATCTGATGAACCGTTGAAGATAGAATTCCAAACGACGACCAATTCATCGGAAAAACAGCCAGCTTATGAGCAAAGACGCTGTCATTCTCCACCACCGCGAATTTTACGAAGTTTTGAACTAGGCTCGTCACTATCACCATCGGGTGCCGGAGACCTTGCGCATCCCACGACTCCGAATGTTGAAAAAAATCATGACCGCGACCAACGGCGTGATAAAGCGCCGGACGCTTATCTGCGTAGTGCCACCAGCGGTCCGGTAACGGCTTACGCAGCACAAATTTCCCATCCGCGTCCTTCCTTTGACGCTCGGGTTTTACCTTTGTCTCGACAATCGATAAGACGTCTGGGTAGTCTTGGGCTACTGGGGCAGGATAATCGACGGGCACTCGTCCTTCCCGTAGCCATCTTGATTTTAGGTCTTCCGATGCCGTGGCCCACGTACCATCTATGTCGCGCGCGAGCGGCCAGTCCCAAAAATTAATCACCCAACGTGAAGCCTTCTGCGTAGGTTCCGAGTTCAAGTCTTCACCGTTCAGGTAAGGAAAGAGCACGTGAGCGTTTTTTGCGTCATCAGCGATAAGCCTCAGCGCGTCTTCCGCTCGTACGATGAAGCCAGTACCCAGCACGTAAGAACCGATAAACGACTTGTTGGCGTTGGCCTTAAGAGGCATCGGACTCCACTCCACCTCGGAAGACAAAAAGGCGGAAATAGTAGGCACCGGTCTGCCGCTCAATTGATAGCTCCCGCCCCAAGACCCGCGATGGACGTACACAGCGCTAGCGACCACCACAGCCGCTCCCGGCCAATCGAAATTTGGCGCGGCGGCAAAAATCGAGTACCCACTATGGAGCATCGCTTCCAACCCCACCTGTCGTGTATCACCTTCCGCGATGGTGTTTACCGCTAAAAGCCCAAAGTTTCCGTTGGGTTTGAGAAGGGCAGAAGCTCGGAGAAAGAAATATGCACACAGGTCGGCATGTCCTTTACGGCCATCCGCTGTATAAAGCACTTGATAGTCACGGTAATCATCGCCCAACAATCCAGTAATTTTCTTTCCCCCGACGAACGGCGGATTTCCGACAATGGCGTCGAAACCCGCCTCATTCGTGTTCAAGAAGACCTCTGGGAACTCAATGAGCCAATGAAAAGGATTGCGCGGTTGCGGCGCCGAATCGGGATTGAGCATTCGCGCTGCTTTTTCCGTAAGCGGTGGCGACCCTTGCGGTCGGGCACTCGGCAACGAAGCCTTCTCGGTGAAGACGGCTCCCACATCGAGTAAAAGCTCATCTAGTTTGGCGTCAAGCAGCTTGAAACTGCGGGAGGCTGTACTAGTCGCTGCATACAAGCCGGCACCCACAATGAGGTCGCCCAATTCGCGCACATCGCGGAGAGCCATCTCCGCATCGCCATGTAACTCGCTCTTCAACTTGGCATCATGCACATCAACAACAGTAAAGCGCTCAAGTTGTTCCCGTTTGTTTCTGGCCTGGTCCAGAAGCACCATTGACTCGCGCTTTATGTAGTCGTGTAGTCGCTCTATCGTTCTGGATGGTACTAGGTGAAAACTCTCAATTTGTTTAGTTTGATGCAGACCCAAGAGGCTGTCGCCGCATTTAATAGCATGGTCCAAGAATGTGAATGGGCGGTTCTTGTGCAGCGTGACGAGCCAGAGCGAAAGTTTGGCCATTTCGACGGCCATCGGATTGACGTCTACACCGTAGACACACCGCTCCGCAACCAATCTCCGAGCGAGGGCGAGCCGCTCCTCAAGGTCACCTGGTAGAAGCTGCTCGCTATGATGTGCCCCGGAGGGCAATGCTTCCGGCACGACGAGGGGAACCCCCGGCCGCGTTGCCTCCGCGAGTGCCCACGCTTCTACCAGCCTCTCGGACATATACCGGCATACCTGCACAAGGAATGCGCCGGAGCCACACGCAAAATCGCAAATCTTCAGAGACAAAATTTCAGACGGTGTCTTAAGTCGCACAGGCGCGGGCACCTCCCCGCTGTCGACGCCCACGTAGACCAGTGGGTCCAACGTAGTCTTTACGACCGACTCGGTAAGGCTTCTTGGCGTGTAATGCGTTCCTGTGCTGCGGCGGTCTGCCCCCGACGTCACATAGACGCTTCCTTGTTGCACAATTACAGGGTACCCGTTGCTGTCCTCGCGAAGCAGATGTGCGTACCGTTTAATCCTGTCGTAGAGACCGTCTGCCGTCCCACACGCCGATTGCAGCGTGAGCGAATTGGTATCGCCGGCCTGCGCGAATGCTCGACGTATAGCCGCCGGCGTCCGTCCCGTTTTCTCCTTCAAGAACGCAACCAGTTCGTCCTCTCCAGCGGTCGCGCGCTCGTCCAATTCGCTGAGTGAAATTTCGATATCTTCACCGCCACTGGTTTTGAAACCCAGCACCGGCGAAGATGCACGTTTCGCCGTGTGGTCGAGCAGCCCTTCGTACACGTGGCCAATCTGTTCGATATCGAGCGCACGAAACGACAGCCGACGCGGCTCAATCCCGCCTCCCGGAACGCGTATTCGCAGAAACTGCAGCGACTCCAATAGATGCAGAACCGTGCGGTTGTTGATTGGAAGGGGCGCTCCTGGTGTATCAACCCATGAGGTGTCTGCTTTCCGGCCTTCCAAAAATGGGTAACGGTCCGGGTCGAACAAGTCTCCCCCATACGCCGGCAAGCGCATTGCCTCATGCTCTACCCCGCCGTAAATTACGCGGCAGGTCGCCAAGAACCGACCCCACGCATCATGCCGATGTTCAAGAAGCTGTTCATCGGGTATTTCACGTAGCTGGTCGCGTAGCGTCGAAATTGCGTAATGGCGGTCATACAAGGCATCGCCGAG
Source organism: Paraburkholderia tagetis (assembly GCF_022213065.1). Classification (GTDB taxonomy): domain Bacteria; phylum Pseudomonadota; class Gammaproteobacteria; order Burkholderiales; family Burkholderiaceae; genus Paraburkholderia; species Paraburkholderia tagetis. The sequence goes on from NZ_JAKLJA010000068.1 coordinate 25,957, forward strand.
TAAAAGAAGCCCACGTTCCTCAGCAGAGAGAAGAAAGACCAACCGCATCATCACGGTCAGAGCAGCTTGATATAGCTCTTTCTCCCCAATACCATTCAAGAAGCGTCCGTGCTGCTCGACGTCAATGCGGTCGAGTGCCTGAATCAACACCTCAACCGCCTTCAACACCTGTTGGCCGAGCTGGTCAGTAACTTCCTGCTGATTCATCGCGCTTTCCGCGAGCATATTCGGAAGCGTTTCGTTCTCTGCTACACCGAAGAAACGACCAACTCCGAGTAGTGAAACAAATGCCTGCAGGGTAAGAGGTTCTTCCGACCAAAGTCCCGAATCCCAAGTAATAAAGCTTGTAGTTTCACCAGGCTTCGCTGCCACCAGAAGCCACTTCTCCCCGTTGGTCACAAGGCCCAAAGGGACATTAGTCGCATGCAGCAATGTCATCATGCGCGTGTCCGGGGACCCGGTCTTCCATGTAGTACCTGCTACCGGCTTCGTCAGCTCTTGGCTCGACGGATATACGCTCACCAACATGCGAGGAAGCGTTTCGGTTGGCGCCTTAAGCGCATATGTCGGTCGGAGAGTTTCCCCGTACTCGTGAACGCGCGCCTCTAAGCCATCTGGCAATGCCTGTCCTGTGAGCAAATAGTCATCCGGATAGCCGAGAGTGCGCTTGAGCACGAACTCGAGCCATGCGGTGTGAATCACGACTTCCTGTCGATGCTCTTCCCATTCGCCGAATGCGAGGCGAACGTTCTTGGACATCTCGGTGTCGTGCGCTTCCAGCCCTTGGGGAAACACTCGTAGCAACACAGGCAAGGAAAGAAACGGTCCAGAGACCTCAATTAGCGACAACCATTCGTTATGTTGGCGAGCGATAGACATGATTTAGGCCGCTCCCTGACGTGCAAGGACTTCCGGAATCAGGTAGGTCACTGATACAGGGAAAAGGCGCGGGTTCGGCTCCGCATATCGAGCCAAAATAATTTTTTCTTCGAGTTCCATTTCTTCCGGTAGCTCATCGAGACGCCGCTCCAATGCGCTGCGGTCCCGCTCAAATTGTTCTTTCTCCGGCGTTGAGAAGAGCTCTAGTTGGGGGGTAACTTCGTGCAACTGCGACCGGATGCTCGTGTGCAGCTCGCCCAGCACAGCGCGCATTGCGCCAATTTCACGGGTGGCTCGCTCATCGAGTCGATTCTGTAGCGTCTCAGTCCTATCCTTCATGCGGGCCTCGAGCGAACGAAGTACCCCGTCCTCATGGCTCGGCCAAAGCGTTATCAGACGCTGCTGCAGCGACTCCGTCGGACATTGAGAAGTAGCTTCGTTCAACAACTGCTCCAAACGGCCAACTTGTGGAATCCGCGCGAAGCGTCCCTCGCGCAGTTCGCCGCCAGCGATGAGCTTCCCCCGAAATTTCGCCTTCCAGCAGGTCGTGTGTAAACTCGACCCGAAGGAAGGAAAGAATCGATGTTCAAAATACCAAAGCAGGCATACACCGCTGAGTTCAGGACGCTCGCGG
>NZ_JAKLJA010000069.1 GCF_022213065.1 Paraburkholderia tagetis
GTTCTCTCGGTCTCCCCTCGGTTAGCCGGTAGTCGATCAACCGATCCGAACCGCCGTGTACGGACCCGTACGCACGGTGGTGTGGGAGGGGTCGGGCCGCGAGGCCTGCCCCTATCCCGATTCGCCGCCGAGTTTCAGTGTGTCGAGTCGACACACGGATTGCAGGGAGGTCGAGGCTGGGGCCGCGTCCGTGGATTGTATGTGGGGAGCCTGGCGTACCCGGTTGGGATCCTCGGGCGTTGTGTGGTGGGGCGCTCCGTGTGTGTCGACTCGACACACACGGCTCAACGGCGGTTCGATTGTGGATGAGAACGGGAGGCTGCACGCGGGAGCGATATGCACGCGGGCGCGTGCTAGCTTGAGCCTTCGTAGCTCTGTGTGCCGGAGATGCCGACTGTGTCGAGTCGACACATCGCGCTCCGGCATTAAGCCATCAAGTTGTTATGCGTGGGTGCACGCTCAAGATTGGCGCGGCAGCTAAGGGGTGAACAAAGCGAAAAATTCGACTCAATAACTGATAGGACGTAATTCGGATCGTGGGAGGTCGGCGAGTCGAGCCGTTGCGACTCCCGTCCTAAGGCATGACTCGAACATCGACTAGTCGGGCGAGAGTGAGAGCTTCGTGTGTCGGGTCGACACACGAAGCCTGGGATCAGGGCGTTTGATACGACGCACGCTAAAAGGTGTGTCGAGTCGACACATCGACTCCAATGTTGACTCAAATGTTAACTGGCACAAAAGATTCAGCCGGTGCCCCATGCTGGCGTGTAGAACGCAACGGCGAGCGCCGCCGATTCTGCGGCAGAAGGAACTAGCAGTCAGGCGTTGAATGTCTGCTGGGTGGAAGCCTCTGATGTGTCGAGTCGACACACCAGAGGCAAGACATCGAGCACTCCATTTGGCTCGCCCACGGGTGTGTGTCGAGTCGACACATCAATTGGCGCTGCCGAGATTTCGAGCCCACTAGTTCCAATACCTCCAGGAAGCAGACCCAATGGCGGTTGGCTGAACCTGAGGTCTTTCAACCTTGACGCGGCGATCCCTCTTTCGGATGACTCGCGCACTTTGAACGTCATCAGGTGTGTCGACTCGACACACCGTAACCAGACGCACCAGACTCGCACGTCGTCGCACCGGCACACAAGCGGGTACGCTCTTGCATGAAGACGCCCGATATGACGGTTCACGAAATCCGAACCTGATTCGTGAGCTATGCAATGCCCAACCCACGCCCGCCAATCGATGTGTGTCGACTCGACACACATCACGGCTACCGCGAACCTAGGGCTAATCGAGCTACCCACATTCCCCCAACGGGCCGTATCGACCGCCACGGTTGGTCTTGGCCCAAGGGATGGCCGTTGCTGCCTGGATGTCTCGCTGGCGCAGATGCTGCCCGTGTTCTATTGGGAGGGCGCTCACACAGTGTGTCGACTCGACACACTGTGTGAGCAAGATACCTAAGCCCACTAGATTGGGTGATCCAGTTCAGCGACGGTGGGGTGCTTCGCTTTGCCGATGGTATGACGAAGAAGGTCTCGCCGTGCCGACACAACCAAGCTGTCGAGAGGTTGAGTTGAGGCCGTCCGATCCAAGAGTCTTGCCCCGACGAGTTTAGACTGCCGACTGAAAGAGCAGGGGCTGCGCGTGGTCTACGGGAACGGGCGCGGACTCCAGCAACTCGTTCATCTCTTATCGGATCTTGAGCCTCGCCTGTTCTGCCGAAACTCGGCGCGGGTCCGTGAGCGGAAGCCACTGCCATCGAGCAGCATGATGGATGCACGCGCGATCCGTTCAGTGACTCGGGCGTAACATGCGCGCACGCATGCACCCATTGCGCAGGCTTGGATCGCCGCCGTCAAACTCTTGCTGGGTGACGAGCTTAGTGGCGCAGTCGGGGTATCTGGAGCATCTACGCCTGTTACCTTGGACCAGGCGCCAGGCTAAAGCGTCGGTGAATATGCTGACTCGGCCTGCCGAATCATGCATCGGCAGGCGGCAACTCGCATTGTCCCGAATCGGGCGATGGTGCTTTTCCGTGCGCCGCCTGCTGTCTGATTGGATCGTGGCGACCGACTCAGTCGTGAGCCGTGCTCCGGAAGTATCGTCGCGTATCGCCGGTCCGCACCCACATGACCGGGTAGGAGGAGTCAATCAACGGTACGGTGGGTTCTCGGCGGCACACGATCACTCGTTCTAGACACATTGCTGCGCTACGATCGCAATGCAGGTCCAGCGGTGCTCGAAAAGAAAGCGGCGCCACCTTGACGAAGCTTGGCTAGCTTAAATCACTGCGGAGGCGCCTCCGTCGGACGCGTTTCGCACATCGCCACAGAATTCTATAATGCAACTAACCGTCAAGTAGTGACGAAGGCGCATACAAACTGACGACCCACTCCCAACGGTGGAATTGGCCTCCACGAACCTGCATCCACTACTACTACCGAGATTGGGGCCGGCATGCCGCCGAGCGCAAATCGTAACGGGCAGCCCGCCACCGCCCCCAACGTCGAACCAAACAGAAGGAGGCCATGTCGGGCAAAGTCAGCCACGGCGCGACATTAGGCACAAAAGGGAACGCCCGCAACCGAAGTCATCAAAGCCGGCATTTCAGCGCTCAAACTCAAAGCATTCCCCAGCCCCGGCGAACTCAAACCGCAAGTGTCCGTGAAACATTCTTCGAAAATGGGGAAAATCGCCCAAACCCATATAACACGGGCCTTTACGGGCAATATAGTCACCCCGAAACATCAATGTTTCACGGTTAAATGCGTTTTCGGACCCTAAAAGCCCACGCTACGCTGCACCTGCCCCGCAAACAAGCGAGATTCCCCATTCTCCGTAATTTTTAATACGTACTTTGTAATTTTTAGAATGTCGTCGAGGTCATCGAGGGTCCATCGCATCCATCCAGAAACGCCGCCACGTCCTTATCCAGCAAGCCCTCGAGCCTTCACCGCGTCGCTGGCCAACGCAAAATTCCCTGCGCCGAGATGATGGATCGTATGCAGGTCGCGGTTGCCGTTATCGAACACCCAGTGGCCCCGGTCAAACACGCGCGGGTCTGCCGCAGCCGACACCACTTCGCAGAAACACGTGTCATAGGCATCTTCGGTGTGCCGCTCGGGAATGAGCCGGCATTCCATCCATGCGGCGCAACCTGCTTCGAGCAGCGGCACGCCGAGCACCGGGCCGCTTACGGCTTCGATGTCAAAGCGCTGGAACTTGTCGGCGTCGCGTCCGCTGATGCTGCCGACCGCATAGGTCAGATCCATCGCCGCCGCACCCGGCACGCAGATGCCGAAGGTTCCGCTCGCATGGATGAGTTCGCGCGTGAAGGTTTTTTTGTCGATCACGATGGCGATGCGCGGCGGCGTGAATTCCACCGGCATCGACCACGCGGCGGCCATCACGTTGCGCCGCGCGCCGTCTGCGCTCGTGACGAGCACAGTGGGACCGTGATTGACGAGACGGCTCGCGTGTTCGAGCGCAACGGGTTTGAAGCGGGAGAGGGGTTCCATCGTGCAGTCTGTCCGTGTCGTGTCGAAGTTCGACGGACTGTATAACAGATGGCAAAAATTTGCGGACAGCATCGGCCGCCCACGTGCAACCGCACCGCGCTAGTCAATCGCCTCACGCGAGTGCGCGGCAACATGCTTGCGCACGAGGCCGAGACTGCTCGCATAGCCGTGCGATTGCATCTCGGCAAGCCGGCTCGTGGTGCGCGACACATCGTGCGCGCCGTCGAGGCCGACGAGCGCCGCGCGAATCGGCCGGTCCGAGGCGATGAACAGCGCGTGCTTGCGGTCGTAAAGAATATCGACAAGCCACACGAAACGCTGCAGCACGTCGCGGCGTTTGAGCAGTTCCGTCTCCAGGCGATCGACGATCACGCCGCACCAGCGCTCGGCGAGCGCGAGGTAGTCGAGGTGCGAGCGGGGCGCGCCGCACAGCGCGTCGAAGTTAACCCATACCAGTTGCCTGCCGGCCGCCGTGACCGGCAGCGACCGTCCGGCCACTTCCATCGTCGTCGGATGCACGGCCGCCTGCGCTTCGTATTCGCCAAACAGCGCCCACAGCGGTTCGCGCGTGCCTTCGAGTGGCGCGAAAAAACGCTGTTCGGCCGCTGTCGTGCGGCCAGCATCGTTTTGTTCGCGATAGTCGCGTTCGCCGTCGAATGCGACGATTTCGAAATGCCGCTCGATCCGTTCAATCGTTGGTTCGAAGCGTTCGTGAAACTCCGGGTCGGGCAGCAGATTGCGCGGGCTGTAGTTCGACGTCAGCACGATGCGCGTGCCGCATGCGAGCGCGGTCTCCAGGAAGCGGCCCATCAGGAACGCATCGGCGATGTCGTGCACATGGAATTCGTCGAAGTAGAGCAGGTCGATGCCCTTTAGCCACGCACGCGAGACGTCGCCGAGCCGATCGTCGCTTGTGGGCGCCTGCACGAGCAGCCGGTTCACGTCGCGAATGAACTGATGAAAATGGAGGCGCCGCTTCGTGCACGTGGCAAGCGCATAGACGGTATCGACGATCAGGCTCTTGCCGCGCCCGGGCAGGCCGTGACAGTAGACGCCCTGATACGGCAACCGCCCGGCATACGCGCGTTCGCCGCCAAGCAGAACACACAGCGCGTCGATCGCCCGCTGCTGGCTCTCGTCCGCGACGATACCTTTTTCGGCAAGCGCGCTGGCGATGGAGAGCGGGTCGATCATGCGGCGATCAATGATTGGGAGAACGATGGGAAAGGTGTGCGGCGCACAAGATGGTGCACGCGGTGGCGCGCATGAAAGCGCCAGTTTAACAGGGCGTTAATGGGCACCGCGTTCGAACCTTCATGCCCCAAAGTCCGGGTGTGCTGCGCTTTGTCGTGGCGTTCGCAGCCAGACGCCCACCACCCGCGCTCTCGCCACGCGGGCTCACAGTCGTTCGATCAAGCGCGCGTCGCCGTGATCGCAATACGCATGGCACGCGGCACGCGCGGCGTTCGCCGCGCCGTGCACGAATAGCGGCGCATCGCTGCGTCGCGACATAGAAACTACGATGGACGGCGGCGAGGGCTGCAACGGCAGCTCGATCAATTCGCCGCGCGCGACGAGTTCGTCGACGAAAAGGCGCGGGATGGCAGCCACACCGAAGCCGTCGCGCACGAGCTGCACGATCACCGAAATGGAGGGCGATCCGGTGATGCGCGTCTCGGAGAGCGGCACGCCGTTGGCTAGCGCGAGCTTGCCGACGATATCCTCCATCGCGCGATGCGGCGCGGTTCCGCGCCCGAAGGTGAGAATCGGCTGGCGCAGCACCCGTTTCGCCAGTCCGCTGCGCGAAAGCGGCAGCAGGCCTGCGCGGGCGATCCAGTGCACAGGGTAGTTCGCGAGCGCGTTACATACTACGGATTCCTCATCGCTTCCTTCCACGCGCACGATCAGATCGAGTTCGCCCGCCATCAGGCGGCGTTGCAGCACGACGCTCACGTCCACCGCGAGCTCCACCTCGAGTTGCGGATAGTCGCTCGCGAGCCGCCGCATATAGTCGGCGAGCCAACTGTGCACCACGGTTTCGATCACGCCCAGGCGCAGCTTGCCGCGCATCGCGCTTTCGTTGGACGCGGCGGCCTGCAACTGGCGCGTCGCTTCGACGACGGCCTTCGCATAGCCAAGCAGATATTCGCCGTTCGGCGTGAGCCGGAACTCACGGCTTTCGCGCTCGACGAGCACGGTCTGAAGCTCGTCTTCGAGTGCTTTCAGGCGCTGCGAAATGGCCGCGGGCGTGGCGTGCAGCGCGCTCGCCGTGGTGCGGAAGCTGCGCAGCCGGGCGAGCGTGACGAAGGTTTCCAGAAAGCGTGTGTTCATGGCGTGAGGCGCGCGAAGCGCACCGGAATAAAGACAACGTGACTCGGGAAAACCCGCGTTTTCGTTAAGAAATTCTATTCATCGGAGCCAAAAAAAACTAGTTGGCGTCAAATTTTCTTTTTTTCTATGCTTCGCTCTAACTACCCGAAACGTCCCAAATCATGAGCCCATTCGAATTCCGCCAGGCCATTCGTCACCGCGATTTCCGCGGCCCGACCGCCGGCCATTGCGGCGAGTACGCACAAGCCAATCTGGCGATTCTGCCGGCCACCCATGCGCACGATTTCCTGCGCTTTTGCCAGGCGAATCCGAAGCCGTGTCCGTTGCTCGGCGTGGGCGAGCCCGGCGACTTCCGTGTGCCGATGCTGGGCCGCGACATCGATATCCGCACCGACGTGCCCGCCTATAACATCTACCGCGACGGCGCATTGAGCGAGCGTGCCGAATCGATCGAGGCCCTGTGGCAAGACGATTTCGTGGTGTTCGCGATTGGTTGCTCGTTCTCGTTCGAACATATGCTCGCGCTCGAAGGCATCGGGCTGCGTCACGTGGAAGAAGGCCGCAACGTGCCGATGTACCGTACCCACATCGCGAACCGCCGCGCGGGCGTGTTCGGCGGCGAGCTGGTGGTTTCGATGCGCCCCATGCGCGGCGCCGACGCGATTCGCGCCGTGCAGATCACGAGCCGCTTTCCTGGCGTGCACGGCGCACCCGTGCATATCGGCGACGCATCGGAACTCGGCATTGCCGATCTCGCAAGTCCCGAGTTCGGCGACGCGGTGACGATTCGTCCCGGCGAACTGCCTGTCTACTGGGCGTGCGGTGTGACGCCCCAAACCGCGCTGATGGCCGCGAAGTTGCCGATCGCCATCGCGCATGCGCCCGGCCACATGCTGATGACCGACATCACGAATGCATCGCTAGCCGTGTTCTGAACCCGACGGCGCACCCGCGCCACATTTTCCCTACGCGTCTATCAAAAGGAGCAACAGATGGACAGCAAGACACTCGCGGCAAGCGCCGGCGAAGCCGGTCACTCCGGCAATATTGGAGACATCGGCGATATCGGTGAACGGTCCGGCACCCAGCATCTGTCGTGGTATGCCGAAGCGGGCCCGCGCGCGCGCCGTGCGTTCTGGAGCTGCAAGGTGGGCTACATGCTCGACGGCATGGACACGCAGATGCTTTCCTTCGTGATCCCGACGCTCGTCGCCACCTGGGGCATTTCGCTTGGCGACGCCGGTTTTATCGGCACCATGACGCTGCTTTCGTCGGCGCTCGGCGGCTGGATCGCCGGCATTCTCTCGGACCGCATCGGTCGCGTGCGCACGCTGCAGCTCACCGTGCTGTGGTTCGCGGTGTTTACCGGCCTGTGCGGGCTCGCGCAGAACTACGGCCAGTTGCTCGCCGCGCGCTCGCTGATGGGCTTTGGCTTTGGCGGCGAATGGACGGCGGGCGCCGTGCTGATTGGCGAAGTGATCCGTGCACGCGACCGCGGCAAGGCGGTGGGTCTCGTGCAATCGGGCTGGGCGATTGGCTGGGGCCTGGCCGCGCTGCTCTACGCCGTGCTGTTCTCGGTGATGGCGCCAGCAATCGCCTGGCGCGCGCTGTTCCTGGTGGGTCTCGTGCCCGCATTGCTCGTGCTGGTGATTCGTCGATATGTCAAGGAACCCGAAGTATTCGAGCACGCGAAGGCGGTGCAGAAGGATGCACAGGACACCCCGCGTTTTACCGAGATTTTCTCGCCGAAGCTGCTTTCCACGACGCTGCGCGCCGCGCTGCTGACCACGGGCGCGCAAGGCGGCTACTACGCGATTACGACCTGGCTGCCGACGTTTCTCAAGACTGAACGCCATCTCACCGTGATGGGCACCGGCGGTTACCTCGCGATGATTATCGTGGGCTCATATGTGGGCTATCTGTCGAGCGCATGGCTCACCGACCGCCTCGGCCGCAAGCCCAACTTCATCCTGTTCGCCGTGGGTTCGATGGCGATTGCCTTTGCCTACACGTCGCTGCCGCTCACGAATAGCTCGATGCTGTGGCTCGGCTTTCCGCTCGGCTTCTTTGCTTCGGGCATTTTCTCGGGCATGGGCGCATTCCTCACCGAACTCTTTCCCACCCGTGTGCGTGGTTCGGGCCAGGGGTTCTGCTACAACGTGGGCCGCGCGATCGGGGCGCTCTTTCCGGTGCTGATTGGCGCACTCTCGAAGCAATTCGGCCTTGGCCCGAGCATTGGCATGTTTGCAGTGGCGGCCTATGGCGTGTTGATCGTCGCCGCGCTCACGCTGCCCGAGACACGCGGCCGCGAGCTGGAACAGGCTTGAGTTTGGCCTGAATCGCGGGGCCGCTTCCAATGGGCCTGGATTCGCTCCCGAGCTCGCTCATCAATATATCGTTATCCTAATAGACTACGCATCAGATCATGACTCACGTTCACGCTTCCGACGCTTGCACTGACGCTTGCACGCCTTCCCGCTGGCAATTCTGGATCGACCGTGGCGGCACGTTCACCGACATCGTCGCGCGTCGCCCCGACGGCACGCTCACCACGCACAAGCTGCTTTCCGAGAACCCCGAGCAATACCGCGACGCGGCGGTGGCCGGCATCCGCCATCTGCTCGGATTGCACGCCGATCAGCCGATCACGCCACGCGAGGTGGAAATGGTGAAGATGGGCACGACGGTCGCCACGAACGCGCTGCTCGAACGTAAGGGCGAGCCGGTTGCGCTCGTGACCACGCGTGGCTTTCGCGACGTGCTGCGCATCGCGTATCAAAACCGTCCGCGCCTGTTCGATCTTGACATTGCACTGCCCGAAGCGCTGTACGAGCGCGTAGTCGAAATCGACGAACGCGTGAGTGCGCAGGGCGACCTGGTCGCGTCGCTCGATCTGGCCCGTGCCGAAGCCGCGTTGCGCGAGGTCTACGATGCGGGCATTCGCGCGCTCGCCATCGTGCTGATTCACGGCTACCGCCATACCGCGCATGAAAGCGAACTCGCGGATCTGGCGCGGCGCATCGGCTTCACGCAGGTTTCGGTGTCGCACGAAGTCTCGCCGCTCATGAAGATGGTCTCGCGCGGCGACACCACCGTGGTCGATGCCTATCTCTCGCCGATCCTGCGCCGCTACGTCGATCAGGTCGCGAGCGAGATGCCGGGCGTCAATCTGCAATTCATGCAGAGCAGCGGCGGCCTCACGCGCGCGGACCGCTTCCAGGGCAAGGACGCCATTCTCTCCGGACCGGCGGGCGGTATCGTCGGCATGGTGCGCGCCGCGCAGGCGGCGGGCTTCGAGCGCGTGATCGGCTTCGATATGGGCGGCACTTCCACTGACGTCTCGCATTTCAACGGCGAATTCGAGCGCGTGTTCGAGACCCAGGTGGCGGGCGTGCGCATGCGTGCGCCGATGATGAGCATTCATACCGTGGCAGCGGGCGGCGGCTCGGTGCTGGGTTTCGATGGCGCACGCTTGCGCGTGGGCCCCGATTCGGCGGGCGCTAACCCTGGTCCTTGTGCTTACCGGCGCGGCGGTCCGCTCACCGTGACCGACTGCAACGTCATGCTCGGCAAGATCCAGCCCGAGTATTTCCCTCACGTGTTCGGCCCGCACGCAAACGAGGCGCTCGATCGCGACGCGGTGGTCGCACGCTTTAACGCGCTCGCCGATGAAATCTGCGCGGCCACAGGCCAGCGCCGCACGCCGGAAGAAATCGCCGAAGGCTATCTGGAGATCGCCATCGGCAGCATGGCGAACGCCATCAAAAAGATCTCGGTGCAGCGCGGCCACGACGTCTCGCAATACGTACTCACGACCTTCGGCGGCGCGGGCGGCCAGCATGCCTGTGGCGTGGCCGACGCGCTCGGCATGAGCCGCGTGTTCGCGCATCCGCTCGCGGGCGTGCTCTCGGCGTTCGGCATGGGACTCGCCGATCAGACCGCGATGCGCGAGCGCGCGCTCGAAATCGTGCTCGAAGACGCGTCGCTTGCCAGCATCGACGCCGCGCTCGACGCGCTCGCACAGGAAGCAAGCGGCGCGTTGCTCGAACAGGGCGTGGACGCCGCGCGCATCAGCACGGCGCGGCGCGTGCATTTGCGTTATCAGGGCACCGATTCGGCACTCGCGGTGAGCGCGGACAACGTGCAAGCGATGCGCGCCGCGTTCGAAGCCGCCTACCGGCAGCGCTACGCATTCCTGATGCCGGATACGCCGCTCGTGGTGGAACTGGCATCGGTCGAGGCCATTGGTCACTCGGACGCGCAGCCCGTGATGGGCACGCTCGCGCCGCGCGTGGCGGGTGAAGGGGGCGAGGCGCCAGCGGTTCAGGCGCGCGTGCGTCTCTATTCCGGTGGCTGCTGGCATGACGCTTCGCTCTATCTGCGTGACACGCTCATGGCCGCCGATGTGCTTGACGGCCCTGCGATCATCGCCGAGAGGAACGGCACCACCGTGGTCGAGCCGGGCTGGCAGGCGGTGCTCACCGAGCAAGGCAACGTCGTGATGACGCGCGTACTGCCACTGCCCACGCGCCGCTCGATCGGCACCGAGGCCGACCCGGTGCGGCTCGAGATCTTCAACAACCTGTTTATGTCGATCGCCGAGCAAATGGGGCTGCGCCTGCAAAACACGGCGTATTCGGTGAACATCAAGGAGCGGCTCGACTTCTCGTGCGCGATCTTCGATGCGGCGGGCAACCTCATCGCGAACGCGCCGCATATGCCCGTGCATCTGGGATCGATGGGCGAGAGCATCAAGACCGTCATCGAGCGCAATCGCCGCAAGATGCGCGACGGCGACGTGTTCATGCTCAACGACCCGTATCACGGCGGCACGCACCTGCCTGACGTGACGGTCATCACGCCCGTGTTCGCTGATGACAGCGAGGAGCCGCTCTTTTACGTGGGCTCGCGCGGCCATCACGCGGACATCGGCGGCATTACGCCGGGCTCGATGCCGGCGGATTCGCAGCACATCGAAGAAGAGGGCGTGCTCATCGACAACTGGCAACTCGTTTCAGCAGGTGCGCTGCGCGAGCGCGAAACGCGCGAGTTGCTGGCCTCGGGCCGCTATCCGGCGCGCAATGTCGATCAGAACATGGCCGACTTGCGCGCGCAGGTGGCCGCGAACCAGAAGGGCGTGGACGAATTGCGCCGCATGGTCGCGCAGTTCGGCCGCGAAGTGGTGCTTGCGTTCATGCAGCACGTGCAGGACAACGCGGAGGAAGCGGTGCGCCGCGTGATCGGTGCGCTCAAGGACGGCGCGTACCGCTACGCGCTGGACAACGGCGCGGTGATCGAAGTGGCGATACGCGTGGATGCGCAGTCGCGCAGCGCGGCCATCGACTTCACCGGCACCTCAGGGCAATTGCCGAACAACTTCAACGCGCCGAAAGCCGTGTGCATGGCGGCGGTGCTCTATGTGTTTCGCACGCTGGTGGGCGACGACATCCCGCTCAACGCGGGCTGCCTCAAGCCGCTCACGGTGACGGTGCCCGAGCGCTCGATGCTCAACCCCGCGTATCCGGCGGCGGTGGTCTCGGGCAACGTGGAGACTTCGTCGGCGATCACGAATGCGCTCTACGGCGCGCTCGGCATCGTGGCGTCGAGTCAGGGCACAATGAACAACTTCACCTTTGGCGACGCACGTTACCAGTACTACGAAACGATTGCAGGCGGTAGCGGCGCGGGCGAGGGCTTCAACGGCGTCGACGCAGTGCAGACCCACATGACCAACTCGCGCCTGACCGATCCCGAGGTGCTCGAATGGCGCTATCCCGTGCGGCTCGAATCGCATTTGATCCGCGCGGGATCGGGCGGCGGCGGGCGCTGGCGCGGTGGTAACGGCGCGGTTCGGCGCATCCGCTTCCTCGCACCGATGACGGCTTCGATCCTCTCGAACAACCGCATCCACGCGCCGTTCGGCGCGGCGGGCGGACGGCCCGGGTGCGCGGGGAGCAACCGCGTCGAACGCGCGGACGGCGAGATCGTGGCGCTTGGGCATATCGCCAGCGTGGAGATGGGCGCGGGCGATGTGTTCGTGGTCGAGACGCCGGGAGGCGGTGGCTACGGGGACGTATGAGCGTGGTGCCGTGTCGCCTGCTATCGGCAGCTTGCTGTTAGCGGGCGCATGGCGTGCAGGGGCGGTGAGGTCGGGCACGTCTGTGGTACGACCTGACCGTCATCACCGTCGCGCGCCGCCCCAAAGACGCCGCGAGAAATCTTCGATCTCCCCACTAAGGCGCCGCTTCTGCAGCGTGCGAGTCCAGCTTGCCGATAGCCCCGCGGCGCCTAGCAGCCGAAGATACTGTTTGTCGTCGAAAGGCGTGTGCCAGGCGATGGCTGCGGCGTCGCGCAAGGAAACGTCGCTGATGCGCGAGGCAAGCTCCAGCGGCGCGTCGGAACCGACGCGGCCGGCCGCGATGATGCGGTAGAGCCAGCCCACGCGCGCGGCGTTCTGCATTCGCTGCGAGAGGTCTTCGATGGCGAAGTGAAAATTCACCTTGAAGCAGGGCGAGCGCGGTTGCGTCACCTGGATCAGTGCATCGCCCCAGCGAAAGATATCGCCGATAAAGACGTTTTCCTCGGTCAGTCCAGCGCTGGAGAGGTTTTCGCCGAACGACGGGGCGGCAAATCGCTCAGCCTGTGCGGGAAACTCACGCGCCCAGTGAGCATAGTGCTCGCGCGGATAGTGGCATAGCGCGCGGTCGGGGCCGCCGTGGATGCCCTTTTCTGCCTGTTCGTCTCCTTCAAGGCCGCGTTCGGTCAACATCAGCGTGCCGTTCACTGCACGTTTGGCGATTGCGCTTGGGCGGCCGCCGGGGTAATCGCGAATCGCGCCGGTAAAGACAGCTATGGGATAGTTCATTGGTGACTCCATCTGCATGAGCCCACATGCTCTGCGCTTTGGCCGCGTCGTGCAATTCGAAATCGCGAAGTGCGGGGTAATACGCGACGTTCGGCCGCGCGTAATGGCGCGTATACAGCCCAATTAGCGTTCCCCGTTCGCCTCGCTCTCCAGCAAATTGAGCAGCACCCTGGCGGCTTCGCTCATCTGGCCCGTGTCGCGGTGCACGATGCCCACGTCGCGATGAAACGTATGGTGACCGAGGTCGATCGCGCGCACTTTGGCTGGCCAGCGCCGGTAGGTCGCGGTCTGCGGAACGAGGGCCACGCCCACTCCGTTCTCCACCAGCTTGACGATGGCCTCAAGCTCGTCGAGCTCGCACGCGTCCTGCACCGGCAACTGCATGCGCCGCAAGAAGCGGTCGACTTGCCGGCCGCCGAACGACGCGCGGTCGTAGCGGATATAGGGCTGCGTGGCGAGCAGTTCCATCCAGTCGTCGCCCTTTACACGGCGCGGCACGATTAACCGATAGGGCTCCTGCGCGAGCGGGGTCCAGCGCATATCGCTCTGGAGTGCGAAGGGTGGGCGAATGAGGGCGGCCAGATCGATCTCGCCCGCGTCCACGAGATTGAGCAGTTCCATCGATACCCCAGGAATCACGCGCGTACTCGCACCAGGGCACTGCTTGCGGAACGCCGCTAGCGCATCGGGCAGCAGCGCGCGCTGCACCGAGGCGATTGCACCGATATTGACCCGCACGGCTACGGCCGGGTCCACGGTCACGGCGCTCAGGTTGCCGTATAGCCGGATGACCTCCTGCGCCTGCACGAGAATCTGCTGGCCGCGCGCATTCAGGCGCGCGTTGCGCCCTTCGCGGTCGAACAGCGCGAAACCGAGTTCAGCTTCGAGACGTTGCATTTGCGCGCTCACGGCGGCTTGCGTGAGGCCGATCCGGTTGCCGGCGGCGGCGAACGTGCCCTCGCGAGCGACGGCAATCAGTGTCTTCAGTTCGCGAATCATTCACAAATTCCGTTTATGAATAGCGAAATTATATATTGATTTTATTTTTAAACCGCGCCGTCTATGATGGCCCGACTCGCACAGTGAATATGGAGCGCATCATGAGCCTTTCCCCGTTTCACCTGGCCATTCCCGTCTACGATCTGGCTGCCGCGCGCGACTTCTATGGCCGCGTGTTCGGTCTCGAAGAGGGGCGTTCGAGCGACCAGTGGGTCGATTTCGACTTTTTCGGTCATCAACTCGTGATTCACGAGCACCCGAAAACCGCCTCGCAGGAAAGCGCGCATACCAATGCAGTGGACGGCCACAACGTGCCGGTGCCGCATTTCGGCGTGGTGCTGGAATGGAGTCAGTGGGAAGCGCTCGCGCAGCGGTTGCGCGAGTTCGGCACGCAATTCGTGATCGAGCCGCATATCCGCTTTCAGGGGCAGGCGGGCGAGCAGGCCACCCTGTTTTTGTTCGATCCGTGCGGCAACGCGCTCGAATTCAAGGCGTTCAAGGACATTGGGCAGCTTTTTGCCAAATGAACTTGCGCGGCGCGTTCCGCCGCGCGCATCAAACTTGCCTTAGCTCTGCGCGATGAAGTTGCGCACGTGCGTATTGAAGAGGTCGGCGTGCGTGCCGTTCATGCCGTGCGTCGCGCCTTTCATCGTGATGCGTTGCGCGAAGTCGATCCACTCTTCGAGCGCTTCGACGTTGTTGCGGAACATCGCCGGGCTGCGCTGGCCGTCGATCAGCAACGTGCGGCACTTGATGTCCGCTGCGGGGCGGCGCGTATAGGCGGGCAGCGGGTCGAGCAACTGCTTGGGCAGCGTCGTGGCATTGGCGATGGCCATTTCGCGGAAGGCGTGCGGGCTCTTGCGCCAGGCGCCCGGCATGCTCACCGAGTCCACGAACAACTCCAGCCCTTCTTCCAGTTCGCCGCGCTCGATCAGATCGGCCGCGCGCGTGCGCAGCGCATTGGTGGCGGGCGGGAGCACGTCTTCGTCGTCTTCGAGGCGGCGCAGCGGGCCGCCCGGATCGGCGAGCACGAGCGTGCGCACGAGGCGCGGATAGCGTCGCGCAAGCTGATACGCAATCGAGCCGCCGCGCGAATGGCCCACCACGTGCACCGATTCGAACCCCATCGCGACGATGAAGTCGGCCAGTTCGTGCAGATGGCTTTCCCAGCCGAATTCGCCTTGAATGCAGGCGTCGGCGGCCGGCCAGTAATGGCTCAGGCTCGGCGCGATGCAGCGGAAATCGTCCGCGAGACCGTCCAGTTGCGGCGCCCAGTAGCGGTAGTCGCACAGCGAGCCGTGCACGAACAGCAGCGGCTCACCTGTCCCCCGTTCGAGGTACGGCAGTACGACGCCCGAATCCAGCGTCGCGAACGACAGGTCGGGCGGAGCAAGTAGGGCGGGGTCGATGCGTTGGTTCACGGAGATCACTCCAGTCGCGGAGATGACACTTTGCCGCACGTCGAGCCTTAAGGGAAACGCAATTAATTGAACGTTGCCATCAGGTTTTCTGATTGAAATATGGTTGAAAGGAAATGGCGCTTCCCCGTCGCTTCCCCGTCGCTTCCGGCCTTTGGCAACGCTGACGCGAATTACGCCTCCGGAAACGTACCGTGTAATCGCGAGCTTGATGTCACACCGATGCGCCGGCCGATCCGCAGCCCGTCGCGGCGTGACGCTGATAGACTCCGGCCGGCATTCAGCAATAACCCAACGGAGTTCATTCATGCACCGAAACCTGGTTCGCTTTTGTCTTGCTGCTGCGGCGTGCCTGCTTGGCGCTTGCAGCACGGCGAGTACCGCTACTTCGTCGAATGCGGCCGGCGCCGATCGCGATGCGCATGGGTGCATTGGATCCGCAGGCTTCTCGTGGTGCGAACATACGCAGCGCTGCGAACGCCCTTGGGAGCTCGCGAAGCAGAAGGGCTTTGCTGCCTCCGAAGCGAACTTCGGGCAGTATTGCGCCACCGGAGCAGCTAACTAACGAGCGGGGCCGCAAGCTCGACGTACCGCCCAGTCGGGTAGGCTTACCGATTCCGGAAATTTTCGGTATTTATTTAGGATTACAGGAGATTATATTTTTCGATTTATCGATCGTTTTGCCTTTTTTCAGGACACATTTACGAAATATCACAACGTGATATATATCCTATACTGATCATGGGGATCTGTGCAGATGCACAGGAGTGCAATCGGAACCGATGATCGCGGAGGCAAATCATGGAAGGCAAACTCTCCAATCCGGCACCCCTCGGACTAGCCGGGTTCGCATTCACGACGTGGATGCTCAGCATGGTCAACGCCGGCTGGTTCAGCTCCGACGCGTTGGGCCTCGTGCTCGCACTGGCATTTGCCTTCGGCGGCACGGCGCAAATGATCGCGGGCGTAATGGAGTTTCCGCGCGGCAATACGCTCGGCACGGTGGCGTTCCTCAGTTACGGCGCGTTCTGGTGGTCGTTTGCGCTCTTCGTCGCATTCCTCGGAACAAAGGTGCCTGAAGCGTTCGTCGGTTGGTATCTGCTGGTATGGGGCGTGTTTACGTTCTACATGTGGATCGGCTCCATGCACACCAGCACGTCCGTGCAACTCGTGTTTCTCGCGCTCTGGATCACCTTTCTGCTTCTGGCGATCGGCGCGTTCACGGGCTCGCAGCTCGCCACGCATCTGGGCGGCTATGTGGGCCTGATTACGGCTGCGCTGGCGTTCTACGCGTCCGCCGCCATGGTCATCAACGAAAGCTTCGGGCGCACCGTGTTGCCCACTCATCCCTACGTAGAACCGCCGCATCCCCACGCAGCGTAGCGGCTCCGCGCCGGCGGGGGCGCGTGCCGAGGGCGCTTCCCGCCGGAGGCATGGCAGCGCAACGTCCTCAACCAGGAGGAAGCCATGTCTGAACATCTAATCTTTCCCGTGACAGCAGAATGGGCGCAGCACGCCTCGCTCGATCAGGCGCGCTATGAGGAGATGTATCGCCGCTCCGCCGAAGACCCGGTGGGTTTTTGGGGTGAGCACGGCAAACGTCTCGACTGGATCAAGCCGTACACGCAGGTCAAGGACGTTTCGTTCGCGAGCCAGGACCTGCATATCCGCTGGTTTTACGACGGCACGCTCAATGCCTGCAGCAATTGCCTGGACCGCCACCTCTCCACGCGCGGCGATCGGGCCGCCATCATCTGGGAAGGCGACGATCCCGCCAACAGCCGCACGCTAACGTACCGCGAGCTGCATACCGAAGTCTGCAAGTTCTCCAATGCGCTGAAATCGCTGGGCGTGAAGCGCGGCGAGCGCGTGACCATCTACATGCCGATGATTCCCGAGGCGGCTGTCGCGATGCTTGCATGCGCGCGCATCGGTGCAATTCACTCCGTGGTGTTCGGTGGCTTCTCGCCCGAAGCGCTGGCGAACCGTATTCAGGATTGCCAATCGAATATCCTGATTACCGCCGATGAAGGCGTGCGCGGCGGCCGCGCGATCGCGATGAAGGAGAGCGCCGACGCCGCGATGGAAAAATGCCCCGAGGTGCGCACCTGCGTCGTGGTCCGGCGCACGGGCGGCAAGGTCGGCTGGCGCGAAGGCCGCGATCACTGGTACGAAGATCTGATGAGCCGGAGCGCCGCGGATTGTCCGCCGGAAGAAATGAATGCCGAAGATCCGCTGTACATCCTCTACACCTCGGGCTCGACGGGCAAGCCCAAAGGCGTCGTGCACACCACGGGCGGCTATCTCACCTATGTGGCGATGACGCACCAGTACGTCTTCGACTATCGCGATAGCGAGATCTACTGGTGCACCGCCGACGTGGGCTGGGTCACGGGGCACAGCTATATCGTCTACGGTCCGCTTGCCAACGGCGCCACCACGCTGATGTTCGAAGGCGTGCCGAATTACCCGGACAGCGCGCGTTTCTGGCAGGTGTGCGACAAGCATAAGGTGCAAGTCATCTACACCGCGCCAACCGCGATTCGTGCACTGATGCGCGACGGAGACGGTCCGGTCAAAAAGACCTCGCGCAAATCGCTGCGGCTGCTCGGCACGGTGGGCGAGCCGATCAACCCGGCGGCGTGGCTCTGGTATTACGAAGTGGTGGGCGAAAAGCGCTGTCCCGTGATCGACACCTGGTGGCAAACGGAAACCGGCGGCATTCTGATTGCGCCGCTGCCGGGCGCGATGACGCTCAAGCCCGGCGCCGCCACGCGGCCGTTCTTTGGCGTGCGTCCCGCGCTCGTCGGCGAGAAGGGCGAGATCATCGAGGGAGAGGGCGCGGGCAGCCTCTGCATGCTCGACTCGTGGCCCGGGCAGATGCGCTACGTGTACGGCGATGCGGAGCGGATGCGAACGACCTATTACAGCCAGTTCGAAGGCAAGTACTACACGGGCGACGGCTGCTATCGCGATGCGGATGGCGACTACTGGATCACGGGGCGTATCGACGATGTGGTCAACGTTTCGGGCCACCGGCTAGGCACAGCGGAAGTGGAAAGCGCGCTGGTGACGCATCCGTGCGTTGCCGAGGCGGCCGTGGTGGGCTTTCCGCATTCGCTCAAGGGGCAGGGCATCTATGCCTATGTGACGCTCAAGGTGGGCGTGGAGCCCACGGAGCCACTGCGCCAGGCGCTGGTCGCGCTGGTGCGCAAGGAAATCGGCCCGATCGCGAGTCCCGATTTCATTCAGTGGGCGCCCGTTTTGCCGAAGACCCGCTCCGGCAAGATCATGCGCCGCATCCTGCGCAAGATTGCCGATGGCGACTACGACAATCTGGGCGATGTCTCCACGCTGGCCGACCCGCGCGTCGTCAAGGAACTGATCGATCATCGGATCGCGCATTGAAGCGCAAGCATTAACCCGAGCTTCACGATGAGAGGCGGCGCGATGGATCAAGTTCATGATCCATCGCGCCGCGCTTTATTTGCCAGTGACCGTGCGCACTCGACGCTTTGCGCGTGTCCGCCATGTCATCGGGCCGCGCGGTGCCCACGGCGGAGTCAGGCCTTCTTGACGTAAGCGTTGCACCACCCCTTCGCATAAACGAGCTTGTTGCCGTAGGTGGGGCAGGGGCCTGTCGTCGAGCCGGGCTTGCCGCCATACAACTGGCAATTGGCGCAGGTCTGCCCGGCCTGGTAGCGGGCGAACTTCGACTTGTCGACTTTGGTTGCGTCTTCCTTGTAGCCGAGGGCCTTTGCGGTGGGGTCGCTTTCGGAGAGCACCGGAGCGTCGGCTCGCGACTCGGTGGAAAGCACGGTGGTCGACGCGACAGAGGCGGCAATGATCATGAAACGCCGGCGGGAGACTGGCATGATATGGACTCCTGTGTGTAATGGAGCACACGGGAGCCGGAGGAGCGCCGGATGCCTTGCACGCATCGCCCAGGGTCCGGTGACTTCAAGTGTATCCCGTGGTCCATGGAAGCTCGATCAGCATATGCCATACCCACCGGCTGCACACTGTGCATCGCCGGATTCGCTGGCGCCTGCATGCCCTCGAAGCAGCCCGGTGGGCGATTTCGTCGGCATCGACTTCTACAACACTGGTACGGGAATCAATATATCACGTTGTGACATATAAATGCGCACCCGATGTGCCGGATGCGCTGGATGCGCCGCCCGCGCGCGCGGCGCGCGATCAGCCGCGCGCTTGCGCCTCTCGCAGGCCGGCGAGCGACTCGCGCTGATTTCCTTCGGCGTCGAAGTTGCCTGCCTCGAGCCACGTTTCAAACGCGCGCTTCACGCCTGGCCAGTCCTTGTCGACGATAGCGAACCACGCGGTGTCGCGGCTGCGCCCCTTGTACACGATGGCCTGCCTGAAGGTGCCTTCGTATTCGAATCCGAGCCGCAGCGCGGTCCGGCGCGAGGGCGCATTGAGGCTGTCGCATTTCCACTCGTAGCGCCGGTAGCCCAGCTCGTCGAATGCGTAGCGCATCAGCAGATACTGTGCCTCGGTGGAGAGCGCCGTGCGCTTGAGCAACGGGGAGAAAACGACGTTGCCGACTTCGATCACGCCGTTCGCCGGGTCGATGCGCATTAGCGAGAACGTGCCCACGGCCTTGCCGGTCGACCGGTCGACGACCGCGTAATGCAGCGGGTCGGTGGAGGCCGCCACTTTCGCGAGGTAGGCACGATACGACGCGAGATCCGCGAACGGGCCGACCGTAAGATAGGTCCAGTCGCTGCCGTCCGTGGCCTGGTTGTAGGCATCGAAAAGGTCGGCGGCGTGGCGTTCGACGTCGATGGGCTCGATGCGGCAGCGCGTGCCCTCGATGCTCACGCGCGCGGGCCGCTCGCGCGCGCTCCAGCCGGAAAGGTCGACGCCGATGGGTTGCTCGTATTCGTTCGTTCTCGCTGCCATGCTTTGCTTGCTCCGTTCGCGCGACCGGGCGGTCGCCTGCGTGACGCGGTTGATCGAGGGTCACCGCTAAAGTACCGCGCGCGTGGCTCCTTGCAAAGGTCCACGGGGTGCGACGTCGTTGGGGCCACGGGGGGCCGTGCCCAAGCTGTGCCCAAGCTGCGCCGAAGCGTGCCTAAGCCGCACCTATGCCACGCTGGTGCCGCACGAAATTTCGCGCGGTGTGTAACCCGTTGCGCATTGCGGACGAATTAGCCTGAAGAGACCCGGAGGCGGGTGGCGCACGGCATGCGCGGGCGGTTTCATCGGCGGAGAACGAAAGCGTGGGCTGGGCGGATACAGCGGCGGGATGGATGCGGGCGGACGAGCGCGACGCACGAGCGGCGCACGGGGCGCATGGCGTGCATGGTGCGTGCCGCGCCGCGAGCGCTATTGCGGGCGCGAACGCCATGGGCTACGCTCAGTCGACCCTGCCCATGCTGGGCGGCGGCGTTGTTGGCGCCGCCGCATGCAAGCCTCCTGCAAGCTTCGAGGCGGGTGCGGAGATTGGCGCGGGCGCGCCATCCCGTCGGCCGGAGCACACAGGACGCCCCTTGCATCCCGCGGAAATCCGTCTCAAAGCGTTGTTCGTCGACGGTCTCGAAGGCGACGCCGACGCCTATCGCCTTTTCCTCCAGGCGCTCACGCGGCACTTGCGCGGCTATCTGCGCAGGCGCATTCCGCAATTGCATGAGGACGTGGAAGACCTCGTGCAGGAGATCCTGCTCGCGGTGCACAACGCGCGCCACACGTGGCGCCCCGACGAACCGCTGACCGCGTGGGTGCACGCCATCGCCCGCTACAAACTGATGGATTTTTTTCGCTCGCGGGCTCGCCGCGAATCGCTGAACGACCCGCTCGACGATCACACCGACCTGTTCGCCACCGCCGACGACGAGCCGGCGCAGGCGCGCCGCGACATCGGCAAGCTGCTCGACCAGTTGCCGGACAAGCAGCGCCTGCCCATCGTTCACGTGAAGCTCGAAGGGCGCTCGGTGGTGGAGGCCGCGCAGCTCACGGGGCTTTCGGAGTCGGCCGTGAAGGTGGGCATTCACCGCGGCCTGAAGGCGCTCGCGGCGCGCATTCGGGGGGCGCAATGAAAACCGACGACCTCATCGACCTGCTATCCAGCGGCGTGACACGCGTGGACCGCAAGGCGGTCGTGCGCCGCTTCGCGCGCGCGTTGCCGCTCGGGCTTGCCGGATCGCTCGTGATCGTCATGTTGCTGTTCGGCGTGCGGCCCGACCTCATGAGCGTCGCGCAAACGCCGATCTTCTGGGCGAAGCTCGCCTTTCCGCTTGCCGTGGCGCTCACCGCCGCGCGGGTCGTGAGCCGGCTGGGGCGCCCGGGCGTGCGCGGCGGCTATGCGTGGGCGCTGGCGGCCGTGCCGTTCATCGCCGTGTGGGTGGGCGGATGGATCACGCTCGGCGCCGCCACGCCCGCCGAGCGCGTGCCGCTCATGCTCGGCATGTCGTGGCGCACCTGCCCGTTCAATATCCTGCTGCTTTCGGTGCCTACGTTCGCGGCGGTGTTCTGGGCCGCGCGCGGCCTTGCGCCCACGCGCCCGCGTCTGGCCGGCGCTGCGGCGGGGCTATTCGCGAGCGCGCTTGCCACCATCGCCTACTGCCTGCACTGCCCGGAGATGAGCCCGGCGTTCTGGAGCATCTGGTATGCGATCGGGATGTTGCTGCCTGCTGCTATCGGCGCGTGGCTTGGGCCGCGGTTGTTGCGCTGGTAGGTTGAGGCGCGCGCAGCGTCGGCTTATCGCAACTCATACCGAAGGGAGCCTGGTCGATCTGCGCGATGGTGTATTCGAATCGCCCGGTCAACTCCCGTAGGTCCACTCGTGCTGCGAGGCGATCAGCCGGGGCGGCGGATTGCAGCCGCAGCGGCACAAGTCGTTCTCCAGTGCGGGCAGTTTGTCATCGATGGCGTCCGCTTCGTCACGTGGGCCGTCCCTCGATGCGCCCCACGGTGCCGCAGGCGGGGCGCTGCACGCGCGCGCCAAGGTAGCTCATGCCGCGCTCATCCACGCCCGCGTCCTCGATGCCTTCGAGCACGGTGCCCCCTGCCGTGGTCCGGTCCAGCCGGAGAATGCAGGCACGTTCAGCCATGAACCGCTCCCACCCATTCCCAATCGGTCCTGTCCGTGTCGTCGCGGCTCGACGGCATGCGCTGCCCCCGGCTCAGCGTTACGACGCTCGCGAGGTCGTACCAGGTCGGTTCCTGTCGGTACAGGTCATGCGGGCGGATGCGCCTGACCCAGCGCCCGCTGCGCGGACACTCGGCCCCTGGCTCGCAGAACTGCACGGTGTCCGCGATCATGTCCAGCGACCACTGCTTGACGGGCGTGGGTGCGGTGGCTTCCCACACCCACTGCACCGGGCCGTCGATGTTGATGTCGCCGTACTTCGTGTCCATGGGCATCGTCACGTCGTCCGTCGTTGCAACATCGCCCGCCTTGAACGGCTTCAGCAGCAGGCCGCGATAGCCGCCACTGGTGCGCACCGGGCGGTACAGGCCGTCTTCGGTGAAGGTCTGACCGGGCTTGACCGGCTGCCAGGACATATCCTGGCGGTGCGTGGCTTCCCATTGCTCACGCTCTTCGGGCGTTGAGGGGTAGTCGCGGCCAAACGTTATGCTGGTCGGCTCCTTATTATTTGAATGAAAATCGACCCGCGACAAATTCGTTGCAAGTCCAACGACTTCGATATTCATGAACACGCCGATATTGAAATCGTAAGTACCAGCCGAAAATTTATCAACGGATGACGTTTTTATCTTGAACACTGCAGAACCACGCGGCGCAAGACTCACTTCACCGTTAGTGAATTCATTCGAATTCTCGAGCGCCTCCCCAGCCAATCCAAAAGCAAATTGAGGCTTACGTACAGTGCTTACACCCAACATATCCCTACCAGGCCCACCATCCCATTTGTCCGGCGTACTGAACTTAATAGGGTATTCTCCTCCGTTGGAGAACCGAACAGATACCAAAAATCCACCCTTGACACGATCAATCGAATTCAGCGAAACATCCAGCTTCACCAGCTTTCGCCCATCTCGAATCCCCGAATTTGTTAGTGACTCAACCAATTGAGCTATCTGATTCACCAAAGGGCGACTGAAATTTTTTACATAGCTACTTCTAATTTTACCGTCGCACTTCGCCGTGTAAAGGTCAGTAGTTGGTACTTCGCCTGCCGAGTCCTCGGGCGAGCACAACAAATCCGCGAGCTTCTTAGCGTCCCCCAAATCCCGATTCAAGAGCTTCATCTCGAAAACCCCTGCGCCGTTGATGTTCTTTTTGAGGATGGAATCGCCAATCTCTACCGTCAACACCCCATCGGAAACAGAAATTGAATTATCTCCATAGCTATTAATACTACCTTCTGATGCACCATTAGTCGTATAGCTAAATTGCATTGATTGACTCCCCGCGTTTGCGTTTTCAGCACATGCTCCCCCAAGAACAAGCAAGGTGAGAACAGCGCATCTAAAACTTCGGACCAACGAATTACGATTCATAGCCAACCCGCCACAATTTATTCGTCGCCAGAGAAAACTGACGCCGCACATATTCCAAATAGTACGGCTTGATAGTTGCGCGCCCATTCTTGACGGCTAGGAGCGCTCCATAGCCCATCAGATTCGTCGGCGAGCGACCCTGCCACAACAGACATCCCGCCTTTGCATCGACCAGTGGAAAATCAATCTGCTCGTTCTTTATGTAGGACTCGTGGAGCCAACCACCTCGAGCATAATACTCATCCGGGAAATTAAAATAGTGACCGCACTCATGTGCTTCTACATGCGCCACGTCACAATCTCGCAACATGTTGTTATCGAGATATTTATACTGCTCCCCCCATGATCCTGTATCAGCACGAAGAACGGCAGGATACAAGTGCAGTGAGACGTGTTCGTTGAAATTTTTGAGCGACGTACCTTTGATCGACACACGAAGGTCGGCTTTGAAATTAACCTTTACCCGGCATCCACACGCTGCGCCCTTAGAACAGCCGTCCAAAATTAGCTTGTAGCCCCCCTTATTCAACACTCCCTCGATACGATTTCTCAACGCACCGACATCATATTTTTCCCCAACAGCGTCACGGTAAACCATCTTCACGCCGTCAACGATATCGCCCGGTGCCATCCTGGAGTGAACTTCGAAAGTGTATGGAAGCGATTGCTCGTCGGCTGTGAGATCAGGCTTTCCCGCCGCATCGACCGGCACCAAATCCATTGGAATTAACATCACCCTGACGGTACAGGTAATGGTCTTATCCTGTTCGCTGTACGCAAATTCAAAATACGAATCTCGAGACCCCCCGCCCCTGTATTGCGTCCCTGTCTTCTTATCAACCCATTTCGTCCGGTTATCCTCCATGCCCCAATACGATATGGCTTCGACATGTCCCTTGATGTCGGATTTCATGTCTGTAATTTTCCAGTCGCAGGGGACCGCATTCGCGAGCTTGATTGGATCGGGCGCGACCGGGGTTTGCTGCTGGTCGCCAGGCGTTTTGATTGCGATCTTCCCCTTTGGCCCCCACGAATCAACGTTCGTGGGTTTCCCGTCAAACGGCGAATAGGCCGACGCACCTTGCGGTACGCCACCGCTGGATAGACCCGAAAAAAAGTCACTGAACGGGGACGGCGCAACCACGCCTGCGTCAGGTGCAGGTGCAGGTGCAGGTGCAACCATGGTCTCTGCAGCGTTCATTTCGGGCGCGGGTGCGGGCGCCGGCACGAAATCCGGGTTCTTCCTCCACACCTCGCAACTTGTCGTATACGGCACGAACTTCGGCGCGAACGCCGCGCCGCCCAGGTCCATCTGCGCGGGGCCGATCTTCTTCAGGGCGGTCGTCCGGAACAGCGCGCCCCCGCGTGAGCCGAACTCGATGCCACCCGGCGAGAGCTTCATGTACGTGCCGCCGCAGGCCAGCACGATCTCCTTCGAAGACTTCACGTGCAGCACCCCGTCAACCGTCTCGAAGGTCATGTCACCCTGCGAGGCGAGTTGCGCGCGGCCACGCTGGGCCTGCATCACCAGATCGCCCGCCGCCGTGATAAGGCTCATGCCCTTCTGCGAGAAGAACGACACCACGCCGCGCGCCATGGCCGTGAAGCGCTTGAGCGTGCTGAAGTGAATGCCCTTCTTCGCCGTGCCGATGATCGAACCATCGGCTGCGAACTGCACGCCGTCGCCCGACACGATGCCAGCCGGTCCAGGACCGGTCACGAGCACACCCGGTTTCTTCAACTCATGCAGGCCGTCATGGATCGCCTGCTGCGCGTTCGTGTCGGCGGGCGACGCCTTCGACGCTTCAGCGGAGTCGGCAAGTGACTTGCTCATCATCCGGTGATCCTTCAACTGCGCGTCCGTCTCGTCCATGGCGAGTACCTTGCCGCTGCCGCCCGCCTGGTTGTGCGCCGTCACCATCACGCCTGCACCGCCGCGGCCAACCAGATGGCCCGAGGTGCGCAGCTCCGCACCGGTGCCGCGCTCATTTAGATCACGGTCGGGAATGAAGCCCAGGTTGAGCTGCGAGCGGCCCGAGTGCTCCGTGCTCAGTTCAATGCCCTGCTGGTTATCCCAATCCTCAAACCAGAGCTTGTTGCCCGAGCGCGTGCGGATCTCGCTGCGCGACATGCGCCTGCGCGAGCTGTTGATGAGGTCCGGGTTTCTGGCCGTCGGAATGAAGGCCAGTGCAAACGGCTTGTTAGGGTTGCCTTCGTAGAATCCCGCTATGCCGAAGTCGCCATCCACGGGGGGCATGTTCAGCCCCGAGCGGTTCTTGCTGGCGAAGGGCTTCGCCATGCGCAGCGGAATGCTCTCCACGCCCTTCGGCCAGTTGCCGAAGTCGCAGTGAAAACGCACGATAATGCGCCCCTCTGCATCCAGGTAGGGGTACGTGTAGTCATTTGGCGATTTGACCGTGAACCCGAGTGTATGGACGCGAGGCCACTTCGATTCATCGACCGGGAGCCGGTACGGCCGGTTGGACGGGATCGCACGGAACGTGTTCCGGTAGTTCGCGTTAGGTGCGCCACGATGCACGACCTTCGTAACGAACACACCTTCCTTTGCGTCGAGCGTGCCGTCCTGATTGTCGGCCAGCGTATCGGGCTTCACGATGCACCCTGGCCTGATCGAAGGTATCGTGGACTTCGCCTTGCAGGTGACCTGCTGCGCGCGCGCCGCCTCATGCCGCAAGGTCGCCTCGCGCTTCGCCCCCGCCTCGTCCCCGTGATGCGTGCCCCACACCATGGGCGTACCCATGGTCGTGTTGTCATGCCCCTCCGTGCTGAACTCGTCGCGCGCCTGTCCTTCCTTGCGGATGATCATGGCGTGGTTGTCGGGGCTAAAGTCCGCGACGATGAACGACTCGGGAATGGCGCGGGTTTTGACCTTCAGCGAATAGATCGACTCTTCGAACGTATGCATGCCCGACGGGGGGCGATCCTTCACCGAGATCGCGGGGCGCGAATAGCCGTCGATATCGTCCGCGATGACCTGCACTTCGCCATGTCGGTCCTCTTCGGTGAACATGAAGAGCCCCGCCTGCTCCATTTCCAGCCGGCAATACGCCCAGTCGCCCATGTTGTACTGCATGCGAAACGGGTGTCGTGGATGCTGCCGCCGCAGGCGCTGCACCACCCGCACCCATGGGCGCAGATCGTTGCGCTTGATCACTTCCTCGATGATGTCGGCTGACGTTTTGTTCTGGTAGGTCGCACAGTTGCTGGGACCATCGAGCTTTGCTAGGTGCTGGCGGATTTCGACGCGGTAGATGCAGCCATCACGGGACTTCGACAC
>NZ_JAKLJA010000007.1 GCF_022213065.1 Paraburkholderia tagetis
TGTCTGAGGCTCATGGTGTCTTTTACGTTCCAGGGCATGATTGGATCCGGGCGTTGGACTGCCCGAAAGTGTCAACCATGTCCTCGTACACCTGTCAGCTATGTCTCCAGTCTGTACACAGCGGCAAAGAAAAGTAGGGGCCGCCCCGCACAGGGGCAACGCTAGCAGACCGACACGAAAACAAGGAAACGCGACATTCAAAAACGTAATAAAACTGATGGCTTATAGAAAGAATGCAAAACAAAGGAGGCCGGCTAACTAATTCGTCATCCGAATCCATTTTCAGAACGGCAACCCGGATAGCGATTGGCGCTAAAAGTACCTTACCGGCGCGCCATCAGCGCCTTAAGTAAAAACCCCCAGTTACGTTGGCGCAATTTATCGAAAATTTGGCGCGATCAGCCAGGTCACCGATATTTTTAACTGCCTACCATGCGCTCATATCGAATCTCCTGATCGAGTGCACGAGATTCGTTTCCCCGAGCGCCAGTAGGCACACGATCTTTCATCGTGCCACACGGCGCAACCCCAAAAAGACACCACCAGAGGCAACGATGAACGAACCGCAAATACCCGTCGCGCCAGCAGGACTCGCGGGCGGCGCCGGGGCAGATGATGCCGCCGCGCCGCAACGCAGCCTGCTCGGCTTGTGGCAGATCGTGTTTCTCGTGATCTCGGCGGCCGCGCCGCTCACCGGCATGCTCGGCGCAGTGCCGCCCGCCATCAGCCTTGGCAACGGTGCGGGCATTCCCGGCGCCTTCGTGATCGCGGGCGTCGTGCTGCTCGTGTTCAGCGTCGGCTTTGCTTCGATGAGCCGGCATATCGTGCGCGCCGGTGCGTTCTACGCGTACATCACGGCGGGCTTCGGCCGGCCGCTCGGCATGGCGGGCGCGCTCGTCGCGCTGCTCTCGTACACCTGCATCCAGATCGCGCTGTACGGTCTGTTCGGCTTCTTCTGCACGGTCGTGCTCGGGCCGCTCTTGCACAGCACGATGCCGTGGTACGCCTTTTCGTTTGCCTGCATCGCCATCGTGCAGGTGACGGGCCTGCGCGGCATCGACTTGAACAGCCGCTTGCTTGGCGTGCTGATGAGCCTTGAAATGGGCATCCTGCTCGTGCTCTCGATCACCATCGTGATCCATCATGGCGGCCCGGACGGCCTCACGCTCGCGCCGTTCGCACCGAAGCACGTGTTCAGCGGCCACATGGGCATCGCCGTGATGTTCGCGCTCGCGTCGTTCATTGGCTTCGAAGCCACCGCGATCTACGGCAAGGAGTGCCGCGATCCGAAGGTCACGGTGCCGCGCGCGACCTATGTGTCGGTCACGCTGATTCTCGTGTTCTTCGCGTTCGTCACGTGGGCCATCGTGTGCGCCTATGGCCTGAAGGACGTGGCCGACGTGGCCACGAAGCAGCCGGGCGACTTCTGGTTCATCCAGTCCACGAAGTACCTGGGCGGTGCGATGACCACGACGATGAGCTTCCTGCTGCTCTCGAGCATCTTCGCGAGCCTGCTCTCGTTTCACAACACCATCGTGCGCTACATCCACGCGCTTTCTGTGGAGGGCATCCTGCCCGCGAAGCTCGACCGTCTACATGCGAAGTATGGCTCGCCGTATCGCGCGAGCTATCTGCAAACGCTCTCGGTGGCGGTGCCGGTGGGGCTCTATGTGATCGCGGGCGCCGATCCGTTCAACATCGTGTTCAGTTGCACGTCGGCGCTCGGCACCATCGGCATCGTGATGCTGCAAGCGGTGACGAGTTTCTCGGTGGCGGCCTTCTTCCGCGCCACGAAAAAGGACACACGGGTGTGGCATGCGCTCGTCGCACCCGTGCTGGGCGGCCTGGGCCTCTTGTGGATCGGCTTCGTGCTGATCGGCAATCTGGACGCGCTCTCCGGCTCCGATAGCGCCATCGTGCGGGCGTTCCCGTGGATCGTGCTCGCGGTGGCGCTGTTCGGCATTGCGCTCGGCTTCGTGTTCAAGCGTAGCCGGCCGCATATCTACGCGCGCTTCGGCCAGTAGCGCAGGGCCCCGACGCGCAGGGCAGGCCCGGCATCGCGCACTTCGTTTTCCACGCGCTTTCCACGCAACTTCCACGCATTTTCCACGCATTTTCCAGGCAGTCCAACCGCACGCGGTGCGCGCTTCCAAGCCGCGCCGCGGCCTGGTCGCGCGCGTCCGTTGTGCTCCCGCTGTGTATTACGTGGCGGCCGCACCGCTTGCGCGATCTCTCACTTAGAAACGAAAGATATCGACATGGCAAACCAACTCGTCAGACGCATGGCGCTGGCTTCGTGCGCGCTCGCCACGCTCGCCGCTTTCTCGCAGGGCGCTCGCGCCCAGTCTTCGGTCACGCTGTTCGGCACGGTGGACGCCGGCATCGTCTATTCGACGAATCAGCAGACCACGCACGCGGATGGCCGCACCGATGGCCATTCAAACTGGCAACTGGGCGGCGGCAACCTCGTGCCGTCGCGCTGGGGCCTGACCGGCAGCGAGGACATCGGCGGCGGCACCACGGTGAACTTCACGCTGGAAAACAGCATCTTCACGCAGAACGGCGCGTTGCTGCAGGGCGGCACGCTCTTTAACCGCAACGCGTGGGTGGGCGTGGCGAACGCGAACTACGGCACGCTCACGCTCGGCCGCCAGTACGACCCGTTCTCCGACAACATGGGCGCCTATGCGTCGAGCAACAACTGGGCGACGCTCTACGGCTCGCACTTCGGCGACGTCGACAACCTCAACGAAGCATTCAACTTCAATAACTCGATCAAGTATGTGAGCCCGAGCTTCGGCGGCTTGACGCTGGGCGGCTTGTTCAGCCTCGGCGGCGTGGCGGGCAATTTCTCGCAGAACCGCGGCTGGTCGCTCGCGGCGAACTACACGCACGGGCCGCTCTCGCTTTCGGCGGGCTACCTGCAACTGCACAATCCGCTCCAGGCGGCGCTGGGCGGGGAGGCCGGCTATATTGGCGACCTTAGCTGCGCGAACGCCGATGCTTCGTATTGCGAATTACAGAATGCACAGAAGATCGATATCTACGGTGCGGGAGGTTCGTATGCGTTCGACAAGGTGACGATCGCACTCAGCTACACGCATACGCGGCTTTCGCAGAGTCAGTATTTCGCGAGCACCGCGCAGCCACGGGGCGCAAATATCTCGTTCGATATCGCCGAGCTCAATACGATGTGGCAGTTCTCGCCGGCCCTGCAATTCGGCTTTGCGTATATCTTCAACGACGCGCATCCCGATCAGGGTTCGTCCACGCGCATCCATCAGATCAACCTGGGCGCGGTGTACAACCTCTCGAAGCGCACGGCGCTCTATGCCGTGGCGATCGGCCAGAAGTCTTCGGGTGCCGGGCTCGGTATCGACGCTGCTGGCGGCAGTACGCGCAACTTCGCGCAGATTCCGAATCTCGTGAACTCGGATACCGACAAGCAATTGGCGGTCATCGCGGGCATTCGCCACAACTTCTGAACGGGCGCGTGTCCGCCCATGGGCGGCGGGCACGCGGCAGTGAGGGCAGCAAGGGCAGTCGGCAGTCTCGCTGCGGCGCGGCAATTGAGCGGAGCGGCAGAAGAGCAGGCACGAGCAGGTTGGCGGCCAGCGCGGCCAGCGCGGCCAGCGCGGCATTGCAGCCGACGGCACCCGGTCCGGCTCGCGCGCCTGCCGGGCGGATCGGCGCTAGAATGGGCCGGTCCGCTTTCCTCGCGCGAGCCCTCGCATGAAAGTCGCCCTTTTTGTCCCGTGCTTCATCGACGCGTTCTATCCCGAGGTTGGGATCGCGACGCTCGAATTGCTGGAGCGGCTTGGCTGCGAGGTCGACTATCCGCTCGATCAGACCTGCTGCGGCCAGCCCATGGCCAACAGCGGCGCGCGGGCCGAGGCGGCTGGCGCGGAGCGCGTGTTCGCGCGCGCCTTCGAGGGCTATGACTTTATCGTCGGACCGTCCGCGAGCTGCGTGAATCACGTGCGCGATCATTTCACCGCCATCGAGCAGACCGACGCCGTGCGGCGCGTGCGCACCAATACCTTCGAGCTTGTCGAGTTCCTGCACGATGTGCTGCGCGTGCGCGAATTTCCGTGGGCCGAATTTCCGTGGCGCGTGGGCCTGCACAACAGTTGCAGCGCGCTGCGCCATTTGCACGAGGCCTCGGTATCCGAAGTGGCGGGCAAGTCCTTTTCGAAACCGCTCGCGTTGTTGCAGGCCGTGAAGGGCATCGAGTTCGTGCAACCCAAACGTCCCGACGAATGCTGCGGTTTCGGCGGCACGTTCGCGGTGACCGAAGAAGCGGTGTCCGTGCGCATGGGGCAGGACAAGATCGTCGACCACGTGAGCGCGGGCGCGCAATACATCGTCTCGGGCGACATGTCGTGCCTCATGCATCAGCAGGGCTGCGCGGAGCGCATGCAGTCCGACGTGCGCTTCATCCATATCGCTCAGGTGCTCAACGGAGCGCGCGAATGAGCGCGCCCAACGATCGCCCGAAGCGGGTCGAGCACGCGAAGCTCGCGGACGCGTTTCTTGCGCACTCCGAGCATGTCGATTTCCACGACAAGCGGCTCTGGGACTTGCGCACGAAGCGCGATGCGCAGGCGCATGCCATTGCCGAATGGGAGACGTTGCGCGAACTCGCGTCGGCCATCAAGGCGCACACGCTTTCGCATCTGGCCGACTATCTCGACCAGTTCTCGCGCACCGCCGAGGCGAACGGCGTGCAGGTGCACTGGGCCGATACGGCGGGCGAACACAACGAGACGGTCTTTCGCATCCTGAGCGAGCGCGGCATGACGGCGCTCGTGAAGAGCAAGTCGATGCTCACGGACGAGTGCGAAATGCGTGCGTACCTCGAGCAGCGCGGCATTGCGGTGATGGAAACCGATCTCGGCGAGCGCATCCAGCAACTCGATGGCCAGCCGCCGAGCCATATCGTCGTGCCCGCCGTGCACAAGCTGCGCGACGACGTGGCCGAAGTGTTCGGCCGCACGATCGGCACCGATGCGTCGAACAACGATATCCACTATCTGGCCGAGAGCCAGCGCATGAATACGCGCCCGTGGTTCGTGCGCGAGAAGACGGCGGGCATGACGGGCTGCAATTTCGCGGTGGCCGAGACCGGCACGGTGGTGGTCTGCACCAACGAAGGCAACGCCGATCTCTCGGCCAATGTGCCGCCGCTGCACATCGTTTCGATGGGCATCGAGAAGCTGATTCCGCGCGTATCCGATCTCGGCGTGTTTATCCGCATGCTCTCGCGCAGCGCGCTGGGCTCGCCGATCACGCAATACACCTCGCATTTCCGCGCACCGCGCGAGGGCGCAGAAATGCATTTCATCCTCGTCGACAACGGCCGCAGCGCACGCCTTGCGATGCCGGACTTCTGGTACTCGCTCAAGTGCATCCGCTGCGGCGCCTGCATGAACACCTGCCCGGTCTACCGGCGCAGCGGCGGGCTCTCGTATGGCAGCACCTATGCGGGGCCGATTGGCGCGATCATCAATCCGACCTTCGATTTGAAGCGCTTCAGCGCGTTGCCGTTCGCGTCCACGCTCAACGGCAGTTGCACAAACGTGTGCCCTGTGAAGATCAACATTCACGAGCAGATCTACCAATGGCGCGAGGTGATCGCCGCGCAGCACGAAGTGCCGTTCGTGAAGCAGGAGGTGCTCAAGATGGCGGGGCGATTGCTTGCGAGTCCGAAGCTATATCGCGCGGCTGTGTCGTCGCTCGACGGCGCGCTGCGGCGCCTGCCCAATTTCGTGCTCTATAACCCGCTCAATATCTGGGGCCGGCAGCGTGCGCTGCCGCATGCGCCGTCCACCACTTTTCATGCGTGGTACCGCAAGAATCGCAAGACCGGCACGAACCGCAAAGACGATGACGGTGGCCAGGCGCGCAAGGAAGGAGGCGGCGATGGCGAGCCGTGAAGCGTTCCTCGCGCGCGTGCGCGCCGCCCAGCCCCCGGCTCAGGACTTGCCCGAGGTGCCGTTGTTCGATGCGCCGCCCGGCGAATTGCGCGCGCGCTTTGGCGCCGCGCTCGAGTTGATGGGCGGGAAGCAAGCGCAGGCCGAATCGGGCGAGGCCGTGCTCGCGCTGATACGCGAGCGCTTCGGCGCGCAGGTATCTATCGCATCGGCGGCGCTCGAGGTGCCGGGCACGCTCGCGCTCGATGCCGCCACACCGCCCGTGTCGCTGGAAAACGTGGAAGTGGGCGTCGTGCGCGCACGCTTTGGCGTGGCGGAGACGGGCTCGGTGTGGCTCTCCGAGCGCGAGTATGGGGTGAACGCGCTGGGTTACCTCGTGCAGCATCTTTACGTGCTGCTCGATCCGGACGAACTTGTGGCGGGTCTTCAGGATGCCTACCGGCGCGACGATTTTCGCAATGCACGTTACGCGGCGCTGGTGACGGGACCGTCCGCGACGGCCGATATCGAGGGCGTGCTCATTCAGGGCGCACAGGGGGTGAGATCGCTGACCCTGGTATGGCTGGCGGCGCGCTAACTAGTCACCGGTTCGAGCACGGAAAAGGAGGAGGTGCCGATGCTGCGCAAGACACTCAACGCGTCGCGGCTGCAGGAGGAAGTGAAACGCCGGATCCACCGATTGCAGGAAATTGTGGACGATGGCGTGAAGATCGGCGTGCCGCGCCCGCAATTACAGACGCCCGACCGCGCGGGCTGTAACTGGACGATGCGCAATTTCGGCAACGCGGCGGGGTTCGAGACGAGCATCGCCAGTGTGCTCGCGCAGGTGCAGGCGGAGTACAACCTCGCTGCGCAGGCGGGGGAGGAGCGCGAGGCGCCGCGCCCTGCGGCCGAGGACCCGTTCGGCGGCACGCACGCTCCAGAGCGCGCCGATCCGTTCGGCGAGCCCAGGCCTGTACCGGAAGCAAATCCATTTGACGAGGCGAAGCCGCCGAGCCGCTCGAACCCGTCGAAGGCGAGCGCCGATCCGTTCGCGAGCCCTTCATCACCAAAGGAAAGCGCAAACGAGCCGCCGCCGCGCAAGCCCAAGGCGAACCCGTTTGGCGACGACTGACGACGCTGCTTTGCACGTTGCCTCGCACGTTACCTGGTGCGTCGCCTCGCGGCGATCAGCTTTCTTCCGCTGCCTTGCGCGGGCGGCGTGCCCGCGCCGGGGTCTTCTTCGGCGCTTTTGCTTTCTTCGTGGCGGGTTCACCGTCCGAACCGGCTTCGTGCGCGGGCGGCTCCGTCACATCGCGCGGCTCGGCGTGAGCGTCCTGTGCGGCGGGCCGGGCTGCCTTCTTGCGTGCCGTGCTCTTGCGCGATGCGGTCTTGCGCGCACGTCGTGGTACCTCGGGTGCCTCGGACGATTCGGGTGCTTCGGAGGCGGCGTCGGGTGCTTGATGCTCCCCGGCGGGTGCATCGGCGGCCACATGCTCGTGCGTGCCGCGTGGCGGTTGCCCGAAGAGCGGCATGTCGGCTGAGTGCCGCGCTTCGTCGTGCTTATGCGTCCGGGCATGCCCGCGTGCATGCGCGCCGTGCGACGGCGCCCCGGCCGCTTCGGTGAAGAGGTCGCCGTTCGACATCGTGGCGGAGGCTTCGGACTCGCGCGTGTGCTCGAATGCAAACGACACGTGCTCTTCGGCTCCTCTTTCGACCGGCTCATGCGTCTCGCGCATCTCGTGCGCTTCGTTCGTCTCGTTCGCTGCGCGTGCCTGGTCGTGCCCATTCTCGCCCGCAGCAGCCGCGCCGCGGCCGCCGCGCCGGCCCTTGCGGCGCGAGCGCGTTTCCTCGGCGCGCGGCGCCGGCGCTTCCTCGGCGGGGCTCGCAGGTGCGGTACTGGTGGGTTGGCTCGTGCGCATCACGTAGGTGCCCGACTTCTCGTCGCGGCCCACTTCGAGCAGGCCGCGCGCCTGTGCTTCTTCGAGCAGGTTGCCGAACGCGCGAAAGCCATAGCGCGCCTCGTTGAAGTCGGGGCGCCGCCGCTTGATGGCGCTCTTGAGCACCGATGCCCAGATCTTGCCGCTGTCGCCACGCTCGTAGCCGAGCGCATCGAGCGTCTCGACCACTAGCGTGATCGCTTTGGACTTGCGCTCCTCGCCACGGTCTTCACCGCGCTCCTCGGTGCTCTCGGCCGCGTTGCGCCGCTCGTCGCTGGCCTGGCGCTTCGCGTTCGCGCCGCCTTCGCCGCGAGCCTTGGCGCGCTCCTTTTGCTCGCGCATGAGTTCACGCACGAGGTCGTCGTAGAAGATGAACTCGTCGCAGTTCGCGACGAGCAGGTCCGAGGTGGAATGCTTCACGCCCACGCCGATCACCTTCTTGGCGTTTTCGCGCAGCTTGGAGACGAGCGGCGAGAAGTCGGAGTCGCCGCTCACGATCACGAAGGTATCCACATGCGACTTCGTATAGCAGAGATCGAGCGCGTCCACGACGAGCCGGATATCGGCGGAATTCTTGCCTGACTGGC
Source organism: Paraburkholderia tagetis (assembly GCF_022213065.1). Taxonomy (GTDB): domain Bacteria; phylum Pseudomonadota; class Gammaproteobacteria; order Burkholderiales; family Burkholderiaceae; genus Paraburkholderia; species Paraburkholderia tagetis. Next base: position 8,440 of record NZ_JAKLJA010000007.1, read on the forward strand.
GCACGTGCGGAATTTCGATGAGCTCGAAGCTCGCTTCGTGCATCGACGCCTTGAAGCCCTTGTAGCGGTCCCAGTCGCAATAGGCCTTCTTCACGACGATGCTGCCCTTGAGCAAGAGCCGCTCGAGCACGGGCTTGATATCGAAGCGGTCGATCTTCGCGTCGCGCACGCCGAGCGCGACGTTCTCGAAGTCGCAGAACACCGCCATGCTGACGTTTTCCTGGGGGGAGGCCATGTGATTCGTTCGTTCCATCTACAGTTCGAACGCACATGATAGCCCCTCGCCGTGACGCGAGCGTAAAACGTAGCCTTCGCGTAGGCATCCCGCGGGCACCCTTCGAGCGCGCGTATATAAGGCGCTCGCATGTCGCTCATCTTCGGCGTGCGCTGGACAAGTCTTGCGGTGGCGTGCATGTCCTTAGCGCATTTGAACGATGCACCTGTTTTGACGGGAGAACAGCAGCGCTTTTCACGTGTTCGTCACACGGGCTGCCTGACCTTGCGCGGCTCCAGACGGCGCGCATCCGCTCCTCGCGGATTTCCAGTTCGAGGCGCTTGGCGTGCCGCGCAATCCGGAGCTGCTCACTCGGGCCGGGCGTCCGGCAGCAGGTAGCCGAGCAGGGCGCTCGCAGCCATTGCTTCGCGGCGCAGCGCAAGAGCCACGGCGCCCTCGGGCGAGGCGTCGAAGCCGCCGGTCGCGCCGAGCGCCGTGAGCACTGCGCAGACCCTGCCGCTGTGATTGAAGAGCGGCGCGGACACGGCGCTGATGCCCTTGAGATTCGTGTCCTTCACGCTCGCGCAGCCGTGCGTATGCAGTTCTGCCTGCACCGCGCGGCGCAATGCGTCGACTGCGGCGTGGTCGCGCTTTTCATTGCGCGCTTCGTTGTTCGCTTCCTCGTTCGCTTCTCCGCACGCTTCATGACCCGCTTCATGGCGTGCTTCATGGCGTGCTTCATGGCGTGCTTCATGGCGTACTTCATGGCGTACTTCATGGCGTACTTCATGGCGTACTTCACGGCGTGCTTCATCGCCCGTTCCATCCCTGTCGAGCAGCGCGCGCAGCGCGGGGGCAGCATGCGCGAATTCTTCCTGCGCCAGCGCGAGCATGCGCGAGTCGTCCAGCAGCCCGAGAAAGACGCGGCCCGTGGACGACCACAGCAGCGACAGCACCGACCCCACGCGCACATTCACGGTGACCGGCAGCCCCGGCTCCTCGAAGCGCACGATCGTGGGCCCCATGTTGCCCATCACGGCGACGAACGAGGTGACCTCCAGCGCCTCGCGCAGCCGCACGAGCGCGGGCTCGGCCGCACGCACGGGATCGGCCTGGCGCATGGCGGCCACGCCGATCATCATGGCCTCGGCGCCGAGCAGGTACTGCTGTGTCGCGCCGTCCTGCGCGACGAGCCCTTCCTCGATGAGACTCACCAGATAGCGATGCACCTTGGCAGGGCTTTCGTCCACGTAGCCCGCGAGACCCGAGAGGCTCGCGCGGCCGCCCAGGCGCGCGAGGCCCTTGAGCACGGCCATGCCGGTTTGCGCGGACTGCACGCGCTGGCGGCGCTCGCGCGTCGCGGCACCGGCAGACGTGGCAGTGCCGGAAATGGCGGAAGTGGCGGGCGCGTCAGACGCAGACGCGCGAGGGCGGGATGGCTTCTTGCTCGCGATGCCGTGCGCGGCGGCGGATGCGGGTGTCGCGGATGCGGTCTTTTTGATCATGGGGCGATTCTGGAGAGGCCGCCTGGCCCAAGCGCGCGGCGGCATGCGTGGAGGTTAACCCCAATCTTGGCGTTACGCAATGCGTACTAGAGTTACGCAAATTGGCATCATCGCAAAAAATGCAGGAGGCGGCACCATGAGCGAGACACCCCGCGAGAGCACTGCGCAGTCTCCCGATTCCGATTCCGATTTCCAGCCCACGGGCACGGCGGCCGGGCGCTGCCCCTTTGCCGCCGACACGGTGCATGCGAGGCATGCCATGCCCGCGGCCCCTGACGCGGCGCGCTGCCCGGTGAGCGCGAACGCGGCGGCGTTCGACCCGTTCAGCGACGCCTACCAGCAGGACCCGCCCGAATACGTGCGCTGGGCGCGCGAGCAGGAGCCCGTGTTCTACAGCCCGCAGCTCGGCTACTGGGTGGTCACGCGCTACGCCGACATCAAGGCGATCTTCCGCGACAACCTCACGTTCTCGCCCTCCATCGCGCTCGAAAAGATCACGCCCACGGGGCCCGAGGCCAACGCGGTGCTCGAGTCGTATGGCTACGCGATGAACCGCACGCTCGTGAACGAAGACGAGCCCGCGCACATGCCGCGCCGCCGCGTGCTGATGGAGCCGTTCACGCCCGAGCATCTCAAGCGGCATGAACCCCTGGTGCGGCGCCTCGCGCGCGAATACGTCGACCGTTTCATCGATACGGGCCGCGCCGATCTCGTCGACGAAATGCTCTGGGAGGTGCCGCTCACGGTGGCGCTGCATTTTCTCGGCGTGCCCGAAGAAGACATGGACATGCTGCGCCGCTACTCGATTGCGCACACGGTCAACACCTGGGGGCGCCCGCGCCCCGAAGAGCAGGTCGCGGTGGCGCACGCGGTGGGCAACTTCTGGCAGTTCGCGGGCAAGGTGCTCGAGAAGATGCGCCAGAACCCCGATGGCCACGGCTGGATGCAATACGGCATCCGCAAGCAGCAGGCGCATCCCGAAGTCGTCACGGACTCCTATCTGCATTCGATGATGATGGCGGGCATCGTGGCCGCGCACGAAACCACGGCCAACGCCACGGCCAATGCGATGAAGCTGCTGCTCGAGCATCCGCGCGCGTGGCGCGAGCTGTGCGAAGACCCGAGCCTGATCCCGAACGCGGTGGAGGAATGCCTGCGCCACAACGGCTCGATCGCGGCGTGGCGGCGGCTCGCGACGAAGGACGTGCAGATCGGCGGCATCGAGATTCCGGCGGGCTCGAAGCTTTTGATCGTGACGTCGTCGGCGAATCACGACGAGCACCATTTCGCCGATGCCGATCTGTTCGATATCCGCCGCGACAATGCGAGCGACCACGTCACGTTCGGCTATGGCGCGCACCAGTGCATGGGCAAAAATCTCGCGCGCATGGAGATGCAGATTTTTCTGGAGGAATTCACGCGCCGGTTGCCGCATATGCGGCTTGCCGAACAGAAGTTGACCTACGTGCCCAATACGTCGTTTCGGGGTCCAGAGCATCTCTGGGTGCAATGGGACCCGGCGCAAAACCCCGAGCGCAAGAATCCCGCGTTGCGGTGCGGGCAGGCGCCGGTACGCATAGGCGAGCCGTCGTCGCATGCGTTGAGCCGCCCCGTGGTGGTCGAGCGCGTGGACACCGTGGCGGATGGCATCGTGCGGCTGCGCCTTGCCGCGCCCGATGGCGCAACGTTGCCGCGCTGGACGCCCGGCGCGCATATCGACGTGGAATGCGGCGAATATGGCAAGGGTGGTGTGAGTGGCGATGGTGTCCTGTCGCGCCAGTATTCGCTGTGCGGCGACCCCGCCGATACCGGCGCGTTCGAAATCGCCGTGCTGCGCGAAACGCGGAGCCGTGGCGGTTCGGCGTGGATCCACGACATGCTGCGCGAAGGCATGCGCCTGAGAATCCGCGGCCCGCGCAATCATTTCCGGCTCGATGAGGCACGCGAAGTGCACGGAGCGCAGCAGAGGGCGATTTTCATCGCGGGCGGCATCGGCATCACGCCGATCAGCGCAATGGCGCGCCGTGCGCGCGAACTCGGCATCGACTACGAACTGCACTATAGCGGCCGCTCGCGCCGCACCATGGCATTCGTCGAGGCGCTCGCGAGGCTGCATGGCGAACGACTGCGCCTCTACGTCTCCGAAGAAGGCGCGCGCAACGATTTCGGCGCGCTGTGCGTGGACGGGCATACACGCGTCTATGCATGCGGCCCGGCGCGCATGCTCGATGCGCTAACGGCAGCCAGCGCCGCGTGGCCCGAAGACGCCTTGCGCATGGAGCACTTCGCCGCGAGCGCGGGCAAGCTCGATCCGGCGAACGAGCACGCCTTCGAAGTCGAGCTCAAGGACTCCGGCGTTGTGCTGGAGGTGGCCGCGGACCAGACCGTGCTCGAAGCGCTGCGCCGCGCGAATATCGACGTGCAGAGCGACTGCGAGGAAGGCCTGTGCGGATCGTGCGAGGTGCGCGTGCTGGCGGGCGAAATCGATCATCGCGACGTGGTGCTCACGCGCGCCGAGCGCGAGACGCAGACGCGCATGATGACCTGCTGCTCGCGTGCGCGAGGCAAGCGGCTGGTGCTCGAGCTTTAGGGTTTTAAGGCATTAGGCTTCAGGGCGCGGACACATCGGGGCCGGAATGCAAACATTACGTTTTGCCGACGATTGAGCGAGCCGATAGCCGGAGTAACATCGGGCTATTGCCGACTTTCGGCCAGACGAATGCCGGCTTCTTTGAAAACGAATTGTTGGCTGGGCGCCGCTCCACCACACTGGGAACTGTCGAGAGGCGGCGCGCGCAAGCGCGTCGTGCGAGAAATACAGAGCAAAGACAGGAGGCGAAGGTGGTGACAGGGGTGGCGCGGGCGGCGCACAAAATCAGCGACATCGCGCGGCACTGGGCGCAGGCCGCGCCCGAGGCCACGGCGATACGCGAAGAGGGCCGCGAGATCGGCTTCGGCGAGCTTTGGCGCAACGTGGAGGCGGCGCAGCGCTTCTTGCGCGCGCAAGGCGTGGGCACGGGCGACCGTGTGATGGTCGTGGCCGAGAACTGCCCGGCCGTGATCACGCTGCTGTTCGCGCTTTCGGAAATCGGCGCGTGGCCGGCCGTCGTCAATGCGCGGCTCTCGGAGCGCGAGATCGAGACGATCCGTGCGCATTGCGGACCGCGTCTGATGCTCTTCACGCATGGGGCCTCGCCCGACGCGCTGCGTCACGGCGTGCGCCAGCGTGCGAAGGAGATCGCACCGGAAGGGCTCGGCCCGCTGATGATGGCGGACCCTGACCCGCAAGCCGTGCGCGAGCCCGAATCGCTGGCCCACGAAGTCGCGCTCCTCATCTACACGTCCGGCACGACGGGCCAGCCCAAGGGCGTGATGGCCACGCATCGCGGGCTGCTGCATTTCGCGCACGTTTCCGCCACTTCGCGCGACATGACGCCGGCTGACTGCGCCTATGCGGTCATGCCGATGTCGCACATCTTCGGCCTCGCCACGCTGCTGCTCGCGACCTTCGAAGCGGGCGCGAGCCTGTATCTGGCCGCGCGCTTTTCGGCCGAGGAAGTGGTGAAGGCGTTGAGCGCCTCGGAAATCTCCATCTTGCAGGGCGTGCCCACGATGTTCACGCGCATCGTCGGCTGGGTGCGCGAGCACGGCGGCACGGTTCAGGCGCCGCGCCTGCGCTACCTTTACACGGGCGGCGGCCCGCTCGATCCCACCTTGAAGCAGCAGGTTGAAGCGCTCTTCGGCATACCGCTCCATCACGGCTATGGCATGACCGAGTACGCGGGCTCGCTCTTCATCACGCGCATGGACCGGCCGCGCAAGGACACGTCCTCGGGCGAGATCGTCGAAGGCGCCGAGTTGCGCATCGTCGGCCCCGATGGCCGCGAAGTCGCGCAGGGCGAGGCGGGCGAGCTATGGGTACGCGGTCCGGGCGTCATGCATGGCTACTATCGCGAGCCGGGGCTCACGGCCGAAGCAATCGACGCCGATGGCTGGCTCAGGACCGGCGACCTCGGGCGGCTCGAAACCGATGGCGCGCTCTTTATCGTGGGCCGTTCGAAGGACCTCATCATCCGCTCGGGCTTCAACGTCTACCCGATCGAAGTGGAGTCGGTCATCAACACTTACGATGCGGTGCGCCTCTCGGCCGTGGTGGGTCGCGCCGACGCCGAAGGCAACGAAGAGGTCGTGGCGTTCGTGGAGCCGAAAGAAGGCGCGACGCTCGATATCGACGCGCTGCAACGCTACATCGGCGAGCGCCTGTCACCCTACAAGCGGCCCGTGCAGATCGTGCCCATTGACATGATCCCCACGACCGCGAGCGGCAAGCTGCAAAAGCAGCCGCTGCGCGAACTCGCTGCGCGCCGGCGCTAGCGTTGCGCGCCGCTCCAGTCCGCGCTTCGATCTGCGCATTGATCCACGCTTTGATCCGATACTGTGCGCATTTGCTGGTGAAAGGCGCGCCTTCGTACAACTGATAAGGGATGCCAATAATGATTCGCGACCAGGAAACGATGAACGTGCTGCTCGACAACGTCGCGCGCTTCGTGCGCGAGCGTCTCGTGCCGAATGAAGAGCGCGTGGCGGAAACCGACGAGATTCCGGCCGATGTCGTGAACGACATGAAATCGATGGGTCTTTTCGGTCTCACGATTCCGGAGGCCTACGGCGGCCTTGATCTCACGATGGAAGAAGAAGTGCTCGTGATGTTCGAGCTCGGCAAGACCTCGCCGGCGTTTCGCTCGATTATCGGCACGACGGTGGGCATCGGCTCGCAGGGCATCGTGATCGACGGCACCGAAGAGCAGAAGGCCACGTGGCTGCCGAAGCTCGCGACCGGCGAGATCATTGCGAGCTTCGCGCTCACGGAGCCGGGCTCGGGCTCGGACGCGGCCTCGCTCAAGACGCGCGCCGAGCGCCACGGCGACCACTACGTCGTGAACGGCACCAAGCGCTTCATCACGAATGCGCCGCAGGCGGGCATGTTTACGCTGATGGCGCGCACCAATCCCGACGAAGCGCGCGCGGGCGGCATCACGGCATTTATCGTCGATGCGAAGACGCCGGGCATCAGCTTCGGCAAGCGCGACCGCAAGATGGGGCAGAAGGGCGCGCACACTTGCGACGTGATCTTCGAGGACGTGAAGGTGCCGGCCGCGAACATCATCGGCGGCAAGGAGGGCGTGGGCTTCAAGACCGCGATGAAGGTGCTCGATAAAGGGCGTATTCATATTGCCGCGATTTGCGTGGCGGTGGCGCAGCGCATGCTCGATGACGCACTGCGCTATGCCATGGAGCGTGAGCAGTTTGGGCAGCCTGTCGGTGAGTTTCAGCTCGTGCAGGCTATGCTTGCGGATAGCCAGGCTGAGCTTTATGCCGCGCGCTGCATGGTGTTGGACGCGGCGCGCCGCCGCGATGAAGGCAGGAACGTGAGCACCGAGGCCGCGTGTGCGAAGCTATTTGCGTCGGAGATGTGTGGCCGTGTCGCTGATCGCGCAGTGCAGATTTTTGGTGGCGCTGGCTATATGGCTGATTATGGTATCGAGCGCTTCTATCGCGATGTGCGTCTGTTTCGCATTTACGAAGGCACGAGCCAGATTCAGCAGATCGTTATCGCGCGTAATATGATGCGCGATGCGCATGCAATTTGATGGGGTGTGGTTTTCTGGTTGTCGCGTTTTCTTGTTTTTCGCGTTTCCTTGTTTTCGTGTCGGTCTATTAGCGTTGCCCCTGTGCGGGGCGGCACCTACTTTTCTTTGCAGCCGCAAAGAAAAGTAGGCAAAAGAAAGCGGCTTAAACCGCTGGTGTGACGCCGTCCACCACTCGCCTGTGATCGAAGTGGTTCCGGGGCATCCGTCACCCCGCACCTTCAAACTGAGTGACAAAGGAGTCATTCATCCCGCTGCTCGCTACGCGCGCAGCGGTCGGGTATGCATGGGAAACCAGGCGTGCTGCCTGGGTACTCGAATGCGCATGCACTGCATCGATTCGTATGCATTCCTCTGGTTTTGGGTTATGCCCCACGGCGCGCGTAGCGCCGCCGGAGGAATGAGCCCTTAGTCACTCCGTTGTACGGCGCGTGGTGGCAGACGCTCCGGAACCGCTCCGATTAAAGGCAAGTGGTGCACTGCGTCACACTGGCGGTTTGAGCGGCTTTCTTTTGCCTACTTTTCTTTGCCGCGGCAAAGAAAAGTAGGTGCCGCCCCGCACAGGGGCAACGCTAGCAGACCGACACGAAAACAAGGAAACGCGACAAACCAGGAACCGCAAAAATAAACCCCAGCGCAAGCCACCACATCGAATCTCATTCGAGCCGGCCGATTCCATCGGCCACCAGCAAATCAACCAGCTTGCGCGCAAAAAGCGGCAGCGCTTCGCGATCAGCGACACAAATCTGCAGCTTGCGCACGGCCCATTCGTTGGTAAGCGGCACGATCTTGAGCGCCATGGTTTGCGCATGGCGGCGCGCGGTGCCCTCGGGCAGCACCCCAATACCGATATTCGCTTCAATCATGCGGCACGCGGCTTCGAAGTTGCTGACCTGAATACGCCAGCGAATCGTGCGCTGCAAATCCGACGAAGCCCGCTTGAGAAAGGTGTAGATCGCGCTTTCGTCGGGCGGCCCCACGAAGTCGTAATCGAGCGTCTGCGCGAAGTCGATCTCGCTCGCCTGCGCAAGCGGATGCGAGAGCGCGGTTGCGAGCACCAGGCGGTCGCGACGGTAGGGCATGACTTGCAATGCATCGGTGCGCACGTCGCCGGCCACGATGCCGATGTCGATGGTGCCGTCCTGCACGGCGCGCACGATATCCGGGCTCAGCCGCTCGTGAATATCGACGTACACGTCTGGATGATTGATCAGGTAGGTGCGCAGCACGGCGGGCAGGAATTCGCTCATGGCCGTAGTGTTCGCAAACACGCGCACGTGACCCTTTACACCCTGCGAATATTCCTGCAAGTCGCCCCGTAATTGCTCCAGTTGCTTGAGCACGCGCCGCGCGTGTGCGAGCAGCGTCTCGCCGGGCGCCGTGAGCGTCACGCCTTGGCTCGTGCGCGAGAGCAGCTTCACACCGACTTGCTCTTCGAGATTCTTGATGCGCGTGCTGGCCGCGGGCAACGAGAGATGCGCGCGTTCCGCACCGCGCGTGAGGCTGCTGGCCTCCGCCACGTGCGTGAAGAGTTTCAGGTCGACAAGATCGAAATGCATGGGTTCGCCCAGTGGTGCTTCGGTGTCCGGGCCGCCGATGTCAACGTTCTTTCGAACGATATGGTGCGAGCGGGTGCGAGCAGGTGCAGGCGCGGCAAGACTCCGCGGATCTTGCGCATTATTGCGCCGCAGCGCAACGCGCGCCATTAGCGGAATTACGGGTTAATCGTGGACGAATCGGGCGTTCGGCATATCCAAATTGTGCGCGCACGCGCGTTGCGTCAAGCTGCAAAAAGACAAGCAGGGCTTACGGCGCGGTAAAAACACGAGACGGTACGCGCCGACACAACACCTTCATTTGAACGGATGCCCGTGCAACGCGGGCCGGAGGAGCACGAAAGATGACGACGCAACGAATGCTGGAAGGCAAGGTGGTGGTGGTAACGGGCTCGGGCGGCGGAATTGGACGTGACATCGCCCTGGCGATGGCGCGCCAGGGCGCCAGGGTGGTGGTCAACGACGTGGGTGCGTCGCTCACGGGCGAGGGCCACAACGACGGCCCCGCGCAGGCCGTGGTGAACGAGATCAAGGCGTTCGACGGGCAGGCCACGGCCAATACGGACAGCGTGGCCGATGCTGCAGGCGCCGCGCGTATCGTGCAAAACGCGCTCGATGTGTTCGGCCGCATCGACTGCGTGGTGAACAACGCGGGCATTCTGCGCGACCGCTTCTTTCACAAAATGAGCGAGGAGGAATTCGACGCGGTCGTGAAAGTGCACCTGTACGGCTCGTACTATGTGTCGCGCGCCGCCGCCGACCACTTCAAGGATCAGCGCAGCGGCGCCTTCGTGCACATGACCTCGACTTCGGGCCTGATCGGCAATCTCGCGCAGGCCAACTACAGCGCCGCGAAGCTCGGCATCGCGGGGCTTTCGAAATCCATCGCGCTCGATCTGCAGAAATTCGGGGTGCGATCTAATTGCATCGCGCCGTTCGCGTGGAGCCGCATGATCAACTCGATCAAGATCGATTCGCCGGAGCAGGAAGCACGCGTCGAAAAGATCAAGCAGATGACGCCCGCGAAGATCGCGCCGCTCGCGGTGTTCCTTGCGAGCGAGCAGGCCGCCGATGTCACCGGACAGATTTTCGCGGTGCGCAACAATGAGATCTTCCTGATGAGCCAGCCGCGTCCCGTGCGCTCGGTCCATCGCGGCGAAGGCTGGACGCCCGAGACGATCGCGGAGCACGCCATGCCGGCGCTGCGCGGCTCGTTCCATGCGCTCGACGTCTCCGCCGACGTCTTCAGCTGGGATCCGGTCTGATGTCGCGCGCCGCGCGGGTCGTCGAGGCAGGTGTGCTCGATTTCGCACGGTACGTGCGGCCCGGCGACCTCGTCGCGTGGGGACAGTGCGGCGCGGAGCCTTGCACGCTCACGGCGCAACTGATGGCGCAGCGCCACGCCATCGCCGCGCGGGGTGGGGAGCGCGATGGAGGCGGGCGCTTTCGCGTGTTCATCGGCGCGTCGTGGTCCGAGACGCTCGACCCCGCGCATGCGGATGTCGTGGACTTTCTCGCCTACGGCGCGGCGGGCACGAACCGCCGGCTAGAACGCGCAGGGGTTCTCGATATTCTCCCGTGCCACTATTCGCAGTTCCGCGAGGTCTTCAAGCACGGGCCGAACCGCGTTGACGTGCTGCTGCTGCAAGTCGCGCCCGCGGACGAAGCGGGCCGCTATAGCCTTTCGATCGCGCACGAGTATCTCGTGCCGCTCATCGAGAGCGCGCGCGTGGTGATAGCCGAAGTGAACGCAGCGGCCCCGTGGACCTACGGCGAGCGCATGCTGCGCGCCGAGGACTTCGACGTGCTCGTGCACACCGAACGCATGCCGCTCGAAGTACCGGTGGCGCAGGCAGGGGAGGTCGAGTCGCGCATCGCCTCCCGCGTAGCAAACCTCGTCGAAGACGGCGCGACGCTGCAACTCGGGCTCGGCGCGCTGCCGGAGGCGATTGCGGCGCGCCTGAGCGACCGGCGCGATCTGGGCGTGCATACGGGCACCATCGGCGACGCCATCGCTGGTCTCGTGGAAGCGGGCGTGGTGACCAATGCGCGCAAGACGCGCGACGCGGGCGTGTGCATCGCGGGCACGATGATGGGCTCGCGTCGCGTCTACGACTTCGCGCATCGCAACGCACAGGTGCAATTCCGCTCGACGGCCTATACGCACGACATCGACGTGCTCGGCAGCATCGACCGGTTTGTCGCGATCAACTCGGCGCTCGAAGTCGATCTGAGCGGCCAGGTGAACGCGGAGGTGGCGGCGGGGCGCTATGTGGGCGCCGTGGGCGGTGCGCTCGATTTCATGCGCGGCGCGGCGCGTTCGCGCGGGGGCATGGCGATCGTTGCGCTCGCATCGAGTACGCGTCACGGGAGCCGCATCGTGGCGCGCCTGTCCGGGCCGGTGAGCACGCCGCGCAGCGACGCGGCGGTCATCGTGACCGAGCACGGCGTGGCCGACCTGCGCGGGCTGACGCTGGCGCAGCGCGTCGAACGGATGCTCGCGATCGCGCCGCCCGAGTTTCGCGAGGCGCTGGCGGCCGAGCATCACGCGCAGCGCGACGCACTGGCCGCCTGAATAGTGGCTTGAGCAGCGGCATGAGCCCGCACGAATGATCGATACAGAAGGGAATCGAACAAATAGAGAGGATGACGAAATGAGAAGAGCAGCTATTGTTGCGCCGGTGCGCACGCCGGTGGGCACTTTCGGCGGCAGTCTGCGCCCCGTTGCGGTGGAGACGCTGGCCGCCACGGTGCTGCGCGAGACGATCGCGCGCAGCGGCATCGACGCGGCGCGTATCGAGGACGTGGTGTTCGCGCAGTCGTATGCCAGCAGCGAGACGCCTTGCATCGGCCGCTGGGCCGCGCTCGAAGCGGGGCTGCCGGTTCAGGTGCCGGGCATGCAGCTCGACCGTCGCTGCGGCGGCGGCCTGCAAGCCGTGGTCACCGCCGCGATGATGGTCCAGAGCGGTGCCGCCGACGTGGTGGTGGCGGGCGGCGTGGAGAGCATGAGCAACATCGAGTACTACACCATGGACATGCGCTGGGGCGCGCGTTCGGGCACGGTGCGCATGCACGACCGGCTCGAGCGCGGCCGCGAACGCTCGCAGCCCGAGGCGCGCTTCGGCTACATCTCGGGGATGATCGAAACGGCCGAGAACCTCGCGAAGGATTACGGCATCACGCGCGAAGAGGCGGACGCCTACGCGGTGCGCAGCCATCAACGCGCGGCGGCGGCATGGGAGTCGGGCCGCTTCGCGCAAGAAGTCGTGCCGGTTTCGGTGCCGCAGCGCAAGGGCGAGCCCGTGCTGTTCGCACGCGATGAAGGGGTGCGCGCCGATGCGAGCGAGGCTTCGCTCGCAAAGCTCAAGCCGCTCATCAAGGGCGGCACGGTGACGGCGGGCAATGCGAGCCAGCAGAACGACGCAGCCGCCGCGTGCCTGATCGTGGCCGAAGACCAGCTCGACAAGCTGGGCCTCACGCCGCTCGGCTATCTCACGGGTTGGGCGGCCTCGGGTTGCGAGCCCGCGACGATGGGCATCGGGCCGGTGCCCGCGGCGCAAAAGCTCCTGCAGAAAACCGGTCTCACGTTCGATCAGCTCGATCTCGTCGAATTGAACGAAGCATTTGCATGCCAGGTGCTCGCGGTGCTCAAGGGCTGGGGCTGGCACGACGAGTCCCGCCTGAACGTGAACGGTTCGGGTATTTCGCTCGGCCATCCGATCGGTGCGACCGGCGTGCGCATGCTCACAACGCTGCTTTACGAGCTGCAGCGCCGCAAGGGCCGCTATGGCCTCGAGACGATGTGCGTGGGTGGCGGGCAAGGCATCGCTGCGATCTTCGAGCGCGCGGCATAAGGCTGACATAAAGCGGGCCTAATGCTTACGTAAGGCTGGCCGCATGAATGGCGCCGCGCGCAAGTTCGCGTGCGCGGCGCACGAAACACGAGGCTGGCGGCATGGCATCGCCGGCCGCCTCAACCACGGAGGGGACATGCACGATTCGCTCGATGCGCTCAATTTGCAACTCGAACGCCTGCACACGCATCCGTTCTACGCAGGACGCCTGCCGCGCAGCGTGGCCAGCACGGCCGAGTTCGCCGAACGCGTGCCGCTCATGTCGCGCGCGCAGTTCGTGGCAGAGATGGGCAAGCCAGGCTATGGGGCATTCGCGCCTCAGGTGCCGCCCGTGCGCGTGCATCTCACGCCGATGGGATCGGCGCTCGTGCCCATCCTGCACAGCGCGGCCGACTTGCGCGCCATCGAAGCCGCATGCGGCCAGCATCTGGACGCCTGCGGCATTGGCCCCGGCGACGTTTGCATGGTCACGTTCGGCTATCACCTGTTCGTTGCGGGGCTCTTTTATCAAAGCCAGATGGAGGCGCGCGGCGTCGCGTGCATTCCGCACGGTCCAGGCGAAACGGAGCGCGCGGCGCAGGTGGCGCGCCAGTGCGGCGTGACGGTGCTCGCCGGCAATCCCACGCACGCGCTCAAGCTGATCGAGGCAGGGTGCCCCGTGCCGCGCGTGTTCTTCGCGGGCGGCGAGCCGTTCAGCGGCAACGAGGCGCTCTATGCGCGCGTGCGGGCCGCCATGCCGGGCACGCTGCTCGTCGACAGTTATTCGTTGTCCGAATGTCTGCCGGTCGCGCGCACGTTTCCAGGTGGAGCAGGCGTGCATATCTTCGACGAACTGCTTTATGCCGAGGTGATCGACCCCGACACCGGCACGCCGCTGCCGGACGGTGAGCGCGGCGAGCTTGTGCTCACGCATCTGAAGAAAGATTTGCAGCCGCTCGTGCGTTATCGCACCGGCGACCTCACGGTGCTCGAACGCACGGCGAGCGTGCATGGCCGCACGGTGTCGCTGCCGCGCGTGGTGTTCGGGCGCGTCGATTCGATGGTGAAGATCAAGGGCGTGAAGGTGTATCCGTCCGAGCTGAGGAGCGTGCTGCTCGGCGTCGCGGGCGCGACGGGCGCTTACCGGCTCGTGGTGGGCTCGAAGGCGCATGGCGGCGACCATCTCACGCTGCTCGTGGAAGGCGCGCCCGGCGATAGGGAAGCCATTGCCGAGCGCTTCAAGCGCCAGACGCTGATTCACGCCGACGCCATCGAGGCGGTCGAGAAGCTCGAAGGCAGCGCGCTGGTGCAGGACAACCGCAAGGGAGCGCATCAGGAGAAAGAGACAACATGAACGGAACAACAGCCCCGGCGCCGTGGCGCTACGTGGTGGGCAACCACAACTACGCGGATTTTTCGACCTCGATTTCGCCCGCCGTCGAGCGCGCGGTGGCCGAGCGGATCGCGCCGCCCACAGTACTCCTGAACGTATTCGATGGCGACAGCATTACCGTGGGCGTCAACGAAGACCCGAACCAGGTGCTCGACCTGCCGTTCTGCCGCAGCAGCAACGTGCTCGCAAGGCGGCGCGTGAGCAGCGGCGGGGCGATCTACGCGGGCAGCGGCTCCGCGTTTCTCGCGCTGTATCTGCCGGTCGATTTGCCAGGCGTGCCGGACACGGCGGCGGCCGCTTTTCCGGCCGTCCTCGGACATGTGGCCGAAGCGCTGCGCGAAGTGTTCGGGCTCGCGGCGTCGTATCGGCCGCTCAACGACGTCGAAATCGATGGCCGCAAGCTGGTCGCTACGTCGATGAAGATCGAGAGCGGTGTGCTCACGTTCCGCATCCTGCTGAACGTGAAGGCGATCGACACGGCTGTCGCGGCGCGTGCCATGCCGATGGCGCCCGAAAAGGTCAAGGACAAGAAGCTCAAGGACCTCGGCTCGCGCTACACGTATCTGGAGCAGGAACTGGGCCGCGCGGTGAGCGAGACGGAACTGCGCGCGTGGGTCCAGGCGTGCGTGCGCCGCGCATTCGGCGATATCGCGCTCGCGCCGGGCGAACTGGGCGAAACGGAACGCGCCTATGCACAGCAATACGCGAGCGAGCTGATCGACGATGCCTGGTTCCACGAGAAGAGCGAAGCGACGCGCTATGGGCCGATCACGCAGAGCGGCGACCGCATTGTCCGGGGCCGCGAGAAGGCGCCCGCCGGACTCATCTGGCTGAGCCTGCTGGTGCGCGACGGTGTGGTGCAGCGCGCGATCGTGAACGGCGACTGGCATCCGCGGCCGCTGCGCTCCGTGGCATGGCTCGAAGACGGCTTCGCGGGGCTGGCCGCCACGCGCGAAGCGTGCGGTGCGCATATCGAAGCATTCCTTGCGCGCGAAGACGTGGAGTTCGCGGGCGTCGAGCCCGCGCATTTGCTCACGGCGCTCGACAAGGCGCTCGGTGAACTGGCGCACGTGGAGGGAGCCCCAGCATGAGCGACTCGACCTTGCTGGTCACGATCGAAGACGGTGTGGCGACGCTGTGCTTCAACCGTGCCGAAGCGAAGAACGCCATGAACGTGGCCATGCGTGCGGAGCTTCATGACGCGGTCGTGCGCATCCGCGCCGACCGTGGCGTGCGCGCCGTGGTGCTGCGCGGCGCGGGCAGCGACTTCTGCTCGGGCGGCGACGTGCGCGGCATGAACGTGACGAGCGCCCAGGCCGGGCGCGAGCGCATCGACGACCTGCATGGCTGGGTGAGCATGCTGATCGATCTCGACCGCCCCGTGATCGCGGCGGTGGACGGCGTGTGCTACGGCGCGGGCTTCAGCTTCGCGCTCGCCGCCGATTTCGTGATCGCCAGCACGCGCGCACGCTTTTGCATGCCGTTCATGAAAGTGGGGCTCGTGCCCGACTGCGGCGCGTTCTATACGTTGCCGCGCGTGGTGGGCCTCGCGTGCGCGAAGGATCTCGTGTTCACGGCGCGCGAGATCGACGCCGTGCAAGCGCAGGCGATGGGCGCCGTGCTCGAGATCGTCGAGCCGGACCGGTTGCATGCGCGTGCGGCGCAGGTGGCGGTGAGCCTCGCCGCCGCGTCGCCGGTTGCGTTCGGCCTCGCCAAGCGCGCGCTGAATCAGTCGCTGGGCGGCGACTTGCGCTCGATGCTGGAAATCGAGGCTGCGGCGCAGGGCATCGCGTTCACCACCGAATACCACCAGGAGGCGGTCAGGCGCTTTCGCGAGAAGGCGGAGCCGCTCTTCAAGTGGCCGGCGCGCAACGCATGACGTGTCATTAGCAATCCGTAGTTATTATTTATGGCGCAGCCATGACGATCGATTACCACACCTTGTGCAACTGGCCGTTCGAAGACATCGAGCAGACCTACACGGCACGCGACGCGATGTTCTATAGCCTTGCCGTGGGCTACGGCGCGGATCCCGTCGACCCCGACGATCTCGCGTTCGTCTACGAGAAAGAGCTGCGCGTGCCGCCGACTTTCGCCGTGGTGCTCGGCTTTCCCGGCTTCTGGGCGCGCGACCCGAAGAGCGGCATCGACTGGGTGCGCCTGTTGCATGGCGAGCAGGGCATCGAGATTCACAAGCCGCTGCCGCGCGAGGCCACGGTGATTGGCCGCTCGCGCATCGCGCGCGTGGTCGACAAGGGCGAAGGCAAGGGCGCGCTGCTCGAAATTCAGCGTAGCATTACCGACAAGGCCACGGGCGAGCTTTACGCCACGCTCACGCAGCTCACGTTCTGCCGCGGCGACGGCGGCTTCAGCGCGCTCGGCGGCCCGAGCGATGACGCGCCCGCCGCGCCGCCCGCAGTGCCCGAGCGCGTGGCCGATCATGTCTGTACTTTGTCGACGCGGCCGGAGACGGCACTGCTCTACCGTCTGTGCGGCGACGACAACGCATTGCACGCGGACCCGCGAGTCGCGTGCGCGGCCGGCTTCGAGCGGCCCATCCTGCATGGCCTCGCCACATGGGCGGTGGCCGCGCACGCGGTGCTAAAGACGCTGTGCGCGAGCGACCCGGCACGGCTCGCGCGCTTTCACGCGCGTTTCACCGCGCCGGTTTATCCGGGCGAGACCATTTGCACGGAGATCTGGCGCGACGGCAACGCCGTGAGCTTCCGCGCGCGTGTGGTCGAGCGCGACGTCGTGGTGCTCAACAACGGCACCGCGACGCTACGTTGAACGCAGTCCGCGTCATCATCGAAACAAAACCGAAACCGAACACGAACACGAAGGAACCGCAGTCATGGCCCGTCAACCGAAACCGCTGGTGCGCTCCGATATCGCATACAGCACGCCCGATCGCATCGTCGTGCGCGGCAAGAGTCTGCCCGACGAAGTGCTCGGCCATATGAATCTGGGTGACTTCGCGTTTCTGCAGCTCACCGGCAAGACCGCGACGCCGCAGCAATCCGCGATGTTCAACGCCATCGTCATCACGCTCGTCGAGCACGGCATGACGCCCAGCGCGATTGCCGCGCGCATGACCTATGCGGGTGCGCCCGAGTCGTTGCAGGCGGCCGTGGCGGCGGGGCTGTGCGGGCTCGGCTCGGTATTCGTGGGCAGCATGGAGGGCGCGTGTCGTATGCTCTCCGAAGCATTGCCCTACGGTACGCGTTGTGACGACCTCGAAAAACTCGCGGTGGACACGGTGGCCGCATGGCGCGCGCGCGGCACGCCGGTTCCGGGTCTCGGTCATCCGCTGCACAAGCCCATCGACCCGCGCACACCGCGCCTGTTCGAACTCGCGGCGCAGAACGGCTTGTCGGGCGACTATGTGAAGCTCATGCAGTTGATCGGCGCCGAGGCGCAGCGCGTTTCGGGCAGGGCGCTGCCGATCAACGCCACGGGCGCCGTCGGCGCGATCTGCTGCGAATTCGGCTTTCCGTGGCGCATCGTGCGCGGCTTCGGCGTGATGGCGCGCGCGATCGGGCTCGTCGGGCACCTGCTCGAAGAAGGCGAGCGGCCCATGTCGTTCGAATTGTGGCAACGTGTGGAGGACGAGGCGTCGGCGCATCTGCGCGGCGAGGCCTGATTCGTATTCGTTGGTATTCGTTGGTATTCGTTCCCGCAACGGAGGATGACTGTGTCCCAATCGGAATCAGAAGCACCTCAAGCCTTGCCGCTCGAAGCGTGGCTCGACAAGACCGAAACGCTCACCGACGAAATCACGTCGTTTCCGCTGCGCGCGCTCGCGGCGACACTCGACCGCGATGCGCCCGGCAACGTCGTGCCGCCGCTGTGGCACTGGCTCTACTTCCTGCCGGTGGCGCCGCTCGCGCAAGTGGGCCCGGACGGCCACCCGAAGCGCGGCGGTTTCTTGCCGCCGGTCGCGCTGCCGCGCCGCATGTGGGCGGGTGGCCGCCTCACGTTCCATGCGCCGCTGCGCGCGGGCGAGACGGCGCAGCGCACTTCGACGATCGCCAGTATCGAAGACAAGACCGGGCGCAGCGGCCGGCTCGTGTTCGTGACGGTGCAACATCGTTACGGAGCATTGCACGATCCGGCGGGTGCAGTGTGCATCGAGGAAGAGCACGACATCGTTTATCGCGACGCTCCGCAGCCCGGCGCGAGCGCGCCGAAACCCATCCTGGCGCCTGCGGGAAATACATGGTCGCGCACGCTCGTGGCCGACGCCGTGATGCTGTTCCGCTATTCGGCGCTCACCTTCAACGGTCATCGCATTCACTACGATTTTCCGTATGTCACGCAGGAAGAGGGCTATCCGGGGCTCATCGTGCACGGCCCGCTCATCGCCACGTTGCTGCTCGATCTCGTGCACCGCGAGCGTCCGGACGCGACCGTCGCTTCGTTTGCGTTTCGCGCCGTGCGTCCGACGTTCGGCGGCAATGCGTTCACGTTGTGCGGCAAGCCGGCCGAAGATGGCCGCTCGGTTGAACTCTGGGCCAAGGACCACGAGGGCTATCTGACGATGCAGGCCACCGCGACCTTTGCATGAGTCAAACCTTCGAACGCATACCGCACAAGCCGTCATGCAAACCGACACTCAAGCAGCAATGCATCCAGCCATGATCGATCATCCCAGCCGCACGCTTGCGGCCTTTGCCGCCACGCTCGACTTCGACGCCATCCCCGCGATGGTGGTCGAGCGCACCGTCAACCTCTATGTGGACTGGCTCGGCTCCGCGCTCGGCGGCAAGGGCGCGCGCCCCGTCGAAACCATTGCGCGTTTCGCTCGCGCGGCGCACGGCGCGCCGAGTCCTCAAGATACGTGCGATGTCGTGATCGACCGCAGCCGCAGCACGCCCTATTTCGCGGCGATGATGAACGCGGCCGCCTCGCATTTCGTCGAGCAGGACGACGTGCACAACGGCTCCGTGCTGCATCCCGCAACCGTGGTGTTCCCGGTTGCGCTCGCGCTCGCTCAGGCGATGGGCGCTTCGGGGCGCGAGTTCATCGCGGCTTCGGTGGCGGGCTATGAAGTGGGCATCCGCGTCGGCGAATTCATGGGGCGTTCGCACTACAAAATATTTCATACGACCGGCACGGTGGGCACGATTGCGGCGGTAGCGGCCGCGGGGCGCCTCCTGAAGCTCACGCCCGGGCAGATGCTCGACGCGTTCGGCTCGGCGGGCACCCAGGCCAGCGGCCTGTGGGAGTTCCTGCGCGACGCGGCCGACTCCAAGCAACTGCACACGGCCATGGCCGCCGCCAACGGGCTGATGGCCGCCCAGCTTGCCGCCGATGGCTTTCGCGGCGCGCAGCGCATTCTCGAAGGCGCGCAGGGCATGGCTGCGGGCATGTCGAGCGACGCCGACCCGGCGAAGCTCGTCGACCGTCTCGGCGAACGCTGGGCGACCGTCGAGACCTCGTTCAAGTATCACGCGGCCTGCCGCCATACGCATCCGGCTGCCGATGCGTTGCTCGCCGCGATGACCGGGCATCGGCTCGCGCCCGACGACATTGCCGCCGTGACCGCTCACGTGCATCAGGGCGCCATCGACGTGTTGGGCAGCGTGACGGTGCCCAACACGGTCCACCAGGCGAAGTTCAATATGGGCACGGTGCTGGGCCTGTGCGCGTATCGCGGCTATGCGGGTGTGAACGAGTTCGAGCACGGCTACGCGCAAGCGGAGATCGCCGCATTCCGCGAGCGCGTGACGATGGCGTTCGACGAAGAAGTGGATCGCGCGTATCCGGCGCGCTGGATCGGCAAGGTCACCGTGACCACGCGCGACGGCCGCACGCTGCACGCGCGCGTGGACGAGCCCAAGGGCGACCCCGGCAACACGCTCTCGCGCGAAGAGCTGGCGACGAAGTTCGTGCGTCTTGCGGCGTTCTCGCATGCGGCGAGCGAAGGCGAGGCGCGTGCGTTGCTCGATGCCGCGTGGCGCATTGCCGATGCCGGACGCGTGGGCGCGTTGTTTGGTGCGAGCGATGTGAGAGATGTGCGCGATGTAAGCGATGTTTCGGGCGCAGGCGCGAACGCCGCTTCGAAGGTGCGCGCGTGACGATGCGTCAGCTTTTCCGCGTCGACGATGCCGAAGGTGTGGAAGGCCGCGGGCGCATGAAACGCAGCGCGAAGCGCACGAGCTTCGGCATCGTCTCCGGGCGCAGTAGACGCGTGTCGTAGCCCGAGAAGCGCCGGTCGTTTTCCTCCAGGCACAGACACATGAGGTCCGGCACGTTGATGTCCACGTCCGAGACCGACTGCGCGCCATTCACCGTGAAGTTGTTGTCCTGCTGATGCTCGTTGCCCTCGGCGTCCATCGTGCGTGCGAGGCCGATGCGCTCCCAGCCGAGAAAAGCCCACACGCGCGCCACTTTCAGTTCGAAGGCGATGCGCCGCCACCACGAAAGCCGCGCACGGTGCCACGCGACCCAGTTCGCGAACAGCAGGATATGGCGGCATTCCTCCTGCATCACGGGCTCGAACGTGTCGATGAGTTCGGGTGGAAAAAGCCCCGAGCGCCGCGCGACTTCGAAAAGGCCGAACGCGAAGAAGCTGTCCACGCACTCGCTGTAGCCCGTCACCAGATAGGCCCATTCGGCATCCTTAGGATAGACGTAGGGCGGCTCGCTCGCGAGCACGATGCCATAGGCCTGCACCATGCGCGAAAGCACTTCCTTATGGCGGTTTTCTTCCCAGGCGTTGAGCGCGAGTACGGCGCGCATGTCGGCGTCGTCGACCGTCGCGGCGTAGGCCGCCATGCGTAGTCGCGCCTTGCCCTCGGTCTGCACCGCGATGTCCCAGATCGGCAACTCGACGATGCGCTTGAGCGCGGCGGGCTCGAGCGAAGGCCATTCGAGCACCGAGGGCCGGTACGGGTTGAAGGTCTCGCGAAACATGCGGCAGGTCTCGCGGCGGTGCACGTCGGAACCGGGCACGAGGGGGCCATGTTCGCGGCTCGTCCAGTGGCGTGTGTTGTGCTCGGCGGCGTCGAGCGTCGCGCGGTCGGGGCGCTCGCTCGGCAGTTGCGGCGCATTGAAATCAGGGATTAATTGCGCCGTATCGAAGGCTTCGAGTACCTGAACGTCCATCTGAAAGCATCCCCAGAGAAGGCTTGTGGCGGTGGTCGTGTCGTACGGTTATCGCGTCGGGCGAGGCAATTGTGTCATCGATGCGCCGAAGCCGGTGCGGAACTTGACGTGCGTGCTGCATCGATTGCAGAACGGGCTGCAAACGCGCGGCACAACGCGCGTTGTTCGAGCGCCATTGTAAGGGGAGGAGGCAAGACGGATGCTGCTACGTGCCACTGACTTTCGCGCAGCAGCAGTTCGCTGTGCATTGCGGACGTTGTCGTTGTTATCGCTGTTTCAAAGCGCTGAACGACTGCCGAGTGTATTTCAATGAATTGAATAATCGCCGCGCGCGCTTTTATTTTTGTCGGACATTTATCGGACATGTTATGGGCGGCTGCTTACTCGAAAAAGCTGGCGTGTCAGCTAGCGTGTCGCCTCGTGCCCACACATCGCGTGTGAGCACGACGCTTTGCCATCGCGCGTCAGCGCAACTGGGCGAATGCGATGAAGAGCACCATGCCGCCGATCGCACCGTCGAGCACGCGCCATGCGCCGGCGCGCCGGAACAGCGGGGCGAGCACGCGCGCACCGTAACCGAGACCGATGAACCATACCGCGCTCACGCACATCGCGCCGATCGCGAACGCGAGCCGGCTGCCTTGTGGCTCGCGGGCGCCGGCCGTGCCGATCAGCAGAAACGTGTCGAGGTAGACATGCGGATTGAGCCAGGTGAACGCGAGCGTCATCAGGATGATCGGCCAGGCGCGCTGCACGCGCGTCTCAGGCGCCTCTTGCGCGTTCGCCGTTTCGAGCACGGCATGTGTGGGCTTCACCGCGCGCCGCAGCGCGCCGATGCCGAACCACACAAGCCACGCGAGCCCGACATAAAGCACGACATGCACGAAGGTGGGATAGCGCTCGACGAGCGCGGAAGCGCCGCCCACCCCCGCGCCGATCAGGATGAAATCGGAGAGCGTGCAGAGCAGCACGATCTTGCCGACGTGCGAGCGCAGGATGCCCTGGCGCAGCACGAAGGCGTTCTGTGCGCCAATGGTGACGATGAGCGAGGCGCAGAGCGCCGCGCCGTGCGAAAAAGCGAGCCAGTTCATGATCGTTGCGCGGCCAGTGGCCGAAATAGGGGCGCAAGGCACAACGTGACGGAACGCGTCGCATCGACAGAGCGGGCGAGCGGACCGGGACGTTGTGGCGGGCGCGTGGACAGAGGAAGCAAACAGCGTTAGTCTGCCGCCGTGGCCTGCTTAAGCAAAGCTCATTTTATTAAACCGGATTAAGGAATGCTAATGCTAGACTATGCGCTGCTCGACGCGCTTGCCGCCGTGGTCAGGCACGGATCGTTCGACCGCGCGGCCGGCGCGCTCAACGTCACGCCATCGGCGGTCTCACAGCGCGTGAAGCTGCTGGAGGAGCGCGTGGGCGCCGTGCTCGTGAAGCGCGGCCAGCCCTGCGTGGCCACGGCGGCGGGCGCGCTGCTGTGCCGCCACACCGAGCGCGTGCAATTGCTCGAAGCGGAGTTGGGCGGCGGCATGCCCACGGTCGCCGGGGCACTCGACGCGTCGCGCCCCACGCTGCGCGTCGCGGTCAACGACGACAGCGTGGGCACCTGGTTTATCGACGCAGTGGCGGGCTTCTGTGTCGAGCGCGGCATTCTGCTCGATCTCGTGATCGACGATCAGGACCATACCGCGCAGCGTATGCGCGACGGCAGCGTGCAGGGCGCGGTGACAACCCAGGCCGAGCCCGTGCAAGGCTGCCGCTCGACGCGGCTTGGGCGCATGCGCTACCTCGCGGTCTGCTCGCCGGCCTTTTTCGAGCGCTATTTTTCCGCGGGCGTGGGACGCGAGGCGCTGCGCCGCGCGCCGTGCGTGGAGTTCAATCCCAAAGATCAGCTACAAAAGCGCTTCGTGCGGCGTATCACGCGTGCGCAGGTGGACGCGCCGCTGCACTGGATTCCACATGTGGCGGGTTTTCTGCGCTGCTGCATGAGCGGGCTGGGGTGGGGGATGTGCCCCGAGCGCATGATCGCGCCACACCTCGCGCGCGGCGAGCTCGTCGAACTCACGCCGGGACGCGCGCTCGACGTCGAGCTGTATTGGCAAAGCTGGCGTCTGTCGATCGGCTGGCTCGACGATTTCGGCACAATGCTCAAGCGCCGCGCGGCCGAATTTCTCGATCAAGGGCGCGGGGCCTGACGCCTGGCGCCGCTTCGATGAATCCCGCTGTGAAGCACACGCTAGGAAGCCGGCTTGGCCAGCCTGAATCGTTGCGCGTCCAACTGCTGCGCCGGCCTGGGTGTCTGCCGCAACGCAAGCGGCGCCGCCCGGTGTCGATCGACCATTACGCAAGCTTGTATGCCATTCGCGCGCGTATTAGACGTCAATTGAATTGTTAATTTCGATTGGGAATCAGGTTGCTTCTGTTGCTATTGCTCGAGCCTCACCGATTCGGTGCATTCGCAGTGGGTATTCATGCTGACACATAGCGGTACCTGGGAGGTGCATGGCAAAACGGTTAAAGCACAATTTATTTTCGATTAATACCTCATGAAATAGAGGCGAGTCTCGAATTCCTGTTCTCCAGGGATCCGCATGCCATGTGCGACAATTCCCGCCTCCGGTTGCTTTGCACAATGCGAAATCTCAATATGCGTATGTCATGAAACGGACATGCGTTTCATTGATCGCACAGCGGCAACCAGTAAGAGCGGTGCTGCGGCGATAGCGCCCGGTGATGGTCGTGGCGCCCGCAGAGGCCTGCCCGGCGTAGAGGTGCCGCGTGCCTTTGCATGGCGCGCAATGGTATTGCCCGTGCCTTGCCATCTAAGACGCAGTGGGGCGCGTCTCCGGTTATTTTTTCCGGGTGGGAAATGTTAAAGATCAACAGATCGGCAAAAAAGTCGCGCGAGTAAATGTAAAGAAACTACCATTGCTGCCTACAATTACGCCAGAAAGCTTGATGGGTTCATTTGTCTCGCATTCGGAAATTATCGTGTGAATATTCAGTTTTTTCTGTGGCTTGCGAGAATCGCACGCTATAATCCGGGCGTGGCAGAATGCTTATTCGACCGGCATATTTGAATCGTTTCCACGTGCACGAGGTGCATTATGACGAAATTAGATACCGGCAGCGCATGGCAACAAACCATTGATCTTCTGTCCGCCGCATCCGAGCCTGGCAGCTCGACCGGCGAGCCCGATTGCATCAGGAGTTGCAAACCGGTACCCATCACGCGTAGCGCTTCGGAAGCGGCCAATCGGCGCCGCGCCACCGTGCGTTCGTGGGATGCTCAGGGCATCACTTTGATCCGGCGTCATGATCCGGAAAGCATCACCGTCTGCTGGAGCGACGCCACATATGGGCGCTACTCCGACCAGTTGTGGCGGGTTTGCACCGCGCGCCGCAGCGCGGTTTGCGCGCTCACCGGCGAGAAGATCCGCCGCGGCGACGCCGTATTCCGCCCGAGCCCGAACCGCCGTCATCGTCCGGCCAACGCCGACGCGATGATCCTCGCGAGCAAGCTGGACGCCTTTCCCAGCGGCGTCGTGGCTGCGCGTCTCGACGAGGCGCTCGCGGCGTAAGTGCGGCTCGATGGCCGTATAACGGTCCGCTATGGTCCGCATTATGGTCCGCCATGGTCCGCAGTACGGCGCACAAGGCGCAAAAAGCGGCCACTTGAGTGCCGCTTCCAGGTTGCAGCGGTGGGTCCAGCGGCAGGTCCGCTTCGAGCCTGCATCGATTACTCGATGCAGGCCGTGATCTTTTTATCGTCTTCAGTAGCCATCTCAGTGCCTTGCCTGCGTCGCTGACCCGCTGCCGGGCCAGCGAACTGCGCACTCATTCCGCCTTCATGCCGCCGGCTTCGTGCCGCCGTCTTCCGCCGTCTTGTCGCCGACGGTTTCGTCTTCGAGCGCTTCGCGTGTCTCGGGCATGACGAGCCAGACCATCAGCACCGCTGCCGCACCGGCCGCGGCGAGGCCGAGAAAGCTCACGGTATTGCCGAAGTGATCGGCGATGAAGCCCGCGAGCGCGGTGGAAAGCGTGGCGCCAATCCCCGCCGATAGCCCGAAGAGCCCGATGCACAGGTTGTAGCGTCCCTTGCCGCCCGCCACGTCGGCGGCGATGAGCGGCAGCATCACGCCGAACACAGCGGCCGAGAGGCCGTCGAGCATCTGCACCGGCACGAGGAAGTACGGGTTGCCGACCGCGGCGAACAACAGCGCGCGTACCGGCAGGGCGCTAAAGCCGAGAATCAGCACCGGGCGGCGGCCCCAGTGCTGAGAGGTGCGGCCTACCCAAGGCGACATCAACGCAACGATCGCTTGCGGCACGATGATGCACGCCGCGATCACGAGCTGCACGTTGTCGCCCATGCCGGCCGTCACTTCGCCTGCCGCGAGGTTCAGCATCGCGGCGTTCGAGAGGTGGAACAGCACCACGCAGGCCGCGAAGGTCAGCATGCGCTTGTCGCGCAGCAAATCGAAGAGAGTCTCGCGCGGCTCGTCCGCGAGCGCGGCATGCGTGGCCGTCGTGGCTTTGTCGGCCTTGCCGTTTTTCAGGGGCCTGGGCGCGTTGGCGTGCTTGTCGTACTCGATCATGGCGAGCGCGACGAGCGCCGGAAGCGCGAGCGCCGCCGTGAGCCAGAACACCGCGCGCGGCGAGACGTACTCGCCGCACAGCCCCATCAGGCCCGCCGCGACCGCGCTGCCGATCGAGGCCCAGCGCGCGTTGCGCCCGAGCCGGTCGCCCAGGTTCTGGCGGCCCACCAGCGCCAGCGCGAGCGCCGCCATGGCCGGCACGAGCATGCAGCTCGCGAAGCCATGGAAGACTTCGGCGGCCATCACCGGCACGACGGTCGGGCTCGAGGCGAGCAGCACCGCCGAGAGAATGATCGCGATGATCGCCCAGGCGGCGGCGGCTTTCTTGTTGCGCAGGGCGTCCACGGCTGCGCCGCCCGGCACCTGGCTCACCATCGCGCTGATCGTGCCCACCGAGAGCGCGAGGCCGATTTCGCCCTGGGTCCACTTGTGCGAAGCGAGATAGGAGGCGATGAACGGGCCGAAGCCGGTCTGCACGTTCGCGACGAAAAAGTTCAGCCAGTCGAGCGCGCGCACGCTTCGCAGACTGGGCGTGGGATGCGTCGTACCTCTCATTGGTCACCGCGCGCGGGAACTGCAGGAGCGGCCGGTGCTGCTGCGGGGCTGACGGTACGAACCGGCTGATCGTTCGCATAGGCGGGCGAGGCGTCGATCTGCTGGTCGCTCATCTCGAGCTGGGCTTCGAGCGCGTTGTTCTTCGTCACGAAGTGCAGCGCCGACCAGTCGGCGGCGATCGTGCGGCGCTTCTCCAGCGTGCCGCTCACGTCGAGCACGACCGCGAGCGGGTCGGCGCTGCCGCCGATCAGCACGTCCACCACGCGTCCGACCTTGGCGCCGTTGGCGCGCTCGACGTTGGCGTCGAGCATCGGCAGGCGCGTCGGGCTTGCCTCGGAGGTGCCGGGCTGCGGCGCGCCCGACTTGGGCCGGTCGGGAATCTGCAATTGGGCGGGCGTGAGCGCGAGCGTGATGGCTGGCGTCTTCGCCTGCGTGTTGATGTGCACGGCGCTCCACGG
The DNA here is from genome assembly GCF_022213065.1 of Paraburkholderia tagetis. Classification (GTDB taxonomy): domain Bacteria; phylum Pseudomonadota; class Gammaproteobacteria; order Burkholderiales; family Burkholderiaceae; genus Paraburkholderia; species Paraburkholderia tagetis. The sequence goes on from NZ_JAKLJA010000007.1 coordinate 35,307, forward strand.
GTAGTTGGCCTTGCGGTCGCCTACGCCCATGAAGCCCTGCAGGTTCACGACCACTTCCTGCGGCTTGCCGCCGGGGCCGGCCACCATGTCCACGGCGCGGCCCACGACCTTGCCGTCGGTTTTTTGCACTTCGCTGTCGAGCAGCGTGCGGAAGCTGCCGCGATCGATGGTGTGCGTCTGCACGAGCGGGGCGGGCGGGGGGGGCGTGGGCGCGCTCGCGGGCACGGGCGGCGGCGGCGCGGGCCGGCGGCGCCGGATGGGCGCGGGGCGAGGCTTCTTGGGTGCGGGCTTCGCTTCGGGCGTTTCGGCTGGCTCACTCGCGATCTCGGGTGCGGAGGCCATTTCCGGCTCGCTGGCGATTGGTTCGGTCTCGCTCACGCCGACGGGCGCCTCGACGATGGGCGCGGGCGCCTGGGTCGAGAACAGGCTGCAGCCTGACAGCGCGACCAGCAAGAGCAGGGCGAGGGCGTGCTGAAGGGATATAACGGGACGTGCGAAACCGCCTCTCATCAACAGAAACTCCATGAGCGACCGGCGCGTGGCGCGCGGCGAGGGGGAAAACCGGGTCGGGGTGCGTGAGAGTTTAACCCGCATGGGGCCTTATTCCGGCCCAAACCGCCGCTAATCTGCTGACAAAAACCTTGTCGCGGGGCCGTCTGGGCGGGAGTGAGGCGCAATCCGGGGCAAGCGTGCCGGCGCACCGGGGTAAACACGAGGCCCGGCGGTGCTTCGTGCCCGATGTACGGCGATATAAGCGTCGCGGCATGTCCTCAATGTGATTCGCGCGATGGGAGCATGGGACGGGTTCGCCTAATCTTCGACCCTGTAAAAACATGTCAAATAAATGAATGGGTATAGCGCGCCGCAAGGCGCGCCTGGCTGGCGTCGACACCACTAGTCAATCCAGACGAGACGAACCTGATGACGGACCCGCAACATAATCGCGGGCCGTTTCAGCATGCTGATAAAGGAGGACTCACCATGATGGAACCCCAGGCACAGCCGATGGCAGATGTTGCTACCGCTGCGATCCGCGAAGGCGATGCCGTCGATGCCGTTGGCTCGACCGGTTTCCTCAACCGCTATTTCGACATTGCCGCGCGCGGCAGCTCGGTGCGCCAGGAAAGCGTGGCCGGCATCACCACCTTCCTTGCGATGGTGTATTCCGTGTTCGTCGTGCCGGGCATGCTTGGCAAGGCGGGCTTTGACACCAGCGCGGTCTTTGTCGCCGTGTGTCTCACCACGGCGTTCGGCTCGCTCCTCATGGGTCTGTGGGCGCGCCTGCCGATCGCCATCGGCTGCGCGATCTCGCTCACCGCGTTCACCGCGTTCGGCCTCGTGCTCGGCAAGGGCCTGAAGCCCGAAGTCGCGCTCGGCGCCGTGTTCCTGATGGGCCTCGTATTCACGGGCATTTCGGTGACCGGCGTGCGTTCGTGGATCCTGCGCAACCTGCCGCACGGCATCGCGCACGGCACGGGTATCGGCATTGGCCTGTTCCTGCTGCTGATCGCCGCCAATGACGTGGGTCTCGTCGTCAAGAATCCGGGTGCCGGCCTGCCGGTCACGCTCGGCCATATCACAGCGCTGCCGGCGATGCTTTCCGTGGTTGGTCTCGCCGCGATCTTCGGTCTCGTGCGCCGCCGCGTGCCGGGCTCGATCCTGATCGTGATCGTCGCGATCTCGGCGCTCGGTCTCGCGATCGATCCCGCTGTGAGCTTCCGTGGCGTGTTCGCGTGGCCGTCGCTCTCGGCGCCGGGCCATGCCTCGCTGATCGGCGCAATGGACATCAAGGGCGCACTGTCGCTCGCCGTGCTGCCGAGCGTGCTGGCACTCGTGATGACCGCCGTGTTCGACGCCACCGGCACGATCCGCGCCGTGGCCGGCCAGGCCGGCCAGCTCGACGCCAACGGCCGCATCATCAACGGCGGACGCGCACTCACGGCCGACTCGGTCAGCTCGATCTTCTCGGGCTTCTTCGGCGGCGCACCGGCGGCGGCTTATATCGAGTCGACGGTGGGCGTGGCAGCGGGTGCCAAGACGGGCCTCGCCGCAGCCGTGGTGGGCGCGCTGTTCCTCGCGGTGATGTTCTTCGCACCGCTCGCAGGCCTCGTGCCTTCCTACGCCACGGCGCCGGCACTCATGTACGTGGGCCTGATGATGCTCTCGAGCGTCGCCCGCCTCGACATGGCCGACATGGTGGATGCGATGTCGGGCCTCGTGTGCGCCGTGTTCATCGTGCTCACCGCCAACATCGTCACGGGCATCATGCTGGGCTTCGCTACGCTGGTGATCGGCCGCGTGGTGAGCGGCGAGTTCCGCAAGCTCAACGTCGGCACGGTGATCATCGCCGCCGTGCTCGTGGCGTTCTACCTGGGCGGCTGGGCTATCTGATGCGCGAATAGCGCCCACCTGGCCCGGTCTTCGGCAAGACGGACCCCAAGGCGGCCCGTCCTGCCGGCTTCACGGCCCGCGTTCGCTTTCTGGCGGCGCGGGCCGTGCGGCATTCAGGGCCCGTGAATCCTGCGCGTGTTCAATGTATCGCGCGTCTTGCACCTAGCGCGCGCATCGCACGCATTGCACCGTTCACACCCATCGCGCATTCGCACGCGCTACTTCGGCAGCAGGCTGTTGCCGCCTCCTTTACCTGATTTGCCCGATTTACCTGATTTGGCCGATTTGCGCGGCTTGGGCTCCACGCCCACACGCGGGTCGCGCGCCAGCACGAGCTCGGTCAGATGCTGCGCCGTGGCTTCGAAATCCGGGTCTTCCTGCGTCACGTAAAGCCACTTGCCCAGCACCGGATGCGGCTGCAAGGCCGGCATTTCGTCGATGAGCGCCGCGTGCCGGTCCCGCGACGTGCAGACCAGCAGGCCGTTAAAGGGCTTTTCGCGGTCGGCGGCGATGAGACACAGCAGGCCGTCCATATAAGCGGCATCGGCGCCGAACATCAGCTTGCACAGATAACCGGGCTCGCGCTCGAAGGCGTCGAAAATCCAGAGCAGCGAGTTGCGGATTTTGGAGGGCATGGCGGCAATGGCTCGGGGTGACTTGCTCATTCTACGGGCTGCGCGAACGCAGCCTTGACATCGGCGGCTCGCGTCCTATGCTTAACCGCATGGTTAAGCATGAAGACGACGCGTTGAACCGCACCTTTGCGGCGCTGGCGGACCCCACGCGGCGCGCGCTGCTCGCTCGGCTCGCGCAGCAGGACGAGCTTTCGGTGAGCGCGCTCGCGCAGCCGTTTGCGATGTCGCTGCCCGCAGTGATGAAGCATCTGGACGTGCTCGCCGATGCGGGGCTCGTCACGCGCGCGAAGACCGGACGCACGGTGGCGTGTCGCCTCGCGGCGCGGCCGATGGAGGACGCGATGCAGTGGCTCGCGTACTACGAACGCTTCTGGAGCGGCGCGCTCGATCGTCTCGCCGATTTCGTGGAGGAGGATGCATGTCCACCCAACTCGACGCTGGCGCAGCCAGCAATTTCGACGAAAGCGCAGGCAAAACCGCGAGCAAAAGCGCGGATAAACGGGCAGAAAGCAACGCAAACAACGGCGCAAACAACGGCGCAGAAAACAGCGCGGAAAGGCGTGCAGGCCAAAGCGCTGGCAAAGGACGCGCCCGCAATGGCGCAATTGCAGAAAGAGGAGGTGACGTCGTCCACGCGAGCCCCAGCCTCATCGTCAGACGCCGCATAAATGCGAGTGCCGCGAAGGTCTATGCGGCATGGACGCACGCAGCGCAACTGATGCGCTGGATGCATCCGCTCGACACGATCTGCCTGCATGCGGAGGCCGACGTGTGTGTGGGCGGGCGTTTTCGCGTGATCATGCGCTCGCCTGACGGCGAGGAGCACGACGCGAGCGGCACGTATCTCGAAGTGGTGCCCGAGTCGAAGCTCGTATTCACGTGGGCGTGGCGCAGCACGCCCGAGCGCGAATCGCGCGTGACGGTCGTACTGCGCGCCGATGGCGCAACAACGGAGATCACGCTGCGCCACGAACGCTTCTTCGACGAAGCCACGCGTGACGCACATCGCGAGGGGTGGTCGAGTGCGCTCGACCGCCTGGTGGAGCTGTTCGAATGAGGGTGTCCGGTCAAGCCGGTTTCGGTCAGGTCGACACAAAGGAGGTATGCATGATGGATCCGCACCAGATTGTTTCGGAAAACGAATGGTTGGCGGCACGCAAGGCCCTGCTTGAGGAGGAACGTGCATTCACGCATGCGCGCGACGCACTCGTGGCGAAGCGCCAGGCGCTGCCGTGGGTAAAGGTGGAGAAGACGTATACGTTCGAAACGCCGCAAGGCACGCGCACGCTCGCGGACCTGTTCGGGCCGCGCAGCCAGTTGCTGATTTATCACTTCATGCTTGGCCCCGATTGGGAGGAGGGCTGCCCAGGCTGCTCATTTCTTTCCGATCACGTGGACGGTATGCTGCCGCACCTGGAGCATCACGACGTAACCTACGTGGCCGTCTCGCGCGCGCCGCTCGCGAAGCTCGAAGCCTTCAAGCAGCGCATGGGCTGGCATTTCCCGTGGGTGTCGTCGCACGGCAGCGACTTCAACTTCGACTATCACGTTTCGTTCAGCGAAGCGGACAAGGCGCGTGGCAAGGCGCTCTACAACTACGAAGAACAGGACTACATGAACGACGAGCTACCGGGCATCAGCGCGTTCTATCGCGATGAAGCGGGCGACGTCTATCACACGTATTCGGCATACGCGCGTGGCGTGGAGATGGCCCTTGGCACGTACGCGATGCTCGAATTCACGGCGAAGGGGCGCAACGAGAAGAAGGATATGCGCGAGTGGATGCGTCACCACGATCGCTATGAGGAAAGTGCCGGGCGGGTAGCTCCGGGCGGGTAGCGCTGGGCAGAATGCGTGCTGTGAGCACGAGCGCAAGGCGTAATAAAAGCTAGAGCGACAGCTCGAAAGCAGGGCGCAGCAATACTTCGATGGCCATCACGACGAGGCCCATTGCGGCGGCGGCAAGTGTCAGCGTGCCATATTCGTCGTAGCGCGAGTCGTACAGACACGCGACCACGAAGAGGATGGCGAGCAGATTGGTCAGCCAGTAGAAGTTCAGCGCGAGAGGCATCGGCGTACCCGGTGGCCGGAAGCGAAAACGCGACGGCAGATAGTGCAAACCGTGGCGATTCTAGCGGACCGACCTTACGGATACGCAACAACATGGTGCTCTGGAGCACTGGTCCGGCAGCCAGGATCGCGGTGTTCGTGGCTCGCAAAAACCGTGTTAGTCTCGAATCAATCTTGACTGCGGATCAATAATGAAAACGTCGACCGACGAATTGCTCGTGTTCGTCACCGTGATCGATGCGGGGTCGATCACCGCCGCCGCCGAAAAACTCGAGCAGACTGTTTCCGGCGTGAGCCGGGCGCTCACGCGGCTCGAAAAGCAGCTAGGCGTGGCGCTGATCCTGCGCACCACGCGCCGCCTGCAATTGACCGAGGAGGGCGAGCTCTTTCTCGAACGCGCGCGCACCATTCTCGCGGCGATGGAAGATGCCGAGGAGGCCGTCGCGCGCCATCGCGAGCGGCCGTCGGGGCGCTTGCGAGTGGACGCGGCCACGCCGTTCATGCTCCATTGCATCGTGCCGCACATGGCCGCGTTCGCGGCGCGCTTTCCCGAGATCCAGCTCGAACTCACGAGCAACGAGCGCATCGTCGATTTGCTCGAACAGCGCGTCGATATCGCCATTCGCATCGGCACGTTGCAGGATTCCACGCTGCATGCGCGCGCGCTTGGCGTGAGCCGGCGCCGTGTGGTGGCGAGCCCCGCGTATCTCGCGGCGCACGGCACGCCGCGCACGCTCGCGCAACTGCGCGAGCATCGGCTGATCGGCTTCACGGCGCCCGTGCAACTGAACCGCTGGCCGCTCAGTGGGGCGCGCAGGCTGGATGTCAACGCGACTTCCGCCATGACAGCCAGGTCATCCGCAACGTCATCCGTTGCCGCGCAGGCATCGCTGCTCGACGACGCCGAAGCCGAAGTTGAAGCGGAAGTCAAAGCCGAAGCCGCGCCAGAGGGTTTTGCGATTCACCCGGCGCTCGCGGCGTCGAGCGGCGAGACGATACGCCAGCTTGCGCTCGCGGGTGCCGGCGTCGCCTGCCTTTCCGACTTCATGACCGCCGCCGACCGCGCTGCGGGGCGCCTCGTGACCTTGCTCGACGACGCGCTCGTCGCCGAGCGTCAGCCGATCCACGCCGTCTACTACCGCAGCGCCGCGCTCGCCGCGCGCGTGCAGTGCTTCCTCGCGTTTATCGGGGGCAGGCTGGAGAACCAGGCCTGACGGGCCTGCGGGGTACGCTGGAGCGGGGCGCGCGCGTACTCATGGATTCTCCCAGGCCTGCGGGGCGGTCGTGGAGGTTGTCTATACAGGCGCGCCAGGCTAGACTCCGGTCACTTGTATAGACAGGATTCGATCATGCTCCTCACGCCCGGCCATCTGACCCTGCCCCAACTGCGCCAGATCGCGCGCGCATCGGACAGCAGCAGCGTCCAGCTCGAACTCGATCCGGCGAGCTTTGCCGCGATCGACGCGAGCGCGCGCGCCGTTGCCGAGATCACGGCCAAGGGCGACCCCGCCTATGGCATCAACACGGGCTTCGGCCGCCTCGCCAGCACGCATATCCCGACCGACCAGCTCGAACTGCTGCAACGCAATCTGGTGCTCTCGCACGCGGTGGGCGTGGGCGAGCCGATGTCGCGTCCGGTCGTGCGCCTGATGATGGCGCTGAAGCTCTCGAGCCTCGGCCGTGGCCACTCGGGCATCCGCCGTGAAGTGATGGACGCGCTGATCACGCTCTTCAACGCCGACGTGCTGCCGCTCATTCCCGTGAAGGGCTCGGTGGGCGCCTCGGGCGACCTCGCACCGCTCTCGCATATGTCGGCAGTGCTGCTGGGCGTGGGCGAAGTGTTCATTCGCGGCGAGCGCGCCAGCGCCGAAGCGGGCCTGGCCGCAGCCGGCCTCAAGCCGATCGCGCTGCAGGCGAAGGAAGGCCTCGCGCTCCTGAACGGCACGCAGGCTTCTGCGGCGCTCGCGCTCTACAACATGTTCGCCATCGAAGACCTGTACCGCACGGCACTCGTTTCGGGCGCGCTGAGCGTGGACGCGGCGGCCGGCTCGGTCAAGCCGTTCGATGCGCGCATCCATGAACTGCGCGGCCATCGCGGCCAGATCGAGGCAGCCTCGGCCTATCGCGATCTGCTCGACGGCTCGTCGATCAACCTCTCGCACCGCGATTGCGGCAAGGTTCAGGACCCGTACTCGCTGCGCTGCCAGCCGCAGGTGATGGGCGCGTGTCTCGACCAGATGCGCCACGCCGCGCAAGTGCTGCTGATCGAAGCTAATGCGGTCTCGGACAATCCGCTGATCTTCCCGGAAACGAACGAAGTCATTTCGGGCGGCAACTTCCACGCGGAGCCGGTGGCGTTCGCGGCCGACAACCTCGCGCTGGCCGCCGCCGAAATCGGCGCGCTCGCCGAACGTCGCATCGCCCTGCTGATCGACGCGACGCTCTCGGGCCTGCCGCCTTTCCTCGTGAAGGACGGTGGCGTGAACTCGGGCTTCATGATCGCGCACGTGACGGCGGCGGCGCTGGCCTCGGAGAACAAGACGCTTGCGCATCCGGCCTCGGTGGATTCGCTGCCGACTTCGGCGAACCAGGAAGACCACGTGTCGATGGCAACCTTCGCCGCGCGCAAGCTCGCCGACATCGCGGGCAATACGGCCAACATTCTCGCGATCGAACTGCTCGCGGCAGCACAGGGCGTTGACCTGCGCGCACCGCACGCGACCAGCCCGGCACTGCAAAAGGTGATGCACTCGGTGCGCAGCGAAGTCCCGCATTACGACATCGACCGTTACTTCGCACCCGATATCGCCGCAATGACGCAGCTCGTGCAGAACGGCGCAATCGCGGTGCACAGCCCGTTCGCGTTCGAGTCGGAAGCGCGCTAAGGGAAACGGCCTAGGGAAACGGCGGGATCCAGTCGAGCAGGCGATGAACGCACCCGCATACCAGGGCATCAAGGACTTCATTCTCGCGCGCATTCACGCGGGCGAGTGGAGCGAGGGCGACCAGGTGCCTTCGGAGAACGAGCTTGCGCGCGAGTTCAAGGTCGCGCGCATGACGGTGAACCGCGCGCTGCGCGAGCTGACCGCCGAGCAGGTGCTCACGCGCGTGCAGGGCGCGGGCACCTTCGTCGCGCGGCCCAAATACGAGTCCACGCTGGTGGCGATCCGCAGCATCTCCGACGAAATTCTCGCGCGCGGGCATGGTTACCGCGCCGAGGTGCTGGAGATCGGCGTGCTGCCCGCCGACGAGGCGCTCGCCATCGAAATGGGACTGCGCACCAACGACAGGGTGTTCTACTCCCGCATGCTGCACTTCGAGAACGACGAGCCCGTGCAACTCGAGGAACGCTGGGTCAATCCCGCCGTCGCGCCCGAATACGCGGAGCAGGACTTCACGTCCACTACGCCGAATCATTACCTCATGCGCGTCGCGCCGCTTCAGGCCGTGGAGTACCGCATCGAGGCACTCGTTCCGCAGGGCGACACTTGCGAGCGGCTCAAGATGGGCGAGGTCGAGCCGTGCCTCGTGCTGCACCGGCGCACCCGCTCGAGCGGGCGCGTGGCTTCGGTGGTGAATCTGTGGCATCCGGGCAGCCGGTATCGCTTCACGGGGCACTTTTAGGCAACAAGCCCGCGGTCAGCCAAAAATCAGCACGAGCGTTACGACCCCGCGACTCGCGTCATGCGTGCTGGGTGACTTCGCTGCGCGATAGATCGGGTTTCCTCCCGTACCTTCCTTACCACGGCATGGCGCGCGGGTTGCGTCCTGCCTTGCGATGCGGCTAACCTTCAGGCATCGGCCAGCAAGCAGGCCCATGAGGGAGGATCTCCGCGATGGAAGATTCCAGTGCAACGCTCATGCCCACGTGGCGCGCGAACCTCGCGCTGCTCACGCGCGAAGTGGGCGCGGTCACGCGGCTCGCGAGGATGATGACGTTTTCCGCGAGCTACATGAAGCTGATCGCTTCGGGGCAGCGCGATTTCAGCGCGGAGTTCGTGCGCGGCGTGGAGGCCGTCACGGGCTTGCCCGAGGGCTGGATGGACGAGCCGCACGGCGCAGGCGACGTGCCCCAGGAGGCGCGCGATGCGATTGCCGACGAAACCCCGCAGGCGCGCTTTCGCGGCACCGCGCATCCGGTGCGCAAGGCGCCGGTGCTGCGCACCGAGCCGATCTTCGGCCATGGCGCGGACGTCCGGCGCGCGCAGGGCACGGCCGCCCAGGACGCGCAGCGGCGCGTGGCCGGCACGCGCAAGCTTCGGGAGTTGGCCGCGCAAGACGTCCGCAAGCTCGAACGGCACCTGAGCATGCTGCCGGTGGAGCCGGAGGCGCTGCGCTTGCGCATCGAGGACGTAATCGCCCATGCGGAGTACGACGAGCGCGCGCGTGCCGATATCGAAGGCCGGCTCGAGCAGATCGAGAAGCATCGCGAGTTGCTGCTGCGTCATATCACGCGTCTTCATGCATTGCTGGCGCGATCGATCGACGACTGATTCCGGTCCGGCTCCGATGGCTTTCCGATAACGATTGGCTCGGCGATTGACCCGGCGATTGACTCGACCGCCGCGACCCGCGCGCGGTGGCGCTCGCAGTGGCGTTTGCGGGCTGCGCAGCGCTGCGCCAAAAACACCGCGCTCAGGAGCGTTGGCGGCAGCGGCTCAGACCCGCCTCAGACCCGCAATTCCGCGAGAATTTGCTCAGCGAGGAAGTCGCACGTCGGCCGGTTCGAGCGGGCGCTGCGCGCGAGCACCACTTCGAGCTCAGGCAACTCCGGCAGGCCGTGCTGGCGGCCCAGCGTGACGAAATTTTCGGGCACCGCGCAGCGCGCGAGCGGCGCGACCGCGAGGCCCGCCGCCACCATGCTGCACAGGCCCATCAGACTCGGGCTTTCATAGGACGTGCGATAGGCGATCTTTTCGCGTTCGAGTGCGGCAATCGCGTTCGCGCGCGCGACGCTGCCCGCGCTGAAGAGTGCGATGGGTAGCGGCCGCTCGCGCCAGATCTCCCGGCCGATGGCCGCGCTCGCGCTGGCGGGCGGCCCGGCCCAGACGGTTGGCTCGAAGCGGATGAATTCGCCGGCGAGCTCGCGCGTGCCGGTCACGCAAGCCAGATCGATCTTGTTGTCCTTCACGAGCGGTGCGAGTGCGCTGCTCGGCAGCCCCACCACCTGAATCTCCACTTTCGGCCAGTTCGCCGAGAACTTGCGCAGTACGGGCGGCAGCAGCGACGACGCATAGTCGTCGGGCATGCCGATCGACACACGGCCCTTGACCTCGGGGTGCGCGAGCGAGGCCCATGCCTCGTCGCGCAGGGCGAGCATGCGCCGTGCATAGGCAATCAGCGTGTGGCCGTCCGGCGTGGGCGTGACATTGCGCGGCGCGCGAATGAAGAGCGGTTTGCCTAGCGTGTCTTCCAGCGCGCGGATCTGCATGGAAAGCGCCGCCTGCGAGCGGTGCACGAGCGCCGCGCCGCGCACGAAGCTGCCGGCATCGGCCACGGCTACGACCATGGCGAGGACGTCGAAATCGAGGGTCTTCATGGGTATCGGATGCGCATCATGGCATCAGAAAAACTGATCGAAACGTTCAATATAACGCGTTTGTCTGAACATGGTGACGCTCGTATGCTGGTCCGGACGACGCGTCTTGTGCTGCCGCTCGCGTCGCTCTCACGGCCACTCTCACGCTCTCTTACGCTTTCATGCCGGGAAAAACCATGTCGATGAATCTGGATGTTGCGTCTGTTGATTTGAACTACGAACGATTCCGGCAACTGCGGATGCGTCTCGACATGTCGCGCGGCAAGCCCTCGCCGGAGCAGCTCGATCTCTCGCAGGGGCTGTTCGACGCGGCGCTCGATGAGGGCTATCGCGCGCGTGACGGTTTCGATTGCCGCAACTATGGCCTCGCGTCGGGTTTGCCCGAGGCGCGCGAGCTGGGCGCCGAACTGCTGGAGGTGCCGGCGGCGCAGGTGATCGCGGGCGGCAATTCGAGCCTCGAACTCATGCACGACGCGCTCGCGTTCGCGCTGCTCCACGGCGTGCCGGTGGGCGAGGCAAAGGGTCAGGGCGAGGGCCGCAGTGCACCGTGGCGCGCGCAGGGCGCGATTGCCTTCCTGTGCCCGTCGCCGGGCTACGACCGGCACTTCGCGATCTGCGAGGCGCTGGGCGTGCGCATGATCGCCGTGCCCATGCGCGAGGACGGTCCCGACATGGACGCCGTGGAGGCGCTCGTGCGCGAAGACGCATCGGTGAAGGGCATGTGGTGCATGCCGCTCTACAGCAATCCCACGGGCGCCATCTACGCGGACGAGGTGGTGCGCAGGCTCGCCGCCATGCCCGCCGCCGCGCCCGATTTCCGCCTCTTCTGGGACGACGCCTACCGCTTTCACCATCTCACCGACGAGCGCCACGCGACGCCCGACGTGATCGAGGCGTGCGCGGCGGCGGGGCATGCGGAGCGCGTGCTCATGTTCGCCTCGCTCTCGAAGGTGACGTTCGCGGGCGGCGCGCTCGCATGGCTCGCCGCGTCGCCGCGCAATGTGGCGTGGTGGCAGCGCTGCGCGGCGGTGCGCACGATCGGCCCGGACAAGCTCAACCAGTTGCGCCACGTGCGTTTCGTGCGCGACCGCGCGGCGCTCGAAGCGTTGATGGCGCGTCATCGCGCGCTGCTCGCGCCGAAGTTCGCCGCCGTGGACGAGGTGTTCCGCGCGCGTCTCGCTCACGTGCCGCAGGTGCGCTGGAACGTGCCGCGCGGCGGCTACTTCACCAGCCTCTACGCGCCGCCGGGCTGCGCGCGGCGCACCGTCGAGCTTGCCGGCGAGGCCGGGCTCGTGCTGACGCCCGCAGGCGCGGCGTTCCCTTATGGCGTCGATTCCGAGGACAGCCATCTGCGCATCGCGCCTTCGTTTCCGGCGCTGGAGGAGGTGCGGCTCGCGGCCGAGGGGATCGCGGTGTCGCTGCTGCGCGCGCTCGAAGAGCGCGGGATGAGTGTGAGGTGAGCGCCGGATGAGCCTGGAGCAGGCGCGAAGTAAGCACGGTGTAAGCGCGCCCTGGCCGGCGGGCTGCCGCATACACGCGTAGCTGCACCGCGCTTGCGCTCCGGCATGCGGCGAAACGATGTGCTACAACAAAAGTTCCATCGTCCACATGGGGGCGACGTGTCTGCTCTCGCCACGGGTTTGCAACGCGCCATAGCGCAACGCGCGCGCGAGGCCACGGCATGTCCGCCCGTTGCGCACACGCTCGCGACGGGCCCCGGCTGGAGGGCCGACGACGTCGTCTGTACGCTCGGCCCCGCCGTGCAAGGCGGCGAGAAGATCGTCGACATTGCATTGGCGAGCGGTTTCAACGATCTGTCCAATTTCAACGCGGCGTTTCGCGCGGAGTTCGGTGCGAGTCCGCGCGCGTGGCGCGATGCGGTGTGCGCACGCCAACTCGCGGCGACTTCCTGGCAGCGTGCGACGAAACCGGCGCGCGTGGCGTGTGCAGACCAGGCCGTCGAGTAGACATCGTGCGTGAAGCGATCTGGCCAATGTGTTTGGCCAACGCGTGTGGCCAATGCGTGCAGCAACGTCGCACAGCAACTGTGGGGCATGCAGAAAGCGATGAGGGGAGTGGCGCGAAGCATGAGAGAGCGCGTTAAGCGCGGCGCCGCCGCGCTCGCAGGAGGCAGCGCATTGGCGCTTGCGTTGGCGTTCGCCATCCCATGTGCACACGCGCAGCCATCTTCGGCGGACCAAACCCAAGCTCAGGCTCAGGACCAGGCCCAGGCCCAGACAAGTGCCGGCTCGTCAGATCTCCCGGATGCCCAGGATCTCGCCGACCAGCCGCCTGCCACGCTGGAGCGCGACGTTCATCTATTCGTCGTGCAGAAAGACGGCTCGATCGAGGAGCACGACGACTCGACGATACGCGCCAATACCACCGCAGGCGTCGACGCCGTGGCGCAGCGCTACGTCTGGTTCAATAAGGATATCGAAACGATAACAGCGCTCGCGGCGCAGACCGTCGATCCGGACGGCACGGCGCACGAAGTCGGGCGAGGCGCCATCCGCGATGTTCAGGAGCCGCGCTCGGCGGGCGCGCCCACCTTCGAGGACGGCGTGCTGCGCACGGTGATCTTCCCGGGCGTGCAGCCGGGCGCGCGCGTGCGCCTCGTCTGGGCGAAGCGCCGCGCGAAGGCGCTGCAAGCGGGCACGTTCTCGTACTTCGCACAGCCGCCGGGCGAGCCGGTCGAGCTTCAGCGGCTCGTCTTCGATCTGCCGGCGGACTTGCCGCTTTATGTCGATGCGCGCGGCTATACCGCGCTCGCGACCGTGACTGCGAATGGCCGCACGCGCTACGCCTTCGAGTATCGCCATGGCCCTTACGCACCGCTGGAGCCGGGCGCGGTGGCGCGCGCGAACTGGGGCGCGCGCCTCATGGTGACGACCGTGCCCGACTATGCGGCCTTCGCGGCGCGCTACCGCGAGGCTGCCGCCGATCCCACGGCGACCGATCCGTCCATCGCGGCCTTCGCGCGCGCGCTCACGGCGGGGCTTGCCGATCCGCGCGAGAAGGCCGCACGCATCTACGACTGGATGCGCCTGAATATCCGCTACGTGGCGCTGTTTCTGGGCGAGACCGAAGCGGCCCCGCACCGCGCGGTGGACATCCTGCGCGACCGCTACGGCGACTGCAAGGACCATGTCGCGCTTTTCACGGCGCTGCTCGCGGCGGTGGGCATCCGCGCCGAAGCGGCGCTGCTGAACCTCGGCCCCGTCTATGCGTTGCCATCGGTGCCGGGCTACGGCGTGGAGGCGATCAATCATGTGATCGCGTGGCTACCCGACCTCGATCTTTTCGCCGATACCTCGTCGGGCGGCGTGGCGTTCGGCTATCTGCCCGCAGGCGTGATGGACCGCCCGGCGCTGCTCGTCGACGACGGCGTGCTCGTGCGCACGCCCGCCACGCTGCCGCGCGAGCGCACCGCGCGGCTCGAAATCGACGTGAGGGCCGATGGTGGCGCTGCTTACCGCTATCGTGTGGAGGACTCGGGCGCGGGTGCCGAGCCCGAGCGCAATACGTTGCGCCGCGCGACGCGTCGCGAGGCGCAGCAGATCGCCTTGCAGCGTCTGCGTCAGACGGGCCTCGCAGGCACGGCGCACCTCTCGACTGGCGCGCTCGATGCAACGGACGGGCCGTTCGCCACCACGACCACCGGCACGCTCGAGCATGTCGTCTGGCCCGACGGCACGACGGCGCTGCCCGCCTTGAGCAGCTTCTCGGGCGGTATCGCCTCGCAGCTCGACGCGTGGCTCGCTGTGCCGCGGCGCACGCAACCGTGGGCCTGTGTGGGCGGCGATTTCGAAGAGCACGCACAAATCGTGCTGCCAGCGTTCGCGCGCGTGACCGACCTGCCGCGTGATACGTCTGCGAGCGCGTCTGCAGGTACGCCTTCGGGCGGGGCGTCAAGCATGTCCCCAAGCGTGTCCCCGAGCGCGTCCTCAACGACGCTCGCGGGCGACGCGCAGCTCGAGTATGCATCGCACTATGTGTTTGATCCGGCGTCGCACACGGTACAGGTTTCGCGCAGGCTCTCCGCGCATTTCGGGCGGCAGATGTGCTCGCCGGACCAGTTCGCGCAGATGCGCGACGCGCTCGTGCGCATGCAGCGCGATACGCATGCCCAGATCGTTGTGCGCGCAACTGGTGCGAGACCGGGCCGGTGAATCCATGCGATGAATTCAGGCGTGTGAAGTAAAAGCAGACGTGAGCGGAGAAGCGTGAGTGCAAGCTGGCTTCAGCGCGCCGCGCGTTCAGCGCTCTGCTTGCATGGCAAGCAGCGTTTCGCGCAGGCGCACGAGCGGCGCCATGGTGTCTTCGCTCGCCCAGCCTTCGAGGTCGTCGAGCGCGCGGTTGCAGCCGTCGAGCACGACGTCCAGGTCGACGGGCACGCCGTTGGCCAGCGCGAAGCGCACGCTCGCCTCGAAGCGCTCGCAGTCATCGTCGCCATAGGCGATGTCGAGGTTGTCGGCGATGGTCTGCGCGATGTCGCTGCGCTGGCGGTCTTCTTCGTCGACGAAGTCGATGATGCCGCGCGCCACTTCGGGCGCATGGTAGAGCGCGATGTCGAGCCACTGGGCGGCGTCGAAATCGGCTTCATGGCTTTGCTCTTCGAAGTATTCGATCGCTTCCTGCTCGTGCGTCTCGCCGGCGTCGACGGCAAGGCAAAGCTGTTCGAAATACTCTTCCTGTTCACTGCGGATAGGGTGGGACATCGGTCAATCTCTTCACTAACGGAGGGCGCTGCGCCCCAGTACCCAAGTACCCAGGCATCCGGGCGCGCAATAGCGCGTGGCGCATGCGGCTCGCATTATAGGCTGTGCGTTTGTTCAGCCAGTGCATGCACCCGGGCCACGCCCTCAACCCATGTCGATGGCCCAGGCGTCGAACCATTCGCGCGGGCGCGCGATCTGGTCCTGCGCCGCGACGATTTCGAGCTCGTAGCGCCCCGCGTCGTAGGTGGTCTTCACCACGGCGTTCACGGCGGCGAGCGTGTGCTCGAAGGCGGGCCGCAGCGCGTCGCCGTTCATCAGGCGCGCGACGAAGATGGCGCTCGTGATGTCGCCCACGCCCACGGGCTGGCGCGCGAAGTGATAGAGCGGGCGCTGGCCGAGCCACGCCTCGCGCTCGCTCACGACGAGCATGTTGAAGGTGTCGGCCGGGCTGTTGCGGTCGAGCAGATGCTTTACGAGAATGAGCTTCGGCCCGCGCTGCAGCAGTTCGCGGCAGGCGTCGACGGCCTCTTCGGCGGTCTCGATCTCGCGCCCGACGAGCCGCTGCAGTTCGCTGTGATTCGGCATCAATGCATCGGCCACTTCAGGCATGTGCCGAACCAGAAACTCCTGAATGCCGGGCTCGACCTTGCAGCCGCCACCCTTGCCACTGCCGCTATTGTTGAGCGAGCCCATCACCGGGTCGCAGAAGTAGCGTGCCTGCGGGTTGGCGGCCTTCACGGCACGCACCACGTCGATCACGGCTTGGGCCTGCTCGGGCGCGCCGAGGTAGCCGGAGAGCACGGCGTCGCAGCGCGGCAGCACGCCGATCGCGCCAATGCCTTCGACGAGCTCCACCATCTGCTCGGCGTCGATCGCGCTGCCGGTCCAGTGGCCGTATTGCGTGTGATTCGAAAACTGCACGGTATTGAGCGGCCATACATTCACGCCGAGACGGCGCATCGGGAACACAGCGGCGCTGTTGCCCGCATGACCGAACACGACCTGTGACTGGATGCTCAAAACGTTTTTCATGGGGAATCTGTGCGGGGCGCGAGAATTCGCGCGGTGCAGCAACGATAACCGAATTCGCCGCGCCCAGTCGATGACCGGTGCGCGTAGTGTTGCGTGCAGCCGTCTCGCTGGCCGCGATCCGTTGCGCGAAGTGCACGCGCTTCAGGTCAACTTGCAGGCCAATTTTCAGGCCAGTTCGCGATAAAGCGCCATGTAGCGTTGTGCCGATGCGGCCCAGCCGAAGTCCTGCTGCATGCCGCGCGCGCGCGTCTGGCGCCAGTCGCGGCTGCGTGCGTGGAGCGCGAAGGCGCGGCGGATCGCGGCAACGAGCGCGTCGGGCTCGAAGCGCTCGAAGACGAAACCGGTGGCGAGCCCGTCGGCGAGATTCTCGAGCGAAGTGTCAACCACGGTGTCGGCGAGACCGCCCACGCGATGCACGAGCGGCAGCGCGCCGTAGGCGAGCGCGTAGAGCTGCGTGAGTCCGCACGGCTCGAAGCGCGAGGGCACCACCATGACGTCGGCGCCCGCGACGATCGCGTGCGCGAGCGTCTCGTCGAAGCCGAGCTCGACCGCCACGGCGTCGGGATGCTGATGTGCCGCGCGCGTGAAGCCCTGTTCGAGGCTCGCGTCGCCGGTGCCGAGCACGACCAGTTGGCCGCCGCGCGCGACGATCTCGGGCAGCGCGCCGAGCAGCAGGTCGAGGCCTTTTTGCTCGGTGAGGCGGCTCACCACCCCGAACACGGGCGCGTCGTGCCGCTGCGCGAGCTTCAGGCGCGCCTGCAGCGCCGTCTTGCAGCGCAGCTTGCCGCTCATGCGCGCAGCCGAGTAATACGCGGCGATGGCATCGTCATGAGCCGGATTCCAGATCGCATAGTCGACGCCGTTCAGGATGCCCACGAGATCGTGCGCGCGGCCCTTGAGCAGCGCTTCGAGGCCGCAGCCCTGGGCGACGGTCTGGATCTCGCGCGCGTAGGTCGGGCTCACCGTCGTGATCTTGTCGGCGAAATAGAGGCCGGCTTTCAGAAATGAAAGCTGACCGTAGAACTCCACGCCGTGCATGTCGAAGAAGTCGGCGGGCAGGCCCAGCATGTCGAACTGCTGCGCCGGAAAAATGCCTTGATAGGCGAGGTTGTGGATCGTGAAGACGGTGCGCGTGCGCAGTGAGTCGAAGCGTGAGTCGAAGCGCGAGTCGGCCAGCGCGGCGGATAGCGGGCCGGCAGATGGCGGAGTGGAGTGCGGACCGGCGTGGCCGCGCTCGCGCGCCGCGGCGTGCAGGTAGGCCGCAGCGAGCCCCGCGTGCCAGTCGTGCGCGTGCACGATGCGCGGCGCCCAGTCCGGATCGGCGTGCTGCGCGAGCTGCGCGGCCGCCCAGCCGAGCAGTGCGAAGCGCTGGGCGTTGTCGCCATAGGGCACCTGCTCGGCGTCGAGGTACGGGTTGCCTGGCCGCGAGTAGAGCGCATCGGCGCGGATCATGTAGACAGGCACGCCGCTGCCCGGTAGACGGCCGAGCTCGAGCGACGCCTCGGGCGCGCCGAACGTGCGCGAGAGGCGCGCGACCGGCCGCAGATCGGCGAGTCCGGCGGCCACGCTCGTGAAGCCCGGCAGCAGGACGCGCGCATCGGCGCCTTGCTCGATCAGCGCGGCGGGCAGGGCGGCGGTGACATCGGCGAGACCGCCGGTCTTCAGCAGCGGATAGAGTTCGCTGGCTACGTGCAGGACGCGGATCGTCATCGGGCTCGGTCCTTTTCTGACTGCGCGGCTGGTTGTGGTGGGTCGTGCTTGTTTGCGGTTGTGTGTGCTCGTTTGCGGTTGGTAGTGGTTGGTGGTGGTTGTCCGCCGTGGTTCGCGATGGTTCTCGATGGTTAGCGGTGATTTGCCGGTGCCACTATGCTGTCGGCCGCTCAGCCGTCGCGCCCGAGTCTCGAGAGCGCTTCTTCCGTCACCAGCACGACGCCGTTCTCGGTCCGGTAGAAGCGCTCGCCGTCGCGCACGGGGTCTTCGCCGATCACGGTGCCGTCGGGAATCGCACAGCCGCGGTCCACCACCACCTTGCGCAGCCGGCAGCTCGCGCCCACCGTCACCTCCGGCAACAAGACTGCCTCGGCAATGTTGCAGAACGACTTCACGACCACATTCGACGAGATCACCGCGCGCGAGATCTGCGAGCCCGAAATCACGCTGCCGCCGCACACGATCAGGTTGGTGCCCGAGCCCTGCAGGCCGTTCAGGTCGCGCACGAACTTGGCGGGCGGCAATTGCTCCTGATAGGTCCAGATGGGCCAGTTGCGGTCGTAGAGATCGAGCGCTGGAATCGTCGAGGCGAGGTCGAGATTGGCGGACCAGTAGGCGTCGATGGTGCCGACGTCGCGCCAGTAGGGCTCGGCGTTCGGGGCGGACGAGACGCACGAGAGGCTGAACGGATGCGCGATCGCATGGCCGTCGGTGACCACGCGCGGAATGATGTCCTTGCCGAAGTCGTGGTCGGTGGCGTTGCGCGAAATGTTCTCTTCCAGTTGCCTGAAGAGATAGGCGGTCTCGAACACGTAGATGCCCATGCTCGCGAGCGCGATGTCGGGATGGCCCGGCATCGCGGGCGGGTCGTCGGGTTTCTCGACGAAGCCCGTGACGCGGCGCGACTCGTCCACGGCCATCACGCCGAAGGCGCGCGCGTCGAGGCGCGGCACCTCGATGCAGCCGACAGTGCAGTCGGCGCCGCTCGCGGCGTGGTCGGCCACCATGCGCGTGTAATCCATCTTGTAGATGTGGTCGCCGGCCAGCACGATCACGTGCTTCGGCGAGATCGAGCGGATGATGTCTAGATTCTGGTAGACGGCATCCGCGGTGCCGCGATACCAGTGCGCGCCTTCCACGCGCTGCTGCGCGGGCCACAGGTCGACGAACTCGTTGAATTCGCCGCGCAGGAAGCCCCAGCCGCGCTGCATGTGGCGCAACAGCGAATGCGCTTTGTACTGCGTGACGACGGCGATGCGGCGGATGCCCGAATTCAGGCAGTTCGACAGGGCGAAGTCGATGATGCGGTACTTGCCGCCGAAGTAGACGGCCGGTTTCACGCGCTTGTTGGTGAGCGGGCCGAGGCGGGTGCCGCGTCCGCCCGCGAGCACGATCGCGAGCGTGGTGCGCTGGAGGTCGTTGAGGCTTGCCGGAGTTTCCATGGTCGTCTCCTTGTTGTGCCCCGGTATCGCCTGGTCAGTGTGTTATTTGCCCGCCGTCCGCGTCGCTTTTACGACTGCGCATTGACTGTTCTAGCACCGAACGCCACGTTGCGCGAATTCATTGCACAGCGTGGCAATTGGGTGGCGATGGGATGGTGATGGTGCCAATGGTGACGATGGTGACGATGTGGTGACACTGGGCGCGCAGTGGGTGCACTGGGTGCAGTGGGCGGCACCTGCGTGTGAGTAGCAAGCCGCTTGCCCGCAGCCGGCCAGCGGCTTGCCCATTGCCCATTGCGCGTTGCGCGTTGCTGCGCTGCCCGCAGCGCTCCTGCAACCGCTGCGAAGGCCCTGCGAAGGCCTGAGTCTATCCAGCCGCTTCAGGAAGCGGCCATCTCCGCGCGCACCTCGGCGGTGATTTCGAACGAGCGCAGGCGCTTCGCGTGATCGTAAATCTGCGCAGTGACGATCAACTCGTCCGCGCCGGTCTGCTCGATCACGGAGGCGAGTCCCGCGCGCACGCTCGCGCGGTCGCCCACCACCGAGCACGCGAGCGAATGCGCGACGCCCGAGAGTTCGAATTCGCTCGCCGCGATCTGCGCCGCCGGCGGCGGGAGCTGCCCCGGCGTGCCGCGCCGCAGATTCACGAATTGCTGCTGCAACGAGGTGAACAGCAGGCGTGCTTCGTCGTCGGTTTCGGCGGCGAACACATTGACGCCCACCATCGCGTGCGGCTTGGCGAGCGTGGCCGATGGTCGGAACTGCGAGCGATAGACGCGCAATGCGGTGAGCAGATGGTCGGGCGCGAAGTGCGAGGCGAACGCGAAGGGCAGGCCCATCGCCGCGGCCATCTGCGCGCCGAACAGGCTCGAACCGAGGATGTAGAGCGGCACGTGCAGCCCGGCGCCCGGCACCGCGCGCACGCGCTGGCCTTCGACCGGATCGGCGAAGAGCCGCTGCAATTCGGCGACGTCGTCGGGGAAGGCTTCGGCGCTCGCCTGGAGATCGCGGCGCAGCGCGCGCGCCGTGGTCTGGTCCGTGCCGGGCGCGCGTCCGAGGCCCAGATCGATGCGCCCCGGATAGAGCGCATCGAGCGTGCCGAACTGCTCGGCGATCAGGAGCGGCGCGTGATTGGGCAACATGATGCCGCCCGAGCCGACGCGGATCGTGCGCGTGCCGCCCGCCACATGGCCGATCACGACCGAGGTGGCGGCGCTGGCGATGCCTGTCATGTTGTGGTGCTCCGCGAGCCAGTAGCGGTGGTAGCCCCAGCGCTCGGCATGCTGTGCGAGGTCGAGTGTGTTGCGCAGCGCGATGCCGGCGTTCGAGCCGGCGGGCACCGGCGAGAGGTCGAGGACGGAGAAGGGAATCATGCGGGCGATCATGGGCGGGTGACGTTCCGGTGTTCGTGGAGCGCGTCGCACGAGCCTGGCCCCGGAATGCGCTCCGTGTGCCGAAAGGTGGCCTGAGGCAGCGGGGCGGCTGCAAGGCAGACGCAAGGTCGGGGCATTGTGCCAAAGCGCTCCGGATCATGCTGAGAGCCCGCGGTAATCCATGCGCCTCGAGTGGTTTCCGGTTCGCCTGTTCCGGCGCGCTTCATTTTTTTGATTGAATCAGAATAATTCTTGTTTATATAAACCTTCATGCGCTTTAAACCCGAGCTTGATTCAATCTCGTTAAGGCTTTATTTCAATATGCTTACTCATTATTTAAAGATCGAATGGAGCTGGAAGCCCATTGTGGAGGACATGAAATACTCGCCGTCTTTGCAAATCTGAGATGCATTTTTGCGGGAGTGCGGAAGCGGCCCACGGGCGTTGCTGCTACAATTTTTGCCTTTGAATCGGGGTGCGAGCTATGCAATGCGCGCCTTTTTTCGTGATATTCGGGGTAGGGCAAATGGAAGCAGGCAACACGCTCAAGCTGGCCGGCACGCCGCGCAATCGCGCGGCGGCGGCATTGCGGCCTGGCGGTTCCGCTTTCGGGGCCGCTGCGCTCACTGGTCACGTCGACCATGTTCGGGCGGGTGCCGGCACCATCGTCATGGGCCGCAATGCGTTTCACGGATGCACGCGAGGCGTTGTGGCATGACGGCAGCGCTTGTTTCCCTGGGGCCGTTGGCGTGGTGGCTCGTGATTGCGCTGTGTGGCGCGGTCACGTTCTACGCCATCAGCGCCGCGCTCGCCATGCCGCGTCTCGGCTCCGCCGCGCGGGTGCGCATGGAGGCACGGCGCGTGCGCGCCCGCGCGCCGCTGCCGGTGAGCGTGCTCAAGCCGTTGTGTGGCGCGGAGCCGCGTCTTTACGAGAATCTCGCCACCTTCTGCGAGCAGCACCATCCGCGCTACCAGTTGATCTTCGGCGTGTCCTCGTCGAAGGATCCGGCCATTGCGGTCGTGCAGCGGCTCCAGGCTGCGTATCCGGGCCATGACATCGCGCTCGTGATCGACTCGCGCGTGCACGGCAGCAACCTGAAGGTGAGCAATCTCATCAACATGGCGGCGCATGCGCGCCACGACGTGCTGATCGTCGCCGACAGCGACATCGCCGTGGAGCCCGACTATCTCGAGATCGTCACCGCGCCGCTCGCCGACCCGCAAGTGGGCGTCGTCACGTGTCTGTACAGCGCGCGCAGCGTCGGCGGCTTCTGGCCGCGCGTGGGCGCGCTCTTCATCAACGAATGGTTCGCGCCTTCGGTGCGCGTCGCGCATTCCACGGGCTCGCGGGCGTTCGGCTTCGGCGCGACGCTCGCGCTCTCGCGCGGCACGCTCGAACGCATCGGCGGTTTCGAGTCGCTCAAGGATTGCCTCGCCGACGACTATCAGCTCGCCCGTTTTGCGCGCGATCACGGGCTGGCCACGGTGCTCGCGCCGGTGCTGGTCGCAACCGACGTGATCGAGCCGAACTTCCGCACGCTGTGGCTGCGCGAGACGCGCTGGCTGCGCACGATCCGCTCGGTCAATCCGGCGGGTTTCGCGTCGCTGTTCATTACCTTCACCTCGCCGTGGCTCGTGCTCGGCGCGCTCGCCTGCTGGCAGCTCCAGGCCGGCGCCGTTACGCCCGGCAGCGGGACGCGGATAATGTTGGCCGCGCTCGGTACGAGCACGGTTGGCGGTATCATCGCGCGATTGGCGCTGCATGTGCGCGGCAGTTCGAGCCTGCGGGAGTTCTGGCACGATTTGCCGCTGGTGCCGCTGCGCGACGCGCTCTTGCTGCTGCAGTGGCTGGCCGCCGTATTCGGCTCGCACGTCATCTGGCGCGGTGTGCGCGTGCCGGTCGCCAACCCCGACACGGTCGCCACCGTCGCTACTGTCGACATGGCCGCCATGCCGGGCACGGGCGGCGAAGCGCGCGTGAGCGCCGTGCCGCGCCGCGCGGCCGTCGAGGTGTCGGATGGCCGTTGATGCAGCAGTGAGCCGGTTCGAAGCGCGGATCGAGGTGCGAATCGAAGCACGAACCGAAGCACGAACTGAAGTACTGACCCAGGCGCACCGGGCGTGAAACCCGGGCGCAACCCAATTGTCGCGTGCAGCGCCGGCTTCGTCCGGCGCGCGCGCTTGTCGTTCATTTGTCGTTCATTCACGCCCGCTTAAGAAAACGGGTTGCCGGAGCACTCATCTCATGAAAACGCTGTTTTTGCAGGCCCCGTCCTATGACGGCTTCGATGGTGGCGCAGGCTCGCGCTATCAGGCGAAGCGCGAGATCCGCTCGTTCTGGTATCCGACCTGGCTCGCCCAGCCTGCGGCCCTCGTGCCGGACAGCCGCGTGCTCGACGCGCCCGCCGACGGCATCGGCGTCGAAGAGACGCTCAAGATCGCGATGGACTACGACCTCGTCATCATCCACACGAGCACGCCGTCGTTCCCGACCGATGCGCTGTTCGCCCAGGACCTGAAAAAGCGCAAGCCGTCGCTGCTCGTGGGCATGGTGGGCGCGAAGGTGATGGTCGATCCGCACAACTCGCTCACCGCGACCGAAGCCATCGACTTCGTCTGCCGCGAGGAATTCGACTTCACCTGCAAGGAAATCGCCGAAGGCAAGCCGTTCCCCGAGATCAAGGGCCTGAGCTGGCGCGCGAAGGACGGCTCGATCGAGCACAACGAAGCGCGTCCGATTCTCGAGAACATGGACGAGCTGCCCTTTGTTGCACCGGTCTACAAGCGCGATCTGAAGATCGACAACTACTTCATCGGCTACCTGAACTACCCGTATGTCTCGATCTACACGGGTCGTGGCTGCAAGTCGCGCTGCACGTTCTGCCTGTGGCCGCAGACGGTCAGCGGCCACCGCTACCGCACGCGCTCGGTCGAGAACGTGATCGCGGAAGCGAAGTGGATTCGCGAGAACATGCCGGAAGTCAAGGAACTCATGTTCGACGACGACACCTTCACCGACGACCTGCCGCGCGCCGAAGCCATCGCGATCGGCCTCGGCAAGCTCGGCATGACGTGGTCGTGCAACGCCAAGGCGAACGTGCCGTACAAGACACTCAAGGTCATGAAGGAAAACGGCCTGCGTCTGCTGCTCGTGGGCTTCGAATCGGGCGACGACCAGATCCTCGTGAACATCAAGAAGGGCGTGCGCACCGACTTCGCGCGCCGCTTCAGCGCGGATTGCAAGAAGCTCGGCATCAAGATCCACGGCACCTTCATTCTCGGCCTGCCGGGCGAGACGCAGGACACCATCAAGAAGACCATCGAGTACGCGAAGGAAATCAATCCGCACACGATCCAGGTCTCGCTCGCCGCGCCCTATCCGGGCACGACGCTCTACAAGCAGGCCGTCGATAACGGCTGGATGGCAGAGAACAAGACCATCAACCTCGTGAGCAAGGAAGGCGTGCAGCTTGCGGCGATCGGCTATCCGCATCTGTCGCGCGATGAGATCTATCACCACCTCGAGCAGTTCTATCGCCAGTTCTATTTCCGCCCGTCGAAGATCTGGGAAATCGTGCGCGAGATGCTCACGAGCTGGGACATGATGAAGCGCCGTCTGCGCGAAGGCGTGGAGTTCTTCCGCTTCCTGCGCGCCCACGAGGCATGATGGATGCGCCGCCGCGCGCGGATGGTGCCGCGGACATTGCCGCAAACACTGCCGCCAACGCCGCGAACACCGGGCAAGGCAGCCGCGGCGGCCGCGCGCTGATCTTCACCGCCGACGACTTCGGCCTGCACGAGCGGGTCAACGCGGCGGTCGAGCGGGCGCATCGCGATGGCGTCCTTAACGCCGCGAGCCTGATGGTGGCAGCGCCTGCCGCCGCGGATGCGGTGGCGCGCGCGCGGCAACTGCCGAACCTGCGCGTGGGCCTGCATCTCGTGCTCGCCGACGGCGCTGCCATGCTGCCGCGTGCGCGGATTCCGGCGCTCGTCGACGCGCAAGGCCGCTTCGGCGACAACATGGTGCGCGACGGCGTTCGCTTTTTCTTTTTGCCGCACGTGCGTGCGCAGCTTGCCAAAGAGATTCGCGCGCAATTCGAGGCGTTCGCGGCGACCGGGCTCGCGCTCGATCACGTGAACACCCACAAGCATTTCCATCTGCATCCCACCGTGCTCTCGCTGATTCTCTCGATTGGCCGGGAGTACGGCTTGCGCGCGATGCGCCTGCCGCGGGAGGCGGGCGCGCCGGTTGCGCTCAAGCCCTGGCTTGCGCTCGTGCGCGCGCGCCTTGCTCGTGCGGGCGTCGCGCATAACGATTACGTTGTGGGCATTGCGAACACGGGTGCGATGGACGAGGCGGTGCTGCTCGATGCGCTCGCGCATTTGCCGCCGCAGGGCGTGGGCGAAATTTATTGCCATCCGGCCGAGGCGCCGGCGGGGGGCGAGGGACCGATCACGCCGTCGATGCGCACCTATCGCCACGCCGACGAACTCGGCGCGCTGATCTCGCCGCGCGTGGCCGAGGCCCTGAAGCGCTCGGGCGTGCGTCATGGCGGATTCACCGATGTATTTTTTGGGCAAGAGGCGAAATCCTCTGCATCGGTGGGCGCACGCGGGCTGATCCAGGAGACACAGGCATCGTCATGAAGTGGCTTCAATGGCTGGGCTTGCCGGTCGGGATCGCGATCCTGATCGGGCTGACCGTGCACGACGGCGCGCGCGACGTGGTGCGCGTGATCGGCACGGCGGGTCCGGTGCTCCTCTGGCTCGTGCCGTTCCACGCGCTGCCGCTGCTGCTCGATGCGCACGCGTGGCGCCTCCTGCTCGACAAGCGCGCGCCGCTGCGTTTCCTCTGGTGGATCGCGACCGTGCGCGAGGCCGTCAACCGTCTCTTGCCCGTAGTGGGCGTGGGCGGGGAGATCGTCGGCGTGCGTCTCGCGCGCTGGAAACTGCGCGGCGCCGGCGACGCGAGCCAGGTCACGGCCTCGGTGATCGTCGAGGTGTTCGTGACGATTGCGGTGCAATACGCATTCTCGGCACTCGGCGTCGTGCTGATCGTGGCGGCGACGGGCGACGGCGGGTCGCTGCGCACCATCATCACGATTGCGCTCGCGCTGCTCCTCACGGCGCCGCTGCCCGTGCTCGCGGTTTTTCTGCTGCGCCGTGGCGGCGTGTTCCATGCGATCGAGCGCTGGGCCGCGCGCCTTCTCGGCACGGGCAATTCGCTCATGATGGGGATCGACGGCCAGCAGCTCGACGCCGATCTCGATCGCCTCATGTCGCGCACCGGCCTCATGTTCCGCGCGTTCTTCTGGCAGCTCGGCGGCTATATGCTCGGCGCGTTCGAGACATGGTGGGCGCTCACGCTGCTCGGCCATCCGGTCACGGTGGGCGAGGCGCTCGCCATCGAGGCCATCACCCAGGCGGTGCGCCACGCGGCCTTCATGGTGCCGGCGGGCCTCGGCGTGCAGGAAGTCGCCGTGGTGCTGCTGGCGCAGTTGTTCGGCGTGAACCAGGAAGTGGCGTTCTCGCTCGCGCTCGTCAAGCGCATGCGCGAGGTGGTGTTCGGCGTGCTCGCGCTGCTGTCGTGGCAGGCCGCCGAGATCGTGCGCACGCGCCGCTCGCTGCGCGACGGCAAGCATGCCGCCGCCGCAAGCGAGGCGGGGCCCGCCGTGGCCGGCGCGCGCGCGCCGCATGAGCTGCACGAGCCCCATTCCGGGTCTCAGTCGAAGCCGCATTCGAAGCCACATTCCGAATCTCATTCGAAAGCCGCCGCGCGCCACGACCAGCCTCATTGACGGTACATTGTGGGATGTAAGCGCACGCTGAGCCATTGGGCCTGCCTGGCCCGGCGTGCGCGGCAAGCGCCGTTTCACCGATGTCCCGCCACGACATGTCGCCCACTTTTTCATCCACACGTTCGCTCGCCGTGGCGTGCGCCGCCTTGGCGGCGCTCACGCTCCCGGGCTGCGACGACCGCCAGATCGACACCATGCTCGACGCCCTCCGGCAGACGTTCAAGACCTTCTTCGATTCGGTGAAGCCCGACGTGCTGCTGCTCAAGGGCATGACGCCCGGCGTCTCGACGCTCGAAGCGGTGCGCGAGCAGATGGGCAAGCCCGAGACCGAACGCGTGTTCGACGACGGCTCGCGGCGGCTCGAATATCCGCGCGGCCCGCAGGGGCTCAAGACCTACATGGTCGACATCGGCCCGGACGGGCGGCTCGTGGCGATCACCCAGGCGCTCACTGCGGAGAACTTCGCGAAGGTGCGCATCGGCGAGAGCCAGGACGACGTGCGTCGCCTGCTCGGCAAGCCCGGTCAGGTGGCCGCGTATCGGCTCAAGCAGGAGACCGTGTGGAGCTGGAAGTGGCTCGAAGGCGGCGTCACGCAGGAAGCGTACTTCAACGTGCACTTCGGGCCGGACGGACGGGTCTCGACGACCTCGCGCTCCGACGTGATCCGGGGGCGTTGACAGATGAAGAAAGTCAGTGGAAGTGGGAGGCACGCATGGTGATGCATCGTCGGCGGCCGCCGCGCGTGGGGCTCGTGC
The DNA here is from genome assembly GCF_022213065.1 of Paraburkholderia tagetis. Lineage (GTDB taxonomy): Bacteria > Pseudomonadota > Gammaproteobacteria > Burkholderiales > Burkholderiaceae > Paraburkholderia > Paraburkholderia tagetis. The sequence goes on from NZ_JAKLJA010000007.1 coordinate 62,773, forward strand.
TGGGCGGCGGGGCTGCGCGCGGCTGGGCTCATATCGGCGCGATACGTGCGCTCGAGGAGGCGGGCATCAAGCCCGACGTGGTGTGCGGCACCTCCATCGGGGCGCTCGTGGGCGCCGTCTACGCGAACGGCGATCTGGACTGGCTCGAGGAATGGGTCGGCAAGCTCACCTGGCAGACGGTGGTGCGCCTGCTCGACTTGCGCTTTTCCGGCGGGCTGCTGGGTGGGCGCAAGGTGATCGACCTGTTTGCGAAGCAGTTCGACGGGCGCACGATCGACGAGCTGGCAATGCCGTTTACGGCGGTGGCCACCGAGCTCGACACGGGCCGCGAAGTCTGGCTGCGTGACGGCGGCGTGGTGGACGCGGTGCGCGCGTCCATCGCGATTCCCGGTCTTTTCACGCCGATCTGGCACGATGGCGTGTGGCTCGTGGACGGCGGGCTCAGCAACCCGGTGCCGGTCTCGGCGGCGCGTGCGATGCGTGCCGACATGGTGATCGCCATCGACCTCAATCACGACATTCTCAATGGCCGCGACCTGGGCGGCATGCTAGATACCTTGCCGCGCGAAACGCCGGTCGAGGGAGCGGGCGCCGGTGCGCCGGCGATGAGGGGCGCGGAGCCGGAATTGCCGCTCGATGCGCTGTCAGGCGCGCAGTCGGAGGCACGGTCGGACGCGCAGTCGGAGGCGCAGTCGGACGCGCCAGCCGGCTCGCTGCCCGATGCGCCCCCCGGTGCACACGTCGCGGAGCCCCCGTTGCTGCTGCGCCGCAACGGCAAGCCGTTTCCGAACTGGTTGCAGCCTTCGGGGCCAGACGTACTGGGCGGCGGCCCGGACGTGCGTGTCGCGCCGCCGCCCAGTGCGCGCGTGCCTTCGTTGTTGAATTCGATTGCCCAGAGCATCGACATCATGCAGGTGCGCATCACGCGTAGCCGGCTGGCGGGCGAGCCCGCCGACGTGCTGATCCAGCCGCGTCTGGGCGGCATGGGAATCTTCGACTTTCATCGCGCTGCGCCGGCGATCGCGGAAGGGCGCGCGGCCGTGCAGTACATGCTGCCCGCGATCAAGGCGCAGTTGGGGATGGAGTAGGCAGGCTGCCGCGCGCGCGGCGTCGATTGGGGGAGCCAGGTGCCTGAAGGTGCGTGAAGGTCGCCCGAAGGTGCCCGGAAGCCCCTCGCGTCAAAGATTCAGGATGCCGGCGATGGCGAATTTCGCCGCGCTCAGTTCTTCCTCCGTCGCGGCCTCTCCCCTGTGGCGCCAGACTCTCCCCGTCAAAGACAGCGTGGTGATCTGGTCGGCCATGGCGACGCAGGGCTTGCTCAGGCCGCTGATCGGGATTTCCGATTCCCAGCCGTGAATGGCGCTGGTGATGGGCAGCCCGATGAAACGGCTCGTAAGCTCGTTGAATTCGGCGTCTGTGACCACGAGGGCCGGGCGGAAGCCGTTCTGCTCGTTGCCCATGCTCGGGCCGACGTTCAGCCAGACAATATCGCCCGCGTCGGGTATTCCGTTCTTCATGTGCCTTCACCAACGGTCAAAACGCGTCGGGTCATCGGGTCCACCGAATTCGAAGCCCTGCGGTTCGCCGAAGTCGATGAGCGAGTGCTGCTCGAGCTTTCTCTCGTGCAACTGCCGCAAATATCGCTCGCGGGAAAAACGCCGTATGGCTGAATGAGCGCGGACTGTAAGCGCCCCGTCTTCGACTTCCACCTCGATCTCCTGTCCTTCCGTGAGCGCCAGCTTTGCAGCGGCGCTGGCCGGGATGCGTACCGCCAGGCTATTTCCCCAACGCTTGAGGGTCTGGATAGCCATTTTCCTTCTCCTTGAGTTATTCGCCAGTATGCCAAACGGCGTATCAACGTGTAGATACGTGCCAACCGTACTCGTCGAGCAGGCATGTGTCAACACGTTGATACGCGATCAGGCCTGTTGCATCATGGGCGCGCCGCAACCCAGCCCCAGCCTTGCTGAGAGCGTCGCAGCGCGGTCACTGAAAGCGGTGCGATCTCCACCTGACGGAACGACGCTGAAGGGGCGTTCAGCGCGTGCAAAATCGCCGCGCGGATCACTGGCGCGTGCGTGAATGCCACGATGGTTTTCTCCGCACAGGAAAGGGAGCCGAGCCACGAAGCCACCCGCCTGCGCACGTCGTCGAACGATTCACCGCCGCCGGGCGGTTTGAAGGCCGGATCACGCGTCCAGGCCGCGAGTGCTTCGGGGGCTTCGCGTGCGATGTCGGTGAGGCGCCGGCCGGCCCATGCGCCGTAGTGGGCGTCCGCAAGCGCATCGGTGTGCTCGGGCGCGAAGCCGGCCGCCCGCGCGCTCGCACGAGCGATAGCGGCGGGGCTCGCCAGCGCGAACGGCGCTTCTGCGTCAACGCCGGTGAGCCGGGCTTGCCAGTGCACGCGCCACGCGTCGATAGCGTCGATGGCGCGCGCATCGAGCGCTTCGTCTTCGTCATGATCCGCGCCCGGTGCGCGAGGAAACGTCCCCGCCCGCAATGCGGCATCGGCCGCATGACACACCAGCCAGACGGTCGTTTCCGGCATCGGCCCGTTCTCCTGCTGCTCGTTCATAGGCATTTAGCATGTGCCGCGCTCGCACCCTGGGCGCATCCGTGCCGCGCAAGGCTGGCTCGGCGCGTAGAATACAGCGTCCCCGACACGCGGAAGCCGGTGCAAGTCCGGCACGGTCGCGCCACTGTAACCGCTCGCTTTCGAAACGTCGAACGCCGACCTCTCGAAGCCACGGAAGCCAGACCCGCGTGTGAGGTATCGGGGCACAGCCGGAGCCATTCCGAAGCCATTCCATTGCACGACTAACGGGGCGCGTAACCCCAGGAGAAGTCATCATGTCCGAAGCCGCATTCCATCCGGCACACCCGTCATCTGTGCCGGCCATCACGCCCGCACCCATTCCTCTGCGCGAGATCCTGCCCTGGGCCATCTTTGGCGGTCTCATGCTGCTGCTGGCGCTGTATTTCGTCGGTGCCGAACAGGGCGCGACGTCGATCTTCCCGGGCATGCTCGTCCACGAATTCGTCCACGACGGCCGCCATCTGCTCGGCTTCCCGTGCCACTGACCGGGGGCTGACATGGTAGGCAAGCTGTTGATACGCGGTATGCTCGCAGGCATCGCCGCGGGACTGCTCACGTTCTCGTTCGCCAAGGTGGTGGGCGAGCCCCAGGTCGACCGGGCCATCGCGCTCGAAGAACACGCCGATGCCGCGAAGGACGAGGCGCCCGAGCCGGAAATCGTGAGCCGCGCGACCCAGGCGAGCTACGGGCTCTTCGCGGGCGTGATGGTCTATGGCGCGTCTGTCGGCGGGATCTTCGCGCTCGTGTTCGCGTATGCGCGCGGGCGCACCGGGCGTCTCTCGGCACGCGCGCTTTGCGCGTGGATCGCGCTCGCGGCGTTCGTGGCGCTCGTCATCGTGCCCAACATCAAATATCCGGCGAACCCGCCTTCGGTCGGCGACCACGAAACGATCGGCTATCGCACCGGGCTCTTCTTCCTGATGATCGCGATCTCGCTCGCCGTCACGGTGTTTTCGCTCAAGGTGCGCGGCGCGCTGGCCAGGAAATGGGGTGGCTGGAACGGCTCGATTGCGGCGCTCGTGTTGTTTGTCGTCGTGATTGGCGCGATCCAGGCCGCGCTGCCCGGCATCGACGAAGTGCCGGCCGCATTCCCGGCCGTGCTGCTGTGGAAGTTCCGCACCGCGGCGATTGGCATGCAGGCGATTCTCTGGACCGCGATCGGGCTCGTGTTTGGCGCGCTCGTGGAGCGTCTCGAGCTTTCGATGGCCCGCGAAGGCTCGCTTTCGGCGCACGGCGCCTGAATCTCCTGACGCTCCGCCGCCCGGCGCACGCCGGAAACAGGCGCCGTCGCTTCTATCGAAAAAGCGACCCGAAACTTGTGAAAACGCCCCGTCTGCCGGGGCGTTGTTTTTTCGGCTTTCAAAATCATCGCGCCTTTGACAGCACGGGCGAAAACACCGGCCAGCCGGGCAAAGCGCCGGGATGTTGCGTCGCAGCATAAGCGGCGCGCGCGTTTGAGCATTCCATTTTGCGCTGCGACTATCCGCGCACATCTTCAAAACGGCGCCCACGGCAAACGCCCGGGCATCGACAACAACTTTCACGGAGACGCGCGTGATGCTCTACGGCTTTGGCCCGGTGCTGCTCGCCGGTACGATCCAGACGATCGAACTTTCGTTGCTCTCGCTTGGCGTGGCCGTGCTGCTCGGTCTCGTGGGCGCGGCGGCGAAGCTTTCGTTCCACCGCCCGCTCGCGGCCTGCGCGACGGCCTACACCACGCTGATTCGCTCGGTCCCCGATCTCGTGCTGATGCTGCTGCTCTTCTACAGCATCCAGATCGGCGTGAACGAGGCCACCGACGCGCTCGGCATGGCGCAGATCGACATCGACCCGTTCGTGGCCGGCGTGCTCACGCTCGGCTTCATCTACGGCGCGTATTTCACCGAGACGTTCCGCGGCGCGTTCCTCTCCGTGCCGCGCGGCCAGCTCGAAGCGGGCTACGCCTACGGCATGAGCGGCGCGCGCGTGTTCGCACGCATCCTGTTTCCGCAGATGATGCGTTTCGCGCTGCCGGGCATCGGCAACAACTGGCAGGTGCTCGTGAAGGCGACGGCGCTGGTCTCGATCATCGGCTTGGCCGACGTCGTGAAGGCCGCCCAGGACGCGGGCCGCAGCACCTTCAACCTGTTCTTCTTCCTGGTGGTCGCGGCGCTCATCTACCTCGCCATCACCACCATTTCGAATTTCGCGCTGATCTGGCTCGAACGCCGCTACTCGGCGGGCGTGCGCCACGCGCAACTGTGAACCCTCAGAGAGCGAAGCGATGAACGAAATCCTCCATCAATTCGGCCAGGCGTTCCTCTACTGGGACGGCGAGCATGTTTCCGGCCTCGCCATGACGCTTTGGCTGCTTGTGATCTCCGTGGCGTTCGGCTTTTGCTGCGCGGTGCCGCTCGCGGTCGCGCGCGTGTCGAGCCGGCGCTGGCTCTCGCTGCCGGTGCGCTTCTATACCTACGTGTTTCGCGGCACGCCGCTCTACGTGCAGTTGCTGCTGATCTACACGGGCGTGTACAGTCTCGCCTTCATTCGCTCGGAGCCGCTGCTCGACGCGTTTTTTCGCAGCGGCCTGAACTGCGCGGTGCTCGCGTTCGCGCTCAATACCTGCGCCTATACGACCGAGATTTTCGCGGGCGCAATTCGCTCGACCTCGCACGGCGAAGTAGAAGCGGCGCGCGCCTACGGCATGAGCCCCTTCACGATGTACTGGCGCGTCGTGCTGCCTTCGGCGCTGCGCCGTGCGCTGCCGCTGTACAGTAACGAAGTCATCCTGATGCTGCACGCGACGACAGTGGCGTTCACGGCGACGGTGCCCGACATCCTCAAGGTCGCGCGCGACGCCAACTCGGCCACGTACCGCTCGTTCGAGTCGTTCGGGCTCGCGGCGCTGATCTACTGTGCGGTATCGTTCGTGCTGGTGGCCGCGTTCCGCCGCGCGGAGAAACGCTGGCTCGGCCACCTCGCCGTGCGTACGCGATAATTTTTGGGAGACCATCTTGGCTCAGACGATGCAAACGACCCCGCGTGCGACGCAAACCCAAACGCAAACCCCGGCGCAATCCGCGCAGTTTTCGCAATCCGCGCAATCCTCGAATAGCAAGCTGATTGCGCGCGACATCCACAAGCGCTACGGCGACAACGAAGTGCTCAAGGGCGTCTCGCTCGACGCGAAGAAGGGCGACGTGATCAGCATCATTGGCGCGAGCGGCTCGGGCAAGAGCACGTTCCTGCGCTGCATCAATTTCCTCGAGAAGCCGAACGCGGGCGAGATCGTGGTGGACGGCGAGTCCGTGCGCACCAAGGCGGGCCGCAACGGCGACCTCGACGTGGCCGATCATAAGCAGCTCCAGCGCATCCGCACCAAGCTCGCGATGGTGTTCCAGCACTTCAATCTCTGGTCGCACATGAATGTGCTCGAGAACGTGATCGAAGCGCCCATTCACGTGCTGGGCGTGTCGCGCAAGGAAGCCGAGGAGCGTGCGCGCGGGTATCTGGAGAAGGTGGGCCTCGCGCCGCGTGTGGAAAAGCAATATCCCTCGCATCTCTCGGGCGGCCAGCAGCAGCGCGTGGCGATTGCGCGCGCGCTCGCGATGAACCCCGACGTCATGCTGTTCGATGAGCCCACCTCCGCGCTCGACCCCGAACTCGTGGGCGAAGTGCTCAAGGTGATGCAGAAGCTCGCTGAGGAAGGCCGCACGATGATCGTCGTCACGCACGAAATGGGTTTCGCGCGCAACGTCTCCAATCATGTGATGTTTCTGCACCAGGGCCGCACGGAAGAAGAGGGCGCGCCCGCCGACGTGCTCGGCAATCCGGAGAGCGAGCGGCTGCGCCAGTTCCTCTCGGGCAGCCTCAAGTAAGCGGGGCGCCAGAACGTGTCAAACGCGGTGTCCCGCACGACCCAGGTCGCGATCGTTGCCTTGCCGCCTGTCTCGATGTCGGGCGTGGGCCCGATCGTCGACGCCCTGAATCTCGCCAACGAGATCGACGGGCGCGCGCTCTACCGCTGGCAGATGTGTTCGTGGAACGGCCGGCCCGTGCCGCTCGCGGGCGGCGCGCAATGGCCCGCCGACTGCGCGTTCGGCGACGGGCTTTCGTGCGACTGGCTCATCGTCGTGACCGAGCGCTTTCAGCAGTTCGCCGATTACCGGCTCTTTCTCGCGAGCCTCGCACGCGTGGGGCAACGCACGCCGCTCGTGACCGGCATCCACCACGGCATCTGGTGGCTCGCGATGGCGGGGCAGTTGCAGAACTATCGCGTCGCGGTGAACTGGGAAACCTATCAGCAGTTCTCCGAACAATTCGAGCGCACCATCGTCACGCAGCACATCTACGAAATCGACCGCGACCGCGCGACCTGCTCGGGCGGGCAGGCCACGCTCGATTTCATGCTTGCGATGATCGGCCGCGAGCATGGCCCCGAACTCGTGGACCGTATCGCCGATGCGATGGGTGCGAGCACGCTGCGCAGCGGCGACGAGCGTCAGCGCATTCCGTTCGTGACCGCGCCCGGCGAGCGCCATCCGCGCCTGAACGATGCGCTCATGCTGATGGAAGCGAATATCGAGGACCCGCTCACGACCGACGAGATCGCCGGCCACGTGGGCGTTTCGCGCCGTCAATTGGAGCGCCTGTTCAGGCAGTACCTCAATGCGATGCCGTCGAAGTACTACCTGGGCCTGCGCCTTGCTAAAGCGCGCTCGCAGTTGCAGCGCACCAGCAAGTCGGTGGTGCAGATCAGCCTCGCGTGCGGGTTTTCGTCGGCGGCGCATTTTTCCAACGCGTATCGCGAGCGCTTCGGCGTGACGCCGCGCGAGGATCGCCGTAACTGGATCGAGCGCCAGCACGGCGGCGCGGCCGGTGCGATGTCCGAGCCGCGCGCCGGCGCGCTCGTGGAGCCGCCGGAGCGCGACTGAGCGTCCCCGATCGCCGCCGATCGCCCACGATCGCCGCCAACCGCACCCGCATTCAGGCTCCGACGAAAAAACACGTCGCGGTTACGCAAGACGATTGCGGCGCGGTTGCCTACACTGTTTCTGCTAATGCCGCAAAGGGCGCTGCGCCGCAACAAACGCACGCAGCCCCCAAGCCAGAACTCCAATTTGAGCCCAAGAGGATTCGCCATGAACGACCAGACCGTGAGCCGCAAAACCTTCGACGAAGTGATGGTGCCGTGCTTTTCGCCCGCGCCGTTCGTCCCCGACCGCGGCGAGGGCTCGCGTGTCTGGGACACCGAAGGCCGCGACTATATCGACTTCGCGTGCGGCATCGCCGTGACCTCGCTCGGCCACGCCAACCCCGAACTGCTGCGCGTGCTGCACCAGCAGGGCGGCAAGCTCTGGCACATCGGCAACGGCTACACCAACGAGCCCGTGCTGCGCCTCGCGCGCAAGCTCGAAGCACTCACGTTCGCCGATCGCGCGTTCTTCGCGAACTCGGGCGCCGAGGCCAACGAGGCCGCGCTCAAGCTCGCGCGCCGCGTGGCGTTCGACCGTCATGGCGAGCAGAAGGCCGAGATCGTTTCGTTCACGCAGTCGTTTCATGGCCGCACTTTCTTCACGGTGAGCGTGGGCGGCCAGCCCAAGTACTCGGAAGGCTTCGGCCCCGTGCCCGCGGGCATCGTGCATCTGCCGTACAACGACATCGAAGCCGCGAAGCGCGCGATCGGTGCGCAGACCTGCGCCGTGATCGTCGAGCCGGTGCAGGGCGAGGGCGGCGTGATTCCCGCCGATCCGGCCTTCCTGAAAGCGCTGCGCGAAGCTTGCGACGCGCACAACGCGCTGCTGATTTTCGACGAAGTGCAAACGGGCGTGGGCCGCACCGGCACCTTCTACGCGTATCAGGACACGGGCGTGACGCCGGACATCCTGACCACGGCCAAGGCGCTCGGCAACGGCTTCCCGATTGGCGCGATGCTCACGACCGAGGCCATCGCCGCGCACTTCAAGGTGGGCGTGCACGGCACGACTTACGGCGGCAATCCGCTTGGCGCCGCAATCGCGGACAAGGTGGTCGAGCTCGTGAGCGACCCGGCGCTGCTCGCCGGCGTGCGCGCGCGCGGCGAGGCGATCCGCGCGAAGCTCGCGCATTTGAACGAACGCTTCGACGTATTCAAGGAAGTGCGCGGCAAGGGTCTCCTGATCGGCGCCGAACTCAGCGCACGCTTCGCGGGCCGCGCGAAGGACTTCAACGGGGCCGCTGCGAACCGCGGCGTGATGATGCTGATCGCGGGCCCCGACGTGCTGCGTTTCGCGCCGTCGCTCATCATCCCCGAAGCGGACCTGAACGAGGGCTTCGCGCGCCTCGAAAAGGCCTTCGAAGATGTGATCGGCGCACGCTAAAACCCGGCGCGCCTCATACGACACAGGACCGACGATGCTATTCGTTCGCCCCGCAAGGCTCTCCGATCTCGATGCGATCGCCCATATGGCCCGCACCGCGCAGCCCGTACTGCATTCGCTGCCGCACGACCGCGCGGCGCTGGAGGCGCGCATCGCGCTTTCGGAGGATTCGTTTCGCGCCCAGGTGGATTTCCCCGGCGAGGAGTTCTATCTTTTCGTGCTCGAAGACTCGGCGACGGGCAAGCTCGTCGGCACCTCGAGCATCGTCGCGGCGGCGGGCTATTCGGAGCCGTTCTACGCATTCCGCAACGACGCGCTGATTCACGCCTCGCGCGAGCTGCATGTGAACCGCAAGATTCACGCGCTCACCATGTCTCACGAGCTCACGGGCAAGAGCCGGCTCGCGGGCTTCTATATCGATCCGTCGCTGCGCGGCGATGCGGCCGCGCATCTGATGTCGCGCGCCCGCATGATGTACATCGCGATGAACCGGCGCCGCTTCACGCCCGAGGTGTTCTCGCTGCTGCTCGGCGTGACCGACGACGCAGGCGTCTCGCCGTTCTGGGAGGCGGTGGGACGCAAGTTCTTCGGCCGCGATTTCAAGGACATCGAAATGGTTTCGGGCGGCCGCAGCCGCACCTTCATCGCCGAGGTGATGCCCGCGTATCCGCTTTATGTGCCGCTATTGCCCGAAGCCGCGCAGCGCGTGCTGGGCGAGCCCGACACGAGCGCCTTGCTCGCCTATGAGATCCATCTGGAAGAGGGCTTCGAGACGGACCGCTACGTCGATATCTTCGACGCGGGCCCGGTGATGACCGCGCAGATGGACCGCACGTCCTCGGTCGAGGGCAATCAGATGCGCACGGTGCGCGAGAGCGCTGGCGCGGCCCCGGGCGCGAAGTATCTCGTCGCGAGCCAGCATGGCGGCGAGTTCCGCTGCGCGCTGGCGACGCTGCCTGAAAGTGCACAAGCGGTTGCGCAAGCGGCGACGGGAGCAGCCGCCCGCCACGGCGTGCCGGCCGCCGCGCCGCTCGACGCGGCCACGCGGGCGGCGCTCAACGTGCAGGATGGCGAGCCGGTGCGCTGCGCGCCGCTGTATCGCCAGAGCGAGGACGGTCCGCAAAACGAGGACGAGTCGGTGGGAAAAGCGATGGGACAGTCGAAGGGAGAAGCGCAATGATCGTAGTACGCGTCGTGCAGACGGGCGATGTGGACGCGCTCGTCGCGCTCGCCCAGGAAACCGGCCCTGGTCTCACGACCTTCAAGCCCGACCGCGATGCGCTCGCGGCGCGCATCGAGCGCACGCGCCGCACGCTGGCGGACGAGGCGGAGCAGAGCGAAGCGGGTTACTTCTTCGTGATGGAAGACACCGCGACCGGCGACGTGGCCGGCGTGTGCGGCATCGAAACGGCGGTGGGCCTGCAGCAGCCGTTCTACAACTATCGCGTGAGCACGGTCGTGCACGCGAGTCAGGACCTCGGCATCTGGACGCGCATGCGCGCGCTGAACATCTCGCACGACCTCACGGGCTACGCCGAGGTGTGCTCGCTGTTCCTCTCGCCGCGCTATCGCACGGGCGGCATGGGCGGCCTGCTGTCGCGTTCGCGCTTCATGTTCATCGCGCAGTTCCGCGAGCGCTTTCCGGAGCGCCTCTGTGCCGAATTGCGCGGGCACTTCGATGCGGAAGGCACCTCGCCGTTCTGGCGTGCAGTCGGTTCGCACTTCTATCAAATCGACTTCAACGCGGCTGATTACCTGAGTTCGCACGGCCGCAAGGCGTTTCTCGCTGAGTTGATGCCGCGTTTCCCGGTGTATGTCGAGTTGCTGCCCGAGGAAGCGCAGGCCTGCGTGGGCCTCACGCACGCGGACACGGTGCCGGCACGCCGCATGCTCGAAGCCGAAGGGCTGCGCTACGAGAATCACGTCGATATCTTCGACGCGGGCCCCGTGCTCGAATGCCATACCGCCGACTTGCGAACGGTGCGCGAGAGCGTGGTGGTGCCGGTTCGCATTGGTGCGGCGCAGGCAGCCGACGAGGGCGTGCGCTCGCTCGTATCGAACACGTCGCTGACCGACTTCCGCGTGGGCTTCGCCCCGGGCGTCGTGCAGGACGGCGCGTTCACGCTGAGCGCGCAGGAAGCCGCGGCGCTGAACGTCGCAGAGGGCGAGCCGGTGCGCGTGCTGGGCGCGACGCACAAGCCGCGGCAAGGTTAAGGGCGGGGCCTGCAAGCCACGCTAAAAAACAGGGATCACCATGAACGAGCTTTTCATCGATGGGCAATGGTGCGCGGCTAGCGGCCCCGCATTCGCTTCGCGCAATCCGGGCACGGGCGAGACCGTGTGGAGCGGCAACGCCGCGAGCGCCGAGGACGTGGACCGTGCCGTGAGCGCCGCGCGCCGCGCATTCGTCGCGTGGTCGCAGACGCCGTTCGAGACGCGCTGCGAGATCGTCAAGCGCTTCGCGGCGCTTGTCACCGAACGCAAGGAGCAACTCGCGCAGGCAATCGGCCGCGAGACCGGCAAGCCGCTCTGGGAAGCGCGCACCGAGGCCGCAGCGATGGCCGCGAAGGTTGCCATCTCGATCACGGCCTACGGCGAGCGCACCGGAGAAAAGCGCAGCGAAATGGCCGACGGCGTGGCCGTGCTGCGCCATCGCCCGCACGGCGTGGTGGCCGTGTTCGGACCGTATAACTTCCCGGGCCATTTGCCCAATGGGCACATCGTGCCGGCGCTGATCGCGGGCAACGCGGTCGTGTTCAAGCCTTCGGAGCTTGCGCCGGACGTTGCGCGCGCAACGGTCGAGATCTGGCGCGAGGCGGGCTTGCCCGCGGGCGTGATCAATCTCGTGCAAGGCGAGCGCGACACCGGCATTGCGCTCGCGAATCATCGCCAGATCGACGGACTCTTCTTCACGGGCAGTTCGGACACGGGCACGCTGCTGCATCGCCAGTTCGGCGGGCGTCCCGAAATCGTGCTCGCGCTGGAGATGGGCGGCAACAATCCGCTCGTCGTCGCGCCCGTGGAAGACCTCGACGCCGCCGTGCATCACGCGATCCAGTCGGCGTTTCTCTCGGCGGGGCAGCGCTGCACTTGCGCGCGCCGTATTCTCGTGCCGGCCGGCGCGTTCGGCGACCGCTTCATCGAACGCTTTGTCGAAGTGTCCTCGCGCATCGCGGTGGGCGAATACAACGCCGAACCGCAGCCGTTCATGGGCGCCGTGATCTCGGCGCGCGCGGCGGCGAAGCTGATCGACGCGCAGGCTCAATTGCTCGAACGCGGCGCGAAGGCGCTGTTGCGCATGGAGCAGCGCGACCCCGCGCTCGGCCTCGTCACGCCGGGCATTCTCGACGTGACGAACGTGGCCGACTTGCCCGACGAAGAGCACTTCGGTCCGCTCGCGCAAATCATCCGCTACGCCGGTTTCGACGACGCCATCGCGCAGGCCAACAACACGGCCTACGGTCTCTCGGCGGGCCTGCTCGCCGACGACTCCGCGCTCTGGCAGCGCTTCTCGCGCGAGATTCGCGCGGGCATCGTGAACTGGAACCGCCCGACCAACGGCGCGTCGAGCGGCGCGCCCTTCGGCGGCCCGGGCCGCTCGGGCAACCACCGTCCGAGCGCGTTCTACGCTGCCGACTACTGCGCCTGGCCGATGGCTTCGGTCGAGAGCGCACAACTGACCATGCCCGCGAGCGTCTCGCCGGGCCTTCAATTCTGAGGATCGGACGATGACCCATATCGCAAAGGCGCCCGCCACGGCACTGGCGGGGACCCTGGAGGCCAACTTCGACGGCCTCGTCGGCCCCACCCATAACTACGCCGGACTCTCGTTCGGCAACGTCGCTTCGCAGAACAACGAGAAGTCGGTCGCCAACCCGCGCGCCGCCGCGCAGCAGGGCTTGCGCAAGATGAAGCGCCTCGCCGACCTCGGCTTCGCGCAGGGCGTGCTGCCGCCGCAGGAGCGACCCTCGATGCGGCTCTTGCGCGAGCTGGGCTTCACGGGCAAGGACGCTGACGCTATCGCGCGCGCCGCGAAGGACGCGCCCGAACTGCTCGCGGCAGCCAGCTCGGCCTCGGCGATGTGGACCGCGAACGCGGCCACCGTGAGCCCCTCGGCGGACACGCCCGAGCGCCGCGTGCACTTCACGCCCGCGAACCTGTGCAGCAAGCTGCATCGCGCGATCGAGCACGAGTCCACGCGCCGCACGCTCGGTGCGATCTTCGCGGACCCGTCGCACTTCGTGGTGCACGACGCGCTGCCGGGCACGCCTGCGCTCGGCGACGAGGGCGCGGCGAACCACACGCGTTTTTGCGCGCAATATGGCGAGCGCGGCGTGGAGTTTTTCGTCTACGGCCGCAGCGAGTACCGTCGCGGACCGGAGCCCAAGCGCTTCCCCGCACGCCAGACTTTCGAGGCGAGCCGCGCGATCGCGCAGCGCCACGGTCTCACCGACGAAACGACCGTGTTCGCGCAGCAGACTCCCGAAGTGATCGACGCCGGTGTGTTCCATAACGACGTGATCGCCGTGGGCAACCGTAGCACGCTGTTCTGCCACGAGCGTGCGTTCGTCGACCAGAAGCACGTCTACGACGAACTACGCAGGAAGCTCGGGGCGCACGGCGCGCCGTTCGACGTGATCGAAGTGCCCGACGCGCAGGTGAGCGTGGCCGATGCGGTCTCGTCGTATCTCTTCAACAGCCAGTTGCTGAGCCGCGCGGACGGCAAGCAGATTCTCGTCGTGCCGCAGGAATGCCGCGAGAATCCGCGCGTGGCGGTCTATCTCGACGAACTGGCCGCGAAGAGCGGCCCCATCGACGAGGTGCTCGTGTTCGACCTGCGCGAGAGCATGAAGAACGGCGGCGGCCCCGCGTGCCTGCGCCTGCGCGTGGTGCTGAGCGAGGCCGAGCGCGCGGCGGTGGCGCCGGGCGTGTGGATGAACGACGCGCTGTTCGGACGCCTCGACGCATGGATCGAAAAGCACTATCGCGACCGCCTCGCGCCCCAGGATCTTGCCGATCCGGCGCTGCTGGTGGAGTCGCGCACGGCGCTCGACGAGCTCACGCAGATTCTCAGCTTGGGGTCGCTCTATGACTTCCAGCGCTGAGCCGGTCCGCTCGCAACATCCGGCGGGGGCGGCCACGCCCGATTGCCTCGCCGATTTCCTGGCCTCGACACTGGCAGGCGCGCGGCCCGCGAGCGCCGCGCAAGCGGCGGGCACCTGCGCTTACGGCGCGGTGCGCTGGCAATGGCTCGACGAAGGCGTGCTGCAATTCGAGCCCGTGCATACGGGCAGCGCACGCGGCGAGACGCTCAAGAGCGTGCTGCTCTCCGCAGGCGTGCATGGCGACGAGACCGCGCCCATCGAACTGCTTTCGCAGATGGTGGCCGATCTGGCGGCGGGGCACCTCGCGCTCGCCTGCCGTTTGCTGGTCGTGCTCGGCAACGTGGCCGCGATGCGCGCCGCCACGCGCTACGAAGACGACGACCTCAACCGCCTGTTCGGCGGCCGTCACGCGCGCGTGCCGCAAAGCCGCGAGGCGCCGCGCGCCGTCGCGCTGGAAACGGCGGCGCAGCGCTTCTTTGCCGATGCGCCCGCCGAGCCCGGCGTGCGCTGGCACCTCGACATGCACACGGCGATTCGCGCCTCGGCGTTCGAGCAGTTCGCGCTGCTGCCTTATACCGGCGACGCGCCCACGCGCGCGATGTTCGACTGGCTCGCCGACGCGAGCATCGCGGCCGTCCTGATCCATACGGAGAAGGGCGCGACGTATTCGTCGTTTACCGCCGATGCGTGCGGCGCCAGCGCGTGCACGCTCGAACTCGGCAAGGTGCGGCCGTTCGGGCAGAACGATCTTGCGCGTTTTGCGCAGGCCGACGCGGCGGCGCGCAGGCTCGTTTCGGGCGCGCAGGCGACGCACGATGCGCCAATGCCGCGCGTCTTCACGGTGATCGGCCAGATCACGAAGCAGAGCGACGCGTTCGCGCTGCACGTCGCCGCCGACGTGGCGAACTTCACGCCATTCGCGCGCGGCACGGTGCTGGCGGAGGACGGCGCGTATCGCTACGTCGTCGCGCACGACGAGGAGCGCATCGTGTTTCCGAATCCCACCGTGAAGCCTGGCTTGCGCGCGGGCCTGCTCGTCGTCGATACCACCGCCGAAACGCTGGCTTCGCTTGCCTGAGCGTGAGCCGTGCTGCGCCGAATCGTGCTGAATCCCTGCGAAAGTCCCGCCGGAACGCGTTCCCGGCCGCCTGGGCCGGTCGCGGTACAATCGCGGCCCTGCGGTTGCTGCGGCGCATCATAGGCGATGCGTCCGTTCGAGCCGCCTTCTTGGCGCAGCGATCCTGCCCCCGAAGCGCGCCCCCAATAAACTGAAGCGCGCTGCAATTCGACTGAAATGAGACATAGATGAACATGAACTGGAACAAGCTGGCCACCTTCACGCTCTGCGCGGCCTTCACCATGGCCGCAGGCGCTGCCCAGGCCGCCGACATCAAGGAAATCCGCTTCGGCGTCGAGGCGTCGTACGCGCCGTTCGAATCGAAGTCGCCGAGCGGCGAGCTGCAGGGCTTCGACATCGACGTGGGCAATGCCGTCTGCGCGAAGCTCAAGGCGAAGTGCATGTGGGTGGAGAACTCGTTCGACGGCCTGATTCCGGCACTGCAGGCGCGCAAGTTCAGCGCCATCAACTCGGACATGACGATCACGGATCAGCGCCGCCAGGCCGTCGACTTCACCGATCCGATCTACGCGATCCCCAACCAGATGATCGCGAAGAAGGGCAGCCCGCTGCTGCCCACGCCCGAGTCGCTCAAGGGCAAGCACGTGGGCGTGCTCCAGGGCACGATCCAGGAAACCTATGCGAAGGCCAAGTGGTCGCCCGCCGGCGTCGACGTCGTGCCGTATCAGACCCAGGACCAGATCTACGCCGACCTCGCCTCGGGGCGTCTGGACGCCGCCTTCCAGGATGCCGAGGCCGCATCGAAGGGCTTCCTGAACAAGCCGCAGGGCGCGGGCTTCGCCTTCGCGGGACCGAAGATCGTCGACGCGAAGCTGCTCGGCGAGGGCGTGGGCTACGGCGTGCGCAAGAACGACGCGGCGCTGAAGGCCGCGCTCAACGGCGCGCTCAAGGAGCTGAAGGCCGACGGCACGATCGACCGTATCGCCGCGAAGTACTTCGATGTGAAGGTGGTGCTCAAGTAAAGCGCGCAGGCGCTTGAGCGTTCGAGCATTCGAGCGCAAGGGGCGGGCTTGGTCCCGCCGCGAATGCCGGCCAGGCAAAGCCCTGGCCGGCATTTTTTATTTCAACCAGCCGCGGGCTTCATATGCGCGGCATATGGGCCAGGCTAGAATCGCAAGAGCAAGAAAACGCTGCCGTGGCCGCGCGGTGGCAGTACTGGCACCCAGAACAAGCAGGAACAGACCATACGACCAGGCGCCGGGCAAAGCGCGGCGCTTCGCGGGGGATTCATGAGCTTCAATGCCACAGACCGGCCGCACATGGCCGGCGTCGAAGGCAGCCATCGACTGGCGCAAACCACGCCGCAAACCACGGCCGAATCGTCGCCTGACCCGTGGCAGGTTTATTTCGCGCGCGAGCCATTGCTCGATCGTGACGGCGTGCTTTGCGCGTTCGAGACGCTGCCGCGTGTCGTTGCGCGCGACGGCTTCGCGGAATCCGCCGAAGTGCACACCGAAGCGCACGCTGAAGCACACACCGAAGCGCACGAGGGCGACGCACTGCCGGATGACGGCGCGGTGCGGGCCGGGGCGCAGAGCGCGGCGCAAAACAGGGCGCTGATCGAAGCGTTCGGCGCGCCCACGCTGCGCGCCGCGTTGACCGGCCATCCGGCCTGGCTCGACGTGACACGCGAGCTACTGTTCGACGATGTGCTGCTGCGGCTGCCCGCCGATCGTGTGATCCTGGAGCTGCCGCCCGGCATCGGCGCCGATCCCGAACTGATCGCGCAGCTCGTCAAGCTGCACGCCAGGCGCTATCGCTTCGCGCTCGACCATGTTACGCAGGCCGACGACGCGTTCGCGAAGCTGCTGCCCTACGCGGACGCCGTCAAGCTCGATCCGCGCGGCGTCGCGCCCGCGCTGCTGCCGAAATTCGCGAGCGTGCTCAAGGCGGCGGGCAAGATTCTCGTGGCGCTCGGCATCGAGACGCCAGCCGAATACGAACGCGCTCATGCGCTGGGCTTCGACCGTTTCCAGGGCTATTACTTCGCCAAACCTCAGGGCGGGGCGCGCCGTGCGAGTGCACCGCGCCAGGCGCTGCTGAGCCTGCTGCAATTGCTGGCCTCGGAGCCCACCGTGATGCAGCTCGAAGCGGAGCTGAAGCTCAATCCTGTCCTCGTGATGCATCTGATGCGGCTCGCGAACTCGAGCAGCTTCAGCCTCGGGCGCAAGGTGACGACACTGCGCGAAGCGATCAACGCGACCGGCACCAACCGTATCGCGCGCTGGACGCAACTGTTGCTGTACGCGGACGGGCGCAAGATCTCGCTGGAAGACGACCCGCTGCTACAACTCGTCGCCACGCGCGCGCGCTTCATGGAGCTTGCCGCTGCGTTGCTGCCCGAAGCCGGGCCCGCGGAGGAAGACGCGGCGTTTCTGGTGGGGGTGTTCTCGTTCGTCGACGCCGTGTTCGGCGGGCCGCTCGACCAGACGCTCGAAGTGCTCAGGCTCGCCAAGCCGATCCGCGCGGCCATCGCGCGCCGCGAAGGCGTGCTGGGCCGGTTGCTTGGCGTGAGCGAGGCGCTCGAGTGCGCCGACTGGGCAGCCGTGGATGCGGCGTGCGCCACGCTCGCGCCACTCGACGCGGGCGCGCTGGCGGCGCTCGCGCTCGCGGCGGCGGAGTGGGCCGGCATGGCCGAGCGCAACGCCGAGGCCGAAGGGCTGGAGCGGATCGAAGACTGAGGTTCCGGCGAGGCGCGCCGAAAGCGCCTTACGCCTTCACCGGACTCGCCGCGAAAAACCGTGCAAGCTCGTGCGCGAGCTCGTTCAACGCGCTCATTTCCTTCTGCGAGATGCGGCGCGGCTCCTGGCTCAGCAGCCAGTCTCCATAGAGTAGCGCCACGGGCGGCTCGCCCGCGTGGGCCACCGGCAGCAGCACGAACGCGCGCGCGTCGTCGAGGCGGGCGCGATACCACGCCGGCAGACGCGCGAGCATTTTCGGATCGCGTGCATTTTCGATGAAGATGCCCACCGAGTTTGCAATCGCGAGATGGAACACGTCGGGCTGGAACGCCGCGCTGAACGAGAGCTGGTCCAGATTGCCCTCGACTTGCGGGCCGAAGCCGCGCTGCGCCTCGAACATGTTCGCGCCGCGCCGCACGAACACGATCGTGCGTGCGAAGCCAAGACCGGCCAGCACGGTTTCGGTGGCGAGCGTGAGCGCCGTGGCGAGCGGGCTCCCGGGTGGCAGCGCGCGCAGGTCTTGCACGCCCGCCGCGATGCGCGCTTCGGGGTCGAGCGACTCGCGCGCGATGGCGTCGGCGTTCGCGCGCAGCTCGACGATCTCGCGCATCACGCCGTCGTCGGCTTCTTCGCGGGCGAGCGCGAGGCTCATCTGCACGAGCGTTTCCGGCTCGGTATTGAGCGCGCGGCCATAGTGCCGCGCAAGCTCGTCAATATGCTCTTCGCGCGCTTCGTCGGTGAAGCTCGCCGTAGTGAGCACGCGCGCCACCTCGGTCGAATAGTTCGTGATGGCGCGCAGCCATTGCACCTGGCGCGGCTCGCTGTCTGCCGGATCGTATTCGCCCATGCCTTCGCGAATCGCCGTGGGCAGGCGCCAGCGCGTGGCCGCATCCTGGCCGATCTCGGTGAAGCTCACGCCGAGCACGTCGATGCAGGCATCGTCCTCGGCTGTGCCTCGCTCGCATTCGCGGCGGATCTGGTCCCACTCGGGTTCGAGATAGAACACCACGAGTAGCTTGCCCACCTGGCGCATCAGCGTGCAGACCACGGCCTCTTCGCCCGCGCGCAGGTCGCCGCGCTCGGTGAGCTTGCGGGCGATGCAGCCCGAGAGCATCGTGCGGTTCAGTTCGAGCTTGGCATCGATGCGGCGCGGCGCGCTGTGATGGAAGTGGTCGACGATTTTCAGGCCCACCACGAGATGGCCGACCGCGTCCATGCCGAGCACCATCAGCGCGCGCGTGACAGTCGTGATGTTGCCGCCGAAGGCCAGGTACATGGCGGAGTTGGCGAGCCGCAGCACCTTCTGTGTGAGCGCGAAGTCCGAGAGCACGACCTTCACGAGCGCGGTGAAGTCGTAGTCGTCGTTGGTCATGGCCGCGACGGTCGTGCGCAGCGATTGCGACAGCATGGGAAAGTCGCCGCGCTCGTTCATACGAGCCCAGAGCCGGTCGAGCAGGACTGCCTTTACCATCTGAACCATGTCAATTTCGCTAATGCCCTGCGTGTACCGGTGCCGCGCTCAATGCATGCCGTGGACGTGCAAGGTGCGCGACTCGAAACGCTGCGAGAGCTCTTCCGAAGGCAATGCCTTGCAGACGAGCCATCCCTGGATATGGTCGCAGCCCATCTTCGTGAGCAGCTCGCGCTGCGCCTCGGTTTCGACGCCTTCGGCGACGAGCTCGAGTTCAAGCGTGCGCGCGAGCCCCACCACGGCATTGACGATCGCCTGATCGTTGCGCGAGGTGAGCAGATTCACGACAAAGCTGCGGTCGATCTTCAGCTTCGAAAGCGGAAAGCGCTGCAGATACGCGAGACTCGAATAGCCCGTGCCGAAGTCGTCCACCGCGAAGCGGATGCCGAGCGCCGTGAGCTCCTCCAGCAGCGTGACTGCGTGCTGCGGATCCTGCATCAGCACGCTTTCGGTGATCTCGAAGACGAGCCGGCGCGGACTGATTCCGGTGAGCCCGATCGCTTCTTCGACGCTCTCCTTGAAACGCGGATTGCGGAACTGCTGCGGCGACACGTTGACCGCGACGTACTGCAAGGCAATGCCTTGCTCGTCCCATTGGGTCAACTGCATGCACGCCGCCCTCAAAACCCAGTTGCCGAGATAATTAATCAGGCCGACGGATTCCGCAAGCGGGATAAATGTTGATGGCGGCAACAGTCCGTGCAAGGGATGTTGCCAGCGAATCAGCGCTTCGACGCCGACCACGCCATGCGTCGCGCTGCTGGTGATCGGCTGGAAGTGCAGCGAGAACTCGCCGTTGCGCACGCCGTCGTGCAGATCCGATTCGAGCTTCAGACGCTGGGCGTCGGTTGAATCGTCGTCGGGCACGTGCAGCATCAGCGTGTTGCCGCCCGCGGCCTTGGCCTGTTGCAGCGCCTGGTCGGCGCGGCGGATGAGCGGAGTGCTGTCCGGCTGCATATTGCTTGCGCTGCTCTCGCCGCAGTCCGCACGCTGCTCGGGATGGAACGCGACGCCGATGCTCGCCGCGAGATGCACCGGCTGGTCGCGAAACGAATAGGGTTGCAGGATCGACGTGAGCAGGCGCCGCGCGAGCGCTTCGGCTGCGGTGCGCACGTTGGCGGGCGTTTCGCCGGGTTGCGGCACGCGTGGCAACGTGGACTGTGGCGCAGCGTGTGGCGCGGAGTGTGGATAGGGCGGCGTGATCAGAACGGCGAACTCGTCGCTGCCCGTGCGCGCAATGAACTCGCCCTGCTGGGCGAGGTGCGTGAGGCGGCGCGCGGTTTCGCGCAGCAACTCGTCGCCGGCTTCGTAGCCGAGCGCGCGGTTCACGCGCTGATAGTCGTCGAGATCGAGCAGCAGCAGGGCGATGGACGTGCCGTGCCGGTCGGCTTCGGCCAGTGCGCGTTCGAGCACCGGGTCGAGCGCCGCCTGATTCGGCAGGCCGGTGAGTGGATCGTGATGGAGCGCGTGCGTGAGGCGCGTTTGCGTGCGTTGCCAGTCGGAGACGTCGAAGCCCGCCACGGAGAAGCCGTCCACGCCCGCCCAGGCGGCGCGCTGCACGCGCAGCTCGACGGCGAGCGGATAGGTGAGCGCCTTCACGAGGTCGATCGTGTCCTTTTCGAGCGCGCCGCTCGCCAAGGCGCGGGCGAAGAGCGCGTCGAGCCGTGCGAGATCGTCGGGCGCGACGAGGTCGTGCAGCGACGCGCCGAGCAGGAACTCGCGGTGATAGCCGGCAAAGCGCAGACTCGCGTCGGAGACGTAGAGAAAGCGCAGGTTGCGGTCCACATGCACGAGGAAGTCCACTGCGGCGGCGGTCTGCTCGAACGCTTGCGGCGCGTCGTCCGCACGGGCGAGCGGGATGCCGCAATGGGCGTCGTCCCGCTCGCCCGTGCGCCTGGCGCGTGGCCGCAGCCGGTCCAAGACCGTGCGCAGCCAGCCCGGGCGGGGCGCGGTAATCCTGTTCGCTTCCATGTGTATCGCTGGCAACCTGTGTACTTGTCGGCGTATCGAGTCGGGCGGAGTCGGGCGCACGGCATGCCTTCGAAGCGTGGCGGGTCCGCATGCCGGGTCGGGCAGCGGGCGATTGCGCCTGCCTGGCGCGCCCATCACACCGGGATATCGACCCCGATGGCGAAATCTTTAGCTGCCCGGGGCGAAAAACGACCGCGCGGCAACGTTCTCACGCGAGGCGATGCCGGCGCGCACGGATTCGGTTAAAGTGGCGCCGGCGCGAGCCTGGCACCCAGCAGGCACCAGCGGGCACCCAGCAGACGGATCGTATGCGTGCGGCATGGAGGCAAGACTTCGCGCCTGCCTCGCGGCCGGCGTTCGACTTCGTGCGAGCGTCGACCGGGTCCTGGCCGGCCGCATCATTTTTCCAACGAGGCCCCAGAACGAGTCATCCAGACCGAACCCCTCTGTCCGAGTCTTACGTTATGTCCGATTCATCGTTACCGTCCGCGCGACCCGCGCAGGCGGCCGCGCGAGACGCAAGCGATTACGCCCGCGCACAGGTGCACGCACAACCCGATCAGCCTGCCACGCAGGGTGCGCACGGCGTTGCCCAGCCGTTCGTCTATCTGGGGCGTCAGCCGATTCTCGATCGCAACGGCGCGCTCAACGCTTACGAGCTGCTGTTTCGCGGCAGCACCCAAAACCGCGCCGACGTGACCGACGACGCGCTCGCCACCGCCCAGGTGATGGCGCGCACCATGGGGCAGCTCGGCGTGCCCACCGTGCTCGGACGTCACTACGGCTACGTGAACATGAGCCGCGAGCTGCTCTTCGACGACATCGTGCATCTGCTGCCGCCGGGCCGCTTCGTGCTCGAAGTGCTGGAGCACGTGACGCTCGACGCGGCCGTGCTCGAGCGCCTCGCGCAACTGCGCCGCGACGGCTACCGCATTGCCTTCGACGACGTGAGCGCGCTCACCGACGACCTGCGCCGCGCGCTGCCCTATGCCGACATCGTCAAGGTCGATCTGTTGCAGGCCGAGCGCGCCGCGCTGCCCGCGCTCGCCGCGGCTGTCGCCGCCGAGGGCAAGACGCTGATCGCCGAAAAGGTCGAGACGCGCGAGGACTTCGATTATGTGCACGGTCTCGGCTTCGATCTGTTCCAGGGTTACTTCTTCGCGCGTCCGCAAATGCTGCGCGCGCCACGCGTGCGCGCCTCGCGGCTCGCACTCGTGCGCCTGCTCGCGCTGGTGGCGAGCGATGTGGGTGTGGCCGAGCTCGAGCGCGAACTGCGCAGCCATCCGGGCGTGATCGTGCAATTGCTGCGGCTCGTCAATTCGAGCGCCTATGCGCCCGGGCGGCCGATCTCGTCGCTGCGCGAGGCCGTGCTCGCGGCCGGCACGCGCCAGATCGCGCGCTGGGCGCAACTGCTGCTCTACGCGAGCGGCCGCGATCTGCCGTGGGCCTCCGATCCGCTCGTGCAGCTCGCGGGCACGCGCTCGCATTTCATGGAGCTGGCCGCGCGCAGCCTCGCGCCGAACGACGCCGAGTTCGCCGACGCCGCGTTCATGACGGGCATCTTCTCGCTCGTGCATGTGCTGGTGGGCTCGACGCCGGCGCACACGCTGGAGCGCCTCGGTCTCGCGCGCGAGATCAGCGAGGCCGTGGATGGCCAGCGCGGCGAGCTGGGCATGCTGTTACGCCTGGCACAGGCGTGCGAGCGCGGCGACGACCGGCTCGCCGGGTCGCTCGTGAGCGAAGCGGGAGGGCGCTTCGCGATGCTCACGCCGGCACTGCTAGGCGAGCTCAATCTGTGGGCTGGCGCGTGGTTTTCGGCATACGCGGATGGTTGAAGGGCGGGCGCAAAGGGGGCAACGGGCATGCATAATCGGCATACGCAATCGGCATATGTAACGGGCAGGCGCAACGGGCAGGCGCAACGAGCGGTCGGAAGCCGTGCGCCGGCGCGCGGGCATGCACTGTGCGCGCATCTAACCAGGCCCGGGCAGTGCGGGCCCTGCGTGCGCTGGGGGAGTGTGGTCCTGAAGTGTGGTGCAATAGGGCCGTCGCCGGACGCGGCGGGACTGCGCCGCGGACCGTCTTGCCATGCCTCGCCGCTCGTGTTTCGGGCCGCCGCGCTGGCCCGGCAGCCCCGGCGACGCATTCGAGGTCATACGAGGATATCCAACATGAAACCGAGATATTTCGCGGCGGGGGCTGCGGCGCTCGCGTGCGCCGGATTCGCGTTCTTCACCCTGAGCGCGCAGGCGACGCTAAAACCGGGCGACTCCGCGCCCGATTTCACGACGCAGGCGTCGCTGGGCGGCAAGACCTATACGTATTCACTCGCCAGCGAGCTCAAGAAGGGGCCGGTGGTGCTGTACTTCTACCCGGCGGCGTTCACCAAGGGGTGCACGATCGAGGCGCATGATTTTGCCGAAGCCGTCGACCAGTACAAGCAGTACGGCGCAACCGTGATCGGCGTTTCGCACGACAACATCGATACGCTCACGAAGTTCTCGGTGAGCGAGTGCCGCAGCAAGTTCCCCGTTGCCGCCGACGGGGATTCGAAGGTCATCAAGGCCTACGACGCGTCGATGCCGATGCACGCCGCCATGGCCAATCGCGTCTCCTACGTGATCGCGCCGGATGGCAAGATCATCTACGAATACACGAGCCTCTCGCCCGACAAGCAC
This sequence comes from Paraburkholderia tagetis, assembly GCF_022213065.1. Lineage (GTDB taxonomy): Bacteria > Pseudomonadota > Gammaproteobacteria > Burkholderiales > Burkholderiaceae > Paraburkholderia > Paraburkholderia tagetis. The sequence continues at coordinate 86,751 of NZ_JAKLJA010000007.1, forward strand.
GTGGAGAACACGTTGCGCGCCGTGAAGGAGTGGGCCGCGCAGCATCCGCGGCAGTAATCGTTGCCGTGATCATTGCAGCCATCGCGATGCCCGCGGCGCGTAGCACATCTTGTGCCGCGCGCGGCGACCTGTGAGTTGCGCTTGCGATGCGGCAAACGCCGGCCCCTGTGCCGGCGCCGCGCCTGCCGCGTACTGGTATCGTGCAGTTTCTTTTTTTCAGTCGTCATCCGCGGCCCATGCGCGCCTGCGGATCCGGTCTTCGTATGCCCATTCTCGTTCTCCTTTTCGTGTTCGCCGCGCTTGTCTACGGTGCGGTGTGGTCGTTTCAGGCATTGGCCACGCGCTTCGGCACAGACGTGGCCATCGGCGTGGCAGCCGTGTTTGTGGCGGCGCTCGCCACGCTGCTTGCGAACTGGCTGCGGCGGCGCCGCGAAGTGGCGCCGAACCTGCGCGGCGAGGGCGAATGGACCCATCGCGTCGCGGGCGCATGGGGCGAGGCGCGGCTGGCGGCCGGCAAGCGGCTGTGCGAAGTCAAGTTCGGCGAAGCGCGTGGCGCGTACATTTTCGCGGACCTGCGGGGTGCGCAGCCCGCGCACGACGCGAGCGGCTGGCAAGTTGCGCTCAGCGTGGCCGATGCGGGCCAGCCGCTCTGGCATCTGCCGATGCCGAGCGAGCGCGAGGCCAAGCGCTGGGCGCGTATTTTTACGCTGGCGATTGCGCAGAAACTTTGAAGCGCGGCGCCTGTGGAGAGCACCGTGCGGAACTCCGATTGATGCTGCCTCAACGGCAAATACATTGCAGTAACACAAAAACTGCGTAATGAGACGTACCGAGAATCATCCGCCGCGTCGGCGGATGATTCTCGCCCGCCTCCGGGCGGCTCCTTGCTGGCGCGTATCAAGGAGCGAATTCCGATGCAGAATCCCCCCGTCGCGCCACGCCTCTTCGAGCGCGTGCGTATCGTCACTATCCAGCGCGCGGACTACACTCACGGCGCCGCGTTTCGCGAATACGCGTTTGGTCTGTTGGTGGCCTTTGCGGCCCTCGGCGCGCGCGTCGATGCCGCCGACAACGAATTGCTCACCGGCGAAGGCGTCAACGTCGTGTTCGGTGCGCATCTGCTCGATCCCGGGATTGCGTTGCCGCCCAACACCATCGTCGTGAATCTGGAGCAGATGAGGGCTGGCTGGCCCGCACAATTTCCGCACTACATCGCGCTAATGCGCCGCCATGTCGTGTTCGATTATTCGCCGTCGAACGTCGAGCGAGTGCGCGAGCTGACCGGCAATCCACACGTGCACCTGCTCAAGCCCGGCTATGTGCCGGCGCTCACCACGATCGAGCCAGCCGGAAACCAGGACGTGGATGTGCTCTTTTACGGTTCGCTCAACGAGCGCCGCCACAAGATTCTGGATGGTCTGCGCGAAGCCGGGCTCGTCGTCCAGCACCTGATGGGCGTCTATGGTGCTGCGCGCGATCAGTGGATTGCGCGCAGCAAGATCGTGCTCAACGTCCACTTTTACGACGACAAGATTCACGAGATCGTTCGCACGTCGTGGCTGCTCGCGAATCACAAGGCCGTGGTGAGCGAATGCGAGCCCGATACCGAAATCGACGACGACGTGCGTGCCGCCATCGTTGCGGTGCCCTATGGAGAGCTTGTGAAATCCTGCGTCGCGCTTGTGAAGGACGATGCGCGACGTCGCGAGGTCGAGCAGCGCGGCTTCGAAATCTTCGCGCGCCGCGACCAGGCCGCGATGCTCGCGGCGGTCCTTGCACAAGTTTCCCGGCCGGTGCCGCGCCGCATCAATCTCGGGAGCGGCAAGGCCTACGATCCCGAACAGTTGAATATCGACATCGACCCGAAATGGCAGCCCGATATTCTCGGTGATCTCGCCAACCCCGCGGGCTTGAAGCAGATATTCTTCAGCCCCAGCTACGGGCTGACGCGTCTCGAAGCAGGCCAGTTCGACGAAATCACGGCGATGGACGTGCTCGAACACGTGCCGGATCTGGTGACCTTCATGACAAATTGCCTCGAACTGTTGCGCGTGGGCGGTGCGATGCGCGTGGGTGTGCCGTACGACCTCTCTCACGGCGCATGGCAAGATCCGACGCACGTGCGCGCATTCAACGAGCGCAGTTGGCTCTATTACACTGAGTGGCACTGGTACACGGGCTGGACTCACGCGCGTTTCAACCTCGCTCAACTGAACATGACGTTGAGCCCGGTTGGCCAGGCGCTCAAGACGCGCGGCGTGCCCGACGAAGAGATTTTCCGGACGCCGCGCGCCGTCGACGACATGCAGGCCGTGCTCGTCAAGCGGATGCTCACGGCGCCGGAGAGCGAGCGTGCGGTGGCATGGCAGCGGGGTGCCTTGCGCGCTGCACCGGCCGTTGCCGCAGCGGGCGAAAGTGCCAACGCGGGGACGCCGCAGCTTTAACGAGGCCTCGCGCACCAGGATCGCGAAGCGCAGACTGAACGGAGATGAAACTGAAACTCGGGAAATATTTTGTTGTTCTGAGCGCCGCAGCCTGTGCCGCGCTTTTGAGCGCCTGCGACCAGCAAAAAGTCGCCGATGCCGTGAATGCCGTCAAACCGGATTCGATGGCGTTCGGCGGACTGAAAATCGGTGTCTCGACGGTTGAAGACGTGCGCCATCAGGCCGGCAAGCCGGAAATGGTGTGGGAGGACGACGATGGCGCGCAGCGCCTCGAATATCCGCGCGGCCCGAACGGCCTGACCACGTGGATGCTCGACTTCGACGCCGACGGCAAGCTGGTCGCGATGACCCAGGCGCTCACGGCGCAAAATATCGCGCAGGTCGCGCCCGGCATGACACAGGACGAGGTGCGCCGCCTGCTCGGCAAGCCTGCGACGGTCGCGAAGTACGCGCTGAGTCACGAGGAAGTGTGGAGCTGGCACTGGGCCGAAGGCGGCGTGGCCGGCGACGGCATGTTCAACGCGCATTTTTCGCCGGATGGGCTCGTGATTCGCACTTCGCGCTCGGACGCACCGGGGCACGAGCAGCATTGAGGCGGCGGGCGGCGCTGGGCACGGGTGTGATCGCGTCGAGGCACGGCAGTCGTTGTTTCCAGAATCTTACAGATAAAGATCTCCGCTGATGTAAAATATACTTTACATCGATGGGCGGCCAGCATGGGCGTCCTGGAGGTCATCATGCAACTCTACGAGATTGGTCAGGCCGTTGCGAAACGGCGTGTGGAGCTTGATCTCACCCAGGCTCAATTGGCGAAACTCGCCGGTCTGTCCCGGTTCACCGTCAATCAGTTCGAGTCGGGGAAGGTCAAGGATCTGGGTATCAACAAGTTGATTCCCCTGCTAAGTGTGCTCGGCCTCGAATTGGCTGCCACGCCAAGGCCGGAGCAACGCGGCCTCTACAAGGCTGCGGTGAGCGCGAACGTTAGCTACAAGGGAGAACTCACCGAGCGTCTGCTGACGCACGCGCTTGCCACCGGCCAGATTCCCGAAGGATACGAATCGCAGATTTCCGTCATTCTCGACGAGGTTCCGGTGCCCGTGGTCGTTAAAGCGGTCGAAGAGGCTTCCCGGCACTCGGGAATCCCACTGAGGCAGATATGGAAGAACCTCGCCGCGTGGTCGAAGGATCTTCATCTTTATCGGGGGGTATGGGTATGAGCGCACCTTCGCCGCTGCCCGGCGGCCCGTAGCAGATTCTCTTCCGGCATGCATTGACGCTTGTCGAGGAGATACGCACGCATGGCACATCCACGCCGTTCTGGACCTTCGGAGGGGGAACAGTGCTCATGCTGCGTTATGGCCACCGCTTGAGCAAGGACGTCGATATTTTCGTTCCCAATCCGCAGTACCTTGGGTACGTCAATCCTCGTATCAACGAGACAGCATCGGAAATTACGACGGACTACGACGAGCACGCGGGCTTCGTGAAGCTCATCCTGCCCGAAGGCGAAATCGACTTCGTCGTCTCACAGAATCTGACCGCTCCCGGCTACGATGAGTGGGTGCTGATGGATCAACCGGTCAAGGTCGAGACTGCGGCGGAGATTGTCGCCAAGAAGATGTGGTATCGCGGAGACCGTCCGACGGCACGGGATCTGTTCGACCTGAGCCTCGTGATTGAACGGGAGTCCGATAATCTGATGGTGGCAGGCGCATATCTTGTTCGGCACCGCGAAACGTTTTTACGACTTCTGGTCGAGCATCGCACCTTTTTGCTGGCAAGATTCAACGACATCGAGACGCTAGGATTTACACCTTCGTTCGATTATTGCGTTGGCTTGGCGAAGGAGTTTCTGGCGGCTCTTCCGAAGGCCAGCGCTCAAAACTGAATCCCACACAAAAAACCACGCGGCCGAAGTCCCCCCGGCCGCCCTCGTACCCCAAGCACCTCAAGCGTTCAGCCCCACTTACTCCAGCACCCTCGGCGGCGGCTCCGCGCGCCCGCGCTTCGCATCCCACCACACGCGCAGGCGGTCCATATACAGATACACCACCGGCGTCGTATAGAGCGTGAGCGCCTGGCTCACGATCAGCCCGCCCACGATAGAGATGCCGAGCGGCGCGCGCAGCTCCGCACCTTCGCCGCGCCCGAACGCGAGCGGCAGCGCGCCCAGCAGCGCCGCGCAGGTCGTCATCATGATCGGCCGGAAGCGCAGCAGGCACGCCTGATAGATCGCGTTGCGCGAGCTCAGGCCCTGGCGCGATGCGTCGATCGCGAAGTCCACCATCATGATCGCGTTCTTCTTCACGATGCCGATCAGCAAGATCACGCCAATCAGCGCAATGATGCTGAACTCGGTCTTGAAGAGCAGCAGCGCGAGCAGCGCGCCCACGCCCGCCGAAGGCAGCGTCGAGAGAATCGTGAGCGGGTGGATATAGCTCTCGTAGAGAATGCCCAGCACGATATACACGGCCGCGAGCGCCGCGAGAATCAGCAGCGGCTGGTTGTTGAGCGACTGCTGGAACGCCTGCGCCGTGCCCTGGAAGCTGCCGTGGATGGTCTGCGGCATGCCGATCTGGGCCATCGTGTCGTAGATGGCCTGGGTGGCGTCCGAGAGCGATTTGCCCGGCGGCAGATTGAACGAGATCGTCGAGGCCACGAACTGGCTCTGGTGGTTCACCGAGAGCGGCGTCGTGCCCGGCCCGAACGAGGCGATCGCCGAGAGCGGGATCATCGTTTCCTTCGCCGTGGAGACGGCCGCGCCCGAGGACGCGCTCGACTTGCCGCTCGCCGCGATCGAGTTGTTCGCGAGGTTGCGCGCGGAGTCGGCGGCGATGGTTGCGGCGCTCGAGGCCGAGCCTGTGCCTGATTTTGCGCCCGTGCCGCCGGTCGCCGCACGCGCCGTGGCGGGGCCGCTCACCGTGCCCGCCGTCGCGTTGGTGCTTTGCGCGCCGCTCGCGCTTCCGCCCGAGGTGCTCACCCAGATCTGGTCGAGCATGTCCGGGCTTTGCCAGTACTGCGGCGCGACCTCCATCACCACGTGGTACTGGTTGAGCGGGTTGTAGATGGTGGAGACCTGGCGCTGGCCGAATGCGTCGTAGAGCGTGCTGTCGATCTGCGCTGGCTTGATGTTCAGCCGCGCCGCGCTCGCGCGGTCGATCGTGATCATCGATTCGAGGCCGCCTTGTTGCTGGTCCGAGTTCACGTCGGCGAGTTCGGGGCGCGCCTGGAGCGCCTCGGTGAGCTTCGGCGCCCACTTGTAGAGGTCGGTGGTGTTGTCGGCGAGCAGCGTGAACTGATACTGCGCGTTCGATTGCCGTCCGCCCACGCGGATGTCCTGCACGGACTGCAGGAAGGTGCGCGCGCCCGCCACGTGCGAGAGCGGCGTGCGCAGTTGCGCGATCACCTGGTCGGCGGACATCTTGCGCTCGCTCTTGGGCTTGAGCGAGACGAACATGAAGCCCGAGTTGGTCGCGCGGCCGCCCGTGAAGCCCACCACCTGATCGACGGCTGGATTCTCGCCGACGATCTTCATCATCTCGGCGAACTTCACCTTCATCGCCTGGAACGAGGTGGACTGGTCGGCCTGGATGCCGCCCACGAGGCGCCCCGTGTCCTGCTGCGGAAAGAAGCCCTTGGCGATGTTCACGTAGAGCACGACGTTCAGCGCGACGGTGGCGATGAGCGTCATGAGAATCAGCCGCGGGTGCGCGAGCGCCCAGCCGAGCGTGTGCTCATAGCCGCGGTGCAGGCGCGTGAAGCCGCGTTCGAGCCATTGCCCGAAGCGGCTTTCCTTTTTCTTCTCCTGCGGCTGCTCCAGCAGGCGCGAGCACATCATCGGCGTGAGCGTGAGCGACACCACGAGCGACACGCCAATCGCGAGCGAGAGCGTGAGCGCGAATTCGCGAAAGAGGCGTCCGACGATACCGCCCATCAGCAGAATGGGCAGGAACACGGCCACCAGCGAGACGCTAATCGAGAGCACCGTGAAGCCCACTTCGCGCGCGCCGAGCAGCGCCGCCCGCCTGCGCGGCACGCCGTTCTCGAGGTGGCGCGAAATGTTCTCCAGCACGACGATGGCGTCGTCCACGACGAAGCCGGTCGCGATGGTGAGCGCCATCAGCGAGAGGTTGTCGAGCGAGAAGCCCATCAGGTACATGGCCGCGAAGGTGCCGATGATCGAGATGGGCACCGCCACGCTCGGAATCAGCGTCGCGCGCCAGTTGCGCAGGAACAGGAACACCACCATCACCACGAGCGCCACGGCGATCATGAGCGTGTGCTCGGTGTCCTTGAGCGAGGCGCGGATCGTGACCGAGCGGTCCGAGGCGGGGATCACCTCGACATCGGCGGGCAGCGACGCCTTCAGTTGCGGCAGCATCGCCACCACGCGGTCCACGGTTTCGATGATGTTCGCGCCGGGCTGGCGGTAGATGATCACGAGCACCGAGCGCTTGCCGTTGGCAAGACCGAGGTTGCGCAGGTCCTCGACCGAATCGACCACGTCGCCCACGTCCGAGAGCTTCACGCCCGCGCCGTTGCGGTAGGCGATGATGAGGTCCTTGTACTGGCTCGCCTTGCTCGCCTGGTCGTTGGTGTAGAGCTGGAAGCGCCGCGGGCCGAACTCGATGTCGCCCTTGGGACTGTTCGCGTTGGCCGAGGCGAGTGCCGCGCGCACGTCTTCGAGGCCGATGCCGTAATGAAACAGCGCGTGCGGTTCGAGCTCCACGCGCACGGCCGGGTTGGCCGAGCCGCTCACGTCGACTTCGCCCACGCCGTTCACCTGCGAGAGCGACTGTTGCAGCACCGTGGCCGCCGAGTCGTAGAGCTGGCCCGCGCTGAGCGTGGGCGAGGTGAGCGCGAGGATCAGGATGGGCGCGTCGGCGGGATTGACCTTGTGGTAGGTCGGGTTCTGCCTGAGGCTCGTGGGCAGGTCGGCGCGCGCGGCGTTGATGGCGGCCTGCACGTCGCGCGCGGCGCCGTCGATGTCGCGGTTCAGGCCGAATTGCAACGTGATGCGCGTGCTGCCCACCGAGCTCGTCGAGGTCATCTCGGAGACGTCGGCGATCGACCCGAGGTGCCGCTCCAGCGGGCTCGCCACGCTGGTCGCCACCGTTTCCGGGCTGGCGCCAGGCAGCGTCGCCTGCACGGAGATGGTGGGAAAGTCCACTTGCGGCAGGGGCGCGACGGGCAGCTTCGCGAAGGCGAAGAGGCCCGCGAGCGCGATGCCGATCGCAAGCAGCGTGGTGGCGACGGGGCGGTTGATGAACGGGCGCGAGAGATTCATCGCGTCAGTGCTCCGTCGACGAAGGCGCGGGTGGCGTGGGCGGCGTGGGCGGCGTGGGCGGCGTGGGTGGCGTGGGTGGCGTGGGTGGCGTGCGGTGCGAGCCGCCGCCGAAGCGCCGGCGCATGCGCGCGGCGAGCCGGTCGAACGCCAGGTAGATCACGGGCGTGGTGAAGAGCGTGAGCGCCTGGCTCACGATCAGGCCGCCCGCGATGGCGATGCCCAGCGGCCGCCGCAACTCCGAGCCCGCGCCGGTGCCGAGCATGAGCGGCAGCGCGCCCAGCAGCGCAGCCAGCGTCGTCATCATGATCGGTCGAAAGCGCAGCAGGCAGGCCTGGTAGATCGCCTCGCGCGGCGACTTGCCTTCGTTGCGCTCGGCGTCGAGCGCGAAGTCGATCATCATGATCGCGTTCTTTTTCACGATGCCGATCAACAGCACGATGCCGATGATGCCGATGATGTCGAGGTCGTGCCCGGTCATGATCAGCGCAAGCAGCGCGCCGATGCCGGCGGATGGCAGCGTCGAGAGAATCGTGATCGGGTGCACGAAGCTCTCGTAGAGCACGCCCAGCACGATATACATCGTCACGATGGCCGCGAGGATCAGGAACAGTTCGTTCGAGAGCGATGCCTGGAAGGCGAGCGCCGCGCCCTGGAAGCGGGTCTGGAACGAGCCCGGCAGGCCGACGTCCTGCTCGGCCTGCTGGATCGCCTTGACCGCCGCGCCCAGCGACGCGCCGGGCGCGAGGTTGAACGAGATGGTCGTGGCCGGGAACTGCGAGAGATGCGTGACGAGCAGCGGCGCGGGCCGTTCGTGGAACTTCGCGATGGCCGAGAGCGGCACCTGGCCCGATGTCGACGTGGCGGAGGGCAGGTAGAGCGCGTTCAGCGAGTCCGTGTAGTGCTGCATGACCGGATCGGCTTCGAGAATCACACGGTACTGGTTCGACTGCGTGAAGATCGTCGAGATGATGCGCTGGCCGAACGCGTCGTAGAGCGCGTTGTCCACGGTCGCGGGCGTGATGCCGTAGCGCGCGGCGCTGGCGCGGTCGATCTCGATGAACACCGACTGGCCCTGGTCCTGGAGATCGGTCGCGACATCGGCGAGTTCGGGCAACTGCGCCAGCCGGTGCACGAGCTTGGGCACCCAGGTCGTGAAGTCCTGGATGTTGGGCGTCGTGAGCATGAACTGGTATTGCGTCGGGCTCACGGTCGAGTCGATCGTGAGGTCCTGCACCGGCTGCATGTAGAGCGTCGCGCCCGTGACGTGCGAAACCGACTGTTGCAGGTCGCGGATGATCTGGCTCGCCGATTCGCTGCGGTCGTCGCGCGGCTTCAGGTTGATGAGCATGCGCCCGCTGTTGAGCGTGATGTTGGTGCCGTCCACGCCAATGAACGAGGTGAGGCTGTCCACGTTCTCGTTCTTGAGGATCTCGGTGGCGAGCGCCTGCTGGCGCTCGGCCATCGACGCATAGGAAACCGATTGAGGCGCCTGCGTGATCGCCTGGATCACGCCGGTGTCCTGCACCGGGAAGAAGCCCTTGGGCACCACCACGTAGAGGATGCCGGTGAGCACGAGCGTGATCGCGAACACGATCATCGTGAGCCGCTGGCGCGCGAGCACCCATTCGAGCGCGACGCCATAACGGCCGATGATGTATTCGAAGAAGCCATGCACGCGCGCCTCGAACCGGTGGCTCTCGGGCGGCGGTGTGTGGCGCAGCATCTTCGCGCACATCATCGGTACGAGCGTGAGCGAGACCACGGCCGAGATCACGATGGTCACGGCGAGCGTGATCGCGAATTCGTGAAAGAGCCGGCCCACCACGTCGCCCATGAAGAGCAGCGGAATCAGCACCGCGATCAGCGATACGGTCAACGAAATAATCGTGAAGCCGATCTGCTTCGAACCCTTGAGCGCGGCTTCGAGCGGCGTGTCGCCGTCCTCCACGTAGCGCGCGATGTTCTCGATCATGACGATGGCGTCGTCCACGACGAAGCCGGTCGCGATGGTGAGCGCCATTAGCGAAAGATTGTCGAGCGAGAAGCCGCACAGGTACATGACCGCGAGCGTGCCGATCAGCGAGAGCGGCACCGAGAGGCTCGGAATGATCGTCGCGTAGATGTTGGCGAGGAACAGGTACATCACCAGCACCACCAGCACGACCGACATCAGCAGTTCGAATTGCACGTCGCGCACCGAGGCGCGGATCGTGGTGGTGCGGTCGGTGACGATCTGCACGTCGAGCGAGGCGGGCAGCGCTTGCTGCAACCGCGGCAGCAGCGCCTTGACGCTGTCCACCACCTGGATCACGTTAGCGCCGGGCTGGCGCTGCACGTTCAGGATGATCGCGGGCGTGTTGTTCACCCACGCGCCGAGCTTGGTGTTCTCGGCGCCCTGCATGATATTGGCCACATCCGTGAGCATCACCGGGCGGCCGTTGCGGTACGCGATGACCGCGCTTTTATACGCGTCGGCGTCCGTGAGTTGATCGTTCGCGTTGATCGAGTACGCGCGCGTCGGGCCGTCGAAGTTGCCCTTCGGCGTGTTGACGTTGAGGTTCGAGATGCTGGTGCGCAAGTCGTCGAGATTCAGGCCGTAGGCCGCGAGCGCGCGCGGGTTCGCCTGGATGCGCACGGCCGGACGCTGGCCGCCCGTGAGGCTCACGAGACCCACGCCCGCAACCTGCGAAATTTTCTGCGCGAGGCGCGTGTCGGCGAGGTCCTGGACCTGCGTGAGCGGCAGCGTCTTCGAGGTGATCGCGAGCGTGAGGATAGGCGCGTCGGCGGGGTTGACCTTGGCGTAGATCGGCGGCGCGGGCAGGTCCGAGGGCAGCAGGTTGCCAGCCGCATTGATGGCCGCCTGCACCTCCTGCTCGGCGACGTCGAGCGGCAGATCGAGGCTGAACTGCAACGTGATGACCGAGGCGCCCGCCGAGCTGCGCGACGACATCTGGTTGAGCGACGGCATCTGCCCGAACTGGCGCTCGAGCGGCGCCGTGACCGAGGACGTCATCACTTCCGGGCTCGCGCCCGGATAGAAAGTCTGCACCTGGATGGTCGGGTAATCGACTTCGGGCAGAGCGGAAAGCGGCAGGAAACGCAGCGCGACGAGGCCGACCAGCATGATCGCCGCCATGAGCAGCGCCGTGCCGACCGGACGCAGGATAAAGGCGCGGGAGGGATTCATGCGGCTTACTGGCCCTCAGCGCCGGATGCGTGGCGGCGGCCCTGGTGGGCTCCCGATGCGCCGCTCTTCGTACTACCTGCTGTACCTGAGGCACCTGATACACCTGAGGCACCTGAGGTAGCCGACGCGTGTTTCGGACGCTCGGCGGGGATCGTGATTTTCGAGCCTTCGCGCAGGCGGTCCGAGCCGTCGGTCACGATGCGCTCGCCCACGGCGAGGCCCGAGGCGATGCTGGTGCGCTCGGCGTTGACCGGACCGACCTTCACGAGCCGCACCGTGACGGTGTTGTCGGGCTTCACCACATAGACGTACTGCCCCTGCGAGCCATTGAGCACGGAGGAGGTGGGCACGATCACCGCGTCGTGGATCGTGTCGACGAGCAGGCGTGCATTGACGAACTGATTCGGGAACAGCGAGCCGTCGCCGTTGGCGAAGCTCGCGCGCAGCTTCACGGTGCCGGTCGTGGTGTCGATCTGGTTGTCGATGGTTTGCAGGAAGCCGTTTTCGAGCAACGTGGTGTTGCTGCGGTCGTAGGCCGAGACCGACATCTTCGTGCCCGCGCGCAACTGCTTCAGGATCGGCGGCAGGTTGTCCTCCGAGGTCGTGAAGATCACGCTGATCGGCTGCAACTGCGTGAGCATGACGATGCCGTTGGTGTCGCCGGGCGTGACGTAGTTGCCCGGGTCGACCTGGCGCAGACCCACGCGCCCCGAGACCGGCGCGATGATGCGCGCATAGGTGAGGTCGAGCTTGTAGGTGTCGATGTTGGCCTGGTCGGACTTGACGGTGCCCTCGTACTGCTTCACGAGCGAGCCCTGCGTGTCCACCTGCTGGCTCGCGATCGAGTCCTGCGCGAGCAGCGTCTGGTAGCGCTTGAGGTCGAGGCGGGCGGTGGCGAGCAGCGCCTGGTCGCGCGCGAGCTGGCCTTCGGCGTTGGCGAGCGAGATCTGATAGGGGCGCGGGTCGATCTGCGCGAGCACGTCGCCCTTTTTCACCATCTGGCCTTCCTCGAAGTTGACGCTTTGCAGCGTGCCGGAAAGTTGCGTGCGCACCGTGACGGAGGCAAGCGGCGTGACCGTGCCGAGCGCCGTGATGACGATGGGCATGTCGCCCGCCTTGGCGGCCGCCACGCTGACCGGCTGCGGCATGTTCGCCATCGCGCCGGGGCCGCCGTGGCGCATGCGGCCGCCGCTCGCGGCGGCGGGGCTGCCGGCGCCCGGGGGCTTGCTCCAGGGCTGCCAGCGCAGCAGCACGATGGCGGCGACGATCAGCACGACGACAAACGCAATCAGCTTGCCGCGGCTCTTGCGCGGCGCCGGGCCGCCCGAAGGCGCAGGCGCGGACGGCGTGTCTCGACGAGGGGAATCCGGGCGCTTTTCTTCTTTATCCATCGGTCAGGTTGGTAACAAAATCGGTGACGTGCTTGTCGGTTGAGCGGGTTGGCCGGGTGGGCGTGCCGGGTGTTCGTTCGGCTGGCCGGGGCGGCGCGCGTCTGCGTCGGCCGAACCTAGCCAAATTCAGCCAAATTCAGCCAAATTCAGCCACGCCCGGTCACGCATGACGCGATGCTACGCGAGACGCGCGCAAGGTCGATGTCAGGTGTTTGTCGGCCAGCGGGACGATGCGCCGTCCGCGGCCCCGACGCAGGGCGACACGCGTTGCCGGCGCTCGCGCGATGCTTGCACGATGCCTTGATCGTCACGCGCGCTCGATGCGTCTGCGACGGACGACGCGCGTGCGATGGTCCGCGCGTGGCTGAGCGATGTCAGGTCGGGCGCCGATGCAGCCAAAAAGCATGATGCTACGTTGCTGTCTCTCTTACAGTCCAGCCTCGTATCTTTCGGCACGTTACGACGGTTACAGCTCGTCCGACGCGTTGTGGGAAGGTGCGATGGCTTGTCGGAGAAAGCGCAGGGGGGGAGGAGCATCGATGTCAGGTGCGAGATCGGCACTGGTTGGAGACGGGCTGGTGCATCTGACTGGCGATTGCGCGGGCTGCTGTCCGAGTTGTGCTGGCAAAACCCGGGACATCTCAGCCGCATGGGAAATTGCCGGGAAATGTTTGATAGTTCGCGTATTCTGGCGAGATTTTGCTTGACTTAGTCAGCATCTGGATAAAAAATTCAGTCACTTTCGAGCTGACCTCGAAGGCGCCGAGCGAGAACCCCGTGTACCTTGCGGGGTTTTTAAGTACCCCGGCATATGCATTTCGCATAAATTCGGCGGCCTGGTCAGCAATCGAATACCGTCTCTCAGGTTCTAGCACGGCCCTCGGAATGGCTAGAACTTTTCAAAGCGTCACGTTTATACGTGGCGCTTTTTTTTCGCCTGCGCCAGAATCGACCCGACCTCGGGACCGAAGTCGACGGAGCGGGCGCGCGCGCCCTGAAGCGTCAGAACACGGTTTCGCGCTCCGGCGTCGCGCTGATCTTGTGGACCGCAATATCGGCGCCGTTGTATTCGTCTTCCTGATCGAGGCGCAAGCCCACGATTGCGCGCAGCGCACCGTAGACCACGAAGCCGCCAAGCGAGGCGATCACGATGCCGGCTATCGTCCCGACGATCTGCGCGCCGAGCGAGACGCCGCCGGTTCCACCCAGCGCGTGCACGCCGAAGATCCCCGCCGCGACGCCGCCCCACGCGCCGCACAGCCCGTGCAGCGGCCACACGCCGAGCACGTCGTCGATGCGCCAGCGGTTCTGCACGCAGGTGAACATGTAGACGAACAGCACGCCGGCCACCGCGCCCGTCGCGAGCGCGCCGAGCGGATGCATCACATCCGAGCCCGCGCACACGGCCACGAGCCCCGCGAGCGGCCCGTTATAGGTGAAGCCCGGGTCGTTGCGGCCCGCGAACCAGGCGGCGAGTGTGCCGCCCACCATCGCCATCAGCGAATTCACGGCCACGAGGCCGCTGATCTTGTCGATGGTCTGCGCGCTCATTACGTTAAAGCCGAACCAGCCCACCGCGAGCACCCAGGCGCCGAGCGCGAGGAAAGGGATGTTCGAGGGCGGATGCGCGGAGATGCGGCCGTCGCGCGAATAGCGCCCGTGGCGCGGCCCGAGCAGCAGCACGGCGGGCAGCGCCACCCAGCCGCCGAATGCGTGCACCACCACCGAGCCCGCGAAATCATGAAACGGCACGCCGAACACATGCGTGATCGCATCTTCGAAGTGCAGGCGGTTGTTCCACACCATGCCTTCGAAGAACGGATAGATGAAGCCGACGATCACGAAAGTCGCGAACAGTTGCGGGTTGAACTTCGAGCGCTCCGCGATGCCGCCCGAGACGATGGCCGGAATCGCCGCCGCGAAGGTGAGCAGGAAGAAGAAGCGCACGAGCTGATAGCCGTTGTGCTCGGCGAGCACGTCGGCGTGCGAGAAGAACTGCACGCCGTAGGCGATGGTGTAGCCGATGAAGAAATATGCGATCGTCGAGACCGAAAAATCGACGAGGATCTTCACGAGCGCATTGACCTGGTTCTTCTTGCGCACGGTGCCGAGTTCGAGAAACGCGAACCCCGCATGCATGGCGAGCACCATGGCGGCGCCCAGCAGCAGAAACAGCGTGTCGGTGCCGGTTTTGAGATTGTCCATCCTTGCGTCCTGCCCTTTGCCCAATATAGGCGCATAAATAGGCGCACACTGAGCAAGATATGGGCCAGCTTCGCGCCAAACTGGTGAGCGACATGTGGCGGCAGGCCATTTTCCGGTGCGCGCGTGCACCGGAGCGCGCCGTTCATGCGCCGGGGTTGCGCGCACGAAATGTGTGCGCACGCAGCGGGTGCGGGCGGTCCGGCACAATTGCAGTGCTCGTGCGCCAAGTTGGTGAGGCGACGCGCCAGATTAGGGCGATTTATTCGATTTGCCTTTCCTCATCAATACGTTGTCGGTCATTCGAAATATTGTTGTGCGCCGGTGGTGCGCCGGTGGTGCGCCGGTGGTGCGCCGGTTGCGCGGCGCCCGGGCCACACATGGAACGCGTGTGGAATGCACATGGATGCAAGCGCCGACATAATGGTCGAACCCACACCTCTAGCCGTCCGGACACCCCGAACCGCCACGCAATGCGCCTCACCACCAAAGGGCTGATGCTGATCGCGATCCCGGCCGTCTTCGAACTGACGCTGCTGTCGGCTATCGTGAAGGCCGAAGCCGACGCGGAAAGTGCCGAACGCGGGGGCCAGCACAGCCAGGCCGTGCTCACGCAGGCGGGCCGCGTGCTGGAGCCGGTGCTGGTCGAATCGGTGCAGCTGCGCGGCGCGGTGGCCGCGGGCGACGCGCGGTTTTCGACGCCGGTCGCGATGTGGATGGACGTCGATCGACGGATCGACCGGCTCGCGGAGCTTGTCGCCGACAATCCGTCCCAGGTCGAGCGCGCCGTGAAGATCCGTCAGGCGGTGCAAAGCTATCGCCAGTGGTCGGACCGTATTCAGGATCTGCTGCATTCCGGGCGCCGCGCCGATCTCATCGAGCGCTTTCGCACCTACTCGGACGCCGATGCCCTCGACCGCGTGCGCACCCAGGTCACTTCGTTTCAGACCGAGGAGCGCCGCCTCGACGTGATGCGCGTCACGGCTGCCGAGCAGGCGCGCGCGCAGCAGCAGTCGCTCGTGATGACCGCGGTGATCGGCTCGATCATGCTGGTGGCGCTGGCCGTCTGGCTCTTCACGCGCGGCGTGCGCGGGCGGCTCAACGCGCTTTCCGACAACGCGGGCCGGCTCGCCGGCAATGAACCGCTCGCGCCGCTTGCGACCGGCAACGACGAGATCGCCGAGCTCGATCTCACGCTGCATCAGATCAGCCAGCGGCTCGTGGAAGCGGAGCGGCTGCGGCTCGGGTTCGAGGCCGACCTCGCGCGCCGCGCCGAGCAGCTTGCGCGCATCAACGAGGACCTGCGTCAGCAGACCCAGGAAAACGAGATGTTCATCCACAGCGTGTCGCATGACCTGCGTGCGCCGCTCGTGAACCTGCAAGGTTTTTCGCGCGAACTCAATCACGCCTGCGACGACTTGCGCGAGCGCGTGGCGCGCTCTTCGCTGGGTCCCGAAGCGCGGGCGCGCGTCGAGCGGATCATCAACGAGGATATCGGCGAGGCGCTGCGCTATTTGCAGACGGCGGTGCTGCGCGCCTCGCATATCATCGACGCGCTGTTGCGGCTCGCGCGCGTGGGGCGCGTGGAGTACCGGCGTCAGCGCGTTTACGTACAGGAACTGGTGCAGCGCGTGGTCGATGCGATGCATGCCTCGGTGCGCGCGCGCAACGCCCAGGTGAGCGTGCGTGAGCTGCCGCCGGTGTGGGGCGACCCGACCGCGCTCGAGCAGATCTTCGCGAATCTGATTGGCAATGCGCTCAACTATCTCGATCCCGCGCGCGAGGGACGCGTCGAGATCGGCACGGCCAGCGCGCCGCCAGGGGTGGAGTCGCTGCAGATTTTCTACGTGCGCGACAACGGACTGGGCATTCCCGAGGTGGCGCGGCCGCGCCTGTTCCAGGCCTTCCAGCGCATGCACGGCAACGTCGCGCCCGGCGAGGGCATTGGGCTCGCGCTTGTGCGCCGCATGGTCGAGCGGCACGGCGGACGCATCTGGGTGGAATCGGTCGAAGGCGAGGGCACGACGTTCTATCTTTCGCTGCCCGATGCACTGGCAGTCGTGCCGCCCGCACCCGGGGTTGCCGTGGCGCTCGTGGTTGCGCACGAGCGCTCGCGCGAGCGGTACGGCGATGGCGTGATCGAAAGCGCGACTGACGGCGTGGCGACCGACGGCGTGGCGGGCAACGGCGTGGCACCGTCGGCGCCGGCGGGCGGCGGTGCCGCGCCGGGCGACACGGCGGTGGCGGGTGCTCCGGCTGCGGATGGGCCGCTGGCGGGTCTTCGGGTCATGGGTGGAGCCGGCTCGGGCTCGACCGGGGCGTGAGTGCTCAGGTGAATGCCCGGCCAGCCAGCCGGTTCAGCAGGCAAAGATGCGCCGTGGCTTGAGCAGGCTGCGGCCGCGAATCGACCAGAGGCACCCCGCGATGACCAACGCGAGCACGACGGCCAGCGCGGCGTGAGGATTCAGGTGTGCGCTGTGCAGGCTGCCCGGCGAGACCAGCGTGCGTTCGAGCATGAACAACGCGCTCCACAGTGCGACGCCCGCCTGAATCAGCATGCGCGTGCCGCGCGCATGGCGCGCGCGCTCGGCAGAGGTCCCGCACCGGCTCGTGCGCTTGCAAAAGAACGAGATCGCCATCAAGACAATCGCGAGTAAAACCACCCAATCCGTCAGATCCATCGCCGTGCATTCCTGCAATCAAAAGGACATTGTCGGAAGTGCAGGGAAGGACTGGCATCGGAGTGGTCCGAATTTTCGCGCGATTGAGTTAAATATTGTCAGGTACGTGCACAACGGGCCGGCGGGCGTTTCTGGCGATTCTCTGCCGGATAGCGCGCGCCGTCCGCGCATGGCGGCGGCGCGCGGTCCGTGCTTCAGGGCTCGATGCGCGTGCCGAGCAAGGCGAGGAATTGACGCAGCCATTCGGGATGCGCAGGCCAGGCCGGCGCGGTGACGAACGGCGCATCAGTCACGGCGCTGTCGATGGCGATATCGGCATATTCGCCGCCCGCGAGACGCACTTCGGGCGCGCACGCCGGATAAGCCGAAATGCGCTTGCCGCGGATGACCTCGGCGGCGGCGAGCAACTGCGCCGCATGGCAGATGGCGGCCACCGGCTTGTTCGCTTGCGCGAAGTGCTGCACGATCTCGATCACCTTCGGGTTCAGGCGCAGATACTCGGGCGCACGGCCGCCCGCAATGGCGAGCGCATCGTAGTGCCGCGGATCGATCTCGTCGAAGCTCGCGTTCAGCGCGAACTGGTGGCCCGGCTTTTCGGTATAGGTCTGATCGCCTTCGAAGTCGTGGATCGCGGTCTTGATGCGCTCGCCGGCCTTCTTGCCCGGGCACACGGCGTCGACCTTGTGGCCCACGGCCTGCAGCGCCTGGAATGGCACCATCGTTTCATAGTCTTCGGCAAAATCGCCGGTGAGAAAGAGAATCTTCTTGACTGCCATCGCTTGGCTCCATGCGGGTTGTTGCGGGTTGCGGTTGCTGTGGATGCTGCGTTGTTGCTGCGTTGTTGCTATTGGGGGGCGGAGGAACGGAACAGGCGTCCACGCAGTCTACTTCACATGCTTGACGATATTACGAAGGCCGGCGCGGCCGATCCCGATCCCCAGCGCGTGCATGACGCCATCGTCTGGCGCGCTTACGTGGCGCAGCACGACGCGGCGGCGCTCGCCTCGCTCTTTCGCGACGCTATCCTGAGGCTGACCGCGCCGTACTACGACGCCGGGCAGCGCGCGGCCTGGGCTGCGGTGGCCGAGGATCTCGACGCGTTCGACGCCCGTCTCGCGCGTGGCGTGACGCTCATTGCCGAACATGCGGGCGAGCCGGTTGCATTCGGCCAGCTCTTTCCGCGCGACCATGTGGAGATGCTCTACGTCGCGCCGGGCTGGACGCGGCGGGGCCTCGCCTCCGCGCTCATCGCGCGCTTCGAGGCCCTTGCGCGCGAGGCGTGGGCGAGCACGCTCGACACCGACGCCAGCGCGCTCGCGCGCCCCGTGTTCGAGCGCGCGGGTTTTTCGCTGGTCGCGCGGGAGATCGTGCGGCGCGGCAGCGTATCATTGCCGCGTTTTCATCTTTGCAAGCCGCTCGGTGCGGCGTCTTTTTCAGGATGACCATGTCTTTGAAGGTTTCGAAACGGTTGGGCATCGTGCCCGTTTTGCTGTGCGTGGCGCTTGCCGCTGGCTGCGACAAGCAGAACGCGACGGTGTCCGATCTGAGCAAGAAGTCCGCCGATGCCGCACAGCAAGCCGCTCAGCTCGCGGCCAGCCAGGCCGCCGCGCAGGCGGCCCAGACGCTGGACAAGGCGGCCAGCTACGTGAACCAGCAACTCGGCGTCGCGCAGAACAAGCTCGGCCAGGCGGCTTCGCAAACGCAAGCGCAAGCTCGTGCGCAGCTTCAGGCGCAGGACGAGGGCGCGCGCGCGTCGATTGCCTCGGGCGCGAGCGCCTCGGCCGACGCCATGGCCTCGCAGGCGCGCGGGCAGTGGCAGGCGGCGGCGAGCGCGGCCCATGCGATGCTCGGCAACGCAGCGGCGGCCACGGGCACGGGCCTCTCGATGGCGGGGAGTTCGCTCCAGCGCTGGGCCGCGAGCAGTTCGGCTGCGGCCGGCGCGGCAGCGGGCAAGAACCAGTGACGGGCGCCGTGCGGGTCTGCTGTTGAGTGCAGTCAATCGCAGTTGACCAGAGCTGACCGCAATTGACGTTCGCAATTAATGTAATTATGATGGTTACACTTTATCTCGCCGTGCTTCCCGCGGCCGGTTTGTTGTGAATACGAGTAGCCGTTTCGCGTTCGCCGTTCATGTGCTCGCGCTGCTGGCATTGCAGGAGGGCGCGCCGTTGTCCTCGGAAATCATCGCGGGCAGCGTGAACACGAACCCTGCGCTGATCCGGCGTCTTCTGACAATGCTCGCCAATGCGGGACTCAGCGCGTCGCAGCTTGGCGCGGGCGGCGGGGCGCTGCTGGCGCGCGAGCCGCACACGATCACGCTGCTGGAGATCTACCGTGCGGTCGACGACGCGCAGCTCTTTGCCTTGCATCGCGAAGAGCCCAATCCGGCCTGCATGGTGGGGCGGCACATCCAGGAGACGCTGCGCGGCATCATCGACGACGCGCAGCGCGCAATGGAGGCGTCACTCGCTACGCGCACGCTCGCCGACGTAGTCGAGGACATGCAGCGCAACGAACGCAAGCTCGAACGGGCACGCGTGCCGAAGGCGCCGCGTCGCGCGTGAGCGCGGCGAAGTTTGAACGGACGGTGCCTGGTAGGTGCGTGATAGGTGTGAGCGGTACGTGCAAATGCATATCCTGACGGGGCGTTGCCCCGTTTTTTAGGTGCTTAAATGTAACTAAAATAGTTACATAAATATTTCGTACAGGAGCTGGAAAATGAGCAAGTCACTGAAGATCGCGTTGTTTGGCGCAACCGGCATGATCGGCTCGCGTATTGCGGCCGAAGCGGCACGGCGCGGGCATCAGGTGAGCGCGCTGGTGCGCCAGCCCGAGCGCGTCGCCGTGGCGCCCGATGTCCATGCCGCGAAAGCCGATCTGCTCGACGCAGCGAACGTGGCGGCGGCGGTGCGCGGCCACGACGTGGTCGCGAGCGCCTACGCGCCGCCCATGAGCCAGCTCGACGACCTCCAGACGGCGAGCCGTGCGCTCGTCGAAGGCACGCGGGCGGCGGGCCTCAAGCGACTCGTGGTGGTGGGCGGCGCGGGCTCGCTCGAAGTCGCGCCGGGCGTGCAGCTCGTCGATACCACAGGCTTCCCCGACGCCTATAAGCCGATCGCGCTTGCGCATCGCGTCGCGCTGAACTATTACCGCACGGTGACGGATCTGGACTGGACCTTCTTCGCGCCCGCCGCGCTGATCGCGCCGGGTGAGCGTACCGGCACGTTTCGCACGGGCGCCGACACGTTGATCGCCGACACACGCGGCGAAAGCCGCATCTCCGCCGAGGATTACGCCGTCGCGTTCGTCGACGAACTGGAGCAGGGCCGCTTCATCCGCCAGCTCGCAACCGTGGCGTATTGAACGGCGTGAAGGGCGGAATGGGGTAACTGGTGGGGCACGCGTGCAAGGCGTGTGCGCCTGCCGACTGCGGCTACACTGAAGCCTCCCGATTTTGCCCCATCGTCATGGTTTCACGCTCTGGGCAGTGGGGATGCAGGTGGCGCGAACGCGCCATATTGATCTGCATGACGAAATAACGACCAGGATTCTCGCGCGGCTATACGGCGATGGCCTGTACCGCAGCGTCCCGCGCGCAGGTTTCGGAGGCCACGAGCGGCACGATGTCGTTCACGTGCGTGGCGAACTGTCCTCCCGATACACCGTAGACGTGCAGCGAAATGCACGTGCTGGCGCTGCCGTTGAAGAGCCGGTGAATGTTCGCGCGCCCGCGTCCGCCGAAGTTGATGGCGCCCGCCGCGCGCAGGTGCGCGCGCACCACCTCGGCACCCTGGCGCGCCTCGTCCCAGGCATAGAGCATTTCGGTCAAGGTGCCTTCGAGCACCGCGTAGCCGCACCACGTGTGATGCGCGTGGATCGGGCTCGCCTGGCCCGGCTGCCAGACGAGCGAGGCGACCGCGTAGCGCCCATGCGGATCGGCCGCGATCAGGTGGCGCCGATACTTCTCGGCGCTGCCTTCGCGCTGCGCGACTGTGACGAGCGTCGGGTCGGCCAGCGCCTGTGCCAGCGCGGCGCGTACACCGCGCGCGAAGGCTGCACAGCGTGACGGATCGGCGGGCGTGCCCGGCTTGCCTGGAGTCCGGCAAGCGTCGAACGCCTCATCGAGCGCCGCGCACAGGTGCGCGACGGCGGCTGTGTGTCCAGTTGCGCCGGCCATGCTGGACGCGCGCATGGCCTGAAGCAGAAGGGGTTCGGAAGGGGCGTTCATGGCGGTCTCTTTTCGTCGTTCTTACAGAAAGAGTTATAGCGCCCGGCGTCGAGAAAGAGTTTCCATTCTTTTTCCCTATTGCGGCGTAAGATAGAAGAAATTTCTACGCTACGGGGAGACCGGGAATGGATATCATCGACAGGAAACTGGTGGAGCTGTTGCAGCAGGATGCGACCATGCCGGTTGCGGAGCTGGCCCAGCGCGTGAACCTTTCCCAGACCCCGTGCTGGAAGCGCGTGCAGCGGCTCAAGGAAACCGGCGTCATTCGCGCCCAGGTGGCGCTATGCGATCCGAAGAAGCTGGGCGTAGGCACGACGGTGTTCGTCGCCGTGCGCACCAACCAGCACACCGAGGCGTGGGCGCAGACTTTCACGCGCGCGGTGCAGGAGATTCCCGAGATCGTCGAGGCCTATCGCATGAGCGGCGAGACCGACTATCTGCTGCGCGTGGTGGTCTCGGATATCGACGACTACGACCGCGTCTACAAGCAGTTGATTCGCGCCGTGCCGCTTTTCGATGTGAGCTCCAGTTTTGCGATGGAGCAGATCAAATATTCAACGGCGCTGCCGGTGCGCGGCGTCTGAGCGCCCGCCGTAATTTCGCCCGGGGGGCATTTCGCAGCAGTCCGCGAGTCGCCCGCAAGCAGTCCGCAAGGCACGGCGGCGTAGAATGCCCGTTTCCTTTTCTTATTACCCAGGCAGGGCACGATCCATGAACGAACCGCGCAAGAAGAACCCCGCCTTTGGTGTTGGCGTGTTGATAGTGGTGGTGGTGCTCATCGTGATCGGTACCGTGCTCTTCAATGCGATACGCAGCAAGCGCGAGTACAACGAGACCGTCGGTGCGTCGGCCGCGAGCGCTGCCGCGTCGCAGCCAGCCAGCGCTGCTAGCTCAGCCAGCGCGGCGCAATGATGTGCAGTCCGGCGCGTTGAGCGCCGGCGCAACTCGTTGCGGCGGCGACCCGGGTCACCGCCGCATTTTTCATTCTTCGGGAAGCCGGATCACGCTCGCGTCCTTGCGAAGGATCCAGGACGCCGCGAGCATCTGCTTGCAGTGATGTGCGAGCAGCTTCAGGTCCTGCGCGAATTCGCTGGCGGTGCCGAGCGAGCGCTCCGTTTCCACCACCATCGTGTCGAGTTCGCGCGTCATGCGCTTCGTGATCTCGGTTTGATCGTCGTGGATCGGCGTGCCCGCTTCGGCGGCCACCAGGTTCTCGCGCACGCAGTTGAGCGCGTGTTCGAGTGCATCGAGCCTCGCGCCCGGCCGCACATTCGCGGTGTCGCGCAACAGCGGCGCCGTGGCCGTGATCTGCGAGGCCAGCACGTGGCCGCGCACGAGGAGGTCGTTGAGCTCCGGCACGAACTTCTGCGCCGACTTCGGTTCGAGCATCATGCGCTGGAATGCCTGGCCGAGATTGGCGAAGGCGATGTGCACGTTCTTGCGCGCGAGCCGGTAGCGGAAGTCGCGCGCGAGCGCGGGGACGGCGGCGCCAGCCGACGTCGATGGCGCGCTGCCTGCCTGCGTATTCGCCTGCGTGCTGGCCTTTGCGCTACCCGTCGATGCCGCGGGCTGAGCGGATGCGGATGCGGATGCGGATGCGGATGGCGGCGGTTGCGGGCCGGCTTCGAGCGCGACGTCGGTTTGCTCGCCGGCGCTCTGGGCTGCTGATGCTGCCGCCTTGAGATCGCGAGGTGCGCCGTGATCCGTCACGTTCGCCGCAACCGGCACCTCCGCCACCGGCGCGCCGCTCGACGCCGTCGCGAATGCCGGCACGCGCGCGCTCGCCTCGCTGGGCATCGCCGCCGCAAACGCCGGCTGCGCGCCGCGCGTGCGGCCGCTCCACCACCAGCTCGCTTCCAGATAGCTGCGCGTCGCGGCGATCATGTCGTTCACGAGCTTGCCCATCAGCCGATATTCCCAGTAGGGGAACAGATGGCTCGCGCCGACGGCGATCATGCAGCCAACGACGGTGTCGATCGCGCGCTCGCCGATGATGCGCATATTCCCCGGCGCAAGCAGATGGAACATCAGCAGCACGTAGGCCGAGGTGAACACCACGCTCGCCGTGTAGTTGAAGAGCAGCAGGCTGTAGCTCATCACCATCGCCGCGAACATCGAGACGAGCAGCACGAGCGGCTGCTTCACGAGCAGGATGAGCGCGATGCTCGCCGCGCAGCCGATCAGCGTGCCGACGATACGCTGCGCGTTGCGCTGGCGCGTGAGCGAGTAGCCGGGCTTGAGAATGATGATGCTCGTCATCACGATCCAGTAGGCGTTCGTGAGCGGCAACAGGCGCCCGAGCCAGAAGCCCACGGCCACGGCGATCGTCACGCGCAGCGCATGGCGAAAGCTCGGCGAGGCCATCGTGAGATTCGAGAAGATCTGCAGGAAGGGCACGCGCCGGCTCGTCACGAATCGCTCCAGTGCTTCGTCGATGCGCAGCTCCGTCTCGGTCGCGGGCGTCTCGTTCGCGAGGTCGCGGCGCATGCGGTCGATCAGGCGCGTCGCGCTCCAGATGCGCCGGAACGAGGCCGAGACCGCCGCGTAGGCCTCCGGGTCCGTCGCGGGCAGATCGCGCTTCTTGAGCAGCTCGAGCTCGTACTCGATCGCGCGCAGCTCGGCTTTCACGTTGATGGTCGCGCGCGGCGCCTCGTTCTGCAGCACCGCGAGGCCGATGTCCTCGAGGTCGGCGGCGGCCTTGCGGATCAGGTCGCGGTAGAAGGCCAGCAGATCGGAGCCGCCGAAGGTGTTGCGCACGAGCGGGTAGTCGGTGTGCGCGCCCACGAACATCTCGTGCAGGTCGACCGTGTTGATGAACAGGTTGAAGTGCGTCGCGCGGCGCGCGTCGATCTTGCCGCTCTTGAGCTTGGGCAGGTTGCGCAGGACGATGTCGCGCGCGGCGTCCTGGCGCTCGACCGCCGCGATCTGCTTGGCGACGAGGTTGCGGTAGCACTCGTCGAGATCGTTGTCGAGGTCGAAAAACTGCGCGCGCGCGAGCAAATAATCGGCGCACGCGAACACGCTTTCGGCGATCGCCTGCTGCTCGATGCGATCGAGCATCAGGCGGCTCACCAGGGTGGACCAGCCGGTGTACCAAAGGCCGCCCAGCAGGATCCACGACGCGTTGACGAGCGCCTGATGCGGCGTGAAATGCTCTTCGAGCGTCATCACCATCATGAACAGCGTGGCGAAGCTGATCTGCGGCCAACGGTTGCCGTAGACGACGATCAGCGAGAGCACGAAGGTGAGCGGCACGACCGTGGCCCAGAGCGCGACCGGGCTGAAGGTGGCGAGTCCGGTTGCGTACGCGGAGAGAAAACCGATCGCGCTGCAAGCGAGCATCTCGTTGCGCTTGTACTTGAGGGGACCCGGCATGTCGACGACGCATGCGCCGAGCGCGCCGGTCGAGATCGTGAAGCCGAGATCGCTCTTGTCGAAGACAAACAGGCACAGGATGGCCGGAAGCGAGATGCCGACCGCGATGCGCAAGCCGCCGTAGAAGTACTGGCTATAAAGGAATTTCCTGATTTCTACGGAGTAGCGCATCGACTGCCGGTAGTGTTCGGGTGCGGACGGTGCGCCGCGGACTGTGGCGCTGAGTTTAAATGATTTCGGGTGCGATCTGCCCGTCTCTGTATTGCCGGGCTTCTCGCGGCGGTGCGGGCTGCGTCGTTTGGGAGGCGCCCGCCGAGCGATGACCGCTGTGGCGCGCGTTGATTCGGTGCGCAGTGGCGGCCGCCTGGCCGGGCGGCCGGTGTGTCAGTCCGCGCCCTGCGTGGTGGCGTCGCCGAACAGGCCGTGCGTGCCGCGGATACGGCGCATGCGCGTGCGGTACCAGAAGGTCCACGCGAGCAGCGCGCCGAACACGCCATAGCCGAGCATCGGCAAGACGATCAGAACGCGCTCGATTGGCCAGGTGGCGGCGAGGTAGGTGCGCAAGACGGCATCGGCGACGAGCCCGGCACCCCAGACAACGGTGAGCAGGCGCATGGCCGCCACGAAGCTGCGATTTTCGCTCCATAGCAACTCGAGCCGCGCGACGCCCTCGCGCGTTTCGCGCGCGACCGTGGCGCGCGCCAGGTAGAACACCAGCGGGCGTTTCGCCAGCAGCGAAAACAGGAACGCGGCGCCAATTGCGCCCGAAGCGAAGCTTTCGCGCATCAGCAGCATGCGGGTGCTGCCGCCGAACGCCATGGCGGCGAGCGAGAGCACGATGCCGAGCAGAATGACGGCCGAGAGCGCGTCGACGTGTCGAAAGCGCACGAGTTCGACGATGCTCCAGAGGAGCGGCGGAATGGCCGAGGCAATGAGGCCGCCGAATTCGCCCCAGTGAGGTTGGGCGAGCCGGTACGCGACCCACGGCAGCAACAGGTTGACCGCCAGTTCGGCAACGAAAGCTGGACGCAGCTTCATGGGAGGCGCGCTCCAGAAATGGATGAAGAAAGTATGAGTCAAGGGCCGGCCATCGGCAAACGACCCTGCCGTGACCCATAATACGCGTCTATGCATATCGTGTGCCCGAGCTAGTGTGGACCGGTTCGGGTTCCGGGAGGCGTCCCGTGTTGTGCGTCCAGCGTGTCCCGTATTGTCCCGGATCGTCCAACAGGGTGCTTCGCGCTGCCTCTCCTTGAGTTGCAATGCCGGACGCCGCGTGCGGTCGTGTGCGACACTGCGAAGCTTGGCCCAGCCGGGCCGCTTTGCTCCTGCCGTTTTGCTCCTGCATTCGCACCCGCCATGACTGCCCGTTTGCCTGTTCCGCTGCACGAAGTCGAGCTCTCCGCCGTTCGCGCTCAGGGCGCGGGCGGCCAGAACGTCAACAAGGTGTCGAGCGCGATTCATCTGCGCTTTGACATCCGCGCGTCGTCGCTGCCCGACGTGCTCAAGATGCGCTTGCTTGCGCTCGCCGACCGGCGTATCTCGCACGAGGGCGTGGTCGTTATCAAGTCGCAGGAATACCGCACACAGGAGCAGAATCGCGCCGCCGCGCTCGAGCGTCTCGAGGCGCTCATCGACAGTGTGAGTGTGACGAGGAAGGCGCGCGTGGCCACCCGGCCCACGCGTGCGTCGAAGCTGCGCCGTCTCGACGGCAAGGCGCGCAAAGGCGAGGTGAAAGCGGGGCGCCGCCGCGTGCTTGAATGAAGCGGCAGCGGCACAGATGAAGCTGCACATCGCGCCGCCGGGCGTTCAAGGCGCCGCTGCCTGGCCCCGCGGCGATTCGCGCAGTGCCAGCGCCGGCGGGAAATCGGCGCATAGCACGTGCGTTGCGCCCGCATAGTCAAGCGCGATGGCGGCGGTGTAGCAGAGCGCGCCGTCATGAAGCGAGTAGTGCGGTCCCATCACGGTCACGCGTCCGGGCGCGGCGAGCGCGCGCCGGAAGTATTCGCGGCGCGACCAATTGCTGTTCGTGTCCGGATAGAGCGGCGCGAGCCGGGCCGGCGGCCCGACGCCCGGCGCCGCGATCGACGGCGCATGCTGTTCGCCCTGATCGTTCGCCGCGAAGACGCGCAGCGCATTGACGTGCTCGAAAATCGCCGCCGCGGCGGCTTCGAGCGCGCCGCCCGAGGTCAGCACGCGTGCCCCGCGCAGCATGGCACGCGTCACCTTGCCAAGATCGACCTGCTCGTGCAACCGGCTGTGGCGCTGATAGTCGGCGAAGCGTCGCCACATCGTTTGCGCGAGCGCGGGCGCGTCGGCGCTGGCCTCGCGCACCGAGGCGTGCGGCTGGCCGAACCAGAAGCCCTGCACGAGATCGACATCGGCCTGCATCAGCACCATCAGTTCTTGTTCGGTCTCGACGCCCTCCGCGAGCACCATCGCGCCCGCATGATGGAGGATCGAGACGAGACTGGCGACGAATGAGACATGGCTCTCGCCGTTTGCGGCGCGCTGCACGAGCGAGCGATCGAGCTTGACGATGTCGGGACGGTAGCGCCAGACGCGATCGAAATTCGAAAAGCCCGCACCGAAATCGTCGAGCGCGACGAGGAAGTCGCGTCCGCCCGGCGGTGGGCGGGCTTCGAGAAACGAGGCCGGCTCGTCGCCGGCGCGCTGCTCGAGCACTTCGATCACCACGCGCTCATGCGGGAAGGCGAAGTGGCGGCACAGCCCGTCGATGGCGGCTTGTGTCGGCCAGTCTCCCGGTGTGGGGTGCGGCAGCGAGTTGAGGAAGAGCCAGCCCGTTGCGATGCCCTGGGCGGTGAAATTTGCGAGATGCAGACAGCGCGCGAGTTCGTCGAGCTCGCGCGCGGCTTCGGGCGTTGCGCGTGCGAATAGCGCGGCGGGACCGGTGCTGCTGGACGCAGGATTGCCGGGTGCGGTGCCGCCGACGCGCAACAGCGCCTCGTAACCGACCACGCGTTGATGCGTGATCGAGAGCACCGGCTGGAATACGCTTTCGAGCAGCGTTCCGTGCCAGCGCGCTCGAAACCGCCCGTCATGCGGTTCCAGATGCGTGAGCAGCGTGGCGAGCGATGCCTGCGTGTTCGACATGGCGCTGGGGCGCACCTCGAGGCGCTTGGTGAAATTCACTGGCCGACTGCGGCCGGTCCGGCGCAAGCGGATTGGACTGCGCTCGCACGCAACAGGACAGGCACGCAGACGAACGGCGGACGATGAAGCGCAGCTAGGCGCAACGACAGGCGCATGGCGGTCTGAGCAGTACGCTTTACCGCCAGTGTACGGAGTATCGGCAAATTATGCTTGCCAGGCTGACGAGGCGGGTGACGAGCCGGCTATGGGGAAGGGCGGCCTTCATGGTGGGCTCGACGCGCGGCCCGGATGTCGCAACGGCACCGTGGAGGTGCCGTGCAGTCGTGACTCGATGAACGAGTTAGTGCGCCGTATCGGGCACGTCGAGGATCAGGATGATGGTCCAGTCGGCGTCGCCTTCATGGTGATATTGACGCTCGGCGACAATGAACGGCTGCTGCTTGCCTTGCGGGCCGAGGAACAGGACGTCGCCTTCCATCGGCAGGCATTCGATGGGGGGCAGCGCGAGAAAGGCGTCGCCGTCTTTGCCGCGCGGCATCAGCTTTTCGATCTTGCGGGATGCTGCTTCGGTCCATTCGATGTCGAGCTGGATGTTGCTCATGGATGTTTCTCCGCGCGAGTCGCGCACAAACAGGTGGTGAAATCCGGGTGCGCGACTTTAGCATACCCCGCGCGAAGCGACTTGCTGGCAACCGTGCGCTTCGGTGCCAGGCGCCAAGCAAGAAAAAAGCCGATACCGGGGACCGGCATCGGCTTGTTCGGCATGGCGCGCCCGCCCTGCACGGCCACAGGGGCCGATGAGCGAACTTTACTCTGCGGCTTTCTTGGCAGGCGCCTTGTGATGCGAAGCGTGGCTGCCTTTCTTCTGGTGATGCTTCATGGGCATCTCGGCCGGCGCCTGGGCGGCTGCCTGCTGTTGCGCCTGCAGACCTTGCGCACGCTGCTCGACATCAGCAGCCTTGGCCGGATCGGTGCTCATCGTGACGCCGTTTTCCGTTTGCGCATAGGCAGCGCCCGTCAGGGCGGAAAGCGAAATCAGGACTGCGAGGGACACTTTTTTCATCACTACCTCCGAAGGAGCGGTTTATGGACCCAGCCTGTGCCTGCCTAAGCAGGATTGGCATGCCATTCTAACGATCGAATACTCGTTCCAGATGACATCGCATAAGGCATGCGCGCGCTTGTTACATATCTTTACATATCCTCGCGGATGTTGTCGCCACGTTGTTGCCTCGTGGCCGTTCTTGTCCATCGCCTGCTCGTTCGTACCGTTCGTCGGCCGGGCAGCCTAGAACCAGCCGAGCATGCGGTACACATAAAACTGCGCAATCCCAATCAATTCGTGCAACGCCGTTTCCGCGTCGCGCAGATTGGCTCGCCGCGGCCAGATGCCCGTGTGCACGCGGCGCACGTCCGACACAGCTGGCACAGGATTCATCCCGAAGCGGTGAAAGTCCAGCATTGCGCGGTGCATGTGATAGGCCGAGGTTACGACGAAGAGCCTGTCCGCGCGCTGGACGTGCACGATCGGTGCAACGTTGCGTGCGTTCTCCCAGGTCGTGAGGCTGCGATTTTCCAGCACGAGATCGCTTTTCGCGACACCCGCGCGTGCTAGCCACGGCGCATAGGTATCGGCTTCGCTGGCGGCGTGATGCTGCGGGTTGCCGCCGCTCACGATCACCTTGCATATGCCGCCGGCCGCGAGGCAGCGTGCTTGCAACGCGGCCGTCAGCGCAATGCGCGCGTACACGTCGTGCTTGGGCACGAGCGTGCCATCGGGGCTTTCGTTCGTGCCGCCGCCGAGCATGATGATCGCTGTGCGCGGGCCGAACGCGCAAGCGGGTGTCGACGCTGGATCGTAGGGAGTGCGATAGTTTCGGGGCTGCGCGAGATCGACTAGCGGCTGGGCCAGCCACCCCGATCCGAGCAGCCAGAAAAAGATGACGGCCGTGGCCGCGACGAGCCGACGTGCGCTTCGCCACAGCATGAACAGCGCAAAAAATAGCGCAAATAATCCGAATAGAATCAATTTGAATGAGGTAACGTATTGTTTTCGGGATGATGCGTGTCGGGCGCCAGTGCGCCGCACTTTCTCGGGGCCCCGAATAACCTGCAGTCCTTGCCACGGCGCGGGGAAACGGCAGGGCGCCTGGCCGCGTATCCCGCAGCCGTTGCAGCCCTTGCTGGCATTGCGCCGCAGCAGGCGGGATGGCCGCAGGACTGCATTTTAAGAAAGAAGTGAGATGACCACGTATTCCAACGAAGCAGTACTCGAAGCGTTGCGGCGGGTGCAGTATCGGCAGGTCCCGTGGGCACGGCGCCCGGGAGTTTTTCAATATTTGCGTGACCTGGGGCTCATGGACACCGTCAGGCAGCGCACCGTTGCTCCCGCTCCCGGCTTCCACGCGCCGGTCGATATCGCCGTGCTGACCGACCGCGGTCGTGCCGAATTCACGCGCCTCTCCCGCGACGAACGCTCCCTCAACTGGACTGAGCAGCGCATGGCAGAGTATGTCGCCGATGCCGTCGCGCAGTCTTCCGACGAAGCCGGTCAATCCGGTTTATAGCAGCGCCAAAAAAAAGCCCGTATCGAAAGATACGGGCTTACCGGAATTACTGCTGCCACGCTGTGCTTAATGGCAAAGAGTAGACCGGCTTCGGGCGCGGTGGTTCCCATCATCTTCAAGCCGAACATCGGTAGCGTGGTTAGCGGCTGCGTGGTGTGTTTGGCCGATCCTGGCGCGGTGCTCCACTGCGGCGCGCGTTATCGACGATGTCGCCGCGCAGGTTGCCGCGCGGTACGGGTTGCGCAGCATCATCGGCGCGACGGTTATCGGCAAGTCCCCACGAATGCGCGCCAGTGCGCGCCATGGACAGGTGCGGTGTGCCAGCGCGTGGCGGCTGAGCTGTGGCGTCGGGCGTCAGCAAGGACGCGAGCGGAGCCGAGAGTGACAGGGGCGCAAGGAGTACAAGGGCGGAGAGAGAAACCATGAAGCCCCGGTTGAGCAGAGTCATGGATTTCATGGAAGCCTCCCGTCAATACGGGTAGTTGACGTTTGTAGACATGGCTCTAAGCTAATGTTCCTTGCGAAAGCACGCTGTAAATATTGGTAAATAGATGTTTCGTACACACCGGTTCCGGCGTTGTGCCGTCCGGTTTGGTGTAGGTCGCTACGGCCGTGAAGCGGGATGCCCGGGGCGATGGCGAACGCGCAAGGCGTTCGGCGTGCCGCGCGCAAGGCGGGCGATGGTGGTCAGTAGACCGCGCCGGTTCAATGGCTCAGGGGCACGGGCGCTAAAAGGTGGCGTCGCAGTGGTGTCGCGCGGCGTGCGCCGCGGAAGTCGGGTGCCGGGCGCGTGCAGCGCCCGGCGGGAAAAACAAAAGTGGTACAGGTACGGCAAGCCTCGCGCCGGAGGCGCTCAGGCCATTTTGGCAGGCGCGCGCCATGACTCAGGATTGGTCCAGAAGGCGCCGCGCAGACGGTCGCGGCTCGGCGGTGCGGGCGGCTTCGTGGCCGTGGCGCCGATGCGTCCGCGCAGCGAGATCTCGCGGCCGCTCGTGCCCAGACGCTTCACGATTTCGGCCAGCGTGCCGTCGGCTTGCCACTCGTCGAAGCGGCGGCGGCAGGTGGGCGGCGAGGGATAGCGGCCCGGCAGCTTGGACCAGCCTTCACCCGTCGAAAGCACCCAAAGCACTGCGTTGACCACGGCACGCGCTTCGACGC
The DNA here is from genome assembly GCF_022213065.1 of Paraburkholderia tagetis. Classification (GTDB taxonomy): domain Bacteria; phylum Pseudomonadota; class Gammaproteobacteria; order Burkholderiales; family Burkholderiaceae; genus Paraburkholderia; species Paraburkholderia tagetis. Next base: position 118,385 of record NZ_JAKLJA010000007.1, read on the forward strand.
GAGGCCGTCCGCGCCGTTCGCTCCGTGCGGGTTCCGCACAGAACAACACTTCGACCAGCGCCCACTCGTTGTCTCTCAAATCGTCGAACAGCATCATGTTTCACCTCAGCGAAGCTATCTTCGGTGCGCTGCCCCGCGCTGCGCACTCTTCATGTACTTCCGGCCGGCTGGCGGAGTACCAGGCGGAATCGGTTTGGACGGGCCATCCTCGAAAAGCCGTGGACCGTCCTGCGATCCTGTACGTGCCTTAATGCGAGAAGCGTGCCAGCTCGCACGCTTTCGTCTCGAAGCCGCGTGGCGTCAAGCCTGCGCGGGTGCTTGCCAGGGCCGTATGAGACTCGAAAACGCATCATCGGGAAATCGGGACAATCACCAATCTTGTGCATAGATACCCGCTGGGCGTGCGTTTGCGCCGTATTGCTGCATTGCGGCGAGATGACTGTGTGCGTTTAGGGCTGGACTTTTACCGCTGTAACGTGATTGCTTCCTGTCATAAAATTGCATGAAATGGAAGAATTCATGAGGCCGTTGGATGAATGTGACTTTGCGACAGCTGCGCGTGTTCATCGAAGTGGCGCGGCTGCAGAGCTTCAGCCGGGCCGGCGAAGAGATCGGCCTCACGCAGTCCGCGGTGAGTCGTTGCGTGCGCGAACTCGAAGCGGAGATGGGCGTGAAGCTCGTCGATCGCACCACGCGTGAAGTGCAGCTAACCGATGTCGGCACCAATCTGATTGCGAGCATTCCACGCCTGATCGGCGATCTCGACGACGCGCTGCGCGAGATTCGCGAGATTGGCGAGCAGCGGCGCGGCCGCGTCGTCGTGGCGGCGAGTCCAACCATCGCGTGCCGTCTGATGCCCGAGGTCGTGGCCGCGTGCGGGCGGCAGTTCCCGTATGTGACGCTCGGCCTGCGCGACGATGTGCAGAGCGACGTGCTGCGCAAGGTGCGTTCGGGCGAGGTGGATTTCGGGGTCGTCATCGGACCGTTTGCAGCGGAGGATCTCGAAACCGAGTTGCTGACCACGGACTCGTTCTGCGTGGTCGTGCGCGGCGATCACGCACTCGCACGCGAGCAGCAGGTCGCGTGGAAGTCGCTCGGCGGCGAGGCGCTCGTGTTGCTCGACCACGCCTCGGGCAGCCGCCCGCTGATCGATGCGGTGCTGAGGGAGCAGGGCGTGAGCGCGCGCGTCGTGCAGGAGCTGGGGCATCCGGCGACGGCGTTCGGTCTCGTGGAGGCTGGGGTGGGGGTGAGCGTGCTGCCGCGGTTTGCGCTGCCGGTGCCGGCGGGGTCGTCGCTGATCGCACGCGCGCTCGTGCCGCGCGCCGAGCGCACCGTCGAACTCGTGCGCCGACGCGACCGCTCGCTTTCGCCCGCCGCCGAGGCCGTGTGGGCGCTAATCCGCGAACTGGACGCCGGCCCCGAAGAGTTACGTAACGCATGGCAGGCAGGGCAAGCATGGCAGGCTGGCCAGGGGTGACATGTGGCGCGCGCGGGCCTTGCGGAGTGGCCTTTGCCACGCGCTCACGCACGCTACACTGTTGATCTTTCGCAAACGCGAATCCCCCGCTGAACTCGACCTGACTCTCTGTCTCTTACCGGAAGCTTCGATGCGCGATCTCGACCTGTCTTCGTCCGCCACCTTTTCGCTCAATGCCACGACTGCCCCGGTTACCGGAGCTGGCGCCGCCGCTCCAACTGCGGCGCGAGACGCGGTGAGGGCGTTGCGCTCGTCGCAGATTCGCGAGGTGGCGAACGCGGGTTTCGGTGTCGCCGACATCCTGCCGTTCTGGTTCGGCGAATCCGATCGCGTGACGCCGGCGTTCATCCGCGAGGCGGCTGCCGGGGCGCTCGCGCGCGGGGAGACGTTCTATACGCACAATCTCGGCATTGCGCCGCTGCGCGAGGCGCTGGCGCGCTACGTGAGCGAGCTGCACGGCGCGACGCCGATGGAAAACGTCGCGGTGACGAGCGCCGGCGTGAATGCGCTGATGCTCGCGGCGCAACTCGTCGTGGGCGCGGGCGACCGCGTGGTCGCGGTGACGCCGCTTTGGCCCAATCTCGTCGAGATCCCGAAGATTCTCGGCGCGACGGTCGAGACGGCCGCGCTCGGCTACGGCGAGCGCGGCTGGACGCTCGATCTGGAGAAGCTCCTGAAGGCGCTCACGCCCGACACGAAGCTGCTCATGATCAACTCGCCCAACAATCCGACCGGCTGGGTGATGACGCGCGACGAACAGCGCGCGGTTCTGGAGCATTGCCGTCGTCACGGCATCTGGATCGTCGCCGACGAGGTCTATGAGCGGCTTTATTACGGCGAGCCCGGCGAGCGCACGGCGTCCTCGTTCCTCGATCTGGCGTCGCGCGAAGAACGCTTGATTTGTGTCAATTCGTTCTCGAAAGCCTGGCTCATGACGGGCTGGCGACTTGGCTGGATCGTCGCGCCGCGTGTGCTCATGGACGACCTCGGCAAGCTGGTCGAGTACAACACGTCGTGCGCACCGTCGTTCGTCCAGCAGGCGGGCATCGTCGCGCTCGAGCAGGGCGAGGCGTCCACGCGTGCGCTCGTCGCGAACCTGCGCGTCTCGCGCGACCATCTCGCGGCGGCGCTCGCGAAGCTGCCGGGCGTCGACGTGAAAGTCCCGCACGGCGCGATGTACCTGTTTTTCAAGCTTGAGGGCGCGCAAAATAGCCTCGACCTGTGCAAGGCGCTGGTGCGCGAGGCGGGCCTTGGGCTCGCGCCGGGCAGCGCGTTCGGCCCGCAAGGCGAGGGTTTCGTGCGCTGGTGCTACGCGTGCGACCCGGCTCGGCTCGACGCCGGCGTCGAGCGCCTGTCGCGCTATCTCGCGCGCCGCTGAGCGCGGCTGGATAGCGCATCGCGGGCAATGCGCCGCGGCACGCGTCATGCAGCACGCAAGGGTCGCCGGCGAGCCGGATTGGGCGAGAATCCGGTGCGGATCCGGGGCCGGTTCGACGCAGATTCAGATAGATGAAAGCAAGCCTGACGCTGTCTTTACGCCCCCGGCGTTTTTGCGTAAGATGGCGTTCAGTCACGCGATTCCCTGCGGGAATTTCGCTGCTCCGTCCGGCTGGGTCTGGCACTTTGCCTGTTTTACGCTAATTAGCGGCCCCCCGGTGCGTGCTCCCATCAATATGACCGATCAGAATCGGGCGAGCGCGTCTCCAGTTCCATATCGTCTTTCGTCTGTCTGATCCGGTTCCATGAACCTGATTTACCTTACTTAGGGTCTGACCTGGCTGCATGAATACCCAAGAGGCGAAAATCGTCCTCGAGACTGCATTGATCTGCACGCAGGAGCCGCTCAAGATCGGCGATCTGCGCAAACTGTTTGCCGACGACATTTCGGCCGACACCGTCCGTAACCTGCTCGAAGACCTGCGTAGCGAATGGTCCGGGCGCGGTGTGGAACTGGTGGGCCTCGCGTCTGGTTGGCGCTTTCAGAGCAAGCCGGCCATGCGCACGTATCTCGACCGCCTGCATCCCGAGAAGCCGCCGCGCTATTCGCGCGCCGTGCTCGAAACACTCGCGATCATCGCGTACCGGCAGCCGGTCACGCGCGGCGATATTGAAGAGATTCGCGGGGTGACGGTCAACACGCAGGTCGTCAAGCAGCTCGAGGACCGTAACTGGATCGAGGTGATCGGCCACCGGGACGTGCCGGGCCGGCCGGCGCTTTACGCAACGACGCGTCAATTTCTGGACGACCTCGGCCTGAAGTCGCTCGAGGAACTGCCGCCGCTCGACGACCCGTCGAGCCAGTTGGGCGAGCAATTGCTGGCCCAGCACGCGATCGAGTTCCCGGACAGCGAGGTGGCGCAACTGGTCGCCGCGAGCGTGACGGAAAGCGGTGAAGTGGTGGTGGCGGTCGATGCTGATGCCGATGCGGGACAGCCGGCGCCTGCTCAGGTACCCGAACCGGTAATTGAGCAGATAACCGGGCCGGAAAATGAGCAGATAACTGGGCACACGCCGGGCATGGCCGATGCAACCGCACAGGAGGCCGTGCACGCGGACCGTCGCGACGAAACCCGCGTCGAGGCGCAGGAAACGGAGCCCGCCAGGCACTCGGCCGGCGCGCCCGAAGAAGAATACCCAAGCCGCAGCGACGCGGCGCAGGACGACCCCGTCTCGACGACGGACGACGAAGCCGCTCGACGCGGCGTCTGACGCAACAAACATTTTTGACGCGCCCTCCGCAAGCCATTGCGAGTGGGCGCGCAACCTGACATTTCGAGGTTGTTTTGACTGATATCCACGACACCGATTCGACCGACGCGTCCGAATCCGGACGTCGCGCGTCTTCCGCGCGCGATGACGACACGCGCGCCGACCATGGCGACGTCGCTGGCCAGCCGGCAAGCGAAGCCGCGGGTGAGGACCGTCCCCGCCGCGGTCTGCGCCGCGGCCCGCGCAGCCTGATCGCGCGCCGCCGTGCGGGCGCGAAGGCCAAAGCGGGCGAAGGCGCTGCAGCGTCGGAATCTGCGCCGGGCGTCGCTACGCCGGGCGTCGCCGCGCTGGTCGCGACGGAGGCGCCGCCGGACGGCGTCGTCGTTGCTCAGGTGCGCACGCCGCGCAAGGACGTCGGCGCGAAGAAGGGCCGCCGCGATGCCGCCGGCGCAGGGCAGACGAAGCCCGCGCAAGCTGGCAAGCAGGGCGCCAAGGGTGCCGGCAAGGGCGGTAAGGGCCGCGCCGAGGCGCCTGCCGCCGCGAGCGAGGGCGCCCAGGACGATCTGTTCCTGTACGTGACGTCGCCGGCTTTCGACGCCGATAACGGTACGGGCAGCGGCGTGCGTGCGCCGATGCTGCGCCGTGGCCGCGTTCAGCAGGCCAAGCGCGTGCTGAGCCCGGACGACGACGCGCCGAAGCTGCACAAGGTGCTGGCCGACGCCGGCATGGGCTCGCGCCGCGACATGGAAGAGCTGATCATCGCCGGGCGCGTGTCGGTGAACGGCGAGCCTGCGCACATCGGCCAGCGCATTCTGCCGACCGACCAGGTCCGCATCAACGGCAAGCCGATCAAGCGCAAGCTGGCGAACAAGCCGCCGCGCGTGCTGCTGTATCACAAGCCCACCGGCGAAATCGTGAGCCATGCCGACCCGGAAGGCCGCCCGTCCGTGTTCGACCGTCTGCCGTCGATGAAGACGGCGAAGTGGCTGGCCGTGGGGCGTCTCGACTTCAACACCGAAGGTCTCCTGATGCTCACGACCTCGGGCGATCTCGCCAATCGTTTCATGCACCCGCGCTACAGCGTGGAGCGTGAGTACGCAGTGCGCGTGGTGGGCGAGCTGACCGAAGGCAATCGCCAGAAGCTGCTCAAGGGCATCGAGCTCGACGACGGCCCGGCGAACTTCCTGCGTATCCGCGATGGCGGCGGCGAGGGCACGAATCATTGGTATCACGTCGCGCTGGCCGAAGGCCGTAACCGCGAAGTGCGCCGCATGTTCGAGGCTGTCGGCCTGATGGTGAGCCGCCTGATCCGCACGCGTCACGGTCCGATCGCACTGCCCAAGGGGCTCAAGCGCGGCCGTTGGGAAGAGCTCGAGGACAACCAGGTGCGCAGCCTGATGGCGGCGGTCGGCCTGAAGGCGCCGACCGAGGAGAAGGGCGGTCGCGGCAAGGAGCAGGAGCGCCGTCAGCCCGATCCGATGCAGACCTCGATGGGCTTCATCAACCGCGAGCCGGTGCTGAGCTCGCACGGCGCGATGGGCCAGCCGCGCCAGCCCCGCCAGGGCCAGGGCCGCCGCGGTGCGGCGCAGGGTGGATTCGGCGGTTCGCAGGGCAACTTTGGCGGCGCGGGTTTCGGTGGCGCGGGTTTTGGCGGTGGTACGGGCGGCAATCGCAGCAATCGCGGCAACAGCCGCAGCGGTACGCGTGACGTCGACGGCAACCGCGCACCCGGCACGGGCAAGCGTGCGGGCGGCAATGCGAGCGGTAATGGCGGCAGCGGCGCTACCGGCGGCAATCGCCGCGGGCCGGGCAATAACGGCAACGCCAATACGAGCGGCAACCGCGCGCCGGGCGGCAACCGCAACGGCGGCCAGCGCGGCGCGCCGCGCAACCGTACGCGCGGGCACTGAGATCGGCTCCGGGCGGCCCGCCAGTTTGCGTTAAAGCCCAAAAAAGGCTACAATCTCGAAGTCGCTGGGCGTGCGGCTTTTATTTGCGCCCCAGGTGCGACCACCTGGCTAAGTGAGAAGATGGGCGTTTCGCCCATTTTTTTTTGGTCCGCCCGAATTGATGCAAAAAGCAGAATGCAAACGCATCGTCGGCGCCGGAGCTGGCCGGAGCGGTCATCATCGTGGGGCAGGGTGCAAGTAGGTGCGAAAGGGTGAAAGCGCGCGCGCTCACCTGGCGCGCGGCCCGCGAATCCCGAATCACTGGAAGTTGCCGGCTCGCTGCGCGAATATCTGGAGTGGGCATTGTGCAACTGACGGAACTGATTGAAACCACGGTCACCGGGCTCGGTTACGAGCTGGTCGACCTCGAGCGCACCGGGCGCGGCATGCTGACCATCTACATCGATCAGCCCGCGGGTATCGCGATCGAGGACTGCGAGAAGGTCACGCGTCAGCTGCAGCACGTTCTGACGGTCGAAAACATCGACTACGAGCGCCTCGAAGTCTCGTCGCCCGGCCTCGACCGTCCGCTAAAGAAACTGGCGGACTTCGAACGCTTCGCGGGCTGCGAAGCGGTCATCACGTTGAAAAAGCCATTGGACGGACGGAAATCGTACCGCGGCATCGTGCATGCCCCGGAAGGCGAGACCATCGGTCTGGAATTCGAAGGGAAGGCGGGTCCTGCGATGCTCGATTTCACGCTCGCGGACATCGACAAAGCACGCCTTATCCCCAAAGTTGACTTTAGGAGCCGCAAACAATGAGTCGCGAAGTGTTGATGCTGGTGGATGCGCTGGCACGCGAGAAGAATGTCGACAAGGACGTGGTGTTCGCCGCCCTTGAAGCGGCGCTTGCGTCAGCCTCCAAGAAGCTCTTCGACGAGGATGCGGATATCCGCGTGCATATCGACCGCGAAAGCGGCGAGCACGAAACGTATCGCCGCTGGCGTGTCGTGCCGGACGAGGCGGGCCTGCAGGAGCCGGACCAGGAAATCCTGCTGTTCGAAGCCCGTGAGCAGAAGACCGACGCGCAGATCGACGAGTTCATCGAGCAGTCGGTGCCTTCGGTCGAGTTCGGCCGTATCGGCGCGCAGGCCGCCAAGCAGGTCATCCTGCAGAAGGTGCGCGACGCCGAGCGCGAGCAGATCCTGAGCGACTTCCTCGAGCGCGGCGAAAGCATCATGACCGGCACGGTCAAGCGCATGGACAAGGGCAATTTCATCGTCGAATCGGGTCGCGTCGAAGCGCTGCTGCGCCGCGACCAGCTGATTCCGAAGGAAAACCTGCGCGTGGGCGACCGCGTGCGCGCCTGGATCGGCAAGATCGACCGCACCGCGCGCGGCCCGCAGATCGAACTCTCGCGCACCGCGCCCGAGTTCCTGATGAAGCTGTTCGAGATGGAAGTGCCGGAAATCGAGCAGGGCCTTCTCGAGATCAAGGCAGCGGCGCGCGACCCTGGCGTGCGCGCCAAGATCGGCGTGGTGGCTTATGACAAGCGCATCGACCCGATCGGCACCTGCGTCGGTATCCGCGGCTCGCGCGTGCAGGCTGTGCGCAACGAGCTCGGTGGCGAAAACGTCGACATCGTGCTATGGTCGGAAGATCCCGCCCAGTTCGTAATCGGCGCGCTCGCGCCGGCTGCCGTGCAGTCGATCGTCGTCGACGAAGAGAAGCACTCGATGGACGTTGTCGTCGACGAGAGCGAACTCGCGGTCGCCATCGGCCGCAGCGGCCAGAACGTGCGTCTTGCCAGCGAGCTCACCGGCTGGCAGATCAATATCATGACGCCGGACGAATCCGCGCAGAAGCAGAACCAGGAGCGCACTGTGTTGCGCGACCTGTTCATGGCGCGTCTCGATGTGGACGAGGAAGTCGCCGACATCCTGATCGACGAGGGCTTCACGAGCCTCGAAGAGATCGCTTACGTGCCGCTCAACGAAATGCTGGAAATCGAGGCGTTCGACGAGGACACCGTGCACGAACTGCGCAACCGCGCGCGCGATGCGCTGCTCACGCAGGCCATCGCGAACGAGGAGAAGGTGGAAAGCGCTGCGCTGGATCTGAAGAGCCTCGACGGCATCGACCCGGAGCTGCTGGCGAAGCTGGCGCAGCACGAGATTCACACCCGCGACGAGCTTGCCGAGCTGGCCGTGGATGAACTCACCGAAATGACGGGAATGGAAGAGGATGCCGCCAAGGCGTTGATCATGAAAGCGCGCGAGCACTGGTTCGAGTGACCTGGCAACAGGTACGGAACCCGGGCGCGACGAGCAGGAAGCGACCATGACCCATTGAACTGATCGCGGCCGCCCCGCTAGCTGGATGCACAAGCGGCGGGGCACTCGGTGCCGCATGAACCGATGTCAACCGCAAGGAATCGGTCCTTGCATTAAGAGGAATGAATGGCGAGTAACAACGTAGCCCAATTTGCCGCGGAACTGAAAATGCCTGCAGGCGTGCTGCTGGAGCAGTTGCAGGCGGCGGGCGTCACGAAAGCGAGCGAAGCTGACTCCTTGTCCGAAACGGACAAGGCGCGTCTGCTCGACCACTTGCGCAAGTCTCACGGCTCGACTGATGCAGACAAGCGCAAGATCACGCTGACGAAACGGCATACGTCGGAAATCAAGCAGTCCGACTCCACGGGTAAGGCTCGCACCATTCAGGTCGAGGTGCGCAAGAAGCGCACGTTCGTCCGCCGCGACGAGTCCGCCGAGCAGGCGGAGGCATCGAATCATGCCGCCGACGCAGCCGTTGCCGCCGAAGAGGCGGAACTGCAGCGCCGCGAAGAGGAAGCGCGCCGCGAGGCCGAGTTGCTCGAGCATCAGGCTCAGGAGCTCAAGGAGCGCCAGGAGCGCCTCGCGCTAGAAGAGGCGGAGCGCCGCGCACGCGAAGAGGCCGCCGAGGCCGAGCGCCGCCGCGCCGAGGAAGAAGCCTCGCAAAAGAAGGCCGCAGCCGAGGCCGCCGCGCGCGAACTGGCCGCGCAGGCCGTGGCTGCACAACGCACCGCAGAGAGCGAAGCGACCAAGGAAGTGAAGCAGCAACAAGACCAACAGGACGAGCAGCGCGCCGCAGCCGAGCGCGCCGCACAGCGCGAAGCGGCCCAGAAGGCCGAAGCAGCCGCGCGCGAGGCCGCCGAGAAGGCGCAGAAGGAACAGGAAGAGATCGCTCGCCGCCGTGCGGCCGCCGAGGCCGAAGCGCGCGCGATCCGCGAAATGATGAACACGCCGCGCAAGGCGCAGGTGAAGGCGGTCGAACCGCCCAAGCCCGTCGAGCCGCCGAAGCCCGCCGAGGCCAAGGGCACGTTGCACAAGCCGGCGCGTCCGGAAGGCCAGGCGCGTCCGGCCGCGGGTGCGTCGGGTGCCGGTGCGAAGAAGCCCGCGACCACGGCTGCGCCCTCCACGAGCGCGCCGGGTGCCGGCGCGGGCGACCGCAACAAGAAGCCGGGCGCCGGCAAGGGCGGCTGGCAGGACGACGCCGCCAAGCGCCGCGGGATCAAGACGCGCGGCGACTCGTCGGGCGGCGTGGACCGCGGTTGGCGCGGTGGCCCGAAGGGCCGTGGCCGTCACCAGGACAATTCGTCGACGTTCCAGGCGCCGACCGAGCCGATCGTGCGTGAAGTGCACGTGCCGGAAACCATCACGGTGGCCGACCTCGCGCACAAGATGGCCGTGAAGGCGTCGGAAGTCATCAAGGTGATGATGAAGATGGGCCAGATGGTCACCATCAACCAGATGCTCGACCAGGAAACGGCGATGATCATCGTCGAGGAACTCGGCCACCGTGCGGTTGCCGCGAAGCTCGACGATCCGGAAGCACTGCTGGTCGAAGGTCAAACCACCGCAACGGACGCCGAGCAACTGCCGCGTCCGCCGGTCGTCACCGTCATGGGTCACGTCGACCACGGCAAGACCTCGCTGCTCGACTACATCCGCCGCGCCAAGGTCGCAGCGGGCGAAGCGGGCGGCATTACGCAGCATATCGGCGCTTACCACGTGGATACGCCGCGCGGCGTGATCACGTTCCTCGACACGCCGGGTCACGAGGCCTTCACGGCCATGCGTGCCCGCGGTGCGAAGGCAACCGATATCGTCATTCTCGTGGTGGCTGCCGACGACGGCGTGATGCCGCAGACGAAGGAAGCCATCTCGCACGCGAAGGCGGCCGGTGTGCCGCTCGTCGTGGCAATCAACAAGATCGACAAGCCGGATGCGAATCTGGAGCGCGTGAAGCAGGAGCTCGTGGCGGAAGGCGTCGTGCCGGAAGAGTACGGTGGCGATTCGCCGTTTGTGCCGGTGTCGGCCAAGACCGGCGCGGGCATCGACGACCTGCTCGAAAACGTGCTGCTGCAGGCCGAAGTGCTGGAGCTGACGGCTCCGGTCGAAGCGCCGGCCAAGGGTCTCGTGATCGAAGCGAAGCTCGACAAGGGCAAGGGCCCGGTCGCGACCATTCTGGTGCAGTCGGGTACGCTCAATCGCGGCGACGTCGTGCTCGCAGGCAGCGCCTACGGCCGCGTTCGAGCGATGCTCGACGAAACCGGCAAGCCCACGAAGGAAGCGGGTCCGTCGATCCCGGTCGAAATCCAGGGTCTTTCGGAAGTGCCGGGTGCGGGCGAAGAAGTCATCGTGCTGCCGGACGAGCGCAAGGCGCGCGAAATCGCCATGTTCCGTCAAGGCAAGTTCCGCGACGTCAAGCTGGCGAAGCAGCAGGCCGCGAAGCTCGAAAACATGCTCGAGCAGATGGCGGAAGGCGAAGTGCAGAACCTGCCGCTCATCGTCAAGGCGGACGTGCAGGGCTCGCAGGAAGCGCTGGTGCAATCGCTGCTCAAACTGTCGACCAGCGAAGTGCGCGTGCAGATCGTGCACAGCGCGGTCGGTGCGATCAGCGAGTCGGACGTCAACCTGGCAACGGCTTCGAAGGCGGTCATCATCGGCTTCAATACGCGTGCGGATGCGCAGGCGCGTAAGGTGGCCGAGGCGAACGGCATCGACATCCGCTACTACAACATCATCTATGACGCAGTGGATGAGGTGAAGGCGGCGATGTCGGGCATGCTGGCGCCGGAGAAGCGCGAGACGGTCACGGGTATGGCCGAGGTGCGTCAGGTGATCCGCGTGCCGAAGGTTGGCCTGATCGCGGGTTGTATGGTCACGGACGGTTTCGTCAAGCGTTCGTCGTCGGTGCGCGTGATTCGCAACAACGTGGTCATCCATACCGGCGAACTCGACTCGCTCAAGCGCTTCAAGGACGACGTCAAGGAAGTCAAGCAGGGCTTCGAGTGCGGTATGTCGATCAAGAACTTCAACGACATCGTCGAAGGCGACCAGTTCGAAGTGTTCGAGATCACCGAAGTCGCGCGTACGCTGTAATTCAGCGGCGCACGCGGGCGGGTTTTCATGCCGCCCGCGGGTTTAGCCGCGAGTTTTGCCGATAACGGGCGGGGCAGGCGCTGGCCAGCTCCGCCCGTTTTGTTTTTGGAATCATCATGCCGAAAAAACGTTCTTCCCCGAATCGCAACGTGCAGATCGCCGACCAGATCCAGCGCGACCTCTCCGAGCTGATGCGCGAAGTGAAGGATCCGCGCGTGGGTCTCGTCACGATCCAGAGCGTGGAGCTTACGCCCGACTACGCGCACGCGAAGGTCTACTTCACGACGCTCACGGGCGACCCGAAGACCACGCAGGAAGCGCTCAATCACGCCGCTGGCCATCTTCATAACCAGTTGTTCAAGCGCTTGCATATCCACACGGTGCCGACGCTGCATTTCCACTACGACCAGTCGATCGAAAAGGGTGTCGAGATGTCGCGTCTCATCGACGAGGCGAACGCCTCGCGCGCGAAGGACGACTGACGCCGCCACGCATGACTGCATCATCGAAAAAGAATCAGGGCGAACAGCGACCTGACGCGGCCCGTCCGAAGGTGCCGCGCCGTTTGCTCGACGGCGTGCTGCTGCTGGACAAGCCGATTGGCCTGTCCAGCAACGACGCGTTGATCCGCGCGAAGCGTCTCTTTCGCGTGAAGAAGGCGGGCCACACCGGCACGCTCGATCCGCTTGCGACGGGCCTGCTGCCGCTGTGTTTCGGCGAGGCGACCAAGTTCTCGCAGGATCTGCTCGACGCCGACAAAACCTACGAGGCGGCCATGCGCCTCGGCATTCGCACCACGACGGGCGATGCCGAAGGCGAAGCCATCGAGACCCGCGAGGTGCGCTGCGACGAAGCCGCCGTGCGCGCAGCGATGACGAAATTCGTCGGCGAAATAGTGCAGGTGCCGCCGATGTACTCGGCGCTCAAGCGCGACGGCAAACCGCTCTATGAATACGCGCGTGCCGGCCAGACGGTCGAGCGCGAAGGGCGCCAGGTAACGATCCTTGCGCTGGAGATGATCGCTTGCGGGCTGCCGGCCATTGCCGAGGTTACGTTCCGCGTTACGTGCAGCAAGGGCACTTATGTGCGCACGCTCGCGGAGGACATCGGCGAGGCGCTCGGGTGCGGTGCGCATCTCGTGATGCTGCGGCGCACGGGCGTGGGCGCGCTCACGCTCGAGCATGCGGTGACGCTGGATGCGCTCACGGCCGCCGACGAGCCCGCGCGTGACGCATGGCTCCAGCCCGTGGACGCGCTGCTTTCCACGTTTCCGGCCGTGACGCTGAACGCCGAGGCGGCGCGACGTTTCACACACGGCCAGCGCTTGCCGCTCAACGAACTCGTGCTCGACCGCGCGGCCTGCGAAGCAGCCGATCGCGTGCGCGTGTATGACGAGGGCGCACGCCTGCTCGGCGTGGCGAAGGCGGCCAATGGCGTGCTCGCGCCGGAGCGGCTGGTGGTGAGCGGCGCGGCCTGACTGGATTCGGTGCGCGCGCAACTTTCCTTAGTGTGCAGCCGAAGCCGCCGCGCCCGCATCGGCGCCGCCCGCGCGATCGGGACGCGTGACCCAGATTAGCGCGATCAGCACGATGAAGATCGCCGAGGAAATCCAGAACAAGTCGTTCACGCCGAGCTGGGCCGCCTGCTGCGAGACCATGCGGTCGAACAGCCCGTGTGCTTGCGAGGGATCGAGTCCGGCCGCGTTCTGCATCTGCTGCATCGACTGGTTGAAGATCGGGTTGGTCGGCGTGGCTTGCTCGGTGAGGCGCGCGTGGTGGAACGTGGTGCGATGGTCCCACGCCGTTTCGAAGATCGAGGTGCCGATGCCGCCGCACATGATCCGCACGAAGTTCGACAAGCCCGATGCCGCGGGAATGCGATTGCCGGGCAGACCCGAGAGCGTGATCGAGACGAGCGGAATGAAGAGGCCCGCCATGCCGATGCCCTGGATCAAGGTAGGCACCGTGAGCGCCCAGGTGTCCACGCCGGTCGTGTACTGCGAGCGCATCCAGAAGCACAGCGCGAACACCACGAATGCCGCCGTCGCGATATAGCGCGGGTCGGTGCGCGGGAGGATGCGGCCCGTGATCGGCGAGAGCATGATCGCGAAGAAGCCCACGGGCGCCATGATGATGCCCGCGTCGGTGGCGGTGTAGCCCAGCGTGGTTTGCAGCCACAACGGCAGCAGCACGAGATTGCCGAAGTAAAGGCCGTAGCCCACCGAAAGCGCAATCGTCGCGCCCGTGAAGTTGCGTCTCGCGAACAGCGAGAGATCGACCACCGGGTGATCGGCGGTCAGCTCCCAGACCACGAAGAACGCGAAGGCGACCACGGCCGTGAGAGCAAGCACGATGATCGTCGTCGACGCGAACCAGTCGAGATCCTTGCCCTTGTCGAGCATGACCTGCAGCGAGCCGACCCAGACGATCAGGAGTCCCAGGCCCACGCCGTCGATGGGCGCCTTCCTGATGACCGAATCGCGGTTGCGGAAGATCGCCCACGTGGCGAAGGCGGCCAGGATGCCCACCGGGATGTTCACATAGAAGATCCACGGCCACGAGATGTTGTCCGAGATCCAGCCGCCGAGAATCGGGCCGGCCACCGGCGCGATCAGCGTGGTCATCGACCACATCGAGAGCGCGATGGGCGCCTTCGCGCGCGGATAGCTCGCGAGCAGCAGCGTTTGCGAGAGCGGGATCATCGGGCCGGCCACGGCGCCTTGCAGCACGCGCGACGCGAGCAGGAAGGGCAGGTTGGGCGAGAGGCCGCACATCCACGACGAAATCACGAACAGGATGATCGACGCCATGAACAGGCGCACCTGGCCGATGCGATCGGTGAGCCAGCCGGTCAGCGGCACGGAGATCGCGTTGGCGACCGCGAACGAGGTGATGACCCACGTGCCCTGATCGGAGGCGACGCCGAGGTCGCCCGAGATCGTTGGGATCGACACGTTCGCGATCGAGGTGTCCAGCACGTTCATGAACACGGCGAGCGACACCGCGATGGTGCCGATCACGAGTTGCGCGCCTTGCAGCGGCGGATGGACTACGGGTTGTTGTGCTGCCATCGAGTGCCTGGTGATTGACTGCCCGGTGTATTTCGTGGCGCGCGCGGGCTTACATCAGCCCGGCTGCGTGCTTCGCTGTGCCGTTGCTCGCCGACGAAACCTGCGCCTTGCCGGCGCTCTGGTTACCGTTCTGGCCTGCGTTCTCCGCGATGATGCGCGCGATTTCGGCATCGGCTTCGTCGCCGTACTTTGCGAACACGTCGGTTTGATAAACCGTGTTCTGCGCGTTGCCGAGCTGGCTGCCCGAGTCGTTCTTGATGTTCACGTCCACCTGCATCGAAAGGCCGATGCGCAGCGGGTGCTCTTGCAACTCTTTCGGGTCGAGCGCGATACGCACCGGCAGGCGCTGCACCACCTTGATCCAGTTACCCGTGGCGTTTTGCGCGGGCAGCAGCGAGAAGGCCGAGCCCGTGCCCGCCGAGAAGCCCACCACCTTGCCGTGATAGACCACCGACGAACCGTACACGTCGGCGGTCATCTCGACCGGCTGGCCGATGCGCATGTGCTTGAGCTGCACTTCCTTGAAGTTGGCGTCCACCCACACGGCGTTCAGCGGCACCACTGACATGAGCGGCGTGCCCGGCGAGACACGCTGGCCCACCTGCACCGAGCGCTTGGCCACGTAGCCGGTCACCGGCGCGGGCAGCGTGTTGCGCGCGTTCGTCAGCCAGGCGTCACGCAGTTTCGCGGCTGCGACCATCACGTTCGGATGATTGGCGATGGTCGTGTTCGCGGTGAGCGCGCGGTTCGCAGCGAGCTGCTGCTGCGCGGCTTCGAGCCCGGCTTGGGCGCTTTTCACGGCGTCGCGGGCGTGCGAGATTTCTTCCTGCGAGACGGCGCCTGTTTGCGCGACCTGCATGCGGCGGCGCAGGTCGTCCTGGGCGCGCGAAAGGTCGGCCTGACGCACGGCGACCTGGGCCTGGTACTGGCTGTCGTCAGCGAAGAGGCCGCGCACCTGGCGCACCGTCTGGCCGAGATTCGCCTCGGCCTGTTGCAGCGCGATGCGCGAATCGGCGGGGTCGAGCTGTACGAGCGGGTCGCCGGACTTCACGGTTTGCGTGTCGTCCGCGTTCACGGCGATCACCGTGCCCGTCACCTGCGGCGTGATCTGCACGACGTTGCCGTTCACGTAGGCGTCGTCGGTGCCCTCCGAGAAGCGCGCGACGAGGAAGTAGTAGAGGCCGTAGGCAATGGCTGCAATCACGATCACGAGCACAAGCAGCGTCATCATGCGCTTGCGCTTGCCGTTGTTCGCGTTCGGCTGCGGATTGGCCGCCGGTTGCTGGGGGGTGCTCATGGAAGGATCTCCGGGTTCTGGCGTGCTGTTCGTTCAGTTATTGGTGTTCAGTTCGAGGCGGCTGCGCTTGCCGTGGCCCCCGATGTTGCCGAGGCAGGGGCTGCGGCGCGCTGCGCCGGCACGTAAGCGCCGCTCCACGGCCCACCGTTCACGTCGCTTTGTCCTTTCGCATTGCTGCCGATCTCGACCGGCGGCACGAGGCCCGCGTCGTGCGCGTCGAAGCCGCCGCCGAGCGCTGTGATGAGCGCCATCTGCTGGTCGCGGCGCTGCATCTTGAGGTTCGAGACGGTTTGCTCCGCGGCGAGACGGTTCTGGTCGGCGTTGAGCACCTGAAGCTGCTCCGAGAGGCCCGCCTTGTAGCGGATCACGGCGAGCTGATACGCGTTGGTCGAGGCGTCGAGCGCGCGCTGGGCGTCCACGAGCTGCCGGTCCGCCGAGCGGATCGACGAAACCTGCGTGGCCACTTGCTGGAGCGCGTTGATGAGCGTCTGGTTGTAGTTCGCCACATCGAGATCGAAGTCGGCGTAGCGCCCCTTCAACTGCGCGCGCAGCGCGCCCCCATCGAAGATCGGCAGGTGCACGGCCGGCCCGATGTTCATCTGGCGGCTCGCGATATTGAGAAAGCGGCCCCAGCCGAACGCGTCGAAGCCGAAGCCGGCCGCAAGGTTCACGTCGGGATAGAACTCGGCCTTGGCTTCCTTCACGTCGTGCATGGCGGCCTCGACTTGCCAGCGCGCGGCGACGATGTCGGGGCGGCGCGCCACGAGGTCGGCGGGCAGGTTGCCGGGCAGGGCCATGTCGGCGACCGGGTTGAGCACGGGTTGCGCGATTTGCAGGCCGCGGTCCGGGCCCTTGCCGAGCAGCGCGCCCAACTGATAGCGCACGCTTTCGATCTGGCCGTCGATCTGCGTGAGGTTGGCCTGGCTCGTCGCGATGTTGCCATTCGCGGTCTGGCGCTCGACATTGGTGTCGAGGCCCGCCACCACGCGCCCGTTCGTGATCGTGCCGATGGTCTTGCGGTTGTCGATTTCGTGCGCAGCGATGTCGCGCAGCGCATAGAGCTGCGCGAGCTGGTTATAGGTGCGCGCGACCGATGCGGCGAGCGTGATGCGCGCCTGCTGCATGTCTGCCTGGGCGGCGCGCTGCGAGGAAACCGCCTGGGCGAGGCGCTGACGATTCTTGCCCCAGAGATCCAGATCCCACGAGGCGCTCGCGAGCGCATTGTTCTCGCTGTACCAGGTGCCGCCGAAAGGCGGCGGGAAGAGGGCGTTCTCCGAATACAGCTCGCGCGTCCATGAGTAGCTCGCGTTGGCCTTCGGATAGAGCGCCGACTTCGACGTCTCGATATACGACGACGCCTTGGCGATCCGGGCCTGCGCCTGCGCGATGGTGGGGCTGCCCTCGAGCGCCTCGTCGATCAGCCTGGGCAACTGCGGGTCGCCGAACTGCTGCGCCCAGTCGAGCGTGGGCCACTGGCCGCCCTCGGCCGGGATGCTCTGCGAGCTCTCGAACTGTTGCGGCTGCGCGATGGTCTTGTCGCTCTTGACGCCGAAGTAGTTTGCGCAGCCCGCAAGCGCGAGCGCCGCCACCGCGGCGGCGATGGCCCCCCGGCGGGAGAGCGCTGGCGCAAACTGGGTATCGGGTTTCATTGCTCGTCTCATGGCCTGAGAAAGTGAAGTAATGCTGGACGTTGCAGCTATTTTTTTGTGCAGCGCACTCAAATTTACTTGCCCCGTCATGAATTGGACGGCGGATTTTGCCCGGCGCTATGGCTACCACTCGGGTTACCACTCGGGCCAGCACACGAACTTGCATTCTGTCCGGCGTTCTGGATGGCTTCGCAGCTATTGGAAAGAACCCGCCGCAACATGCTCTTCAGAAAGCCGATTTCCTCGGGCGTGAGACCCTGCGAGAGCTGCTCGGTCACGCTCGTGAAGATCGCCGGCATGCGTGCGGCGATGGCTTCGCCCTCGGGCGTGAGCGCGAGGCGCACGGCACGGCGGTCCTCGGAGCTGCGCACGCGTTTGAGCAGGCCGCGCTTTTCCAGCCGGTCGACGAGGCGGGTCACCGCGCTCGCGTCGATGCCGTACTCGCGCGCCAGCTCCGCTGCGAGTACGCACTTGCCGCTCGCCACCATGAACAGCACGCTGGCTTGCTGGCTCGTTACGCCGAGCTCGGCAACGGTGCGCTGGGTGATCAGGTTCGACATCGTCGATTTCACCCGCGAAATGAGGTAGCCAACGCTTTCGCCAAAGTCGTAATTGCGAACTTCGGGTGGCGGCATGGGAGTCGGATCCGTCATGTTTCTGCTGCGACTGCAATGATTGACCAGGCAGGGATTATAGGAGTCGTTAGTTGACGCGGCAAGGGATTATTGTGGCTGGGCGGAGAAACCTTTGCCGGATAGGGTTTAATCGGTCGGGATGCGCCCCGGCGCACTCCGACGCGCCCGGCCATGTCTTCGACGCGTCCCTGAGTATGAGCACGATCAATTCATTTGCACGTGCTATAATTTCAGGTTCCCAAAAGTGCGTCATACGCGACGTCTGCTCGCGACGCCCGGCCGGAGTGCCGGAAAGCGTTGAAGACCGTTGTGCGAGCCCGCTGTCGAGCTCATGCGGCGCACCCAACTGAGTACCCAGGTTCCTATGTCCCGCGCCCTTCGCAACATCGCCATCATTGCCCACGTCGACCATGGCAAGACTACTCTCGTCGACCAACTGCTGCGCCAGTCCGGCACCTTCCGTGACAACCAGCAGGTCGCCGAACGCGTCATGGATTCGAACGACATCGAAAAAGAGCGCGGGATCACGATTCTCGCGAAGAACTGCGCGGTCGAGTACGAAGGCACGCACATCAACATCGTCGACACCCCGGGGCACGCCGACTTCGGCGGCGAAGTGGAGCGCGTGCTCTCGATGGTCGACTCGGTGCTGCTGCTCGTCGACGCCGTCGAAGGCCCGATGCCGCAAACGCGCTTCGTCACGAAGAAGGCGCTCGCACTCGGCCTGAAGCCGATCGTCGTCGTCAACAAGATCGACCGTCCGGGCGCCCGCATCGACTGGGTGATCAACCAGACCTTCGACCTGTTCGACAAGCTCGGCGCGACCGAAGAGCAGCTCGACTTCCCGGTCGTGTACGCCTCGGGCCTGAACGGCTACGCGTCGCTCTCCGCCGATGCGCGCGAAGGCGACATGCGCCCGCTGTTCGAGGCGATCCTCGAACACGTGCCGGTGCGCGACGCCGACCCGGAAGGTCCGCTCCAGCTCCAGATCACCTCGCTCGACTACTCGACCTACGTCGGCCGTATCGGCGTGGGCCGCATCAAGCGCGGCCGCATCAAGCCGGGTCAGCCGGTGGCGGTGCGCTTCGGCCCGGAAGGCGACGTGATGAACCGCAAGATCAACCAGGTGCTGTCGTTCAGCGGCCTCGAGCGCGTGCAGGTCGAATCGGCCGAAGCCGGCGACATCGTGCTGATCAACGGCATTGAAGACATCGGCATTGGTGCGACCATCTGCGCGGTCGATACCCCCGAAGCCCTGCCGATGATCACGGTGGACGAGCCGACGCTCACGATGAACTTCCTCGTGAACTCGTCGCCGCTCGCGGGCAAGGAAGGCAAGTTCGTGACGAGCCGTCAGATCCGCGACCGTCTCACGAAGGAGCTGAACCACAACGTCGCGCTGCGCGTGAAGGACACCGGCGACGAAACCACGTTCGAAGTGTCGGGCCGTGGCGAGCTGCACCTCACGATCCTGATCGAAAACATGCGCCGCGAAGGCTACGAGCTGGCCGTGTCGCGTCCGCGCGTGGTGCTGCACGAAGTCGACGGCGTGAAGCAGGAGCCGTACGAAATGCTGACGGTGGACGTCGAAGACAGCCACCAGGGCGGCGTGATGGAAGAGCTGGGCCGCCGCAAGGGCGAAATGCTCGACATGGCTTCGGACAGCCGTGGCCGCACGCGCCTCGAGTACCGCATTCCGGCCCGTGGCCTGATCGGCTTCCAGGGTGAGTTCATGACGCTCACGCGCGGCACGGGCCTGATGAGTCACGTGTTCGACGCCTATGGCCCGATCAAGGAAGGCACGCTCGGCGAGCGCCGCAACGGCGTGCTGATCTCGCAGGACGACGGCGCCGCCGTTGCCTACGCGCTGTGGAAGCTGCAGGACCGCGGCCGCATGTTCGTGAAGCCGGGCGACGCGCTGTACGAAGGCATGATCATCGGCATTCATAGCCGCGACAACGACCTCGTCGTGAACCCGATCAAGGGCAAGCAGCTCACCAACGTGCGCGCCTCGGGCACCGACGAAGCTGTGCGCCTCGTGCCGCCGATCCAGATGTCGCTCGAATACGCAGTCGAATTCATCGACGACGACGAACTCGTGGAAGTCACGCCGCAGTCGATCCGTCTGCGCAAGCGCCATCTGAAAGAGCACGAGCGTCGCCGCGCAAGCCGCGAAGCCGGTGCCGAGTAAGCGCGCTGTTGTCGATTTTTTGCGCACCGCAATGCAAGTAAGAAGCCAGGAAAGCCGCCTCTTTGTGGGCGGCTTTTTTGCGTCCGGTAACAATTGTGTTGCGATGCGTAAAGGGTGTGTTGCAAATGCCGCAAAGGCCCGTCTGCAAAGGGTTTGCGTGTGCGCTCGTGACGCATTGCAATCTATGGCGGGTATCGCTTCTGTGATATCCTCCGCGGATGCATGATTTAGGTCCTTCCAAGCAGACTTGATTCGCAATCCGCTAAACGGTCAGGCCGTGGCGCGGAAGGTTGAGTAACCCGCTATTTCTCGAGAAACTCGAAGAAAGGTGAGCGTAAATGTCGGAAACGATGAAGCAGTTCCAGCTGAACTCCTACCTGTTCGGCGGCAATGCTCCGTATGTCGAAGAGCTATACGAAGCATATCTTGATAACCCCGCGTCCGTTCCGGACACGTGGCGCCAATACTTTGACGCACTGCAAAACGTGCCGTCGTCGAGCGGCACGACTGACAACGATATCGCCCATGGGCCGATCGTCGAGTCGTTTGCCCAGCGCGCCAAGGCCAATGCGTTCATCCCGCGCGGAGGTGGCGAAGATCTCGCCACGGCGCGCAAGCAAGTTTACGTTCAGTCCCTCATTGGTGCTTATCGATTCCTTGGCTCGCAATGGGCCAATCTCGATCCGCTGAAGCGCCGCGAGCGTCCGAATATCCCCGAGCTCGAGCCCGCGTTCTACGACTTCACCGAAGCCGACATGGACGAGACGTTCAGCGCCACGAACCTGTATTTCGGTTTCGAGCGCGCGTCGTTGCGCGAGATCGTCAAGGCACTGCGCGACACGTATTGCGGCACGATCGGCGCCGAGTACATGTACATCAGCGATCCTGAGCAAAAGCGCTGGTGGAAGGAGCGTCTCGAGTCGATCCGCTCGACGCCCAACTTCACGAACGACAAGAAGAAGCACATCCTTCAGCGCCTGACGGCCGCCGAAGGCCTCGAGCGCTTCCTGCACACCAAGTACGTCGGCCAGAAGCGCTTCTCGCTCGAAGGCGGCGAGAGCTTCATCGCTGCGATGGACGAAGTCGTCCGTCATGCGGGCGCCAAGGGCGTGCAGGAAATCGTGATCGGCATGGCCCACCGCGGCCGCCTGAACGTGCTGGTGAACACGCTCGGCAAGATGCCGTCGGACCTGTTTGCCGAATTCGAAGGCAAGCACGTCGACGACCTGCCGGCAGGCGACGTGAAGTACCACAAGGGCTTCTCGTCGGACATCGCGACCGAAGGCGGTCCGGTCCACCTGTCGCTCGCGTTCAACCCGTCGCACCTCGAAATCGTCAACCCGGTGGTCGAAGGCTCGGCCAAGGCCCGTATGGATCGCCGCGGCGACGACAACGGCCTGCAAGTGCTGCCGGTGCAGATCCACGGCGACGCGGCTTTCGCGGGCCAGGGCGTCGTGATGGAAACGCTGAACCTCGCGCAAACGCGCGGTTACGGCACGCACGGCACGCTGCACATCGTCATCAACAACCAGATCGGCTTCACGACCTCGGACCCGCGCGACGCGCGTTCGACGCTCTACTGTACCGACGTGGTCAAGATGATCGAGGCGCCGGTTCTGCACGTGAACGGCGACGATCCGGAAGCGGTCGTGCTGGCGATCCAGCTCGCGGTCGAATTCCGCATGCAGTTCCACAAGGATGTCGTGGTCGACATCATCTGCTTCCGCAAGCTCGGCCACAACGAGCAGGACACCCCGGCGGTCACGCAGCCGCTCATGTACAAGACGATCGCGAAGCACCCGGGCACCCGTGCGCTGTACGCCGAGAAGCTCGTGCAGCAGGGCGTGATCACGGCTGAAGACGGCGACAACTACATCAAGGCCTACCGTGCCGCGATGGACGAAGGTCACCACACCATCGACCCGGTGCTCTCGAACTACAAGAGCAAGTACGCGGTGGACTGGGTGCCGTTCCTGAACCGCAAGTGGACCGACGCCGCCGACACGGCCGTGCCGCTGGCAGAGCTCAAGCGTCTGGCCGAGCGCATCACCACGATCCCCGAGAACTTCAAGGTTCACCCGCTGGTCGAGCGCGTCATCAACGACCGCCGTGCGATGGGCAAGGGCGAGTCGAAGCTCGACTGGGGCATGGGCGAGCACCTCGCGTTCGCCTCGCTGGTCGCTTCGGGCTACGCCGTGCGTCTCACGGGCCAGGACTCGGGCCGTGGCACGTTCACGCACCGTCACGCTGTTCTGCACGACCAGAACCGTGAGCGCTGGAACGA
Source organism: Paraburkholderia tagetis (assembly GCF_022213065.1). Taxonomy (GTDB): domain Bacteria; phylum Pseudomonadota; class Gammaproteobacteria; order Burkholderiales; family Burkholderiaceae; genus Paraburkholderia; species Paraburkholderia tagetis. The sequence continues at coordinate 141,011 of NZ_JAKLJA010000007.1, forward strand.
CGGCACGTACATCCCGCTGCAGAACATTGGCGAGAACCAGGCAAGCTTCACGGTGATCGACTCGGTGCTCTCCGAAGAAGCAGTGCTCGGTTTCGAGTACGGCTATTCGACGGCTGAGCCGAACACGCTCGTCGCGTGGGAAGGCCAGTTCGGCGACTTCGTGAACGGCGCGCAGGTCGTGATCGACCAGTTCATCTCGTCGGGCGAAGTGAAGTGGGGCCGCGTCTCGGGTCTCACGATGCTGCTGCCGCACGGCTACGAAGGTCAGGGTCCGGAGCACTCGTCGGCACGTATCGAGCGTTTCCTGCAACTGTGCGCCGAGCACAACATGCAGGTCGTTCAGCCGACCACGCCGGCGCAGATCTTCCACCTGCTGCGCCGCCAGATGATCCGCCTGTTCCGCAAGCCGCTCATCATCTTCACGCCGAAGTCGCTGCTGCGTCACAAGGAAGCCGTGTCGGATCTGTCCGAACTCGCGAAGGGCACGTTCCAGCCGGTCGTCGGCGAAGTGGACGACAGCATCGACGCGAAGAAGGTCAAGCGCGTGGTCGCCTGCTCGGGCCGCGTGTACTACGACCTCGTGGCGCATCGCCGCGAATCGAAGTCGAACGACGTCGCGATCATCCGTATCGAACAGCTCTATCCGTTCGCGCACAAGCAGTTCGAAGCCGAGCTGAAGAAGTACGACAACGCGACCGAAGTGGTCTGGGTGCAGGACGAGCCGCAGAATCAGGGCCCGTGGTTCTACATCGAGCACCACCTGAAGGAAGGCATGAAGGAAGGCATGAAGCTCGCGTACAGCGGCCGTCCTGCTTCCGCCTCGCCGGCCGTCGGCTACTACGCGAAGCACTATGAGCAGCAGAAGTCGCTGATCGAAGGTGCGTTCGGCCGCCTGAAGGGCGCGCAGGTCGCGAAGTAAGCACATAGAGCGAATCGAACCGGGAAAGCGCGACCTTATAGATCACGCGCTTTCCCGCGCTCAGGTGCGCGGACCGGTTCGTTACACGGGGTGGTCCCCGATAAAGTATTCAGGAAAATCACATGGCTATCGTAGAAGTCAAGGTCCCTCAGTTTTCGGAGTCGGTGTCGGAAGGCACGATGCTGCAGTGGAAGAAGAAGCCGGGCGAAGCAGTTGCCCAGGACGAAGTCGTCATCGAGATCGAAACCGACAAGGTCGTGCTCGAAGTGCCCGCGCCGGCTGCCGGCGTGCTGGCCGAGATCGTGGTGGGCGACGGCGCAACCGTCGCGAGCGAACAGTTGATCGCGAAGATCGACACGGAAGCCAAGGCTGGCGCCGCTGCGGCTCCCGCTGCTGCTGCCGCCCCGGCTGCTGCTGCACCCGCAGCCGCACCGGCCGCCGCTGCTGCCGCATCGGGCTCGAGCAGCACCATCGCCTCGCCCGCAGCGAACAAGCTGATGGCTGAGAAGGGTCTCTCGGGCGGCGACGTCGCCGGCACGGGCCGTGACGGCCGCATCACCAAGCAGGACGTGCTCGGCGCGGGCGCGCCGAAGGCCGCTCCCGCAGCCGCGCCGGCCGCCCGGCCCGCCGCTGCCGCGAAGCCCTCGCTGCCGCAAGTCAGCGCGCCGGCATCGGCTGCGAACTGGCTCAACGACCGTCCGGAACAGCGCGTGCCGATGTCGCGTCTGCGTGCGCGTATCGCCGAGCGTCTGCTCGAGTCGCAGCAAACCAACGCCATCCTCACGACGTTCAACGAAGTGAACATGGCGCCGGTCATGGACCTGCGCAACAAGTACAAGGACAAGTTCGAGAAGGAACACGGCGTGAAGCTCGGCTTCATGTCGTTCTTCGTGAAGGCGGCGGTTCATGCGCTGAAGAAGTTCCCGCTCGTGAACGCGTCGATCGACGGCAACGACATCGTCTACCACGGCTACTTCGACATCGGTATCGCTGTCGGCTCGCCGCGCGGTCTGGTGGTGCCCATCCTGCGCAACGCAGACCAGATGAGCCTCGCCGACATCGAGAAGAAGATCGCCGAATTCGGCCAGAAGGCCAAGGACGGCAAGCTCTCGATCGAGGAAATGACGGGCGGTACGTTCTCGATCTCGAATGGCGGTGTGTTCGGCTCGATGCTCTCGACGCCGATCATCAACCCGCCGCAGTCGGCGATCCTCGGCGTGCACGCCACCAAGGAGCGCGCGGTGGTCGAGAACGGCCAGATCGTGATCCGTCCGATGAACTACCTCGCGATGTCCTACGACCACCGCATCATCGACGGCCGCGAAGCCGTGCTGTCGCTGGTCGCGATGAAGGACGCTCTGGAAGATCCGGCTCGCCTGCTGCTCGACCTGTAAGCGTAGTTCGTCTAGTACCCAGTCTCACACTGAGCGTCGCGCGCGCGGATTCCGGAAGCCGGACTCCGCGCGCCGCGCTCATGTATCGAAAGGATAACCATGTCCAAAGAATTTGACGTCGTCGTGATCGGCGCCGGCCCCGGCGGCTATATCGCGGCGATCCGCGCCGCGCAGCTCGGCAAGTCGGTTGCGTGTATCGAAAAGTGGAAGAACCCGGCCGGCGCGCTGAAGCTCGGCGGCACCTGCCTGAACGTGGGCTGCATTCCGTCGAAGGCGCTGCTCGCTTCGTCCGAAGAGTTCGAGAACGCCGCGCATCATCTCGTCGACCACGGCATCAGCGTGGGCGACGTGAAGATCGACGTCGCGAAGATGCTCGAGCGTAAGGAAGGCATCGTCGAGAAGATGACCAAGGGCATCGAGTTCCTGTTCCGCAAGAACAAGATTACCTGGCTCAAGGGCCATGGCAAGTTCACGGGCAAGACTGACGCCGGCGTGCAGATCGAAGTGTCGGGCGAAGGCGAAGCTGAAGTCGTCACGGCGAAGAACGTCATCATCGCGACGGGCTCGAAGGCACGTCATCTGCCGGGCATGCCGGTCGACAACAAGATCATCGCCGACAACGAAGGCGCGCTCACGTTCGACTCCGTGCCGAAGAAGCTGGCCGTGATCGGCGCAGGCGTGATCGGTCTGGAGCTTGGCTCGGTGTGGCGCCGTCTCGGTGCCGACGTCACGGTCCTCGAAGCGCTGCCGGAATTCCTCGGCGCCGCCGACCAGGCGCTCGCGAAGGAAGCCGCGAAGCTCTTCAAGAAGCAGGGTCTCGACATTCACGTCGGCGTGAAGGTGGGCGAAGTGAAGGCCACCGACAAGAATGTCACGATCAACTACACGGACAAGGACGGCAACGCGCAAGTGCTCGAAGCCGACCGCCTGATCGTGTCGGTTGGCCGCGTGCCGAACACCGACAACCTCGGCCTCGAAGCGATTGGTCTGAAGGCCAACGAGCGCGGCTTCATCGACGTGGACGACCACTGCCGCACGGCAGTGCCGAACGTCTACGCGATCGGCGACGTGGTGCGCGGCCCGATGCTTGCGCACAAGGCCGAAGACGAAGGCGTGCTGGTCGCGGAAGTGATCGACGGCCAGAAGCCGCACATCGACTACAACTGCATTCCGTGGGTGATCTACACCGAGCCGGAAATCGCATGGGTCGGCAAGACGGAGCAGCAGCTCAAGGCCGAAGGCCGCGACATCAAGACGGGCCAGTTCCCGTTCATGGCGAACGGCCGCGCCCTTGGCATCAACAAGTCGGACGGCTTCGTGAAGATGATCGCCGACGCCAAGACCGACGAACTGCTCGGCGTGCATATCATCTCGGCCAACGCATCGGACCTGATCGCGGAAGCCGTGGTGGCGATGGAATTCAAGGCTGCCGCCGAAGACATCGGCCGCATCTGCCATCCGCACCCGTCGCTGTCCGAAGTCATGCGCGAAGCGGCGCTCGCCACCGACAAGCGCGCGCTCAACATGTAATGCGCACGGGCAGGGCGGCCGGCTTTTTATGGCCACCCTGCCTCGCAGTACCATGCATCACGTACAGAGGCGGGTGGGCTCGGGCCCTCCCGCCTCTCTTTGTTTGCGGCCCAGAAAAATGAACGTCACCGAATACTACGAAAACGAACTGCAGAAGCGGGGATACAAACCCGATGCGGCCCAGCATGCCGCCATCGACCGGCTGCAGCGGTGCTACGACGAGTGGGTCGCGTACAAGGGACGCCGCTCGAATGCGTTCTGGAAGCTCATCAACCACCCGGACTTGCCGCGAGGCGTCTATATGTGGGGCGGCGTGGGCCGCGGCAAGAGCTTCCTGATGGACAGTTTCTATGCGGTCGTGCCGTTGCAGCGCAAGACGCGTCTGCATTTTCACGAATTCATGCGCGAGGTGCACCGCGAACTCGAAGAGCTCAAGGGTCAGGCCGATCCGCTCGACGAACTCGCACGGCGCATCGCGAAGCGTTATCGCCTGATCTGCTTCGACGAATTCCACGTCTCGGACATCGCCGACGCGATGATTCTTTATCGTCTTTTGGACGGGCTCTTCAAGAACGGCGTGCAGTTCGTGATGACCTCCAACTACGATCCCGACTTGCTCTATCCCGACGGCTTGCATCGCGACCGCATGCTGCCCGCAATCGAACTCATCAAGGAAAAGTTGGATGTCCTGAACGTCGATGCCGGTATCGATTATCGCCAGCGCACGCTCGCGCAGGTCGAGGTCTATCACACGCCGCTCGGCGCGGCCGCGGACAAGGCGTTGCGCCACTCGTTCGCGGAGCTTGCGGCGGTGCCCGACGAAAGCCCGCTGCTGCGCATCGAAAAGCGCGAACTCAAGGCATTGCGCAAGGCGGATGGCGTCGTCTGGTTCGACTTCGCCACGCTGTGCGGCGGCCCGCGCTCGCAGAACGACTACCTCGAGCTCGCGAGCCGTTTTCACGCCGTGATTCTCTCCGGCGTGCCGCAGATGACGCCGCGCATGGCGTCCGAGGCGCGCCGCTTCACATGGCTCATCGACGTGTTCTACGACCACAAGGTGAAGCTGCTGATGTCGGCCGCCGTGCCGCCCGAGGATCTCTATCCCGAAGGGCCGATGGCCAACGAGTTCACGCGCACGGTTTCGCGCATCGTCGAGATGCAGTCGAAGGAGTATCTCGAGACGCCGCGCCGCATCGTCGATACGGCGCTCACCTGAACCGCGCGGGTTTGTCGTCCCGAAAAATACGGCTATCGCATCACAAAATCACCTCCGGATTCGCTTTTTCAAGATTCGGACTCGTCTGATAGGGGCCGCTGGGTCAAGTCGATATCTTTAGTCAGGACAGGTTCTGACAAAGGAGTAGACCATGACCCCCCATCGCGATATTACCGAGGAAGAATGGCAGCGCGTGATGCCGCTGCTGCCAGAACTGCGCCCGCGCTCGGAAATGCGCGGCCGTCCGCTCGCCAACACCCGTTCGGTGCTCAACGGTGTCTTGTGGGTCATGTATAGCGGCGCTACGTGGTCGGCCATGCCGCGCCGCTACCCGTCCTATCAAACCTGCCATCGTCGCTTCAAGGCCTGGCACGACGAAGGTGTTCTCAAGCGCGTGATGGCCGAGCTCTTCGGCGAAGAGGGCGTCGCGCTGTGCGACATGATCGAATCGCGCATGCGCAAGCATCTGAGCCGTGCCGAAAAGGCCGCCGCGCGCGTTCAGGAAGGGGTGCCCGGGTTGCCCGGGTTGCCATCAGCTACGCGCAATTCGCCGTTCAGCCCCGCCACGCCCGGTGTGCCACAGCCGCTCAGCTATCGCTCGGTGTACCGTCACACGGCTTGATCGAATCGGGCGCCGGGATTGAGTATCCGGGCGCGCGTCTGAGCGCATTCTCTTGAGCGCATCGTGCGCACCGGAGACGCCTGCCGAGGCCGCCTTGTTGCAAGGCGGCCTTCGCATTTTTGGGCGCTCGTGCTTGCGTGTGCTTGTGCGTGCTTGTGCGTTACTGCTGGCGTACCCACGTCTGCGACCGGCCCAGCAGCGAAATCCCCAGATAACCGCGCACCACCAGCTTCTGGCCACCGTCTTCGGTGTGCATCTTGCAGCGGTACACCTTGCCGTTCTCGGGGTCGAGAATGTGCCCGCCATCCCATTCGCTGCCGGCCTGCTTCATGTCGTCGATGATCGTCATGCCGAGAATCCGCTGGTCCTTGCGTGCGTCCGTGCATGCCGTGCAGCGGCGGTCGGGTTGGTCGTTCGCTCCCAGTCCCTTGATGATTTTGCCGCTGAGGCCACCGCTGCCGTCCTCGCTGATCTGCACGAGCGCCTTGGGTTGCCCGCTGTGATCGTCGATCGTCTGCCAGACGCCAACAGGCGAGTTCGACTGCGCATGAGCGGCAATGACGCCGCCGAGCAGCGCACCGGCCAGTACGAATTGACGCGCCGCGCGGGCGGCGAATGAGTGAGTGCGGCTGTTGAGTTGAAACATGTGTCTTCCTCCACTGATGTTTATCGCTATGTGTCCGCAGGATACGCGAAAGCGCTTCGCGCGCTTGCGAGGAGAAACTCTAGTCGGCAGGCACGGGCGCAGTGTGCACGCGCCGTGCCTGGTGGGTCGGCTGGCTGATCAACGGATTGAGCGATGGACTGAGCGATGGACTGAGCGGCGCGCGCCATTTTTCGATTCAGCAGCAGCGCAGAAGCTCCGATCAATTGAGCTGATACGAGAACGTGGCATTCACACGTGGGCTGCGCGACGCGCTTTCGATGGGCGCATCGGCCAGCGCCTTGGCCACGGAGAGATCGAGGCTGTAGTGCTTGCCGTCCGTGATCCGAAAACCCGCCGAGGCCGACGAAAGCCGTGAAGGCGAGGGCGTGCCCGCGTGCAGATACACCCGCGCCATGTCGAACGAGACGTAGGGTGTGATCGACTGCAACCACACGTTGCCCAGCTTGAACGGATGATTGAGTTCGAGCGCGAAAGCCCAGCCCGAATCGCCCGATGCCTCGCCGGGTTGATAGCCCGCCGCGAAGCGCTGTGCGCCGAACGAAATTTGCTCCGAGGTCGGCAGCGTATTCGGGCTGAATTGCCCCGTTGCCGCGACGGCCGTGCCGAAGCCCATCGGCCAGTCGTTGCTCTGCGAAAACGAGGCATTGGTGCGCACGAAATTCAGCGACACGGGATTTTGCAGCGCGAGCCCGGGAATATTCGTTTGCGCTGATTTCGACGCGCCGAGAATATCGAAGGCCTTCGCCACCGCGATGCTCGCCTTGCGTACCTGGCCCGGCTTCGCGTCGGTGTAATCGGCTTGCAGTTGCAGCACGCGAACCTGCGAGCTCAGGCCGTATTGCAGCCCGTTGATGGTGTTGTGGTAGCGGTCCTCGTCGTGCGACGCGTAGACACTCGCGGTGCCGACGAGGCTGCGCGTATTGCTCAGCAGCAGCGGATACGAGAGCGAGCCCATGAGCTTGTCGCTGATGACGGTGCGCTCGACGTAACCGGGCAGGCCCGGATTGTCGACGGGGTTGCCGCGATAATGCGAGGCGTCGAGCTTCGCCGTGAGGCCGTCGCTCGCGATGGGCACGGCCGCATGCGCGGCGAGATACGTGACGTTGTCGCGGCCTTTGGGCAGCAGCGCCGAAAAGCTCAACTGCTCGCCAAACGGCGTGAGGCCGTTCTCGGTGAGCGTAATGAGACCCTGCACGCCCGGGTGATTGAAATCGATGCCGGTGCTCACGTTCAAGGGCTTGTGCGTGGCGTCGAGTTCGAGCGTGGTGGCGCCGTCGGTGGTCGTGGGCGGTGGCACGTTGGCCTTCACCGTGAGGCCCGGCAGCATGCCGAGCACGTTGATATAGCGCTGGAACGTAGCCGTGCGCAGTGGCCGGTCCTCGACGATGTGCGCGGCGATCGCGCGCATCTTGCCTTCGAGTGCGCCGGGCTTGCCGGTGACCTTTACGTCTTTCACATAGCCTTCGACGACCGTGATGCGCACCACGCCGCCCGCGAAATCCTGTGCGGGCACGAACGCGAACGAGAGCGCGTAGCCGCGGTCCTGATAGAGCTTCGTCACGCCATTGGCCGTCTCGATGAGCTGGCCGATTGTGATGTCGTGATTCGCGAGGGGCGTAAAGCGTTTGGCGACCTCGTCGAACGGAATCGATTTGACGCCTTCGACCTTGAAGGTGGTCGGCGTGATGTGCGTGGCGAGCAACTGCTGGAGGGCAGGCGTTTGCTGCTGCACCTGCACGGTGACGTTGGGCGCCTTCTTGGGCGCGTTGATTTGCGGCAGGGCTTCTAGCGGGTTGCCGCCCTGCGGAGCGCCGCCCGGCACATTAGCCGCCACTGGACGGCTCTGTTGCGCGACCGCCACCCCGGTCAAACCGATGCTCGCGATGATCCCCACCGTGGCGAGCACGGCCCATTCTGCGCATTTCATTGAATTCCCCTCGACTTGTCGGGCGACGCGCGCCGGTTGCCTGAACCCTCCGGCGCGGTCGTCTCTTCGTGCCGCCTTGCTGGCGGTTTTTATGCGATTCCCTGATTGCCTGGGTTTTTTATTGCTATGGATTCCGTACTATACGGCGCTGTATTGCCGGGCTTTGCACGACGCGGCGTTCCTCTCCAAACGCTGCGTCGTACATGGCCGATCTCGCACGTCGATGGTCGTTGAGCGTGGTCTCGCAGATACGCTGCAACGCGTGTGCAACGATTATTTCCTGGTGCCGAGCAGGCTGCCGCTGAGTGACGTGAGGCTGCTGAGCAGGCCGGCCGAGTTGCTGCCGGAGCTGTCGCCGGTCAGCGAAGTGAGCGCGAGGCTGGGCGCGGTGTTACCCGTGCTCGCTGTGCTGGACGTGCCAGTGGTCTTGACACCGGCGCCTAGCGCCGCGCCGGCGGCAACACTGCCCACGGCGCCCGTTACCGTGCCGACGGCGCCCGAGACGAGGCTCGCACCGACACCCGCGCCGGCTCCAACGCCGATAGCCGTGCCGCCGCCGGTGGTTCCGCCCGTCGTGCCGCCCAGGATGCCCGTGACCGGAGCGAGCGACCCGCCTGTACCGCTCGCGCTGCCGCCAGTCAGCAGATTCCCTGTGCTGGCAACGGTCTTGCCCGTATCGGCGACGAGATTGCCCGCGCCAGTCGTGACGGGATTCGCGCCGCCCGTTTGCGCGACCAGCGTGCCGGTTTTCTGGATGTCGCCGCCGAGTGTTTGCAGCAGGCCAGCGACCGGCGCACCGACGCCCGTCGTGTTACCCACCGTCTGCGTAGTGGCGGCAAGCGTCGACGTGATGGGCGTGATGGTCGAACTCAGTTGTGCCGTGGACTGCTGCACCGGGCCCTGCGTGAATGCGCCCGTGAGCGAGTCGCCCGTGCCGGTGACGGCGGTCCCGATCGAGCTGACCGTCGTGCCAACGGGCGTCGTGACGGCGGCGAGCGGCGTAAGCGGGCCACTGCCGAGACTCGTGACGAGTTGACCTGAACTGGTGACGGCCTCGCCCGTGTCGCTCACGACGCCGCCCGTGCTTGCGAGCGTGGTGCCAATCGGATTGCTGCTCGTGCCAAGCTGGCCGAGCCCCTGGGAAATACCATTGCCGAGCGTGGTCACCGCGTCGCCAAGATTCTGGACGACGCCTCCCGCGGCCTGTGTGGTTTGCGGGCTCACGCCAGGCAGTGTTTGCGCAGCGATTGTGCTGCCGACGCCTGAGACGGTCGAGCCCGCGTCGCTCACAACGTTGCCGCCGGGCTGCACGACCTGGCCTACGGCGTTGGCCGCGACGGCTGGGCCGACGTTGCCTCCCGTGTTGTTGCCGATACCGCCGTTATCGCCGGTGGTCGTGCCGCCGTTGGCCGCCGAGGTGTTAGAGCCGCTGCCGCCGCCACTGCCGCCGTCGGTGCCGGCTCCGCCGGTCGTCTGCAAGTCGCCACTGCCACTGCTGCCGGTGCCGCTGCTGAGCGAGCCCGAACCGCCGCAGGCGGTCAGCGAAAGCAGTGTGGCAACGGTCGTGGCAATGACTGTCAAACGTGCGGCTTGCGCAATGCGCTGTTTGTCCATGGTGTTTCCTCCTCTCCGAAAAGGTATTGGCCCGGTTTATGCGCTGTTGTACTGCGCGGCATGCAATGCAATTGCCGTGTTTCAATTAATGAATTTTTGAGCGCCTGTGTTTCGTTTTTAGTTTTTATAGAGCATTGAAGAAGGGCTCTCAATGGTTAACTTTTTGAATTGACAATATTTAAAGTTTTTAAGCCGAGAAAAATCTGATTTGCATATTCTCGGTGGATTCAAGCGCAGCAACGTAGCGCGTTGCTGGTGGTGGTTGTGCGAGCAACGGCCTGAAATGGGTTCATGCAAGGGGGGATAATGCTCGATAAAACAAATAAGAATTCTCATTCTATGTAGCGAGTAGACAGCTAAATGGTTGAGTGGTATTGGGCTGCCGTTCCAATGAAAGATGGAGTCGCATTTCGGACTGGGACCCACTAACACGCGGACAAGATGCGCGGATGACCTGTGCCAGAGAGATTCCTGGCGTTCCGGTATTTCGACGCGATCGGGTCATGCACGAAGTGCAACTAACCGTCCACCCGCCCAGCGCCCTTCGTTACGCCGGTTCCCGGCGCAACCACACATCGACGTCATTGAATCAATGCCGCTCACGGCATTCGCGCGGCGCAGCGGGGCTTCGTATTGCCCGCTGCGCCGCGCGTTGCGCTTCATTCAGGAAAATGATCTGCTGCCGCCAGCATCAGGCAAGAGCGAACACGTCCACCTTGTTGCTCTCGTTCCGATAGACGAACAGGCGATGCGTGCCGGGGTCGATGGTCAGCGTATGCGTATTCTTCTCGGAAGGTATCTCGGCAACGACCTTGTTGCTGTCGAGATCGATCACTTCCACGACGCCCGATTTGTCACCCACGAACGCACGCCGCGCCCCTTCGTCGATCGTCGTTTGATCGACTTTATCCTTGACCGGAATCGATGCAACGACGTTGCCGGTTTCCCCGTCCAGTATCACGACCTTCTTGTCCGTCGAGCCAAGGAGGAAATGGTTCGTGCGGCTGTCGTAGACCATTGGCTTCGCGCTGCCGTGGATACCCGCGTCCCATGTCGCCACGACCTTGTGCGCGACCGGGTCGATGACGTCGACCAGATTGTCTACCGGCTGGAAGATCTTCCGTTTCGAGCCCACGTACAGCCCGACATCGGGACCGTCTTTCGCCGGGTCCGGTGACAGGCGGAAGTGAGCGACCGTCTTGAACGGCGCTGCGGCACTGAAGAACGTTGCGTCGTTGCTATCCGTGGTGGTCAGCACGGTGTTGGTTGCGGGATCGAATACGGCGCCGTTGGGGCCTTTACCCTGGGGCTTTAGCGTCGCGACTTTCTTGAAGCTTTTCTTGTCGATGACGACGGTCTGATCGTTGCCATTGTCCGAAAGGAACGCGTATTGGGTCGTGAGCGCGATGCCGTTGCCGTCCTTGATGTCCGGGATCACATGCTTGATGTCGAGCGATTGTGCATCGATCACGACCACATTGTGATCCGGCGACTGCGATATCCACACCGTGTGCGTGAGCGGATCGAACGTGGTCCAGTCTCCATGTCCCCCCTGGGTGCCGGGCAGGTCGATCGTCTTGACGAGCTTGTATTGCGTATCGGCATTCGCGCTCACAAGCGTGAGCGAGCCGACCATGCCTGCAATTGCGAGCGATATGGCTTTAGAGCGAAGTTGCATCATCTTTCTCCATTAGAGGAATCGAGGCGAAACGGCTATCTAGAACTTGTGAACGATGCCGGCCACGACGGAAACCTGGTTGGGCGTGCTGGAGCTCGAAGTCAGGTCGCCGACTGCGCCAGTGGCGGGAACGATCGACTCGCCGTCGCTGCTGAAGGTCGTGCCGTTTGCGTGCGCGTAACCGGCCGCTGCGTAGAGCGTGGTCGTCTTGGACAAGCTGTAGGTCGCGCCCGCTGCAACGGAGTGATAATTCGCCGACGATGCACCGCTCGAATGCGTGTACGTATAGCCGACCGCGAGCAGCACGAACGGGGTTGCCTGATAGCCGAGTGAAGCGGCTCCGGTGTTATAGGTTTCGGTTCGATTGAACGCCGCGAATTGCGTATAGGGCTTGTACTGCGCGTTGCTGTAGCGAATGTTCGCGGTCAGCGAACCGATCACATACTGGGCTGCAACGTGAAAAATCTGGCGCGATCCGACCATGGGAATTGCGTCGAAGAGCGGGGTGACGGAATTATTCTGAATCAGGTCCGAAGTGCCGCCCGCATTGACGTCGTCATTTTTCGCGAAGAGATAGCCGGTAGCAAGGCTCAACCCGCCATTGTTATAGGCCGCGGCGGCTGAGAACGTCTCGCCTGAGGACGGGCTGCCCGCGACACCGCCGAGCGCGTAAAGCAATTCGACTTGAAGCCCGCCGAGGACGGGGCTCGCGTATTTGATCGCATTGCTGACGCGGATCGAATTGTCGTTGTTGTCCGCGTCGCCGGGTGTCGTGAAGGTGGGCCCGTAGCTGTCGGCGGTAATGCCCTGCACCAGGTCGACAGTCGGATCGTACTGGCGACCGAACGTCAATGTTCCCAGCGATTGGCTGTCGAGGCCGACGAAGGCCTGTCGCCCGAATTCCCGGCCGCCTTGACCCAGCCTTCCGGTATTGATATTGAAGCCATTCTCGAGTGTGAAGATCGCCTTCAGTCCGCCGCCAAGATCTTCACCGCCTTTCATTCCCCACTTGTTGGCCGCCAGATCGGCGCCTTGCAACTCCACCAGCGATCCGTTGCCGACGTTGTTGTAGTAGGCGATCGACTCATCGAGTGTTCCGTAAAGCGTGACGCTGCTCTGCGCGTAAGTGCTACACGACAGGGCGAGCATCGTGGTGCCGAGCGCACTCGATGCGACGAGTCGTCGTTTCGAACAGTTCTTCATGCATGTCTCCGTTTGTTATTTGAAAGCATTGATAATTAATTCGGATTTCGAATTAATTAGAGCGATTCGATTGTCTTTCGGGAACGGTCCACCTGATTCGCGAGCCCGTACCGGGCTGCGTCGACGCTGAGGGGTAGGCGAAGGATGAGGTAAAAGAAATTTATATGAAAGTTTATTTTTTTTATGGAATGCATCCAGACTGCCGAATGGTCGACAGCGTTATGAAAGTTTCGACCCGGCAGGTTTGGGCAGTGTCTGCGGGGTTGGGTGCATTACGGCGGCTTACACCCACTGGCCGCGGCTATGGTTACGCGCCGCCGTAAGTGGATTGCACAGGCCAGTTCAAATTGTTGAAAGCGGTCGCACTGCGATTGAGCGTGGCCACTGTCGCCGGAGGGGCAACGGGTAGCGCCGAGGGGCAAGCGTGAATGTCCGCGGATTTGCGTGGCTGGCTTAGCGTCAGGATCGAGGAGAAGTCCATGGCGTTGGCAAAGCGCGCGGTATTGAGGAGCGGAGATGCGGTACGGCGGGTGACCAGTGCGAGCGTCTTCGCGATTGAAAGATGGTCGTAAAACGTATGGTCGATGGTTGCCTGCTTGACATACGGCGAGATGACCAGCGCCGGAACGCGCACGCCAAAGCGGTCGAAGCGGAACCCGCGCCTGGTGAGCGGGGTTGGGGCAGTGGGTGACAGCGCCGGCATGCCGGGGACTTTTCCCGGCTCGGGAATGACATGATCGAAGAACCCGCCATGCTCGTCGAAGACAATCAGAAGCAGGCTTTCCTCCCAGTACGGCGAATTGAGAATCGCGTTGTAGACACGCTCTATCAGTTGCTCGCCGTTGCGCACGTCCCCGCACGGATGCATCGACTCGCCATTGCGAAAATTGCCGGCCGGATCGTAGGTAGGCTCGATAAATATAAAACTGGCATCCACCTGCTGGCTCGCCAGCATCGAAAACAAGTCCGAGTGTTTAACGAAGCGCGAAGGCGATGCATCGACGCCCTTCAACGCCCATGACTGTGGCGTGTCGCCATGCGCGACCAGCCATTCCGCCGGCGTCAACCGGGTGAGCAGCGAGTCCGAGCCGGTGCCGAAGCGCGAGCCGTCAAAGACCGTCGACGCTATGGTTGCCGCGCTGCTCGGCGAATGATCGAGTCCCCATGAGGTGCCGGCGAGAGCAAAGAAGCGGTTCGGCCAGGTAGGGCCGGGCATCGACGCGAACCATCGATCACAGACGGCAAACTGCTGCGCCAGGAAGTTGAGTACCGGAAGCTGATCGGGCGTAAAGCAGCGCAAGGCCGTCGCGACATCGTAGCCGTATGCATCGAGGTCGTAGCCGAAACCGGATGCCGTGGGATCCGCGGCCATCGGCGGATAGGCGCCGTTGGGAAGGCTGGCCGTATCGTGAATGATATTCGCGAGGTAGGGCTTGGCATGGGCCTCGCCGCACAGTTGCACGAGTGTGTCCGTGAACTCGTGGCCGGGGTCGAAGGTCAGCCGGAATGGCGCGCCTTGAGCGACCGGATAGCTTCTGCCGTGCGCGTCGCCGATATTGAACGTTGGCTTGCCGAGCAACCCGTCCGCCACGGTTGCAGTGCCTTGCGGCGTCCAGCCACGCAGGTCCGACCATCCGAAGATGTTGTCGTAGGAGCGGTTCTCCATCATCAACACGAACATCTTCTTGATTTGCTGAAAAACCGGCATGGCTTGCTCCGCGTGCGCGATTAGTTAAGTGCGCTTGCAGCCTTGTTCACACCGTAAGGGATGAACAGGGTGGCGCCCGATGCGAAGAATGCCCAGGCGGAGTTTGCCATATCAATTCTGCCGCCCGAGCAAAGCTGCCAGATAACATAAAAGCCGACGCCGATAAAAAATGTGCCGAGGATGATGGTGCCAAACAAGGCGATGAGTCGCGAAGAGCTGGGGACCATTGGGGGAAGTTGTCCTGCTGCTGGCTGCGGGGTGCCTTCGGGTAGAGAAGCTTCCTCGGATAGCGCAAGCGCGAGGCTCCATTTCTGCACGCGTAGCGACTTGATCACAATGATCAGGCTGACGAAAAGCAGGACGGACATACCGATCAGGATGACGATTTTCAGGGTGTACGGCAAGCATTGGGCCCCCTGGCAGTCGGGGATATTGGGTGGGACGGTATTGTCGGCCATGGCGATGCATGATGCAGTGAGAAGCCATGCGGTAGCGGCGATCTGCATCGCGCGATGCACCAGGTTTATTGGAGTTCTTTCCCCTGGATTTCTTTCTCTGTTATTCATTGATGTTCTCCTGGTCAAGTCGCTAGCTTGCTGAGAAATTTTTATTGCCGATGTTTAATATCTTTTCGATGCCTTGATAACTGGGAATGAGCGGTCGTCCTCCGCGATCCTACGCTTATGGCAAACCTGTGCCAATGGAACGGTCCAAAGCAACCCAAAAATCATAATTCCCAAACACCCCGCCAGAAATTTTCAACTATCCAGACGGAATATCCACACACCCCATCCGTTACCTCATCCCCACTTTTATCTACCCAGTTCAACCATTGCGGCCACCCAGGATCCCCACACACAATAAACCCCTCACGGCAGGAATAAACTTCATCTCCCCCTCGTTGAATGACCGTCAGGGCATGTAGAGCACAAGGAGTACGGTCATGAAGTCTCTACCCGACGTATTCGGCGCCGCAGCCTGCGCCGCGGCCATCGCGACGCTCGTATCCTGCGGCGGCGGCTCCGGTTCGAACAATGCGAATCCACCCGTCCAGACGTCGTTTGCTGTGACGGCCCTCGTGTCCGATGGCGCGGTATCCGCCGCGCATACCGATGCGAATCTAAAGAACCCATGGGGCGTCGCCTTCAATCCGAAAGGTTTCGCCTGGGTTGCCGACAATGGCACCAATGTCGCGACGCTCTATGACGGCAACGGCGTGCCGCAACCGCTGGTTGTCACCATACCCAATGGCAAGAACGGTTCGGCATCGCCCACGGGCATTGTCTTCAACGACACACAAAGCTTCACCGTCACGGAAAACGGCAAATCCGGCATCGCGGCGTTCATCTTTGCGGGCGAGGGCGGCACCCTCACTGCGTGGGCGCCCGTCGTCGGGCCGACCAGCGCGTTCGTCATGTACGACGACGGCACGGGTGGCGCCGTGTACAAGGGTCTCGCGCTCGCCACGACGAACGGCAATAGCTTCCTTTACGCGACCGACTTCCATAACAACAAGATCGACGTATTCAATACCTCCTTCAAGAAGGTCGCGATGCCGGGCACCTTTACCGACCCGGCGATTCCGGCCGGTTTCGCGCCGTTCGGCATTCAGGCGATCGGCTCGAATCTGTTCGTCACGTATGCGATGCAGGACTCAGCCAAACATGACGATGTCGCGGGCTCGGGACTCGGCATGGTCGATGTGTACGACACCGCGGGCAACCTGAAGCAGCGCTTCGCGTCGGGCGGCCGGCTAAACGCGCCTTGGGGCATTGCGCACGCGCCCGCTAACTTTGGCTCAATGAGCGGCGCGATACTGATCGGCAATTTCGGCGACGGCACGATCAATGCATTCAATGCATCGAGCGGCCAGTCGATGGGACCGCTCAATGGAGCGAACGGCAGTCCGATCGTCGAGCAAGGCGTGTGGGGTATCGCGTTCGGCAACGATCTCAGCAATCAACCTTCCAGCACGTTGTTCTTCGCAGCGGGGCCGAATGATGAAGCCGATGGCGTCTACGGAAGAATCGATCTGAACAAGCCGCCGATCCCAGCCACGACCACGGGTTCGGGCACCGGCTCAAGCACGGGCGGAGGGACGAGCGTCGGCATGTAGCGTTGCCCACGCAATGGAATGCGGCCGTTCCCGGTGCGGGAACGACCGTATTCTCACGGTGTGACGGTGAGCGAGGAATGCATGCCCATGGCATAGTGGCCTGGCTTGTTGCAAACCAACACATAGCGACCGGGCGCAAGTTTGATGGTCAGGCGCTTGCTCGCGCCCGGTGAAACGTCCTCGACTTCGCCCATTTTCTTGAACTTCTGCTCGGGCACCTGGCCATTGCGAACCGGAAGCGCGTTGTCGGCCAGTGTCGTTTTCAATACCACCAGTTCGTGCACCAGCTTGTTGCCCGCAGCGTTGTGGACGTCAAATGTCACGTTTCCCGCTTTCACCTCGCCGCTATCCAGATGAATCGCGTTGGATAGCAACGTCGTGTTGATGACTTGCTGTGCACTGCTGTAACAAGGGCTCCCACAGAGCGTTGCCGCGCCGATTAGCATCGCCGCGTGATGGAGAGGTTTCATGGCTGCACCAGATAGAGTCGTGGCTTGCCGCACTTGAGCCGGCCGTTTCGCACTATTGCGCATGACCTGTGCCCGTCCGAGCCGCCATGCACGCGCTGGCGCATCGCACCTCGCGCGGCAAGCGCCATGTCATCTAAACGGCTTGTGTGCCTGATCTATTCCAGAGCGATCACATTGAAATAAAAAAGGACCTCTGCCGGGCGCGGCGTAATCAGTGCGCCGAAACAGGCCCGAGGCGCGCGGCGATCGTACGGCACGCGGCGAGCAGCGGCTCGATATAGCTGCGCTTCGCGTCGGCCTGGCGCCGGAACATCGGCATGCTGACGCTGATGCAGCCCACGGCGCGGCCGTCCGCACCGAGAATCGCTGCGCCATAGCACCAGATCGATTGTTCGTTCTCCTCGCGATCCTCGGCGTAGCCGCGTTGCGCGGTGAGGGTGATTTCCTCGCGGATCGCGTCGAGGTCCGTCATCGTGTGCTCCGTGTAGCGCACGCGCGGCGCTTGCAGGAGCAGCGGCTCGCGCTCGGCGGGCGCGAGCGTCGCGAGCCACGCCTTGCCGACCGAGCTCGATGTGAGCGACACGCGCGTGCCGATGCGCGAGGCCATGCGCACGGCATGCGGGCTTTCCAGTTTTTCGATGTAGACCATTGCGCCGTCGCTGGGCACTGCGAGGTGCACCGTTTCGAACGTGGTGTTGCGCAATTCCATGAGTGCGTCCACGGCGGCGATGCGCAGATCGGACCGCTCCCAGCTACGGCTCGCCAGGCTCACGAGCCGCGGCCCGAGCGCGAAGGTATTGCCGCCGCCTTGCGGAACGACGAGCCCCTCGGCCTGCAACGCCGCGACGATGCGGTGCACGGTCGGGCGCGGATAGCCGCTCGCGGCCGCGAGCTTCGCGACGTTCGGCGGCGCGTCGGCATCGGCAATCAGTTGCAGGACGGCGATGAACTTCGAGAACGCGGCGGCGCCGGCGACGGTTTTGGCGTCGCCGGGCTGCGGGGTGAGAGCGGAATCGTTGGAATCGGTGGCGGACATCGGCAGGCTTGCGGGCATCACAATCGCGTCATTATGCCCGCGTTTGCCGCGCTCGGGCGCGGCTGCAGTGGGCGCCGCGCCGAAGCGCCGAGCCGCTGGCAATGCCCCCAAGGCTCACGCGCAAAGATAGCCGCCATCGACGGGCACGATCGCGCCCGTCATGAACGAGGCGGCCGGCGAGCAGAGGAACGCGGCGACGTCGGCCACTTCGCCGGGCTGGCCCCAGCGCTTCATCGGCGTGCGCTCGAGAATGCCTTGCGAGCGGCCCTCGTCGTCCTGCAGCGCCTGAGTGAGCGGCGTCGCGATCCAGCCCGGCGCAATCGCGTTCACGCGAATGGCGTCGGCCGCGTAGGCGATGGCGAGCGAGCGCGTGAGTTGTGCGACGCCGCCCTTGCTCGCGCTGTAAGCCGGCACGAGGCCGCCGCCGAAGAAGCTCAGCATGGACGCCGTGTTGACGATGCAGCCCGCCGACGCTTTCAGCAATTCACGCGCGTTGGCGCACACGCGCATCGTGCCGTTGAGATTGATGTCGAGCACGCGCTCGAATACGTCGAGTTGATGCTCTTCGCCGCGGCTGATGACGCCCGCGCAGTTCACGACGATATCGAGCCGCTCGAAGCCGCCGATCACACGCCCGACGTCGTCGGCCGAGCGCACGTCCAGCGTTGCGCGCTGCACGCGGCGGTCGAGCGCGTCCGGCGTGCTGGACGTACAGGCGGGCGGCGGCAGGCCCGCCGCGACAGTGCGCGCGCCCAGTTGCGCGAGCCGGTTGGCGATGGCCGCGCCGATGCCGGAGAAGCCGCCCGTGACGAGCGCAACCTTGCCTTCGAATAGAGAGTCGTTGAATGTCATGATGCGATGGCGTAAATGAGTGCGGAAATACGGGTTCAGGTGAGTTGGGCCGCCGCCTCCTGGCTCGCGCTTTGTGGCGCGACTTCCTTGACGACTAAGAGATAGACGAACGCGGCGGCGAACGCCACGGCCGCGCTAATGAGCAGGGCGTTGACGAACGAATGCGTCTGATCGACCACGATGCCCGTGATGACCGGTGCGAACGAGCCGCCCAGATAGCCGCCGAAGTTCTGCATGCTGCCGAGCGATGCCACGAGGTGACGCGGCGCGGCCACGCTCACGAGCGCCCACGCGCTGCCGCTGGAGAGGTTCACGAACATCATCGCGAGCGAGACGTAAGTGATGGCGAGCGCGGTGCTAGGTGTGTACGCAGCCGGCACCGTGAACGCCGCCGCGCCGATCAGGCCGACGCACAGCGGCCACTTGCGGCTGCGAATGGGCGCCATGCCGCGCTTGAGCAGGTAATCAGCGATATAGCCGCTACTCGCCATGCCGATCGTGCCGAATACATACGGAATCGCGACGAGCCAGCCCGTATGCGCGATGCTCAGATGGCGTTCATTCTCCAGATAGCCCGGCAGCCACGTGAGATAGAGCCACACCATGTAGATCACGCCCATGAAGCCAAAAATCATGCCCCACGTGTTGCGCAGCTTGAGCAGCATGCCCCATTCGGCGAAGCTCAACCCTTTCTTCTGCGGCGCTTCCTGTGCGCCGTCTTCGAGCCAGGCGGTTTCCCCGGCGGTGAGCGCGACCTGATCGCGGTTGCGATAGACCGCATACCAGCCGATCGCCACGAACACACCCAGTACGCCCATGATGATGAACATCGGGCGCCAGCCGAACGAGAGCATGAGCGCGGTGAGCAGCGGCGGAGCGATCATTGGCGCAATCGTCGAGGAAGAGACGAACGTGCCGGTCGGCGCGCCGCGCTCGCGCACGGCGAACCATTCGTGTATCACTTTCGCGCCCGCCGGAAAGAGCGGCGCTTCGGCAATGCCGAGCACCACGCGCGCCGTGAGAAAGTGGTTGAGCGTCACGATGAAGCCGCCCGCAACCTGCGCGAGCGACCAGACGAAGAGACCCAGCCCGAGCATCGCGCGCGAGCCGAAACGGTCGAGCAGGGCGCCAACCGGCAGTTGCGAAAACGCGTAGGCGAGCGAAAACGCCGACAATAGCAGGCCCATTTGCGCGCCGTTCAAATGCAGCTCCTGCGCGACCGAGTGATTGGCGATGGACAGTGTGCTGCGATCGAGATAATTGACGATGCCGGCTATCGTCAGAAAGGCGATGGCGATCGTCTGTATGCGCTTGAGCCGGGGCGATTTTTGGGGCATGGGTTGTTGTCTCCTTGATCTGTTTTAATGTGCGGATGAGGCGATGGCGAGGCGACGGAAAAGTGACCACAAAGCGCGCGCGGTCAGTAAGTCGCGCGGCCACCGGAAAGATCGAAGATCGCGCCGGTGCTGAATGTGCAGGAATCCGAACAGAGCCACAGTGTCAGATCGGCGACTTCATCGACCGTGCCCAGCCGTTTCATCGGGCTTTTGTCGATCATCGTCTGCACATGCGCGGGCGACATCTGCGCGAGCAACGGCGTTTCCACTGCGGCGGGCGCGATGCCGTTCACGAGCACGCCGGTTTGCGCGAGTTCCTTGCCCAGCGATTTCGTCAGGGCGATCACGCCGGCTTTCGCGGCGCTATAAGCCGATGTATTCGGCGTCCCTTCCTTGCCCGCGAGCGAGGCCACGTTGACGATGCGGCCCGTGCCCATGCGGCGCATGGCCGGTACGACGAAGCGGCAAACGTGATAGGTGCCCACGAGATTCACCTCGACGATCCGCTGCCATTCGACAGGATCGTAGGCGTCGAGCGGAACCGTCGAGCCGGCGAAGCCTGCGTTGTTCACGAGGTAATCGATGCGGCCGAAAGTTTCGAGCGTGAGTGCGAGCGCGGCTTCGATCGTTTCCGGGCGCGTGACATCGACTTCGACGTGACGCGGCGCATCGGGCGTGTCGAGCGCGCCAGGCACGCGGTCCCAGTTGACGGTGCGTGCGCCGCAGCGCGCAAACGCATTGGAGATCGCGCGGCCGATGCCGCCCGCAGCGCCCGTCACGACCACGACGCGCTCCGCGAAATCGTATTGGGCGCGGCTCATCGGATGAACTGGTCCACGTAGTCCTCGCCGAGACCGACCGCCGCATAATGCTTGCGGCACATGTCGATCTTCGTGAAAACGTCTTCGTAGCCGGTGTGGTTGCCCCACGGGTCGCAGTAGAACATCACGCCGTTCACCTGGAAGAAGGTGATCATTTCCTCCACGTCTTCGGGCACATAGAGCGTGTGCGTTTCGCCCGGCGGCTCGAACACGTAGCTGCCTTCGGTGGCTTCCCAGTCGTGCTCCAGATAGCGCCAGCGGCCCTTGAGCACCATGCCGTGCACCGCCTGCGGATGACGATGCCTGCTCAGGACACCTGATTTGCGAACGCGCAGCAAATTCATCCAGTAGCCTTGCGAGGTGTTCAGGCAGAGCGGACGGAACCAGACGTTTTCCGCCTGCGGGACCCAGACGCGTTCGTCGTCGGGAATGGCGGCCGGCACGACGATTTCCTGCTGCGCTTCCTTGGGAAACGGAAGCTGATAGGGCGTCATGGGGGAATAAGTCTGGTTCGTCATAGGAATCCTTGTTTGTCCATATTGTGGACGTGTGGTCCACGATATGGCTATTGTGACGGGTGAATTTGATTGAGGTCAATGCCAGGGTTTGCCCTTAACAGGCACCGTCGATGCTAGAAAAGAGGCTATCGCGACGAACGCATGGCCCAGATCGCGCGGGGCGTGCGCCGCCGCAATCTACTGAGCGTTCCTCCAGTTCGAAACCGTCATGCCAAAGTGTTTTTTGAACCAGAAAGCAAACGCGCTCGAACTGGAGAAGCCGAGCAGATCCGCTAGCTCCGAGAGCGAGCGGTCGCCATCGCGGATCTGCCGCGAGGCGAGCTCGCATCGAACAGCCTGAAGCAGTGACGAAAAGCTCGCATCCTCGGCGGCCAGACGCCGATGCAAAGTACGACGATCCACGCCGAGGTGCCTTGCCACCTGGTCCGCCGTGCAGCGGCCATTGGGCAATATCGCAACAATGACCTGACGAATGGTGTGCGTGGTGCTGTCATTGGCGCCCGACAATGCCTGATCCAGAAAGCGGCGGGCATAGAGCGCCATCTGCGAATCGCCGGCAGACCGATGTGCGGCCAGATCCCTGGCGTGGCACACGATGCCGTTGAAGCCCGAATTGAATTCGACTGCCGATCGAAACAAGGTCTTGTGGCATGTCGCGCTGTCCGGCGGGCGGTGCTCGAAGCAGACGCTGCGCGGTCGCCAGCTCGGCCCGAGGAGTTCTTCAAGGCTTCGATAAAGCACGCCGACGGCCATCTCGATGGACTGCCGCACCGAGTTCTTGTCGTTCACCAGAATGCTCTCGCGAATCAATACGGCGTCGCCATGGTCTTCAATGCGGGTCAGTAGCGACGCATTAATCAGACGCATGTAACGGCACAGGCTCTCGAGCGCCTCGCGCACCGTGGGCGCCTCGCTCATGACGGCGCTGATCGGCCCGAGGTTGGACAACCGGCGGCGCATCGCCAGCCGCAAGCCGAAATCTTCCACGTTTGCCGCCGCGGCACTGTTTTCCAGTAGCTCGCGTACCGCGCTGGTGCTGATGGGCGTATCGGGATTCACGAGGTCGCGCGCACTCAAGCCGACCTTGCGCAGCATGCGCGCAGGGTCCAGCCCGACATGGCGGGCGAGGTCGGTATAGCCCGTGAGGCTGGCGCTGCGGATTGTGAGCATGGGTCGCTGCATGCAGGTGTCCCAATTTAGATATCGGATGTCCCAAATAATACATTTCAGCCGATCTGGCAGCGATATTCTTTTCAAATCGTCGCTAACACATTCGTTGCTTACTCAGGAGACACGCCATGAACTTTCTCGACGGACATCTGTTTCCCGAAAACCAGCAGCCGTTGATCATCACGGCCGCACCGTATGCGCCGTCGTGGCTGCCGTCGGACTTCCCAGGCGAGATTCCCGTCACGATGGAGGAGCAGATCCAGAAGGCGGTGGACTGCTACAACGCGGGCGCGACGGTGCTGCATCTGCACGTGCGCGAGCTGGACGGCAAGGGCAGCAAGCGTCTGTCGAAATTCAACGAGCTGATTGCCGGGGTGCGTGCGCGCGTGCCGGAGATGATCATCCAGGTGGGCGGCTCCATCAGTTTCGCGCCGGAAACCGAGGGCGCAGCCGCCAAGTGGCTCTCCGACGATACGCGCCACATGCTGGCCGAACTGGACCCCAAGCCCGACCAGGTGACGGTGACGATCAACACCTCGCAGATGAACATCCTGGAGCAGTTCGATGCGCGCGATATCGAGGGCACCTCGATGGAAGACCCGGCGGTGTTCAACGCCTACAAGGAGATGACCGTGCCCGCGCAGCCCGGCTGGGCCGAAGAGCATATCCGGCGCCTTTCGGCAGCGGGCATTCAGAGCGCGTTCCAGTGCTACAACATCAACAGCTTCGAGTCGGTGGAGCGATTGATGCGTCGCGGCATCTACAAGGGGCCGCTGGTGATGAACTGGGTCGCCATTGGCGGCGGCATGGACGCGCCCAATATCTACAGTCTGGCTAACTTCGTGCGTGCGGTGCCCGATGGCGCGGTGTTGACGGTGGAAAGCTCCGTGCTCAACGTGCTGCCCGTGAACATGATGGGTATCGCGATGGGTCTGCACGTGCGCACGGGCACCGAAGATAACCTGTGGAACCAGTCGCGCACGGCAAAGATCGGCACGGCCGCGCAGGTCGAGCAACTGGTGCGCATCTCGCGTGAGTTCGGCCGGCCGATCGCCACGGCCAAAGAGGCGCGTGAGATCTCCCGCATCGGCGTGTTCTACGACACGGTGGAAGAAACCCTGGACGCCAACGGCTTCGCGCCCAACCGCCAGGGCAGGCAACAAGGCCATCTGCGCAAGCTCGCCTGATCGCCTGATCGCGAAGGAGGGTGATGCCGCGCACGCCTGGGGACGACTCGATATTTCACAACGCGCGCGAGGGTAGCCGGTGAATTCGACGACATACAAAGACGGGGCATCCGATCCCTTGGGCGCGCCGGGGCGGTGCGATCCTGGCCGTGATTCTGGCCATGATCCTGGCCGACCGAAGCGCCTGCGTGCCGCAAGCCTCGATCCGGAAGCCGAAGCGCTTCTGAAACTGCTCAACTTCGTGAAGCGCAGGCCGGTCAACCGCTTTAACCTTCGCCAGCATCGGCTGGCCTGGCGTTTGTCGGCGCTTGCGCTCGGCCGCGCCGATGCGGTGGCCCGCGTCGAAACGCTGTCGGTTCCCGGCCCGCACGCGCCGATCCGGTTGAAGCTGTATCGGCCCTCGGTGATGGCCGAGGCCGAGGCCATGCCAGCACTCCTTTGGTTTCATGGTGGCGGCTTCCTGATGGGCGGATTCGCGACCGCCGATGCCATTTGCCGCCATATCGCAGCGGTCAGCGGCGCGATTGTCGTTGCGGTTCGCTATCGGCTGGCGCCGGAGCACGACCTGCATGCCGGGAGGGCCGATTGCATGGCGGCGCTGGACTGGATCGTCCGCGATGGCCGTTCGCTTGGCATCGACACCACGCGCCTGGCCGTGGGCGGCGATTCGGCCGGCGGCAATCTCGCCGCCGCCGTGGCGCAGCGTCATGTCGAGCAAGGCGGAACGGCGCTGCGGCTGCAAGTGCTGGCCTATCCGGCCACGAATCTGCTCGACGACTTCGCCTCCAAGGCGGAAAACGCCAGCGGCTATGTCCTGACATCGGCGAGTATCGACGCGATCCGGGTGCTGATCACGCAAGGCCACACGGACCTCGCGAATCCCTGGATCTCGCCCGCATTCGCGTGCGACTTGCGCGGCTTGCCACCGGCGCTCGTCGTGACGGCGGGCTTCGATCCGATCCGCGACGATGGCCTGGCCTACGCGCGGCGTCTGCGTGAAGCGGGC
This sequence comes from Paraburkholderia tagetis, assembly GCF_022213065.1. Taxonomy (GTDB): domain Bacteria; phylum Pseudomonadota; class Gammaproteobacteria; order Burkholderiales; family Burkholderiaceae; genus Paraburkholderia; species Paraburkholderia tagetis. The sequence continues at coordinate 166,002 of NZ_JAKLJA010000007.1, forward strand.
GTGCCGGTCGAATTGCTGCACTACGCGGGACAGTTTCACGGCTTCCTGAACTTCGATGGCGTGCTGCGGGCCGCGCGCGATGCGCTCGATCGCATTGGCGCGGCGCTCAAGCTCCGCCTCGCAACGCCCGCTGGCGAAGCGGCGGTGCGGGTCGATCGCACCATCGAATTGTCGGCGCGATGCCGTGACGATTTCGTGTGGGGAGGACTGCCCATGGGCCGCAATCTGCTGATTGCGTGGCTCATGCTCGGTGAGCGGCTGGAGGGTTGGCGCTGGACGATGATGCGCCGCACGTTGACCGATATCGGATGGATCGCGGCCCCTGGCGCTTTCTCGCTGTTCAACCCGGTGTCCGTCTACAGGGCGCTGCTCGGGCAGTACTTCGCGCCGATCGAGGCAAACGAAACCTGGCATGGTCATGCGCAAGGCGGTTCCTGCTTCGCTTGATCCGCTTGATACACCTGATCCGCTGCATTTGTATTTGTATATACGCGAGGGCGCTCGATTTCCGGGTCCCCCTTTTGTTCTATCGAACGGTATCAAAACGATATGGCATCCTCTGTATTTCACGATCCGTTTCAGATCTGGCGTGAAGCCTTGTCGAAACTCGAGAACGACGCCAACGCGTTCGCGGCCGGCACTCTGAAAACGCAGGAAGCGCTCCAGGCGGTTCACCAGGTCTCTTCGGTTTCGCTTGGCATGCAGCAATGGTTCGAGAAAACTACCGAAGAGTATTTGCGGCGCGCCAATCTGCCGAGCCGCAAGTCGGTCGATGAACTGGCGACGTCGTTGCGGCGCATCGAGGAGAAGCTCGACCGCTTGTTGTCGCAGGAGGCGTCCGCCGCGCCTGCGCCCAGGCCCGCGCGAACTCGCCGCCCGCCCGGCGCGGCTGCTGCTTCCGAACCCGCCTCCGAATCTGCCTTCGAATCTGTCTCCGAAGCCGCTGTCTCCGAACCCGCTGCCGCGGCAAAGCAAACGCGGCGCGGCGCGCGTACCAGGCGGGGCTGAACGATGGCCTCGCAGTCCACTGGAAAGCAGGGCGCGGATCTCGCGCTGACCGAGCGCCTGCAACTCGAAGTCGAGCGCGCCGTGCAGCGCGGCCTCAAGAGCATGGAGATGCTCGGCGTCAGTACGCCGCCGGTCGGACGCACGCCCAAGACCGTGCTGCATCGGCGCGGCACGCTGGAGCTCGTGCACTACCGCGCGGTCGTCGACGAAGTCTATCGTGTGCCGCTGCTCGTCGTGATGGCGCCGACCAACAAGGGCTACATCCTCGACCTCGCGCCGGGGCAGAGCCTGATCGGGTTCCTGCTCGAGCGTGGCTACGACGTGTACCTGATCGACTGGAACGCGCCAACCGACGACGAGCGCGAGCTGAAGATCGACGATTACGTGCTCGACTTCATCCCCGACTGTATCCGCCGTGTGCAGCGGGACTCGGGCGAACACGAGGTGACGCTGCTCGGCTACTGCGCGGGCGGCATGCTCTCGGCGATCTACCAGTCGCTGCACGCGGACGGGCCGGTAAAGAACCTTGTCTGCATGACGACGCCGGTTGACTTCTCGAAGATGGAGCTGTTCCGGTCGTTGGCGGACGAGCGGAGTTTCGACGTCGACCGTTTCGTCGATGGCGTCGGCGTCGTGCCGGCGGATTTCGTGCTCGCAACCTTTGACGCATTGCGCCCGGCCAGCCGTATCGCCGGCCAGGTCAGGCTGTGGGACAACCTGTGGAACGACCGGTTCGTCAAGGGCTACCGCATGATGGAGCGCTGGGGCAACGAGACGCTGCCGCTTCCCGGCGGCTACTTTCGCCAGACGACTCAAGAGCTGTTGCAGAAAAACGCCCTATACGAAGGCACCTTGCGCATTGGCGGGCGACGCGTCGATCTCGACAAGATCACCGTGCCGCTGTTGCATATCGTGGCGCAATACGACCATATCGTGCCGCCGGAGTGCGCGCGCCCGTTGGTGGAGCGCGTCGGCTCGGCTGACAAGGAAGAAGTCGTGTTGCCGGGCGGCCATGTGAGCATTGCCGCCGGCGCGAACGCAGTCAAACGCATGTGGCCGAAACTCGATTCCTGGCTGGAGGGCCGTTCGATATGACCGGAACAAGGAAACGCGACCGACAGCGCGACCACCACGAAAACAAGGAACCGCCGCGCTATACCATGCCACGCGGCAGCATCAGCCCGAACTCGGGAAAGACATAATCCGCCGATGCCGGCGCGAGGAGCGCTTCATATTCGCCCGCGAAGGGCAGTGCGGTGGACGGCAGCGGATTGCCGTCGGCGAGCACCACGACCTGGCGCACGCACTTCAGCTTCGCCTGAATCTGCTCCAGAACCGGCAGAAAATCCACGTGCGCGAGCACCACTTCGGCGCGCGAGTCGTTCAATGCGTAGGCGATCTGCTGGGGGGGAAGTGCGAACGTTCACCGTGAATAGCGTCGCGCCCATCATCGGGATGGCGAAGTAGCTTTCGAGGTAGCGGTGACTGTCCCAATCCAGCACGGCAACGGTGCCGCCGTGCCGTACGCCGAGTGCTTCGAGCGAGGAGGCGAGCTGCCCGATACGCTTGCGCAGATCGGCGAATGTATAGCGCAACTCGCCTCGATAACTGATCTGCTGGCTGGCGCTCACGCTCTGCGAATTCAGCAGCAGTTGCTTGATGAGCAATGGGTAAGCGTAGGCCGACGGAGTCGCGATAATCAGGTTGTCAAAAGCGTCGGTGTTTGGGGCGCTGACACGGAGGCTACCTCGTAGGGCTATCGGCGCAGCGGCGTGCCGCGTCATCGTGCCAAGCATACTGAACACAGCGGGCCGGCTCCCCCCCAATCCGGGAGGGGCGGTGGCGGGCTACCTGGGTTTTAATCTGAGATAGCGAACAAAAATTCATCGTAATGAACTGGTCGTTATTAAAAAAGCGCGCTCAAATGGAGTCATTCGACTCAACGGAGAACACCATGGAACTCACGCTCGCCGACACGCTTCCCGCCACACGCCAGCCGTCGTTTCGTCTGTCGCCGCATCCACATCATCATCGAATCGTCCACGTGAGCGCGGACCTCGACGCGCTCGCCGGATTCCTGGAGGACGCCAGGCATATCGACGTCCAGAATCTCGAATACGTGCCGTACATGCGCTACCACCTCGCGGAGCTGCTGATCAAGCGCCTCGGCAACGCGTTCGCGCGCACCCTGGTCGACCTGGTCAAGGACCGCGACCACGGCGGTTTCACCATCGGCCTTCAGGGGCTGTCGCAGGACGATTCGGACTACGTCAAATTCGGCACGGCGGTCGGGCACATCCTTGGGCCGAGCAACCACGACTCGATGTCCGGCACCTACTACGCGCGCTTCCTGGTCAGGCATACCGACGACAGCGACTCCTATCTGCGCCAGGCCTATCGTCTGTTCACGATGCACACGGACGGCACGTTCGTGACCGAGGCGACCGACTGGCTGCTGATGATGAAGTTCGCCGAGCAGAACGCGGTCGGCGGCGAGTCGCGCTTCCTGCACCTCGACGATTGGGACGAGCGCGAGCGCTTCGTGAACCACAAGCTCGCAACCCGGCCGTTCCTGTACAAGGCGCCTGGCTCCAAGAACGTCAACGAAAGGGTCGAGCGTCCGGTGTTCTTCCAGAGCGAATTCGGTTTGTCGCTGTCGTTCATCGACCAGTTCGTGCAACCCGCCAACCGGGAAGAGGCCGCTTATCTGTATGATCTTTCGGCATCGATGGAAGCGTCGAAGGGCACCAGGGAAGTCGGCCTGCCGGTCGGGGACCTGGTTGTCCTGAACAATTATTTTTATGTCCACGGCCGCGCGCCGTTCGAGCGCAACGAAGCGCTCTTTCGCGAATTGATGCGCCAGCGAGGCACGTTCGCAGCGTGACGGCACCATCGCCCGATCCGGCAGGCAGCCTGTTTGTCTGCGAGGATCAGCGATCCGGACCCGGGCGTTCAGCCTTTTGAAGAATCAGATTGTGGAGAGACAGATGAAAGATCACCTCGGCGCTGCGGACGTCCAGCCGCTCCCGCGTGCCGCGCAGAAAAGCCAGGCCGCGTATGGCGTGAAGCAGGATGTTCCGGCGCGGCTGCGCAAGATCCTTTCATTGGCCGATTTCGAGGTGGCGGCGCGGGGCTACCTGCCGCGCCCGCTGTTTGGCTACATTTCCGGCGCCGCCGAGGACGCGCTGTCGCTCGCCGCGAACCGCACCGGATTCGAGCGCCTGAAGTTCCGGCCGAAAGTGCTCGTCGACGTCTCGCACCGGTCGCAGGAAACCACGATTTTCGGCCGCCGCTACGCGTCGCCGTTCGGCATCGCCCCAATCGGGATCAGCGCGATCTCCGCGTATCGCGGCGACGTCGCGCTGGCCGAGGCCGCGCAGGGCGAGAACATCCCCGCGATCATGAGCGGCACCTCGCTGATTCCGATGGAGACCGTCCATGCCGCAGCGCCAGGCACATGGTTCCAGGCCTATCTGCCAGGCGAGCGCACACGCCTCGATGCGCTGATAGACCGGGTCCAGGCCGCGGGCTTCGCGACCCTCGTCGTCACGGTCGACATACCCGTCTGGGCGAACCGCGAGAACAACGTCCGCACCGGCTTTTCGCTGCCGCTGCGCCCGTCGCTGCGCCTCGCGATGGACGGCCTCGTCCGGCCCCGCTGGCTCTGCGGCACCTTCCTGCGCACGCTGATCAACCACGGCATGCCGCACTTCGAAAACTCGTTCGCGACGCGCGGCGCACCGATGCTGTCCGCGTCGGCGATCCGCGACACCACGGGCCGCGATCATCTTTCGTGGGAGGATATCGCCCGGATTCGCGCGCGCTGGAGCGGGAACCTGGTGATCAAGGGCATCCTGCATGTCGACGACGCACGGCGCGCCGCGTCCATCGGCGCGGACGGCATCATCGTCTCGAACCACGGCGGACGCCAGCTCGATGGCGCGGTCGAGCCCTTGCAGGTGCTGCCGGAGATCTGCGATGCCGTGGGCAACGATCTGGTCGTGATGATGGACAGCGGGGTCCGGCGTGGCGCCGATGTGCTGAAGGCGCTCGCGCTCGGCGCCCGTTGCGTGTTCGTGGGGCGGCCGTTCATGTATGCGGCGGCTGTGGGTGGTGCGCCGGGGGTGCGGCATGCGATTGGGCTTTTGCGCGACGAGGTCGACCGGAACATGGCGATGCTTGGCACGTGCTCGGTCGATGAGGTTACGAGTGACGTGCTTGCGTGAGGGTAGGAACGGCGTCATGGTGGGGCGCTTCAGACACTTCTGCTCAGGCCGTGATATTGCGGAGTTTATGTCCAAGCGATGGCTGGGAAATGTGTCAATAAAGATCAAAGGTGGACACATTTGATTGATCATTTTCATCTCGTAAATAAAGAATGCCCCTCCAATTCTTTTTGCGGGAGGCGTGTTGAAAACCGAGCCGTCGTTGAAGAATGCTTCTGCAAAGGTTCTTTTTACTATTCCGCCGACCTTCGTCGTTGTGCGGCATGCACCAAAGCCCGATGATCCAAAGTGGGTGGAGGTGATGTGTGAGGGCGCCGACACCGACCAGTCGATTTGTGCGTACCTGTCTCCATTCGACGCGATGCTAGATTCCGTTTTCAACTCGAGGCCAGGAAAGAGCTATTACGCAGTTTCTGCGAGTGATTTCGTACCGACGGTGTTCATTGATGACCTATTCGGCACGCTCCGGCTCGGTATTCATCTCGGATGGCCTGCGCGAGATGGCAAGCTGATAGCCCGCCCGAATGGCAAACCAATGACCTTCGAGAAGACCCTCCAATGGAATGTGAATCTGGAGCACTCGCGCTCGATTGAAGTCAGCATCGAGCAGCGCATAGTCGACTGCATCGCGCGCCTTCATGAGAGTGCCGGTCTGCCGGCGTACAGGAACGTCATTGACGACTTCAAGGCATGGCCACGAGCCCGCAAAGATGCAGTTGTCGCGCGCGCTCTGCTGCAGCTTGGCAAGCTCCAGTCCTCCGGCACCGATTTCAATCAGGTCGCGCTCTACGATCCGGAAAAGGAGCATCCGTGTGCACCTGACCGATGTGGATGGGCAGACTAGCCCGGTGATGACCGATTCGAATGGCCGGACACCCATCAAGTCCGGTTCGGCTGAGCAGCGAATTGGCGTATCTCTCCGCAGGGAGGCCATGCGATGAGCAACGTTATCTGGGCGCCCCTTACCCGGCAGGCAGACGAGACTCCATATACCTGCAAGCTCAAGGTCTACTGGAAGACCACACGGCTGTGGACCGATAGCGACATTCAGGCGTACCACGCACAAGTCCCGCAGTTGGCGGAGGCAGCCAGGTTATCGGGGCGCAGGTTCACATGTGAGGATTTCACGCTCGAGTTGCTATGCGACTTCGCATCGAAGCGCGGGCTTCCCGTAAAGCTGACGGATGGCGTGCGAGAATACCGCAACATGGACATTTACGATCCGGACTACCACGAGAACTACCCGCAAACGCCTCGCGGATTCATCACCATGGTTATGGTTTCATTTGGTGCGCCGGACATCCAACGAAGCGGAGAAAACACGGTGCGGCTGTCGGACCCGAGGGCGCTTCTTCCCGGCGACATTCTGGCGCTATCGCATGACAGTAAAGGTCGGGCGAGCGGTGGCCGCGCGCACCATATTCAGGTCGTGACAGGGAAGACCGAATCGAGCATCAGCATCTACCAGGGCAATTCAAACTGGCAGATTCACAAGCCGATTACCTGGGTCAACAAGCTGTTCGGGCGCAATTCTGCGGACCCTTCCCAAGACGCATACGCCGGCATGAAGCCCGAAACAGGGCTGTTCATTCGGGCCGCGAATGGCTGGAACTACAGAAATAACACGACCGGTGCCACACAGACGGATTTCCTGAAATATTTTGAGCTTTATCGGTGGGATTTCCTGGAGTTCAACCATTGATTGCAAGTTCTGCTTTTCTTGGAGCAGCCTCGGCATTGGCCGACGGGGACGCCGCCTACCTGCTCTGGATAATCGGCTTCTTCTCTATCGTCGTGTTCCTTGTCACCCTGCGCACCGGTGCGTCCATCCCCCGTTGGCTCCGTGTGCTTCAATCGGTGGCGCTGCTCGCGCTCCCCGCGCTGCTGCTGCTCGGAATGGTCGTTTCGATGTTTCCACCGGCATGAGTCCAAAATGAAAAAACCCCCAACAGCTTTTTGCTGAGTAGCGCAACTTACATTCCGATTCCCGACCGCGCCGTCCTTGTGGTATTCCAACAAAGGGTGTCCCAACAAAGCAAACGAATGTCCCGGTAAAGCAAGCGGGAATGATGGGTACTCCGGATACTCGTGAGCATGGATCGAAGCTGGACGCGCCGCGCCAGATGGCGTTCCGGTCTCGTCGAAAACCGCTCCTGCTGAATCGACAGCAGCCATTCCCCTGGAGACGCATCATGAATTTTCTCGACGGCCACCTCTTCCCCGAGAACCAGCAACCCTTGATCATCACGGCCGCGCCCTATGCGCCCGGCTGGTTGCCCAGCGACTTTCCCGAGGACATCCCGGTCACGATGGAAGCGCAGATCCAGAAGGCGGTGGACTGCTACAACGCGGGCGCGACGGTGCTGCACTTGCACGTGCGCGAGCTGGACGGCAAGGGCAGCAAGCGCCTCTCCAAGTTCAATGAGCTGATTGCCGGGGTGCGCAAGGCCGTGCCGGAGATGATCATCCAGGTGGGCGGCTCGATCTCGTTCGCACCCGAAAACGAAGGGCAGGCGGCCAAATGGCTCTCCGACGACACGCGCCACATGCTGGCCGATCTCGACCCCGCGCCCGACCAGGTCACGGTGACGGTCAACACCTCGCAGATGAACGTCACCGATCAGGCCGAAGACGCGGACTTCAAGGGCACCTCGCGCGAGAACCCGACGCTCTTCAACGCCTACAAGGAAATGACCGTGCCCGCGCAGCCGGGCTGGGTCGAAGAGCACGTGCGCCGCCTCACGGCCGCCGGCATCCAGAGCGCGTTTCAGTGCTACAACCTCAACAGCTTCGAGTCGGTGGAGCGGCTGATGCGCCGTGGCTTTTACAAGGGTCCGCTGGTGATGAACTGGGTGGCGATCGCGGGCGGCATGGATACGCCGAACATTTACAGCCTCGGCAATTTCATTCGCGCGGTGCCGGACGGCGCCGTGGTCACGGTGGAGAGCAACGTGCGCAACGTGCTGCCGGTCAACATGATGGGCATTGCGATGGGCCTGCACGTGCGCTGCGGCACGGAAGACTGTCTGTGGAACCAGTCGCGCACCGAAAAGCAGAGCACCGTGAAGCAGATCGAGCAGCTCGTGCGCATCTCGCGCGAATTCGGCCGCGATATCGCGACCGCGAAAGAGGCGCGCGAGATCAGCAAGATCGGCGTGTTCTACGATACGGTCGAGGAATCGCTGCACGCGAACGGCTTCGCACCGAACCGCAACGGCGGCAACCAGGGCTTCCTGCGCAAGACGGCCTGAACGGCAGCAGTGTTCGATCCACGGCCTGAGCGCCCACGGTCTGAGGGCCGGGGTCTCAGGCCACCAGTCGTTCGCCGGTCAGGCTGAAGGTGCCGCGAGCGCGGCAGCACCACACCCGCTATGGATAGGCGGCCGGTCCTTTCTGGTCGGTCGCTTGGGTCGCTTGAGCCGCTTGCTTGCGCCAATCCGAGACGCTGCACCCGAACTCGGCACGAAACCAGTGGCTGAAGCTGCTGTGTGCGGAAAAGCCGAGCAGTACGGCGACCTCGCCAACCGGCAGGTCGCTCTCGAGCAAGTGGCGCATCGCCAGTTCCGAGCGCAACTGGTTGAGCATCGCCGAGAACGTGAGCCCTTCGTCGCTGAGGTGACGGTGCAGCGTGCGGCGGTCGATGCGCAGATGCCGCGCAACGAGTTGCGCCGTGCATCGTCCGCCGGGGAGCAGGGCGAGGATGACTTCCCGGCAGGTTTCGCGGATACCTTCACCACGGCGGCGCAGCGCTGTCTCCAGATAGTCCCGCGCGAAATACGCGGCTCCCGGGTCGTCGCGCGTGCGCGGCATCGACAGGTCGGCGGCCGTGCAGACGAGGCCGTTGAACGGCTGGTTGAACATCGGAGTGCGGTCGAAGAAGGCCCGATAGGGCGCCATGTCGGCCGGCGGGCGGTGGGTGAAGCAAACCTGCTGCGGCCGCCACTGCGGGCCGATCAGTTCGCGCAGAATGCGGAATTTCACGGCGACCGCGAGCTCCATCGCCTGGCGTGTGCCGAGCCCGGGTCTCGGCAGCAGCGCTTCGCGGATCACCACGGACTGGCCGGCGTCCTCGATGCGCGTGATCAGCGCGGCGCTCAGCAGCTTTTCGTAGCGGCACAACGTATCGAGCGCTTGTCGTGGAGTCGGCTCGTCCTTGAGCACCAGCCAGATTGGCCCGAGGTTGGAAAGCGTGCGCCTGGCCGCGAGACGCAGCGCGAAGTCCTCCACGCCGGTGTCGCGCGCGGTGACTTCGAGCAGCTCGCGCACGGTGTGGCTGGGGATGAGCGCTTCGGGGTTGTCGAGCACGCGCGCCGATATGCCGACCGCGCGCAGGAACGCGTAGGGGTCGCGCCCGAGCGACTCCACCAGCTCGATGTAGCCGTTCAGGCTGGCGCTGCGTATCAGTTTGTCGAGGTGTTGCATGGTGGGCCAGGTTTGGGGTTTTCGGTTTTTTGCTTTTTTGCGTTTCCTTGTATTCGTGTCGGTCTATTAGCGTTGCCCCTGTGCGGGGCGGCACCTACTTTTCTTTGCAGCGGCAAAGAAAAGTAGGCAAAAGAAAGCCGCTCAAACCGCTAGTGTGACGCCGTCCACCCCTTGCCTGTGATCGGAGCGGTTCCGGAGCGTCTGTCACCACGCGCCGTACAACGGAGTGACTAAGGACTCATTCCTCCGGCGGCGCTGCGCGCCCCGTGGGGCATAACCCCAAACCAGTGGAGCGCGTGCGCATTCGATTACCTTGGTAGTACTCATGGTTTCCCATGCATACCCGACCGCTGCGCGCGTAGCGAGCAGCGGGATGCATGAGTCCTTTGTCACTCAGTTTAAAGGTGCGAGGTGACGGATGCTCCGGAACCACTTCGATAACCGGCAAGAGGTGGACGGCGTCACACTGGCGGTGTGAGCCGCTTTCTTTTGCCTACTTTTCTTTGCGGCTGCAAAGAAAAGTAGGTGCCGCCCCGCACAGGGGCAACGCTAATAGACCGACACGAATACAAGGAAACGCGAAAAAGCGAACGAACCACGAAAACACATGAACCCCGAAATAAAAGCCCCACGCAATGCGCGCCCTATCGATCCCCCGAGATAGTCGCACGCTCCATCCGGCGCGGCGCGGGCCAATAATCACTCACCGCGTAATGCTGCGTCGCGATGTTATCCCAGATCGCGACGCTGCCCGGTTCCCATTTAAAGCGCACCTGGTATTCGGGAATCGCGGCCTGGCTAATCAGGTAGTTCAACAGCAGGCTCGCGCCCGGCGTCTTGTCCTGGCCGAAGCGCACATTCTCTGGCGTATGGTAGTTGATGAAATGCGTCGAGAACGGCCCCACGTAGAGGATTTTCTCGCCCGTCTCCGGGTGCGTCCGCACCACCGGGTGATCGACCAGCGGATACTTGCGCACCAGCTCTTCACGCTCCTCGGTCGTCATGACCGCGCCAAACGAATGCTCGATCCCGTGCTTGGCGCGCAAGCCCTCAATCTTCTGCTTGATGTCGTCCGGCAGGTTCTTGTACGCCTCCACCATGTTCACCCAGATGGTGTCGCCGCCCACTTCGGGGCACGAAATGCAGCGCAGCACCGCGCCCTTGGGCGGATTGGCCCGCCACGACGCATCGCTGTGATAGGTATTTTCGAAATGGTCGCGCTTCTCGCTCTTGTAGATCTCGATCAGGCCCGGGTAGCCCGGCACCGTGTTCGCCACGGGGTGGTCTTCCAGATCACCGAAGCGGCTCGCGAACGCCACATGGTCGGCGCGCGTAATATCCTGGTCGCGGAAAAACAGCACCCGATGCTTCAACAGCAGCGTTTTGATTTCGGCAAACAAGGCATCGTCTTTCGCCACGTCGGCGATACTCACGTCCCTGAGCTCGGCACCAATCGAGCAGGTGAGGAGTTTGATCTTCATGGTGACAGTTCCACGGATATTGAGGGTTGCACGCATCGGCGCGATTCCCGGTTTCCCGAGGGCGGAATCGTCCCGATGCGTTAGCGCCAACTATTGGCCTGCTTCCGATTGTCGGCACTATGGCGGCGACGCGCTTGACCGAACGCGCCACAATTTGACGAACGCGCACATCGTTATGGTGGAGGCGTCGGGCGCGTAAGATGTCGCGCTGTGACCCAGATAACAGCGCGAACAGCGCGAACAACAGCGCGGATAACAAAGCCCGCATACCTAGCCATGGACCTGAACCTGATCGGCCTGTTCGTCGAGATCGTGGAAGCGCGCAGCCTCAGCGCCGCCGCGCGCAAGCTCGGCATGACGCGCGCGAATGTGAGCCAGCGGCTGAAATTGCTGGAACGCGAGACCGGCGCCCAACTGTTGCGCCGCTCGACGCGCAGCTTCGAGCTGACGCAGGCCGGGCTCGCGCTCTATGACTGCGGCCAGCGCATCATGGAAGAGGTGAGCACGGCCCGCGCGTCGATCGACAGCCTCGGCCAGACTCTGCGCGGCCGTGTGCGGATCAGCGTGCCGACCGGTTTCGGGCGGTTGTTCGCTGGCGCGAAACTGCTCGAATTCGCGCGGGCGAATCCGGGCATCGCGCTCACCGTCACGTTCAACAACTGGATCGAAGACCTGATCGCCGGCGAAGTGGATGTCGCGCTCAGGATTACCTCGACGCCGCCGCTCGACTGCGTCGCGCGCAAGATCTGCTCGTTCGACTGGAGCCTGTGCGCGTCGGCCGATTATCTGCGCGAGCACGGCCCGATCGAGTGTCCCGCCGACCTCGAAAAGCACGCGCTCATCTGCGCGCCCTATAGCGGCCGGCGCGTACCGATCGACCTCCTGCACCGCGAGAATGCCGCGGACGCCCACACGATCACGGTCCCGCCCGCGCTGGAATCGTCCGACTATCCATTCCTCGCGGAGGCGGTGCGCGAGGGTATGGGGATAGGTGTGCTGCCAGACTATGTGATCCACCTCCAGCCAAAGCGGGATTTGCTGCCGGTTCTGCCGGCATATCGCGTCGTGGGCCGGCAAAGCACGGTGTATATCGTCACGCTGCCCAACCGCTATCCGTCGCCTGCCACGCAAGCGCTGATCGACTTCCTGCACGACAAAGTTCTCGAACTCGCCCAGACCTGGGCCTGACGCACTCGCGCGCCGGCTGCGTGCCATTGTGCCCCGCGCCGTTGGACTGTCAACTCTCTGTTAACAGTCCGTCAATCCGTACTGTGATTGTCAAGAAATAATCGTCGCTCGACAATGTGCTGAACGATGGATCAGTACATGGAGACGCGCGAACGTTGCACGCCTCGATTACATCGCCTGATCTCTCCACCTCGATTTTCATTCAGGATCACTGACCATGCGCGAAGCCGTCATCGTCTCCACCGCACGCACGCCGCTGACCAAGGCGCATCGCGGCGAATTCAACATCACGCCCGGTCCGGCACTCGCTTCGTTCGCGGTGCGCGCCGCCGTGGAGCGCTCGGGCATCGATCCCGAATCGATCGAGGACGCTGTCCTCGGATGCGGCTACCCCGAAGGCATCACCGGCCGCAACATCGCGCGTCAGGCCGTGGTCCGGGCCGGCTTGCCGCTCTCGATTGCCGGCACGACCGTCAACCGTTTCTGCGCATCGGGTCTACAGGCGATTGCGATTGCCGCGGGCCGCATCGTCGTCGATGGTGCACCGGCCATGATCGCGGGCGGCGTCGAAAGCATCTCCGGCATCCGCCGCGATCAGCATCGCGCGAGCGATCTCGACCCGTGGCTCGTCGAGCACAAGCCGGCGCTCTACATGGAAATGATCGATACCGCCGATATCGTCGCGCAGCGCTATGGAATCAGCCGCGAGGCGCAGGACCGCTTTTCGGTGGCGAGCCAGAACAAGACCGAAGCGGCGCAGCGCGCGGGCCGCTTCGCCGACGAGATCGTGCCGGTCACCACGACGATGGCCGTCACCGGCAAGGAATCCGGCGAGGTGAGCCAGCGCGAAGTCACGATCGACGTCGACACCTGCAACCGCCGCGGCACCACCTATGAAGCGCTCGCGAAGCTGGTCGCCGTCAAGGGGCCGGAGAAGTTCGTCACGGCGGGCAATGCATCGCAGCTTTCGGACGGTGCTTCGGCGTGCGTAATGATGGAAGCGAAGGAAGCCGCGCGCCGCAACCTCGCGCCGCTCGGCGCATTCCGTGGTCTAGCGATGGCGGGCTGCGAGCCCGATGAGATGGGCATCGGCCCCGTGTTCGCGGTGCCGAAGCTGCTCGCGCGCCACGGCCTCACGATGAACGACATCGGCCTCTGGGAACTCAACGAGGCCTTCGCCTCGCAGGCTATCTACTGCCAGCAGCGCCTGGGCATTCCCGAGGAACGGCTGAACGTGAACGGCGGCGCGATCTCCGTGGGGCATCCGTTCGGCATGACCGGCGCGCGCCTCGCGGGGCACGTGCTGCTCGAAGGCCGCCGCCGGGGTGCGAAATACGCGGTCGTCACGATGTGCATTTCCGGCGGCATGGGTGCGGCCGCCTTGTTCGAAATCTACTGAAAGAAGCCCGGTCATGGACTTGAACTTTACCCCTGAAGAGGAAGCCTTTCGCGCGCAAGTGCGGCGCTTCCTGAGCGAAAAACTGCCGCAACGGCTCGCGGACAAGGTTCGCGACGGCAAGCGCCTGACGCGCGACGACCTGAACGAATGGCATGCGATCCTCAATGCCGAGGGCTGGCTCGCCAATCATTGGCCGAAGGAGCATGGCGGCCCGGGCTGGAGCGCAGTGCAGAAGTTCATCTTCGAGAATGAGTGCGCGCTTGCCGGTGCGCCGCGCGTCGTGCCGTTCGGCGTGAACATGCTGGGTCCGGTGCTGATCAAGTATGGCAGCGAGGCGCAGCAGCGCTACTGGCTGCCGCGCATTCTCGACGGCTCGGACTGGTGGTGCCAGGGCTACTCGGAGCCGGGCTCGGGGTCCGATCTCGCTTCGCTGCGGACCACCGCCGTGCGCGGCACCGATGCGGATGGCGATCACTACATCGTCAACGGGCAGAAGACCTGGACCACGCTCGGCCAGCACGCGAACATGATCTTCTGTCTCGTGCGCACGGCGAGCGGCGTGCGCAAGCAAGAGGGCATCAGCTTCCTGCTCGTCGACATGAACGCGCCCGGCGTGGAAGTGCGCCCGATCATCACGCTCGATGGCGAGCACGAGGTCAACGAGGTGTTCTTCACCGATGTGCGCGTGCCGGCGCAGAACCTCGTCGGCGAGGAGAGCAAGGGCTGGACCTATGCGAAGTATCTGCTGACCTACGAGCGCACGAATATCGCCGGCGTCGGTTATTCCGTAGCTGCGCTGGAGCGCCTGAAGGCGGTCGCGGCGAAGGTGGCCCGCAACGGCCGTCCGCTTGCCGAGAACCCCATGTTCGCCGCGCGCATCGCTCGCGTCGAAATCGATCTCGAGAACATGAAGACCACGAATCTGCGCGTGATCGCGGCAGTGGCGGGCGGCGGCGTGCCGGGCGCGGAAAGCTCGATGCTCAAGATCCGCGGCACGGAGATCCGCCAGGAAATCCTCTCGCTGACGCGCCGCGCGATGGGGCCGTATGCGCTGCCGTTCGTGGAGGAGGCGCTGCACGACGGCTACGACGCGCCGCCGCTCGGCCCGGATGGTGCCGCGAGCGCCGCCGCGTCGTACTTCAACAATCGCAAGCTGTCGATCTTCGGCGGCTCCAACGAAATCCAGAAGAACATCATCTCGAAGATGATCCTCGGGCTGTAAAGGGGCACGCCATGAATTTCCAGCACACCGAAGACCGCCGCATACTGGCGGACACGCTGAACCGCTTCGTCAGCGAGCAGTACGGCTTCGAAACGCGCGACAGGATTGCGCACTCGGCAGAGGGTTTCAGCGAGGACCTGTGGGCACGATTCGCCGAACTCGGCATCGTCGGCGCGCTGTTCGACGAGGCGCACGGCGGGTTCGACGGCGACGGCTTCGCGATTGCCGTCGTGTTCGAGCAGCTTGGCCGTGGGCTCGTGGTCGAACCGTTTCTCGATGCGTTGATGGTCGGCCAGATCGTTGCCCGCGCATCCAATGCGGCACAACAGGCGTTGTTGGCCGATGTCGTGAGCGGCGCGAAGATTGTCGCGCTCGCCCATGGCGAACCGTACAGCCGCTATGAATCGTCACGCGTGGCGACGCGCGCCGTGCGCGAAGCGGACGGCTGGCGCCTGAACGGCGCCAAGGCCGTCGTGCAGCACGGCGAGCATGCGCAAGTGCTGCTGGTGTCCGCGCGCACCGCCGGCACTGAAGATGCCGAGGACGGCATTTTGCTGTTCCTCGTGCCGCGCGACGCAGCCGGCGTCCAGGTGCGCGGCTACGGCAAGATCGACGGCGGGCGCGCCGCCGAAGTCTCGTTCGACGATGTGCGGCTCGACGCAGCGGCGTTGCTGGGCGGCGAAGGCGAAGGGTATGCGGCGCTCGAGTACGGGATCGGCTGTGGCGTGCTCGCGCTGTGCGCGGAAGCGCTCGGCGCGATGGACGTGGCGAAGGATCACACGCTCGAGTACCTGCGCACGCGCAAGCAGTTTGGCGTCCCGATCGGCAGCTTCCAGGCATTGCAGCACCGCATGGCGGATCTGCTGCTCGAAATCGAGCAGGCGCGCTCGGCGGTCATCAACGCGGCGGCCGCGTTGCATGGCGAACGCGTGACGCGCGAGCGTGCGTTGTCGGCGGCGAAGTACAGCATTGGCCGCATCGGCGCGCGCGTGGCCGAGGAGTGTATTCAATTGCACGGCGGCATCGGCATGACGTGGGAACTGCCGCTCGCGCATTACGCGAAGCGCCTCGTGATGATCGACCATCAACTCGGCGACGAAGACCATCATCTCGCGCGCTATATCGCGCTTGCCTGAGCACTCGCGCGGCACGGCATTGCTGCCCTGAACCCTGACTTATCCGGACTCGTCATGTCGACTCTGAATTCTTCGTTGCCGCTCGCGGGCGTGCGCGTTCTCGATCTCTCCCGCGTGCTCGCGGGCCCCTGGTGCGCGACGGTGCTGGGCGATCTCGGTGCGGAAGTCATCAAGGTCGAACACCCGCGTCGCGGCGACGACACGCGCGACTGGGGAATGCGGGTCGGCTCGACGCAGACGTCCTATTTCAACAGTGCGAACCGCAACAAGCGCTCGGTGACGGTCGATCTGCAAACGGCCGAGGGCCAGCAGATCGTGCGCGAACTCGCGCGGCAAAGCGACGTCGTGATCCAGAACTTCAAGTTCGGCGGCGTGGAAAAAATGGGCCTCGGTTATGAGCAACTGAAGCAGGTTCGCGAGGACCTGGTCTACTGCTCGATCTCCGGTTACGACCGCACGGGGCCGGAGGCCACGCGCCCCGGCTACGACCTCGTGGTGCAGGGCGAGGCCGGGCTGATGGCGCTGAACGGCGAGGCCAGTCAGCCGCCGCTGAAGTTCGGTGTGGCCGCCGTCGACCTCTTCACCGGCATGTACTCGGCACAAGCCATTCTCGCGGCGCTGTTCGAACGCCAGAAGACCGGCAAGGGGCGCCACATCGAGATGGCGTTGTTCGATTGCGGCCTGATGATCACGTCGTACTACGGGCTCGAAGCGCTGATGAAGGGTGAAGATCCGCGGCGCTTCGGCAACGCCCATCCGTCGATCGTGCCGTATGGCGTGTTCAACGCGGAAGACGGACCGCTCGTCATCACGGTGGGCAACAATGGGCAGTACGAACGTTTCTGCCGCGAGGTGATCGATCGTCCCGATCTCGCTGACGACGATCGCTTCAGGACGAATATCGGCCGTGCGGAAAACCGCGACGTGCTGCTGCCTGAAATCGATCGCGAGCTGGGCCGGCGTAAGCGCCAGGACTTGCTGGAGCGGCTGAGGGAGGCCGGGATTCCGTGCGGCGAAGTGCTCGGGGTTCATGAGGCGCTCACGTCGAAGCGGGCCGTCGATGCGGGGCTCGTGGCGACGCACGAGCATCCGGAGTGCGGTAGTGCGAACGTGCTGGCGCCGCCGTATCGGCTCGATGGCGTGCGCCCGCCGGTGCGGCGTGCGCCGCCGCAGCTTGGTGAAGGCACGGCGGATGTGCTGCATGCGTTGCTCGGGTTCTCCGATGAGCGGATCGCGAAGCTGAAGGCGGATGGCGTCGTTTGACGAAGAGATTGAAGAGATCGAAGAGATCGAAGAAACCAGAGCGAGCCACGAGAACAACGAGACGAAGGAGACACGAATGAGGATGCACGAAATTGACGACAGGCAGACGACAACCCCTGCCCATCGAGAGAAGCTGCCGGTGTATCCGTGGATCGTATTCGCATTGACCTTGGGCCTGGTCATGTCCGACTACATGTCGAGGCAGGTGCTCACAGCCGTGTTCCCGCTGATCAAGGCAGCATGGCACTTGTCGGACACGCAGCT
This sequence comes from Paraburkholderia tagetis, assembly GCF_022213065.1. Classification (GTDB taxonomy): domain Bacteria; phylum Pseudomonadota; class Gammaproteobacteria; order Burkholderiales; family Burkholderiaceae; genus Paraburkholderia; species Paraburkholderia tagetis. Next base: position 183,611 of record NZ_JAKLJA010000007.1, read on the forward strand.
CGGTTCGCTCAATAGCGTCGTGGCGCTGCTTGTGGGCACGCTGACGCTTCCCTTGTCGCTACTGGCTGCGCGCTGGGGGCACGTCAAGAGCATCGCCGTGATGGCGGCCCTGTGGAGCCTCGCCACGCTGGGCTGCGCCGTTTCCACCCACTACGGCGAGATGCTCGTCGCCCGCGCGCTGGTCGGCCTCGGCGAGGCCGCTTATGGCGCGGTGGCGCCCGCGCTGTTGCTGAGCGTGTTTCCCGTCTCCATGCGCGCCAGTCTCTTCGCGGCCTTTACGGCGGGCGCGTCGTTCGGCTCGGTGCTCGGCATGGCGTTCGGCGGCATGATCGCGGTCCATCTGGGATGGCCCTGGTCGTTCGCGTCGATGGGGATCTTCGGACTCCTGCTGGTCATCGTGTTTCGTGTCGTCGTGACGGAAAAGCGGGTGTCGCGTTATCAGCCGGGCAAAGTGGAGGGTGCGCCCGCCGCGCCCGGCGCGCGGGCGACCTTGCGCAGCCTGATGAGCGGCCTCGCTTCGTCCAGGTCGCTGGTTTGCGCGTATCTCGGCAGCGGGCTGCAACTGTTCTGCACGGCGTCGCTGTGGGCCTGGATGCCAAGCTATCTGAACCGCTACTACGGGATGGCAACCGGCCGCGCGGCGCTCACGGCGGCCGCATTCGTGATGCTCTCGGGCGTCGGCATGATCACGTGCGGCCTGATTGCCGACAGGATCAGCAAAACGCGGCCGGTGCGGAAATGGGATGCGGCGTTCCTCTATTGCCTGACGGTATTTGCGCTGCTGGCGATTGCGTTCCGTCTCGCACCGGGTGTGTGGCAACTCGTGCTGATTGGCGTGGCGATGTTCATCACCTCGGGAACCAATGGCCCGGGCGGCGCCATGGTGGCGAATCTCACGCCGCGCGCCATCCACGCATCGGCGTTCGCGCTGCTGGCGATTACCTACAACCTGCTCGGCACCGCACCGGGGCCTTACTTTACCGGCTTCCTTGCGGATCGCATCGGGCTGCATGGCGCGTTGGCGTACATGCCGTTCGTCAGTCTCGTTGCGGCCACCGCATTCTTCGTCGGCAAGCGCAGCTATGCGCGCGATCTCGCGCGTATCGAGGCTTGAAGCGTAGCGAAACTCGCGCAATAAGCGTCGCGCAATGAAACTCGCGCAGTGAAGTTCGAAACTCATCGAGGAATCCTCAATATGGCAAAAGCTATTCGTTTTCATGAGATCGGCGGACCGGAAGTGCTGCGGCTGGAAACCGTCGATGTCGGCGAGCCCGGCCCCGGCCAGGCCCGCGTGCGGCATGCATATGTCGCCGTCAACTTCATCGACATCCAGGCCGCCGACGCGCATCGCGCGCTCGAATCGCGCAAGACCATCGGTTCGACGGTGCTGGTGCCCTAAAGCGGCGCGCGCTCGACTAACGCGGCACACGCTCAAGCCGATGCCTGGCCTGAGCGCGCGAGTGATGCGCTCACGAAAGCGCGCACGGCGGGAGAGAGCTCCCGCCGCCTGCTTGCCAGGGCGAGGTGGACGGGAAACTCGAAATCCGCGATGGGCTTGTAGCACAGGCCGGGTTGCGTGAAATGCGACATCGACTCGGGCACCACGGCGACGCCATAGCCGGCGGACGCCAGACTGAGCCCGGAGATGAAGTCCCGCACGCGATAGTCGAGAAAGGCCGAGAAACCTCCGGCGGCGCCCAGCGCGGAGAGCACCTCGCCGAATCCTTCGTCGTCGTCGAATTGAGGCGAAATAAAGCTCTGGTCCTTCAGGTCGTGCGCAGTCAGCTTGCGACGCGTCGCCAGCGGATGCATGTCGGCCATCGCGACCATGAGGCGCTCGGTATGGACGATCGTAGCCACGATGCCGGGCGGATATTGGCGCCTCGGCCGCACGATGCCGATATCGATTTCGCCGCCGTCCAGCGCTTCGAACTGGCGTGGCGTTTCCATCGGCACGACGTCGATGCGCACGTTCGGATGCGACAGGCGAAAATCGCGCAGCAGCGCGGAGAGCGCGCCGCTGGACACGCCCGACGCGACGTAGCCGATCCGCACGATGCCCGCCATGCCGCGGGCCGCGAGCCGGCCGATCTGGTCCGCGCGTTCGATATGCCGCAATGCCGCCACGGCTTCGGCATGGAAGAGCCGCCCCGCATCGGTGAGCGTGACTGGCTGGCGCTTGTTGCGGTTCAGCAGGCGCACGCCGAGTTCCTGTTCGAGGCGCTGAATCTGCGCGCTCAGCGCCGACTGGGCGATATCCAGGCGATCCGCCGCGCGCGCGAAATGCAATTCCTCGACCACGGCGGTGAAGTATCTGAGCTGGCGAGTGTCGATCATTTAATCGGAGACGATGCGTAAAGATTCGTTATCACTGTCTCCGATGCTATCAAAAACGCAGCTGCCAAAAAAGCGGCTGACGAGCCGCTTTCGTGGTTTCCAGAAACGGTTCCGGAAACCAGCACACTCAAATCACGAAAATCGAGGAGCCCGTGGTTTTTCGCGCCTCCAGGTCCCGGTGTGCCTGCACCGCGTCCTGCAACGCATAGCGCTGATTGATCTCGATGCGGATGCGGCCGGCCGCGACGTGGCCGAACAATTCGTCGACCAGTTCCGCCTTTTCGTGCGGATCGGCGATGTAGTCGGCAAGTCCGGGGCGAGTCACGTACAGCGAGCCCTTACGAGCCAGGATTTGCGGATCGAACGGCGGGATCTTGCCGGACGCGGTGCCGACGCAGACCAGCAGGCCGCGGCGTTTGAGCGAGTCCAGCGACGACATGAAAGTGTCTTTGCCCACGCTGTCGAAGACCACCGACACGCCCACTCCGCCGGTCAATTCCCGCACGCGTTCGGCCACATCCTCATGGCTGTAGTTGATCGTGTGATCGCAGCCGTGCGCGCGTGCGACCGCGGCCTTGGCGTCGGTCGAAACCGTGCCGATCACCGTCAGCCCCAGCAACTTGGCCCACTGCGAAACGATCAGGCCAACGCCGCCTGCCGCTGCATGCAGCAGCACGGTGTCGCCCGCCTTGAACGGGTAGATTCGGCGCACCAGATACGCGGCGGACAGGCCACGCATGGTCATGGCCGCCGCTACGTCGCAACGGATCGCCTCGGGCAACTTGATCAACAGCGCGGCCGAAATCAGCCGCTCGGTGCTGTAGGCGCCCAGCGTGTTGATGAAGCCCGTGTAGGTCACACGGTCGCCAACCGCCAGATGCGTCACGCCCGCACCGATGGCCTCGACCACGCCGGCAGCCTCGTTGCCGAGGCCGGCAGGCAGCGCAACCGTGTAAGTACCGCCACGGAAGTACGTGTCGGCAAAGTTAAGACCCACTGCCACGTGGCGCACGCGCACCTCGCCCGGTCCCGGCTCGCCAATCTCGACATCCTCGAAGCGAAGGACCTCGGGGCCACCGGTTTCGTAGAACTTAACGACTTTCGCCATGTTCTCTCCTGTCATGTATCGACTGCCGCAGTCTGCCTGCGGCTCGTTAGCGATCCGAATCTTCAGCCGGGCTTGCGCAGGAATCCCTGGTCGCCACCGTTGCGATTGGGCGCGAAGCCATTGGCCTGAAGCGTTTCTTCCGCCGTGTCGTAGAAGACCCCGATCTTCATGATCTCTCGTGCCTGTTTCGCAGTCGCGATGGGGCGGCCAAATTCGCCGGCGATACGCACCAACTGCTTGATCTGCTCGACGGAGCTCATCTTGCCCGTGCGGGTCTGGTTCCAGAGCACATCTTCGATGCCGCAGCGCACATGAAGGCCCAAGGCGATGCCGATCATATTCACGGGCAGCACATTGAGCACCGAGCTTTCCACCGTGACCACCGCGCCGTCCGGCACCGCGCGCAGCATGTTGGCGAGGTTGTAGATATTGGCCTGATCCATGCCGCCGCTGATCGCCACCCAGTTCATCACCAGCGGCCCCTTGTAGACGCCGCGCCGAATCATCCGCTCGATCGTTTCAAAGCTGTTGATGTTGTAGACCTGAAATTCGCTCTGGATTCCGGCGGCCGTCAGTCGTCGAATGTGCTCCTCGGCCCAGCTGGGATTCGAGGGAACAATCATGTCCCTGTAGGTCGCGTAGAGATTCGGGAATCCGCGCGAAACGCCCTTGAAGTCGTCCACCCCGGCGTGCTCCGTCACATTCATCTGCGTTGTGTTGACGGTCACCGTCACCTGGTCGGGCTTCGGATCGAGTTCGGCCAGCATGTGCCGCGTGTCGTCGCTGAGCCATTTGGCGGCTTCGCCCTCGGATTCAGGCGCGAAGCTGATGGAGCCGCCCACCTGAATGACCATTTCCGGCACGCGCTCGCGCACGCCGGCGATCAGCTCATTGAACATCGACAGGCGCTTGCTGCCCTTGCCATCGGCTTCGCGCACATGCAGATGCAGCACGGTGGCGCCGGCTTCATAGCAATCCACCGCCTTCTGGATCTGCTCCTCCATGGTGACGGGAATATCTTCCGGGAAGTCCGAGGGAATCCAGCCCGGCGCATACGGTGCGGCGGTGATGATCAGAGGCTGCTGGTTCTCGGGATACAGGTGGCCGTCAAGGAAGTTCATGGTGAGGGGTCTCCGGGTTGAGCACTGTGGTTCGGAGTGTATTCCTTGATACAAATAATGTCGACATAAATATGATTGGGCGTCTTTCGTATCCCGGGGCAGGTGCGGACCTGACGCGAAGCCGCATCCATTCCCTCTGCGCGTTCGACTCAGTATAAACATTAATGTCGACATCAAATATTTTGATGGATGATCGACATCCTCAGCGTTCGGTGAGCAGGCCAGGCCGTTGCACGGATCTGGGATTCGCGTGGAAACATAAAGAGCAGAGGAGACTCAATGAAACTGAAGTGGAGCGGCGTAGCGGTGCTCGTGGTATTGGCCAGCGCGGCGCATGCGCAGTCGTCGGTCACGTTGTACGGCGCGATCGACTCGGGCGTTTTCTATCAGAGCACGGCTGCGTCGTCGTTCGCACCGAACGCCCGCAACAATGGGCATGTATTTGGCGTCAAGGACGGCAGTATTTATGGGAGCTTCTGGGGCATCAAGGGGAGCGAAGACATCGGTGGCGGCTATAAGGTCAACTTCAGATTGCAGGGCGTGTTCAACAGCAGCAACGGCAAGCTCGGACTGGCCGATACGACAGGCGGCACGGCGGTATTCAACCAGCAGGCGACGATCGGCCTCTCCGGACCGTTCGGCACATTCGACGCCGGACGCCAATACACGCCAATGATCTATGCGATGGCCGATACCGATGTTCGCGCCGCGGAGTACTTCGGCAGCGTCCTCGGCGCATGGCTCGGGATGAACCAGGCTGCCGGCTGGCCTGGAACGAACACCAATGTGCCGATTGGCGCGCTGTACGACAGCAACGCGCTTGTCTACCAGTCGCCGAAGCTCTACGGCGCGTCGGTCGCGCTCGAGTACGCGCCCGGGGGTGTTCCGGGCCAGATGCAGGGCGGCACGCGCGAATCGGCGGTGCTCAAGTATTCGAACTACGGTCTCAATCTGTCCGCCGTCTACTACAACGCTCACGACACGAACCTCGCGGCAGCCGCGCCGACCGGGCTCGACAACAACCGTCTCTACTATTTCGGCGCGAAGTACACGTTCCGGGGCGTATCAGTATCGGCGTCGTACGGCATCGGCAAAAACCCGTCGAATCCAGGCCTCACGGACTACGAAATGATTTCTGGTGGCTTGGGCTATCAATTCACCCCGTTCCTCAAGGTCACGTCCGGCTTCTACTACCTGAAGGACCGCAACCACTCGGCGAACCATTCGAGCGAATACGCGGTGGGCCTGGATTACAGCTTGTCGAAGCGCACCATCGTTTCTGCGCAGGTTGGGTATGTCGCGAACCGGGGGGCCATGAACCAGACGATCATGTACGGCCAGCCCGTCGCGCCGGGCGTATCGACCACGGCCGCGATGATCGGTCTGCGTCACAGCTTCTGACGATTCGAGATTGAAACGGATAGTAGTAGTGGGGCGCGCAGACGGTGCCCGTAGGTAGCAACTGCGGCTGTGGGGAATCAGCGAAACCGCAGCCAGACGCAAGGAGATATCGTTCATGATCAAAGTAGAAAGACTGACCGCTTGCATTGGCGCCGAAGTGTCCGGTGTGAGCCTGGGGGACGCATCCCGCGATGCGTCGCTGTTCGCAGAAGTGAAAGCGCTGTTGCTCAAGCACCGCGTTCTCTTTTTCCGGGACCAGGATATTTCCCGCGAGGAACATGTCGCCTTTGCCCGCAGATTCGGGAAGCTGGAAGATCATCCGGTAGCGGGAAGCGATCCGGAGCATCCAGGCCTCGTGCGGATCTATCGCTCGGAGGAAAAAAATCCTTACGAGAATAACTACCATACCGATGGGCTTTGGCGGCCCAACCCCTCCATGGGTGCCGTGCTGCGCTGTATCGAGTGCCCGGAGGTGGGGGGCGACACCATCTGGGTCAATATGGTCGAGGCTTATAAGCAACTGCCTGAGGAAATCAAGAGGCGTATCGAGGGGCTGAGAGCGAAAAGCAGCATCGAGCACTCGTTCGGTGCGGCGATGGACCCGGACGAACGAAGAAAACTGGCGACGCAGAATCCGGAGGTGGAACACCCTGTGGTGCGCACGCACCCGGAGACTGGCGAAAAGGTGCTTTACGTCGGCAGTTTCACCACGCATTTCGTCAACTACCATACCGCCGAGAATGTGCGTTACGGTCTGGACAAGACGCCGGGAGCGAGTCTTCTGCTGAACTACCTGATCAGCCAGGCATCGATTCCGGAGTATCAGGTCCGTTTCCGATGGAAGCCCAATAGCGTTGCGGTCTGGGACAACCGGTCAACGCAGCATTACGCCGTAATGGATTATTGGCCGGCGCCGCGCAAGATGGAGCGAGCGGGAATCGAAGGCGACATGCCTTATTGAGTCGTTTATATCGGTTCCGCTCTACACCATGGTCCGAAATAAAACAGACAGCCTGCCCGATCTTTCCGCGCTCACCGGAGGAGACAAAATTGAGCCTTTATACAAGTAGCGCAGTGCCGGCCGAGCAGGCCGTGGCAACCCGTGGCGCCCGAGCCTACGCGTGGGTGGTATTCGCATTGATGTTTTGCCTCTTGTTGTCCGACTACATGTCGCGTCAGGCGCTCAATGCCTTGTTTCCGATTCTGAAAATCCAGTGGCAGCTTTCCGATACGCAACTCGGTTCGATTAGCGGTGTGGTGCCGTTGGCGGTCGGCGTGCTGACGCTTCCATTTTCCCTGATTGCCGACCGCTGGGGACGTGCCAAAAGCATTGCGCTGATGGCCGCGCTATGGAGTCTCGCCACGCTCGGATGTGCGATTGCCAATAGCTACCACGAGATGTTCCTCGCGCGTATTTTCGTTGGTGTCGGCGAAGCTGCATACGGAAGTGTCGGACTCGCCATGCTCATGAGCCTCTTTCCGGCGAATCTGCGCTCTACCATTGCCGGCGGCTTCACATCTGCCGCTGCCTTTGGATCAGTGCTCGGCGTTTCGGTTTCCGGCATCATCGCGAGCCACTTTGGCTGGCGTTGGTCAATGGCGCTGATGGCGATCTTCGGCTTTGCGCTGGTGATCATTTACTTCTTCGTCGTCACGGAGAAAAGGGTTGCCTGTGCGCGTCCAGACGCTGTCAGCGCAACCCCGGTGCATGAGCGCCTGAAACTGACACCTCGAGCGCTTGCCGCTGCCTTGTTTCCGTCCCGTTCCGTATTTTGTGCATACCTCGGCAGCGCCTTGCAGATCTTCATTCAGGGCACGCTCTTCGTGTGGCTGCCCAGTTATCTGAACCGCTACTGGGGCATGCCGGTCAGCAAGGCTGCCGTGGTGGCGGCCGGTCTCGTGCTCGTCAGCGGCTTGGGGCAATTCCTCTGTGGTGTGGTGACCGACCGGATCAGCGGAGATTCGTCGCTCAAGCGTTGGAACATGGCCATTGCTTATTGCCTCGTGCTAGGCATCTTGCTGGCGATCGCGTTCCGCTTGCCACCAGGCAATCTGCAACTCGCGCTTCTCGCACCCGCAGTGCTATTTCTTGCCAGTTCGTTCGGCACCTGTAGCGCGATTATCGCGGGGGCCACACCGCCGGCGATCCATGGCTCGGCATTTGCCACGCTTACGCTTTTCAACAATATTCTCGGCCTCGCTGCAGGTCCCTTTTTCACCGGCGTGATAGCGGACGCGGTAGGTCTTCAAGGCGCGTTGCGCTGGCTTCCGCTCGCGGCAATTCTGCCTTTCGCGGTGTACCTCATTGGCCGGCGATACCACATTGCCGAAGCACGACGCGCTGAGCGATCTTCACGTGCAACGGTTTGACCGTGCGGAATTTCATCAATCAATAGAGGCAAGCATGAACGTGCTAACCAATGGCCCCGATGGACCCGAGGGCCCCGAGGCCAGCAATAACGGCGATTACCTGACGAGCCGGCGGCAGGTCTGGTTTGCTTTTGCGATGACCTTCGCGCTGATGTTTTTCGATTTCATCGACCGCCAGATCATCGTTTCGCTATTTCCGCACATCAAGAGCGAATGGAATCTGAGCGACAAGCAACTGGGCTCGCTGGTTTCCGTCGTTTCCGTCGTGGTGGGCGTAGGGGGTCTGCCGGTTGCGCTGGTGGCGGACCGCATGGGGCGTGTAAAGAGCATCGTCGTCATGGCTATCACCTGGAGCCTGGCCACGATCTCGTGCATGTTCACGGCCAACTACAGTCAATTGTTCGTGGCGCGTGCGGTGGTTGGGGTGGGGGAAACCGGCTACGGTTCCGTAGGCGTAGCGCTTATCTCGACACTGTTTCCCAAGCGCTTGCGCAGCGCCGCGCTCGGTATCTTCTACGCTGCTCCAGCGCTGGGTTCGGTACTGGGTGTCGCGCTGGGAGGGATGATCGCGGCCAGGTGGGGCTGGAAGGCCGCGTTCGGCGTGGTCGGCGCGCCTGGGCTCGTGCTGGCATGGCTTTATCTGCTCGTGCGCGACTACAAGACCGTGGCACTGGCGCCCCACTCGAAGCAGGCGAGCCAGTCGCTGGGCGGGACGCTCAAGCACATCTTTGGCACGCTGGCCCGCACGCGCACCCTGCTGTGGGTTTGCGTTGGCGCGTCGGCTCAACTGATCACCGTGTCGGCCATGTGGTCGTGGCTGCCCAGCTATCTGAACCGTTTCCATGGCATGCCCCCGGAGGCCGCGGCCAAGGCGGCGGCGCTGGTGGTATTGGTCGGTGCGGTTAGCTGCTCGTTCTGGGGAATCGTGGTGGGGCGCCTGGCACGTCGCCAACCGCGCAACAAGCTGCCCGCGCTATCGGCGCTGTGCGTTGCCACCTCGGTGATCTTCGTGGTGGCGTTTGGCGGCGCTTACACGGCCCATATACAGTTCATGCTGATCGTTCTTGGCGGCTTTTTCATGAACTGCACCGTGGGTGTGGTTGCCGGCATCGCCATGGACGTCATTCACCCAGGCGTGCGCTCGACCGGCGCGGCCGTGCTTTCCCTGTTTCAGAACGTGTTTGGCCTGGCAGTGGGACCCGTCCTGACGGGTGTTCTATCAGACCACTGGGGTTTGCAGCACGCGCTCGCGGTTATCCCGCTGTGTAGCGTATTGGCGGCAGTGTTTTTTGTCATCGCCATGCGCCGCTACGACGCCGATGCGGCCAGGATCTCCGATGTGCAACTCGATGTGGCGCCTGCTTTCGCTGGCACCGTGAGCGCGGATACAGCGGTCTGAGTTGGAGGTATTGGGTTAAAGGAGACACCCACGCAGCCGAAGAGGGGGCCGCTCATTGCGCAGGAGCGGTTCCCGCTTTGGCACGCGGAGTCCTTGAAGCACGCGCACGCAGGCTGTCGGTGGACGTTGCGGCTATCGCGCGAACGGCAGCATCCCTCGCTTCGTCCAGACGGGAGGCTGCAAGAGAAAGCAGTAGTTCGTTATCCTGCTTGATTGCAGCCTTTTGCAATGCACGCCAGACTTTCAGCGATGCGCGAATCGATTGAGGCGAAGCCACGAATCCCAGCCGGACATAACGGAACGTCCGCAGCGAGATCGAGTGCAGGATATCGACCAGCAACCGGTTGGTGCACAGGCTGATGGTGGCGAAATTCAGCAGGAAGCTTTCCACGGCATAGGCGTCTACCGATTCGTCGGCTGCCTTGGTGAGCTTGGGTACGTATTCGGTCAGCAACGCCTCGAGCCCCGATGGATTTTCGCGTGCCACCTGCTCCAGCATCGTGATGTAAAGCACGCTGCGCACGCGGAAGATATCTCGAAGCTCCGCCTGGTCGGGCGCGGTCACGATTGCGCCGCGCCGTGCCTGAAACTCAACCAGACGATCGCGTTCGAGTATGCGCAGCGCTTCGCGCACGGGTGCGCGGCTCACATGCAGCACTTCGCTGATATCGGCTTCCAGCAGGCGTTGCCCCGATTTCATGAGGTCGAGCGTGATGACCCCGGCGAGCCGGGCCGCGATCTGCTCGGCAATCGGCACCGAAGCGGCCGCCCAGTCCTGGCCGCGCAGCACCGCCCGCTCGACTGCGAGCATCAGCGAATTCTTCGGCGTAAGGAGCGTGGAAAGATCGGGCAGGTTTTCTGTTTTATTTCGGGCCATGGTGCAGAGCGGAAACGGGATTCGTCGGATTTACCCCGTTGGCATTATAGTGCGCGGCATAGTAGTGTCGACAAAAATCCGGCCGTGCCCTGTTCGAATGCACCACCTTGCCTGCCGGCTTGAGAAGTGGGTATCGAACCAGGTACGACACTACCGCTGCTGCCGTCGTTACGCGTTGCGTGGTGTAGTCAGCGACGCGTGGCATCAGGCTTGCTAATTGCCGTTGCAGCCCATAGGCCTTCTTTCGGGGGAGCCATGCGATGCCCGGACGTTCTTGCCTTCGCTTCTACCGCGCCCGCCTTCGCCTTTGCCGGGCCTTTGTGTCGGAGGCCATCATGCTCGCCATCGCGGGCTGGATTCCTGGCAGGGGATAACCTGTTCAGAGACCGCAATAACTGAGGAATCCGGGCATGGTAAACATCAGTCTGTTGTCGCTATTGATCCGAGTTCGAGACGCTCCCGATGAAGTCGCCCGGTGTAGTGGCGACGCGCTTCGTGTAGCAGGGCGGATAGTTCATCTGGTACGGGGCGACGCGCTTGTCGGGGCGGCGGTTGACAGCGGCTGGATGACGCGAACTTTAGATAGCTGGACGTGGCTACCGGCTTTCTTGAGGGATGATATTGCCGCCTGGATTATTACGTTCTGGTTGGCGATTCTACTGGTACGGATACCGTTTTTTATCCGTGGTCTGTCTGGACGATCATCGCCCAAAAAATACGCTTTCTTCACTCTGGAAAATATCAATGGTTTTTTCGAAATCACCGCTAAAATTTTATTCTTCACAGGATTTCTGCTAACCGTCAATACAAAACACGTCATGACTGGTGTCATTTTTCTTGCTCTGGCGGGACTGTCAGCGCTTGCCATGGTTGGGCGTTCGCTTGCATTTCCCGGCAGATGCCCGGAATGCCACCGCCGTGTACGCAGGGATGCAATCAGGTGCAAGCACTGCGGCTCCAGTATCTCCAAGGGGGATACTGCACAAGCGCGTCGTAGCCGGAGCCATCCTTAAGGCCTTATCCGCGATTGTGTTGCTGCTTGCCGCCGAGCGTTGCACCTGGCGCGTCCGTTACGTGCACAAACTCACTGTGCCTCGCGCGCGCATTGGCGAGGGAAGGTAAGCAGGGCGGAAAACTTAAACGGCTTTGATGTTTGCTGCCTGTTTCCCCTTGGGGCCCTGCTTGACTTCAAAACTGACCTTCTGGCCTTCCTGAAGAGATTTGAAGCCAGCGCCCTGAACCTCGGAGAAGTGAGCAAACAGGTCATCGCTGCCGTCGTCTGGCGTGATGAACCCAAACCCCTTCGAATCGTTAAACCACTTGACGGTACCGGTTGCCATGTTCTGAATGTTCCTGGAAAGACGGGTTCTAGATAATGCCGCTGGTCTGCGCCCGACGGGCTGATACGTTTTACGAACGGCCAGCGGCTACACCGTTGCGCACAATCCGTGCCTGACGAAAAGAAGCCGGGGAAATGCGACCGGTTCAAAGAACCTGTCGCTGCCCCATTCGCGCAAGTCCGACGATTATTGCATGTGCTGGCCGCCGTTGATGGGAATATTCGCTCCGGTAATAAAACCCGCGTCGTCCGAGCAGAGGAACAGCACGAGCGCCGCGACTTCTTCCGGATTGCCGAGCCGGCCCATTGGGATCTGCGGCACGATCTTCGTGTCCAGGATTTCCTGCGGGATGGCGGTGACCATTTTCGTGGCGAGATAGCCTGGCGAAATCGTGTTCACCGTCACGCCCTTGCGCGCGACTTCCAGCGCGAGCGATTTCGTGAAGCCGTGCATGCCGGCCTTCGCTGCCGCATAGTTGGTCTGGCCGATTGAACCCTTTGAACCATTCACCGACGAGATGTTGATGATGCGGCCCCACGCGCGCTCGACCATGCCATCGCACAGCGGCTTCGAGATGTTGAAGATGGAGTCCAGGTTCGTGCGCAGGACCATGTCCCAATTGACCTTGTCCATCTTCTTGAAGGTCGCGTCGCGCGTAATGCCGGCGTTGTTGATCAGAATGTCGACGGGGCCGACTTCGTTCTTGATCTTCTGCGCGGCGCGTTGGCATGAGTCATAGTCCGCGACATCGATAGGGTAGGCGTGGAAATCGCGGCCCGTCTCCTTCATTCTGGCCAGCCAGTCCTTTGCGCCGGCGTTGTCCGGCGAGTGCGTGACAACAACCTGAAAACCTGCGTCGTATAGCCGGACGCTGATTGCCTCACCGAGGCCGCCCATTCCACCCGTTACCAATGCAATACGCTTAGTCATACTATTTATCCAGGAGAGAAGAATTACAATCATTCAGGTGGTGGCTGGCCACGGGTCGCCACTACTTATCCGGTTTGCCCGCCTGTGCGCAGTGCTCCTGCCTTGCGGGCAAACCGCTTTACTTCGATACGGCTCAGCCGCGCTCGAGCGCGAGCGCCACGCCCATGCCGCCGCCGATGCACAGCGAGGCGAGACCCCGCTTCGCGTCACGGCGCTGCATTTCGTGCAGCAGCGTCACCAGAATCCGGCAGCCCGACGCGCCGATCGGGTGACCGATCGCAATCGCTCCGCCGTTCACGTTGATCTTCGACGTGTCCCAGCCCATCTGCTTGTTCACGGCCAGCGCCTGTGCCGCGAACGCCTCGTTGATCTCCATGAGATCGAGATCGTTCACCGACCAGCCCGCACGCTCGAGGCAGCGCTTCGACGCCGGCACCGGGCCCATGCCCATCACCTTCGGGTCCACGCCGCCGGCCGCGTAGGCCTTGATGCGCGCGAGCGGCTTCAGGCCCAGCGCCTCGGCCTTCTTCGCCGACATCACGACCACTGCCGCTGCGCCGTCGTTCAGACCCGATGCGTTCGCCGCCGTCACCGTGCCTTCCTTCGAGAACGCCGGCTTCAGGCCCGCGAGCGAATCCGCCGTCACGCCGTGGCGCACGAATTCGTCGGTGTTGAATACCAGCGGGTCGCCCTTGCGTTGCGGAATCTGCACCGGCACGATTTCCGCGTCGAAGCGGCCCGCCTTCTGCGCGGCTTCCGCCTTGTTCTGCGACAGCGCCGCGAATGCGTCCTGCTCTTCGCGCGTGATGCCGTATTCCTTCGCCACGTTTTCGGCGGTCACGCCCATGTGGTACTGGTTATAAACGTCCCACAGGCCGTCGACGATCATGGTGTCGACGAGCTTCGCGTCGCCCATGCGGAAGCCGTCGCGCGAGCCCGGCAGCACGTGCGGCGCCGCGCTCATGTTTTCCTGGCCGCCGGCCACGACGATCTCCGAGTCGCCCGCGAGAATCGCGTTGGCGGCGAGCATCACGGCCTTCAGGCCCGAGCCGCAGACCTTGTTGATCGTCATCGCGGGCACGCCCGTGGGCAGCCCCGCCTTGATCGACGCCTGGCGCGCGACGTTCTGGCCCGAACCGGCGGTCAGCACCTGACCCATGATCACGTCGCTCACCTGCTCGGGCTTCACACCCGCGCGCTCCAGCGCCGCCTTGATGACCAGCGCGCCCAGATCGGGCGCCGCAATCTTTGCCAGCGTGCCGCCGAATTTGCCGACCGCGGTGCGTGCGGCCGAAACGATCACAATGTCAGTCATTTTCTATTCTCGGGTTGATAAAGCGCGCCTGCGTTGAAGCTGCCAGGCATCGCGTTGAAATCTCTGGATCACGTTCACTGCGTGCCAATCAAGTGCTGCGGTTTTGCGGCGCGTCTCGTTCAATGCGGCAATCACGGCGCGAGAGCCAAAGGTTTATCTAAAGTCGATTGGAAACGTGCTGCAAATGGCTTTTGCCGCGACTACTGCGATGCGCACAGTGAGGCCCGGCAGCGGCTTGATACGACTCAGCGCGGCGGGAAGCGACTGTGTCGAGCATATGTCAAGGGACGTACAGAAGTACATCCGGGCGCGTTGTCCGCAAGCCGGCATTTCCGGACAGATCTGCTGCTGCATTCCCAATGCACGCGAGCCTCATGATCGGTGTTCAAAAAAATCCGCATAACGTGCGGCAACACACAAAGCGTAGGGGCGGCGTAAGCAGGCGCCTTTACACTTGGATCTCTGTTCAGACGTGAGGGGTCTGGTCATGAAGCTAATACTTTTCGTCCTGCCCGCAATACTCCCGGCCGTCGTCCTCGCAGCGCAGCCCGCTCAAGATGCCACCGACAATACAGAGCGTGTATCGGCTGGCGCCAATATGCCGGAGAAACCCGCTTCCGTTTCGGACGTGGCGATTTACGGCGGGAATGATTCACTCGCGATAAGCAAGAAGAAGTGTCTGGCAGTCGACAAACATGGCTTCTGCGCGAAGTGGGATTCAGATTAATTCCGCTCTCACGGCGCATTCAGGCGTTTGCCGCGCAGTGACGATGACTGGCAAGGGGCGGCGGATATTCCGCCGCGCAGTACCGGATTCGAACGACGCTGTATTCAGTGTCAATAGTGCTTTTCCGCCTTGTCGAGCATCCGTCGATTGGTCGGCTCCGCTGCTTCGTTCTCGACGATCAGGCCGGCCGCACGATCCAGCCCGGCAATCGCGGACGACAGGTCCAGCAACTTATTGGTTTCCTTCGCATCGGTCGAAACGTCGGTACTTTGGCGTTCCACCGAGGGAATGGTGATTCTTCTCTGGCTGGCCATGACGTTTTGAGCGAACAAAGGACAGGCATTCAATCGGTGCGTGCGGAAAGATGATCGCCTGGCGGTGATCCGATAAATTAAAAGGAGTGTGTGACAACGCACACCGTCTGATTGAATATGTCTCATGCATGAATGGGTGGGGGATGCCACCTGCGGCGTTACGCGTAGATCTGTGCCGCGCCACGAGGCCTATGCACCTGGTGATGCTCAAATCGGTTGCGTGGGAATCGAGTGCGTAGTCGTAGGTCGTCGGCGTCCGTAACGCATAAGTTACGAACACGCCAGGCATTGAAATCGACGCTAGAATAAAACCGCTGGTTTCGCGTGCAACGAGGCAAGCTGACGTTGGCCTCGCTGTTAGCTGAAAAAATACATTAATAACCAGACCTTGTCGCGAATCGTGGCGCCGCGCTGAGCGGGCTTCGCCACCGTCAACCCTCTTCTAAATTCATCATGCTGACTCAAGAACAGCTTGCCGCCAGGCAGAAGTTCCACCTCGAATGCCTTGTCAAACTGACCAGTGTGACTCTGGAGAGCTTCGGGGTCGTTACCGGGCCGAGCATGCACGGCATCCACTCAGTGTTCAGCAAGGCGCATGGGCTGGACGTGGGCGCAAACGAGTCGCACGGGGGACAGTGGTTTGCGCAGCAAACCAGTCTTGCCTTGCTCGCCACAGAAAGACTGCACGATTGGACCCGGAGGTGGTACGAAGTCGCGGCGGCAACGCACGCAGAATGGATTCGCACCGTTCATGCATTGTTGGAAGGCCACAGCCAGTGCGCCGGAACGCTGGTGGAGGCTGGCGCGAGAGATGGGCGTGGCGGGTTCGAATCGGCGGCTCGGGAAGGGAAACGGTAGATATCGATTCGTGCAGCATGGACAGAATCCGCAGAGACGGCCGGAGCCTGCAGACAATGTTGAAGGAGGCGATGTGGATTGGGTCGGTATGGTGATCGGGTTCGCGGTACTGGCGATGGCGACTATTTTCGTGGTCTGCCATTACCGGCAGGAGCATCTGCGCGCGCAGCGGATGCGGCGGCTGAATCAACTGGACGACTTCTCGCGATGGAACTGAGAGAGTGCTGCGCAAGGCCATGCTCCAGAAACGCGTCGGGCGTCGTTGTATGGCGCCTCAAACTGGAAAGTCGCGATGCGAGAGCGTGATGGTCCGATCGCCGGTGTGCTTGATGCCAGCCGCTTCGAGCTTCGCCACGAGTTCGGCCTTGCGCGCTGTGGTTCGTTATCCCAAGTGTGAGATCGAGGCAGCTAGCGCGAAGCTGTGGAAAGAGACTTTCTGAACGGCGTCTTCCTGCGGCGCCTCCCGGAGTTCGGAAGGCGCTGTCTTTTTCCAGCTCAGCCTCCGCCAATTCCCTGGAGCACCTTACCGGTGCCGCCGCACACGGAACAGCGCTGACCTTCCACCATTCCCGTGCCGTGGCATGCGCCACACCAATCTTCGCCGACGCCCGGCGCATCAGGTGGTCCTTCGTCGCCAGGATTCAACGGTTCGCTTTGATGCCCTTCGGAGGGCTTCACAGGCTGCATACGGGCCTCCAGTTTCCGATGGGCCTCGCCATTTGCACCGAACCGCGGCATTGCGTGGCATCGGCGAGGCTAACGAAACCGCAGCAGCGGCCGTACCTGCGACGCCGTCCCCATTTCACCGCCAGCGTCGAAATTTCAACGGGCCCCGCATCGGCAACGAAAATGCGCCGATCACGCCCGATTAAGAACTTCTTAAGTTCAGGCAAGAAAATCGTGAATGTACATGGGCTATCGCGCCGCATAACCTTGCTCTCCATAAATCCATGGCGAGCAGAAAAAGAGGGGCCATGAAAGCAGCGGGCTGTGCAGTGCATGGCCCGGCCCGTCTCCGGCGGCGGAGACCGATCCTTATCGGGAGCAGCAATGTACGCAGAAAGTATCGACAAATTTGCCAGGACAGGTGCCCACCGGGCGTCGACGGCACAGCACACGCCGCTGGCGTTTCTGATCGGTGCCGCCATGGCGGGTGCTTATATCGGCTTTGGGGACATTCTGATGTTTACGGTGGGTGCGCATGTCGATCCGGCCTATGTGCATCTCGTGATGGGGGCCGTGTTCGCCTGCGCGCTGACCATTGTCGTGTTCGCCGGTTCCGATCTGTTCACGGGAACGGCCATGTATATGCCGCTCGCACTGTTGCGAGGGGAGACTGGCGTGGGTGGCCTGTTGCTGGTGTGGGTGGCGTCGTGGATAGGCAACCTCACCGGCGCCATTGTCCTGGCGGCCATCTTGCTCGCGGGCGGCGGCGGGGTGCTGTTGACGGACGGCTCGGGTGCGTTCTTCAAGGCCGTGGAGGCAAAGATGGCGGCTCCGGGCCTCGTGCTCGTCTCCAAGGGCCTGCTCTGCAACTGGCTGGTATGCCTCGCGATCTGGATGGCCGCACGCACGAAGAACGATGCGGCAAAGCTCGGGCTCATCTTCTGGCCGATATTCGCATTCGTGGCCTGCGGTTTCGAACACAGCGTAGCCAATATGTTTGCGTTCGCACTGGCGCTGATGTCCGATCATCCCGCGTCGATCACGCTCGCCGGTGCAATCCACAACGAAATTTTCGTGACGGCGGGGAATATTGCTGGCGGCGCGGTTTTCATGGGCCTCGGCTACTGGCTGCAGGAAGGCGGTATCGGCCACCCGTCGGCTGCGGCCACACCCGCGTCGGAGGGCGCCGGAACCTAAGTTATCCGAACGAGTATCCGCCGATGCACCGATACTATGCATCGGCGGTTGAGACTATTCAGATCCGATTCCAGCCATCGGCGGTTGTGTCTTCCCGGATCCGATTCTAAGTATCGGCGGCATGGTCGATTCAAAACCGATAATTAATATCGGCAATGCCCGCGTATCTCATTCCTGTCCGAATTCCTGCGACAGATAATCTTCCGCGTGCTCGAGCATGAAATAGCGAAATGCCTCGGCAGGCGGCGACAATATCTTCGACAGCAGGTTCACCATATACCAGCGGCGCAGTACCGGTGTGTCTTCGACGTCGACCACGACAAGACGGCCGCTGCTCAGCTCGAGCCCCAGCGTGTGCAAGGACAGGAGGCTGACGCCCATGTTCGCCATGACGGCCTGCTTGATCGTCTCGTTTCCCGACATTTCCATGCTGATGTGCGGCGTCAGGCCGTGCTTCTCGAAGTACGCCTCCAGCACCGCACGCGTGCCGGAACCGGGCTCGCGCACGATGAAGTTATAGCCGGCAAGCGCCTGGGCCGGCACGTGGCCCAGGCGCGCCAGCGGATGGTCAGGCGCCGAGACGAACACGAGCGGGTGGGCCGCGAACGGCTCCGCGCGCGTGGCGAGCTCTCTGGAAGGGCGTCCCATCACGGCCAGATCGACCTCGTTGCGCTGCAATTGCTCCAGCAGCGTCTGACGATTGCCGACAGTGAGACTTACCTCGACGCCCGGATGGTCCTTGCAAAAGTGCCCCAGCAGCGGCGGCACGAAATACTGCGCGGTGCTGACCATGCCAATGACGATGCGCCCGGTCTCGACCTTCTTGAAGCGGGCCACCATGTCCTCGGCGTCTTTCAGCGTCGCAAGGATCTTGCGCGCGTAGACGAGGAAGTACTCGCCCGTAATGGTGAGCGAGACATTCCTGCCTTCCCGGTCGAAGAGCGGCAAGCCGACCTGCGTTTCGAGCTCGCGAATCTGCATCGTGACCGCGGGCGGCGTGAGGCTCAGCATTTCAGCCGCGCGCGAGAAGTTCAGATGGCGTGCCACTGCGACGAAGACACGGATTTGCCGGAGCGTCACGCCTCGCATTAAGAAATCCTTAATCGGGAGAAAGTAATTCGTGAATGTACATGAATTATCCCGCCGCTTAACCTTGGTGTCCATGAGGTCAGCCACCAAGGAGCGAGACGATGACCAAGCCTGTGGAAAGCGGTGTGATTACGGACGCCAAGCAACGTTATGCAGCCGGCGTGCTCAAGTACAAACAGATGGGGTACTGGCAGCCGGACTATGAACCCAAGGATACGGACGTGATCGCCCTGTTCCGCATCACGCCGCAAGCGGGTGTGGAGCCGGACGAAGCGGCCGCAGCCGTTGCGGGTGAATCTTCGACGGCGACCTGGACCGTGGTCTGGACCGACCGGCTCACCGCCTGCGACAAGTATCGCGCGAAGGCGTACCGCGTCGATCCGGTGCCGAACACGGGTCCGGGCACGTCCACCGAGCAGCAGTACTTCGCCTACATAGCCTACGAGCTCGAACTGTTCGAGGAAGGATCGATCGCGAATCTCACCGCGTCGATCATCGGCAACGTGTTCGGCTTCAAGCCCTTGAAGACGCTGCGTCTCGAAGACATGCGCATTCCGGTGGCCTATGTGAAGACCTTCAAGGGGCCGCCGACCGGCATCGTCGTGGAGCGCGAGCGGCTCGACAAGTTCGGCCGCGCGCTGCTCGGCGCGACGATGAAGCCCAAGCTCGGCCTCTCCGGCAAGAACTACGGGCGCGTGGTCTATGAGGGGCTGGCCGGCGGCCTCGACTTCACGAAGGACGACGAGAACATCAACTCGCAGCCCTTCATGCACTGGCGCGACCGTTTTCTGTACTGCATGGAAGCGGTCAAGCGCGCGGAGGCGACGAGCGGCGAGATCAAGGGGCATTACATGAACATTACCGCCGCGACGATGGAGGACATGTACGAGCGCGCCGACTTCGCGAAAGAGCTGGGCTCGTGCGTCGTGATGGTCGACCTCGTGATCGGCTGGACCGCGATCCAGTCGATGTCGAACTGGGCGCGCAAGAACGACATGATCCTGCATATGCACCGCGCCGGCCACAGCACCTATACGCGGCAGAAGTCCCACGGCGTATCGTTCCGCGTGATCGCGAAATGGCTGCGTCTCGCGGGCGTCGATCACCTGCACACGGGCACGGCGGTCGGCAAGCTCGAAGGCGATCCGCTCACCGTGCAGGGCTTCTACAACGTGTGCCGCGACGAGCGCAACGAGATCGATCTGCAACGGGGCCTGTTCTTCGAGCAGGATTGGGCCGCCATGAAGAAGGTCATGCCGGTCGCCTCGGGCGGCATCCACGCGGGCCAGATGCATCAGTTGCTCACGCTGTTCGGCGACGACGTCGTGCTGCAGTTCGGCGGCGGCACGATCGGTCACCCGATGGGCATTCAGGCCGGCGCGACCGCGAATCGGGTCGCGCTCGAAACCATGACGAAGGCACGCAACGAAGGGCGCGACATTGCAACGGAGGGCCCGCAGATTCTCGAAGCAGCGGCGCGCTGGTGCACACCGCTCAAGCAGGCGCTCGACACCTGGCGCGACGTGACCTTCAACTACGCGTCCACCGACACGCCGGACTTCGTAGCCACGGCAACGGCCTCGTAACTCGTGCAAGAACTCATGCCAGAAGGACTGGAGAACGATATGCGACTCACTCAAGGGACTTTTTCTTTTCTGCCGGACCTGACCGACGACGAGATTCGCGCGCAGATCGACTACGCGCTGCGCGAGGGCTGGGCCTGCTCCGTCGAGTTCACCGACGACCCGCACCCGCGCAACGCGTATTGGGACATGTGGGGCTTGCCGATGTTCGATCTCAGGGACGCAGCCGGCGTGATGCTCGAAGTGAACGCGTGCCGCAAGGCGAAGCCGCACCACTACGTGAAGGTGAACGCGTTCGATTCCACGTTCGGCTTCGAGACGACACGCCTGTCGTTCATCGTCAGCCGGCCGGAAAACGAGCCGGGCTTCCGCCTCGGCCGCGACGACGGCGCGGCGCGCACGATCCACTACAGCGTGCGTCCTTATGCGGACGACAAGCCATCGGGCGAACGCTACCTGTGATGCGGGCACGATGATAAGCAGGTGGCGCGC
Source organism: Paraburkholderia tagetis (assembly GCF_022213065.1). Lineage (GTDB taxonomy): Bacteria > Pseudomonadota > Gammaproteobacteria > Burkholderiales > Burkholderiaceae > Paraburkholderia > Paraburkholderia tagetis. The sequence goes on from NZ_JAKLJA010000007.1 coordinate 204,735, forward strand.
GGCGCAAGCCGTGCGCCAGGCAATCCTCACTATTAACGGGACTGGACGCCATGAGCACTGAAACCGCCATCGATCTGCAGGCCATCGTGCGCGACGCGCAGATTCACGATGTGCTCGAGCGTCTCGAGCGCGAACTCGTGGGCTTGAGGCCGGTGAAAACGCGTATCGGCGAAATTGCCGCATTTCTCGTGGTCGAGCGCGCGCGCAAGGAGCTTGGCATGACGACAGCCGCGCCTTCGCTGCATATGTGCTTCACCGGCAATCCGGGCACGGGCAAGACCACGGTCGCGATGCGCATGGCGGAGATTCTGCACCGGCTCGGCTATGTGAGAAAAGGCCACGTCGTGGCCGTGACCCGCGACGATCTCGTGGGCCAGTACATCGGCCACACCGCGCCCAAGACGAAGGAGGTGCTCAAGCGCGCGATGGGCGGCGTGCTCTTCATCGACGAGGCGTACTACCTGTATCGCCCCGAAAACGAGCGCGACTATGGCCAGGAGGCGATCGAGATTCTGCTGCAAATCATGGAGAACCAGCGCGACGATCTCGTGGTGATCCTCGCGGGCTACAAGGAGCGCATGGACACGTTTTTCCAGAGCAATCCGGGCTTCAAGTCGCGCATCGCGCATCACATCGATTTTCCCGACTACACCGATACGGAGTTGTTCGAGATTGCCGAGCGGATGCTGCACGACATGCATTACCGGCTCGACGATGGCGCGAAGGCGGCGCTTAACGAATACGTCGAACGGCGCAAGGCGCAGCCTAATTTCGCGAACGCGCGCTCGATTCGCAATGCGCTCGATCGGGCGCGGCTGCGCCAGGCCAATCGTGTATTTACGTCGCAAGCGCCCGTGACGCGTGAGGCGCTCGAAACGATCGTAGCCGCCGACATTCGCGCGAGCCGCGTGTTCGGCGATGCCGCATAGCAATGCCCGTAGAAGTACCCACGGAAATACCCATAGAAAGCCCCATAGAACGACAGATCGATAAAAGGAGACGTCCATGCAGCATGGCCGAACGACGCTCTCGAAGTTCATCATCGAGGAGCACCGCCGTCATCCGGCGCAGGACGAGCAGCTTGCCGCGCTCGTCAACGATATCCAGACCGCGTGCAAGTACATCGGTGCGCGTGTCGCTCGCGGCGCGCTCGATGGCGCAATTGGCGCGGCGGGCATGAAGAACGTGCAGGGCGAGACGCAGCAGAAACTCGACGTGATCTCCAACGAGATCATGCTCGCGTGCTGCGAGTGGGGCGGCCAGCTCGCGGGCATGGTCTCCGAAGAGCTCGAGCATGCTTACGAGATTCCGTCCGGGTATCCGCGCGGGCGTTATCTGTTGCTGTTCGACCCGCTCGACGGCTCCTCGAACATCGACGTCAACGTGACCGTCGGCACCATTTTCTCCGTGCTCATGGCGCCTCCCGGCGTGACCGAGCCCACGGTGGAAGACTTTCTGCAACCGGGCACGGCGCAGGTTTGCGCGGGCTATGCGCTGTTCGGGCCGGCCGACATGATCGTGCTGACGCTCGGCCGCGGCGTGCACGGCTTCACGCTCGACCCGGAGATTGGCGCGTACATCCTCACGCACCCCGATCTGCGGATCAGCGAGGAAACGCGCGAATTCGCGATCAACGCGTCGAACATGCGCTATTGGGAGCCGCCCGTGCAGCGCTATGTCGATGAGTGTCTCGAAGGCAAAGCGGGTCCGCGCCAGACCGACTTCAACATGCGCTGGATTGCGTCGCTCGTGGCGGAAGTGCATCGCATCCTCATGCGCGGCGGCGTGTTCATGTACCCGAAGGACAAAAAGGATCCGGCCAAACCGGGGCGGCTGCGGCTGCTCTACGAGGCGAACCCCATGGCGATGCTCGTCGAGCAGGCGGGCGGGCGCGCCTCCACGGGACGCGGCCGCATTCTCGAAGTGCAGCCCGAGGCGCTGCATCAGCGCGTGCCGGTGATCCTCGGCTCGCGGCGCGAAGTCGAGCGCATCGAGCACTACCACTGCGAATTCGACCGCGGCGCCGGCGAGCGCTTCGATTCGCCGCTTTTCAACACGCGTTCGCTGTTCCGCGCGGCGCATTGAGGCTCGCGCCAACGAGATCGAGCATCAGGAGGAGACATGTCGACCAAACATCCCATCGTCGCGATCACGGGTTCGTCGGGCGCAGGCACGACGACGATCACGCGCGCATTCCAGCATATTTTCCGGCGCGAGAACGTGAACGCCGCCATCATCGAAGGCGATTCGTTTCATGCCTACGACCGCCTGCAAATGCGCCAGAAGCTCAAGGAGGCCGAAGCGGCGGGCGAGCACAGCTTCAGCCATTTCGGACCGAGCGGGAACCTGTTCGAGGAACTCGCGCAACTGTTTGCGGCCTACGGCGAGCGCGGCACGGGACGCTGCCGTAAATATCTGCACGACGAGGTGGAAGGCGCCGAGTACGGCCAGGCGCCGGGCACGTTCACGCCGTGGGCCGATCTGCAGGAAGGCACCGACCTGCTGTTCTACGAAGGGCTGCACGGCGCCGTCGTGACCGATCGCGTGAATGTCGCGCAGCATGCGGACCTGCTCGTGGGCGTCGTGCCGACGATCAACCTCGAGTGGATCCAGAAGCTGCATCGCGACCAGAACTTGCGCGGCTATTCGCAGGAGGCCGTGGTCGACACGATCCTGCGCCGCATGCCCGACTACGTGAGCTATATCTGCCCGCAGTTCTCGCGCACGCATGTGAACGTGCAGCGCGTGCCGGTCGTCGATACGTCGAACCCGTTTATCGCGCGCGATATTCCATCGCTCGACGAAAGCATGCTGGTGATTCGCTTCGCAGACCCGAAGGGCATCGACTTTCCGTATCTGCTTTCGATGCTGCACGGCTCGTTCATGTCGCGGCCGAACACGATCGTGTGTCCCGGCGGCAAGATGGGTCTCGCCGTCCAGTTGATCTTCACGCCGATGATCCTGCGCCTGATGAGCAACCGCCGCCAGGCGCTGCTGTAACCGCGCTCACAAAAGAGGTTTCGTCATGAATCATCCCCGTCATGCGGGCCGCGAGAGCGCGGCGCCGTCAAGCCGCCGTCGTCTCGCGAATGCGCTGCGCTTTCTCGCCATCGACGCGGTCGAGGTCGCCCGATCGGGCCATCCCGGCATGCCGATGGGCATGGCCGACATTGCCGAGGTGCTGTGGCGCGTTCATCTGCGGCACAGCCCGTGCGAGCCGTCCTGGCCGAATCGCGACCGCTTCGTGCTCTCGAACGGGCACGGCTCGATGCTGCTGTACGCGGCGCTGCACCTCACGGGCTACGATCTGCCGCTCGACGAACTCAAGCGCTTCCGGCAACTGCATTCGAAAACGCCTGGTCATCCTGAATATGGTCTGACTCCCGGTGTCGAAACGACGACGGGGCCGCTCGGCCAGGGGCTCGCGAACGGTGTGGGCATGGCCTTCGCGGAGAAGCGGCTGGCCGCGCGCTTCAACCGGCCGGGATTTCCGGTTGTCGATCACCATACCTATGTGTTTCTCGGCGACGGCTGCCTGATGGAAGGCGTGAGCCATGAAGCCTGCTCGCTGGCCGGCACGCTCGGGCTCGGCAAGCTGATTGCGTTCTACGACGACAACGGTATTTCGATCGACGGCCACGTGAGCGGCTGGTTTACCGACGACACGGCGGCGCGCTTTCGCGCGTATGGCTGGCAGGTGGTCGGGCCGCTCGACGGCCACGACGCGGCGGCGGTGGACGCGGCGATACGCGAGGCGCATGCGGACGACGCGCGCCCGACGCTGATCATCTGCCGCACGACCATCGGCTGGGGCTCGCCGAATATGGCGGACACGCACGACGTACACGGTGCGCCGCTCGGCGCCGATGAAATCGCCGCGACGCGCCGCGCGCTGGGCTGGGAGTATCCGCCGTTCGAGATTCCCGAGGACATTCGCGCGAGCTGGAGCGAAGTCGAGCGCGGTGCGGCGCGCGTGCGCGAGTGGGAGGCACTGTTCGACGCGTATCGCACCGAGTATCCGCACGAGGCCGCCGAGTTCGAGCGCCGCATGCGCGGCGAATTGCCTGAGGACTGGCCGCGCGTCGTCGCGCAGTTGATTGGCGTGGCGCGCGACGCCACCGCGCCTTGCGCCACGCGCAAGTCTTCGCAGCTTGCGCTCGAAGTGCTGGTGCCCGAATTGCCCGAGCTGTTCGGTGGCTCGGCGGACCTGACCGGCTCCAATCTCACGGCGGTCAAGGCGTCCCGGGCGTTCGTGCCGGGCGGCGCGCACGATGCGCATGCGAACTACCTTTCGTATGGGGTGCGCGAGTTCGGAATGATGGCGATGATGAACGGCATGGCGCTGCACGGCGGCTTCATTCCATACGGCGGCACCTTCCTCGTGTTCTCCGACTACGCGCGCAACGCCATTCGCATGAGCGCGCTGATGAAGCTGCGCGTGATTCATGTGCTCACGCACGATTCGATCGGGCTGGGCGAGGACGGGCCGACGCATCAGCCGGTCGAGCACGTTGCGAGCCTGCGCCTGATTCCGGGCCTCGACGTCTGGCGCCCGTGCGATTCGGTGGAGACCGCGGTTGCGTGGCAGATGGCGATCGAGCGCGCGCACGGACCCACCTCGCTCGTGCTGTCACGCCAGAACCTGCCGCAAGCGCCGTCCGACGACGCCCGGATCGAGCGCATCCGCAAGGGCGGCTATGTGCTGAGCGATGCTGCCGATGGCGCGCCCGATGTGGTGCTAATTGCTACGGGATCCGAAGTGTCGATGGTGATTGCCGCACAAAGCCGGCTCGTGCAGCAGGGCGTGCGCGTGCGCGTGGTGTCGATGCCGTCGACTTCCGTATTCGACCGGCAGGACGCTGCATATCGCGCGGCGGTGCTCCCGCCAGGCGTGCGCCGCGTGGCGGTGGAGGCCGCGCATGGCGACTTCTGGCACAAGTATGTGGGCCCGGAAGGCAAGGTGATCGGCCTCACGTCGTTCGGCGAATCGGCACCGGCAGCCGATCTGTTCGCGCACTTCGGCCTGACCGTGGAGCACATCGTGGAGGCCTGCCTGCCATGAAGACGCAACTCATCACATTCGATCTCGACGGCACGCTATTCGACACCGCGCCTGAAATTGCGCTTGCCGTGAACCGCGCGCTCGAAGCCCACGGTCTCGCGCCGGTCTCGCTCGATACCGTGATCGGCTACATCGGCAACGGCACGCGGGAGCTGATGCGCCAGGTGCTCGCGAGCCACGGTCTCGAAGCGCAGATCACGCTCGACGAGATGATGCCCGTATTCGACACGCATTACGACGCCACGGCGGGCACGACGGCAACGCCCTATCCGGGCGTGGCTGCCGCGCTCGCGCGGCTGCGCGCCGCCGGCATGCGCATGGCCGTGGTCACGAACAAGGACCACCGGTTCGCGCAGCGGCTGATCGAGCGCGCCGGGTTCGCGCCGTATTTCGACGTGGTGCTCGGCGGCGACAGCCTGCCCGACAAGAAGCCCCATCCGGCGCCGATCCTCTATTGCCTGGAGCGTCTGGATGTGCCCATGGACTCGGCTGCGCACCTCGGCGATTCGCGCACCGACGTGCAGTCGGCACGCCGCGCGGGTGTCGCGGCATGGGCCGTGCCCTACGGCTACAACCACGGCGCGCCGATCGCGCAAGCGTATCCGGACCGCGTGTTCGCTTCCATCGCGGAGATGGCGGATCACGTGCTGCCGCCGAACTGAACCAGAAAGGATACCGAACTGGGCGCTGCCCGTTCACGACATCAAGGAGAGCACATGCCTGTCAATGTAGCGATCAACGGCTATGGCCGCATCGGCCGCAATATCCTGCGCGCGCTGTACGAATCGAAGCGCACCCGCGAAATTCGCATCGTGGCGATCAACGATCTCGGCGATGCGCATATCAACGCGCATCTCACGCGCTACGACACCGTGCACGGCCCGTTCGCTGGCGCCGTCGAGGTGGATGGCAACGACCTCGTGGTCGACGGCGACCGCATCAAGGTGCTGTCCGTGCGCGATCCTGCGCAACTGCCCTGGCGCGAACTCGACATCGACGTGGTGTTCGAGTGCACGGGACGCTTCACGAGCAAGGAAAAAGCCTCCGCGCATCTGGCGGCGGGCGCGCGCAAGGTGATGATTTCCGCGCCGGGCGGCAAAGACGTGGACGCAACGATTGTCTATGGCGTCAACGATGACGTCCTGCGCCAGTCGTTCACGGTCGTCTCGAACGCCTCGTGCACGACCAATTGCCTCGCGCCGCTCGTCAAGCCGTTGCATGCGGCGCTTGGCATCGAGCGCGGCCTCATGACGACGATTCATTCGTATACGAACGACCAGGTGCTTACCGACGTGTATCACGAGGATCTGCGTCGGGCGCGCGCCGCCACGCAGTCGATGATCCCCACCAAAACGGGCGCGGCGGCCGCCGTCGGTCTCGTGATTCCCGAGCTGGACGGCCGGCTCGATGGCTTCGCGATGCGCGTGCCCACCGTCAATGTCTCGGTGGTCGACCTGACCTTCACGGCCGCGCGCGCGACGAGCGTCGACGAAGTCAACGCGATCGTCCGGGACGCCGCTGATGGGGCGTTGAAGGGCATTCTCGGCTACAACGACTTGCCGCTGGTGTCGGTCGATTTCAATCACGACCCGCGCTCGTCGATTTTCGACGCCACGCAGACACGCGTAATAGGCGGCACAAGAGACGGCACGCTGGTCAAGGTGCTGAGCTGGTACGACAACGAATGGGGCTTCAGCAATCGCATGCTCGATACGACGCTCGCGTGGATGGAGGCGCCGCAATGAAGGCATCGGTGCTGAGGCTCGAAGATCTGGCGGCGCGCGACGCGTTGCGCGGCAAGCGCGTATTCATCCGAGCCGACCTGAACGTGCCGCTCGACGAACAAGGCCGCGTCGTCGAGGACACGCGTATCCGCGCGTCGCTGCCGGCGATTGCAATGTGCGTGAAAGCCGGGGCGGCAGTGATGGTGACGTCGCATCTCGGACGCCCTCGCGAAGGCGCGCTGAAGCCCGAGGAATCGCTTGCGCCGGTCGCCGTGCGTCTTTCGGAACGGCTCGGCCGCAACGTGCGGCTCGTGCAAGACTGGGTCGAAGGCGGCTTCGACGTCGAGCCGGGCGAGGTCGTACTGCTCGAAAACTGTCGCGCGAACCCCGGCGAGAAGTCCAACGACGACGCGCTCGCACGAAAAATGGCGCACCTGTGCGACATCTACGTGAACGATGCGTTCGGCACCGCGCACCGAGCGGAAGCCACCACGGAAGGCATCGCGCGGCACGCGAGCGTCGCATGCGCGGGGCCGCTGCTGATCGCGGAACTCGATGCGCTCGGCAAGGCGCTCGGTGCGCCTGCGCGCCCGTTGGTGGCGATCGTTGCGGGCTCGAAGGTATCGACCAAGCTGACGATACTCAAGACGCTCGCGGCGAAGGTCGATCAACTGATTGTGGGCGGCGGCATTGCAAACACGTTCATGCTCGCTGCGGGGCTGCCGATCGGCAAGTCGCTCGCGGAGCCGGATCTGGCCGGCGAGGCGCGCGAGATCATGGACCTGATGGCCGCGCGCGGCGCGTCGGTGCCGATTCCGGTCGACGTGGTATGCGCGAAGACCTTCGGTGCGAGCGCGCCGGCCACCGTGAAAGATAGTCAGGATGTCGAAGCGGACGATCTGATTCTCGACATCGGCCCGAAGACCGCGACGATGCTGACGGAGCAGCTTGCCCGGGCGGGCACGATCGTCTGGAACGGACCGGTCGGCGTGTTCGAGTTCGACGCGTTCAGCCACGGCACCGAAACGATCGCGCGTGCAATTGCCGCGTCGCCGGCGTTTTCAATCGCAGGAGGTGGCGACACGCTGGCCGCGATTGCGAAATACGGCATTGCCAGCGAGGTGGGCTACATCTCCACGGGCGGCGGCGCGTTCCTCGAAGTGCTGGAGGGCAAAGTGCTGCCCGCCGTCGATATCTTGCAGCGCCGCGCAGGCTGATTCGCGGTCTGGGCCGCATCGGGTTTTTATCAAGGAGATTCTCATGGCACTCATTTCATTGCGCCAGTTGCTCGACCACGCTGCCGAACATGGCTACGGCGTGCCCGCGTTCAACGTCAACAACCTCGAGCAGATTCAGGCCATCATGGAGGCCGCCGAGGACACGCAAAGTCCCGTGATCCTGCAGGCGTCGGCAGGGGCGCGCAAGTATGCGGGCGAGCCCTACCTGCGCCATATGGTGCTCGCCGCCATCGAAGCGCATCCCGACATTCCCGTCGTGCTGCACCAGGACCACGGCGGCAGTCCCGCCGTGTGCCAGATGGCGATCCGCTCGGGCTTTTCCAGCGTGATGATGGACGGCTCGCTCGAAGAAGACATGAAGACGCCGTCGAGCTACGAATACAACGTGCGCGTCACGCGCACGGTCTGCGAAATGGCGCATGCGGTAGGCGTCTCGGTGGAAGGCGAACTCGGTTGTCTCGGCTCGCTCGAGACCGGCGAGGCGGGCGAGGAAGATGGCGTCGGCGCACAAGGCAAGCTCTCGCACGACATGCTGCTCACCGACCCGGGCGAGGCGCGCGACTTCGTCGAGCGTACCGGCGTGGATGCGCTGGCGATTGCAATCGGCACGTCGCATGGCGCCTACAAGTTCACGCGCAAGCCGAGCGGCGACATTCTCGCCATCGACCGCATCGCGCAGATCCACGCGCGCATTCCCAATACGCATCTGGTGATGCACGGCTCTTCCTCGGTGCCGCAGGAATGGCTCGAAATCATCCGGCGTTATGGCGGCGACATCAAGGAAACCTACGGCGTGCCGGTGGAGGAAATTCAGCGCGGCATTCGCAACGGCGTGCGCAAGGTGAATATCGACACCGATATCCGGCTCGCGATGACGGGCGCCATGCGCAAACTCTTCGCGGAACAGCCTGCGGAATTCGATCCGCGCAAGGCATTCGCGGCCGCGAAAAAGGCGGCGCGCGGCATCTGCGCGGCCCGCTTCGACGCATTCGGCTGCGCCGGGGCAGCCCCGCGCATCAAGCCCGTTGCGCTCGAACGCATGGCCGAACGCTACGGCGCGCGGAGGTGACGCAATGAATGCGCTCAATCCCATGCTCATTGCGCCGAGCCTGCTGTCCGCCGATTTCGCGCGCCTTGGCGACGAAGTCCGCGCGATCGAAGCGGCCGGCGCCGACTGGCTCCATTTCGACGTGATGGACAACCACTACGTGCCGAATCTCACGGTCGGCCCGATGGTGTGCGCGGCGCTGCGCCCGCATACGTCGTTGCCCATCGACGTGCATCTGATGGTGCGGCCGGTCGATGCGCTCGTCGGCGAGTTCGCGCAGGCCGGTGCGAATTCGATCAGCTTTCATCCCGAGGCCAGCGATCACGTCCACCGGACGCTCCATCAGATCAAGGAGCGCGGATGCCGCGCCGGTCTCGCGCTCAATCCCGCCACGCCGCTTTCGTGGCTCGACGAGGTGCTGGACGACCTCGACTTCGTGCTGCTGATGTCGGTGAATCCCGGCTTTGGCGGGCAGAAGTTCATCGAGTCGGCGCTCGGCAAGATTCGCGCCGTGGCCACGCTCATCGACCATGCGGCGGCGCGCACGGGCCGACGGCTGCGCCTCGAAGTCGACGGCGGCATCAAGCTCGATAACGTGGCGCAGGTGGCGGCGGCGGGCGCGGATACGCTCGTTGCGGGCTCCGCTGTGTTCGGTGTGCCGGACTATCGGAGCGTGATCGAAGGGCTGCGCAGCCGCGCCGAGCATGCGCGCATTCAGGCGTAGGCGCCCAACGTGACCTGTTCGTAAGTTCATGGCGGAAAACAGCAAGGAGAGGCGACTCATGCAGGCGCTCATATTCGACGTCGATGGCACTATGGCCGACACCGAAGCGGTGCATCGCGAAGCGTTCAACGCCGCGTTTGCCGAAGTCCGGCTCGACTGGCATTGGGACGAAGCGTTGTACACGCGTCTGCTCAACGTGGCAGGGGGCAAGGAGCGCATCGAGCGCTACTGGCGCTGTGTCGAGCCGGAAGAGACAGACGGCAAGCGAATGAAGGAGACGATAGCCGCGATTCACGCCATCAAGACGCGCTATTACACCGAGCGCGTGTATGGCGGCGCAGTGGCGCTGCGGCCGGGCATCGCGCGCCTGATCGACGAGGCGAACGAGGCTGGCTTGCCGCTGGCGATTGCGACCACGACCACGACGGCCAACCTCGACGCGCTGCTCAGTGCGCCGTTCGGCGCGGCCTGGCGCAAGCGCTTTGCGGCAGTGTGCGACGCATCGAGCGCACCCGTGAAAAAGCCGGCGCCCGACGTGTATTACGCGGTCTTGCAGCAGATCGGCTTGCCGGCCGCCGCATGTCTCGCGCTGGAAGATTCGGAGAACGGCTTGCGCGCGGCGCGTGCTGCGGGTATTCCCGCCGTCATCACGACGAATGCCTATACGGCGTCGCAGTGCTTCGACGGTGCACTGCGCGTGCTGCCGCATCTGGGCGACCCGCAGCAGCCGCTGCCGGAAACCGTCGCGGGCGAGGAGTGTGGCTGGATCGATCTCGCCGCGCTGAAGTGCCTGCACAGCGCGCGCCTATAGCGTGGTCAATCGTGCTGCCCGCGCATGTCCTTTGGACTCGCGCGGTCATGCATTCAGTGCCCAACGGTTTCGATTGTTCCGGCCGCCGCAGCCGCTCGCGGCGCGGCCATTTGTTTGATCGCCAGCGCGATGCAAGCGATCACACCCGCAATGGCTACGGTGGAGAAGACGTCAGCGAACCCGAAGTGCCGGCGAGTCAGTTCCGCGACGAGGAATGAACCCGCAATGCCGCCGAAACGGCCAATGCCAAGCATCCAGGCCACGCCGGTACCGCGGCCCGCGGTGGGATACAACGCAGCCGCCAGCGCGGGCAACGACGATTGCGCCGTGTTCATCAGAATGCCCGCGAGGAACACGACCAGAACGAGCGCGCCGACATTGCCTGCGAGCTGCCCGATCGCATAGACGCTCACGGCCGTTAGCGCATAACAGATGGCGACCACGCGGTTTGCGTTCAGACGATCCATCAGCGCCCCGCACAGCACCGCGCCCACGCCGCCGAGCGGAAAGAGCGCGGAGATCAGCGTCGCGCTTTTCGGAGCGAGCCCCGCGTCTTTTAGCAGGAGCGGCATCCAGTTGATCGATGCATAGAAGATCACGAGCCCCATGAAATAGGCTACCCACAGCATCACCGAGCCGACGATATACGACTTCGACAGGACGACACCGAGGCCCCTGCGGCCCGTGTCGGGCGCGTTCTCGCTCAGGACAAAGCGTTCGGCGTCGAGAGCCGCCCGCGAGACGCGGGCAAGCGTTTGCTGGACCAGCGCATGCGGTTTGACGTTCGCCACCATGAATCGAACCGACTCCGGCATTTTTGCCGCCAGTAGCACGGCAAGCAGCAGCGGGGTGACACCGCCGAGTATCAGCACGCTACGCCAGCCGAAATGAGGAATCATCCATGCCGCGAGAAAACCGCCGCATGCCGCGCCAAGCGGAAAACCACAGAACATCAGATTGATGACCGTTGAACGACGGCGATCGGGGCAGAATTCGCTCATGAGCGTGACGGCGTTCGGCATGGCCGCGCCAAGCCCAAGCCCGGTCACGAAGCGCAGCACCGTGAGGGTGTTGAGCGTGACGGTAAAGGCCGAGCCGAGGCAGGCCGTGCCGAACAGAATCACGGCGCCGAGCAGCAGCCCGCGGCGGCCGAGGCGGTCCGAAAGCGGCCCCGCAGCGAGGGACCCGAACGCGAGGCCAAAAAGCGCGGCGCTGAGAACCGGAGCAAGCTCAGGCTTGCCCAGATGCCACTCGGCCAGCAGAGAGGGCGCGATAAAGCCGATGGAGGCCGTATCGAAGCCGTCCAGCAAGACGATGACGAAGCACATTGAAAATACGAGCCACTGAAATTTCCCAAATGGCTGCTCGTTAATGAACGTCTGCACGTTGACGACCGAATGTTGACTCATTGCCTCTCCGTATGTTCGCGTAATGAACCCGCGTTCTTTTACTGAACGAATTCTGCAAAGAGACAAGCAGGGCGGTCAAATGAGTGAAAACACCGACGCCCTATGGATAATCACCGGTTTGAGGGCGGAACGCCCCGTGGCAGGCGGCTCCAGGCGATGTTCATGCCGGCGGAAAACGATTATCGCTGCGCTGGATAATGACTATCGTGAAGATGCAGAAAGCGGTCCGCGGGCACAGTCAATGCAGCGCCCAACGTAAGCACGTACATAAGCACGCGGAGGAACGTCGATGGAAATCGCCCAACTCTCGACGCTATACGAAAGTGTGCCGCCGCTTCGGCGGCCGGCGTCCGAGGCATGAAATTCGCAGGTCCCTTGATTGCATTAGCTGGCCTGGCCCTCGCGGTCTGGCTGGTTTGGCATGCCGACCTGCAAGCCGTGCTCGGGCTGATGCGCGCCGCTGGAGCGGGCCTCGTGCTTGCGGGCATTGCCCATGTCCTGCCGATGATCGCGAGCGCAAGGGACTGGCAATTGCTGATGCGCGGCACCATACAGCCGAAACTGATTGCGGTGCTGGGTCTCGTCTGGATTCGCGAGTCCGTGAACGGCATGTTGCCCGTTGCTCGCGTGGGCGGCGAAGTCGTGACTTTTCGCATGATGCACGCATGGGGCATGGAGCCGCCTGCGGTACTGGCGAGTTTCATCGTCGACATCCAGCTCACGCTCATCAGCCAGGCACTCTTCGCCGGCGCGAGCCTCGCCTGGCTGCTGGGTTCGGGGGCCGTGCATCTGCCGCCGATCCTGACCTGGGGCATTGCCGCTTCCGCGCCCACGCTCGTCGTGCTGTCGCTCGTGCTGCGCGCGAATCCGTTCCGGCGGCTCTCGAAACACTTCAACCGCATCGCGAGCGGCAAGGTCGCGGAACTCGTCGATGAATCGGAGCAGGTCGAGGATCGGGTCAATGCGCTGTGGCATCGGCGCGGTATCGTGACGCGCTACTTGCTGATCTGGCAATCGCTTCAATGCATCACAACCGCGCTGGAGGTGTGGCTCGCGCTATATTTCCTCGGTGCGAAAACCGGCTTTGTGCAGGCGCTGGTGATCGAGTCGCTCGTGCAGGCGCTTAGTTCCATTGCATTCTTCGTGCCGGGCGCAGTCGGTGTGCAGGAAGGTGGCTTCCTCTTGATCGGGACGGCGCTGGGCCTCAATCCGCAAACCTGCATCGCACTGGCGTTCGCCCGTCGCATTCGCGATCTGGTCGTCTTTTTGCCGGGGCTCGTTGCCTGGCAGGTCGTGGAATGGCGTCATGCTCAACGGTCTTGATGCATCGAAGACATGCGGAGCAGGTCGCGCAGCGCGCATAGGGTTGCGCGCACAACCGCCTGGCAGCATGAGAACCCCTGAGGTTCTGCTAGCGCGTTAAGCCCGCGCAAAAAGGAGCCCGTCATACCAGGGCGATATGACGGGCTCAGGTCAATGGACACATGGCTAGTGTGTCCAAGGGCAGAATGTCATGCGAGCGCGATACAACTGTCGAAAGTGAAGATATCAAACGCACCGATCCCCGTCGATGTACGGAAGTCACGCTTAGCGGTCACGCGCGGCGCGGGGTGCTGCGTTGTAGCCATTACGCGTAACGCTTGAATGGTCGCCGCGTGCGGTCAACGCCTCGAACATCAATCAGTGCCCGCGTGAAATGGCTGGACACATTTCACGGCGAAGCTCCGCGCTGGTGCGCAACTTGCGCATTCGGCTGCTGGCCTTCCCGTGCGCCGCGTCACCAAGTCGATATCGACCGCTTACAGCACTTGCCCATGCCAAGGAAAAAAACCAGCCTCTGGCTCAGAGGTGTCGAGTTGCTCTTCGGCCAGAGGGGAGGACGGCAGAAGAAGAAAGCGATCGCGCCCAAGCCGACGACGCTCAGGTCCACTCGTCCGCCCGCGCCAAAGCGTATTAGCGAACCGCGCGCTGGGCGCCCGCTTCTGACGCGCGCGGCAGGTCGGTGGATACGCTCGTTTCACTCCGCGCCTGCGCTGGCCGGCCGTCTCGTCAACCATCTCACCTACGCGTTGTATCTTCCGGCCACCGTGACGTCCTGCGCGGACAAACCGCTCGTGGTCATGCTGCATGGTTGCAAGCAGACCGCCGAGTCGTTTGCTGCTGGCACCCGTATTTGCCGGCTCGCCGAGCGGGCCGGATTTGCGGTGCTGATTCCAGAGCAGGCAAAGACCGCGCACGCGCACCGCTGCTGGCACTGGCACGAGAGTCTGGCGCACTCCGAGGCGCCGGCCGTTGCGTCGCTCGTCGAGAAGATCGCCGGGGAGCATGGCTTCGACCGCGAGCGCGTGTATCTCGCAGGAATCTCGGCGGGAGCCGGTCTCGCCGCCGTTCTCGCCGTTCACTATCCGGAGCTATTTGCCGCCGTCGGTCTGCATTCGGGCCCCGTGTTTGGCGCCGCTAACTCCGCCATGAGCGCGATGCGCATCATGCGTGGCGGCAGCCGCGAAGATCCGCTGCATCTCATGGAGAAGGCTGTCGACCTGGTCAGCCATCCGGGCATGCCGGCCATTATTGTTCACGGGGAACTCGATGCAGTTGTTTCGAAGCGCAACGCTGCGCAACTCGCGGTCGAATTCGCATGGCTCAACCGGTTGATCGATGCACAAGGCGCGCTGCGCGTGGGCGAGCAACGGACATACAGCCGGGATGCGGTCGAATATACGGACTATCTGAGGGCAAGGCGGCTCGTCGTGAGAGTTTGCCTCGTTCGAGGTCTGGGTCATGCATGGAGCGGCGGCGACCCGCGTGAAGCGTTTCATTCCGGCAAAGGTCCTGACGCGACGGCGATGCTATGGAATTTTTTTCGACGCCAGCGTCGTTCCGCGCAACGTTCGCGCGGGGCTGGCCCGTGAGGCACGCGCCATGCGCGGGCTGGACCATTGCACATCTCAACGCGGAGAAAGACCATGAGCACGAGCACGGATCCCAGCGTCTATAAGGTTACGGAAATCATCGGAACGAGCCCGACCTCCTGGGAGGAAGCGGCGAAAAATGCGGTGGAAACGGCAGCCGATTCGCTCCGTCACTTGCGCATCGCCGAGGTGTGCAAGCTCGACGTCAAAATCGACAATGGCAAGGTGGTTGAATATCGCGCCCGGGTATCCGTATCGTTCAAATACGAAACCTGAGAAGGTCGCGCTGGCACGCAAGTCGACTGGGGCATGTGACCGTCGCCTGCGTGCCTTCGGTGGCCTACTATTTTCTGCCATGCGCGGTCGCGAGCTATCATCGCCGCTTTCCGCGCATCGCCCCTCTATGAATGATGCCCGCTGAACTCGTTCAGGAATCCATTCGAGAGAAATGAGTCGACTACGTCGGATCCCCCGATGGGTCTGCCGAAGAAATACCCCTGCATGACACTGCAGCCCGCCCGCACAAGCACATTCACTTGAGATGCCGTCTCCACGCCCTCTGCGATGCAGTCGAGGGAGAGGCGATGACACAGATCGACGATCGTCTGGACGACGATCCGGGCGCTTTCCTGCTCGGCGATATCGGCAATGAAGCTGCGATCGATCTTGACCACGTCGAGAGGCAAGCGGTGGATGTAGTTTAAATTTGAGTAGCCAGTCCCGAAATCGTCCAGATAGATATGCGCGCCCGTGCGCTTGAGCGCGAGCAGTGCTTCGCCAGCGCGATCGATATCGTTGATGAGGGCCGTTTCGGTGACTTCGAAGTTGATTCTGTGCGCGGCAATCCCGCTTGCCAGGACAATGCCAATGATCGTGTCAATCGCCCCGGGCGAGCTGAGATCACGCGCAGACAGGTTGAAGGAAACACGAATCTGAGCGGGCCATGCCGACGCGGCGTCCAGCGTCTTTCGCAACAGCACGCCCGTCAGGGCGTGAATAAGATGGGTGCGCTCTGCGACCGCCACAAAGTCGGTGGGGGGAATAACACCTAGCACCGGGCTTTTCCAGCGGGCAAGTGCCTCGAAAGCGACGATACCTTTCGAGGAGACGTCAAAGATTGGCTGGAAATGGACGGATAGCTCTTTCTCGAGGTCGGCCCGCCGAAGATGATGCTCAATTTCGCTCTCGCGCCTGATCGCCTTCTCGTGGCCCTGCTCGAATACGACCGTGTCACCGCGTCGTACCGTTTTCGCATGCTGCAGGGCGAATTCCGCGCGCTCGTACAGGTGCTGTGCGATGGCCCCCGCCTCCGGATACACGGCAAAGCCAACCGACACAGACAGGCGGGCCAGTTTTTCCGAGACATTGTAGGGCTGCTCCAGATGGAACCGGATCATGGTCCCCATCTGGCGCAACTGGGAGTCCATGACATTGCCGCGGACGATCAGTCCGAACGTCCGATCGCCAGCCCTGGCGATGATCACATCGGGATTCGCCAGCAGAGACAGCCGCCGCCCGACTTCTTTCAGGACATGATCCCGGAATTCGCGGCCGAAAAGATGATCGAGGGGTTTCAGGCCGTCGACCTCAAGCAGGCCGACTGCAAATGCGGAGCGGTCGCCACTCCGGGCCTGGAGCAGTGCATCGAGGTCCAGGAAAAAGCGCTGCCGGTTTGGCAAAAGGGTCAGGGCGTCGACGTTCGCCAGGCGAAAATTTTCCTCGGCGAGCCGCGCGGCCCATTCGCGCCTTCTTGCCAGTCTTTGCTGTGACCGGATCAGTTGCGCGAGCCTGGCATAGTAGCCGCGAAAGACAAAGGCCAGTGCGCCAGCCATGAGAACCAGGTCAATCGCGATCGCCGTCGATGCGTACTCGCCGTTCAGGAGCGAGAAGAGGATTAACGGTGCAAACGGAGCAAGGGCGACAATGGTGACGACCACGGGTCTCGCGCGCATGTAGACAAGGCAAAATGCGCAGCCAACCGCTGCCCCGAACACCCCGACCGCGACATTGCTCTTTGCGAGAGCATCGCCGTATGGATAAAGTGCCAACGCCCAGCAAGCGAATCCGAATGCGAGGACCGCTCCCAGGCCGAGCCGGATTCGGACCGGGTTGCCGCTTGACGTCGCCGGACGACGCCAACCGGTTGTCCGTAACCAGTAGACCATCCGGACGACACAGGCCGCGCCCAGGGGCAGGGGGAGATAGATCGCCAGCCAGGAGGGCGCGTATCGGACATGGGTGAGAGCCAGTCCGCACGCAATCGCGATCAGGATCCCATAGAGAAAAGGGAGTTCGGTACGGAACGCATCATATTTCGCCTTTTCGATGAGCGGGGCGCGTTCCGGCCTGATCAACCAGCGGTATGGTGCACGAATCGAGGTAATGACCGCCTCTGCATCTGGTTGCTTTTTCATCTTTCCCCCGGCAGCTGGTCAATCTGCTGAAGAATACCACTCCCCCTGGATTTTTCGGCGCGCTTCATGTCTGCCATGCGCCTGGCTGGCGAGCCTCAAGCCCCTAAAGTTTTCCGCCAGGAAGACGTTATACAGAACTGGCGCGGCCCGGAACATACATGCGTTGCGCGCCAGTCTCGTGCTGGTCATCAATTGCGAAAAAAGGAGACCGCGAGCCGCTTCGTCACAACATGTCAAGCACCATACCGAAAATGACGTCTCCTTTGGATGAACGTAAGGCACGACCGGTAACGGGTCAAAAGGAGAGTCGCGCTTTCACCGCGCTGCTGATTGCTCTCTGGGCCGCCCTCATTACCTGCATGGCCTGGGACCGCCAGGCCGAGTTGTCTCGTGCCGTATTGCAGGCGCAGGCACTGGCGGACGTGTTAGCCAGCAATACGGACCGTTCCCTGCGCGCGGCAGACGAAATCGCGGCCACCATTGCCTGGCACGTGCGACGCGAGGGCGTCAACATTCCCCTGCGTGAATATGTGTCGTCTGGACTCGTCGAGCCCGATGGCGTGGTGCAGATATCGGTTATCGACGGGAACGGAATCCTGCGAGCGTCCACGGTCCCGGGATTCAAACCCGTTGATCTGTCCGATCGCGACCATTTCCGGGTACACGTCCATGACCGCTCAACGCAGCTTTATATCGGGGAAGCAGTAGTCGGGCGGGTGAGCGGCAAGCCATCCATCCAGCTGTCACGCAGGATCGACGATATGCACGGCCATTTTCTGGGTGTCGTCGTGGTGTCAATGGCGCCAGCGTATCTGACCGACCTTTATGATGCGCTGCGTATAGGCAATCACGGTCTGGTGGAAGTCATCGGCATCGCCGACAAGACGGTCCGTTTGCGTCGGGTTGGGGCGTCAACCATTGTCGATATGCCCTTGCCGGACAGCAGTCCCCTCCGCCGCGCGTTGAGCCAGAGCACCGCAGGCTCGTTTGCCAGGGCGAGCGGGATTGACGGGGTTCGCCGTGTAACGGCATATCGGGTGCTACACAGCTATCCGATTGCCGTTGTCGTGGGATTCTCGGTCTCCGACTACCTCGCGATCCACTGGACGCGGGCTTTGGTCGTTGCGATAGCCGGCGTCGTGCTGAGCCTGTTGATCGTGGTCGCGGAATTTTACAGAACGCGGCTCTCGCGCCAGATGCGGGATGCCTTGCAGCGAGAGCGCGACAGCGACCGTTTGCAAATCGAAAGAGCGAAGCGTGTCGAATCGCTGTTCAGAACAATACCGGACGCCGTCGTTGGCTTTTCTGTGGAGGGGCGCATCGACGGATACAACCCGAGTCTGCTTTCGTTGCTCGAGTGGGACAAGGAGGTCACGACAGGCGCGACAGCCGACGACGTAGTGCGTGCGCTGCTGGCCCGCGATGAAAGCGATGACCGGGCTGCCAAAGCGTGCCGCCTGACCGCTTTGTTGAGGGGGGAGCCGGCTGGAGGTATGGTCTGCGAGACCATCGAGATGGCGGTACCCGAGACGGTCGTGTACGAACTGCGGATCGAACGCCGGGCGGACGCGCCTTCACAAACGATCGTACTCATTCGGGATGTCACGGCCCAGACGGGCATCAGGGACAATGAACGTGACCTCGACGCGACGCTGAGTGCCATAGGCGACGCCGTGATCGTCATCGATCGGGAGGGAAGGGTCAAACGCTTCAATCCTGCCGCCGAGGACATGGTGGGTCACAAGCAGGACGATGTCATTGACCGACACTATCAGGACATCTTCTGCATCAGGAACGTTGCAACCTGCGAGGATGCGCCGCTTCCGATCAATGAGGTGATCAGATCGGGGCACCTGTTCCGTCTGGCGGAAACACGTGCACTTGTCACCAAAAGCAAGGACGAGCGCAAAATTGCGATCAGCATCGCGCCCGCGCGAGCCGCGCGCGGGGATGCGCTGGGCGTTGTTGTGGTCTTGCGGGATGTCACGCGGGAGTACATCAGCGAACAGGCACTGATTCGCAGCGAACAACGCCACCGGCAATTGATCGGCATGCTTCCCTACGGTGTGATTCTGGGGGAGAACAAGACCATCAAATTCGCCAATCCGCATGCCCTCGAAATGCTGGGCGCGCGTGCCGCCAATGAGGTTCTCGGCAGATCGCCTTTCGACTTCCTGCACCCCGAGAGCATCCCGGTCGTCGCGCAGCGGATCGCGCGCATGGAGCAATACGGCGAGATGGCGCCCACGATCGAGGAAAAGTGGCGGCGGCTCGACGGTACGACCTTTATCGGAGAGGTCACCGCCGTTCCCTATGAAGTCGACGGCAAGCCAGGTGCGCTCGTCATGCTGGCCGACATCACCGATCGCAAGCGGGCCGAAACAGAGCGCGACAGATTCTTCGACCTCAGCCTGGATCTGATTGCCCTGGTCGACGCAACAGGCCATTTCAGGCGCGTCAACCCGGCGTTTTCAAGGGTGCTGGGCTGGTCGTATGAGGAATTGACCGGGCGACCCTTCATCGAATTCGTCCATCCTGACGATCGCGCAGCCACCCTGGCAGTCATTGAGCGGAGCCAGGGCGGTTTCATCGATTATTTCGAAAACCGGTATCTGTGCCGCGATGGATCGATACGCTGGCTCGCCTGGAAGGCGGCACTGGTTGACGGCATGGTCTATGCGACGGCGCGTGATGTAACCGACAGCCGGGTTGCGACACAGCAACTCGAGCATGCGCGATACGAGGCTGAAAGCGCATCCCGCTCCAAGAGTGCCTTCCTCGCCGCGATGAGCCACGAAATCAGGACTCCGATGAATGGGGTCATCGGCATGACCGAAGCGCTCGCGCAGACCGAGCTTGCCGACGACCAGGCCGACATGCTTTCGACCATCCGTCAGTCTGCCCATTCCTTGCTGGTCATCATTGACGACATTCTCGATTTTTCGAAGATCGAGGCGGGGAAACTTGACATCGAATTCACGGATGTTGCGCTCGTCGATCTGGTTGAAAGTGTCTGTCATTCCATGTTGACTGAAGCCGGCAGACGCGGAGTCAAACTCTCGCTCGTCGTGCAGCCTGACGTGCCTGAGTATGTTGTGACTGACGGGACCCGTCTGCGACAGGTGCTGAATAACCTGATCGGCAATGCCATCAAGTTTTCAGGAGGGCGGCCGGAGCTGGCAGGAATGGTGTTGGTCAATGTTGCGATGAACTCGCGCAATCCGCTCGAACTGATTTTCAGTGTGGCAGACAACGGTATCGGCATGTCGCCGGAAGTGACGTCGAAGTTGTTCATGCCGTTCACTCAGGCAGAAGCCTCGACGACGCGCCGGTTCGGTGGTACAGGGCTGGGGCTCGCCATCAGTCGGCGGCTCGTCGAGATGATGAGCGGAAAGATTTCCGTGGTCAGCGCGCAAGGAAAGGGCGCGACATTCGCGGTCACCCTGCAGTTCAATGAACCGGCGTGCGCGCCGCTCGTCGATCTGCCGGATCTGCATGGCGTGCAGTGTGTGCTCACGGGCGACTGTTACGACCGCCATGGTGCGGCAGCGTGGCTGCAGCGGGCTGGTGCGATCATTCTCAATGAGGCTGTGTTGGACACGGGCTGGCAGGAAAGTGCGGTTTCGGCAGGTGCGCGCCTGTTCGTGCGGGAGGATCCAGACGCGGACGACACGGCGCAGTTGTCGTACCCGAGCGACACGGGCGCGGCGCCGCTGGCGCAGGTGTGGGTGAAACCTGGATTGAGGGGAGCGCTGCAACGTGCCGGAGAACGTGTCGTCAGGATCGGTGCAACCGGTCTGCAGCGGCGATCGCTGCTTGAAGCTGCGAGTCTGGCTCTCGGGCGATCGCAGGTCATCAGCCACCGGGAGAGTCCGGCTTCCCGCAGCCGTGCCGGCAAGCAAGTGGCCCTGACGGTCGAGGAGGCCCGCGAACGGGGGCATCTGATCCTGGTCGCAGAAGACGACGAGGTGAACCAGAAGGTCATATTGAAGCAACTGGCAATTCTCGGTCACGTTGCGGAGATTGCGAATAATGGTGCAGAGGCCCTGGCGCTCTGGCGAAAGCATCGATATGCCTTGATATTCACCGACCTTCACATGCCTCAAATGGATGGATACGAACTGGTGACGGCAATCAGGGCGCAAGAGCGCGATACGCCATGCCCTGTCATTGCACTCACCGCCAATGCCATCCAGGGCGAGGCAACGCGCGCCATCGCCATGGGAATGGATGCCTATTTAACGAAACCCCTGCGGCTCGACCAACTGAAAGCGGTTCTTGATCAGCATCTCGCCGAGCCTGAACCACCCGTGACGCCTGACATGACAATCTCCCAGCAAGTGGCGCGGTCTTCGTCCGCAGTCGACCTGACGGTCCTGCACAGCGTGGTCGGTGACGACCCCGACGTCGCTCGCGAACTGCTTGAGGACTACCTTGCATCCATCCAGCGTTTGTCCGTCGAGTTGAGAGAACACTGCGTGGCGGGTCGCGGCCGTGATGCCAGCGCTGTCGCTCACAAGCTCAAGTCGTCGTCGCGTTCAGTGGGGGCGCTGGGGCTCGGCGAACTCTGTGCGCGCCTGGAAGACATGGGTAAGACCGCAGATGCGGCGCGCCTGAGGGCGTGGGTAGCGGAGTTCGAGGTGATGGTCGACGCGGTGCAGAGCGAAATCACCAGGCTGCTGGAACCGGATCAGAAATAATCATTCAACGACATGTTAGACATCGATTTTTTGCCGTCTCAGGCGCCTATCCTCGTTGCAACCGGTTCGGTTGCAGATGCCGAACTGGTGGCATCGATTCTCTCCGGCGAATTCCAGAATGTTGCGCTTTCAGTCAAGCCGGAAGACGCGGTAGCGGACTTCGAAACACACCGGCCGGCGGTACTGATCCTGGCATTCGATACGCTGGACGCCTGCGAGCGCTACTACGCAGACCTGGGGCGCCTGAGCGCAGTCGTGCATGAGGCGCCTCATCGCACCTTGATACTTTGCGGCAAGGGCGAGGTATGGCGTGCGTACGAGCTTTGCAGGGACGAACGGTTCGACGACTACGTGCTCTTCTGGCCCATTACCAACGATGCCCCGCGGCTCAAAATGGCGGTTCACCATGCAATGCGCCGGCTGAAGGAGAAGGCGCTCGCGCCGGTCACGGTCAGTGAACTGGCGATGCAGGCGGGCGCCCTGGGCTCGCTCGAGCAGGATCTGCGGGGAAGCATTGCGCAATTTGGACACGAGCTCGACATCGTCGGGATGACGGTCAGGCAAGCCGAGCAAGCCATGAACGGCGCACTCGATGGCGTGCCAGACGCAGGCGCGCGAGCCGACCTGCCCAACGCGCTTCGTGGACCCGAGCATAGGGGGGGCGAAACCTTCGGGAAGCTGATCCGCGCGATATCGACCGCAATTGCAGACCTGCAACAGCGGGCGCCGCAAATGGAGCAGCAGCTTGCGGCGCAACTGGAGCCCGTTCGGAAGGTGTTGAAGCTTTCGCAAAAGGTGCGCCCTGGCGTGCTGGTTGTCGAGGATGACGAGTTTCAGCAAAAGCTGATTGCCAGGTTATTGGCCGGCCAGAACCTCGTGACGCAATTTGCCTCGTGCGGATCGGAAGCCATGGCGCTGATGTGGCAACGTCGCCCAAACCTGGTGCTGATGGATGTCGGCCTGCCCGATATCAGTGGCGTGGAGTTGACCCGGCGTATTCGCCGCATCGCAAACTTCTCGGAAGTAAAAATTGTCATGGTTACGGGACATAGCGAGCGGCAGGTTGTCGTCGAAAGCCTTCAGGCCGGCGCAACGGATTTTCTGGTCAAGCCGCTTGATAAAACCAGGCTGCTCGACAAGCTGCGGAACTTCCTGCCAGCGGGTACGCCTGCGTAATGCTTCCTGTATGGAGATGCAAATTGAGCGAGCCTGAAAATACCGGATCCGGTGAGGGCACGGGCAAACGAAGAATCATTGTCGTCGACGATGAACCGTTTGTACTGAAAGTACTGGCGCGCCAGTTATCGCTGCTCGGCTATGAAGTACACACCTTCGAGCGTGCACAAGATGCGATTTCGATGCTCGATACAGGCGGCCCCGGTGCCCATGTCGTGTTCACGGATCTGCAGATGCCGGAAATGGATGGGGTGGAGTTCGTGCGGCGCCTTGCCGGTGCCCGCTACGAAGGCCACCTCGTTCTCGTCAGCGGCGAGGATCCACGGATCCTTCGAAGCGCGGAAAGACTGGCACGGGCACACGGGTTAAACGTGCTGGGTGCCCTTCCGAAACCGGCAACACGTGAACAATTGAAAGACCACTTGAGCCGGGCTGAAGGAGCGAGGGAGGCAAGAGGTTCGGAGGCGGGACCGAAATACCCGCTGGATGATCTCGTGTCGGCCATCCGGACCGGGCAGCTGGTCAACTATTACCAGCCTCAGGTCTCGCTCGCAACAGGCGCGGTGGCAGGCGTGGAAGCGCTCGTGCGGTGGCGGCATCCGCGTGACGGGATCGTCAGCGCCGGTGAGTTCATCGGACTTGTTGAGCAACACGGGCTTGTCGACGAGTTCGTGCGTGAAGTCCTGCCGTCGGCATTGAGCGAGATCGCCGGGCTCCAGCTTCCTGGCGACGAATTGCGTCTGAGCGTCAATCTGTCGATGGACAATCTCAATGCACTGGACTTCCCCGATTTTGTCGCTGCATCAGCGGCGAACGCCGGGTTTCCGCTATCGAGGCTGTCAATGGAGATAACGGAACGAAGACTGGTGGGCGATCAACTGTCCTCACTGGACATTCTGACAAGACTCAAGCTGAAGCGGATCGGATTAGCGATTGACGACTTCGGAACTGGCCACGCATCGCTAGCGCAACTGCGTGACTTCCAGTATGACGAGATAAAAATCGATTGCAGCTTCATTCACGGGTCATACGCAGACGAATCGCTCGACGCTATCGTTCGGGCGAGTCTGTCGCTGGCAAAGCAGCTAAAGATGACCACGGTTGCCGAGGGCGTCGAAAACGCCAACGACTGGCACCATATGCGAGAGTTGGCGTGTGATCGCGCGCAGGGATATTTCATTGGTCGGCCGATGGCGGTGGAGGAATTGCCGCGCTGGCGGAACGAGTGGGCGAGCCGTTTTCGTCAGCTATAGAAAAAGCGTTTTAAAAAAAAGCCGCTACCTCAGCGCGCGGAACGAATCGAAGGAGAAGAAAAATGCAATGGCTCGGTGCACTGACGGTGGGTAAACGTCTCGCCCTTTTAATCCTGGTTGCGGCAACGGGTTTGTTGTCTATTACGGCGACGGGGTTGCTGCAAATGGATCACG
Source organism: Paraburkholderia tagetis (assembly GCF_022213065.1). Taxonomy (GTDB): domain Bacteria; phylum Pseudomonadota; class Gammaproteobacteria; order Burkholderiales; family Burkholderiaceae; genus Paraburkholderia; species Paraburkholderia tagetis. Next base: position 229,380 of record NZ_JAKLJA010000007.1, read on the forward strand.
TGCACGATACGGCCGGGTTCGCCCAGGTCAATGTGGTTCCCAGCCTCATGGCGCTGGACAATGTACAGGCCAGTTTCATCAGGATGCGAGCCAAGACATACGAATCGTTGCTTACATCCGATCCTTCTAAAAGGAGCGGAATGCAGCAAGCGGTGAAGGAAGGGCGCGCAGGTGTTGACGCGCATTTGAAAGAATACGAGCCGCTTCTGGCAGATCAACAAGACAGGGAATTACTCTCCGCCGACCGCGCGCGTCTGGCGGAATTCGACGCAGCATTGGAGCGGCTCACAGCAAGCTCTCTAAATAGCAGTGGAAGCCAGATCGATGGCGAAGCCCTGCAGAATTTCATGGATGCCGCGAAGAGAGCAAACGACGCGCTTATGGAGCATCGCGCCTATAACGTGAAGCTTGGGGAAGCAGGCGCAGCGCAAGCTCAGGCGACGATCACGTCGGCGCGAGTCAGTCTCATGATGATCAGCGGGGCGACGCTGGTTATCGTCGTGCTGCTCGGTACGTGGATCACGCGTACATTGCTGCGCCAACTCGGAACCGAACCCAGCCATCTCGCTGACGTCGCGACCCATATCGCGCGCGGCGACCTGACCGAGCAAATCACCGCGCGAGAAAATGATCGTTCGAGTGTGCTGTTCGCGGTCAAGACGATGCGCGACGGCCTGGTCGACATTGTCCTGCGCATTCAGACGGCGACGGATGCGATTGCGACGGGATCGGGTGAAATTGCGTCGGGCAATCAGGATCTGTCGTCCCGTACCGAAGAGCAGGCTGCATCGCTCGAAGAAACGGCCGCGAGCATGGAGGAGCTGACTACGACAGTGAAGCAAAACGCGGAAAACGCGCAGCAGGCACGTGCGCTTGCAGCCAATGCATCGGAGGTAGCGGGAAAGGGCAGCGAAGTTGTCCAAAAGGTCGTTGTCACGATGAACGACATCAGCGATAGCTCGTCGAAGATCGCTGACATTACGGGCATCATTGAAGGTATTGCATTCCAGACGAACATTCTCGCACTCAATGCAGCGGTCGAGGCTGCGCGCGCCGGCGAGCAGGGTCGTGGCTTCGCGGTGGTCGCAAGCGAAGTGAGAAGTCTGGCGCAACGTTCCTCCAGCGCGGCCAAGGAGATCAAGGAACTGATCGCCACGTCGGTAGAGAAGATTCAGGGCGGCTCCGTTCTCGCGAGCGAGGCGGGCAAGACGATGGCCGATGTCACGCAGGCGGTCTCGCGCGTCACCGACATCATGGGAGAGATCGCAGCGGCATCTATCGAGCAGAGCCGCGGCATCGAACAGGTGAATCAGGCGATCACGCAGATGGACGAAGTGACGCAACAGAATGCGGCGCTTGTCGAGGAAGCGGCAGCGGCATCGCATTCGCTCCAGGAGCAGGGGAGCCGACTGACCGAGGCCGCGGCATATTTCCGGATCGACCAGCGGCGAGCTTCGGTTGTCCCTCCCGTCCTTCCGGCAGACGGGCAGGCCGTCAGGGCGGCAGACCGTCTCGCGGTGATCGGCTAAGGTGTCAGAGGCGGTAAACGCGCTGTGCATTGTCATGAAAGAGCGCCCGCCGCTTCGTTGGGGAAAACCCCCTGGTAATCGCCTTGAACGCATCGAGCGATCGACGGGCATGCCCGTGTGCCATGCGAGATCGCAGGGGCATCAGCCCGCTCGGGGCACTCGGGGCACTCGGGGCACTCGGGGCACTCGGGGCACTCGGGGCACTCGGGGCACTCGGGCGCGGGCCGTCTCGCACGGCTGAACGGAAATGCGGATAATGCATGGCTGTCTCCTGTGCAGTCGTGCGCGCGCCAGGCGCATGGCGATCCCGCAACTGAAAAAATTTCACTATGCGTATTCCGCCGCTCAAGGCAATCATCGCGTTCGAAAGCGTGGCCAGGACGAAAAGCGTGAACCGCGCAGCCGAAGAACTCGGACTGACCGCTTCGGCGGTGAGTCATCAGCTCAGCAATCTCGAGTCGATCATCGGCCAGCCGTTGTTCCAGCGTTCGGGGCGAGGCCTCGTCCTCACGCCGACGGGCCAGCGTTATCTCGCCGATGTGACAGGGTCGCTCGCGGACCTGAGCCGCGCGACGGAACGCGCGTCGAGCCCCGCGGAACTCGATATCCTGCGTGTGCACTCGAGCCCGAGCTTCGGCCTCATGTGGCTGCTGCCACGGCTTTCGTCGTTTCAGCAGGCGAATGACGACATCCAGCTCAACCTGGCCTGCTCGTATGAAAACGTTTCGTTTTCCAACGGCTTTTACGACATCGACATTCGCCACGGCTACGGCAACTGGGACAACCTCGAAGTGAAGACCGTGCGCGGCGAATTCATCGCGCCGCTGGCTTCCCCCGCGTATCTTGAGCAGCATCCGGTGCGCACGCCGGAGGACCTGCTGGCCCATCGCCTCATCTTTTCTGAAACGCCGCTCGTCCAGTGGAAACAATGGTTCGGCAGGGCAGGTGTGCCAGCGGCGCGCAAGACTTTCGATTTTTCGTTCGATCGCTCGTATATGTCGCTGGAGACCGCCGTGCTGGGTCTGGGCATTGCGCTCGAAAGCCTCATGCTCGCCTCGGTAAAAATCCGGGACGGATTGCTCGTGCCGGTTTTCGACGACAGCCATGCGGTCGAAGTGGGCGCGCATCATCTGGTTTACCCGACGCAGAATGCCGATCTGCCGCGTGTCCAGCGCTTCCTCGCCTGGATGGAGCGCGAGGCAGCCGCCGGCAAGCCGGCGCGCCGCTAAACGCGCGGCTACGCCGGCGCGCGTGTGTGTGTGTGCGCGCGTGTGTACCGGGGGGGCGCCGGTTCCATCTGAATTTTTCTCAGCTATCGTTGAACGTTTCCGCGTTGATGCGGCGGCTCTGTGCGCTGACACTTGAGTCACCAATCAATCAACATTCAGGAGACAACTCATGTTGCTCGAGAACCGGATCGTCATCGTGACGGGAGCGGCCTCGCCGCGCGGAATCGGCAAGGCCACGGCGAAGGCGCTGGCTGCACAAGGCGCACGCATTGCGATTCTCGATCTGCGCAAGGAAGACGCCCAGGCCGCCGCTGCCGATCTCGGCGCGGGGCACCTCGGGCTCGCCTGCGACGTGACCGACAAGGCCGCCTGTGTCGAGGCCGCGCGCGCGACGCTCGAACACTTTGGCCGCATCGACGGCCTCATCAACAATGCGGGCATTACGCAACCGGTGCGGACGCTGGAAATCAGCGGAAAGGACTTCGACGCGATCGTCGACGTGAACCTGCGCGGCACGCTCTATATGTCTCAGGCGGTGATTCCGGTCATGAAGGACCAGAGCGGCGGCAGCATCGTTTGCATGTCGTCGGTTTCCGCGCAGCGCGGCGGCGGCATTTTCGGCGGCCCGCACTATAGCGCCGCCAAGGCGGGCGTGCTCGGCCTCGCCAAGGCGATGGCGCGCGAGTTCGGTCCGAACCGCATCCGCGTGAATTCGATCACACCTGGACTGATCCAGACCGACATTACGGGCGACAAGCTCACGCCCGAGATGCGTGCCGACATCATCAAGGGCATTCCGCTCAGCCGGCTCGGCGACGCGGCCGACGTCGCGAATGCGTGCCTTTTCCTCGTGAGCGACCTGTCGAGCTACCTGACGGGCGTCACACTGGATGTCAACGGCGGCATGCTCATCCACTGAGGCCGCGACGCGCTGACCCGAAGCGCCGCGCTCGCGCGGCAGGTATTGACAGGCACCCGGGACCACCCGGGGCCGTGGCAGGAGACAACCATGAAGACCCGATACAGTGCGCCGCTCGTCGCGGGCAAGGTGGGCGAGGCTGGCGACGCACCCGCGCGTAGCGATTCGTCGACTTTCGAAGCCCGAACTTATGCAAAGGTGAGCCGCAGGCTGATTCCGTTCCTGATGCTCTGCTACCTGGGCGCGTATCTGGACCGCGTCAATGTGGGCTTTGCGAAGCTGCAGATGCTCAATGATCTGCGCTTTAGTGAAACCGTGTATGGCATGGGCGCGGGCATTTTCTTTCTCGGCTACTTTCTGTTCGAAGTGCCAAGCAATCTCGTGCTTCACAAGGTTGGCGCGCGCCGGTGGCTGGCGCGGATCATGCTGACGTGGGCGGTCATTTCCGCGAGCTTCGTGTTCGTCAAATCGCCGGTGGCTTTTTACGCGCTGCGCTTTTTGCTCGGTGTTGCCGAAGCGGGCTTCGCGCCGGGCGTGATTCTCTATCTGACTTACTGGTACCCGTCGGCGCGCCGCGCCAAGGCGCTTTCGCTGTTCTTCATGGCGATTCCGCTGGCGGGCATTGTCGGCGGGCCGCTTTCCGGCGCGATCCTGCACGCGTTGCACGGCACGATGGCCTTGGCAGGCTGGAAGTGGCTGTTCGTGCTCGAAGCATTGCCGTCGCTCGTGCTTGGTGTCGCGATCCTGCTGTTTCTCGATGACGGCATCGCCAGCGCGAAGTGGCTCACGGACACCGAAAAGGCGCTGCTCGAGCGCAACGTGGCAGGCGACGACGCACACCGCACCGCCCACCTCTCGATCCGGGCGTTCGTTGGCGACCGGCGCTTGTGGCTCATGGCCGCGATCTACTTCTGCGTGGTGCTGGGTCAATACGGCTTGACGTTCTGGCTGCCCACCATCATCCGCAAGTCGGGCGTTGCCGATCCGCTCTGGGTGGGTATTTTCACGGCGATTCCCTACCTCTGCGCCATTGTCGCGCTGCCGTTGATCGGCATGAGTGCGGACCGCCGCCGCGAGCGCCGCCTGCACCTCGCGATTCCGATGCTCGTCTCCGCCGCCGGCTTCGCGACCTTGCCCATGCTCGGCGGCGTGGGGGCGTCGATCGTCTGCCTGAGCATCGCATCGGCCGGCATTCTCGTGTCGTCCTCGCAGTTCTGGTCGCTGCCTACCGCACTGCTCGGTGGGGTATCGGCTGCCGCGGGCATTGCCGCCGTGAACTGCTTTGCCAACCTCGCCGGGTTCTTTTCGCCGGCGATCGTCGGCTGGCTCAACGATCTCACCGGGAAATCGACCGCCGGCCTCGTTTTCATCTCACTGGCGGTGACGCTGGGCGCCTTGCTCGTGTTCCTCGTTCCCGCCCGCTCTGTCAACCGCTGACCCGCGAAGGAGCCATACATGGACAGCGAAGTCATTACCGAGGACGTGACGCTCGTCGAGCGCGCGTACCGCATCCGAAGAAATGCCCTGCTGATGGGCGAAGTGCAGGGCCAGGGCTATATCGGCCAGGCGCTCGATATCGCGGACGTGCTCGCCGTCGCGTATTTCGGCGCGATGCGCTACCGCGCGCACGATCCCGATTGGGAAGGGCGCGACCGCTTTCTGCTGTCGAACGGGCACTACGCGATCGCGCTGTACGCAGCGCTGTTCGAAGCCGGCATCCTGCCTGCCGAAGAGCTGGAAACCTATGGCAGCGACGACAGCCGCCTGCCGATGTCGGGCATGGCAAGCTACACGCCAGGCATGGAAATGTCGGGCGGCTCGCTGGGCCAGGGGCTGACGATCGCAGTGGGACGCTGCCTCGGCCTCAAGCGCAAGGGTTCGGACGCCTTCGTCTACACGCTCTTTTCGGACGGCGAACTCGACGAGGGCGCGATCTGGGAAGGCCTCATGTCCGCCGCGCACTGGAAGCTCGACAAGCTGATCGCCATCGTCGACGTGAACAACCAGCAGGCCGATGGACCTTCCACGCAGATCATGGCGTTCGAGCCGCTCGTCGAGAAACTCGAAGCCTTTGGCTGGTACGTGCAGCGCGTGGACGGCAACGACATCGACGCGCTCAAGCGCGCCTTTGATCATGCGCGCGGGCATGACAAGCCGCAGCCGCGCATCATCGTCTGCGACACGAAGATGGGTTGCGGCGTGCCGTTTCTCGAGCAGCGCGAAAAGAATCACTTTATCCGCGTCGATGCGCACGAGTGGAAGCTCGCGCTCGAAGCACTCGAAGCCGGGAGACAAGCATGAGCACCATCGAAAAGAAGCCGCGCCTGAAGACCTCCGCGATGATTGCGTCGATCGCGGCCGAAGGCCAGGTCACGCGTTCCGCGCCGTTCGGACACGCGCTGTGCGACCTCGCGCGCACGAAGGCAAACGTGATAGGCATGACAGCCGATCTTGGCAAATACACCGACCTGCACCTCTTCGCGAAGGAATTTCCGGAGCGCTATTACCAGATGGGCATGGCCGAGCAATTGCTGATGGGCGCCGCCTCGGGCTTCGCGCATGAAGGCGCGCAGCCGTTCGTCACGACATACGCCGTATTCGCGACGCGGCGCGCCTACGACTTCATCCATCAGACCATCGCCGAAGACAATCTCGACGTGAAGATCGTCTGCGCGCTGCCGGGGCTTACCACGGGCTATGGCCCGAGCCATCAGGCCGCTGAAGACCTCGCGTTGATGCGCGCGATGCCGAACATGACCGTGATCGATCCTTGCGATGCGCTCGATATCGAGCAAATGGTGCCGGCCATCGCGGCCCACAAGGGACCGGTCTACGCACGCCTGTTGCGCGGCAACGTGCCTGCCGTGCTCGATGAATACGGCTACCGCTTCGAACTTGGCAAGGCGAAGCTGCTGCGTGACGGAAACGACGTGCTGCTGATCTCGTCCGGCATCATGACGATGCGCTCGCTCGAAGTTGCGAAGGCGCTCGAAGCGGACAACATCGGCGTGGGCGTGCTGCATGTGCCGACCATCAAGCCGCTCGATACAGCGACGATCGTGCGCGAAGCGAGCAAGAGTGGCCGTATGGTGATCGTGGCTGAGAACCATACGGTGATGGGCGGACTGGGCGAAGCGGTTGCACGCACGCTGCTCGGCGCGGGCGTCACGCCGCCGTTCAGACAAATCGCGTTGCCGGATGAGTTTCTCGCCGCCGGCGCGCTGCCTACGCTTCATGATCGCTACGGTATCTCGGCTAACGCGATGACCTCAGCGGTCAAGGCATGGCTCGGTTGAGAAACTGAACTGGAAGCGGCTCTCTCTCTCTCTGTTATTTCGTGGGCCTGGGTTTTCGCGTTTCTTTTCGCGTTTCCTTGCTTTCGTGTCGGTCTGCTAGCGTTGCCCCTGTGCGGGGCGGCACCTACTTTTCTTTGCAGCGGCAAAGAAAAGTAGGCAAAAGAAAGCCGCTCAAACCGCTAGTGTGACGCCGTCCACCACTTGCCCGTGATCAGAGCGGTTCCGGAGCGTCTGTCACCACGCGCCGTATAACGGAGTGACTAAGGGCTCATACCTCCGGCGGCGCTACGCGCGCCGTGGGGCATAATCCAAAACCAGAGGAATGCATACGAATCGATGCAGCGCATGCGCCTTCGAGTGCCCAGGCAGAACTCTTGGTTTCCCATGCAGACCCGACCGCTGCGCGCGTAGCGAGCAGCGGGATGCATGAGTCCTTTGTCACTATGTTTGAAGGCGCGAGGTGACGGATGCCCCGGAACCACTTCGATATAAGGCAAGTGGTCCACTGCGTCACACTAGCGGTTTGAGCCGCTTTCTTTTGCCTACTTTTCTTTGCGGCTGCAAAGAAAAGTAGGTGCCGCCCCGCACAGGGGCAACACTAATAGACCGACACGATCACAAGGAAACGCGCTCTCGACACCAAACACCATAACAACAACGGCCTGCAGCACAGCAACGCCGCCACGCTGAAAGCGACATACTGGACGCTCCCGGCCATATAGGTCATCAACGTCATTGCAGGCGCGCAAAAGGAAGCGATCCGCCCGAGGCGATCGCCACACAGCCAACGGCAATTCAAACTGACGCTTCAATTCGATCTGAGGGTATCCATCAGATCCCTGACACACCCTGGCATTCCATCGAGCTCGCGAACGAGCAAGCTACGCTCCCGTATCGCCCAGGATTCCCCAAGAGGCACGGTGACAAGCCGCATCGTTCGACGATGACGCACCGCGGCGGACTCGGGGATGATACCGATTCCGACACCCGATTCAATCATCCGACAAATTGCCTCGTAGCTCGATAGTTGCACACGCATGGATAAGGTCCGGCCCAGGTTCTCAACCTGCGCAGTCACCAGATCGAACAAGGTGCTTCCTTCACGGAAGCCAATGTGAGGATAGTCGAGCGTTTCGGCCAGGGTGACGGACGACCTTTTCGTCAGCTCATGTCCTTCCGGCAGCGCCAGCAACAATCGGTCGGTGCTGGCATGGATGATCTCGAGCCCTTGCGCCTCGATCGGGCCCGCGATAAGCCCGAGGTCCGCGGTTCCATCGAGTACGCCTCTGACGATCTCGCGGGACAGCCGCTCCTGAAGATCGACCGTAACGGCCGGACGTGTGGAGAGAAATTGCGCCAGTATCTCCGGCAGATACTCCGTTACCGCTGTGGTGTTGGCAAATATCCGAATATGGCCGACCAGACCGCTCCCGTACTCGGCAAACTCGCTTTTCACATAGTCGACCTGACGCATGATCACCCTCGCGTGCTTCAAGAGGTTTTCACCGGCCGGCGTCAGCGTTGCGCCCTTGCTATCGCGGTACAGCAGCTTGGCGCCCAGTTGACTTTCCAGGGATTTGATCCTCGCGCTGGTCGCCGCGATCGACAAGTTGGCGCGCCGTGCGCCTTGGGTGACGCTTGATGATTCGGCTACGTGGATGAATACCCGGAGATCGGGGAGATCGAAATGCATTGGCAAATATGTCCTGCAAAACCATCTATGGGGGCGGTAAGGGATCGATAAAGCGGATCGGCAAAGCGGATCGGCAAAGCCGGTACTTGGGATAAACCCTGGCGTTCGCCGCAGCCGAAACCAGGTACCCAAAAAGCAAGATTCTTCGAACGCCCGGCCGATAGTAGCATCATCACAACCTCAACGCTGTCGCTACCGACGAATTGAGTTGCAGGCGCAGCGCACTGAAGTAGCGCAGGAACGAAAGCCGCGGCCGCCGTGGGCTATGTCACCCGCACTGAATTGCTTCGACCGTAATTCGGTGTTCTAACAAAGTGAAAAACGAGTATTGAGTTCAGACATGAAAATCATCGATTCGGATGTTCATCCGTGGGTTCCGGGCGATATCGAAGGGCTCAAGCCTTATCTAAGCCGCAGTTGGCAAATGCGGTTTGAAGGCAAGCGCGCGATCTTGCCGGATCATCCGCTGCGTCCGCCGCTGGCCGGCGCGACCTCGATTCGCCGCGATACGACCACGCCGGGCGGCGACGTCGGCGGTTCCGATCCGCAATTCCTGCGCGAAGACCACCTCGACAAGCTCAACATCGAGTTCGCGATCCTCTCGTCTATCCAGGCGGGCAAGCTGGTGGCCCTGCCGAATACCGGGGAAGCCGTGGTGCTGGCCCGCGCGTTCAACGACTACTTTATCGACAAGTGGTTGAGCCTGGATGAGCGCTACCGCCTGGCCATGAGCGTGACGGCCGGCGACCCGCACGAAGCGGCCAGGGAAATTCGCCGGATCGGTAATCGCGAGGATGTGGTAGCGGTCTATCTGCCGCTGGTGAACATCCTGATGGGCAACCCGCATTACTACCCAATCTACGAGGCAGCCGAAGAATGCGGCCTGCCGATTTTCCTGCACCCCACCGGGACCGAGGGGGCGTTTCAGACCAGTGTGCATTTCGCGGGCGGTACGCCGAGCACCTACATCGAACGGCACTCGTGCTTCCCGCAGATCGCCATGGGCAATCTCTCGAGCCTGTTGTTCGAAGGCGTGTTCGTGCGCTTCCCGAAGCTGAAGGTGTTGCTTGCGGAATTCGGCTTCGGCTGGGTGCCGCACATGCTCTGGCGCTTCGATCAGAACTGGATGCAATTCCGCCGCGAGGTGCCGTGGCTGGAACAGGCCCCCAGCAAGTACGTGCTCGATCATGTCCGCTTCACCAGCCAGCCGCTCGAAGAGCCGGAAAAAGACGAGTATCTGACGCAGATTCTGGAAATGGCGCATGCGGAGCGAACCATGCTTTTCAGTACTGATTATCCGCACTGGGATTCGGACTATCCGGCGACCGTCATGCACAAATTCCCCGCGCAGATGCGACAGCGCATTTTTCATGACAACGCCGCCGAGCTGTTTGGCCTGAAATCCAACTAATCACGGGAACCAAAATGGAGATCAAAGTCGTCCGCCTGGACGAGCTTACCGATAGCAACCCGCGTGCGCTCGATATCGACGGCAGGCCCATTGGTGTGTGCAAGGTCGGCGAGAAGGTCTACGCCTTTCGCAACATGTGCCCGCACCGCCGCGCGCCGCTCGCGTGTGGCACGGTCGAAGGGACCATGCTGCCCGTGCATCACGCCGGCGAGCTCAACTATGGGATGGAAGGTCAGGTCCTGCGCTGCCCGTGGCACGGCTGGGAATTCAGCATCGAAACGGGTGAGAGCCTATTTTGCGAAAGTGCCGCCAAGGTCAAGACGTATCCGGTGTCGGTCCGCGACGGCGATGTCTACGTAGACCTCTGAGCACCGCCATGCGCATGGCGCATACGTGAATCGAATACCCGGAACTGCCGTGCGCCGACGCAAGCCATGCGCTTTCGCGCAGGCGCCGGATCCCATTCTCAGGAGGCACAGGATGTACGAAGGGAAACGCAGCGAAAAATTCGAACGAGGCCTCGCCACGCGGCGCGCGGTGGTCGGCGACACCTATGTCGACAACGCGCTCAATAGTGCGAACGAATACAACTGGCCGATGCAGGAACTGGTCACGGAATATTGCTGGGACGAGATCTGGAATCGCCCGGGCTTGAGCCGCCGCGACCGTTCGCTGCTCAACCTTGGCATGATTACCGCGCTGGGCCGTACCGCCGAACTGCGCGCCCATGTACGCGGCGCCCTCAACAACGGCCTGACCAAGGTGGAGCTGCGCGAAGTGTTCCTGCAGGCCGTCATTTATTGCGGCGTGCCGGCCGGTATCGACAGCTTCCGCGTGGCGCAGGACGTCATGGCCGAGATGGCAGGTGCCAGCACAGCATGAAGACACTACTGATCAACGGCGCCTGGCAGGCCGCCGCCGATGGACGCGTCATCGACGTGGAAAATCCCGCCACCGGCGAGGTCTTCACGCGACTCAGCCGCGCGACGGCCATCGAAGTCGATGCGGCCGTACGCGCTGCGCGCCACGCCTATGACAATGCATGGGGCCGTCTGAGCGCCGCCGAAAGAGGCCGGCTGCTCTCGCGCGTTGCCGAACGCATTCAGGCCTGCGCCGAGGAGATCGCGCAGGTGGAGTCGCGCGATACCGGCAAGCCGCTGCACCTGGCCCGCAAGGATATCGCGGTGCTGGCGCGCTATTTCGAGTTCTATGGGGCCGCTGCGGACAAGCACCATGGGGAGATCATTCCCTATCTGAACGACTTCAGCGTGCAGGTGGTGCGCGAGCCGCTCGGCGTGACCGCGCACATCATCCCGTGGAACTACCCCTCGCAGATGTTTGGTCGCACTGTTTGCCCGGCCTTGGCGGCGGGCAACGCGATCGTGGTCAAGCCTTCCGAGGAGGCCTGCCAGTCCGTGCTGTTGATCGCCAGGCTGATGCAGGAGGCGGGGCTGCCGGATGGCGCCGTCAACATCGTTACCGGCTACGGCAACGAAGCGGGTGCCGCGCTGGCAAGTCATCCGGATATCAATCTGGTGACCTTCACCGGGTCCCCCGCGGTCGGCACGCAAATCCAGATGGCTGCCGCGCCGAACAACGTGCCGTGCGTGCTCGAACTGGGCGGCAAGTCGCCTCAGATCGTGTTCGACGATGCCGACCTCGACAAGGCGGTGCCGACGATCGTCGCTGCGATTGTCCAGAACACCGGACAGACCTGTTCGGCCGGCAGCCGGTTGCTGGTCCAGAAGACGGTGTACGACGAAGTCGTGGGCCGCGTGGCCGAGGCGATCGCGAGGATTCGCGCCGGCATGCCTGAAGCGCAGGTGGACTGCGGTCCGATCATCACCCGGGCGCAATTCGGGCGCATCAACGCGTTCCTGCAACGCATCAAGGACTCGGGCCTGCCGCTGATCGCCCAGGGCCAGGTTGCCGAAGTTCCGGCCGGCGGTTTTTTCGTTGCGCCGATGCTGTTCGGCCCGGTGCCGCGCGATCACGAACTCGCCCATGCCGAAGCGTTCGGTCCGTTGCTGGCGGCGATGCCGTTCGAAGACGAACAGGATGCGATCGCGTTGGCCAACGCGACCGAATACGGATTGGTCGCGGCGATCTGGAGCGAGAACGGTGCACGTCAGCAACGCATGGCTCGCGCGGTGGTGGCAGGCCAGGTGTACATCAATTGCTATGGCGCTGGCGGCGGCGTGGAGCTGCCGTTCGGCGGTCGCAAGAAGAGCGGCTATGGCCGCGAAAAGGGCTTCGACGCACTCGACGAGTTCTCGACCACCAAGACCGTCGTGCATCGGTTCGGCTTTGAATGAGCGCGCGCGCTGGCCAGATGTCGTTTGATCGGCGCATCGTTGAATTGAAGAGGAAGTCGGGATGAGTGGACGTGTCGTAATCGTCGGTTCGGGCCAGGCGGGAGTGTCCGCGGCGTTCAAGCTGCGTGCGCTTGGATATCAAGGGCACATCGCGCTCGTAGGCGAGGAGCCGGGCTTGCCCTATCAGCGGCCGCCGTTGTCGAAGAAGTACTTGACCGACGAGGCCGATGTCGAGCGCTTGCATATCAAGGCCCGCGCCTTGTACGAGAGCGAGCGGATCGAGTTGCGGGCCGATTCTCACGTGAGGTCCATCGATCGGGACGGCAAGCAGATCCTGCTCGCGGACGGCCAGTCGCTTCGCTACGACCACCTGGTTCTCGCGACCGGCGCGACGCCCCGGTGCCTGCCGTTCGAGCAGGGCGGGAATGCGCCGAATGTCCATACGTTCCGCACGCTGGCCGATGCCGAGCGCCTGCGTACCGGGATGAAGCCTGGCGCGAGCCTGCTGGTGGTGGGAGGCGGTTATATCGGCCTGGAAACGGCGGCGGTGGCGCGAAGGCTCGGCATGGAAGTCACGCTGGTCGAGCGCGACACGCGCATTCTCGGGCGAGTGGCCTCGGCCGAAACGGCCGCCCGCTTCAGGGCGCTGCATCTGGCAAACGGCGTGCGTATTTGTGAAGGCGTGGAGTTGAAGCGGCTGGCCCATGCCGACCGGAACGGCAAGACCGCCTGGCTCGCCAATGGCATCGCGATCGACGCGGACGTCGTGGTGGTGGGTATCGGTGTGATTGCACAAACGGGCCTCGCCGAACAGGCAGGACTGCATATCGACAACGGCATCGTGGTCGACTGCGGGGGGCGCACCAGCGATCCGTTCATCTACGCGGCCGGCGATTGCGCGCGCTTTCCGTACCGGGGCCAGCAAATCCGGCTCGAGTCGATCCAGAACGCGGTCGACATGGCGGAAACCGTGGCGCGTTCGATCGTCGGTGGCTCGGCTGAATACCGGCCGGTGCCATGGTTCTGGTCCGATCAGTATTCGACCAGGCTGCAAATCGCCGGCCTGAATCTCGGCTACACGCATGTGGTGGTCCGGAACACGTCGGAGACGGCATGTTCGATCTGGTACTACGACGGCCCGCGCTTTATCGCCGTCGACGCGATCAACGATGCGAAAGCATTCATGAGCGCAAGACAGTGGCTGAGCGCCGGGCGCAGCCCCGCCGCCGACGCGATCGCCGACCCCGGCGTGGCGTTGAACGCAGTCCCCCTGTCGAACATTCATTAACTCAAGCAGGAACCAGAATGACCACCATTATTTTCATCGAGCCGGACGGCTCCCGACGAGAAGTCGACGCGGCGCCCGGCCAGTCTCTCATGGAAGCCGCGGTTCACCACGGCGTGAAAGGCATCGATGCGGATTGCGGCGGCGCCTGCTCCTGCGCCACCTGCCACGGCTATGTGGACGAAGCATGGCGCGATCGCATCGAGCCTGCTGACGGCGCCGAGCTTGACATGCTCGAATTCGCCTACCGGCGCGGCGAGGGCTCGCGTCTGACCTGCCAGGTCAAGGTTGCCGACGGCATGAACGGACTGCTGATCCGGCTGCCGGAATCGCAGGGCTGAACCCATCGCTCTATCAAACCCTTTCGGTGTCAATCATGGAAAAACGTATTGCAGTCGTCGGTCTTGGGCAGATGGGCGGGCGTATCGCGCGGCGCTTGCTGCACAAGGGCCACCCTATCGGCGTATTCGACGTCGACCGCGACCTGGCAGGCAGATTCGCAGCACTCGGCGCGACGCCTTACGACACCCTCAGTGGCCTTGCCGCCGGGCACGACGTCGTGCTGACCGTGCTGCCCAACGCCGACATCGTCAAGCGTGTCGTGCTGGGCGAGGGCGGCCTGGCTAGCGGCTTGGCTAGCGGCCTGGCTGCTGGTCTGGCAAAGGGCAGCGTGCTGATCGACATGACCAGTTCGGTGCCGGCCGTCACCCGGGAAATTGCCGGGATTCTGTCGCAACGCGGCATCCGCATGCTCGACGCGCCTGTGAGCGGCGGGGTGCAGAAGGCCGAGCAGGGAGCGCTGACGATCATGGTGGGCGGAGAAGCACAGGTTTTCGAAGACGCCCGAATCGTGCTCGAGGATATTGGCAGCCAGATCTTTCATGTTGGGGGCATCGGAGCCGGTCACACAGCCAAGGCGGTGAATAACCTCATCACCGCGACAACGCTGGCGATCACATCCGAGGCCATGGCGTTGGGCGTGAAGATGGGCGTGAATGCCCAGGCGCTGCTCAACGTGATCAACGCAGGAAGCGGCCGTAGCGCCGCCAGTGAAACCAAGTTCCCTCAACAGATTCTGTCGAGGAAGTTTGTGCCCGGGTTCTCGATCGCCCTCATGTGCAAGGACGTGGGGATCGCACTCGGCATGGCGCACGATGTCGACTCGCCCGCGCTGATTTCGGCTGCCGTTCACGAGCTTTGGAAACGTGGGGTCGAGCAGGGTCGTGGCGATATGGATCACAGCGCGATTGCGCTCGTCGTCGAAGAGATGGCCGGCGTTCAGATCAGCGCCGCATCCTGATTTCGAACTGCGCGCTTTCCCATCTCCTGCATCAGCGGGCGCGAGCGATACGCCCGCGGCGCACGACCCTACGCTTCTCACCTGGCCTCATAACCGCATGAACACCACGTCGGTAAATTCGATTCATACCGGATCTGTAGACCCTGCATCTTCGGGAGCCTTCCGCCCCTGGCCCAGCGGACGACGAGGCCGTTTGCGCAGCGCCGGGCCTGGCGGCCGTGCACGATGGTCTTCGTTTTTCGGTGCAGGCGCACTGGTCTCGGTCGGCTATATGGATCCGGGCAACTGGGCCACGGCCTTGGGCAGCGGAGCGAAATACGGTTACCAGTTCCTGAGCGTCGTGCTCGCAGCCAGCCTGATGGGCCTGTTGCTGCAATGGCTGGCTTCCAGGCTCGGCGTGGCGACCGGCAGGGATCTCGCCCAGTTATGCCGCGAGCGCTATAGCCGGCGCACCACGATCGTTCTGTGGATTGCCTGCGAGATGGCGATTATCGCGTGCGACGTTGCGGAGGTGGTGGGCAGTGCCGTGGCGTTGCAACTCTTGCTCGGGGTCTCTTTGAGCGTTGGTGTGCTGCTGTCCGCCATCGGTGCATGCGCAATGCTTGCGCTCCAGAGTCGAGGCCAGCGCGCTTTGCAAGTCGTCGTCTGCGCGCTGATCTTCTTTGTGGGACTGTGCTTCGTTGTCGAAGTCGCGCTTGCGAACCCCTCCTGGCATAGTGCATTGGCCGGCGTCGCACCGCCCGCTGCACTGCTGCGCGACGCCGGCATGATCTGGCTCGCCGCCGGCATGCTGGGCGCCACGGTGATGCCGCACAATCTCTATCTGCACTCGGCGCTCGTGAAGCAGCATGCGAGAGCCGGTGATGAACGATCCGTTTTGAACGCCATGAAAGGCGTCAACATCGATACGTTCGTCTCGCTCGGCCTGGCTTTCCTTGTGAATGCGGCGCTCCTGATCGTGGCAGCCGCTGTCTTCCATGCCAATGGTCATTACGAAGTCGACGATCTTGCTGATGCGCATCGCCTGATCGCGCCGCTCGTCGGAACCCGGTGGGCCAGCATCGTCTTCGCGGCGGCATTGCTTGCGTGCGGGCTTAACGCGACCGTTACGGGCACGATGGCCGGGCAGGTGGTGATGGAAGGTTTTCTGCGCATGAAAAGCGCACGATGGATGCGTGCGCTGCTGACCCGCGTCTGCGCCATAGGACCTGCATTGCTTGCGGTCAGCCTGTATGGCGAACACGGATCGAATCAGTTGCTGATTTTCAGTCAGGTCGTACTCAGCATTCAGTTGCCATTGGCGGCTATTCCTCTGGTGCGCTTCGGATCGGATGCCGGACTCATGGGTGTTTTCCGTGTCAAGGGCCTTGCGCTTGCTCTGGCATGGGCATGCGTCGCGATCACCCTGGTGTTGAATGCGGCGCTGATCTGGCAGATGGCGGTGTACCTCTGAGCTTCACTACATACAACTATGAAACAGGAGACAAAGATGCAGCGATTCCTTTTGAAAAAAGCGGCCCGTAGGCTTGCGGTGGCAGGGGTGCTGGCCGCGGCCGCGAGCAGCGTGTTATGGCCGACCGTCGCGCGCGCCGACGACACCATCACGCTGAAAATGGCCCATCAATGGCCTGACGACCCGAACGACTACGTCGTGCAGACCGGCAAGCAGTTCGCGCAAGCGGTCGAGCAGAAGTCAGGCGGCAAGATTCACATCAACATCTTTCCGGCGGAATCGCTGGTCAAGGCGTTGAATACCCATACGGCGCTCAGGAGCGGCAGCGTCGATCTGGCGATTTATCCGTACATCTACGTGGCGGGTGCGATTCCGCAGATGAACCTCATTCTGCTGCCCGGTCTCTGGAAAACCCCAGAGGACGTCTACAAGTTCCGCAATTCAGCCGTGTGGGCTGAACTCGAAGCGAAGCTGGAAAAGTATGGCTTCAAGACGCTCTGCTGGATTCAGATTTCGGGCGGCGTCGCGTCGAAGTCCAAGCCGATTAACCTGCCTGGCGATTTGGCGCAACAAAAGGTGCGCGGCGCCGGAAAGATGATGGAAGCGGCATTGCAGAGCGCGGGGGCGAGCACGGTGTCGATGGCCTCGTCGGAGACGTATAGCGCGATGCAGCTCGGCTTGCTGGATGGCCTGTGGACGTCGTCGGGCACCTTCGAGTCCTACCGGATGTTCGAAGTGGCGAAGTATTACAACTCGCCCGAGGACTACAGCATCTTTTATACGATCGAGCCGATCGCGATCAGCATGAAGACGTGGAACAAGCTTACGCCCGCGCAGCAGAAGATTTTGACGGACGTTGGCAAGAGTCTCGAGCAAAGCGCATTCGAGGGCGCAAAGGCCGATGACCGGCGTGTCGCGCAACTCTTTGCGAGCCATAACGTGAAGATCCACAAGATGACCCTCGACGAGTGGAAGCAGTGGCAGGCGCTGTTCGCGAGGGTCAGTTTCCCTAAATTCCGCGCCGAAGTACCGGACGGCACGCGTCTGCTCGACCAGAGCATGGCGCTCTATAAGTAATGAGGCCACTGCGATGCGTTATACGATCGATTGCTTCTCGCGCGGGCTTGACGCGTTGTGCCGCGGCGTTGCGTTCTCGGTGGGCGCCACGGTGATCGCAACCGTGCTCGTGATTTCCTACGGCGTGCTTGCGCGCGAGGTGTTGCATTTATCCGATGTGTGGGTCACGGAAGTCACCACGTACCTGATGGCGTATATGACTTTTGTCGGTTCGGCGGCACTCGCCTGGCAAGGGCGTCATCTGAAGGTCGATGTGATCAGCGCACATCTCGGCGAGAAGGGCCAGCGCGTGCTCGCCTGCGTTTCCACGGTGATCGAGACCGCCGTGGCGCTGGTGCTCGCGCGACTCGTCGTCGACTTCTGGCTGGACGCGTGGACTGGCGGCGAGCAATCGTGGGGCATGCTCTCGCTACCGCTGTGGATTCCGTATTCCGGGTTTCTGGCGGGTGTGCTGCTGCTGTCTATCGTGCAGATTACTCGCCTCATGACGATCGTGTTCGTGCGCGCGCCGAAGGGCGAGAACCTTGCGATGGACGAAATGCTTCTGGGGAGGAGTGAATGAATCCATTTCTGATCGGTGCAGGCATGTTCGGTGGCCTGCTTGCCGTGTTGTCGGTGGGTGTGCCGATCGCATTCGCCTTGCTGTCCATTGCGCTCGTTTCATTGTTCGTCACCGGCGGCGGCTGGGATGCGCTCAACCTCATTGCGAGCACGTACTGGGGATCGGTTGCGACTTTCACACTGACATCCGTGCCGATGTTCATGTTCATGGGGGCAATCATCTCGGCATCAGGCATGGGCGCACGGTTGTACTCGGCGCTCGCGACGATCCTCGATGGCGTGCCCGGCGGCCTTGCGGTGGCGACCACGCTCGCGTGCGGCGTGATGGCGGCGGTATCGGGATCGAGCGTTGCCACGGCGGCGGCGATTGGCGGCTTCGCGGTGTCGGAGATGCGCCGTCACGAGGTGCCGGAAGGTCGCGCATGCGGCGCCGTGGCGGCGGGCGGCACGCTCGGCATTCTGCTGCCGCCGAGCATTCCGCTGATCATCTACAGCGTGATTGCCGAGCAATCCATCGGCAAGCTGTTCGTCGCCACACTGGTACCCGGCGCGATCATGGCGGGGGCGTTCGGCGTGTATCAGATTTTCCTCGCCATGCGCGACCGGGTGCGCGGTGATGCACTCAGGGGGCGACGCACACGGCCGCTCGCGAGCGTGTCCGAACGTATCGTTGCACTAAAGGACGTTGGCCCGTTCGCGCTCCTGATCCTGATTATCCTGGGGTCGCTTTACCGCGGGCTCGCCACGCCGCAAGAAGCCGCGTCTCTTGGCATCGTCGCGAGTCTCGTGCTGGCGGGCGTGGTGTATCGCGAGCTGTCGTGGACCACGTTCCGGCAGATTCTCGTCGACGCCGCGCGCAGCAGCGTGATGATTCTCGCGGTGATTTCATCGGCCATCGTGTTCGGCTATGTGATGACGACGAGCCAGGTGGCCGCGTCGCTCACGCAGGCAATCGCGCAGGCGCATGTCCAGCCGTGGGTCCTGTTCATCAGCATTAATGTGCTGCTGATCTTTCTCGGCTGCTTCATGGAGACGATTGCGATTATCGTCGTGACCATGCCGGTGCTGGTGCCGGTGGTGCAGGCGTATCACTGGAATTTGATCTGGTTTGGCGTGGTGGTGGTCATCAACATGGAGATGGCGCTGATTCATCCGCCGGTCGGTCTGAACCTGTTTGTGGTTCAGAGCGTGGCGCCGGACGTGCCGTTGCGGCGCATCGTGCTCGGCACGCTGCCGTATGTGTTCATCATGATGGGCGTGCTGGCGCTGATTGGCGTGTTTCCCTCGGTGTCCACGATGCTGCTGGGCGCCGGGTGAATTGCAGTGCTCGGGCCGGCCGCTCGCAAATCCGATTAGTCAAGGACCGACATGAAACGAAGAGACTTTCTGCTGGACCTCGGTGTTCTGGCCTCGTATGCGACCGACGCCAGAACACTCGTTGGATCGGAGCCGGACTACACTCGGATGCCCTCGTGCGGTTCGTGCGCCATTTCTACAGAAGAATAGGATCGTTTGTTAGGTGCGCCACATTGGATGCGGCTCCGCGTCGATACACTGGCAATGCATTTCGGGGGGACACAGAGCGCGAAGACCTTAGACCTGTCACAAGCGCCACATAAAAACCATATCGGGGGGACGCGTGCTTGCGCGCGCAGGGGGGAGTCGGAGTCAATGATGCGCCGACCCTCCCTGCCATGGTCCGCAGTGCGTTCACGCGCATGCGCGCTAAAGCGGCAAGAGCTGTATTTTTTGGGTCCGCCAATGTTCGCCTGTCGCGGCCGACGAACATGATCATCAGCGTGTTCCACGAAGGCATCGGTGTGTCGGGGACAAAAGCGAACATTTGCCGGTGGTCTATCGACGTTGAGCCTTTCGCGCGACGACAGTCGGAAACATCCGCGCCCGGTCGTCGACGAACCTGATGTCCTCGAACCCTGCTTCCTCGAGTTGTCGCGCGGTCTGTGTGTGCGTGCGGAACGCATTCCATTTTGCATTCAACAATGCGCACCAGAAGCAGATGTTGAAGTGCGAGCGCAGTCTGGTCAATCGCTTCGGCGTTCCAGGGCGACTGGGGAGATATTGCTGGCGGCGGTGTCAGGAAGCTCGAGACGCGCCATCCCCCAGGTTTCAGCATGTCGAAGAACACACGGTACAGCGCAGTCACCCGCTCGTCGTCCGGCTCGTAGATGTTGAGGCCGTTGCTCGTCACGACGTCGAGTTCACCCCGGCCCCTCGAACGCCACGCGTCTTCGCAATGGAAAGACACTTGCCCGGAAAGGCCACGTTGCGAAGCAAGAGCGGCGGCGCCAGCCAATGCCTCCGCATCAGCCTTCCCCCAGACGCACGCCCGGACAGTGTTTCGCCCAGAGGAAGGTAACGTGGTTCATCAGCCGCTTGCCTGTGCGGCGCCGGCCCGTTCCAGGTCGCCCGCTTTCACATTCAGCGTCGGGACCTCAAAATAAATATTCGAAATTCTCTTGACGAGAGGTTCGTGGCGATTCATAATTCGCCTCCCTTCTGATGCGGGGCGCGAAAAAAACAGCGGATTTAAATGCTGTTTTTGAGCGATTGCTCTTTAAAAATTTACAGCCGATAAGTGTGGGCGCTTGACGGGTTTCGTGACCTGATGATTCTTCGGGGTTATCGGGAGTAGCGAAAGTATCAAGAGTCTCACACTAAAGTAAGTCAG
>NZ_JAKLJA010000070.1 GCF_022213065.1 Paraburkholderia tagetis
CAGCACTTGGCTGGCATGAAGGACTCGAAGGTAATCGTGGCGATCAACAAGGACGAAGAAGCGCCGATCTTCAGCGTCGCCGATTACGGCCTCGTGGGCGATCTATTCACGGTCGTGCCCGAACTCGAACGTCTATCGAATACGGCGGGCTAATTGCCAGCGGTGGCCCGGCGTGGCGGCAAGCCGGGCCACCACGCTGGCGAGGCGCACGGTGGACATGACCGTGCAATCCGTATTGCGTAGCCGAATAAATACTAAGGATTTTTAAAAACAGGCACGCAGCCAGTGCGGTGAAGGCACGCTTCGCCGCACCGGCCACACGCGTTTCCGCAATATAGTGAAACGACGAAATTGCCCGGACAAACACGGGCAAACACGGGCAAGGTGCGTGGTGGGACGATAACCGGGTGTTGCCGGGCTCTGGCGTCGGCAGGTCCGCTATTCTTCGGACCTTGCCTCAATCAATGCAACCTGTGCGGTCCAGCCATCCGGCTATGCGAATTGAATGAAACGGGCGATTGCCGCGATCTCAATATACGCTGGTGGATGTGCCCAAACTATTGATTAAAAAGAAGAGTTCGCTATTGGCGAAAGATTTGAAAATAATTTTCAATCCACCCTAAATAATTCGCTAATCGTGCCGTTAGAATACGGACGAGAACTCTGCCCCGATCATTTGCGGGCCGAGCAAAATAAACATTTGCCGTCCAGGTCGCGAGACGGCAAGCAATGACCACCCCACCGTCTATTTTTATTCTTTATGTCCGGCTTATCGTGGACCTTGCCCGTTGCGCGATGGTCATTCTGGTTTTCCGCTCAGGAATGCGTGCCTGAAGTCCCGTTCGTCGATCCCATGATGCGCCGCCGGTTGAGTTCGCTTTCGCGCATGGCCCTGAAAGTGGCGGACGACTGCGCCGGTACACAGAAAAGAACCCGGGTTGTTTTTGCATCGAGGCACGGCGAGCTGCGCCGCACGACGGACATCCTGCGCGATATCGAGGCGGGCAAGCCCGTTTCGCCGAATGCATTCAGTCTTTCCGTGCTCAACGCGATGTCCGGGCTCTTCGGGATCCTGCGGCAGGATCGCTCGGCGGCAACGGCCGTTTCGGCTGGCGCGCAAACGCTTGGCTATGCATTGCTCGAAGCCCATGCGCAGTACGCGGACGAACCCGGCAGCCCGGTGCTGGTGGTCTATGCCGACGAGCCCGCCGATGCGCGCTACGGCGCGCTCGAACAGGAAGTCGAGCGCGGCGCCTTCGCGTTGCTGCTCGACCCGGACGAAGCGCCGCAAGGCCAGCTCGCGTGCTCCGTCACGCGGGATGCGAGCGCGAGCACGCGCGAGTTCGCAACGCAGAGCGAGGCGCTGCGGCACTGCCTGACCGAAGGCGAGCGTGCGGCATGGCGGAGCAGCGGCGGCACGTGGCAATGGAGCTGGCATGCTTGCGCGGCTTGATTATGGCTGGCGGCTTTTCGCCACCGCGCTCAGCTTCACCGTGTTCGGCATTTGCGGGTTGTTCTTCTCGCTAGTCGTGTTTCCGCTCGTGTTCGTCTGGCCGCATCGCGCTTCGCGGCAGCGCGCGGTCACGACCGTCATTCACGGGTTCTTTCGGGCTCTGGTGGCCGCCTTGCAACGCATGGGCGTCATGGAGCTGGACGTCGCCGGCATGGACGCGCTGCGCTCGGGCACGCCCGCCATCGTGGTCGCGAACCATCCCACCTACCTCGACGTGGTGGTGCTGCTCTCGCTCACGCCCTCCGCCTGCTGCGTCGTGAAGAACGCGCATTGGAGCAATCCGTGCCTCTGGGGGATCGTGCGCGCGGCCGAGTACGTGAGCAATGCCGATCCCGAGGGCTTCGTGAAGGACTGCGTGCGCCGGCTCGCGGACGGATACAGCATGATCATTTTCCCCGAAGGCTCGCGCAGTCCGGCGCCGAACCGGCTGCATGCGTTCTCTCGCGGCTTCGCACACACGGCGCTGGAGGCCGGCGTGCCGGTCCTGCCCGTGCTCATGCATTGCGATCCGCCCGCCTTCACGAAGCAGATGCGCTGGTATCACGTGCCCGAGCGGCCATTCCGCATCACTGTCAATGCGTTGGCGCCCATCGGCGTGGAGCGGCTGGCGCCGCGCGAGATGCCTCCGGCGCTAGCCGCACGCAACGTCACACGTGCCATCGAGGCACACATCACTCAGTACCTGTTCGATTATGGATTCTTTAAAACTGGAAATTAAGCGGCTGCTGATCGACGCGCTCGATCTCGAACACCTGACGCCGGCCGATATCGACGACGACGCACCGCTGTTCGACACCGACGGCGTGGGACTCGATTCGATCGACGCGCTGGAGATCGGCATCGTGCTGCGCCAGCATTATCAATTGACGATTTCCGCGGACGACGAAAGCGTGCGCGGCTATTTTCGTTCGATCAGCACGCTCGCGACTTTCGTCGCAAACAACCGTAACGATAGCAACGGCAACAACAGCAACAACGACAGCAAGACGCTGGAAACCACTGCAGGCAAGGGGGAGTGAATCATGAGCGACGCCGAAATTCTTGCGCGCATCCGCGAGATCTTTAAAGAGAACTTCGACATCGACCCATCGCGCGTCACGCCGGAGGCGCACCTGTTCGCCGAGCTCGATCTGGATAGCATCGACGCCGTCGATCTGGCGATCAAGCTTCAGGAAATGACGGGTCGCCGCATCAAGCCGGAAGAGTTCAAGTCGGTGCGCACGGTTGGCGACGTGATCGCCGCGGTCCAGTCCTTGCTCGCGACTCAGGCTTGAGGCGGTTCGTGACGGTCCGCCCACGGCTTGGTGGCAAGCTGCGCTTCTTCGCGAATCTCGCCTACCCGGTGGTGATCCTGTGCGCGTGGCGCTGGGATTCGCCGCGCTTTGTCGGCCTGCTGCTGCTCGCGCTGCTCCTGTTGCAGCGCGTGGCCGGCACGGGCGCACTCGCGGCGTCGCTGCGCAAGCTCACGCCGGTGGACTGGGCCGTGGCCGTCACGCTCAATGTCGCCTCCGTGGCGATCGTGCTGACCAACAGCGAATTAATCATGCGGTTGTATCCTTCGCTCGTGAATCTCGGGCTGCTCGTCGCATTCGGCGCGACGCTCATAAAAGGACCTTCGATGGTCGAGAAGTTCGCGCGCCGGCATTACGCCGAACCTCCCGCGCACGTGGTGCGCTATACCCGTCGCGTCACGCAGCTCTGGTGTGTCTTTTTCGCAGTGAACGCGATGTTCTCCGCATGGACGGCGCTGGAGTGGTCGACCAGGCACTGGTCGCTCTACAACGGCGCCATTGTGTACGGCATTATCGGCACGCTGCTGGTGGGCGAGTTCGTCTGGCGCAAATGGATCATGCTGCCGCGCGCCGCGCGACAGGAGGCGTTGTGATCGCGTTGCACGAACTGCTGGCGCCGTGCCGCGAGACGCGGGGCGCGGTCCGCATCGACGGCGCGAACGTGACGGGCTTCGATACGTTTCGCGCGCACGCGCTTGGCATTGCCGCGCGTTTGCGCCGGCAGCCGGGCCGGCGTTTCGCGCTATGGAGCGAAGATCCTTATGTGTTCGCGTGCGCTTTGTTCGGAGTGCTAGCGGCGGGCAAGGTGCCCGTGATTCCGGCGAACCCGACACCGGGCTATCTCGCGGAATTGAGCGATGCGTATGACGCCGTGCTCGATGACCGCGATCTCGCCGGATGGTGCGCCAATACCGCTTGTCCGTCGCCGGGCGAAACCGTCGCCGTGATCGACGCGACCGCCTCGCTCACGCTCTTCACGTCGGGCAGCAGCGGCACGCCGAAGGCCGTTCACAAGACGCTCGCGCAGTTCGATGCCGAAGTGCGCACGCTCGAAGCCGCATGGGGCGCATTGCTGGGCGATGCGACCGTGCTCGCGAGCGTGCCGCATCACCACATCTACGGGCTGCTATTCCGCGTGTTCTGGCCGCTGGCCGCTGGGCGGGTATTCGATCGCGCGACTTGCGCCGATCCCGCGCAGTTGCGCGCGCGCATCGCGCAGTGCGGCGCGACGGTCGTTGTCTCGACCCCCGCGCAGCTTTCCCGCTGGCCCGATCTGCCGGGCTTCGAGGCGCTGCGTCCCGAACCGCGCGCGTTCTTTTCGTCGGGCGGGCCGCTGCCGCCCGACACCGCGAAGCGCTACGCCGACACGTTCGGCGCCGCGCCGCTGGAAATCTACGGCAGCACGGAGACCGGCGGTATCGCCTGGCGCAGGCAAAGCGAAGCCGATGCATGGACGCCGATGCCGGGCATCGCCGTGCGTGCAGGCGCGGCGCACGAGGGCGGCGCGCTCGAAGTGCGCTCGCCGCATCTCGGCCACGACGGCTGGCATCGCACCGACGACAAAGCGGCTTTCGACGCGCACGGGCGCTTTCGCCTGCAAGGGCGTCTCGATCGCGTGGTCAAGCTCGACGGCAAGCGCGTGTCGCTCGGCGAGATGGAGAGCCGGTTGCTGCTGCATGCGGGCGTGGCCGAAGTGAGGACCGTGCTGCTCGAAGGCGGCTCGCGCCAGCGCATCGGCGCGCTCGTCGTGCTTTCCGAAGCGGGCCATGAAACGCTGCGCCGCGATGGCCGTGTGCTGCTTCTCAAGGCTTTGCGCCGTCACCTCGCCGCCTGGTTCGACACGGTCGTCCTGCCGCGCCACTGGCGCATTCACCGCGCGCTGCCGGTCGATGCGCGCGGCAAGGTTCAGGCGCAGGCGGTGGCGGGCGCATTCGCCGCGCGCGAAGAAGGTTTCGAATTGCTCGCGGAGTGGGACGAGGCAGACGGGCGCGCATTCGAATTGCGCGTGCCGCATACGCTCGTGCATTTTGCGGGGCACTTTCCGGGCTTGCCGATTTTGCCCGGCGTCGTGCAGGTGGACTGGACAATGCGGTTCGCGCGCGAGTGGGTGCCGGGCGTGCGCGCGCTCGCCTCGGTCGAGCAGTTGAAGTTCATCGCGCCGGTGCCGCCGGGCGCGCTGCTCACGCTCAGTCTCACGCACGACGCCTCGCGCCGGCGTGTCGCGTTTGTCTGGCGTCTTGGCGAGCGCATGTGCGCCTCTGGCGCGATCGTGTACCGGGAGGCCGCATGAGTCTCGCCACCTGTATCGTCATTCCGATCTACAACCACAAGGATGCGATTGGCGGGACCGTGGCGAATCTGCTCGTCCACGGCCTGCCGCTCATCGTCGTGGACGATGGCAGCGACGCGGCCACCCAGCAGGTACTGGCGGACCTGGCGCGCTGTCACGCCGGCAAGCTCACGCTGCTGCGCCTGCCCGTGAACGGCGGCAAGGGCGCGGCGGTGATGGCGGGGCTGCGCGCGGCGCGTGACGCGGGCTACACGCACGCGTTGCAGATCGACGCCGACGGCCAGCACGATGCCGCGGACGTTCCGTGCTTTCTCGCCGCCGCGCAGGCGAAACCGCACGCGGTTATCGTCGGCCAGCCCGTGTACGACGAAAGCGTGCCGAAGTCCCGCCTCTACGGGCGCTATCTGACTCACGTCTGGGTCTGGATCGAGACGCTCTCGTTTACGATTCGCGATTCGATGTGCGGATTCCGGCTCTATCCGCTCGATCTCGCATGCGCGCTGATCGATAGCGTGAAGCTGCCCGGGCGCATGGACTTCGATATCGAGATCCTCGTGCGCCTGTACTGGCGGCGCGCCGAGTTCGTTTCGATTCCGACCGCCGTGCGGTACGCGACCGACGGCGTCTCGCACTTCGACGTGCTGTGGGACAACGTTCGCATCAGCCGCAGCCATACGCGGCTCGTCGCCGGCATGCTCATGCGTCTGCCGCTGCTGCTCGCGCACAAGCTGCTGCCCCGGCGTGCGGGCGCGGGCAGCGGCTCCCCCTGGTGGCGTACCGCCGAACGCGGCAGCCGCCTCGGCATGAGCCTGCTGGCCCTGAGTTGCCG
Source organism: Paraburkholderia tagetis (assembly GCF_022213065.1). GTDB lineage: Bacteria > Pseudomonadota > Gammaproteobacteria > Burkholderiales > Burkholderiaceae > Paraburkholderia > Paraburkholderia tagetis. The sequence goes on from NZ_JAKLJA010000070.1 coordinate 5,925, forward strand.
CCTCTTCGGCCGGCGCTTCACGGAGCTCTGGCTGCACCCCATCGTCGCGTATTTCCTGGTGACGGGCCGTCCCGCCCGCGAAGCCTCGCGGCGCTACTTCGACCGGCTGCGCGAGTGCTCGCCGCAACGGGACACGCCGCGTCCGGGCTGGCTCACGGCTTACCGGCACATGCTCGCGTTCGCGCAATCCGGCTTCGACAAGCTGGCCGCCTGGTCCGGCCGGCTCGACATGGCCGAAGTACGGATCGACGACACGCGCGCGCTCGATGCGTTGATTGAGAGCGGACGCGGCGCGCTCGTGCTCGGCTCCCATCTCGGCAACCTCGAGATGGCGCGCGCGCTGGCCGTGCGCGGCGCGCAAACGAAGGTGACGGCCGTCGTCTACCGCGAGCACGCGAAGCGCTTTAACAGCGTGCTGGCTTCCGCGCATCACGATTTCGCCCAGCATCTCGTGCAGGTGAACGACTTCGGCCCGGAGACGGCGCTGATGATGCAGCAGCGAATCGAGCGCGGCGAGTTGCTCGTCATTGTCGGCGACCGCACGCCCGCACACGAAACGGGCCGCACGACCGAGGCCCGGTTCCTCGGCGAGACCGCCACGTTTGCTCAGGGGCCCTATGTATTGGCGCATGCGCTTGCGTGCCCGGTCTATCTGCTGTTCTGCCTGAAAGAGGGCAGTGGCTACCGGCTCTACTTCGAGTCGTTTGCCGAGCGCATCGATCTGCCGAGGCGTGGGCGCGCCGAGCATATCGCAGCGTGGGCGCAGCGCTTTGCCGCGCGCCTCGAACACTATTGCCGCAAGGCGCCTTACCAATGGTTCAACTTTTACGACTTCTGGGCGCGCCCCAGCGGGAAAGCAGGGAAATCGAATGGCCGAACATGACCTGAAGGATGTTGAAGTCAGCGCGGATGCCGTGGTGATCGGCGGCCGCCATCTGACGATCGAGGACGTGGTGGCGGTGGCGCGTCACGGCGCCCCCGTGCGGCTGAGCGATGCCCCGGCCTGGCGCGAGCGCATCGCGCGCGGCGCCGAGTTCCTGCGTCGCCACCTGGCGGCGGGCGCGACCGTGTACGGCGTCAATACGGGTTATGGCGATGCCTGCGTCGTCGACGTGCCGATGGCGCTCGTCGAGGCCTTGCCGTTGCAGCTCACGCGCTATCACGGCTGCGGCATGGGCGAGTATCTGGACGACGTGTCGGCGCTCGCCGTGATCGCCGCGCGCCTGAATTCGCTGGCCTATGGGCTCTCGGGCGTGCGCCCGGTGCTGCTCGAACGTCTCGCCGACCTCATCAATCACCGCGTGCTGCCGCGGATTCCCGCCGAGGGCTCGGTGGGCGCGAGCGGCGACCTCACGCCGCTTTCGTATGTGGCGGCGGCGCTGGCGGGCGAGCGCGAAGTGCAGTTTCGCGGCGCGAGCTGCGAGGCGCGCGAGGCGTGGCTTGCGCTCGACCGGGAGCCGCTGACGCTCGCGCCGAAAGAAGGGCTCGCGCTGATGAACGGCACGGCGGTCATGACCGGCCTCGCGTGTCTCGCGTTCGCGCGCGCGCAGCAGCTCGCGCGGCTCGCGGCGCGGCTCACCGCGCTGGCGACGGTGGCGCTCGACGGGCGCGCCGTGCATTTCGACCCGCTCATCTTCGAAGCCAAGCCGCACGCCGGCCAGGGCGATGCGGCGGGCTGGATTCGCGCCGATCTCGCCGGGCGCCCGGACACGCCGGGCCACCGGCTTCAGGACCGCTATTCGATCCGCTGCGCGCCGCATGTGATTGGCGTGCTGTGCGATGCGCTCACGTGGATGCGGCGCGACATCGAAAACGAACTGAACAGCGCCAACGACAATCCGCTGATCGACCCCGATGGCGAGCGCGTGCTGCACGGCGGCAACTTTTACGGCGGCCATATCGCGTTCGCGATGGACGGCCTGAAGGCAGCCGTTGCGAATCTCGCCGATCTGATGGACCGGCAGCTTGCGCTGCTCGTCGACGACAAATTCAACAACGGCCTGCCGCGCAACCTGACCGGCGCGAGCGCCGCGCGCGCGCCGATCAATCATGGCTTCAAGGCCGTGCAGATCTCGTCGTCGGCGTGGACGGCGGAGGCGCTCAAGCACACGATGCCCGCGAGCGTGTTCTCGCGCTCCACGGAAGCGCATAACCAGGACAAGGTGAGCATGGGGACGATCGCGGCGCGCGACTGCTTGCGCGTGCTGCAACTGACCGAGCAGGTCGCGGCGGCGCATACGCTCGCCACGGTGCAGGCCGCGCGCCTGCGCCTGCGCGGCAACGCCGCGACGGTGATTCCCGAGCCGCTCCACGGCTTCATGGAGGCGGTGGCCGCTTCGTCGCCGTTCGTCGACGAGGACCGCGCGCTCGAACATGAATTGCGCGCGATGACGCAACGGATCGCCGCGGGCGACTTTATCGGGAGCCCGCGCGCAAACCCACGCGGAAACCCGCACGGAGGCCAGCCATGAGCGAGGCGAGCAAGGTTGCGGCGGTGCTGCGGGCGAGCGCGCGCGTGGAGGTGCCGTTCCATGACGTGGACGCGATGAACGTCTGCTGGCACGGCCACTATCTGAAGTACTTCGAAGCCGGCCGCGCGGCGCTGCTGCGCAATTTCGACTACGACTATCGCGAGATGCAGGCGTCGGGCTATGTGTGGCCCGTGGTCGAGGCGCATCTGAAGTATGTGCGCCCCGCCGTCTATGGGCAGCAACTGGAAGTGTGCGCGGAACTGCTCGAATACGACATTCGCCTGAAAATCGGCTACGAAATCTTCGATGTGGAGTCGCGCACGCGGCTGACCAAGGGCTACACGATCCAGGTTGCGGTGGATGCGGCTACGCAGGAGTTGCAATTCGCCTCGCCGCCCATCGTGCTCGAAAAGCTGGAGCGCGCATGGGCACGCTGAAACATTGCGCGGCAGCGGCGGCGCTGATCGTGCTGCAGGCGGGCGGGATGCCGGCGTGGGCCGCCACGGTGGCTCCAGCGACCACGGCAACCACGGCGGCTTCGGCTGCCACGGCCGCTTCGGCCGCTCCGGGCGCGAGCGATGCCGCACTCGTCTCGCGCATCGCGGCGGGTCTCGCGCGCGTGAAGGGCGTGCGTGCGCGCTTCACGCAGACGCAGACGCTTGCCGCGATGAAGGCGCCGCTCGTCAGCACGGGCGCGCTGTTTTTTTTCCGTGAGCGCGGGGTGATCTGGCAGATCGAGACGCCATACCGGAAAACGTGGGTCATGAGCGACAGCGGGGTTGTCGTGCTCGATGCGGCGGGCCAGCGCGTTTCGAATAGCGGGGCGCAGGGCTCGCGCGGTGCCGCCGGGATCGCGAAGATGATGCGCACGATGCTGGGCGGCGACCTGAGCGCGCTGTACTCGCAGTTCGATGTCGAGGCGCACGGCACGCCATCGCAATGGCGCATGCACCTCGTGCCGCGCCAGCCGCAGATCGCACAGGCGCTGCGCTCGATCGAGATGGAGGGCGGCGGCGACTTCCTGCAACGCTTGCGCATCACGCTCGCCAACGGCGACGTCACGCAGTACGACTTTAGCGGCAGCGCGGCGGTGAGCACGCTGACGCCCGCCGACCAGAAGCTCTTCGGAACGCCGTAGTGAATTCGACCGAACTTCGCACCGCAACGCCGTCATGGCGGCAGTGGACCCTGCGCGCCGCCTGGCTGCTGCTCGCCGTGGTGGCGGGGCTGTACTGCGCCTGGCGCTTTACGGGGCCCTCGCCGTTGCAGACGAACCTGCTTGCGCTGTTGCCGGCAACCGAGGCCGACCCCGTGGCCGAGGAGGCCGTGGACAAGCTCGCGGGCGCGCTCGGCAACCGCGCGGTCCTGCTGGTGTCGAGCGACGACGCGGCGCACGCAAAGGCGGCCGCGCTGCAACTGGGCGCGGCGTTGAGCGCGAGCCATGCGTTCGCCTCGGTGACGGCGCGCGTGCCGCCGTTCGACGTGGGCCGCATCACGCGTTTCTATGAGCCGTATCGTTTTGGCCTGCTGACGGCTACGGATCGCGCGCTTGTCGCCAGTGGCGGCGCCGAGACGCTGCGCAACACGCTTGCCGAACGCCTTTACGGACTGCCGAGCGCGGGTCTTGCGACTCCGCTCGCCGACGATCCCTTCGGCTGGCTTCAGCACTGGCTCGCGGGGCTGCCGCTCGCGGCAGCGAATCTGACCATCGAGGATGGCTTGCTCGTCTCGCACCGTGGCAATACCACGAGTGTGCTCGTGATCGGCACGCTGCCGGGATCGGCCTACGAGGCCGACGTTCAGCGCGGCGTGCTGCTTGCCATCGCGCACGGCGAGACGGCCCTCAAGGCCGCGTGGCCCGATGTCACCCTCGCGCGCACGGGCGCCGTGTTCTATGCCGAGTCCGCGCGCCGCGCGGCGGAGCGCGATGTTCACGTCATCGGCATTGTGACGACGGTGGGCATCGCGCTGCTCATGCTCTGGATCTTCCGCTCGCCGCGGCTGCTGTTGCTGGGCTTCGTCTCGACCGCGCTCGGCATTTTGTGCGCGCTCGCGGCCACGATGCTCATTTTTGGCCAGCTGCATTTGCTCACGCTCGTGTTCGGCGCGAGCCTGATTGGCGAGGCGGTCGACTATTCGATTCAGTATTTCGTCGTGTATCTGGGCGCGCGGCAAGGCTGGGATGCGCGACGCGGCTCGCGCGAGGTGCTGCCCGCGCTGACGGTGGCGCTCAGCACGAGCCTGCTCGGCTACGCCATTGTGATGTTCGCGCCGTTTCCGGCGCTCAGGCAGATCGCCTGTTTCGCCATCGTCGGCATCTTCGTTGCGTTCGCATCGGTCGTCGGACTACTGCCGAGCCTCATGACGCAGCCCGCGCGCCGGAGTCCCCGCACGCTGTTTGCCATGGCCGCTTTATTGCTGGCGAGATGGCACGCGCTGATCGGCGGCCGGCGCGCTTGGGTCGTCGCGCTCGTGCTGGTGGCGATTGCCGTGCCGGGCTGGCTCCAGTTGCGCGGCGACGACGACATTCATCTGCTGATCCAGCGCGACCCGGCGCTCGCGGCGCAGGAGCGCGTGGTGAGCAGCGCGGTGGGGATGGACAACAGCGCGCAGTTCTTCGTCGTGCGCGGCGCGACGCCGGAGCTCGTGCTCGAACGCACGGAAGCGCTGGGCGCGCGGCTCGAGGCGCTCACGGGCGCGTCCGCGCCAAGCGGCTGGCAGTCGGTGACGCAGTTCGTGCCGTCCGCGCGGCAACAGCGTGCCGACCGCGCGTTGCTGGGCGCACACGTGTTCGACGATCCGGCTGCGTTGCGTGCGCTGCTGGCTGCAACGGGCTTTCGCGACGAGGTCGCGCAAGCCTGGGTGAATGGCTGGGCGCAGTCGGACGCACAGTCGGGCGCGCAGCCGGGAGCACAGTCGGGAGCACAGCCGGGAGCACAGCCGGGAGCACAGCCGGGCGATTCAGTGCTGCGCGTGGAGGACTGGCTGGCCGAGCCCTGGTCGCAGCCGTTCCGTCATTTGTGGCTTGGGCGCTCCGTGAGCACGCCCGATGCATTCGCGGCAGTGGTGATTCCGCAGGGCGTATCGGCCGCGAATCAACCGGCGCTCATTGCCACCGCACAGGCGCTGCCCGGCGTGAGCTTCGTCGACAAAGCGGCGAGCGTGTCGCGGTTTTTCGGCGTCTATCGCCACGACGGCGCGATCTGGCTGGCCGGCGCGCTGACGCTGGTGCTGGCGCTGCTGACGGTCCGCTACGGCTGGCGCGGGGCCATCGCGGTCGCGATGCCGGTCTGGCTTGCCGTCGGCGTGACGCTGGCCGTTTTCGGGTACGCGCAGATGCGCATCAATCTCTTCAACATGCTCGCACTGATGCTCGTGCTGGGCGTAGGCGCGAACTACGCGGTCTTTCTGCGCGAAGGCGCAATGCGCGCCCACGCCGATACCGGCGCGGTATGGACCGGTGTGCTGCTTTCCGCTGCCACCACCTTGCTCTCGTTCGGCATGCTGGGCATGAGCTCGATGCCCGCACTCAAGAGCTTCGGCGCGACCTTGTCGCTCGGCATCATGGTGTCCGTCATGCTCGCGCCGATCGGCATCCCCTCGATTGAACGGAGAAAGGCGTAATGGCGCTCCCTGTCTATCTGCACGCGCTCGGCATGGTCAATGCGCTCGGCGACGACGTGGCGTCGATCGTCGATGCACTCGCGCGCGCCGAGGCGCCCGGCATGGGGCCGATCTCGACGCGCACCGGCGTTGCCTTTGCCGGGAGCGTGAAGGCCGCGCTCGACGTGGCGCCGCCCGCGCCGCTCGCACTTTACGACTGCCGCAACAACCGGCTGCTGCTCGCCGCGCTGGCGCAAATCCGGCCAGCCATCGAGGCGGCGCGCGAGCGATATGGCGCGGGACGGATTGGCGTGGTGCTGGGCACGAGCACGTCGGGCATCGGCGCCGTGGAGACGACCTTCGCGCAACCGGTGCATGCGGGGCAGTGCGCCACGCAACACCACACGCACGACGCGCACGACGCGCCGGCCGCCTCGCCCTTCGACTACCGCCAGATGGAAATCGGCACGCTCGCGCCGTTCGCGGCTGCCGCGCTCGATCTGGGCGGTCCGGCGTTCACGATTTCCACGGCCTGCACGTCGAGCGCCAAGGCGTTCGTGTCCGCGCGCCGACTGCTGCGCGCGAACCTGTGCGATGCCGTGATCGTGGGCGGCGTCGATTCGTTATGCGAACTGACGCTGCAAGGCTTCGCCTCGCTCGATTCGACGAGCGCCGTGCGGGCCAATCCGATGAGCGTTCATCGACGCGGCATCAACATCGGCGAAGGCGCTGCGGTGTTCCTGATGAGCCGCGAGGAAGGGCCGGTCATGCTGGCGGGCGCGGGCGAATCGAGCGACGCCCACCATATCTCGGCGCCCGACCCGCAGGGCACGGGCGGCGAACTCGCGTTGCGCGCGGCGCTCGCGGATGCAGACGTGGGCGCGGCGGCGATCGGCTACGTGAATCTGCATGCCACCGCGACGATCAAGAACGACGAGATGGAAGCCCACCTCATGGCGCGAGTCTTTCCCGACGGCGTGGCCGCGAGCGGAACGAAGCCGCTGACGGGCCATACGCTCGGCGCGGCCGGCGCGAGCGAACTCGGACTCGCGTGGCTCACGCTGGCCCACGCCGATGTCGCGCTGCCGCGCCATCTGTGGGATGGGCAAGCCGATCCGGCACTGCCGGCGCTCGATCTCGTCGAAGACCTGAGGCATCTGCCGCGCGGCACGGCGCGCCAGTATGTGATGAGCAATTCGTTCGCGTTCGGCGGCAGCAACGTTTCACTGATACTCGCCCGGTAATCGAGGCAATGAACCCTTCCATTCCCCCATTCGTTCCGCCATCGACGGCCGAGACCACGCAGGGCGTTGCGTTCGCGCCGATGTGTCCTTCGATGTGTTCTTCGACGTTTCCCCCGATCGAAGCGATCATTCCGCACCGCGGCACGATGCTGCTGCTCGACGCAGTCACCGCATGCAGCGACGAGTCGCTCACGGCTCTCGCCAGCGTGCGCGCCGATGCGTGGTACGCAGACACACAGGGCGCCATGCCGGCGTGGATCGGCATCGAGTTGATGGCGCAGGCGATCGCGGCCCATGTGGGCTTGCTGTCGATGCGCAACGGCAAACCGGCGCGCCCAGGCGTGCTGCTCGGCACGCGCCGCTATGAAGTGATGCGCGACGCGTTCGCGTGCGGCGCGCCGCTGCGCGTGACGGTCAATGAAGTGCTGCGCAGCGAGGAAGGCCACGGCGCCTACGGCTGCACGATCGATCAGGACGGCGCGCGATGCGCCGAGGCGACGGTGAAGGTGTATCAGCCGCGCGATTTTCAGACTTTTATCGAGGAGAATTTCAGACCATGAGCCGGCGTGTTCTCGTCACCGGCGCGAGCCGCGGCATTGGCCGCGCGATCGCGTATCAGCTGGCCGCGGACGGCTTTGCCGTCAGCGTGCATTGCCGCACCGGCATCAACGAAGCGCAGGCCGTCATGGCAGGCATCGTCGCGCAGGGCGGCACGGCCAGCGTGTTGCAGTTCGACGTGCGCGAGCGCGCCGCGTGCCGCGCGGCACTCGAAGCGGACCTGGCCGCGCACGGCCCGTACTACGGCATCGTCTGTTGCGCGGGCGTGACCCGCGACGCGGCGTTCCCGGCATTGACCGACGAAGACTGGGACATCGTGCTCGAAACGGGCCTCGACGCGTTCTACAACGTGGTGCATCCGCTGATCATGCCGATGGTGCGCGCGCGCAAGGGCGGCCGGATCGTGACGGTGGCCTCGGTGTCGGGCGTGACGGGCAATCGCGGCCAGGTGAACTACAGCGCCGCCAAGGCCGGGCTGATCGGCGCGACAAAGGCGCTGGCGGTGGAACTGGCCACGCGCAATATCACGGTCAACAGCGTGGCGCCCGGGCTCGTGGACACGGGCATGCTCGACGACGTGCCGCTCGAGCACGCGCTCAAGGCCGTGCCGATGAACCGCGTGGGGCAGCCCGCCGAAGTGGCGGCCGTGGTCGGCTTCCTGATGTCGGATGCGGCATCGTATGTCACGCGCCAGGTCATCGGCGTCAACGGCGGGATGGTCTGATGAAGCGCGTCGTCATTACCGGCATGGGCGGCGCGACCGCGCTCGGCGATCAGTGGGACCGGATTGAAGCGGCGCTCAAGCGCGGGGTCAACGCGGTGCGGCGCGTGAACGAGTGGAATCACTTCGACTCGCTGCATACGCGTCTTGCGTGCCCGATCCCGCCGCTCGCCACACCCGATCATTATCCGCGCAAGAAGACCCGCTCGATGGGTCCCGTATCGCTTTACGCGGTGCGTGCGAGCGAACTCGCGCTGGCGGACGCGGGCCTGCTGGACGACCCGTCGATCAAGGATGGCCGCATGGGCGTGGCGTATGGCTCCTCGTCCGGATCGGTCGAGCCCATTCGCGCGTTCGGCAAGATGCTCGACACGGGCTCGATGAGCGACGTGACGTCCAACAGCTACGTCCAGATGATGCCGCACACGACGGCCGTGAACGTGAGCCTCTTCTGGGACCTGAAAGGGCGCATCGTGCCGACCTCATGCGCCTGTGCCTCGGGCAGCCAGGCGATCGGCTACGCCTACGAGATGATCGCGCACGGCAAGCAGACGCTGATGCTGGCGGGCGGCGCTGAAGAACTCTCGGGGCCGGCGGTTGCCGTGTTCGATCTGCTCTATGCCACGAGCACGCGCAACGACGAGCCGCAGCTCACGCCGCGCCCGTTCGACGTCGCGCGCGACGGGCTGGTCGTGGGCGAGGGCGCGGCGACGCTCGTGCTCGAAGAGTACGAGCATGCCGTTGCACGCGGCGCGCGCATTCATGCGGAAGTGGTGGGCTTCGGATGCAACTCGGATGGCGCCCATATCACGCAGCCCACCGCGGCGACCATGGCGGTTGCCATGCGCCAGGCGCTGAACGATGCGGGGCTGGCCCCGGAGGCGATTGCCTATGTGAATGCGCACGGCACCTCGACCGATCGCGGCGACGTGGCCGAAAGCCTCGCCACGGCCGAGGTGTTTGGCGCGCGAATGCCCATTAGCTCGCTGAAGAGCTATATCGGCCATACGCTGGGCGCGTGCGGCGCGATCGAGGCGTGGTGGACCATCGAGATGATGAAGCGCAACTGGTATGCGCCCACGCTCAATCTGGGTGAAGTCGACCCGGCCTGCGCGCCGCTCGACTACATCATGGGCGAGCGGCGCATGATCGACGCCGAACATGTGATGAGCAACAACTTCGCTTTTGGCGGCGTGAACACTTCGCTGATCTTCTCGCGCATCCGATGAGCATGCTGACATCGTCGGGAGTGCATGGCTTGCAGCGCGTCGTCGTGACGGGCATGGGGATCGTCTCGTGCCTGGGCAATACGCTCGACGGCGTCAGCGCCCGTCTGCGCGAGGGACGTGGCGGCATTACGCGTGTCGAGGCCTGGCGCGAGCGCGGTTTCGCGAGCCAGGTGGCGGCCGTTGCGTCGGTGGAGGGCGAAACCCCGTTCGGGCGCAAGGCGGAACGCTTCATGGGCGACACGGCGCGCTTCGCTTGCCATGCCGCGCAAAGCGCCATTGCCGATGCCTCGCTGGACGCAGACACGTTGCGCACGCATCGAGTTGGCGCAGTGGTGGGATCGGGTGTCGGCACCATGTCGGCCTACGACGCGGCCATGGCCTGCGCGAATGCGCGCGGCGTGGACCGCGTGCCGCCCTATACCGTGCCGCAGGCGATGGGCAGCACGGCATCGGCGAATCTCGCGCATGTGTTCGGCATGGAAGGGGTCACGTATTCGCCATCGTCGGCCTGCACGACGTCCGCACTCGCGATCGGCCAGGCGATGCAGCTGATCCAGACGGGGCGGCAGGACATCGTGCTCGCGGGCGGCAGCGAAGCCTTGCACGACAACATGACGTTGATGTTCGACGCGATGGGCGCGTTGTCGCGCAACTTCAACGCGACGCCGGAGCAGGCGTCGCGTCCGTATGACGTGCGCCGTGACGGCTTCGTGATTGGCTCGGGCGCGGGTGTCCTCGTGCTCGAGTCGCTCGCGCATGCACAGGCGCGCCACGCGCGCATCCACGCGGAGCTGGCCGGTTTCGGTCATTGCACCGATGGCGTGCAGATGGTCGCGCCGCGCGCGGGCGGCATCGCACGCGCGATGCGCGCGGCGCTCGACGAAGCCGGCTGCCGCCCGGACTACATCAATACTCACGCGCCTTCGACGCCCACGGGCGATAGCGAGGAATTGCTCGCGCTGCGCGCGGTGTTCGGCGACGAGGTGCCCGCGTTTTCTTCGACGAAGGCGCTGAGCGGCCATCCGCTCGGCGCATGCGGCGCACACGAAGCGATTTACACCTTGCTGATGATGCGTGACGGCTATATGGCGGGCGCCGTGGGCATCGAAGCGCTCGACGCGCTTGCCGCCGGCATGCCGCTCGTGCGCGAAACGCGCGATGCGCGGATCGAGACGGCGATGTCGGTTTCATTCGGGTTTGGCGGTAGTTGCGCCGGCCTGGTGTTTCGTGCCTGGAATGAGCGGTGATGTTCCCGGCGTCCCTGAAATCAATGAGGATTCCCATGAAAAGAGTGAGTCTCACGCTGAGTGCGGCCGCCATCGTTGCCATGACGCTGGCGGGTTGCGCAACGCATGTCAAGTCGCTTCCGCTCCAGTCGGCCACGTCCCTGAATACGGCGAATGCGGCGGAAAATTCGGGCGCGGGATCGAGTGTCGCGATTTACTTCGGCGCGCAACCGCACGCGCCGCTCACGCGCGATATTGGCGCCGCGTCGCACTCCGTGCGCATCGCGCGTTCGAGCGACGGCCCCGAAGCGTCGTGCGACAAGGCGCTCGCCGCCGCGCTCGACAAGCTGCGCGCGGACGCCCGGCAAAAAGGCGCGAACGCCGTCATCAACGTGACGACACGCTTTCACACCACCGAAACGGATTCGACCACCACGTACACCTGCGGCGTGAGTCCCAGTGCGGCGGCTATCGCCGTCAAGGGCGAACTGGTGGTCCTGCAGGGCCATTGAGCTAACGGAGAAAAAACGATGAAAAAACTATGGATGCTTACCTCGCTGTGTGCGGTTCTCGCAACCTCGCACGCGTATGCGCGCGATACGGTCAACACCTACCCCGTCGATGAGGCGCTCAAGAGCGAGCCCGGCAAGGTGAGCGACGACATCGGGCTGTATTTCGCCGGTCAGCAGCATCCGGCCGTGCAGAAGACGATGGGCGAGTTCGCGACGAACAAGAAGACGAACGCATTCGGCAAGAGCGATTTGCAGGCATGCCAGCACGTGTTCCTGTCTGCCGTGATCGAATTGCAGGAACGCGCGCGCAAGGAAGGCGGCAACGCGGTCATCAACATCAAGAGCAACTACAAGAACCAGTTGAACTCGAGCGCCACGGAGTTCACGTGCGGCGCGGGCGCGGTGGTCGCCGGTGTTGCACTGGTTGGCGACGTCGTGACGCTGAAGACGGCGAAGAAGTAACCGTCTGCCGGCGGCCTGAGCGACCTCCGGCATCGCACTGGCGTAACAGGTGACGCGAGCGGCGGCTCAAAACGCCCGGGTCGCTTGCGTCGCTCACTTCGCTCAGGCCGCTTTCACAGCCGCCACGTTGACCAGCGTTTCGCGCCGCTTGCCGGCTTTCGGATGATGCAGGCCGAGCCGCTCGAAAAGACCAAAGTCGGTGGCGCGGCTCCACCACAGATAGGGGAGCGAAACATTGCGATCCGTGAAGTGGAAGCCGGCGTCGCGGATCATGGCGAGGTAGCCGTCGGCGCTTTTTTGCACCTGCATCGGATGGCGGAACAGCAGGCGGATCACCCAGGAGCGAATGTAAGCCTCGGTGGATTCGGCGAACAGCAGCACGCCGCCCGGCTTGAGCACGCGATGGAACTCCGCGAGCGCGCGCTCCTGCTCGACCAGGTGATGGAAAGTCTGGTGGCAGAACACGATGTCGGCGCTGGCCGTCGGCAGAGGCAGGCTGGCGCAGTCGCCATGCAGCAACTCGAATTCCGGTTGCGCGCGCAACTGCCCAGCGCACGCGCGCACGGCTTGAGCCGCCATATCGAGCGAAGGTTTGTGATAGTCGATGCCGACGATGCGGCCCGGACGGAAGGCCTCGGCAAGCAGGCGGAACGACTTGCCCTGGCCGCAGCCGACATCGACGATCGTGGGCGCGTCCGGCAAGCGCCGATCGATCAGGCGCGCGAGGTCGTTGATCGCCACGCGCAGCACGTGGTGCTCCCACGTGTGGGTGCGCAGAAACCAGATGCCGAAGGCCGTCTCCGGCACGAAGGGCACGTAATTTGATTCGGAAGCCGACATATTTTTTACCCCGATGCATCGCGGACGACAACGGGCATTGTAATGGCAAGGCCGGCACGAGAGGCGCCGGAGTCGCGCACTCATGCGGCGTGCGTATTTGAGCGTATTGGACGTACAGGAACAAGGACGAATGGAACATAGCCCTGAAGCAGCAGTGAAGACCCTCTCACCCCGACACGAAGCCGTCGACGTGGCGATCATTGGCGCTGGCCCCGCCGGCGCAGTGGCCGCCGCGCTATTGCGCAAGGCTGGACGGTCGGCGCTCGTGCTGGAACGGCAGCATTTTCCGCGCTTTTCGATTGGCGAGAGCCTCTTGCCACAAAGCATGACCTACCTCGAAGAAGCGGGCATGTTGCAGGCCGTGGTGGAGGCGGGCTTTCAGTACAAGAACGGCGCGCATTTCGTGTGGCGCGACCAGGTGTCGTCGTTCGACTTCCGCGACAAGCATTCCGTGGGCTGGGGCACGACGTATCAGGTGGAGCGGGCGAAATTCGACGAGGTGCTGATCGGCTGCGCCGCGGAGCAAGGCGCCGAGGTGCGCTTCGGTCATACGGTGCTGGCCATGAGCACGGGCGACGCGCCGGTGCTCGAGGTCGCCGACGAAAGCGGAGCGCGCTATGCGGTGCACGCGCGTTTCGTGCTCGACGCGAGCGGCTTTGGCCGGGTGCTGCCGCGACTGCTGGAACTGGAGGCCGCCACCCGTCAGCCGACGCGTGCCGCGATGTTCAGCCATGTGCGCGACGGGCTGCCGCTCGACGCCTTCGATCGCAACAAAATCTGCGTGGCGACGCACCCCGAGCATCGCGACGTATGGTTCTGGATGATTCCGCTCGCGGGCGGGCGCTCCTCGGTGGGGTGCGTTGCGCAGGCCGCCTTCCTCGACGTCCCGGAGGCCGGGCGTGAGGCGCGGCTGCGCACGCTGATTCGCGAAGAGCCGACGCTGCACCGTCTGATCGGCGACGCACCGTTCCTGATGCCGGTGAGACAGATCAGCGGTTATGCGGCCAATGTCGAACGCTTGCACGGACCAGGCTACGCGCTGCTCGGCAACGCGGGCGAGTTTCTCGACCCGGTCTTTTCGTCGGGCGTCACGATCGCGCTGCGATCGGCGCATCTGGCCGTCAAGGTGCTGGAGCGCATGCTCGGCGGCGAGACGGTGGACTGGCAGGCCGAATACGACGTGCCGCTGCGCAAGGGCATTGATACGTTCCGTGCTTTCGTCGAACGCTGGTACACGGGCGAGTTGCAAGACATCATTTACTACCCGAACCAGACACCCAAGATCCGTCGCATGATTAGCGCGGTGCTGGCCGGCTACGCATGGGACGAAAGCAATCCGTATGTGGCGGACCCGGTGCGCAGGCTCGATGTGCTGCATCAGGCGTGCAAGGGGTAACGGGGTCACGCTGCGTGTTGTGACAATTCCATCCGCTTGCGCTGCAAGAACCGGCGCACCGCCGGATCGCTCTCCAGACCGATCGCAAGATCGTATGCGTCGAGCGCCTCAGCCGTTGCACCCGCGCGCGCCAGCAGATCGGCCCGCGCGGCCCAGTACGGCTGGTAGTCGGCCAGCCTCGGATCGTCCGCATACGGTCCGAGCGCGTCGAGCGCCGCCTGTGGGCCGTCCCGTTCCGCGAGCGCCAGCGCGCGGTTTACCGCGACCACGGGCGACCCCGCGATCGCAAGCAGCGCATCGTAGAGTTGCACGACTTCGTCCCAGTTCGGGCGATGCGTCTGGCAGCGGTGCACGTGCGCGGATTGCAGCGCGGCTTCGAGCTGAAAGCGCCCGATTGCGTTGAATGCGCTCGCATGCCGAAGCAGTGCGTTGGCTGCCTCGATCATCGGCGCGTTCCATGTCGCCGGATCCTGCGCCGAGAGCGGCACGTATTCTCCGGCCCTATCTCGTCGCGCGTCGCGCCGCGATTGCGCGAAGAGCATCAGCGCGAGCATGCCCAGCGCTTCCGGCTCATCGGGCAGCAACTCGACGAGCAGTTGTGCAAGGAACAGCGCCTCGTCGGCGAGATCGCGGCGCCCGGTATCGGCGCCGAGCGGGTCGGTCCACCCTTGCGCATACGTGGCGTAGACGGCTTCCAGCACCGCCGCGAGCCGGCCGGGCAACTCCTCGCGTTCGGGTACGTTGAACGGAATGCCAGCCTCGCGGATCTTGTGTTTCGCTCGCACGAGGCGCTTGGTCATCGCGGCGGGCGACATCAGGAACGCGGACGCAATCGTTTTCGCTTCGAGTCCCAGCACCACTTGCAGCATCAGCGGCGTGCGAATCGCGGCATCGAGCGCAGGGTGCGTACACGCGAACAGCAGCGCAAGCCGCCGGTCGGGCAACGCCCCGGCTTCACGCTCGTCGATTTCGTCGCCGAGGATCGCGAGCTGGTTCGACACTTCGTCGCCGACACGGCGATGCCGTGCGCCGTCGATCGCGCGGCGCCGCGCAACCGTCATCAGCCACGCCTCGGGATTCGCGGGGCAACCGTGCTCCGGCCATTGCGCGAGCGCGGCGGCAAACGCTTCGGCCAGCGCGTCCTCGGCTGCGGCGACGTCGCGCGTGCGCATCGCCAGCAGCGCGACGAGCTTGCCGTAACTGCGCCGAGCGACCGCCTCGGCAATCGAATGCGCGGCGGCGTTGGCATCGCGACCGCCGCAGGCCGGACTCATGCAGCAGACGGCGTATCGTAGGGCGCGCTCCAGACCGGCCGCACTTCCATGATGCCGTGGGCCGCGCCGGGACAACGCGACGCCCACGCTATCGCCGCGTCCAGATCGGGCACGTCGATCAGGTAGTAGCCGGCGAGCTGCTCCTTCGAATCGGAATACGGGCCGTCAAGCACTTGCGGCTTGCTGTCGACGAGCCGCACCGTGGTGGCCGTATTCGTGTGCTGCAGCCGGTTGGCGCCCACCAGCACCTCGGCCTTTTTCAACGCTTCGGTGTACGCGTGATACGCGGCAACGCCTTGCTGGCGCTCGCTGTCGGTCATCTGGCTCCAGCCGGATTCTTTCGAATAGATCATCAACAGGTATTGCATGTGAGCCTCCGTCATGGGGTTGAGGCGGGCAAGTGATATCGGGCCGCCATGACAATGACGCGCTGGCCGGCTGCTAACGGACAGATGGCGCTAAAAAATTCGGACGAATCTCCAGATCATTCCAGGAGGATAGGTGATGGCTTTGTAAAACCCAAATGC
Source organism: Paraburkholderia tagetis (assembly GCF_022213065.1). Classification (GTDB taxonomy): domain Bacteria; phylum Pseudomonadota; class Gammaproteobacteria; order Burkholderiales; family Burkholderiaceae; genus Paraburkholderia; species Paraburkholderia tagetis. Next base: position 21,988 of record NZ_JAKLJA010000070.1, read on the forward strand.
ACCGTACCGCCGTCCGACCAACAGACCCCCAGACAGACCAATAGGCATGGGCTATGACGGGCAGAGCTAATCGGTAGTTGTCGTGCGTCGCGATCCCACGTGTAATGCGTCCTCCAGTAGCACGTATGAGCACGCATGAGCACGCATGAAATGGCGGAGGAGACGAAAGTGACGATCGTGGTGATCAACAAGGATGAAGAAGCGCGGGTCTCGCAGAGCCCTTCGCTTGAAAATGCGGCGCGAACGGCATTTTCGCCACAGTCATACCTGTTCGTGCCGGGCAGCCGCCCGGAGCGCTTCGAACGAGCGCTTTCCAGTGGCGCGGACGCAGTCATCGTCGATCTCGAAGATGCCGTCGAGCCCGAGGCGAAGGACGCCGCCCGCGCGGCCATCGCCAATTGGGTATCGCGCCGCCATCCGGTGCTCGTGCGCATCAACGCGCGCGGCACACCGTGGTTCGAGCAGGACGCGAAGCTCGGCGCGCTCGAAGGCGTCGCGGGCATCGTGCTGCCGAAGGCCGAATGCGCCGAGGACGTCACGTCGGCCATCGCGCTCGCGCGCCGGCGCGTGCCTGTCTATCCGCTAATCGAGAGCGCGCAGGGCATGTGGAACGCAATGGCTATCGCGAAGGCGCCGTTTGTGAAGCGGTTGATGTTCGGCACGCTCGACTTCATCGCCGAAATGGGCATGCCCGACGACGGCGAGCCGCTCAATCACTATCGCAGCCAGCTTGCGCTTATTTCGCGCGTAGCCGGCATCGACGCGCCCGTCGACGGCGTCACGCCCGATATTCACGATCTCGCGCGCATCGAACGCGATGCACTGAATGGCAAGCGCCTGGGCTTTGGCGCGAAGCTTTGCATTCATCCGAAGCAGATCGAGCCGGTGCACCGCTGCTACCGCCCGAGCGAGCAGGAGCTTGCATGGGCGGCGCGCGTGGCCGAAGCGGCAAGCAAGGCCGGCGCGGGCGCGATTACCGTCGACGGCAAGATGGTCGATCGTCCTGTTATGTTGCGCGCGCAACAAATCATTGCGCTGGCTGCGGCGATCCAGCAACAAGCTGAAAAAACCGAGGTGCCGGCCGCATGACCCCCGCAAGTCTTTTGGAGCAATACGGCCCACGCGAGTCGATGGAATACGACGTGGTGATCGTGGGCGGCGGCCCTGCGGGCCTCGCTGCGGCGATCCGCCTGAAGCAGCTGGCGCAGGAAAAAGGCGTCGAGATCGGCGTGTGCGTGCTGGAGAAAGGCTCGGAAATCGGGGCGCATATTCTCTCGGGCGCGGTCATGGATCCGCGCGCCATCGGCGAACTGATTCCCGACTGGAAGGAGCAAGGCGCGCCGCTGAACGTGCCCGTTACCGAAGATCAATTTCTTTTCCTTTCGGAAAACGGCGCGAAGACGGTGCCCAACTGGGCGCTGCCGGATAACTTCAAGAACCACGGCAACTATGTGATCAGCCTCGCGAACGTCACGCGCTGGCTGGGTCAGCAGGCCGAGGCGCTGGGCGTGGAAATCTTCCCGGGTTTTCCGGCCGCTGAAGTGCTTTATAACGACGATGGCTCGGTCAAGGGCGTGGCTACGGGCAACATGGGCGTCGGCAAGGATGGCGAGCCCACCGAGAATTTCCAGCTCGGCATGGAGTTGCACGCGAAGTACACGCTGTTCTGCGAAGGCTGCCGCGGGCATCTGGGCCGGCAACTGAACGAGAAGTTCAAGCTCGGCAAGGACGCGGATCCGCAGGTGTACGGCATCGGCATCAAGGAACTGTGGGAGATCGATCCGGCCAAGCATAAGCCGGGCCTCGTGATTCACACGGCGGGCTGGCCGCTCGAAAAAGATACCTACGGTGGTTCGTTCCTCTATCACACTGAAAACAATCAGGTGATGGTGGGCTTTGTCGTCGGCCTCGCGTACACGAATCCGTATCTCTCGCCGTTCGAAGAATTCCAGCGCTACAAGACGCATCCGGCGATCCGCAAATATCTCGAAGGCGGCAAGCGCGTTTCCTATGGCGCGCGCGCGATGACGGCAGGCGGGCTGATGTCGCTGCCCAAGCTCGTGTTCCCGGGCGGCGCTTTGGTGGGCGACGATGCGGGCTTCCTGAACGCCGCGCGCATCAAGGGCAGTCACGCGGCGATCAAGACCGGCATGCTCGCGGCGGACGCGGCGTTCGAAGCGGTGCAGGCAGGTCGCCAGAACGACGAACTTGCCGCCTATCCGGAAGCCTTCAAGCAATCGTGGCTGCACACGGAACTCTACAAGGCGCGCAACTTCAAGCAATGGATGAGCAAAGGCCTGTATCTGGGCACGCTGATGGTGGGTGTCGAGCAGAAGCTCTTGGGCGGCAACGTGCCGTGGACGCTGCATCACCAGCATCGCGATCACGAGATGCTCAAGCCTGCATCGCAGTGCAAGCCCATCGAGTATCCGAAGCCCGATGGCAAGCTCACGTTCGATCGTCTCTCTTCCGTGTTCATTTCTAATACGAATCACGAAGAGAACCAGCCCGCGCATCTGACGCTGAAGGATGCAAGCGTGCCGGTCGGCATCAACCTAAAAACTTACGCGGGTCCTGAATCGCGTTTTTGTCCGGCTGGCGTCTACGAATTCATGAAGGACGATTCAAACGAAGACCGCCTGCAAATCAACGCGCAGAACTGCGTGCACTGTAAAACCTGCGACATCAAGGACCCGACGCAGAACATCGTGTGGGTCACGCCGGAAGGCGGCGGCGGGCCGAACTATCCGAACATGTAGGTTTGGAAGCGCGGGCCTTCGATGCTCACGATTCGCGTGCCGTGTCTGCGTGCCATGTCGAGCCGTTCCGCCGACGCGGCGCCCACGCCCTGCGCCTCGGCTCTGGGAAAGCGCGTGTTAAGGGGTGCGCCCGACAGGGCGGTTCGCTTCACGGCTGGCGCAGATTCACCAGCGCCTGCGCCACGCGATCGATGACACCGCTCCAGTTGCCGGGCGTGGTCTGACGAAACAGGCGCGCGCCCGGATACCACGGCGAGTCGTTCCGCTCGCGCAGCCAGCGCCAGCAGCCGTCGTGACGCGAGAGTATCCACACGGGTTTGTTCAGCGCCCCCGCCAGGTGCGCCACCGATGTGTCCACGCTAATGACCAGATCGAGACATTCGATGATGGCGGCCGTGTCGGCGAAGTCGCGCACATCGGCCATGAGGTCGAAGGGACGCAGATTCGGCGGCAAATCTTCGATTTGAGGCTGCGACGCGGCCCCTTTCTGCAGACTCACGAATTTCACCGCAGTGGTTTGCGCGAGACGGAGCAAGGGCAGGAACGTGCGCGCGGGCAGCGAGCGGCGCCTGTCGATCGCATTCAAGCCGCGATCGTAGGCGCGTGGATCGCCGGCCCAGACGAGGCCGATCTTGAAGCCGTCTGCGGGCAATCGCGCCCGCCACGCGCGCGTCAAATCGGCGGGCACGCGCAAGTAGGGGGTGTGTGCCGGGATTGTGTCGAGGGTCGTGCCCAGATGCATCGGCAGACTGAGCATCAGGCACCAGTAGTCGTGGCCGGCAATCGAGGTCTTGCCGTCGAGCGGATAGATTGCGTCCACGCCTTCGAGGCTTTCGAAAAGCCGTTTGAGCGCGGGCGGGCAGGCGAAGCTGAGTCTCGTTACGCCGCGCGCCTTCAGCAAAGGCAGATAACGGCAGAATTGCAGCAAGTCGCCGTAACCCTGCTCCGGCCAGACGAGCAGCGACTTGCCCTCCAGCGGCTCGCCGCGCCATTTCGGATATGGCACGGGCGGCCACGGCCTGTCAGCGGCGTTTGCGGTCTCGTCATTGCGTGCCTCGTAGAGGCGCCAGCCTTCCTCGAAGGCGCCGAGCTTGAGCAGGAGCATCGCCAGGTTGCCTTGCGCGGTCGTGTAATCGGGCCGCAGCGTGAGCGCCTGCCGATAGGCGGCAATGGCCTCGTTGCTGCGCCCTTGCCGATTCAGCGCGTTGCCGAGATTGTTGTGCATTTCCGGCGCGGTTGCGTCGATTGCCAGCGCGTGCCGGAACGCGACTTCCGCGTCCTGAGGCCTGCCGAGATCGAGCAGGACCAGACCGAGATTGTTGTGTGCGAGAGCGTAGTCGGGTTGAACGGCGAGAATCTGGCGATATTCGGCTTCGGCCTCGTCCAGGCGCTTCATTTGCCAAAGCAGCACCGCGAGATTGTTGCGGGCCGGCACGTAATCCGGCGCGATGGCCAGCGCACGCCGCAACGCGGCCTCCGCTTCCGGCTCACGCTGTTGCTCGCGCAATACGAGGCCGAGATTGCTCAGCGCCGGCGGCCAGTCCGGCTCGAACGACAGCGCCACTTCGAAGGTGTGCTCCGCTTGCGGCATTTGTCTGCGGCCATAGAACCAGCAGCCGAGACGATTGAGCGCCTCTGGCCGGTCGACGGGGCGATGGGGCGCCACCGCTTGCGCGTCTGACTTGTGATCGGGCGGGTTGGGCGGTGCGTGATGGATTTCGTGGAGGCACAGCGCGGCAAGCTCGATGGCCTGCCTGTGCGAGGGCGCGGACTGAAGCAACTGATCGAGGCGCGCCAGCGCCTCGTCGTAATGTCCCGATGAATAAAGCGACTGAGACGTCAGCCAGGATTCAGCAGTCCACATACCTTCACCTTTGTCTGTCAAGGAACCGCTTATGCTGCTCCGCTTTGCTCATGGCCTGAACAAGATAATTCCTAAAAGCAGATGGTCCTGGCCGAACGGCCAGGGCAATCGCATGAAGCTCAAAGGCCGAGGATCTTCTCGCGGTACGGATCACTGGCGCTGGCTTTGAGCCTTCGGTTTTTCAGCCCAGCTTTCGTGGTCGTATCTCGTTTGAGCAGA
>NZ_JAKLJA010000071.1 GCF_022213065.1 Paraburkholderia tagetis
TGCGCGTCGCGGCGTCGTAGGTGCCGGTCAGCCACGCCGCCCCGCCGCCATGTTCCTGCATGCCGTCGGGCCACGTATCGCTGCCCTTGTCACCCGCATTGGGGATCGTGTAGCGCTTCCACTGGATCGAACCATCCTCGGGGTTCAGCGCCGTGATATAGCCACGGATCCCGTACTCGCCGCCCGACGTGCCCGACCACGATGGAACCGTTCAGCGCGAGCGGCGCGAGCGAGAACGCATAACCGAGCCCCGGCTCGAACATCTGCTTTTTCCAGACCAGATTGCCGGTCTGGGCATCGATCGCGGCCACCTCGCCGCTGAGCATCGCGACATAGACGTTCTTTCCATACAGCGCGACGCCACGGTTGACCACATCGCGACAGGCCGTCTTGAACGACTCCGGGCCGAGCTTTGGCTCAAACTTCCAGAGTTGCTCGCCAGTCTTCGCGTTGAAAGCGTAAACGTTGTCCTTCGGCGTGCTCACGAACAGATAGTCGCCGTTGATGATCGGGGTTGCTTCGAAGCCCTGCTTCAGGTCGTCGGGGAATTTGTAGGCCCATGCCTGCTTCAGATTCGCCACGTTCGCTGGATTGATCTGCTTCAGCGTCGAATGCGATTGACCGTTATAGGTGCGGTAATAGGTGAGCCAGCCCGGATCGTTCTGCGCGTTGGCCAGCCTGCTGAAGGTGACGGGCGGATAGTCGGCGGCCGCGCAGGCCATGCTGCCACTGAGCATGGCGGCTGCGGCAAGCCCGATCCCCCACGATGTCATTCGAAATGCCGAAACTGCACGTCCTCTCATCATTGTCTCCAAATTCGTTTGCATGACCGTTCGAAAAACAAGCAGGGGCACCACATACCCGGTCGGGCAACGGCCTGGTGCCGTCGCTACAACGCAAACCCCGTGCCATCACGTCGCGATGCTTGCTGGATACGGGTTTCAGCCGTTTTTGTCGCCACTTCACGCACGAAACCGTCAGCACGATATCTGTTGCGTTTCGTCACAGCCGGCCAATGAACGTGTCACCAAACAGGACAGCGAGCGATGCAGGCCGGGCACGGCACGCATCGCTCGGCTGCCATCGTCGACGATGATATTTGCGCAGGATTGCGTAGTTATTCACCACGCGGCGCTGAACACACGCGGAAGAGAGGGCGGATTGGCGTTGGCAAATTGCCAGCGGTGAGCGGGCACAACGGCGGGTGTGACGACTGGTCAGAAGTCTGTCGATGGATTTTGGTCTAGTTCGGCGAATTCGCGCCGGGTAACGACCGGGGCTGCATCCGGTGACCTTGCGCGGCCCGTCGCGCACAGTCGTGTTGCGGGCCGCGAAGGACGGCCTGCTCGACAGTCTCAAGCCAGGCGACAGCGCTCGGGTCGATTACGTCGAGGTAACCGCTTTCCAGATCATGCGCGACGGAGTGCCGTTTCGCTGAGGTAGTCGCGATCATGGTCGACGTCCTCGCTGCACACGCGCATCAACTCACAGCGGTGCGCGAATCCCGCGCTATCTGATCTACTGAAAGCAGGACATAGCAGAGGACACAAAGGCGGCGCGGGCGGCCGTCGGCACCCGCGCCGCACCGAGTCACATTTCGATGATGACCTTGAGCGCCTGCGTGCTGGCCGCGTGCGAGAACGTCTCGTAGGCCTTGAGCACGTCCTCGAACGCAAAGCGATGCGTGATCAGCCGGCTCGGATCGATGCGCCCGGAGCAAACGGTCTTGAGCAGCATGGGCGTGCTGACCGTGTCGACGAGTCGCGTCGTGATCGACACGTTGCGGTCCCAGAGCTTGTCGAGGAAGATCGACGCGCTCGCGCCATGCACCCCGATATTCGCAATCGTGCCGCCCGGCGCCACGAGCTGCTGGCACAGCTCGAAGGTGGCGGGCACGCCGACGGCCTCGATCGCGCAGTCCACGCCCACGCCATCCGTGAGTTTCATCACCGCCTCGACGGCGTCCGACGCGCGCGGATCGATGCCCGCCGTGGCGCCAAAGCGCTTCGCGCACTCGAGACGGTTTGCGTCCATGTCGATCATGATGACCTGCGCGGGCGAATAGAACTGCGCCGTCAACAGCGCCGCCAGCCCGATCGGCCCCGCGCCGACGATGGCAATCGTGCTGCCCGGCTCCACCTTGCCGTTGAGCACGCCGCACTCGAAACCCGTAGGCAGGATGTCCGAAAGCATCACGAGCGCCGCTTCGTCGAGGCCTGCGGGAATCTTGTAAAGGCTCGTCTGCGCATGGGGCGTGCGCACATACTCGGCCTGGGTGCCGTCGATGCGGTTGCCAAGAATCCAGCCGCCCGTCTTGCAGTGCGAGTACATGCCGCGCCGGCAATATTCGCACTGCCCGCAGCTCGAGATGCACGACACCAGCACGTGATCGCCAGCTTTGAGCGCCGTCACGCCGCTGCCGACCGCGTGCACGACGCCCACGCCTTCGTGGCCGAGGATGCGCCCGGGCGTGCAGGTCGGCACGTCGCCCTTGAGGATGTGCAGATCGGTGCCACAGATCGTCGTCTTCGACATCTTGACGATGGCGTCGCCGGGCTCGCGCAAATCCGGCATCGGGCGCGTCTCGACCGCGAAGCGGCCCGGGCCGTTGTAAACCAGTGCTTTCATGTTCCCTCCATCGGAATTCGGAAATGGGCTGGGATGGCACGCGCGTGCGCACGCCCGAAGCGCGCGCACGACGATCGCGCCCGCCTTTCGAAGGCGCGCCAGCGGATTCCATCATGCGCCGCGGCCGCGCTGCACAATTGACTTCGATCAAGTCGGCACTGCTCACCACCGATTGATGCAGGTCAAGCACGGGCGTAGCGTCATCCGCTCGAATAGGGTTAGCTCGTGCAATGCACGCCGCTTTGCGCCAGCCCAATCTGGAGTGCCGATCATGTGGAAATCGACTGTCCTGCGCAGACTCTTCTTCGGCCCATATAGCGCGCGCCGCATTCGGGCCCTGTATCTCAATCGCCCGTGCGCTACCTTTGCGCTTGCACCCCTACCCGTGCACCTGCCATGCTCCGCGCGCGACACGTTCCGTTCGCGCTGAGCGGCGGCAAGGCGCGCCGCGACGCCCATCGTGCCGATCGCGCGCTGCGGCGCGCGGCCACTTACCCGCATCCTGCCGGGCCGATCAGGTGCATTGAGACGCATCTGTCGCTCGTGTATCTCGTCGGGCGTTATGCGTACAAGATCATCAAGCCAGTCAAATTCGGCTTCGTCGATCTCACGCGGCTCACGCGGCGACGCGATTGCGCGCAGGCAGAGTGTGCGCTCAATCGTGCGCTGGCCGGGCCGCTCTATCGGGGCGTCTGGCCGCTCGTGGCACACGGCCGGCACTGCGTCTTCGGCAAACCCACGCGTCGCGGCGCGGGGGCGCGGGGCACGCGGGGTACGAGTAGCAGCACGCTGGAATACGTGGTGCGGATGCGCCGCTTCGAAGCGGGCGCGATGCTCTCCGTGCGCAGCACGCGGCGCGACGATGCGCTTGCCGATGCCGATGCGCTCGCGGCTCGCCTGGCGCATTACCACATGCATGCGCCCTGCCGTGCGCCGCGCGCCCACTACGGCAGCGTAGCCAGCGTGACGGCCCACTGGCGGCCGCTCATCGATGCGCTCGATCCAATGCTGCCATCAGAGTCCGCGTTGCGCGCATGGTGCGAGGCCGAACTGGCGCGGGCCGCGCCAACGCTCGCCGAGCGGCACGCAAACGGCTTCGTGCGCGCCTGCCACGGCGATCTGCATCTGGAGAACATCATCCGGTGGCGCAACCGGCTGCTGATGTTCGATTGCATCGAGTTCGACGATGCGCTGCGCTGGATTGACGTCGCGAGCGATCTGGCGTTCGCGGTGATGGATTTTCGCGCGCACGGGCGCGAAGATTGCGCGCACCGGCTGCTCTGCGGCTGGCTGACCGCGACGGGCGACTACGCGGCCCTTCGCCTGCTGCCGTTTTACACGGTCTATCGCGCGCTCGTGCGTGCGCTCGCGGCACGGCTGCGAGGCGATGCCGCTGGGAGCGCGCGCTATCTGCATGTCGCGGCGGCCATTGCGGCACGTGCGCGCGATGCGCAGCCCTGCCTGCTGCTGTGCCATGGCGTTTCCGGTTCGGGTAAATCGCTCGCGAGCCGCGCGCTAGCCACGCGGCTGGGTGCGATCCGCCTGTCGAGCGACGCCGAGCGCAAGCGCCGCGCCGGCCTGCCCGACGCCACACGCCTTCCCGCTTCGGCCTACACCGCGAGCCAGATCGACGCGATCTACGAAGGTCTGCTCGATCACGCACAAACGGTGCTCGAAAGCGGTTATTCGGCAATCGTGGACGCGACCTTCCTGCGCGAACGCAACCGGGCGGCATTCATCGCGCTGGCTCAGCGCCTGGGGAGGCAGATCGTGATTCTCGATTTCACGGCAGATCACGCCACGCTCTTCGAGCGCGTCGCGGCGCGGGCCGCCTTGGGGCGCGATCCATCCGATGCCGACACGGCGGTGCTCGCTGAACAACTCGTGCAGGCCGAGCCCTTGAGCGCCATGGAGCGCGAGCTGGCGATCCGCTTCGATACCGGTGTCGAACCCGCGGCCTACGCCGGCGCCGCATTCTGGACGCCGTTGCTGGAGGCGCTCGCACGCACGGCGCCCGCCCCAGCGTAAATGGCGTCGGCGCACGCACGATGGCGGCTTCGGAACCGACGCGCGTTACTTTCACCGGCGGCGCGGGCAGCAAACGTCGCGCCGCTCCCTCGAGGTCAATGATGGGGTGCGCCCTGGTCGAACAATAGCGTCGATGGCTGCGCGTATACCGAGCGGCGGCGCAGTACTCGGGCCATGCTTGCGCGGCGTGGCCCACGCCGCGAAGTCCTGCTATGCCGACCCGTGCGAGGCGCCGCTCGGCCTCGAGGCCGATCAATCGGCGGCGCCAGGCACCGCACACTTGCACGCCCCGGGATCGCCGAATGTTATCGCCCACGCTCACGTTTGGAGCACGTACTCGCCCGGCGCCGCGCCGAGCCCCGTGTCCGGCTTGCGCGCCGGCACCTTGCCCGTCGAGCGCGCGCGCAGCCAGTCGCGCCAGCAAAGCCACCAGGAGCCATCGACCGAAGGCGTGCCCTTGACGAATTCGTGCCGGCTTCGGTACGCCCCTCCGGGCTCGCGCGTCGCGCATCGATAATAGCGGCGCGCATGGCCGGGCTCGGACACGATGCCCGCGTTGTGGCCGCCCGCCGTCAGCACGAAGGTCAGCGCGTTGTGCGTGAGCAGATGTAGCTTGTAGACCGAGCGCCACGGCGAGACGTGATCGCGCTCGGTGCCGACCACGAACATCGGCACCTCGATGTCAGAGAGGGCGACCGGCTGGCCGTCGACGCAGTAGCGGCCCGCCGCGAGATCGTTATCGAGAAAGAGCCGGGTGAGGTACTCGGAGTGCATGCGGTACGGCATGCGCGTCGTATCCGCATTCCACGACATCAGGTCGTTGCCCTTCGTGCGCCGCCCCAGCAAGTACTCGCTCATCATGCGCGACCAGATCAGGTCGCGCGCATTGAGCAACTGGAACGCGGCCGACATCTGCGCGCCGTCGAGGTACCCCTGGCGCCACATCAGCGCTTCGAGCGCGGACAGCGCGCCCGCGTCGATGAAGAGCCCGAGCTCGCCTGGCTCGCTGAAGTCGGTCAAGGCGGCCAGCAGCGTGACCGAGCGCAGTGCATCGCGCCGGCCGCCGCGGGCGAGCGCCGCCGCCCCGATTGCGAGCAGCGTGCCGCCGAGGCAATAACCCACCGCGTGCACCGCTTCGCCGCACCGCGAGCGGACCGCTTCGAGCGCCGCGAAGAAACCGTCGCGCACATAGTTGTCGAGGCCGAGGTCGCGCGCCTCTGCGCCCGGGTTGCGCCACGATATTGCAAACACGGTGAAGCCCGACTCGACAAGAAAGCGGATCAGCGAGTCGTGCGGCTGCAGGTCGAGGATGTAGTACTTCATGATCCACGACGGCACGATCAGGATCGGCTCGCGCGCGGCGTCGGGTGTCATCGGATCGTACTGGAGCAGTTCGCACAGAGCGTTGCGCCACACGACCCGGCCCGGTGTCACCGCCACGTCGCGCCCCGGCACGAAGGCCTGCGCCGTGCGCGCATGCACCCCGGAGCGGCTGGCGGCCAGTGCCACGGCGTCCTCGAGCCAATGCCGCAGGCCGGTCGCGAGATTCGCGCCGCCGGTGCGCGCCGTCGTTTCGAGCACGAGCGGATTGGTGGCAATAAAGTTGCCAGGCGAGCAGGCATCGAGCCACTGGCGCGCCGCGAAAGCCACCAGCTGTTCGTGATGGCGCTCCACGCCCGGCAGGCCGCGCGTTGCCTCGCGCCACCAGCGCTGGACTGCCAGAAAGCCATCGCGATATAGATGAAAGGGCCAGCTCGACCATGCAGCAGCGGCAAAGCGCGGGTCGGCTTCCCCTGCATGCACCGCAACGCCGCTTTCGTCCTCGTCTTCGCGGGTTGCAGGCATCACGGCCGGCAACAGGCAGGCCGCACGCCACGCGTGCGTAGCAAGGTCCAGGCACTTGCCCGGCGCAATCGCGAGATGCGCCCCCCAGTCGATCGCGGCCAGCCCCAGCGAGATGGGCGAAAGCCCGAAAGTCATGGCGGCCATGACCGCATGCGCCGCCCGATTCCACTCGTCGGCCGGCGTCATCTCGAACCGGGCGCACTCGCCCGCGCTAGCAGGCGCACCAGGAAAGGATCGCGCCATCCCCTCGATATGTGGTTCGGCATCGCGCACGACAGTCTTCATTGTCCTCTCCCCTTTTTTTGGTCCGCCCCGTTGACCGACAGCACATCGCATGCCGCCCGGCAAAACCCACGCGGACACAACCGCTCCACTGTGCGATCGCCGCGCGCAAGGCCCGTTGATTTAAGTCAAGCGCGTGGGCGAGGCGCGCCCGCTCGCGTCGACTGCGCGCGCAGACCGCAACAGGAACAGAATGCCGCCGCACAGCGACTCATCCGGTCACTGGGGGCACACGGGTCGCGACGTTCGTGCCGGGATGGGGATCCAGACCGAACGTTTGCGCTACACCGCACGATGCTGGCGCGTCAGCTCGATCCAGTGAGTCCCCTCGTGCACGACTGATTCAAATTGACGAAGATCAACGCATCCGCCTGGCCGGCGCGCATAGTAAAAAAATAGCGGCCACCCACGCGACGCCGTTTCGGCGAATCTCCTGCGTCTCCTATCCTGCCCGGCCGCCCTCTGTCCTGGAGTCCGACATGGAACCTGCCACGTGTCGTAGCGCGATACAAGTGATGCTGAGCGAGCACAGGCGCCTGACGAGCATCGTCAACGGCATGCTGCGCGTAGTCGATGGCATGGAATCGGGCGCTGGTGCGCCGGGCGCCATGCTCATGCGCGCGATGCTCTACTACATCCAGGAATTCCCCGAGCAAATTCATCATCCGAAGGAAGAGCGATACCTGTTTGCGCGACTGCGCGAGCGCACCGACGAGTTGGACTCCGTCATCGAGGAGCTCGGACGCCAGCACGAAGAAGGCGCGATGCGCGTTCGCGCACTCGAACGCGCGCTCACACGCTATGAACTGGGCGGTGCCAGCATGCTGCCCGCCCTGCGTGCCGAAGTGAGCGCTTATGCGGACTTCTACGCAAGGCACCGGCAACTTGAAGAGTCGGTCATCCTGCCAGGCGCCCAGCACTGTCTGACGCTAGCCGACTGGGTGGAGATCGACGAAGCGTTCGGCGCGAATCGCGATCCATTCGAGGGCCTCGCGGCCGAGGACAATCTCAACGACCTCTATGCCTTGATCGTCCGGACGCTCCCCGATGCGCGATCCTGAGCAGAGCGGTGCACCACAGACCGCTAGCGTATGCCTCGCTCCGCCGCCTTGCTCATCTGGCCACCGCCTCGCGCTCGCACGCAGCGAGCGCATCCTTGATCATGAGCACGAAGCGGGCAACCTTCTCGACCGCCACATCTTGCTGCATGTCGCGCGCGTGGATCGCGCAACTGGCAATCGGCACGCACCGCGCGAGCCGTTGCATCTGCGCGAAGGTGTCTTCGCTGCCGCGCCCGCCCATCGTGCAGAAGAACGTCTCGCTGCGCGAATAGAGGACCACGAGGATCCGTGATGGCACGTTCATTTCACCCCCCTCCACACCACCCGCGGTTGTTCGCACCAGGCCATCTGGCGCGCCTGCTCGCAAGCGAGCGCATTGTCGGCAGCCGCATTCGCGACGAGCGCGTTCGCGAGGCTCTGCACGGACACGCCGCCGCACCGCTCGACGACGATAAAGGCCGCGCATGCGAGAGCCGAAGCCGTCACGATGCCGAACGCCAGTTTTTCGAATCGACGAAATACTCGATACATGACCATGCTCCCTGCGCTGTGCTCGCGCGTCGCGCCCATGTTCACGCGGCCGGCACTGAAGCGAAATGCCCACGGACGAACCCGCGCAGGCGCGTGAGATCGTTCGCTGCCGCGGCTGGCGGCATCGCAGGGCCAACTTCGTCGAAATGCAGATGCCCGATCAGTTCGAAGCCGGCCGCGCGAAAGATGTGTGTATCCTGCAGCAGCTGCATGGCCTGCCAGCGGCCGTCCTCCATGAACGAGGCGAGCGGCGCGCCCGAGATGGTCACCACCACGGCGCGGCGTCCCGACAGCAAGCCCTGAGCGCCGCCCGGCTGGATCTCATACGCGAAGCCGCGGCTGAACACGCGGTCGATGTAGCCCTTCATCATCGCGGGCATTGCCATCCACCAGAGCGGATAGATGACCGTCACGACATCGGCCTCGCGCACGTCTTCCTGCGCGATCAGCACGTCGGCCATGCGAACGTGCACGTCGCTGCCTTCGGTCAGCTCGCGCGCGGACAGCACGGGATTGAACCCCATGCGGTACAGGTCGTGAACGCGCACGTCATGGCCCATGCGAAGCAACTCGCCCAGGTAGGCGCGGGTCATGCTCATGGTGAAGCTGTCTTCGACCGGATGCGCGACCACGATCAGGTGTTTTTGCATGGCGGGGCTCCTTTCAAAATCGCGCCGTGCAACTGCGCGATGCACGGACACATTCATCGTGCGCGTCTCCGTGGCCTTCCAGTTGACGCATATCAACGATGCGGGATGTGCGCCGCTGGTGCAGCTCCAGCGCAATCGCGCGGCAACCGGCCACCCGTTCGGCGGCGCGCTCGGCCGCGAGTGTCTGCGCATAGTCGGGCACCCGCCCCGACAACGTGACAATGCGGTCTCTCACGCCGACCTCGATGCCCGAGGCATCGAGCGCCGGATCCCATGCGAGTTCCTGCTCCACGTCCAGCTTGAGTGCTTCATCCAGGTTTATGATTCATCCAATGATTCGTTATCCATATCAATTAGAGCATCGTGCAGCGCGGCGCCGCGCGGCTGACTTCGATCAATCCGCTGTGCGCCGCGCAGCCTGAGCGCCGGTGCTCAACTCGACGATCTCCGAGGTGATCTCCTCCTGGCGCAACGCCCGATAACGTTGCGTGAGATCGCCCAGGCGCTGTTGCACATTCGCTCGCGCCGCCAGCATCGCGCGCACGCGCGCCTCGTTCTCGGCGGCGAATGAGAGCATCAACGCTTCGCACAACTCCACGAAGACATAAAACTCGACGAGCCCGGCCAGGAGCCGCGCAGGCGCGACGTTGACGAGCGGCGGCTGCGTGCGCCGAGGCACCTGAAAGCGCGCGAGATCGAACGGAATGAGGGTGCGCTGCGCGATGCTCAGGTGCGACTCGCCGGGCTGTGCGCTCAGCACGGTTACGCGCGTCGCGCGCCTGCCGGTCGCGAGGCGTGCATAGAGTGCGTCGGCGATGCGCACCGCAAGCGGTGGAACGGCGTCCGGGTGCGCCGCCATCGGCGCGGACCACGCGCAGGCCACGCCGCGTGCGGCAGTGGCGCTCACGAGCCGCGAGCCCACAAGCAGCCATTGGCATGCGCGCGCGCCTCCCAGACGCTGCGCCTGTGCCGCCAGCGCGTCGTTGAGCGCGCCAACGAAGCCCTGCTCCGTGCCCACGACGATGCCGATGTCGCCGCCGGCTTCTCCGCCCTGCGCGGCCGGGTTGCTGGCCGCCGCGCTTTCGGGCGCGAACGCGAGCACTTCGCCGATCGCCGCGCCCGCCGTCGCCGCCGTCGCGCGAATGCCCGCCATCCGCTCATGCGCCTCGTGCGAGCGCGAGGCCGCAATGCCGCGCATCGCCGCGATCACCGCATCGAGTTGATGGGTCGCCGCGATCCGCTTCTCGATCTCGCCGAGCTTGCCGCTCATCCCCGCTCCTTGCCAGGCTCGTCGCCCGGCGCAACATCAGGCATCAGCGCGCGCACCCATTCGCGAAGCCCGGCCACGCTCGCGACTGCCTCGTCATCCGAATGGTTCGTCGAAGCCTGTGCGTGCTGTTGCGCGACGCGTGCGCGAATCTGCGCGGCCACGGCCACAGGCGCCGCGTCGAACACGCCATCGGCGAGCGCGGCGAGCAACGTCGCCTGGTCGCGCATGCCCAGCGCGCTGAAGCGCGGCTGCGCGAGCAAGGCGCGAATCCGCTCGCCACGCACGATCTGCGCATTCACGCGTGCGTCCGTGAGGCCGCCAAAGCGCGTGAACATCTCCAGCTCGAGGAACTGCGCGTAATCGAGCCATAGCTGCCCCGCGACCCGGCGCAGCGCCGGCGCTTGGGCCTTGCCGCCCACGCGGCTCACGCTCAACCCCACATTGACCGCGGGCCGCTGGTTGGACGCGAAGAGCGCGGCGTCCATCACGAGCTGGCCGTCGGTAATCGAGATCAGGTTGGTCGGAATGTAGGCAGACAGATTGCCGACGTCGGTTTCGGCGATCGGCAGCGCGCTCAGCGAGCCGCCGCCGAGTTCCGGGCTCAGCTTCGCCGCGCGCTCGAGCAGCCGTGCGTGCAGATAAAAGATGTCGCCGGGGTACGCCTCGCGGCCCGGCGGCTCGCCGGTCAGCAGCGCAAGCTCGCGATGCGTGGCCGCGTGCTTCGAGAGGTCGTCGATCACGACGAGCGCATGCTGGCCGCGGTCGCGGAAATACTCGGCGACCGAAAACCCCGCGAACGGCGCGATCCATTGCATGCCGGGCGAAGCGGACGGGGGCGCCACCACGAACACGCACCGCTGCGGCGCGCCGCGTTCGCGCGCGGCGTCGATCACGCGCTGCACCGCCGTGGCGCGCTGGCCAACCGCGACATACACGCAGATCACGTCGCTGGCGCGCTGGTTGACGATGGCGTCGACGGCGAGCGAGGTCTTGCCCGTCGCCCGGTCGCCGATGATGAGCTCGCGCTGGCCGCGCCCGATGGCGAATAGCGCATCGACGATCAGCACGCCGGTTTCGAGCGGCTCGCTCACGGCGGCCCGCTCGACGATGGCGGGCGCGGGCCGCTCGACAGGCAGCCATTGGTCGGCGGCGAGCGGCTCGCCACCGTCGAGCGGCCGGCCAAGCGGATCGATCACGCGCCCGAGCAGGTTTTCGCCCACCGGGACGTGGAGCACGGCGCCAGTGCGCTCGACGCGCTCACCCGCCTCCACGCCCTGCGCGCCGTCCAGCAGCACAACGCTTGCGAGTTCGGTGTCGAGCGTGCGCACGTAGCCCGTCGCGCCGCTCGCGAAGCGCACCGTCTCGTCGAGTGCGACATCGGGCAGCCCCGAGATGCGCGCGACGCCGTCGGCCACCCGCTCCACTCGCCCGAAGGTGCTCGCGTCGGCGGCCAGGCGCACGTGCGAGAGCGCGCCGCGCTGGCGCGCGAGCCAATTGCCGAAATCGTCGGTTTCGGTTTCAGCGGCGCTCACCGTTCTGCTCCAGCAACGTTGCGCGGATGGCGTCGAGATCGTGACGCAGATGATTGCGCACCGCCGCGTGCGCGCTCGTGAGTTCGAGCCCCGCGATCAGCGCGGGATCGATGCGCACCTGCAGCGTGACGGTCCTGCCGAGCGCCGCGCCGAACGCCGCCTCGCAGGCGCGCTGCTCGGCGGTGGACAGCGCGCGCGGCGCAGCGAGCGCGAGCGGCGCGCCGCGCGCCGCGAATGCCGCGCGCGTCTCGGGCGGCAGCGCCGCCAGCGCCTCAGCCGCGCCGCCGATGAAGCCCTGCACGCGCGCCTCGGGCGGCATGCGTTCGAGCAGCCGCCCCGCGACCTCGATGGCGAGCCGCACGGCGTCCTCCTCGATGGCGTGGGCCTGCGCGGCACGCGCGCGTTCGATCTCGCCATGGGCGTCCGCGCGCAGTTGCGCGGCTTCGCACCGTGCCGAGGCGAGCAGCGCGGTCTTGTGCGCGTCGGCGTCGGCCTGGGCGGCCCGCAAGGCCGCCTCTCGCGAAGCCGCGAGTCGTGCAGTTTCGTCATGCGCGGCGCTCTGCTCCGCCTGTGCCGCGCGGCGGCTCGCCTCGGCATCCGCGAGCAGTGCCTGTGCAGCCTTCTGGCGCGCCGCGACGATCTCCGCCACGGGCCGGAACAGAAAGCGCGCGAGCAGCCAGACCAGCACGAGGGCGTTGACGGTCTGCAGGGCGAGCGTCGACCAGTCGATATGCATGGCCGGTGCCTTACTTGACGAACGGATTGGCGAACAGCAGCAGGAGCGCGATCACGAGGCAGTAGATCGCCATCGTTTCGATCATTGCGAGGCCGACGAACAGCGTGCGCGAGATGGTGCCCGAGGAGTCGGGCTGGCGCGCGATCGCGTCCATCGCGGCGGCAACGGCGCGGCCTTCGGCGAGCGCCGGTCCGATGGCGCCGAACGAGACGGCGAGCGCGGCGGCGGCGATGCTGACGATTTCGATGAGGTTCATGGCGCTCCCTTGGCATGATGGCCGGCGGCGGCCGGCGCGCCGCCCGCCGCGGCGCCGACGAACACCATCGCCAGCACCGCGAAAATGTAGGCTTGCACGGCGCCCGTGAGCAGATCGAGCGCCATCAGCGGAATCGGCACCAGCAGGCCCGCGAGCGAGAGCACGATGCCCACCACGAACACGCCGCTCATCACGTTGCCGAACAGGCGCACGACGAGCGAGAACGTGCGCGTGAGCTGCTCGACGACGTTCAGCGGGATCATCACCCAGGTCGGCTCGGCGAAGGTTGCGAGGTAGCCGCGCAGCCCGCGTGTGCGCAGGCCGTGAAAGACGGTCGCGGCGAGCACGATCACCGCGAGTGCCGCGTCGGTCTCGATATGCGCGGTCGGCGGCTCCACGCCCGGCAGCAGCGACGACCAGTTCGCCACGAGCACGAACACGAAGAGCGTACCGATCAGCGCACGATAGGGAGCGGGGTCGGCTTCGATGGTGTCGCGAATCTGGGCGTCGAGCGTGGTGACGAAAAGCTCCAGCACGGCTTGGGTCTTCGTGGGCGCGAGCGCGAGCCGCCGCGTGAGCAGCACGGCGGCAACGACCATGCAGGCCATGATGGCCCAGGTGATCACGACGGGCTCCGTGATCGAGAGCGCGCCGAGGTGCCAGAGCGGCGCAGTGGCGAGCGGCGAGGCTTTCATCGCTTCACCGCTGCGACGTCGCCGCCGCGAAACGCAGCACGGCATGGCGCGCGAGCAGTAGACCGGACATGCCCGCGAGCACGGCCGGAACGCCCGCGCGCGCGAACGCGAACAGCAGCAGCGCGGTCAACACACAGCGCACGGCCTGCGCGCCGAGTGCGAAGCCGATGCGGCCCGACGCAAAGAGCCGCGCGTTCCAGCGCAGCGCCGCGAAGTGCGCGGCGCCTGCCCCGACTCCGGCTGCAAAGCCCGCCATGCAGGCCCAGATCGTCCAATGTCCAGTCATCCTGAAGAATCCTGTCGATGCATCCATTTCCATGCGAACCAGAGGCCTGCCGCCGCACCGAGCATGAGCAGTGGCGCCGAGAAAAACACGCGCGTACCGAACAGCCGGTCGAGCACGCGGCCGATTGCCAGTCCCGCGAGCGTCGGCAGCACGATAGTCCAGCCGAGAATGCCGATCTGCCCAAGGCGGCTGCCGAGCGACGGCTCGGGCTGGGCGCGGCCGCGCGCTTCGCGCCCAGCCGCATCGCGCGCGGCGCGTGCCATGTGATCGGGCTCACGCGACGGATCGCTCATTGCCCGCGCTCCTGCGCCACCGGAATGTCCTGCCCGTCCGGCACGATCGGCCCGCGCAGATAGCGCAGCATCTGCCGCACCGCTTGCGCATGCAGGCGCACGCTCTCCACGCGCACGCGCCGCTCGGCGTCGAGCTGGGCCGCGCGCACACGCGCGACCTCGCGCTCCAGCCATTCGAGCGCGTCGCCGGCAATCGCCTCGCGGCACGCAATGGCCACCACGCAGCCACCCGTTACGGTCATGACACCCCCGTCCACAGCGCAAAAGCGCCGCGCGCCGTCCGGCGCGACCCAGCGCACCACCGAGGGCGCGAGCATCGTGATGAAATCCGCATGACCGGGCCGGATCCCGAACGAGCCGCTTGCGTCCTCGGCGCGCAGCGAGCGCGCTGCCGCATGGTTCACCACCATGTCGAGTGGCGTGGCAATCGTCAGTTCGAGCAGCGTGCCGCCCATGTGTGCTCTCCTATGCGGCTGCGCCCGTCGCTGAGGCGCGTTCCTTCGCGCGCGCCTCATCGAGCGTGCCGACCATGAAAAGCGAGCGCTCCTGCCAGTCGTCGCACTCTCCGCCGAGAATCGCCTTGCAGCCCGCGAGCGTGTCGGCGATCGCGACCGAGCGGCCTGGCTGGCCCGAGAACGCCTCGGTCACGGTGAACGGCTGCGTAAGAAAACGCTGCAGGCGGCGCGCGCGCCGCACGAGCAGACGATCCTCGGCGCCGAGCTCCTCGACGCCGAGCAGCGCAATCACGTCCTGCAGTTCGCGATGATGTTCGATGAGCCGCCGCACCTCGATGGCCACCGCTGCGTGCTCCGCGCCCACTACCAGCGGATCGAGCAACACCGACGACGAGGCGATCGGATCGATGGCCGGATACATGCCCTCGGCGGCCATGGCGCGCGAGAGCACGACCATGCTGTCCACATGCGCGGCGATGGTCGTCACGGCGGGGTCGGTGAAATCGTCGGCCGGTACGTAGACGGCCTCCACGGCGGTCACCGCCGCGCCGCCCACCGAGACGATGCGCTCCTGCAAGGCGGCCACCTCGCTCGCGAGCGTGGGCTGATAGCCCACGCGCGAAGGCATGCGCCCGAGCGACGCCGACACCTCAGCGCCCGCCTGCACGAAGCGGAACACGTTGTCGATCATCAGCAGCACGTTTTGGCGCTTCTCGTCGCGAAAGTGCTCGGCGATCGTGAGCGCCGTGAGCGGGACGCGCCAGCGCGCGCCGGGCGGCTCGTTCATCTGGCCGTACACCAGCACCGTGCGCGCGAGCACGTCCGAGCCGCGCATCTCCGAGAGCATCTCGTGACCTTCACGCGAACGCTCGCCGACGCCCGCGAACACCGAGATGCCCTGGTCGCGCTGGACCATTGCGTGAATCAGCTCCATCACGAGCACGGTCTTGCCGACGCCCGCGCCGCCGAACATCGCGGCCTTGCCGCCTTGCGCGAGCGGCGCGAGCAAATCGATCGCCTTGATGCCGGTCGTGAAGATCTCCGTGCAGCCGTGTAACGCTGCAAGCGGCGGCGCTGCGCGATGAATCGGCCGGCGTGGCGCCGTGGCGTCGAGCGGCGGGCCGCCGTCATGCACAGTGCCGCTCACGTCCAGCAGGCGGCCGAGCACCGCCTCCCCCACCGGCACTTCGAGCGGTCCGCCCTGTGCCTCGACGCGTGCGCCGCGCCGCAATCCGGCCGTCGACTGCAGGGCGAGCGCACGCAATGCGGTGGGGCCAAGATGCGCCTCGACTTCCGCGGTGAGTCGCGAGCCGTCGTCGCGAACGATCCACAGTGCGTCTTCCACGTTCGGCAACGGCCCCTCCTCGAACACCACGTCCAGAACCGCGCCGCGCACCGCGCTCACGCGTCCGGCGGCAGACGGCGCAACCTCTGCAGGCAGTGTCATTGAGGCGATCGAGTCGATGGTGTTGATGGGCACGGCGCTGCTCCGCAAGGCAGGGCTTCGATCCATCCAGGATAAGCGCTCGAAGCTCATTCCGACTGATCTCAGTCAATTCGCTGCGCACGGGTCCCTAAATTGGGCCGCATTTGCGCCGCGCATAACCCTGATTGATCTGAGTCAATCGCGCTTCCTGAGCGGGCGTCGAGACTGAAGCGGCAAATGCAAGCCCGCGCGCCGCCGATAGCTAGAGGCGGCTCGCAAAGGCGTGCATCTGCATTGGCACCACCGCCGAATCACGCATGCGAGGAGACCATGTCCACACGTGGCTTGAACGCGAGGCGCAGGATGCCTGGCATGGCCACGGACCTAGTCGTCGCAGTACGGCCCCGGATTGAGCAACAGCACAAATCCGGCGATGCCGACGATCAGTGCAGCCGCGCCGTAGCGGAACTTCGCCCACGCATCGAACACGAGTCCGTCGAGCGCCAGACCTAGCCCAATGAGCGCCGCAAACACAGCAATCGCCGCGCATACGATCCTGAATTCCGCGCGGATCATGAGCCGCTCCCATGGTGCAGGGACAGCGCGAAAAGAATGCAGGGCATGGCCGCTCTCCGGTTAGGCGAGCCCTGCGCGTCGCGCACGATACGCGCGCCGGGCTAGACTCGATGAGCCGATTCTGCGGCGCGCGGTCCTCTTTCCGTTGACGTGCGTCAAACAAGCGACGCTGGTTGATATTCGTCAAATTCCTGCCAGCGCCCCGCCCTACGATGGCTCGACAGCAACTCTCAAGCCGCCTCGCTGGAAGAACGACACGTTATGTTCCTCGTCAATGCCGCATACATGCCGTTTGTCGTCGCCCTGGGCGTGGGCCTGCTGGTTGGCGCGGAGCGCGAGCGACGCAAAAGCGAAGGCGCGACGCGCGCGGCCGCCGGCATCCGCACGTTCACCGTGGCGGCGCTGCTCGGCGCGATCGCCATGCGCGTGGGTGGGGTGATACTGGCGGCCACGCTGACGCTCGCGCTGACCGCGCTGGCCACGGCGGCCTATCTGCGTCCCCACGACGATCCGGGACTCACCACCGAAACGTCGATGATCGCCACGCTGCTGCTGGGCGCGCTGGCCGTGCTCGACGCCCCGCTCGCCGCCGCGCTGGGCGTGCTGTTGACGATCGTGCTCGCGGCGCGCTCGCCGCTGCACCGCTTTGTCACGACACGGCTCGGCCAGGACGCCATCATCGATCTGCTGACACTCGCCGCCTCCGCGCTGATCATCCTGCCGATGCTCCCGAGCCACCCGGTGGATCCCTACGGAGCCATCAATCTGCAGACGGTCTGGCGCTTCGCGGTCCTCGTCATGGCGATCAGCGCCATTGGCCACATCGCGCAGTTGGTGTTCGGCGCGCGTATCGGCTTGCCGTTTGCGGGGCTGCTCGGCGGCTTCGTTTCCAGTGTCGCGACGATCGCCGCGATGGGCCGGCGCGCCGCGCTCACGCCCGCCGACTGCCCGCAGCTCGCCGCTGCCGCCGTGCTGTCGTCGGTTGCGACGCCCGTGCAGCTGGCGCTGGTGGTCAGCGTCGTCTACGAGCCGCTGCTGCGCCGCCTCGCGCCGGCGCTCGGCGCGCTGGCCTGGGGCTTGTTCGTCGCCTGGCGCGCGGCGCGCAAGCCCATGCAAGAGGAGCTCGTGGTCGGCCGTGCGGTGGACCTGAAGGCCGCCCTGCTGCTCGCCGCAACGCTCATGGTCCTGATGCTCATGGGCACGCTGCTCGCCCGTTGGCTCGGCAAGACCGGGCTCCTGATCGCCGCGGGGCTGGGCGGGCTGGTCGATACCCATTCCGCGGCGGCCTCGATCGCCGCGCTAGCCGCGCAGTCGCTGCTCGCGCAAAGCGACGCGGCGCTGCCGATCATCGTCGCGCTCACGGCCAACTCGATCATGAAATGCTGCGTGGCCGTGGCCTTCGGCAAGCGTGCGTTCGCGCTGACGCTGATACCCGGGCAGGCGCTGATCCTCGCCTGCGTCTGGGGCGCCTGGCTGCTCGCCAGTTGAGCACGCGCCGAGTGACTGCCCAACGCGCCCAAGTGCGTCGGCGCCTGGCTCATGCTCGACGTACATCAAGCGCTGACCCGCGCACGGCGACAAGACTCGCAACAGGCATTGCCGCCTGCCCGCCCCCGCGTCCTGCGGCAAACCGCGACGCACTGCCGCGCGCGTGTCCATCGCACGCCCATCCTCGCGGCCGCGCGCTTCTCGCAGGCGCCACTGGATTCGCCGTGCCGCGCGCGAAATACGCAACCACGCACGACGGCGCGGCACGCTGAGCAATCCTCCGCAATCTTCTCCGGGACCGCAACGTTGCTCACTCACCGTGAGCCCATGAGGCGCACGAAGTGCTCGTGCCGCGGCCGCTGGCGTCGCCTTTGCGCACCGCACTCAACACACTGGACTCTCGGCGCCATAGAGCCGCCTCACCTGCGCAGCGTCGCAAAGCGACGTGCCGGTGGTCAACAAGGTCGCCGATGCCGCCGCCTGCGCAAGGCGCACGGCCTCGCGCAGCGCCTCACCCCTGCGCAACGCGACGAGCAATCCCGCAAGGAAGCTGTCGCCCGCGCCGATCGCACTCGAGACGGATACCGGCAGCGCCTTCACGCGGAGCGTCTCTTCTGACGAAACCGCCAGCGCGCCGTGTTCCCCGAGCGTCAGAGCAACGATCTGCGCGCGCCGCTGCGCTACGATCTGGCGCGCCGCGGCGACTTGCGCCGCCTCGTCGGCGAGCGGCCGGCCCGCAAGCTCGGCCAGCTCTCCAAGACTCGGCTTCACGAGATAAACACCCGCATCGAGCGCCATTGCGAGCGGCGCTCCTGACGTATCGAGCACGACGCGCGTGCCACGCGCGCTGGCGCGAATCGCGATGTCTGCATAGGCCCGCGCCGGCAAGCCCGGCGCCAGGCTGCCGCTCAGCACGAGGTAGCGCGGCGCGGGCATGAGCGTCTCGAAGACATCCAGCGCATGCGCCCATTCGGCGGCGTCCACCGGCGCGCCGGGCAGCACGAAGCGGAACTCGCGGCCCGTCGAGCGCTCCTTCACCGTGAAGTTTTCCCGCGTCTCGCCCGCGATGGACAGTCTGCGGCAGCTCACGCGCTCCGCTGCCAGCAACCGCTCCAGCAGGTCGCCCGCCACACCGCCTGCGAGATAGAGCGCGAGGCAGTGTGCGCCTGCCCCCTCGATACGCTGGATCACGCGCGCAACGTTGATGCCCCCGCCGCCTGGATAGCGGGTTGCCGCCTCGCAGCGCAGCTTGTGTGTATCGACCACGCGCTCCACTGCCGTCGATACATCGACGGCGGGATTGACCGTAAGCGTCAAGATCTCGATCACGTCACTGACTCCCGTCTCATGCGAAGCCGTGTAGGCCATGGCCTACAGGCTCAAACAACGACCTACGCCACTTTCGGCGCCGGCTCATTGGAGCGCGCGCTCACGGCGGCCATACTGAAGGCGTAGCGAAACCCGCTCAAACGTTCAAACCAGGGAGCGTCATCATGCCCACCGCAGAAAAGCGCACGCCGTCTGCCGTTTCGCTCGCCGGCGCCCTTGCAGTCGGCGACGCCGACGCGCTGCTCGCGCTGGCGCGCTCCGCCGGCATGCTCGTTACGCTCGACGGCCAGATCGGCCGCGAGAAGTACCAAAGCGTTGCGGGCTCGCTGCGTGCGTTTCAGCGTTTCGCCGCCGCGCTGCGCGACGCGCTTGCTACCGATAAGGCATGCTGATCAATTTACGCACTACGCCGCCGGCATTGCGTCACTCGACGATCAGATCGTCCACTACCGCGCGCACACCCGGCGCTGCCCAGGCCGCACCTCGCGCCACGGCGCGCTCGGCGAACGAGTGGACCTTGCCGGACAACCTGACCGTGCCTTCGTCCACGGTGACCTGAATATGGCGCGCCTCGCGGTCTGCATGACGCCGCATGGCTTCGAGGATGTCCTTGCTGACCTTGTCCGGCGCCACCGTGTGCCTGACTTCGATGTGATTCACCACGCCGGCGATGCCGCGCAACTGTGCGATGGCATGCACGGCCGTCTGGCCCTGCCACGCCCAGTCGACCGCGCCCTTGAGCACGACGTGGCCACGTTCGACCTGCACCTGCACCGCGTCCTCGTTCAGGCCAGCCGTCCAGCGCAGCACGGAACGAGCGATCTGCGCGATGTCCGCGTCGGTGTGCACGTCCTCGCCCGGCAGGTGCACGTCCAGCTCGACCACCAGTGCGCGCACGCCGCCCACGCGCTGCACCGCCTGTTCCGCCAAGATCTTCTCGCCGAGGGTCGACAAATGGCCGGAGAGCGTCACGATGCCGTCCTTCACCTCCACGCCAAGATTCGAAGCCGTTACCGCCGGCTCCCATTCCAGTTCTGCTTGCACGTCATGCTTGAGCTGCAGATCGGTTTTCATCGCCGCCTCCATCGAAGCCGGTCCCGAGCGGACCGTCGATGCGAGCTTCGCATGGGTCGCGGCCATTCGACTGATCTGCATCAATCGGCGGGTCGGGCGCCTTTCTATCGTCGCTGAATCGAAATCACACGCCGATGGCCGA
This sequence comes from Paraburkholderia tagetis, assembly GCF_022213065.1. Lineage (GTDB taxonomy): Bacteria > Pseudomonadota > Gammaproteobacteria > Burkholderiales > Burkholderiaceae > Paraburkholderia > Paraburkholderia tagetis. The sequence continues at coordinate 20,584 of NZ_JAKLJA010000071.1, forward strand.
TCGTCCTTTACCGGTCGCGCACAGGGGAATTCGCGCGGGAAATGATCCACAGCGGCGCGAGGGTCAATGCATGTGCATGCCGCCGTTGACGGCGAAGTTGGCCCCCGTCACGAATGCGCCATCGTCGGAGCAGAGGTATGCAATCAGCGACGCCACCTCTTCCGGACGCCCAAGCCGGCCCACCGGAATCTGCGGCAGGATGCGCTTTTCCATGATGTCCTGCGGCACGGCCTCCACCATCGCCGTCGCGAGATAGCCGGGCGAGACGGTGTTCACCGTGACGCCGTGCTTCGCGACTTCGAGCGCGAGCGACATCGTGAAGCCGTGGATACCGGCCTTTGACGCCGCGTAATTCGCCTGCCCGAACGCGCCGCGCGAACCGTTCACCGAGCTGATGTTCACGACGCGTCCAAAGCGCCGTTCCACCATGCCGGGGAGGAACTGCTTCGTGAGATTGAACACGCTGTCGAGATTCGTGTGCATCACTTCGTCCCATTCGCGCTTCGTGAGCTTCATGAAGCTCGCGTCGCGCGTGATGCCGGCGTTGTTGACCAGGACGTCGACAGAGCCGAATTGCGACACGACCCGGCGCGCGCACTCGACGCACGAATCGTAACTGGCCACGTCCACCCCAAACGCATGGAACGTGCGGCCCGCATCGCGTTCGCGATCCAGCCAGCCCATCACGTGATCGTTGCGTTCCGAATGCGAAACCGCGACGATCAGGCCGGCATCGTGCAACCTGCGGCTGATCGCGGCGCCCAGGCCGCCCATCCCGCCGCTCACAAAAGCAACGCGTTCGCTACGCATGGCAACTCCCCCTCGCAAGTTGGCGACCGGCCGCGCATCGGCGCGATCGAAACGATGCCCACTATAGGGCCGGCGTTCCGCTGACGATTGACGTGCATCAAACGCTTACCCCTCAGAACCACGCCAGCAACCGCCTGATGGTCTCGAGTCGAGGTCTTGACCACGGCTTGACTCAAGTCAATTGCGAACCGGCTTCGGCGCCTAGACTGAGCCGCACGAAACACCGCTTCGGTGTTACATCCATCATGGAGCGCCGATCATGGAGTACCGCAATATCCTGGTTCATCTGGACGAAAGCAAAAGCGCGCGAACGCGCCTCGATGTTGCGCTGTGCGTTGCAAAGCGGCACGGCGCCCATGTCAGCGCACTGTTCGCACCTGTCGTGCCCGAGCACGACGCGGCCTACGCGTTGATTCTGGACGCCGAGTATTGGTCGCTATACCGGCGTGAGCACGAAGCGTGCCGCCGCAATCTGGAGCATCATTTCTTCGCCCGCCTCGCCGAGGCGGAGCTCAAAGGCAACTGGCGCACTGCGAGCCACGCACAGCATGAGCTGCTGATGCGCGCACGCTTCGCAGACCTGATCGTGCTGGGACAAAGCAACCCCGACGATCTGGATGCATCCCTCAGCGATCGATTTCAGACTCGCGTGACCTTGAGCGCGGGACGGCCGGTCTTGTGGGTTCCCTATGAAGGCGGGTTTCCCACAGTGGGCGAGCACATCATGGTCGCGTGGGATGCGGGCCAGTCCGCCACGCGTGCGCTCTTCGATGCACTGCCGTTCATGCGACTCGCGCAGCGCACCGAGCTGGTGACTTTTACGCCCGCGCCCAAAGACCGCGAACGCATTCCGGGCGCAGACATCGGTCTGGTTCTGGCGCGTCACGGACTCGAGGTGCAAGTGACGGAATTGCATCCGCCGCCGACGGTCACGGTTGGCGAAGCCTTGCTCTCGCGTGCCGGCAAGACCGACTGCGACCTGATTGTGATGGGTGCCTACGGCCACGCGCGCTGGAAGGAGCTCTTGCTCGGCGGCGTGACGCAGACGGTGCTCGGCGCGATGCCGGTGCCCGTGCTGATGTCGCATTGAGCAGGCCAGCGCGCCCGCTTGCGTGTGAGCTTCCCGATTGACGTCCAAGGAAAACACCATGTGCTACAAGACCCTGCTCGTCCACCTCGACGACTCGGCGCGACGTGAGGCGCGTCTGGCACTCGCGCTCGATCTGGCCGAGCGCTTCGACGCGCATCTGATTGGGCTGTATCTGCCGGCGCCGCGCTCGCGCACGCCAGCAACGGAAGGCGCGGGCACGCCGGAGCAACGCCTCGAGCTCGCGCAAGCAGCGTTCCTTGACGCCGGCGCGCGCGGGGGCCGCCGGGTCGAATGGCGCGCGCCGCAGCCCGGCGACAGCGCCACCGCGACGCTGCACGCGCGCCACGCCGACCTGCTCGTGCTCGGGCAGCACGACAGCGGCGATCCCGCTGTGGAAACGGCCAGTGACTTCGTCACGGACCTGGTGATGACTGCCGCGAGGCCGGCCATCGTGGTCCCGCACTCCGGGCCTTTCCCGGACTTCGCACAAAACATCCTGATCGCCTGGGACGGCAGCCGCGAAGCGGCGCGCGCGGCTTCGGACGCATTGCCACTATTGCGGCGCGCCAACAGCGTCTCGATCGAGGTGGTCGCGCCGCGTAGCAACACGAAACGCGCGCGCGCCGAAGAGGAGGCAGTGGATGCCGCCGCATGGCTCGACTTGCACGGCGTGAGCGCATCGTTTCACGAAAGCGCCGGCGCCGAGGGCATGACAACGGGCACGACATTGCTCAGCCGCGCAAGCGACCTGCACGCCGGGCTGATCGTGGCGGGGGCTTACGCACATTCGCGCATTCATGAGCGCGTGCTGGGCGGCGTGTCGCGCACGCTGCTCGAGGCCATGACGGTGCCGGTCCTGATGTCACACTGACTCACCCTGGCGCGGCGGCGCGTCTTGCGAGCCGCCGCGCCCTTCCCAGCAGGGAGCTGCCATGCTCGAAAACCCGATCGTGTCCCCCTCCGAAAGCGCCGCATCCGGACAGACGCATGATTTCGCCATGCACTTCGCGCTGCGTCATGCGACGCTCGCGCCCTCGAGCCACAATAGCCAGCCCTGGCGCTTCGTGCTCGGCACCGATCGCGTGATGCTGTGCGCGGACCGGCTGCGCGCCTTACCCGTGGTCGATCCCTATGACCGCGAGCTCATCATCAGTTGCGGCGCGGCGCTCTTCAATCTGCGCGTGGCGCTCGCGAGCCTCGGCATAGGCTACGCAATCACCCTCTTCCCCTCGAGCAGCGACTCCGATCTGCTCGCCGAAGTGCGCCTGCTGCGCGAGCGCGCCACGGGCGCGGAGCTCGCTGCGCTCGTGAGCGCGATTCACGAGCGGGTCACCACGCGCCATCCGTTCGCCGCGGAGCCCGTCAACGCCGCCATCGAGCAGCACCTGATGGAAGCCGCACGCGCCGAAGGCGTCGAAGTCGCCTGCGTGAGCGCCGCCGAGCCGCGCAACGCGATCGCTGAGCTCGTTGCCGAGGCCGACCGGCAGCAGTTCGCCGATCCGCGGTTCAGGCGCGAGCTCGCGAAGTGGATCCACCCGCGCCACACCGACGACGGCATGCCGGCCTACGCGGTCAGGCTCGGCCCCCTTCTCGACTTCGCGAAGCCACTCGTGGCCTCGGCGATCCGCACGTTCGATCTCGGCGGCGGCGTAGCCGCAACGCATCGCGAGCTTGCGGCGGGTTCGCCGCTGTTGCTGTGTCTCGCGACCGGCGTCGACAATGCGCAGGCCTGGCTCGCCACGGGCCAGGCCCTTGAACGGGTGTTGCTGCTGGCGACGCTGCACGGCCTGTGCGTTTCGTACCTGAACCAGCCGATCGAGGTGCCGGCGCTGCGCGCGCGGCTAGGCACGCTGGCCGGGCTGCCCGATGCGTACTCGCCGCAGCTTCTCCTGCGCATCGGTCATGGAACGCCCGATGCGGCCACGCCGCGCCGCCCGCTCGGCGAAGTCATGTCATAAAGAGCCGGGCGTACAGCCGAGTCCCGCAAACCTAAAAATCCTGAAACCGGCACGGCACTTGCCTTACTATGCGGCTTATCGGTGCGGCACTTGCGGCGGTGCAAAAATGCATGCGGCATCGTGAAAATCGGCTGATTATCCGGAGCGCGCTATGCAAACGGCTGAGCCCGAGGCCTGGTTTGGTCGTAACGACAGCGATATTGCGATCGCGGATCGCTATCGCCTCTTGATCGACGCGGTGCGCGACTACGCAATCTTCATGCTCGAGCCCGCCGGCCAGGTCGCGAGCTGGAATCCTGGCGCGCAGCGCATCAAGGGTTACACGCCCGACGAAATCGTCGGCAAGCACTTCTCGGTGTTCTACACCCCGGACGACATTACGTCGGGTAAGCCCGCACGCCTGCTCCAGACGGCGGCGGCCCAGGGCCGCGTGGAGGACGAGGGATGGCGCATGCGCAAGGACGGCAGCCGCTTCTGGGCCAACGTCGTCATCACCGCGATCCACGACGATGAAGGCACGCTCGTTGGGTTTGCAAAGATCACGCGCGACCTGACCGAACGGCGCCGGCTGGAGGAGCTCGAGCACGCGAACGCGGCCTCGGCGCTCGTGCAGCAGGCACGCGAGAACGAGCAAAAGCGCATTGCCCGCGAAGTCCACGACGATCTCGGGCAACGGCTCGTGGCGCTCAAGATGGCGCTGGCCCACCACGAAGGCGAACTCGGCAAGGCGTTGCCCGGAGCGTCATATGCAAACCTCGGCGCACTGGCCGAAATCGCCTCCCAAATCGATGCACTGACCGCCTCCGTGCGCAGAATCGCTGCCAATCTGCGCCCGAGCATCCTCGACGATTTCGGGCTCGAAGCTGCACTCGAATGGCTCGCCCACGATTTTCAGGACCGCTACGGCGTAACCGTGCGATTCGAGCTGGACACGCATGCGCTCGACCTCGGCGACTTTGCGACCACCGCGCTGTTTCGCGTTGCGCAGGAAGCGCTAACGAACATTGCACGTCATGCCCGGGCGCACGAGGTCAAGATCCATCTCTCGAATGACGAAAGACGCTGTTGCCTGAGCATCGGCGATGATGGTGTCGGCTTCGATCGCGGCAAGGCGGTGCGGCCCGATGCATTCGGGCTGCTCGGCATGCGCGAGCGGATGGTGCAGCTCGGGGGTGCGCTCACGGTCGACAGCCGGCCCGGGGCCGGCGTCACGATCACGGCCGAATTGCGTTTGCCGGTTGAGCCCCATCAGGTGCTGAGGCCGTTGGGACACTGATATGTATTTGACCTGTCCACTGGTTTATAAAAGATTCTGGCTCGCACAGTGTGCTGGTAGCAGAACGGACGGCATGCCGACGGTTGATCAGTCTGATATGCGCGGGTTGGGTACCGCATGACAACCGATTCGTCGGGGAGCTGCCTCGCTAGATTCGAGGGTCATTCCATTGCTGGATGCCTCATAGTGTCGACGAGGGTTCTCCCACCGTTGTCCATTCCGCTACCAACACACTGTATGCGCATTACGACGCCTCTAACGATTGGGCACAGGCTGGGGCAACGCCTGGAGTTATCGTCGGAAGTGGTGTATGCGGCGTAGGGAGGAGGCAGGAGAAGGCGGTGGCGATTGAAGGAGAATGTTGCTTCTCACGGTAACACTTCCTCAATCGAACTCCACCACCATGGCGA
>NZ_JAKLJA010000072.1 GCF_022213065.1 Paraburkholderia tagetis
TCCTCGATGCTCAGCACGTCCTGCATGGGGTCTTCTCCGGGCAAAAGCCAGAGTAAACGCGTCATGGCGCGGGTTTACAACTTTTGTGACAGGCGCTTTTACATTTCATGCGATTGCCCTGGGCGTAACCGGGGTGCTAACCGGGATGCTAATCGGGGACATGTCTTTCATGCCCATGCCGCAGCGACAAAAAATCCTGGCGTTTACCCGGTGCCAATTGGTTGCGCGAACTGCTTCTGCGCAAAAATAGCCTCTATTTCTCCGCCTTCTTCGCTCAAATCGCGCGTTTCCTCGCGTAATAGCGCTGCCAGAAAGTCTCCCGTCCCCGTTCTTGAATTTGTCATTCCTCGTCCATATAATTAGCACTCACCGCATGAGAGTGCTAACAACTCTGGTGCTAAAACATCTCTGGCTGGCGGTTGTCGCCAACCAGGTTTTCTTGAGTCTTCAAGTCCCAATCAAGATAGAGGATCTATCCATGAACCTTCGTCCTTTGCATGATCGCGTGATCGTCAAGCGCCTGGATCAAGAAACCAAGACCGCTTCGGGCATCGTGATCCCGGACGCAGCGGCAGAAAAGCCGGATCAAGGTGAAGTCCTGGCCATCGGCCCGGGCAAGCGCGACGACAAGGGCGCCCTGATCGCGCTCGACGTCAAGGTCGGCGACCGCGTCCTGTTCGGCAAGTACGCAGGCCAGACCGTCAAGGTCGATGGCAACGAACTGCTCGTGATGCGTGAAGAAGACATCATGGCCGTGGTCAACAAGTAAGTTCAGACCACCGTTCATTCATCAAGAATTCAAGGAGTTAGAAGATGGCAGCTAAAGACGTCGTGTTCGGCGATTCCGCCCGTTCCAAGATGGTTGAAGGCGTGAACATTCTCGCCAACGCAGTGAAGGTCACGCTGGGTCCGAAGGGCCGCAACGTGGTTCTCGAGCGCTCGTTCGGCGGCCCGACGGTCACCAAGGACGGTGTCTCGGTCGCAAAGGAAATCGAGCTCAAGGACAAGCTCCAGAACATGGGCGCGCAAATGGTCAAGGAAGTCGCTTCCAAGACCAGCGACAACGCCGGTGACGGCACCACGACCGCTACGGTCCTGGCACAGTCGATCGTGCGCGAAGGCATGAAGTACGTCGCATCGGGCATGAACCCGATGGACCTGAAGCGCGGCATCGACAAGGCCGTCGCAGCAGCAATCGACGAACTGCGCAAGGTCAGCAAGCCCTGCACGACCAACAAGGAAATTGCGCAAGTCGGCTCGATCTCGGCAAACAGCGACACGTCGATCGGCGACCGTATCGCTGAAGCGATGGACAAGGTCGGCAAGGAAGGCGTCATCACCGTCGAAGACGGCAAGTCGCTGCAAGACGAGCTGGAAGTCGTCGAAGGCATGCAGTTCGACCGCGGCTACCTCTCGCCGTACTTCATCAACAACCCGGACAAGCAAGTCGCCGTGCTGGAAAGCCCGTTCGTCCTGCTGTTCGACAAGAAGATCTCGAACATCCGTGATCTGCTGCCGGTTCTGGAACAAGTCGCGAAGGCTGGCCGTCCGCTGCTGATCATCGCTGAAGATGTCGAAGGCGAAGCGCTCGCAACGCTGGTCGTCAACAACATCCGCGGCATCCTGAAGACCGTCGCCGTCAAGGCTCCGGGCTTCGGCGACCGTCGCAAGGCCATGCTGGAAGACATCGCGATCCTGACCGGCGGCCAGGTCATCGCTGAAGAAACCGGCCTCACGCTCGAAAAGGCAACGCTGAACGAACTCGGTCAAGCGAAGCGCATCGAAGTGGGCAAGGAAAACACGACGATCATCGACGGCGCTGGCGAAGCCGTGAACATCGAAGCGCGCGTGAAGCAAATCCGCACGCAAATCGAAGAAGCGACCTCGGACTACGACCGTGAAAAGCTGCAAGAGCGCGTTGCCAAGCTGGCAGGCGGCGTTGCAGTGATCAAGGTTGGCGCTGCGACCGAAGTCGAAATGAAGGAAAAGAAGGCACGCGTGGAAGACGCGCTGCACGCAACCCGCGCTGCCGTTGAAGAAGGCATCGTCCCGGGCGGCGGCGTTGCGCTGATCCGTGCACGTACGGCGATTGCCAACGTGAAGGGCGCCAACGCAGACCAGGACGCAGGTATCAAGATCGTCCTGCGCGCGATGGAAGAGCCGCTGCGCCAGATCGTCACGAACGGCGGCGAAGAAGCGTCGGTGGTCGTGGCAGCGGTTGCTGCTGGCCAGGGCAACTACGGCTACAACGCAGCGACGGGCGAGTACGTCGACATGGTTGAAGCCGGCGTGGTCGACCCGACGAAGGTCACGCGCACCGCGCTGCAAAACGCAGCTTCGGTCGCAGGCCTGCTGCTGACGACGGACGCAGCTGTTGCTGAAGTGCCGAAGGAAGATTCCCCGATGCCTGGCGGCATGCCCGGCGGCATGGGCGGCATGGGCATGGATATGTAAGAACGGCTTACGCCGGAATTACGTTGAAGTGCAGGGGACGCGCCGAGAGGTGCGTTCCTCGCCAAATAAAAAACCCGCAGCGATGCGGGTTTTTTTTCGTCTGTACGGTCTACGGTCGGGATTCGCTGGATCCGCGCCGGTGAGTTTGCGGACCCGCGCCGACCTTCGAGCGCGTATCAATGCCGCGCCTCTCCCGACGGCGGCAGATCGTCCGGGTCGCCAGGCGACGCTTCGTCACCCTCGGCATCGTTACTCCGCGCCCAAAAGAACCGGTCCGGCATCCACGCGCCCATGCCCGGCCTGAACGCGCCCTGCACGGCCTGATAGAGATACTCCTGCGCCTCGCGCACCGCTTCGGGCGGCTCCTGGCCGTTCGCGAGCAGCGCCGCGATGGCCGAGCCCAAGGTGTCGGCGAGGCCCATCATCGGCTGGTTCGAGCGGTCCCAGAAGTCCTGGCGCAACTGGCCCTCTTCGCTATAGAGCGTGTTCACCACGCGGTGCGAGCCCGTTTCCATCGAAAGGATGTATTCGCAGCCGGTGGAGAGCAGGTGCGAGATCGCGGCGTCGATGCTGGGCGTCTCGGCGTCGCCGTCGGGCTGCGCGAGCGCGAGCAGCACCGAGACATCGGCGACAAGCACCGTGGTCTGCGGCACCAGCAGGTCGGTGACGACTTCGCGCAGCTCATCGGCGGCAAGCACGTGCTCGTCGTCGAGCGTGAAGTCGGGTGCGACGATGAGCGGCACTTCGTCGTAGTCGGCGACCACTTCGGCGATCGCGCTCACCACTTCGGCACGCGTGCCCGCGCCCACCTTGAACGCCGACACGGGCATGTCTTCGAGCAGCATGCGCGCCTGGGTCGCGACGGTTTCGGGGTCGAGGCCGGTGACTTCGTCGCAGCCCGCCGAGTCGCGCACGGTATAGCCGGTGAGCACGCTCACGCCGTGGCAGCCCATGCTGGCGAGCGTGAGCAGGTCGGCTTGCAGGCCGCTGCCGCCGGTCGGATCGGACAGGCCGAAGGTAAGGACGATGGGAGGGGTGTCGCCGGGCATGAACGTGGACGGGAGAGTGGGGTTGGCTCGCGGTTGATTCAGATGCGGATGCGTGCGCCGGCGCCGCTATGTCGGGCGCCGACAGGTCAATTATGAGGCCTCGCGGCGGTTGCGGGGGACGGATGACCCGCCGCCCGCGAGGGATTTTCTCGTCTTGACAGTGCGCCAGGCGCAGGACTCCGGTGCGGCCACAGTTGCTAGGCATGGAAACGGCAACACGGTACCATCATGGCTCTTGTTTTTCAGGCGGTTTTCCCGATCGTCCTCGGCATGTGCTCGCGGGCGGTTTTTTGGACTTTTCGACGCGGCATAAGAATGGAATATAGAAGCTGGATGTGCCTGATCTGCGGCTGGATCTATGACGAAGAAGCCGGTTTGCCAGACGAAGGCATCGCGCCCGGCACGCGCTGGGAAGAGGTTCCCATCAACTGGACCTGCCCTGAGTGCGGCGCACGCAAGGAAGACTTCGAGATGGTCCAGATCTGAGGCGTTTCGCGCGTCGCCGGATAGCGGCTTTCCGTTGTCGCAGTCGCGCCGGGGTGAATGCGTTGTAGCTGGATTCCGGGCGGCTCTCGTGGCGTGCAAATTGCTGCGCTATCCACCGGCACCTGCGCATTTGTCTGCACATTGATCCGCGCTTTTGCCTGATTTCGCCGGTATTCGCGCGAGGCGGTAGTCGGCCAGCCGGCCAACTCGCCGTTATCGCAACCGCATCGCAACTGTTCCTGGCGCTGTCTCATGAGCTCTCATACGACGTCGGTTGCCCGTTTCGAAGCGTTGCCCAATCCGCGTGGCGGGCATGTGCCGTTTGCGCATGCAGCGCTCGCCCAGGCGCTTGCCGCGCTCGACGAGCAGCGCGACGTCGCGCGGCCGCTGCGCCAGGCGGTGCGCGCGTTGCGCGACGCGGGCTGGTTCGCGGCGGCGCGTTTTGCCGACACGTTGTTCCTTGCCTCGCCGCTCGCGCTGGCTGCCTCCGTACCGGTTCCGCTGCCGCCCGGCTTGCCGCCGCGGCCCGCGCACGAGCACGATGGGGCGGATGAAGGCCACATTCGCGAGGCGTTTCGTGACGCGCTCATCGATTTGGTCAGCGCACTCGAGCGCCACAATTTGCGCGAGCTGGCGTGCTCGCCGGTGCTGTATGCGCGCCAGCGCGTGCTGTTCGAGGCCCTCGCGGGGCATGGGGCTGGCGTTGTGCTCGCCTATGAGGATGTTGCGCTGTCCGGCCGGCCCATCGCGGTCGCCACGCTGCCGGCGCAACCCGCGCAGCGGCTCGCCCAGCTTCGGGCGCGCTACGAGGCGGCGTTGCTGCCCGCGTTGAAGGCGCGCATGGGCAACGGCAACCGCGCGGCGGAGCAGTTCGCGCAAGCCGCGTTCGCAGAGATGGACGCCTGTATCGCGGAACTCGCGAGCGCCGACGCTTACGACTTCTGGCGTCTTGCGTCGGCCTGCGTCCGGGTGCTGCGCAACGGCGTCGCGATCTGGGGCGATGGGCCCATGCGCTCGTTTTACGCGCGCTGCAATCTGCTGATCGCCGAACAGGCCCGTGGCCTGCGCGTCGCGCCGCAGTCGTTCGTGTGCGTGGCGCTCTCGATACTGTGGCGCGACTACGCGCTCTTTGGCGCCGCCGCGGAAGATACCGCCGACGTCGACCTGCTGCTCGACTACGGCCTGACCGTCGACTGGCACGTCGCGGGCACGCAGGCCTCCGAAGCGCTCTGGGAGGCGGGCAGCGCGCAGGCCGATGCGCTGGCGACGCGCGTGGCGCCCACGCGCGAGCTGGGCGCGCTCGTCGTGAACGGCAACGCGTACGAAGATTTCCTGCAGACCGCCGACGCCGCGATGCTCGAACTCGGCACCGCGGCCCGCGCGTTGTCGCTGCGGCCCGCCGGCGCGCCTGCGGATAGCGCGGCGGCGCTCGTCGCGGCGGATGCGGCGTATCGCATCGGTGCGGCGGCGTGGGCGCTCGGGCTCGGCCACGTGGGCCTGCTCGCGGACGCGCTGGGCCTTGCCTGGCGGCGCACCGCGCACGCGGCGGCGGTGATTGCCACGGGCGGGGCGCAAACGCCATCGGGCGCCGCGACCGTGGAGGCGCCGGGCAGGCAGGCGATCGAGCACGCCAACGAGGCGCTGCGCGCGATACTGCACAAGGTGGCGGCGGGCGTTGCGCAACCCGATGCGAGCGCGGCGGTGCGCGCGCTCGGCGCGGCGATTGCTGCGAGTGCAACCGGTGCAACCGCCGAAGGCGCCGCAGGCAGTGCAGACGGCACGGGCGCGGCGGCGCAGCTTGCAGCACGCTAAGCGCTTTGCCCGGCACCGTTTGGCGTACTCAGGCGCACTCAGGCAAGCGCAGGTGGCCTTGCAGCCGTGTCACCCGCGCATGATAGAGTGAGTGATTCTCCGCGCTGCGGAGCGCGGCCCGAGGAGTACCCGGAAGGCGTTGAAGCCCGCCGCCGTTCCGTATCGTCTTTGCTAGAATTCAAACCATGCCTAAGAGTAACGATCGCATCAATCTGACCAACCAGTTCCTGATCGCCATGCCCAACATGGCGGACCCCACGTTTTCAGGAACGGTGGTCTACCTTTGCGATCATTCCGAGCGCGGCGCGCTCGGCCTCGTGATCAATCGCCCCACTGATATCGATCTGGAAGCGCTGTTCTCGCGCATCGATCTCAAGCTCGAAATCGAACCGCTCCTGCACGTGCCCGTCTACTTCGGCGGCCCGGTGCAGACCGAGCGCGGCTTCGTCCTGCACGCACCGAAGACCGGCACGAACTACACCTCGTCGATGTCGGTGCCCGGCGGCCTCGAGATGACCACTTCGAAGGACGTGCTCGAAGCCGTCGCCAGCGGCACCGGCCCCGAGCAGTTCCTGCTCACGCTCGGCCATGCCGGCTGGGGCGCGGGCCAGCTCGAAGACGAAATCTCGAAGAACGGCTGGCTCACGGTCGAAGCCGATCCGAAGATCGTGTTCGACGTGCCTGCCGAAGAGCGTTTCGAAGCGGCGCTCGCGCTGCTCGGCATTTCGTCGACGATGCTTTCGGGCGAAGCAGGTCACGCATGAGCGTGGCGGCAGGGCGGCGAGGCGCCGCCGAGGCGACCTTGCTGGCGTTCGACTACGGCGAGAAACGCATCGGCGTGGCGCTCGGCAACGCGCTTACGCGCAACGCCCGCGCGCTCACCGTGATCCAGAATCGCAGCCAGGGCTATCGTTTCGAAGCCGTGGGCGAGTTGCTGCGCGAGTGGCAGCCCGATCTGCTCGTGGTGGGCCTGCCTTGCCATCCGGACGGCACGCCCCACGTCATGACGCAACTGGCCAAGCGCTTCGGCAACCAGCTGAACGGCCGCTTCAATCTGCCCGTGGTCTGGGTGGACGAGCGCTATTCCTCCGTCGACGCTGAAGCGCGCCTGCGCGAGCGCGGCGAACGCACCGAGCACGTGGACGCCGAAGCGGCCTGCGTGATCCTCCAGCAGTACTTCGACGAGATTGTCGACGAACCCCCGCCCCAATTCCCGTGATGAACACACCCGACGCCGAGGCGCTGTACCGCGCCGTTCTCGAGCAGATCCGCGCGGCTTATCCGGCCGATGCGTTCAGCGCGCCTGATGACGCACGCGATGGCGTGGCGATTGCCGGCATCCACAGCGGCGGCGCATGGCTTGCCGAGCGCCTCGCGCACGACTTGGGCGCGGCGCAGTGGGGCGTGGTGAACGTCGCGCTGCATCGCGACGACTACGCGAAGAAAGGCCTGCACAGCCAGGCGAGCCCGACCGCGCTGCCGTTCGAGGTGGAAGGCCGTCGCATCCTGCTCGTCGACGACGTGCTGCACACCGGGCGCACCGTGCGCGCGGCGCTCAACGAACTCTACGATTACGGCCGGCCCGCTTCGGTGGAACTGGCCGTGCTCGTCGACCGTGGCGGGCGCGAGTTGCCCGTGGCGGCGCGCTTCGCAGGCGGCGAGGCGCGGCAGTTGGACCCGGACTCGACGCTCGTGCTCGAACGCGCCGACGATGGCCGCTTCGCGCTGCGCATCGAGCCTCGCGACGCACACTGAACGCGCTGCACGAACGAAGCGCACGAACAAAGCGCGCCGGGCACATACGCTGCCCAGCGCGCCAACCGAACCCGATTCACACCCAACCGGCCAGACCGGCCCGATCGAGCGAGATCGAGCCAGACACCAGCGCAGGAATTTTGCGATGAACACACAGCCCACGCCGGCACCGACCGTCCCGGACGACAAGCGCTTTCGCTACGGCTTCCTGAAGGGCAATCCGCAGCTCACGAAGAACGGCGAGCTCAAGCATTTGCTCACGATCGAGGGCTTGCCCCGCGCGATCCTCACGCACATTCTCGACACCGCCACGCAGTTCGTGAGCGTCACCGACCGCGACGTGAAGAAGGTACCGCTGCTGCGCGGCAAGTCGGTGTTCAACCTGTTCTTCGAGAACTCCACGCGCACGCGCACGACCTTCGAGATCGCCGCGACGCGCCTCTCGGCGGACGTGCTGAACCTGAACATCAACGCGTCGTCGACGAGCAAGGGCGAGTCGCTGCTCGACACCATCGGCAATCTCTCGGCGATGCACGCCGACATGTTCGTCGTGCGCCACGCATCGAGCGGCGCGCCGTACCTGATCGCCGAGCATTGCGCGCCGCACGTGCACGTGATCAACGCCGGCGACGGCCGCCACGCGCACCCGACGCAAGGCCTGCTCGACATGTACACGATCCGCCATTACAAGCGCGATTTCACCAACCTGCGTGTGGCGATCGTCGGCGACATCCTGCACTCGCGCGTCGCGCGCTCGGACATCCACGCGCTCACCACGCTCGGCGTGCCCGAAGTGCGCGCGATCGGCCCGCGCACGCTGCTGCCGGGCGGACTCGAGCAGATGGGCGTGCGCGTGTTCAACAACCTCGACGAGGGCTTGAAGGACGTCGACGTCATCATCATGCTGCGCCTGCAGAACGAGCGCATGAGCGGCGCGCTGCTGCCTTCGGCGCAGGAGTATTTCAAGAGCTGGGGCCTGACGCCCGAGCGGCTCGCGCTCGCCGCGCCCGACGCGATCGTGATGCACCCGGGGCCGATGAACCGCGGCGTGGAAATCGACTCGCAGGTCGCGGACGGCCCGCAGTCGGTGATCCTCAACCAGGTGAGCTTCGGCATTGCGGTGCGCATGGCGGTGATGGGTATCGTCGCCGGTAACAACGATTGAACGGGCGAGAACAAAAGGGCAGCGCATGAAGATCCATATTCAAGGCAGCACGCTGATCGATCCGGCGAGTGCCACCGAAACGCAGCAAGACGTGTACATCGCGGACGGCAAGATCGCCGCGCTTGGCGCCGCGCCCGCCGGCTTTCAGGCGGACCGGACGCTCGACGCGAACGGTCTCATCGTCGCGCCGGGTCTCGTCGACCTGAGCGCGCGGCTGCGCGAGCCGGGCTACGAGCACAAGGCCACGCTCGACTCGGAAATGAACGCCGCGCTCGCGGGCGGCGTGACGAGCCTCGTGTGCCCCCCCGACACCGACCCGGTGCTCGACGAAGCGGGCCTGATCGAAATGCTCAAGTACCGCGTGAGCAAGCTCGAACGCGCGCACGTGTATCCGCTTGGCGCGCTCACGGTCGGCTTGAAGGGCGACGTGATCACGGAGATGGTCTCGCTCACCGAAGCTGGCTGCATCGCCTTCACGCAGGCGGATAAGCCGATCGCCGACACCCAGGTCCTGCTGCGCGCGCTCCAGTACGCGAGCACCTACGGCTACGCGGTATGGCTGCGCCCGCTGGATGCATATCTCGCGAAGGGCGGCGTGGCGGCGAGCGGCGCGCTGGCCTCGCGCCTCGGGCTCTCGGGCGTGCCGGTGAGCGCGGAGACCATCGCGCTGCACACGCTCTTCGAACTGATGCGCGTGACGGGCGCACGCGTGCACGTGCAACATCTTTCGTCGGCGGCGGGCGTCGCGCTCATGCGCGCGGCGAAGGCCGAAGGGCTGCCCGTGACGTGCGATGTCACGGCCAACCACGTGCACTTGATCGACATGGACATCGGCTACTTCGACGCGCAGTTCCGGCTCGATCCGCCGCTGCGCCAGCAACGCGACCGCGAGGCGATTCGCGCGGGCCTCGCTGACGGCACGATCGACGCGATCTGCTCGCAGCACACGCCCGTGGACGACGACGAAAAGCTGCTGCCGTTCGCCGAAGCCACGCCTGGTGCGAGCGGGCTTGAACTGCTGCTTTCGCTCACCGTGAAATGGGCGCAGGAAGCCGGCGTGCCGCTCGCGAAGGCGTTTGCGCATATCACCTCGGCGCCGGCTGCGGTGATGCAGCGCGGCGTGGTGCATGAAGGCGCGCACAAAGCGGGACGTCTCGATGTGGGCGCACCCGCCGACCTCTGTGTGTTCGACGCGAACGCGCACTGGCGCGTCGAGCCGCGCGCGCTCAAGAGCCAGGGGCACAACACGCCGTTCCTCGGCTACGAACTGCCCGCCGTGGTGCGAGCGACGCTGGTGGCGGGGCGCATCGGCTTCGAGCGCGACGTCGAGCGTCATTGAGGACCATCGAGCGCACTCGCGACCGCCATCGACATACGTATCGCCATGAGCCTCTTTCTACGCAAAGCCCGACTGCTCGGGCACCTGCTGCGCGGCGCCTGGACCGTCGGCGTGCGCTTTCCGCGCGCGACGCCCGAGGCGCGCCACGCCATGAATCGCGCCTGGTCGCTCAGGATGCTCGAACTGTGCGGCATGAAGCTCGTCGTGCATAACGACGCGGCGCGGCTCGACGCGGGTGCGCTCGTCGTCAGCAATCACATTTCGTGGATCGACATCTACGTGATCAACGCGTGGCGGCCGACGCCGTTCGTCTCGAAGGCCGAGATCCGCCACTGGCCGTTGATTGGCTGGTTTGCGCAGAATCTGGATACGGTGTTCATCGAGCGCGAGAAGCGCAGCGACGCGCGCCGCATCATGCACGAGCTGGCGGCGCGGCTGGAGCGCGGCGAGCTGATGTGCGTGTTTCCTGAGGGCACGACCACTGATGGTTTTGCGATCAAGCCGTTTCACGCGAATATGTTTCAGGCGCCGGTTTCGGCGGGCAAGCCCGTGCAGCCCATCTGCATTCTGTATGAGGACGCGCAGGGGCGGCAGTCGGCGGCGCCCGCGTATATCGACGATGTTTCGCTGAAGGAGTCGCTCGACGCGCTCCTCAAGGCTGGGCCGATCACGGCGCATGTGTATGTGGGCGAGGCGATCGAGCCGGGCGAGGATCGCCGCAAGCTTGCGGCGCGCGCGCAGGAGGCGGTGGGGGTGGCGCTGGAGGCGATGCGTGCGCCGCCCGCTCAGCCCGAGACCGCGCGGCAGTTCGAGCAGGGCACCTGGGTGAGTACGCGCTGATAGGGATCGGGTTGCAGACTGACCGCCGAAAGGCGCGCGCCCCAGACGCAGCCCGAATCGAGACCGACCAGGTTTTGGCGCAACATGAGACCTAGCGCCGCCCAATGGCCGAAGACCACCGTGACGTTATCGGTCTTGCGTCCTGGCACGTCGAACCACGGCATGAAGCCCGGCGGCGCGGAATCGAGCCCGCCGCTCGAGGTAAAGTCCATCGCGCCATCGGCGTTGCAAAAGCGCATGCGCGTGAGGGCGCTGCAGGTGATGCGCAGCCGCTCGATACCCTTCAGATTCTTCGACCAGCGGCTGGGCTCATTGCCGTAGAGGCCAGCGAGCGTTTCCTTCCAGTTATCGCCGCGCAGCGCTTTTTCGAGGTCGTGCGCGAGTTCCAGCGTGAGATCGACATCCCATTGCGGCAGCACGCCGGCGTGCACCATCAGCATGCCCTGGTCGTAATGCGCGATCGGACGATGGCGTACCCAGTGCAAGAGATCCTCGGCATCGGGGGCGCTGAGAATGTCGTCGATGGTGTCGCCTTTCTTCGACTTGCGGATGCCCGCGGACACCGAAAGCAGATGCAGGTCGTGATTGCCGAGCACCGCCACCGCACGATCGCCGAGCGCGATCACCTCGCGCAGCGTCTCGAGCGAATCGGGGCCGCGATTGATGAGGTCGCCTGCGAACCAGAGCGGCGTATCGGAAGAAGGGCCGGCCTTGGCGAGCAACTCGCGAAATGGGGTAAGACAGCCTTGAAGGTCGCCGAAAGCGAGAGGCGGCGGAAACGGCGCGTGTTGGGTCATCGAAACGAAAACAGGTGCGGATCAGTTGCGAGTGAGCGTGACAGGATGTCGGAACAAGACAGTGACGGTATCACAGGAAAACAATTGCGGTATGAGTGCGGCTGAATTGTCCGGTTTGTTCACACGCGGATTGAGGCTGCCGAATCTTTACGTGCCGGAGCGAAAACGACAGAAATTGTCAAGCTGTTTCAAGATGTTAGAGGTATGGCTTTCCCTCAGGCTGTCCGTATAATTGCCGTTACAAAATCAGAGCCAAAGTATGCTGCACGGATAAAAGCAGGCGTAATCTCGCCGAAAGTCCATATTTACAGCATGCTTTCGAGCGTCTGGCGACGGGGGATGCGCCAGACCAGCCTCCAATCTCGCGCCAAAAAAGGGAGTTCCATGATCCTGGTAACGGGCGGTGCCGGCTTTATCGGCGCCAACTTTGTGCTTGACTGGTTCCGTCAATCCGACGAAGCCGTTCTGAACGTAGACAAGCTGACCTACGCAGGCAATCTTGGAACGTTGCAGTCGCTGCAGGGCAACCCGAAGCACGTGTTCGCGCGCGTTGACATCTGCGACCGTGCAGCGCTCGACGCGTTGTTCGCCGAACACAAGCCGCGCGCGGTGCTGCATTTCGCTGCGGAGAGCCATGTCGACCGCTCGATTCACGGACCGGCTGACTTTGTCCAGACCAACGTGGTCGGCACCTTTACGCTGCTCGAAGCCACGCGCCAGTACTGGAGCGCTCTGCCTGAGGCAGAGAAGGCCGCTTTCCGTTTCCTGCACGTTTCCACGGACGAAGTGTTCGGCTCGCTTTCGGCGACCGACCCGCAATTCTCCGAAACGACGCCCTACGCACCGAACAGCCCGTATTCGGCCACCAAGGCCGGCTCCGATCACCTCGTGCGCGCGTATCACCATACTTACGGACTGCCGACGCTCACCACGAACTGCTCGAACAACTACGGTCCGTACCAGTTCCCCGAAAAGCTCATTCCGCTGATGATTGCCAATGCGCTCGCCGGCAAGCCGCTGCCCGTGTACGGTGACGGCCAGAACGTGCGCGACTGGCTCTACGTGGGCGACCACTGCAGCGCGATCCGCGAAGTGCTCGCGCGCGGCCAGTCGGGCGAGACGTACAACGTCGGCGGCTGGAACGAGAAGAAGAATCTCGAGGTCGTGCACACGCTGTGCGACCTGCTCGACGAAATGCGGCCGAAGGCCACGGGCTCGTATCGCGACCAGATCACCTATGTGACGGATCGGCCCGGTCATGATCGCCGCTATGCGATCGATGCACGCAAGCTCGAGCGCGAGCTGGGCTGGAAGCCGGCGGAGACGTTCGAAACGGGTCTTGCGAAGACGGTGCGCTGGTACCTGGATAACCAGGCGTGGGCCGACGAGGTCGCTTCGGGCGACTATCGCAAGTGGGTCGAAACGAACTACGCGCAGCGCGCGTAAGGGCTCCCGACATGGCGCGCAAAGGCATCATTCTCGCCGGCGGTTCCGGCACGCGGCTCTATCCGATCACCCACGCGGTCTCCAAACAGCTGCTGCCGGTGTACGACAAGCCGATGATCTATTACCCGCTCTCGACGCTGATGGTGGCGGGCATTCGCGACGTGCTCATCATCTCGACGCCGCAGGACACGCCCCGTTTCGAGGCGATGCTCGGCGACGGCAGCCAGTGGGGCATGAACATCCAGTACGCGGTGCAGCCGTCGCCGGACGGGCTCGCGCAGGCGTTCATCATCGGCCGGGAGTTCGTGGGCAACGATCCGTCGGCGCTCATTCTTGGCGACAACATCTTCTACGGCCACGATCTGGCGAAGCAGCTCGACGCGGCCTGCAGCCGCACCGATTGTGCGACGGTTTTCGCATACCACGTCCACGATCCGGAGCGATATGGCGTCGTCGAATTCGACGAGAAGATGCGCGCGCTGTCGATCGCCGAGAAGCCCGTACAACCGCGATCATCGTATGCGGTGACGGGCCTGTATTTCTACGACAACGACGTGTGCGACATCGCGGCCGACATCAAGCCGTCGGCACGCGGCGAACTGGAAATCACGGACATCAATTCCCGTTATCTCGCTGCGGGCAAACTGCATGTCGAGCTCATGGGGCGCGGATATGCCTGGCTCGACACAGGTACGCACGATTCGCTGATGGAGGCAGCGGCCTTTATCGCGACGCTGCAGAAGCGGCAGGGCCTTGTCGTCGCCTGTCCGGAGGAAATTGCTTACCGGCTGGGCTGGATCAATGAGGAGCAGTTATTGCAGCTCGCGGCGCCTCTGATGAAGAACGGCTACGGGCAGTATCTCAAGAACATTCTGACCGATAAGGTTCTATGGCAATCACGGTAATTTCGACGGCGATTCCTGACGTCAAGCTCATCGAGCCTAAGGTGTTCGGAGATGCGCGCGGCCATTTCTTCGAGAGCTTCAACGCACGTGAATTCAAGGAGCGGGTCGCCGATGTGGAGTTCGTTCAGGACAATCAGTCCCGCTCGGGCAATCGTGTGCTTCGTGGCATGCACTATCAGATCCAGCATGCACAGGGCAAACTTGTGCGCGTTGTTGCTGGAAAAGTGTTCGACGTCGCTGTCGATCTGAGAAAGTCATCTCCAACATTTGGTAAGTGGGTGGGCGAGGTGCTGTCCGCGGAAAATCAGAGGCAGTTGTGGATTCCGCCGGGTTTCGCGCACGGTTTTCTCGTAATGTCCGAATCCGCAGACTTTCTCTACAAGACGACTGACTTCTGGTACCCGGAGCACGAACGGGTTTTGGTCTGGAATGACCCTCAAGTTGGCATAGAGTGGCCGCTGGACGGCGGGTTCATTGTTGCGCCGAAAGATCAGTCGGGGCACACGTTGCCGGATCTGGAGGCGTACCCATGAAGATCCTCCTGACAGGGGCGAACGGCCAGGTTGGTTGGGAGCTTCGACGCGCTCTGCTACCCCTCGGCGAAGTGATTGCTGCGACACGCGCTGACGTGGACTTTGCTGATCCCGCTGCCGTGGGTGCGTTCGTCGAAGAGGTTGCGGCGGATGTGGTCGTCAATGCGGTCGCATACACGGCTGTCGATCGCGCGGAAGATGAAGCGGATCTGGCGTTCTCCGTAAACCGCGACGCGGTGGCGGCGATGGCGCTAGCTGCGCGAAAGCGTGGCGCGCTGTTTGTTCACTATTCCACCGATTATGTCTTTGACGGCACGAAGCAAACGCCATACTCGGAGAGCGACGTTACCGCGCCGCTGAACATGTATGGCCGCAGCAAGCTTGCTGGCGAAAAGGCGATTGAGGAGATCGGCGGAAACTGGCTGGTATTCCGCACGTCCTGGGTCTATGCCTCGCGCGGTCAGAATTTCGTCCGCACGATGCTCAAGCTCGGCGCCAGTCGAGAAAAGTTGTCTGTCGTGAGCGATCAGCATGGCGCACCTACGAGTGCACGGACGATCGCCGATCTGACGGCGCACGCCGTGGCCAAAGCGATCCTCGAGCGCCAATCTGGATCATTCGAGAGCGGTGTCTTCCACATGACGGCCAATGGTGCGACGACCTGGCACGCTTTTGCAGAAGCCATTTTTGCAGGCGCAAAGCGAGATCGTTCGCGCGCAGATCTTCTGATTCGAGAAGTCCTGCCGATCCCCGCAGCCGAATATCCAACAAAGGCGCCACGTCCTGCCTATTCAGTGCTGGACAATGCCCGCTTCGATGCACGTTTCGGCTTGTATCGCGCGCCGTGGCAAGTGGCGCTCGCGCTCGTGCTAGAAGAGTTGGACGGCGCCTGAATCATCCAGCCTGGGCAGTCCGACGCGGCACGCATTCAATGCGCATTGCGCGCGACACACCCTGGCTCAGTTAGAGATCACCATGCAGAATGATATTCGTCACACGATACCTTTATGGCCGCATCGCCGTCTGATTTTCCAGATGACGCGACGGGAAGTGGTCGGCCGCTATCGCGGTTCTGTGCTCGGCTTGCTGTGGTCATTTTTCAATCCACTGCTCCTGCTGGCTGTGTATACATTCGTTTTCAGCGTGATCTTCAAGTCGCGCTGGAACGCCGGGTCCGATTCAAAGACGGAGTTTGCGATCGTGCTGTTCGTCGGCATGATCGTTTTTCAGGTTTTTTCGGAAACCGTAAACCGTGCGCCATCGCTGATCATCAGTAACGCCAACTACGTCAAAAAAGTGGTGTTTCCGCTCGAAGTGCTTCCGGTAGTTGCTTTGCTGGTGGCGCTCTTCCATGCGGCGGTCAGCTTTTTCGTCTTGCTGCTAGCGATGATCGTGCTGGGCTTCAAGGTGCCGCTTACCGTGTTGTTCTTTCCGATCGTGGTCTTGCCGTTCCTGTTGTTTACCTTGGGAATCGGCTGGTTCCTTGCCTCACTCGGTGTCTATATTCAAGACATTGGGCAATCGATCGGCCTCGTGACGACCATTCTGATGTTCTTGACGCCCGTATTTTATCCGGCCACTTCCTTGCCACAGCAGTACCAGCACATCATTTCCCTGAATCCCGTCGCATTTGTCATCGAACAAAGTCGCAATGTTGTGATCTGGGGTACCGAACCGCATTGGCTGGGTCTGTCAAAAATGTTGCTGGCGAGCGCGATCGTCGCGGTCTTGGGATACCAGTGGTTCAACCGTACCAGAAAGGGTTTTGCTGATGTCCTCTGAACTTGCGGTCAGCGTGAAAGACCTGAGCAAGGTCTTTCATATTTATGATAGCCCGCGTGCCCGTCTGCTCCAGATGTTGCTCGGCTCGCGCAAGCAGTTCTATCGCGAGTTCTGGGCTCTGCGCGACATCAATTTCGATGTGAAGCGTGGGGAGACCGTGGGTATCGTCGGTCATAACGGATCGGGAAAATCCACACTTCTCCAAGTGATTTCGGGCACGCTCTCAGCGAGTGCAGGCAGCGTCGTCACGAACGGAAAAGTTGCTGCGCTACTCGAACTGGGTTCCGGCTTCAATCCTGAGTTCACCGGCCGCGAGAACGTGATTCTCTACGGCCAGATTCTCGGCATGAGCCGGGAGGAGATTGAGGAAAAGTACCCGGCGATCGTCGAGTTTTCGGAGATCGAAAGCTTTATTGACCAGCCGCTGAAGACCTATTCGTCGGGCATGTATGTCCGGTTGGCATTTTCGGTTGCAATTCACGTCAATCCGGACATTCTCATTGTCGACGAGGCGCTTTCCGTGGGCGATGCGTTGTTCCAGGCGAAATGCATGGCGGTGCTCAAGAAGTTGATGGATCGCGGAACGACCCTGCTCTTCGTGAGTCACGACCCGGGCGCCGTAAAAGCGCTCTGCAATAGGGCGGTCCTGCTTGATCACGGCAATATGTTGGCTTGTGGCGCCACCGACGACGTCATCGAAGCCTATTACTCAACGTACGTGCGCAAGAAGCAACGCGTCATTTCAAACGACGATCTTGTGCGGCCCCAATCGGTCGAGCTGGACTCCGAACTGACAGACGGTGCGGATGACTTCCAGCAACGCGCGTCTTTCCAGCGGATTCGCAATGGCCGTGCGTCCTTTGTCAATGTGCAGTTGCTCGACGATGAGGAGCGCATCACGCGCCAGGTCACGTACGGTGATACGGTGACTTTGCGCATGGTGGTAAGCGTGGAGGAAGATTTGCCGATGCTCGCATTTGGCTATCACTTGCGCGACAAGAACGGCTTCGACGTCGCATATTCGGACACCGGGCTCGAAGATGCGCATTTGATCGATCTGCGTGCGGGCGAGGTGTACACCGTTGACTGGACGTTCCGCACCCAATTGCGCGCGGGAGATTACAGCATCAGCGCAGTTGCATCGGTGCCGATTGATTTGGGCATCGGCCAGGTCGACACGTGCGATCACGTGCCTATCGCCGTGCAATTCAATGTGTCACGCGGCATTTATCTGCCCTTGCACGGAGCCGTGCATTTTGAGAATAAGGTCCGCACTCGTGTGCTGTCGAAGGCAGCGGTATGAGTTCGCAGGGGCCGAACCGGCCAATCGACATAGGCGGAGAGTAAAAATATGAATCAGAAGCCAGACGGATTTGACAATCCGGTATATGTGACGCGCCCAATGCTGCCGCCCCTCGAGGAGTACACGGCACAGCTGGCGGAGGTCTGGCAGAGCGCCTGGTTGACGAACAGCGGCGCCAAGCATAACGCGCTTGAGTCCGCGCTGGCAGACAAACTCGGAGCGGCGTACTTCTCCCTGTTCAACAACGGGACGAGCGCGCTGCTCATGGCCTGTCAGGCGATGGAGTTCACGGGCGAAGTCATCACGACACCTTTTACGTTTCCCGCCACCACGCATGTTCTGCACTGGAACGGCGTGACGCCGGTCTTTTGCGATATCGACGAAGAGACCCTCACAATCGACCCCGCCGCCGCGGAAAAGCTGATTACTCCACGCACGACCGGTATTCTGGGCGTTCACGTTTATGGTATGCCATGCGATGTCAAAGCCATTGACGCGTTGCGCTCGCGCCACGGCATCAAGGTGCTCTACGACGCCGCGCATGCATTTGGCACGGAAATTGATGGCGTGCCGATCGCGAAGTTCGGCGATGCGACGATGTTTAGCTTTCACGCCACGAAGCTTTTCCATTCTGCGGAAGGCGGCGGACTGGCGACGGCGGACCGCGAACTGAAGTGCTCATTCGACCTGCTGAAGAATTTCGGGATAAGGAACGAGACCGAGGTCGTGATGCCGGGCATCAACGGCAAGATGAACGAGGTTCAGGCGGCCCTCGGTCTTGTGAATCTGTCGCATTACGACGCCGAACATGCTGCGCGCCAGCGAGTTGCGCAGGTCTATCTCGAACGACTCGATGACATTCCCGGCATCAAATGTTTCCGTTTGCCGGCGAACGTCCGGAGCAGCATGCAGTACTTCATCATCCGGGTGAATTCTCAACGGTCAGGCATTACTCGTGACGAACTCTATGAAAGACTCAAAACGTTCAATGTGTTCACACGGCGGTATTTCTATCCGCTCTGTAGCGAGCACGAGTGCTATCGGACACTTTCGAGCGCCGCTCCGGAGCGTTTGCCGGTAGCGACACGGGTGTCCCGCGAGGTTCTCGCGCTACCGTTGTATGGTGGGTTGGGGAGCGATGGCGCGAACAAGGTTGTTGATGCCATCAGATATATTTGCAATGGAAAGTAATCGTCGGACTGAACGAATGAAACCGCTTGTCAGTATTCTGACGACATCTTATAACTACGAGCGGTTCATTGGTGAAACTATTCGCTCAGTTATTGCGCAGACCTACGATTTCTGGGAACTGCTAATCGTCGACGACTGCTCGACAGATGGCTCGTGGGATGTGATCTCGAAGTTTGACGACCCCCGAATTCGGGCAGTTCGCTTTGAAATTAATCAAGGTGCATGCACGGCGTACAACACCGCGCTGCGTATGGCGAAAGGGGAGTATATTGCCAGCCTCGATTCCGATGATGTGTTTCATCCTGAGAAGCTGGCTAGGCAGGTGGAATTCCTGGAGTCCAATCCGGACGTCGATATCTGTGGGAGTTATCTCAAGGAAATCGACGATACAGGCGCTGCGGTCGCGAATGAGAGCCTCATTTATGCGCCGTGGTTCAACCGGACCCTCGATCTCAATGCTCCTGATTGCTGGATCTGGGAGAATCATCTGTGCCATTCGAGCGCGATCATGCGCAAGGCACTGCATGATCGGATTGGTCTGTTTCGCGAGGATCTCACGTATTCCCCGGACTGGAATTTCTGGTTGCGCTCGCTTTCCGAGGGCGCGAAATTTCATGTCATTGCCGAGGAGTTGGTAGAGTACCGGTCGCACGGCAGCAACATCACCCATCGTAATCTAAACACCTTGATGTGGGAGTACGCCGATATTTCGGCGACGACGTTGCATCCCTATCTCAAGCGCATCGGCCGCCCGGATCTGGTGAAGAAGAACGTGCGGATCTTCGTCAAGCGCTTCTTCGAGATTGATGGCAATTGGCAGCAATTTCTGGAGTTGATGGAAATGCTCGACTGGCGAGATGGTCACGACGAGCGGTTTTCGATTGCGCCACATTTTTTCGACGACGAGGAACTGACGACTCTGGTTGCCCGTTTGTCACGTGCCTGGACGCCGAAGTTGCTCGCGCTGAGTGGTACCAACGTTTCGGAACCGGGCAGCAGCGGCGCCAGCGCCACTGCTTTGAAAGCTCAGCCTACGGAACTTGCTCCTTCGTTCGCGTTGAATGCGCGCATCGAACGAGATGAAGCGCGTCGCAAACTCGACGAAGCCATCCAGGAGAATGTGCTGACGAAGGAAAGGGAAGCTGCGCTCGCGCGCGAGATTCTCGAACTCAAGACGCAGCAGGCGGCGTTGAGCGCCCGGCTCTCGGCATTGCAGGGGGAGCACGAGGCGCTTAACCAAGAATATAGGGGATTGCAGGCGCAATCGACGATAATGCGCACGGAGCTTGATCGAATCGGACAAACCATCTGGGGCAGGGGAGACAGGCTCATGCGGTGGATGAGAGGCATGGAATGATCGGGATCGGTTCTTGAAAGAATATTCAGTTATGCCACGTTACGAAAAATTTTTACGCTTTGCGCAGCGCGTCTATCACCGCCTCCCGTTGACACAGGAGACCAAATGGCGCATTCGCAGATTCATCCTGCCCGTCTTGTTGTCGCTGAGGCAAGAGAATCCGTCCATTGGCGAGGTGATCAAGGCGGCGCTCGCTCCTTCCGCGCCGCTGCGTGATCAGACGCGCGAAGCGCGTTTGCAGCGCTTGCTGCTCGATCTCGCCGGCCATGGCGTACGCGATGTGAGTCATATTATCGCCGTCCCGTTCATGGGTACCGGTGGCGCTGAAAACGTGGCACTGAATTTCGCCAAGGCAGTGCGCGAAATCCATCCTGAGCGGCATGTCCTGCTCGTCGTTGCAGACCGTGCTCACGTTGACGAGCGAGTTGTACGTCTCGACGGCATTCACGTCGTTGTTCTGCGACAGTTTACGGATGACGATTCATACGCACTGAAGCAAAGTCTGCTGTACGACCTCATTCTGGCGATCAAGCCGGAGGTGTTCCACAACATCAACAGCGAGGTGGGTTGGAACGTCATCATCGAGTCTGGCGAGCGTCTCAAGCGGGTTGCGAAGCTGTTCGCGAGCATTTTCGCTTTCCAGTTCGGCGAGGATGGAAAGACCAAGATCGGGTATGCGGCCTATTTTCTGCAGCCCGGTTTGCCGCCGCTGACGGCGCTGCTTTCTGATAACCAGCGTTTTGTGAAGGACGCCCGGGTCGAATATGGGCTCACGGGTGAGCGAGCGGAAAAGCTCAAAGCTATTTACAACCCCAGCCGTGCATCGACGGATGACTGGCGGGCCCAGGCGCTCGATCGAATTTCTCGACGGCACACCGAACTTGCTGGCAAGCGACCGGCTTTCCTGTGGGCGGGGCGGCTCGACAAGGAGAAGCGAATCGATCTGCTGGTGAAGCTCGTACAGGAATGCCCGCATTTTGACTTTTATATCTACGGCCAAGCGGTTGTCGATTCTGAGGAACAATTACCCAACTTGCCGAATGTTCATGTGATGGGGCCGTTTGCGTCCCCATTGGAACTCATCGCCGAGCGACCCTATACGGGTTTCATCTTCACGTCGAAATGGGAAGGCATGCCGAATATCCTGCTCGAGGTCGGCGCTCTCGGCGTTCCAATCGTCGCGCCCACGGTCGGTGGCGTTGGAGAACTCGTCAGCGAACCTAGTGGCTATCCGTTGCCGGAAAAACCCACGGCAGAGGACTATCGGGAAGCGATGGAGTCGATGATTGCGAATCCCGCTGCCGTTGAAGCCCGCGCGCGGGCGATGCTGGATTTGATAGACGGGCGGCATACGTGGCCGCGATTTGTCGAGCAAGTTAAGGGGCTGGAAGGTTATGGAATTTAATCAGCAAACCATGGGCACGGGCAAGCGGCAGAATCCGTCTTTGCCATTGGTATCGGTGGTGATTCCTTGCTACAACCAGGCACAATATTTGTTCGAGTCTGTTTCGTCGGTGCTTGATTCCTATAGCGGTCCGCTTGAAATCATCATTGTGGATGACGGCAGCACGGCGCCCCGCACGGGCGCGTATCTGCGCGCAGCCGAAGAACTGTCGCCGGCTGTTCGGGTCATTTCTCAGCTAAATGCCGGGCTTTCCGGCGCGCGTAATACGGGTATTGCTGCAGCGCGGGGAGAGTTCGTGCAACTGCTGGACGCTGACGATGTCATTGTTCCGCCGAAGCTCGATCTTCAGGTCGCGCATTTTCAAGTATCGCGTTCGCTTGATGTGTCGATTTCGAATTTCCTGCTATGTGATGAAACGCGCACGATCTTTTCCAAGCACGACGAGGCCATAGCGCATTCGGCTCTCGATTTGCAGGATTTTCTTTATAAGTGGGAGCGCGGGTTCGCTGTGCCGATTCACTGCGCCTTGTTCCGCCGTTCGACCCTGCCGGAGCGGCCATTCGACACGTCCGCGCGAGCGAAGGAAGACTGGCTGTTTTGGTGTGGCCTGAGTGTGCGGGGCGCGCGCATGGCCTACTTGAACGCGCACCACGCCATCTATCGGCAGCACGCGCAGAGCATGCGTCGCTCATATGTGAATATGGGCAAGAGCTGGTTGCACGCGGCGGCAAAGGTCGATGCGATGGTCTCGGCGCGCGAACCGGCGTTCTTCGAATCGGCGGTGGACTGGTTCGAAGGATTTTACCGGAAGCACCCTGTGTATATCGAGGAGATCGCCCGTCTGCGTAGCCAGACCGGCGTGGTTGACGCGCGAGGCGGCGAAGCGCAGGAAGAGTCAGGCGGCCTTGTGGCGAAAAAGGTCGAGACGCTACGAAGGGCGATTACAGGGATGCTGCGATCGGCGCCGAAGATTAGCGTTGTGATCCCCGTTTATAACCATTTCCATCACGTTGACCAATGCCTGCTTTCGGTAATTCAACAGGCCGATGTGGCGTTCGAGATCATTTGCGTTGACGATTGCTCTACCGATACACGTACCACGGAATTGCTGCGCTCGCTGGAAGACCTTCATCCGAATCTTCATGTCGTGATTAACCCGAGCAACAAGGGCATCTCGCGCACACAGAATGAAGCGGTCGAGCAGGCTCGCAGCGAGTACGTAGCTTTCGTCGATTGCGACGACCTGCTGGTGCCGGGAGCGCTGTCGTCCGTTGCAAAGACGCTTTCCCAAAAGCCCGAGGTGGATTATTTGTTCACGGACCGCCTTGATATCGATGAGCATGACGAAGTGATCAGGCGTGCTGATTACGGTGGGTATCCCAACATCAGCTTCCGCGGGGAACAGTACATCAAGGACGACCTTCTTGACGGGATGGTTGCGTCCCATCTTAAGGTGGTTCGACGCGGGGCCTATTTGAAGGCGGGCGGTTCTGACGATGCCTACACAGGTATTCAGGACTGGGAACTGGCGCTAAAGATCGCTGAGTTCGGCAATTTCCATTATGTGCATGAACCGCTGTATCGACATCGGATTCATGCTAATTCGGTGACTTCGTCGGACAGCGTGGGGCAATTCCGAAAAACCAACATGGTGCGTCGGAAGTTCGCGGGTCGCTGGCTGTGCGGTGAGCGGGTTCGCGTAGGCGACGTGTTGCACAGTTCGAGTTCGGCGGGTGCTTTGCCAACGGTTGCCCAGCTCAAGGATGCGTGGCGCCAAGGGCGTCGTTGCGAGATCGTTGTGAAGGCAGATGCCCCCGGGCCGCTGATCAGCTTCCTGAGGGAGTTCAATTCCTACTTCGATCGAATCGTTTGGGAGTCTCCCGAGACCTATGCGGCCCTGCTTGGCTATTTCCCGCAGGATGTGCTTGTTACCAGCGAGATTGAGCAAGTCAACTGATTTGTGGTTCTATGCGAGGCGTTAGAGATAGGGCGCCCCTGCTTTGCGGGAGTGCACCTTCTTTGCAGGGTTGCCGTACGCTACGACGTACGGTTCAACATCCTGCAAGACTACCGCACCGGCACCTATTACGCTGTGCTCTCCAATGGTGATCCCCTGTTTGAGGATTGCACCGATTCCGACGGCGGAGATGTTTCCGAGTCGGCAGTTTCCGCCGGTCACGACACCAGGCGCCAGGCTGGAGTAGGGCGCCATTTTGCCATCGTGGTCTAACGATGCCTTGGTATTCACGATGCATGATTCGCCGATGACGGAATCGGCATTGACGACCGCTCCAGCCATCACGACCGTTCCGGCGCCGATCTGAGCCGATCGCGCAATGGCGGCTTGCGGATGAATCGCACTCACGAGGGGTAAATGCGGAGCGATCGAGGCGATCCTGTTTCTCAGGTCACAGCGGGCGTAGTTATCTCCCACTGCAATCAGCATTCCTGCGACCTGCTGCGTTTTGATGATGTTTGGGAGTGCCAGTTCGTTGCCCAAAATTTTGTAACCAAGGGTTTCAGAGCCGACTGCGCTAAACGAATCGATCAACCCGACAATCCTGTAGCGGCTTGCTCGTTCGACGATATCAATTACGACTTTCGCATGGCCCGACGAGCCAACGATAACGATGTTTTTCAATGGTGTGCCTCTTCCGCCGAGCCGCGCTTCTGATATGGCGAAGCGTTATAGGGCTATCGCAAAGCGTCAGTATGCCGATATCAGACGCGCAAGCAAAGCGGGTACGCATCGCATGTAACTGCTTTTTTATGAATGCTTGTCTGTTAAAATTGTAAAATTGATTTCTCGTACCTTCACCGATGCAATGAACATCGTGATCCTCGCGGCAGGCATGGGCAAGCGCATGCACTCCGCTCTGCCGAAAGTGCTCCATCCTCTGGCTGGCCAGCCGCTTCTCTCGCACGTCATCGACACCGCACGCAGCCTGGCGCCCACGCGTCTCGTGGTCGTGATCGGCCATGGCGGCGAGGCCGTGCGCGCCGCCGTCAGCGCGCCCGACGTGCAGTTCGCCATGCAGGAGCAGCAGCTCGGCACCGGCCACGCGCTCGCGCAGGCGCTGCCGCTGCTCGATGCGAGCCAGCCCACGCTCGTGCTCTACGGCGATGTGCCGCTCACGCGCGCGTCCACGCTCAAGCGCCTCACCGATGCCGCAGCCCAGGCCGGCAATAAGGCGGGCTACGGCATTCTCACCGTCAGGCTCGACAACCCGACCGGGTACGGCCGCATCGTGCGCGGCGCGACCGGCCAGGTGCTGCGCATCGTCGAGCAGAAAGACGCGAACGACGACGAGCGCCTCATCGAGGAAATCAACACCGG
>NZ_JAKLJA010000073.1 GCF_022213065.1 Paraburkholderia tagetis
TCGCGGTGCTCCCGCACCATGCGGACGGCACGTTCCCGGACTTCAGCAGAAAATTTGCTCGACTTGTTCATGGCTCCATTCTCTCAAGAGTTGGAGCCTCCACCAAATCCGGGGCGGTTCATGGCGTACAGTCGAGAATCCCGAAGAAGCTCCAACGACGTTTGCCGACGTGGACCTTCCGTCTGCCACATACCCCAGCCGGCGTCGCCATCACCAGATTCAAGGAGTAGCGCCTCTTCTCGCGGGCCATAGGCCGGTAGTGCGCGGCCCGCAGTTAGATGCTGTGAAAATTCCACCGCTGACATTGGCGCGAAGTTTTCTTTCGAGATCAATTCAAGTTGTAGAGTGCGAGTGACATCCTCAGCGGCAGCTCTCAGAACATCGAGTATTCCTTGATTTTCGGCCAAAATGACTACGTCATCGACATATCTCGCGTAACCAGCCCGAACCACTTGATCGAGATTCAGCTCTTGTAGCTTTGCACGCATCACAGCGTCAAGCTTGAAGAGAATAATATTTCCAAGCCACGCGGACAGCACTGGCCCCTGTGGTATGCCTTTCTCCCGATCGGACGCTATTGGGTGTCCCGTGTTCGGATGGTAGTAGTAAAATCCGAAACTCTGGTCCAAGATAAAATCTATAGCAGCGTGTTGACGCTCGGCTTGTAGTGCCTTAGGGCGGAGGAGCGGCACGAAAGCCTCGCGACTATCTCCTAGGCTTTTGTATGCCGACTCGATGCTGCTACCCAAAATGTCTTTAGCGACGATGCGCGTTATACGATCGTAGTACCTCTTTAAATCTAGACGGACCATATGAACATGACTCATCGCTCGCCCCTGCTTCAGCAGCGAAGAGATGAAGCCGCGCCAGCACTCAAAATATGGACGAAACATTCCGCCTTCGCTAGGAGGAGAGCGGCCTTCTAGCGCATCCATGTCGACTTGGTACGCGAAACTCAGCGTCTCGCTATGTTCAGTTCCTCCTGATTCTCCCGTTGTGCGCACGTGATCAATTGAGCGGTAGTAGCGAACAGCCGGAATATGATTGCTAAATTTCGACTCGGAACCGTCGTCTAGGCGCTCCGTGAGCAGTTCATTCATTAAGTACTGCTGTACGATCAAATCCTCAAGACATGGCATTGCCTTGAGGCGTTCTTCATCCTTGCCAAATCCTCTCGACACGAATACAGCGTCGAAAGGCTCGATTGGCTGGAACTGGACCTGCTGAAGGCGCGTTATGAGACCTTCGTTAAACGCGGTGGCGGCAAGTGATACGCGCCTCCACGCCGCTATATCTGAGAGCACCTCGCCTTTGTTTGCGCCCGCCTGAGCGAGCTCACGCGCGATATTCAGTTGCAGGGCGATTTCTTCCGCAGATTGGATCGGTAGTCCAACACGTGTAGGAACCGGATTCTGAATAAATCGCCAGACATCTTGATGCCACTTGCCGTATGAATCAGAATGTGCCGTTCCCGTTGTCAGGACGCGATCGATAAGACCACCGGCCAAGCTCTCAAGTAGTACCGCCAGGCGATATTTCGCTCCAAGAGGAATAGTTTCCCAGCGGTTATCTTCTAGGATGTCTACCGGGGGAACCCTGAGCCGCTCAGCCAGAAACGCTACCGCGACCGGGTGAGTGGAGCGGTCAAGATACGCAATTGCCGGCTCTGACTCATCGAACATTCTGAGTAAATCGTCTGGATCCTTAATTGGAAGCGATTGCGAATGGGCCGATTGACTGTCCAGTGGCCAGACGAACCCTAACTCTAGGCGCACGTCTTTATCAAGTTTGAGGACAGTTTGTATGGATGCTGCAGCCCCTTTCAAACCCGCCCCATCCTGGTCTAGGAAGAATCGGACCTGCAAGGGAGCCATATCGGGCAAGGTACCAGCGAAATCGATTAGGATTCGAGCTTGAGCGTCCGACATGCGCGCGCCGAGAACTGCAACGGCGGACAAGCCAATGCTCTCGAGCCTCAAAGCATCGACCAGTCCTTCGCAAACGTACACCACCGGCTTGGCACCATCGGCTAAGTCGGCTTTGATTTTGTCAAGCGCGAAATTTGCTCGATAGAGCACCTGCGATTTAGGTAAGTTCGGCGAATAGAGATACTTCGGCGCTGGCGACTCGTTTAGCCTTCTTCCGGCAAAACCTAACATTCGTCCTGAAGCGTCCCTTATTGGGAAAATCACCCGACCGTCGTTAAAGAAATCTCTATATTGCCCTCCGAGATTTAGATAAGTCTCCGCAGCGACGAGACCTAACTTCTTTCTTTCAGACCGTATTAGGCCTGCGCTTTGCAATTGACCGAGTAGTTCCCTGAACGCACCGAAATCAGATCGGCCGTTTTCAACATAATTCACAAGCGTCGCCGGGGCAGCAAATCCCAGCTCTGCCGCGGCGGCGACTTCCTTGGACAGCGAGCGAGCCTTCAACCATTCCTCAAGTGCCTTCGTATCCTTCTGTCTGTACACCCCGAGGACGCGCTCGAGAACGCCGGAATCTGCGGGCGTCGGTTCGACGACCGCTCGACCTATTGTTATCTGCGACTTTCTTGCTGATACACCACTGGCTAGTGCTGGCGACGCTAATCCATAGGACGACGCCAGCCAGCGCACCGCCTCGACAAAGTCCAATCCTTTCGACTGTTTGACTAGTTCGAAGATATCGCCGTGAGCGTCGCAGACAAAGCAGTGGTAATGTGCCTTATCTCGCGATGTGCCCGGATACAGCGCCATGGATGGGTTGGTGTCGTTATGGAATATGCATTGCGCATATGAACGACCACCTACTTGCCTTACTGGAATTCCCAGCCGCTCGGCGAGGTCGTCAATGTGGATCGTGTCAGCCAGTTGTTCGATTAGTCGACGGATTTCGCTTCCGGGTTTTGTCGGGCTCATTTTTGATATTCGATGCGGAGGTTTTGCGACTCTAGCATTCTGAGCGAACCCGGCCCGTCAGGTCCATCAACATTTGGTGGAACGGCAGGCTCGTCAGGCTTGGGCTCGAACACCACATCCGGGTCGCCGTCGTAGGCCGGGTCTACAAACAGTCGGTCGCCTTCTTGAAGTCCAGAATGGTAAATCATAGCTCGCCGTACTCCTCGTCGATCCGTGTACCGCGACCGATGAACTGCTTGAACTCGGTAACAGACAGGATCGTACGATCGAGAACGACGAATCTGCAGGTCTTCGCATCGACGCCGGTCGTCATCAGGCGCAAGGTGGTGGCAATTATTGGATAGTCTCTACTGGAATTTATGAAGTTGTCGAACTCGGGCTTGGCTTTCAAGTTATCGCCGGTTACACGGCACGATAAGTGTCCGTCGCCTAGGAGTGGCATCTGGACGGCGACAATCATATTGACCGGCGGCCATGCTGCTTGACGCTGTCTATCAAACCTTCTTAAAGCACGTTTGTTCCCGATGAACGGGGCTTCCGCTAATTTCCGGCTGTCAAGTCGGAACAAAATCACTTAAACCAACGAACGCATTGCGACAAGGTATGGTCCCACCTGTCGCAAACACAACCAGCAGACGCAGCAAACCAAGCTTACTCAGAAAAATCCGTCCGCTGCCGCAACCGACTGGCGGCAGGCGCATGCACCAGTGAGTTGGCATAGGCCGAGCCAACCGCGATGGACGTTGTTCCGCCGATATGGTCGCTCGGCAAATCTGGCCCGCACTGAATGAACCCGCCCGCCGCGTGCCTTAAAATCGCTCCCTGTCGGAGGACATGCATGACTACCCCAGCCCAATTGATTTCTCATGGCGCCGACGCAGACGTCGCACTGGATGAGCGCCTCGACGCGATAAAGCTTCGAATTTGCCAAACGGGCGATGTTCCGGGCGCAAGCGTCGACAGACAACTCGAGTTGCTGGATGAAATGGCGCGTTTCGAGTTGGGTCGGTTCCTGCTGGTGAACCGCGGCCTCAACGCGGAGTGGACACATCGTGTTGTAACGTATGTTCCCGGCACAATCGCGGCAGGCAGCCTGGAACACGAGGTATTCGAGAAGTTGCCAGCCACCCTTGCGACGCGTGAGCGGTTCGGTATCTTTCGTAATGAACTGCAGGCCCTGCTGCGGCCGGGATGCGTGATGGCGTCGGTGCCGTGTGGTGTGATGGGCGAACTGCTCCTGCTCGACTACGCGCGCCACCCGGATGTCAAGCTGATAGGCATCGATCTCGATGGAGAGGCGTTGGCGGGCGCCGCCGCTCTGGCTTCGCAACGTAGTCTATCCGGACACGTGTTTTTCCATTGCGAAGACGCGTGGCGTTCGGGGGGCCTGGGTGAACTCGACGTCGTGACCAGCAACGGCCTCAACATCTACGAGCCGGACGACGAACGGGTGACCGCGCTGTACCGTGTGTTCTTCGACATGCTGAAACCTGGAGGATGGCTCGTCTCGAGCTTCCTGACACCGCCGCCGGCGATATCCCCCCAATCGCCCTGGAACGCGGAGGCGATTGACCAGACTGCACTCGCACTTCAGCATCTGCTTCTGGTGCGCATTGTTGAAGCGAAATGGAATGCGTTCCGCACGCACACACAGACCGCGCGGCAACTCGAGGAAGCAGGGTTCGAGGACATAAGGTTCATCGACGATCGGGCGCGGATGTTCCCGACTGTGGTCGCGCGAAAGGCTGAACGTCGGTAGACCACCAGCAAATGTCAGCGTCGCTTGTGTCCCCCACGCACCGACGACATCGTGGAAGATGCCGATGATCGTGTTCGTCGGCCGCGACGGCCAATTGAGACGTGGATGAACGCCACTTCCAGAACGTCCTGCAGCGGACGGTGAGGAAAGTCCGCGTGATGCAGTGACCGCCAGTCAGTGGTGGGAGGCGGGTATCAGATAGAACAGCTTGATCAGTGACGCGAGTGCCCCGCAGACAAAACCGCTGAGCAGCATCCGGTAATCGGTCCGGTCGAATTCGGTGGGAACCGCCCTCGCGTCGGCCTCCACTTCACCGGCGAGCTGGGCGATATTGGATGAGCTGGTGCGCTTGGCCAGAGCCGCCATGTCCCGTGCCACCAGGAGTGCGCGACTCACCTTGAAGGCAGGCCACCAGATCAGCAGGACGCTGGCCAGCACCAGCGCCTCAGTGACGTAATCCAGACAGTGATCGATGGTCAAAACGCGCCCCAGAGTGCTTCGCGATCGTCCGCCGCGATCTCCGCGGTGACGGTGCTGCCACCCGGGTGCCGGCGCAGCCTGAAGCCACCAAACACGGGCGGCGGCATGACACCTGTTCTCCCCGGGCGGGGCATCTCGACCGGCTGTTCGTCCGCAAACCCCACCACGAAGCGCAGCCCGAGCGCGTGCGCGAACGCCACCAGCCGTTCGAAGGTGGGTCCGTTGACGCCTTCGCCTTTTTCCAGCCGGCTGATCTCCGACTGGCTGATCTCCAGCCGGCTGGCCAGTTGTGCCTGCGTCAGGCCCTGACTCTCCCGCGCGCCACGCATGATCCGGCCAAATCGCACCAGTTGGCCCTGCTGCTCGTAGCCTGCCCGGAACTCGGGATCCGTCATCAGTTCATTGCGCAAATCTGCAAGCCTGCCCATGATATCGCTCCTTCAAACACGCGCTGCCGCGGCCGTCCGGGCCGCCGCCGGGGTGGTGCTGACCGCCAGCAGCCGCAACGTTGGCAGCTGACCTGCCATGCCATTCTCGATCGAGAACACCCCGAACATCTGGGGCGCGCAGCGCTCGTACAGGCCGTGGCCGTTGACGACGGTCACAGGGTGCACCGGCATTTCGCCTGACGACAGGCAGTGATCAATGACGTCATCGATCAGGACGAGCAACTGGCCGAGTGCCTTCAGCCGACCCGCCGTGCGCAGGGCGGTGATCTCGACCCGCGCGGCCGGGTGAATGTCATCCTGATAGCACGCCACGGGCCCTCTCCTAAATTATGAGTTTTTTCCGATAACTTTCAAGCCATTCTGCCGGTATCTGTGGGCCGGCGCAACCACGGCGCGGTCCGGGCGCGGCCCCGGCCGGGTTGTCCCTTGCCGGCTTCACGACACGCCCCTGAACCGACGCAACCGGTGGCGGCACACGCCGGGAGCCGGTCTTTTGCCGAGCCGCGCCCGCTGCAAAAAATCGCCACATCTGATAACCCGGCATGATCAGACTTGCTGCTTGGGACCCTTGCCGTGCCCACCCACCCATGGAGACTCATGACGTCCCTGCTTACTGCGCCCGCGTCCGCGGTGCTCAGTTCTGCTCTGCGCAGATGTCGCCGCGGCTTTTCCGCCGAATCCCGGCTCGTTGGCAAACGACCTGGCGCGCCGCGCGAGCGGCGCCTCTCAGGTACGTCGCGAGCGTGGTGGCCTTTTCACGGATCGACTGCACGGCCCGACGGCGGCGGCCGGACTGTCCCCGCTCACATGATCGATGATCGACAGCAGTTGGCCACGGCACGCGGCAGCCACCCGACGGTCATGCGCGGCCCTTGCGCGCGGCCTTTCTGGCGGTCGCGGCAAGCTTCGCATCGAGCTGCGCCATCACCTCATCGTGCGGGACAAACGGCGTGCCGGGGCGGTCGGCCTCGGCCACCGCCTGCAGCACGTCGGCCTCGAACGCGGCCGCCTCGTCCGCCAGCTGGTTGCGCCGCTTCATGTGCGCGCTCTGGTCCGGCCGCGTCCAGGCCGGGGCCCTGGGGGCGCGCGTGTCCCACTCCTCGAGCGCGAAGCGGCCGGTCGCCACGCCGAGCGCGCGCACAACCTTCAGGGCCTGCCCCGGATCACGGAATGCGCGCCGCTCGCGGCCGTTCGAGGTCACGAGTTCAGCCACGCCCGATTCGCGGGTTTCCAGCTCGATATAGAAAGCGCCCTTTTCGGCACGCAGAATCGCGGACAGCACACCACCGGCCTTGACGGCGGCCCTGGCCTGAGCGACATCAAAGGCAGCACGTCGCATGATGGCTCCGGGAAACAGGGAAGGTCACGCTTTATTATATGAGCTTCCACGAAATATGGTATTTCGTGGTTTTGACCTGTCGAACAGAGTGTCAGTGCGGCGCAAAGCCTTGCCTGGCAAGGGTTGGGGGCCGGCATTGGACATAACACCTGTTGTCTGCCGGTTGGCACTCAGGCCGCTGTGGAACCCGGGCCCTTCGTGTTTTCGACGTCGCGGCCTCCCGTCCGTCTTCCGTGTCCGATATCCCGGCGATTCTGCGTGAATGCGACCCCGCTTTAATCGGGGACCCGTGTCGCAGTGTAGATCGTCAACTACTTTGGCCGGTCGGCCCGGTGCCTGACGCCACCAGGGATCCCGCTGCCTGTTCGCGGTTCCTCGACTGGTGCGCCGGGTGGGTCCCGCGACGGCAGAACGCGTCCCGTTTCGATACCCGGGTGCCCTTCCCGAGAAAGCCGTACGGGAGCCGCGACAAGCCCCCCGATACGGTGTGGGCGGCGGCTCGCGCCGGTCTGGTGGGAGATGCCGTCGGCCCCCGGATGCCTCCCTGCGCTTCGCCCGGTACAGGTGCAGATGGCTCGATCCCTGCGCTAGTATGGACGGGTAAATGGGAGGATCGAAGACAGCATCGGCCTGGTGCTGCCGTCAATTCCCCGCTTTGTCCTGCTGTCCAGCCGCCAGCGTCGCCGCGTTCCGACGGAGGTCGAAATGAACGAACAATCCGTGCTCGGTATCATCCATGCGCAGGAACTACTGATGGTGTCCCTCATTCGCATACTGCCACCCGACGAGCGGCGCAAGGTTTTCGACGAGTTCCATGGCCAGGTCGAACTGGCCGACGCGCCGCATCTGGGCGACGGCCATAACCGCGAAATGACCGAAGCGTTCAGGGCGCATATCCGCAAGCTGTCGATCCTGCTGGCGTCGTTGAATTGATCGGGCGCAGGTTCGCGCCGCCGGACTGACCGGGCGCGAGCGTGCACTGGCGCCGGGGACCTGGTGAATGCACTTGCGTTGCTGGGCAGGACGGCCGCGGATTGGTGAGCGAAGGTCGAAGTCACCTGCTGCTGCGCGCGCACGCGTGACAGCCTCGAGAACACCGGGAAACAATCGTGATGCCGGGCTATTTCTTTGCTTGGGTGACCGCCAGCAGCGACCTATCCTGAAAGTCCCGCCCCTGCCGCCAGGAGACTCGCCATGCAACCCCATGCAATCGACGTCGCCTTCGATGGTCCCACGATGTACATCGACCTGTCTGACGGCCGCGCCATCCAGCTGCCCCTGCGCCTGTTCCCGATTCTCGACGAGGCATCCAGCGAGCAGCGCGAACACCTCGCAATCTCACTGGATGGCCAGCAGCTGTTCTGGCCCGAGCTCGACGAGGACATGAGTGTCACCGCCCTGCTCAATGCTGCCGCACGCAAGACGATGCATTGACGTATTTGGAACTCCGCACTACCACCGTGCCAGACAGGCGTCGAACGTCCCTCCCCGCCTTGGCCAGCTGCTGACGGATTGGCGCACTCGCCTCATACATGGCGCCTGCACTTTTGCGTTGTCATGCAAGGTTCATCGGGGCCCATACGAAGAATACGAAGGCCTGCGCGCCAGGGTGTCGAACAGGTGGAGGCAAGGATGGGACCAGGCGACTTCAGCGCATTCGAGCACGAAGGCTGGGAGCGTGTCGCCCAGGCCTATCACACGTATTTCGGTGATTTGACTGCCCAGTCGAACCACGCGATGCTCGAGGCCCTTGGCGTAGGGCGTGGCACGCGCTTTCTCGACGTCGCATCCGGCCCTGGCTACCTCGCTGCTGCAGCCAGGCGTCGCGGTGCAGACGTCGCCGGCGTGGATTTCTCGGTCGCGATGGTCGAAAAGGCGAGGCGCGTTTTTCCGGGACTCGAATTCCGCATCGGCGACGCGGAGGATTTGCCATTTCCCGACGAAAGCTTTGGCGCAGTGGGCATCGGCTTCGGGATGGAGCATTTTCAGCATCCTGAGCGTGCACTCGCGGAGGCGTTTCGCGTGCTGCAATCTGGCGGCAGAATTGCCTTTACAGTCGGCGCCATGCCGGACAAGGCCGTCGGTATCGGGATGGTGTTAAAGGCCATCGAGAAGCACGGGACGCCCGATGTGCCCGTTCCGCCGGGACCGCCTTTCTTTCGGTTCAGCGATTGGGGGGAATCGAGGCACGCATTGCTCGAAGCTGGCTTCGTCCACCCGGAGGTGCGAGAGGTTGAGCATGAGCACGATATTTGATGGGCCGATGATCGTCGAAAATGATGGACGTTCGGCCAGACCAGTCCAGCTGACGGCGATGGCGCGTCGGCGTCAGGAACTGGACAACACGATTGCCGGCGTCACTGACGCTTGAATTCAACGCCTCGATGCCTAAACGGAGCAGCGGCTAGCGGTCATTCTGGAAGGCTGACAAGGGGTTCCGGGGTTCGGCCAGCAGTCAAGCGACATTCTCTGCGGGGGCCTTGCTTACATCAACAAGCGCGATCACCGTGAGGCCCGTAAAGCGGGGCGAGGAAGCGCAGGCACTGGGCAAGTCTCATCGACGCCTCGGGCCCAACAAAGCGCTCCAGCAGGCTGGCCGGTAAGGCGGTGGTGTCCGGTGGCGGCATCAGGTCGGCCCGCGCCACGGACCAGAACGGGGTTGCAGTGAAAACGGTACGCCACCAGCGCCGCCACCGTTGCAAGGTGCGACGATGCACACCCAGGGTGCCGCGCAACTCGTCGATATCGATTCGCCGATTCGTCACGCCTTCGTCCATCGCAGACACCAAGACCACGATGGTGGCAGTGTAGACGCGACGCCCCATGAATCGGACTGACGCGGGCGTAGTGCGGCGCCGGCATGTCTCGCAACAAAAGCTGCGGCGCCGGTTTGGAGGGTCAACGCAATCCGATAGTCCACGAGGTTTGCGCGGATAGGTCGCGCTGTGCAAGGTGCCGCCACAGTGAGTACAGCCTTTCGATTTCGCGCGCGCGGCGAGGTCGCTGTCGATGCTTTCCAGAAATGCCTCGAATCGGCTGTTGCCAATGATTTCGCTAATCATTTGGGAACCCACGGAAAAGAGATGCTCGAAGAATCGAGCGCCGGCTTCGTTGGTGTCAACAAAGAAGTTTAAGCACGTGAATGAGGTTCGCCGCTACGACTACATCACGCTGGACGCCCAAAACACCCCAAATTCCCATCAAATATCGTGCTCATGCTCAGAGGTGGACCAGACCCTGGTGCTGCGTTCGCCCAATACACCGTATCACGCGCTCATGCGCGGCGGCGTCCGGGTTGCCGCGATGCTGCACGCCCAGACGCCGGCTGCGCTGGCGCTGATTGAACGGGCCGTCGCGCACGAAGCAGAGACGTATCGGAGCGATGCCGGGGAACTGCGGATTCCCATGTGTTGCGTCCTCGCCTCCGCCCTCAAACCTTAGGGGCTAGCTGATTGAAGCGAGAATAGCGCACTACGCCTTGCCAGGAATGCTCTCGAAAATCGACCGAGGTATCTGCCTTGCTGCGGCCCGTGTACCTCTCGACGTTCTTAAGCCTAAATCAGCCTCGCGTCATGGGAGAGATGCGCAACGCACATCGCGTGAATCTGCTGGACGACCGGCTTCCGATAGTCGAGAAACCAGCCACGATTCAGGTTGAAGAGCTGAACGAGGTCGGCCTCGGCTTGCGGAAACGGCAAATCAAGCGCCTTCACCGCGACCACTCGGCACGCTTCAATGAGCTGCGCGCGCTCAAGCCAATCGCATTCAGCGCCGTTCGAGCTGAGCCAGATTTGCGCAGACTCGATGAGATGAAGAGTGCGCAACCACTCGCCGCTGCGGGCAAATGCGAACAGCTGGCCTACCACGAGGAACGTGAGTAGCTCGGCCTTCGTTTCGTCATCCAGCTTCTTCATTTCTCGGCTTCCGCTTTCGGCGCAGCTGTACTGCTCTTCGGCACACGCGGCGGTGCCGGGAACGGCGTTCCACTCTTCTGAAGCGTGAGGACCCGTCCTGTCACATGCTGTGTAGCGCGCAATCAGACCATCGACCGCCAATAGAGTAAGCCCAAGATCCCCTCGCCTGTCCGGGTTCCTCCGGTCAGTTGCCTCATTGCCATCCGGTGCCTTGGATGATTGCGATCGCACAGGACGCCCAAACGATACGCCATCTCGCACGTATCGCGTCCTGACGCGCGCCACCAGCAGGGACAGGCCGAAGCCGACGGCCGGGACCACCAGCATGGCGGGTTGCTCCCGTGCGTACGACAGGAACACGCTCATGGCTTCCTCAGCTTGGCAATGGCCAGTACAACCGCGAGGAAGTAGAACACCAGAGTCTCAGTTCCGGTAACGCTAATCCTGAGAAGCGCGTTGCCGGCCACGGTAATTGGGGGAAGCTCGAACGCGGGCCACAACCATGGATACATTCCTTTTATGATGTGCCCGAGGACGACTACCCAGGTCCGACTGCCGACAATGAACCACAGCGCCGCCGCCATCAGCACTCCCGCGCGCCAATTGCAGTCCCGGCGGCTCATGGCCGCGTCAGCCCACTGGCCCTCAGCGGCGTTAGGCGGACGCGGCCAGACAGGCAGCCATGTCAGCAGCGGGCGAGCCCCGCAGTAGCCAGCGCCGGCGGGAAAACTGGGTATCGTAATCCCTCGACGCAGCGCAACGTCAGCTCTTACGCCCCGAGGAAGAACGGAAAGAGGAAGCCACATGCGGCGACCGGCCACCTCCGGTCAGTCGACATGGGAATGCAATTCGTTGACAATTTCGCGGCGAAAAGGCTCAACCACGGCCGCCTCAGAAGGAGCGACGCACTCAACCTAGGCTCCGTTCGAAGTCAATGCAGGCAAGCAGACTGGAAAAAATGATCAGTAAAACTGTTGAACAATTCTATTCGGATATCTCAGACATCTCGATGCGCCTCGTGAGAGCACATGGCTTGACGCATCGAGCACCGGACGATCAACCTGATCTAGCATTGTTTCGTTGGATGGACTACCGGCTCCGGCGCGTCAACCCGCAACCGCGGGAAGTACTCAAGTCCAGTCGATTCCCAATTGACGGCTTGCCGAGCGCCGTTCAGAAGGCGCTATCCCTCATTGAGGCGCGCTTCGCGAGTGGCGACGACGTGAATCCCTACCTCAGTAAGGGGACTATCAACAACGACGTCGCCCACCCGAAGCAACAGAATCGTACGGACGGGCTTTGGGCGGACTGGGGTATCCATCATTTTCATCTGACCACAGAGCCGCTCGCAGAAGGCCAACGGTTCTCGAAGCGGTCCGGCTGGCTGCTGTTTGCGAAGATGTACGACGACGCAGTCGCCTTCATCGACGTACGGGATCACGATGAAGACTTCCTGTGGACGCAGGACGACCTGCTGAAGACTTTCATTTCGTCATGGCCCGAACAGGCCAAGCCTTTTCGCATCACGACGATGAAGGTCGAGTCTCGTGAGCAATCGCCGGAGACACTGCAGATGCTCCGAAGCGCTGGCGTTTTTGTACCGATCGAGCATGGCGGGAACTTCTATTTCGGGCCGGGAGGTGGTATTACGACGGCAGCAACGTCCACGAAGGTGAGCGTTGCATGCATGAATGTCCGGGCGAATGCGCGGCGGATTGCGACCTGGCTCGATATGCCCGATAACGTGCTGCGCGTCGAGTTGCGCAGTCGTGGGGTCGAAAATCCACAATTTTCCATTGGATGTAACGAGGTTGGATTGATTCTTGGCGAGATGACCGCGCCCAATGGCTACTGGCAGTTCACTAGAAGCAGCTGCCAAGATGCGAGCAACCCGATGCAGGCGCTGCACGATCTATTCTTGCCCGAATGGGCCGCCGCCACATTGATCGCTGATCTGGAGTCGAAGCAGAGCGCCTGAGTTCGCTGCGCATGGCCCGCGGCGCCTGATCACCGAAGGGCTCGATTCCCCGCGAAAGGCCGCTTTAGAGCAATGCCACTGTCCCTTGTGGGTCGGGTAGAGCCATTCACACTTGTCAGGCAATACCGCGTAATCGCCATCGCCCCAGCTGTGACTTTGATTGCTATTTGGCACTGGATATCAGCGCTATGTGGCACGGATGGAATTGGATGAGACGAGCAGGGAAACCGATGGCATTGAAGGCGCTTGACCTGACGTAGTCGGCCATGAAGCGACAGTTACACGATAGGATGCCGTCCTTTCAGCGTTTCAGTAGCGATACAACAAACCGCGCCTCGTTCATGTCAGCAAGCCCACCCAACGTCACTCCCAAGCCCGAGCCTGAGCGCCTCGCGGGACTGGTTGAGCGCGTCACGTTCCACAACG
Source organism: Paraburkholderia tagetis (assembly GCF_022213065.1). Lineage (GTDB taxonomy): Bacteria > Pseudomonadota > Gammaproteobacteria > Burkholderiales > Burkholderiaceae > Paraburkholderia > Paraburkholderia tagetis. The sequence goes on from NZ_JAKLJA010000073.1 coordinate 13,246, forward strand.
CCGATAATGGATTTTGCGTCCTGCGCCTGAAGGTCAAGGGCGAGCGTGATCTCATCACACTGATCGGACATGCCCCTACTGTGTCGCCAGGAGAGTACGCCTCAGCGTCAGGCACTTGGGTGACCGATCGCGAGCACGGTCGGCAGTTCAAGGCGGTCTTCGTCAAAATTTCGCCGCCTAACACGTTGACCGGCATCGAGCGCTACCTCGGCTCCGGGATGGTCAAGGGTATCGGTCCTGTGTACGCCAGCCGGCTGGTCAAGGCGTTCGGCGCCGACGTGTTCGACGTGATTGAACAAACGCCGGCACGTCTGCGCGAAGTTGACGGCATTGGCGAGATTCGCGCGAGAAAGATTACCTCCGGGTGGGCCGACCAGAAGATCATTCGCGAGATCATGGTGTTCCTGCATGGCAACGGGGTGTCCACGTCGCGGGCGGTGCGCATTTTCAAGACCTACGGTCAGGAGGCGATTGCCGTCGTCAGCGAAAATCCTTACCGGTTGGCACAGGACATCCGTGGCATCGGCTTTCTGACGGCCGATACCATTGCCCAGAAAATCGGGATCGCGCGCGACGCGCCGATCCGGGCGCGAGCCGGCGTATCGTACGCGCTGTCGGAGGCCGCCGGGGAAGGCCATTGCGGGCTGCCCCGGACGCATCTCGTGTCGCTCGCAGTCAAACTGCTCGACATTCCGGAAGCCATCATTGAGATGGCGATCGACGAGGAACTGTCCGAGGGTGTGGTCGTCGCCGACACGCTCGATGATGTGCCCAGTGTTTTTCTCGCGCCGCTTTATAACGCGGAACGCTCGATTGTCTCGCAGGTTCGTCGCCTTCGAACGGGCTCGCCGTCGTGGGGTTCGATCGACGCCGTACGTGCGATCCCATGGGTCGAGCAGAAACTCGCGATCGAGCTCGCGGAAAGCCAGAAGCAGGCGATCCGTCTGGCGCTCTCGTCAAAGCTGCTGGTCATCACCGGCGGCCCCGGCGTGGGCAAGACCACGCTGGTCAATTCGATCCTGACGATCCTGCGGGCCAAGCAGGTCAAGGCGCTCCTGTGTGCGCCGACCGGGCGCGCGGCCAAGCGCTTGTCGGAATCGACCGGGCTTGAGGCGAAGACGATCCACCGGCTGCTTGAAGTCAACCCCGCCAATGGCCAGTTCAAGCGCAACGAGGAATCGCCGCTTGAATGCGATCTGCTGGTGGTAGACGAGTGCTCGATGGTTGACGTGCCGTTGGCGAACCAGTTGCTGAAGGCGGTGGCGAGCGCGACAGCAGTGATCTTCGTCGGGGACGTGGACCAACTGCCCTCGGTTGGTCCAGGACAGGTTCTCGATGACTTGATCGAATCGGGCGCGGTGGCGGTCGTGCGATTGATGGAGGTATTTCGTCAGGCGGCGACATCGCGCATTGTCCGAAGCGCCCACCAGATCAATCAGGGGCTGTTCCCGTCCCTGCCGGCGAAAGGCGAAGAGTCGGACTTCTATTTCGTGCCGACGGAAGAACCCGAGGCGATCGCCGAAACGGTCGTTGGTCTTGTCAAGACCCGGCTACCGCGAAAATTCCAGCTCGATCCAGTGCGCGACATTCAGGTGCTGTGTCCGATGAACCGCAGTCTCACCGGCGCTCGCGGCATCAATCAGCTGTTGCAGGAGGCGCTGAACCCGCCGGGCGAACAGAGTATCGAGAAGTTTGGCTATCGCTTCAGCGTCGCCGACAAGATCATGCAGATCGAGAACAACTACGACAAGGACGTCTATAACGGCGACATTGGATTTGTGACACACATCGACGCTGAAGAGCAGGAGCTCACGGCGACCTTTGATGAGCACATCGTAACCTACGCATTTGGCGAACTGGATGAGCTGGTGCTGTGTTACGCGACGACCATCCACAAATCTCAGGGATCGGAATATCCGGTTGTGGTGATTCCCGTCTCGACGCAGCACTACATGATGCTCAAGCGGAACCTGATCTATACCGGCATCACGCGCGGCAAGCGCCTCGTTGTCCTCGTCGGGCAAAAGCGTGCACTGGCGATGGCAATCAAGGGCAAGCAAACGGAACGTCGCTGGTCGAAGCTCGTGGAATGGTTACGCGGCGTCCCTGGGTAGCGCGAGGTCGAACCCCGCGAGTCCAAGATGCAGCCGATCGAAGCCGATGCGCAGGTGCTCCTTGTCTTGATTGCTGCTGAAAGAGGGATGCGCCATCGGAAAGTACGGGGTGCCGCCGATGGAGAGGAGTCGCCCCTTTCCAATTTTCTGCTGTACCTTAATGCTGTGACGGATCGGCCCGTCGTCGATTAGCGGCGAGATGGCTTCCCACGCGGGCTTGCCCCAGGAAATTATTGAGGTGCGATCAAACTTCGGCTTTAGTACGCCCAATACCTCCCTCAAGCCTTCCATGCAGGCCGTATAGGAATAGCTGTCGCGCGGAAGAGGCCCTGTCTTCTTTGCTTCAGGAGGTCGAAAGTCCGGGTAAAGATTCATGAAGAAGATCACGGGATCATTCTTCACCTGACGGAAGAAAGACTCCGGGCACCATCGCCGGTATTTCGGCGTATGGTGTAGCCCCTGATCGTACAGAGGCGATTCCGGTAAAACGCCGGCACCAATGGGATACCAGTCGTGCCCGACGATCACCACTAGGTCCTTTTTGGGTTTCAGGGGATCGAAGGTATTCAACAGAAGGTTATCCGTCCACGGGCATACGCCCAGACTAAATCCGACTTGAAGATCGCGAGCGATATTTCGGAGCGTTTCTCCTTTTTCCTCCGCTGTGAGAGGGTGCTCCACAATTTCGCAAGAGCGCGAGTGCAGGTCCAGAAGGGTCGTATAACGTGCCGTATGGAAATTAGTGGTGATGTCAGACCAGACCCGACGCCGGCCAAAGTCCCAGTAGGCGGCCAACGCTGGGGTTATCTCACCCTCGGGAAACAGGTTCCGATAACACTCGAGGATTTGGTCGACCTCGTTTTGGTTGTAGATACGTGTGCTCATGGATCTATTGTCGCTTCAACTCAAGTAACCGTGATGCCAGATCACGGGGCTGGATGTCTGCTTCGGGTCGGGAAGGGCCGACCGCGTCAGGCGGCAGACGGCCAGTTGATGCCGTTCGCCCTACCCACGAAGTCGCCACTGGAATGGCTGCTTGAACGAACTTCTGAACGGACAGGGGGTTCCTGCAACCGTGCCGGGGCCGCTATTGCCCGAAGTGCCAGGCCAGCGCCGCACACCGTTGGCTGGAGGCACGCCAGTCCGACCTGCTACCCGTCGAATACTTCCACGTCGTCTCTACGCTTCCCGCGCCCGTCAGTGCGATCGCCTGGTACAACAAACGGATCATCTACGGCCTGCTGCTCGACATCGCCGCCGACACGCTGTGCACGATCGCCGCAGATCCCAGACACCTCGGGGCCCAGATCGCGGCTACGCTCGTACTGTACACCTGGGGCTCAGCCTTCACGCATCATCCACACGTGCACGGCATCGTACCCGGCGGCGGACTCTCGCCCGATGGCGAGCGCTGGATTGCGTGCCGGCCCGGCTTCTTCCTGCCGGTGCGTGTGCTCTCACGCCTGTTCCGCCGGCGCTTCCTCGAAGCGCTCGAAGTGGCCCACCGGCATGGCCAGCTGCAGTTCTTCGGCGAGTACACCGCGCTTGCTGATCCGGCCACCTTTGCCCGGTGGCTTGCGCCGCTGCGTGACTGCGAATGGGTGGTCTACGCCAAGCGCCCGTTCGCCGGACCGAAGGCGGTGCTCGAGTACCTCTCACGCTACACGCGTTGCCATCTCCAACCAGCACCTCATCGCCTTCGATGCGCGCGGTGTGACGTTCCGCTGAAAGGCTTGTAGGTTTCGGCGAGTCGGGCCACTCGGCTCATGCGATGTCCCCGCGACTAGCAGCAGCACATGCGCGCGTCGCGCGAGCGAGTGCGTCTAGCACCGCGTGCACAACCCGTTTTGAGATCGCCACAAGATCTCCGTTCGGTGTGCTGCGTTCACGGATCTGCCGGTCCGGATGGATCAGGTTGCGTGACTCGCGCAGGGCCTGCGCATGGCGCCCGAGACTTTCGTCAATGAATGCAAGTTCGACGGCGACCTTGATCAGGGCAGCCAGTGGCCAGTCTCCAAGTGGAAGAACCTGCTTATGTCTGTCCAGTGGCGCTGCCCGTGCAGCCCGAGCACGATCAATGTCCCGCCCTAGCCAGTCAGGTAAAACCACCTCAAGAATCGATCCGTACAATGCGGTCGCAGCGAGCCACGCATGGGCTTCTTTACATCTCCCGGCTTCCTCCCACCGGTAGCGAAGGTTGTCGGCGAGCGCCGGCTCGAGGCCAAGGTCATCGCAAGGCAGCCGCTCGTGCTCGCTTGGCGCGAGGATAGTCGCCGGCGGGCGCAGCCCGAGCCTCGGCACGACGTCGTGCGCATATCGTCGGCGGCCGTCCGCGGTCAGCATCAACCGGAAAGGCCAGCCGACCAGATCTTGGTCGTCGCGGCGAACTAGGCCCCGCTCGATCAGGGCATTTAGGGTGGTTTCGCAAACAGTTTCACTCCAGCGAGACAGGTACACCCCCAAGGCCTCTGCCATGAGACCGGCGCCGCTCAGCGCCTCGTACTCACTCCCGCCGCTCGCGATCACGGCAATAATTAGGTCCTCGGCAGCTGAAGTTTGGGATGAAAGCGCCGGATCGCGCCGCTCGCACTTCTGCCAGCGCATTTCGCGAGCGATCTGTCCAGCACGGGTCGATTCCCAGTACTCGCGAATATCGCCGCCGAAGCCGTCCCGTCGCAGCACGAGACCTTCATTTTCCATCCGGTGTAGTTCGTCGATGAGCTCTGTGGGGCTGAAGACCCACGTCGCCTCAACGTGACGGATACCTTCGAGCAAATAACCGGAATTGATGTTCCCCGCGCTAAACATTTCGTGCTCGAAGATGGCATCGCGAATTTCTGCATTTGTGGTCGGTGCAGTCATCCATCGTAGCTGTCGGCTCCCGGCCGTATCGGACGTGCTGCAGTTGCCTCACGGTGAGGGGATTCTACCCGCCGAGCCCAGCGGTGCAAGCAGCCGCCGTTGTGTCTTGGAAGCCGGACATCCAACCTTGAGCGAACGGCCGGAAGCTCGACACTGCGGCTAGAAGCTCCTCTCTGTTGCACGGAACTGCGGCTTGCGGCCACGAGCCGCCGGTCGAGGTCGCTATCCAATTTGAATAGCCAAGGTCTCGTCCGCCCTCGCTCAATGGCCGGTTTCCGGCGAGCAATTTGCCGATGGCACTGCCTCAACTCGGCCAGTTCCCGACACTCGCTCGCGTACACGCGCCGACGCTCGAACGGCTGCTCCGCACTTGCCAACAGACCTTCGACCGGGCGCATACGCCTTACGTGCGTTCATGCACATACGGCGCCGGCTAAAAAATTCCATGATGCGCGAAAAGCGATACACCCTTGAGGCCCCGACGCGGCGCCTGATCACGAGGTACAAACGGCATAGTGCGCGTGTATCTGTCGCACAGACGGGAGGTTACGATGGGAATTTGCAAATATTGCGGCAAGCCTGCGGGATTGTTCCATAATGTCCACCCGCAATGCGAACAACAACATATCGCACAAGAAATACAGCAGTTCCAACAAGAGGAGCAACCCGATAATGATCGCCGGAGAATTATCGACGACGCGATCGACTGTTTGATGTCTTCGGGTGACCTCACGGAGCTAGACGCCAAAATTGCGGACGATGTAAAGACCTTAGGGATTTCTGCGTCAGAGCAAAAATCTCTTTTGGTCGAAGCGTGGGCGAAAGCTGTGTCGCGAAATCTTGAGCAAAAAATCATAGACGTCGACACGACGATCAGATTGACCGAGTATGCAAAGCATTTCAATCTCTCCAACGACGACCTGAACATCCGCGGCGCATACGTGAAATTCATGAAGTCAGAGCTGTTGCGTCGCATACTGGAGGGGACAGTTCCGACATCTGCACGCCCCGACAATCTTCCTGTCAACCTTCAGAAGGGCGAGGGCTTTGTATGGGGATTCACTGAGTCTCCCTATTATGAGGAAAGAACTCGAAGAGAATTTGTTGGTCGTTCGTCAGGTATCAGTGTCCGAATGATGAAAGGCGTTTATTGTCGGACGGGTCACTTTGAAGGACATTCAATCGAGCATCTCGAAACTGTCAAGGTAGATATTGGATCGCTAGTAATTACCGACAAAAATATATACTTCGCCGGCAAACAAAAAGCCATGCGGATACCATATTCAAAAATTATCTCATTTGAAGCCTATTCGGACGGATTCGGCGTTATGCGTGACTCGGCTTCCGCGAAGCCGCAATCCTTTCAAAATGGCGATGGCTGGTTCAGCTATAACTTGGTGACGAATCTTGCAAAACTATAGTCGCGTCTTGCCAAAAATTTCCCATGCGCATTGATATGTCCAAAGCAACCATTTAGTACACCGGTAGAGTGATTGTTAATTAAGATCCCGCGCTGTAGGCCATCGTGTAGCAGCTTGGCCCCGCGCCCGTAGCACCTGACGCACAATCGAGAGGGACGCGCGCAAGAACAGCGCGTGCCCCTCATTGTGAACGTTAGATTGCTTGAACACATGGAGACGCGCATGCCGCAAACATTCGTGAATGATGAGAACGGCTACCTCGGGTGGGTGCAAGCGCACCCGAACGGATACGTCGTAAACATTGACAACCCGCAGGTCACTCCTCAGTACCCCATGGTCCATGCAGCCTCTCACAAGTCGATGTCCGGCCCAGCTCGCACGAACTACACGACGGGGCGCTACTTCAAGGTCTGCTCCGAACGGCTCGAAGAACTGGAAGACTGGGCTCAGAGCAAGTATGGTCGTGCTCTTACGCGGTGCCGACAATGCATGTAGCGATTGCTGGATCTCACGTCAACGTTGAACGTCCGCTTGCGGAAAGCGTCTACTTTCGCTTTGGGTCGCGTGCTGCCTGTCAAGACGAGCAGCACCCGACCAATGCGGGGAGGCTGGTACGTGCAATCACTTGGACGGGGATGCCTGTGTTGCCTGCGCCGCGTGCGATGAGCGCTGCGCGCGACGCGTACGCGGGCGTTTCCTGCCCTTTCCTGCACTAGAATGGGTTATTGCCGGCGTCGTAGACAGTATCCGGCCAGCACGACGTGCAGGATTCTCGTTGGAGGAATGCCATGCCGACTTACCAGTACAGGTGCGAGAAGTGCGGTGAGATGTTCGAACATGCCGAGCATCTTGCTGAACATGAAATCGCTCATCCGGCTTGTCCGAAGTGCGGAGGCGAGAAGGTTCAGCGCATACCCACGCCATTTGTTCCGAAAACGTCCAGAAAGAGCTGAAATCTGTCGGGCCGAGTAAAGGCGAATCTGGGCACGAGCAGGTGACACCTCGTGGTGACCTTGCGCACGCAAACCGTTACAACCGGCCGACCGGTTACCTCGCCGACGCTCCCCGGCCTCCGGACCCAGTAACAGTACCGGATGGAACCGGGCTCGCCCTTCCCGTTGTTTTGCGGCCGTGACTTTCCGGACCAGGAGAATTGATATGAACGCGTCCCACCCCGTGACCGAGTGAGCAAAGGAAGGCGGATCCTCACGGGCCAACGGCATCGATGTGCCCAAAGTGGAAAATATGGAATTTTCCAAGGCGACCGGAGGATCCTGTGATGAATCGTACAGCAGTCGGTGTGGACATCGCAAAGAACGTGTTCCAGGTGCATTACGTCGATCAGGAAACGGGTGAGATCGTGAACAAGCCGATCAAGCGGGCAAAGTTCCTCGAGCACTTTGCGAACCGAGCGCCGTGCCTGATCGGCATGGAAGCATGCGGTGGTGCGCACCACTGGGCCCGGCAACTGACGACGATGGGCCACGAGGTGAAGCTGATGCCGGCTGAATTCGTTAAGGCGTTCAACATACGTAACAAGAACGATGCGGCGGATGCCAAGGCGATCTGGCTGGCCGTGCAGCAGCCAAGCAAGGCGGTCGCGATAAAAACCGAGATGCAGCAAGCGATGCTGGGGCTACATCGTATGAGGCAGCAGTTGATCAAGTTCCGAACGATGCAGATCAATAACCTGCGAGGACTGCTGACGGAATACGGCGAGGTGATGAGTAAGGGCCGGGCCAAGCTGGACAAGGAGATACCGGTAGTGCTCGAACGAATCGCTGAACGCCTGCCTGGTGTGATCATTGACACGTTTCGCGAGCAGTGGAACGGGCTGGCGAAGCTGGACGAACAAGTGGCGGAGATCGAGCGCCGCATGCGCGAGTGGAAGAAGGAAGACAAGTCGGTAAAAGCCATTGGTGAGATTCCCGGCGTCGGACTACTGACGGCAACGGCTGCAGTCGCGATGATGGGTGATCCGAAAGCGTTCAGTTCTGGGCGGGAGTTTGCCGCGTGGGTTGGGATCGTCCCGAAGCAAACGGGTTCGGGTGGAAAGGTAAACCTGCACGGGATCAGCAAGAGGGGTGACACGTATCTGCGCACACTGCTGATCCACGGCGCGCGATCCGTGATAGAGCATGCAAAGGAGCCCGGTGAGTGGGTCGAACAGATGAAGAAGCGGCGGCCAAAGAATGTCGTGATCGTCGCATTAGCCAACAAGATGGCGCGGACGATCTGGGCAGTACTGGCCCATGACCGGCCGTACCGGAAGGACCACGTGAGCGTGAAGCCTGTTTGAATGGCTTACACGATGTAGAAGTTCAACGCTTTACACAGGGTGAACGTCGAAAGGTTGCGCAGCATTCGAGTGTGATGACAAGTCGGGTAGGACCTGGGACTTGCTAGTGCGACCTGCAAAGTCGCATGTATCTCTGTTTCACGGGGTGGCATGACTTGATGAAACCGGCTGTTCCATCAGCCGTTCCCTACCCGGACATGCGGAGCTGGCAACGGCTCGGTGTGAAGCTTCGGGGACAACGTAGCCACCGGACACCCGGTACGCTGAGCCGTGAGGCGAGGCGGAATCTGCCAGCACGAAGGCGGAAAGGCGCAAGGGATGGATGGGTACGATCAACACATGTGAACGTCTGGAAGGCGCTGTTATACGGAACAAGCCAAACGTGCTGACAGGCTTGCACCAAAAGGTACGCGGCAAGGTATGGTCTTCTGGCGATGGACCATCATGGACGGAACGCCGCCGGCGCATAGGACGGGTCCGCACCATCCGGAGATAAATGCGGAACAGGGTAAGCCCATCGCGCTGCCGCAACGGCAGGCGAACCGCGAGGAACGCTGTTGGCGCGGTGGGTAAAGGAATGCGGAGAAAGCGAACGCCCAGCTGTAATGGCGGGGATACGGGCTGAGACATCGCCCGACGCGAAAGCGGGCAGACTTCCGCGCGGTCATTCATGGCGAGAGAGACTTGACAAACCGTTGTACGAGGGAGAGCAGATGACGGCGAACGATACGAAGGTGTCGGACACCGGTGCGCCCTCACACGCCGCAGCAATGTGGGAACAGGCAAACTGGCCACATATCGAGGCGGAGGTGAGGCGGCTTCAGTTGCGTATCGCCAAGGCCGTCCGGGAAGGCCGATGGGGCAAGGCGAAAGCCCTGCAACATCTGTTGACCCGCTCGCATAGCGGCAAGATGCTGGCCGTGAAGCGAGTGACGGAAAATCGAGGTAAGAGAACGCCGGGGGTGGATGGCAGGATATGGTCATCTCCGGCGGCCAGATGGAAAGGAATGTTGTCGCTTCGTCATCGAGGTTATCGGGCGATGCCATTGCGGCGTGTTTACATTCCCAAGAGTAACGGAAAGAAGCGTCCGTTAGGAATTCCGACGGTGATTTCATAATGCACCTCTGCCAGTTGAGTGTTGGAATGTTACCGCTGAAGATGTCCTGAAGTGCGTATCCAACGCCGCAGTTGTTGTTCTTTGGTGCGATTGAGCGTGATC
>NZ_JAKLJA010000074.1 GCF_022213065.1 Paraburkholderia tagetis
AAATACAAGAAGTGCTGCGGCGCTTAGGCAAACGGCAGTGGATCGCCGAGAAGTGGACTAACGCTCTCGAGCGTCGAGCCGAGACCGTGAAAATGGCGAGCAAGAACTCGGCACTCTCGAGCTCTAAATAGGAATGTAATAAAGTGTTTCAAAACGACGCCCGAGCAAAAAAGTGTTAGATACGATCGCCCAGCAACCGCAGCTTGACTTCAGCCTTCGCTGTCTGATGCCCGAGTTCCGGAGCGTAGAGACTGAACGCAAGTTTCAGCTCTACCATCTGGAGCGAAGCAAAACGTCCTTGCGCACAACCCTGGTCTTCTGCTCGTTCTTCTATGTCGCATTTGCCCTGACCGACATCGGCGTGCTCGGCTACACCCGGGTTACATTGATATTGCTTCTTGGCCGAATTCTCGTGGCAGTCACGGCAATAGGTGGACTTTTGCTGGTCCGGATCCGCCCCGACTCGATCGCCGCTTGTCAGATAGCGGCAACGGCAGCGGAGTTGGTCGGGATGGTGACGTTCATGTTGATCGTTTACCACCGCCCGACTGAAATCCCGTGGCATGCGATGTCAATGTGCATCATGCTGATCGTCGTTTATATCTTTATTCCGAACCGACTGATCAATTCATTGGCCATCGCATTCACCACAACAGCCAGCTTCATTGTTATCGTCGTCGGCATAGGAACGCTCAAACGGGCCGATATGCTGACCATGTCCATGTTGCTGCTGCTGACCAACAGCTTTGGACTGGTCGCCGCTCGCCGTTATCAACGAGTCTGGCGTGAAGAATACAAAGTCCAGTCGTTGCTGACGCAACTTACTGTCCAGGATCCACTGACCGGGTGCTATAACCGTCGACATTTAAACGAATTCCTTCTTACGGCTGAACTAGCCCGTTCTCGACGTCATGGACTTTCATTTGCCGTCATTCTGTGCGACATCGATCATTTCAAGGCAATCAACGATACCCACGGCCATCTCTGCGGCGATACGGTGCTGCGCAGTTTTGCGAGCGTGCTTCGGACCTTGACCCGTCAGCGTATCGACAGTGTCGTTCGCTACGGCGGGGAGGAATTTCTGCTGCTTCTGCCTCAAACGAAGCTATCTGGTGCTGAAGCACTTGCAGAGCGCTTGCGACGTTCGTTCGCAGAAGCAACGATCGATTATGCCGGACAGCAGATATCTGCCACGGCCAGCTTCGGAGTTTTGGCCGTGGCTGTGGCCGGCGAGAATGAAGATATCAGCGAGGAATCCATCATCGCTGCTGCAGACAAACTACTCTACCAGGCGAAACAGGCTGGACGAAACAACGTCCAGTGCGCAGACTTGGCGACAGTGTAATGTATAGCAGCCTGTAAGCAGGTCCGGCTGCACAAGCAGGGCAGCATTGCCAGTCGGTAATCAACGGCCCTGCACCGGTTGCGGGATTGCTGGTTGAGCCTTCGGCGATGAGTCCGCTGACCTGTTCCTGGAGATCAAATGGAAGCGCACAAGCCGTTGAACAGTCTGACCCAGGAGCTTTTCCGCTTGGCAAATGTCCCAGGCGTAGTTGAAGGTTGAAGGCGGCGGTTCCCCGTTGGGAATCCGAGAAAATCGGGTTTCCACGACCAACGTCCTGGACAGGGAACCAAGGAGTACCGCCACATAAAGCCTACCAAGAAGAGGGCCCCCAAGGCCGGCGCGCCGTTGAACATCGTCGCCAAGCAGAACGAAGACCGGCTGCGGGCCTGTTTCGCCGAGAACAGTCAGCTCCTGCTGCCGATGCTCGACCTGATCCAGAACACGTGCACGAGCATCGACGAGCTGGTGTACGAAGCCGGTCCTGGTCGAGCAGTTGCTGGTGATTTCCGCCATCGAAGTCGCCAGCGAGAAGCATCCGTGTCGCAAGGGCGGCGAGATCCGCTGGCACGGCTCGCAGCGAGGCCAGATCGTGATGGACGAGCGCAAATTGAGTGTCAAACGCCCGCGCCTACGGCGTCGTGATAGCGGCGAAGTGCCGGTTCCTGCCCATGAGCAATTGAACGAGAATCTGCGCCTGGCCGAGCGCGTGCATGACATCATGGTCACAGGCCATCGTGATCCTGACTCGATTTCCGCGTACGTGCGCATTGCAACGGAGACGTTGCGCGACGTTTCTCTGGCTCGCCCGAGACCTTAGCGCTCGCGGTATGGTGCTCGCCGCGCCAAACGGGGTTATCGTACTTTTTGTGCAATTTCTGGCGGCTTGACCCGGAAAATCTTTATCAATCAATGAGTTGCTTCCCTCGCTGAGAGAAGCGAACAGCGAGCCGCCGGAGCCTTACTGGGTGGAGGCTCCGTACTTGGCCACCGCCAGATTTCGCACGATTCGAACGATTACCCCGGATAGCGCTCAAAAATCCGGTTGAACTCCTCGACGAGTGGACGGGCGCGCTCCGGCACGGGCGCGTCAGGCCCCAGCATCAAGGCCGTTTGTCCAAACTTGACTGGTCCAGCCTTTATCAAGGCACGCAGTCCGGAATTCGCGCTGCCGCGCCCGAACAGATCCATGCCGTATGCGCGGATCATGGCGCGCACGATCGCTTCCGCAGCGGGCGTAAGCGGCGGCATGGCTTCGACCAGGCGCAGATGCGGTGAGCGCACATCCGGCGTGGTGAAACGTCCGATATCGTCGATGTCGGCTTCCAGACGCTGCACCGGCAGATCAGCGCTGAAGAGCAGGAGCCGGATGCGTTCATAAAGCGCGTCCTTGTCGGGATTGATGACTGCGATGTCTGTCATTCTCTTTTCCTCGAAGTGGCTTGAGCCCAGATGGTTCCGGAGGCACAGCGAACCGGAATCGGATCGACCTTCGAATCCGCAGGTGTTCACCTCGCGTGCGTTCGGCAATCGCTGACTGGGAGCTAGGTCCGTCGAACATATCGGTCCGAAACAACGGAGCGTTGCTGGATCCATGCGACGGCAAGCTCCAGCGCTTCATCGCGTGCCTCCTGGGCGTTGGCGAAATCTCCATCGACACCGAGCGTGCGTATTTCGCCTGCCCGGTCGGTGACAATAGCTGCGGCCGTGTAACGGCCGCTCCCGGTGGCGGTGACCACCGGCCGGAGCTCGCAGCCGTGATACTCGATGACTGAGTCCGTGTTCATCTCACACCTCCAAACATGGCGCCGCACCCAGACCGCCCGCGGCGACGAAGTTTCGTTATCAGTTCATGCAGCACATGGCATTCCATATGGCACGCCACATCGCACGCATCCTTGGACCACCGTTGGTCGCGACCGGGCGCGACCACGGCCACTCGTGTCGCCCCGAGGTCGCCCGGGAGGCACCCGGCAACCTCGCGAGCGCGCCTCACGGCGAGGACGACAGGTCAGGCGCTGCGATTACGCAGCCATTCAGCCTGCACGTCCCGGCACCACGATATCCGTCGTGCGGCCACCCGGCACGGAGGGCATTCCCGGCCCAGTCCGACCGTCGTTGCCGGCGGTCATCCGACTTCGACGTGGTGCGTCGCCGGGGTGGAGCGCGTCGAGGAACGTTCTGCCCTTCCCGGCCAGGTACGCGCGGCGTGCGCCCTCGCCGCAATGTTCCAGCATGACCAGCTGGCGCTCGAGCAGCGCGTCGAGTTCGGCGCGGTTCATGTCGAGCTGGTCCGGCGCCTGACGAACCAGCATCAGGGTCGCAAATTCGTGTGGGCTGAGCATTTTCTTCTCCCGTAAATCAGGGTCCCGAATCCAGAGGCCCCTGCAGAAAAACGACACATCGTGCAAGCCAGACAAGGGCTTCGCTACCATGCAGCTTGCCGCTGTCACGCGAGGAATTGCGCCGGCGAACCCGTGTCGCTCAGACAACCCGCGTTGATGGCACGTATCGCGTACTCGACCGTCTCCCGGTGCGCCTCGTCCACGCTTGCCCAGTGCTGGGCGAAGCGCGGCAGGTGCCAGTCCGCAACCGTCTGCTCTGCGCGCCGGATGCGCACGACGGCCACGTACGTATCCCGGCAAGCAGGAGGCAGCGCGCAGTGCCGAACCGGAAACGCGCGCGTCTCGATCATGAAGCCCTTCCAGCTTTGGCTGCGTACGTTGTCCATACCTTCCTCCGCATGACCGGACTTGCCCCGGTGCTTACGCCTGACCAATGCTCACCTCAATGCGTCGCGGCTTTGCCTCCTGACGACGGGCAATCGTGAGCTTCAGGACGCCATCGCGCAACTGGGCATCGATGCGCGAGACGTCGAAATCGGGGCTGAGCGTGAAGGCGCGCCAGAAGTGCGGGTGGCGCAACTCGCCATGCTGCAGGCGCAGCCCGGACGGGGCCGGGATCACCGCCTCGGCCTCGATGCTCAGGCTGCCGTCCTGCACTTGCACATTGAGCTTGTCGCGCGGCACACCCGGCAGGTCCGCGTAGAGCGTGATGCCGAGACTGTCCTCGAAGATGTCAACCGCAGGCGCGATGCGGGTGAGCTGCTTCGCAAGTTGCGCACTTTCGCGAGAGGCAACGTCGGTATGCGACTCACGCGTAGCCAGTTCAGTGCTGTCGTTCATGATGTCCTCCGTGCTTTCTCGTACTCCATTTGCGCCAGGCTCACTGGACGGCGATGGCGCGTGGCCTGGACGCCTCGGAACGTCCGACGCTCACTGCCAGGCAACCGTTCGTGTAGCGCGCACTGACCTTGTCGGGATCCGCGTGCTGCGGCAGCTCGATCACGCGACGGAACGCGCCCATGAAGCGTTCCCTGGCGTAGATGCGCGTCTCGTCATCCGCTTCAGGTCGGGGGAGCTTGCGCTCGCCGCTAATCGTCAGCAATCCCTTGTCGATCGAGACGTCGATTGCTGCTGGATCGAGTCCTGGCGCGAACGCGACGATCTCGATGCTGTCGTCGGTGCTGCCGATGTTGACGGGAGGAAAAGTTTCGCTGCGCATGGCGCGCAGGCTTGCGGGAAAGCCCGCAAAGACGCTGGCCATCTGCCGTTGCAGGCGGTCGAATTCGCCCAGCAGATCGGTGCTGAAGAAAAGATCGCTCATGACTGGCTCCTTGAAACCGGGGCCCCTCACGAAAAACGAACCGGACCACGCGCTCCAGTTCGCCTGCCGGTGGGAGACCCCTCTGACAAACAAATCGAAACACGCAGCGCTTGATCGCGACTGCCTGAGCGATGCATAAAATAGCGCAACGAACGGAAATTTCAAGAGGCCCTGCAACATACAACCGGGGAGGCTTCATGGACCTTTTCGACAGGCTTCAGGAGCAGATCGACACCGTGCGCCTGCCGCTCTTTGCCGTTACCGTCACGGCGGCTGCGCAGGTGAATACGCCGCTCATCGCAATCCTCCACTGGCACGGATTCCGGCGCGCGACGCCGCTGGTCCTGCCCGGCATCGACATTCCTTCACGACCGGTTCCGGGCTCGGCCGTCCAGCTCGATGCTCCATGGCACAGCTTCGAAACCGTGGACGCCATGCTGCTGGACGCGGCCTGGCAATCGGGCGCGTGGGATGTCGAGCGCGTCGAGCAGCGCGGCTGCAACGTAATCGGCGCCAGCGCTGCCGAGACGCTCGCGTGCCGGCAAGCGTTTGGGGACTATGGAGAGGACGGGACGCATGATCCGCAGCTTCTCGATGACCAAACCGATCGCGACGAGCTGATGCAGCTCGCCGCGCGCAGGGGTTATGTGCGCTGGCTGTTCCGGCCCGTCAAGGGCGGCCTGTGGCGCACGCTCGACGAACCCGACGACACCCTCGACGCCGATGGCGGACGCCAGCCACCCTGTCCCGTGCGGCCCAAGCCACGCCGCCCGGAGGGAGGCGGCCGCACGGTTTATCGCCTCGGCACGGTTCGTCGCATCGTTCTGCCGCGCTGAAACAATTTGTTACAACCAGCCATTTTCGCGCCCTCTTGAAGGGCGCGATGGGCGCCTCTATTTCGCTTTCTGCCAGACATTGGCTCGGCTGCACGGACGCGCCCCACGCGTCCCGATAGTGGCAGCCGGATTCCCTTATTGGTGATCCTTTAATCGCTCAGGAGATGGAAATGCAGATTCGTCCCCTCTACGACCGGGTTATCGTCAAGCGAATCGAAACGCAACGGACGACGGCCTCGGGCATTGTGATTCCCGATTCAGCGGCAGAAAAGCCCGAACAGGGCGAAGTCGTCGCGGTCGGCAGTGGCCGGCTGCTGCAGGATGGAACGCTGCGCGCGCTCCAGCTGAAAGTCGGTGACCAGGTGCTCTTCGGCAAGTACGCCGGCCAGACCGTCAAGGTCGATGGCGAGGAACTCCTCGTCATGCGCGAGGAAGACGTCATGGGTGTCCTCGAGGCCGACGCGGGCGCCGCCCGCAAGGCCGCCTGAAATCCCGTTACGCTCGCGGACACCGGCCGGTCGTTCGCGACGCGTTGAGTCAACGACTTTATCCGGAGCAACAACATGAGTGCAAAAGACGTCCAGTTTCATGACAGCGCACGCGCCCGCATCGTCAAGGGCGTGAACGTTCTCGCCGATGCCGTGAAGGTCACGCTTGGGCCCAAAGGCCGCAACGTGCTGATCGAGCGCAGCTTCGGCGCGCCGACCATCACGAAAGACGGCGTGTCGGTGGCAAAGGAAATCGAGCTGAAGGACCGCTTCGAGAACATGGGCGCGCAAGTGGTCAAGCAGGTTGCCGCGAAGACCGCAGACGTGGCCGGCGACGGCACGACGACGGCAACGGTGCTCGCGCAGGCTATCGTGCAGGAAGGCATGAAGCACGTCGCCGCGGGCATGAATCCGATGGATCTGAAGCGCGGCATCGACAAGGCCGTGGCAGCGGTGCTTGACGAGCTGCGCAAGCTGTCGAGGCCAATCTCGACGAACCGCGAAATCGCTCAGGTTGGCTCGATCTCGGCTAACTCCGACGAGGCGATCGGCAAGATCATCGCCGATGCGATGGAGAAGGTCGGCAAGGAAGGCGTGATCACGGTCGAGGACGGCAAGTCGCTCGAGAACGAGCTGGATGTGGTCGAGGGCATGCAGTTCGACCGCGGCTACATGAGCCCCTACTTCATCAACGATCCGGACAAGCAGGCGGCCTGGCTCGACGATGCGCTGATCCTGCTGCACGACAAGAAAATCTCGAACATCCGCGACCTGCTGCCGGTGCTCGAGGCGACGTCCAAGGCCGGCAAGCCGCTGCTGATCGTCGCGGAAGATATCGATGGCGAAGCGCTGGCCACGCTCGTGGTCAACGCGATGCGCGGCATCCTGAAGGTCGCGGCCGTCAAGGCGCCAGGCTTTGGCGACCGACGCAAGGCCATGCTCGAGGACATCGCGATCCTCACGGGTGCGACCGTGATCTCCGAAGAGACCGGCAAGCAGCTGCAGAAGGCAACGCTGGAGGATCTCGGACGTGCGAAGCGCGTCGAGGTGCGAAAGGACGACACGATCATCATCGATGGCGCGGGCGAACAGGCGCGCATCGAGGCGCGCGTGAAGTCCATCCGCACGCAGATCGAGGAAGCGACCAGCGACTACGACCGCGAAAAGCTCCAGGAGCGCGTCGCGAAGCTCGCAGGCGGTGTGGCCGTCATCAAGGTCGGGGCGGCAACCGAGGTCGAGATGAAGGAGAAGAAGGACCGCGTGGACGACGCGCTGCACGCCACGCGCGCGGCGGTCGAAGAAGGCATCGTGCCGGGTGGTGGCGTTGCGCTTCTGCGCGCCCGTTCGGCGGTGACGAGCCTGAGAGGCGCCAACAGTGATCAGGACGCGGGCGTGCAGATCGTGCTGCGCGCGCTCGAAGCGCCGCTGCGCGTGATTGCCACCAACGCGGGTGATGAGCCTTCCGTGGTGATCGCGAAGGTACTCGAAGGCAAGGGCAACTTCGGCTACAACGCGGCCACCGGCGAGTACGGCGATCTTGTCGAGGCGGGTGTGGTCGACCCCACCAAGGTTGCACGCACGGCACTACAGAGCGCCGCATCGATTGCCGGGCTGATCCTGACGACGGACGCAACGGTCGCCGAGGCGCCTAAGGACGAGAAGCCGGCGCAGACCCCCGCACCGGAGTTTGACTACTGATCCGGCAGCGTTCCGCATGCGCCAGCCAACAGTCGCGGCCGGTGTAACCCGTTCGGCGCCGCACGCTGTCTCCGTCCTGCGGTGCCGCTTTTTACCGGAGACAAACATGAAACTCGAACTTTGCATTGACTCAAAGCCGCTGAACGTTGAAATCGACGATGTCGTTGCGGGACTGCTGGCCGTTCGCCTGAATCTGCCCGACAGTGAAGACCACCGTGCCGCCCTTGCACGCTATCTCAGCGAGAAGGGCGAGCCGTGGATTCTCGACGAAGAGCATATGCGTCGGCGTGTACTTCGCAGGCTCATTCTGGATATCGCTGACCCGGCACTCGTGATTCGCCATCTCATGGCTGATGAGTGAACCGGGCGGGTCAGTTCCGGTCGAGAAGTACGGTACGGCACGACCAGGCCTACCTATTTGTATCGTCATCCTGAATAAACTGACATTACGATGTCCAGCTATCCGCAATTGCCTGCCCGCCCGTCGGCCAGACTACCTGCTGGCGTGCTCGGCCTGGACTATCTCAAGTTCTTGCAGCTCTCGGTTGATGATGAGCTGGCCTGTGAGGGATCGTTCGACGATGTAGCGCTGCAGGACGCTATGGCCGCCGTCCGCAGCGGCTCGATGCGCGCAGCGCAGCCAGCAATGAAGGTATTCTTTGATAGCTGCCAGTACTGGCTTGCCAGTCACTTTCACCGCTATGAGGCGGCCCGACGTCTCGGTGCCCGCCACCAGGAATTCTGGTGTGAGATTCAACCCGGTCCGAAGGGCCACGCGGTGCGATATGCATCGGGAATCCCCAGTCTCATGCGTTTCCATCGTGATCCTTCCGCCCGCGCTGGCTAACCGCTGGCCATGGCGTGCCCGGACTGGCGTCGTCCTTGCCCCGAGACGGGTGCTTTTAATGTGCCGAGTGCCGAGGGGGCGTTTTGCAGCCTGCGCGTGGCCGATGGCAGCAGTCAAACGGCGTCGAAGCCACGTTTGCCGGGTGGCGTCGGATGCCTGGTTTCATGTGGGCCGTACGGGATTCGAACCTGTGACCAACGGATTAAAAGTCCGCTGCTCTACCAGCTGAGCTAACGGCCCAGTCCTCGTTTTCGCCCGCAGTCATGGCGCGTTGCACGCTCGCCCTAACCGATATCGATCGTGCGACTCGTGGACGGCACCGGCTCCGTTTTCGGCACGGTCAACGTGAGTACGCCGTTTTCGAATTTTGCCAGGGCGCGACCGGGATCGGCGTATTCAGGCATCGGGATCGTGCGCACGAAGCGTCCGTGGGCACGCTCCAGCCGGTAGCAACCGTTTTCCTCACTGCGCACATCCTGCTTTTTCTCACCGCGCAGCACGATCGCGCCGTCCTCGACGCTCACCTTCACGTCTTCGCGCTCCATCCCGGGCAGTTCTGCGGTTACGCGCAGCACCGGTCCCTCATCGACGACGTCGATGCGCGGATGGAAGCGCGACGAACTGAAGTCACCGAACCATCGTTCGAGCGCGCCACGACCCGCAAACGGGTCGTGAAAAAACTCCTCCACGGCGCGCCATGGTTCGCGTGAGAAAAGTCGCGCGATGTCGGGCAGGGCGGCGCGCCATTGTTCGTTTTCGCTCGCCGGCGGCCTCTCCGGGCTGTCCGCATCGGACTTGCGCACAGCCCCGCGAAGGAACTTGAAGGGATTCCACTTTTTCGGATCGGGGTTCATCGTTTCCTCCTCTGGTATCTGGCAGGAGAACCGTATTCCGCTCATGGCGCCCGCGCCGCCGTTTTTTTCCCGCTGTCTCCGTAATCGGACTGGGTCCCGGGCGGTTGCCGAAGCCACCTTGAGCTCCGCAGCGGAATGTTCCCTTTCCAGGCCTCCTGATGGCGCGAGACAGCGCGTCGCGCTACGGGAACAGCTGGCGTACGCGAGTCTTCGCTGTGGGCGGGTGGCAGCCAGGCAGCCGCCACCCGGACGTTCCTGCCGTTGCTGTCCGCGCGCCGACTTCAGCCGGTACGCACTTCGATGCGCCGCGGGCGCGCCTCGTCGCGGCGCGGGATCGTGAGCTTCAGCACGCCGTCCTGCAGACTCGCCTCAATCTTCGACGTATCGAAGTCCGGGGAGAGCGTGAACGTGCGCGCAAAGCGCGGCTCACGGACCTCGGCATGCTGCAGCCGCAGATTTGCGGGTGTCGGCACAACCGCCTCCGCCTCGATGACGAGACTGCTGTCATGGACCCGCACATCGAGCTTGTCGCGGGTGACTCCAGGCAGGTCGGCCCACAACGTGACGCCCTGGGTGTCCTCGTAGATATCGACAGCGGGAGTAATCGTCATGCGCCGCGCGGACGGTCCGTTTTCGCTGCGCGTGGCTGCCGATGGCTCGCGCCTGCTCAGTTCAGTGGTATCGCTCATTTTCGGCTCCCTGGATTACTGGACGGTGATTGCACGAGGCTTCGAGGATTCGCGCTTGCCGATGGCGATCGAGAGGCAACCATTCTCGTAGCGCGCCTGAACCTTGTCGGGGTCCGCGTTCTCCGGCAACTCGATGACCCGCCGGAACGCGCCGGTGAAGCGCTCCTGCGCATAAACCCGCGTGTCCTCGCCGGTATCCGGTTGTGCCGGCTTGCGCTCACCGCTGATGGTCAGCAGTCCCTTGTCGATCGATACGTCGAGCGCCGCCGCATTGATGCCTGGAGCAAACGCGACGATCTCGATCGAGTCGTCGGTGGCGCCAATATTGACCGGCGGGAACATGCCGAAGCGGCTCGCCCGGAGGCTTGAGGGGAAAGTACCAAAGAGGTTCGCCATCTGCTGCTGCAGCCGGTCGAACTCGCTGAAGAGGTTAGTTCCAAAAAGATCGCTCATGATGCTGTTCTCCTCATGTGACGCATGGAGGCGAACGGGCCTACGCGCTCCAGTTCGCCTGCCGGACGGCAAAACAAATCGAAACACGCAGCGCACGGGACGTAGGGACCCGCGCGTCTGCCTGAGCGAATCCTAAGATAGGAACTGCCACGAAAATTTCAAGGGCAAAAACCGCGACTTGCCCTTGAAAATTATGGACGGCTCCTATCATCCGCTGCGGAACCATGCACCGGGTGGAGGACACGATGGAATTCGATACCGACTGGCTGACCCTGGGCCCACACCGCGTGCGGCTGCGCTCGACCAGGGGTTTTCCGACAGAAGCGATGCGCAAGGCGGTGGACGTCATCCGGATTGCGGTCGACAACAACATGAGCGCCCGCGCTCGCCTCGTGGAAGTGGTCTGCCGGCACGAAAAAAACTATGAAGTCACGATCGGGACGACCGTCGCCAAGGACAAGGTTTGTGCGCCGCAACTCGAAGCATTTATCGCGGGCGTGCTCGGCCTGCCGCCGGACCACATCAACCTGATCGTCACGACGGTGGATCAGTCCGACATGGACCTGCACTTTGGTGTGTACGAGCGGATGCTCGCCGAGAAAGGGATCTGACCAAGATCCGGTCAAATTGCTATCATAAGCCTGAAAGTTATGAAGTGACGGATCTCTATGCTCTGGCGGAATAAGGGACGTGGGCCGCGAATGCGTCCCTGAGCTATCGCGTCCGCTTGAGTCGTCGGCATGCAGACAGGTCAACGCGGTCAGCCAGCGCGGGACGAGCCAGCGCGGGACGATCGCGTCCTTAGCCGACTGGTCTGAATGTGCGGTCTCTTAGGCGGACATCGTTCGCAGCAAACCGCGCATGACATCCTCCGGGGTATCGTGCCGGGGACCGTCGGACGCCGCCGCTACGACCCGAAGTACGTCACCTTCGAGTTTCGCCTCCCACGAGACGATACGGCGGCGGTCATGGGGAAAGCGGGCCAGTTTTTCGCCAATCAGGCGCTCGATGCCCTGTATGATTTCGCGCCGTATTTCGGGTGGAACACTTTTGTCGAATCCGATCTGATCACGTAGCGCTTCAGCACGCTCACTCTCGGGCAGCAGGCTTGTATTCCACGCCGCAACAATCGCCGTCAGTGCGCTCTGATATTCCTCCAGTGTTGGATGATCGGATACCTCATCCTGGAGCATTTGCGCGAGGGGCCAGGAGATTTTCTGTTCCGGCGGCAGGTCATTACGATCGAGAACGATAGCGTCTGGGATCCCTGACTGAACCGCTCCCCGTCGCAATGCCTCCAGGTCTCGTGCGCCCAGCTTGCGTGCACGCGACGTTTTTTTCTGCTGGCTGGCTTTGCCCATTTCTCTGCCCCCTTCGCTGCGTTCTGAATCCGCAAATTATAGCGGCCAGCGGGTTGCACAGATTGGCACGGGTGCGACGGCTTTGCCGGATTTTTCCGCTACACTGGCCAGCCCATTCGAGATCCGGAATCCGGCATGGCGACCATCGAACGTACAGCGTATCCGAGGTTTCCCAAGGGTTTTTCATCTGCGGAACTGCAGGCGTTCTATACGCCAGACGTTGAAGAGCTTGAATGGGTGCGCCGCAACGCGCGCGGCCAGTCTTCGAGACTGGGGCTGCTGGTTCTGCTAAAGGTCTTTCAGCAGATGCACCACTTTCCCTTCGTTGACGCCATTCCCGCCGTTGTCATCGAACACATCCGGGCGAGCGCAAGCATCGGTGCCGAGGCCGCATTCGACTACAACAGGGCCAGGTCGCCCGCCTTGTTTCGTCACTATGCGGCAGTCCGGGAATTTCTCGGTATCCAGTCCTATTACGGCACCGATGCGAATGAAATTGCAGTGCGCGCGGCACACGAGGCTGCCGGAACAATGGATCAGCCGGTGGACATCATCAATGCAACCATCGACAGCCTGATCCAGCAGCAGGTCGAACTGCCCGCATTCTCGACGCTCGACGCCATTGTGGAACAGGTCCACACCCGAGTTCAAACGGCGCTGTTCCGACGCGTTTCGCGTCGCCTTTCTGATGAAGACAAGGTCCAGCTGGACCGGCTGATCAAGCGCGAATTCAACCAGCGCCAGAGCGCGTACAACACCATCAAGCGATACGCCTTACGCCCGTCGCGAAAGCATATCTCCCTGCTCGTCGACCATCTTGCCTGGCTCGATGGTTTTGGCGACTTCAATCATGCCCTGGACGGGGTTCCCGCGACAAAGCTGCGGTCGCTGTCGACGCAGGCGATGAGTCTGGACGCGGCGAATCTGAAGGAAACCCTGCCGGAGCGGCGATATACGCTCATTGTCGCGTTGCTGCATCAAATGCGCGTGCGCGCCCGCGACGATCTGGCCGAGATGTTCATCCGTCGTATGGGCGCAATCCACAAGCGGGCCAGGGAAGAGCTCGACCAGATCCAGGCACGGCAGCGCGAACGGATGGAAAGCCTGGTTGATACACTTGACGGCGTCGTCAACATTATCGACGACTATCCGGACGACACCGAACTTGGCGCGCGTATTCGCCAGTACCTGGCGCCGTCTGGCGACCTCGAACCATTGCGCGAAAGCTGTGCCGAGGTCCGGGCCTACAGTGGCAGAAACTACCTGCCACTGCTATGGCGACATTTCAAGGCACATCGATCAGTACTGCTACGTCTCGCGCACGCACTGGCATGGAGCTCGACTACCCAGTCCGGGGCATTGCTACAGGCAATGGAAGTCGTTTTCAGGAACGAATCGCTTCATCGGGAATGGATCAACGTCGAGGTCGACCTCAGCTTTGCTTCCGAGCGCTGGCGCAAGCTCGTTTTCCGCCCACCCGAGAAGGGTGCGACGACAAACCGGCGTTATCTGGAACTGTGTGTACTGTCGAGCATGACGAGGGAACTGCGCAGCGGAGACTTGTGCGTGGCCGGCTCGGATGCCTTTGCAGACTATCGAGATTTCTTGATGCCCTGGCATGAATGTGAGAAGCGTCTGCCGGCATACAGCGAGAGGCTTGGCGTCGCAGACAGCAGCACCGGCTTCGTGGCCCAGCTGCGCGAATGGCTTTCGGATGCCGCGCGCCAGCTGGATGACCGTTTTCCGGAGAAGTCCGGACATGTGACCATCAACAACGCAGGTGAGTTTGTTGTCCGTCGCACTACTGCGACCGTCATCCCGGAAAGCGCGGTGGCCCTCCAAAAGGCGATCGTCAAGCGCATGCCCGTGCGCAATCTGCTGGACGTGCTCGCCAATATCGAGCACTGGACGCATTTCACACGACAGTTTGGTCCGTTAAGCGGCAACGATCCCAAAATCCGCGATGCCGAACAGCGGTACCTGCTTACCATCTTCGCAATGGGATGCAATCTGGGACCCACCCAGGCTGCACGTCACATGGGTGACAGGATCACGCCGCACATGATGTCGTTCGTCAACCGCCGGCACCTGAGCCTGGAGCGACTCGAGAGCGCGCAACGCGAGTTGATCGAACTTTATCTTCGACTTGACCTGCCGAAGCACTGGGGCGACGGCAAGACGGTTGCAGCCGACGGCACCCAGTACGACTTCTACGACAACAACCTGCTGGCCGGCTATCACTTCCGCTACCGGAAAATGGGCGCGGTCGCCTACCGGCACGTCGCCGACAACTATATCGCGGTGTTCCGGCATTTCATCCCGCCAGGTATATGGGAAGCCATCTATGTTATTGAAGGACTGCTCAAGGCTGGCTTGAGCGTTGAGGCCGATACGGTGCACGCCGACACCCAGGGGCAGTCGGCTGCGGTGTTCGCTTTCACCTACCTGCTGGGCATCAAGCTGATGCCGCGGATTCGCAACTGGCAGGACCTCAAGCTGTATCGGGTGGATGCTGCGACCCGGTACAAACATATCGATGGCCTTTTCGCGGAATCGGTCGACTGGGAACTCATCGGGCGCCACTGGAAGGACCTGATGCAGCTCGCGCTGTCGATCCAGTCCGGAGCGATTTCATCGCCCCTGCTGCTGCGCCGTTTCGGTGCGGCCAGTCCGAAGAATCGCCTGTCCCTGGCGGCCGAGGAGCTTGGCAAGGTGGTTCGCACGGTATTCCTGCTCGAGTGGCTCGGCAGCAACGAGCTGCGGCAGGAGATCACCGCCACGACCAACAAGGTCGAGTCCTATAATGGCTTTGCCAAGTGGTTTTCGTTCGGCGGAGATGTGTTGCCAGTCAATGACCCGGACGAGCAGCAGAAACGCCTGCGTTACAACGATCTGATGGCTTCCGCCGCAATCCTGCAGAACACGGTGGACATGATGCAGGCGTTGCGATCGATGGTGAATGAGGGCATTGAGGTCAATCCCGACGACATCGGATTCCTCAGCCCCTACCTCACCAGCAACCTGAAACGTTTTGGCAGATACGAGCTGGATTTCGGGCACGTCGAGGGCTGGATACACGACCACCTGTTCGCCGGTCCGGTCCGTTCCCTGCGGAGATCCCGACCCCATGCCCGATCTTGAGACTCCCTACGGCACCGTCGATGCCGACGCGCTGGAATCATTGCAGCAGCGATACGATACGACCGTCATCCAGCAGGCCGTGGATCTTTTTGACACCATCCGCGCCCGCTGCGAGCCCGATGGTTTGCGTGACGACCTTCTGCGCCTGCACGCCATGGCGCATACCCTCATCAATGGCGCGAGCCTGTCGTGCGCGACGGATGACCTGACGCTGGTCGAACAGGCTGACTGCACCATCGAGGAACTCGAGGACTGGATCATGGTGCTCGAAAAAATGATTCTCGCCTTGCGCCCCCTGCAGGATCTGCGATCTGAAACGGACGAACCCCTGTGAAGCCAGCCTCATACAAGTGGCAGTTCGCCCAGCGTTTTCGACGCAACGCTTTCGGCTGGCGCTCGGACGTACCGATCCAGCGTATCAGGGAAGCGCTCACGGAGATCCGGCAGGTGGCGCGCAGCGATGCAGTGCTTGCGGCAGAGGGCGCTGTGAAATTTCTGGAGAAAGTTTCGCCCGCGCTGGACCACGTCGACGGGTCGTCAGGTGCGATCGGCACGGCCGTGAACCGTGCGATCGAAACGCTGGTCCCGGTCATTGCTGGCGCACAGGTCGACACAGTCACGCGCCAGGGCTGGCTCGAGCGGCTATGGGAAGCCATTCAGGATCAGGGCGTCCCCTATATCGAGGGTCTGTCGGACGAATGGGGCACGCTCTGCGTGACGCCCGAAATCGCCAGCGAGTGGGCCGACAGGTTTATTGATCTGGTCGGGCACGTCTGGTCCGAGGGGCCCGGGGGGTATTTTGCGGGGACACCGATCTGTCTGGCCTCGCTCTATGCAGCCGGGCGACATGCGCAGCTGATCGCACTGGTGGACCGCGCTCCGTTGAAGATGTGGCACTACCGACGCTGGGGCGTCAAGGCACTGCTTGCGATGGGCAGAAAGGCTGAAGCCCTGGCCTACGCGGAAGACACGCGCGGCCTCAACAGCCCGGACGGGCAGATCGCGAAAGCTTGCGAGGCGATCCTGCTGTCATCGGGTCTTGCCGACGAGGCATACCGGCGCTATGCACATGAAGCGAACCAGGGCACCACCTACCTGGCAACTTTCCGTGCCATCGCAAAGAAGTATCCGCACATCGCGCAAGAGACCATCCTGAGCGACCTGGTTGCTGCGTCGCCGGGCGAGCCAGGGAAGTGGTTCGCGGCGGCCAAGGACGCGGGCCTGTTCAACCAGGCCATCAAGCTGGCCAATGCCAGCCCGACCGATCCCCGGACGTTGACGCGCGCGGCCAGAGACTTTGCGCAGAAGCAGCCGGAATTCGCCATGGCCGCCGGTCTCGCAGCCTTGCACTGGATCTCGCTGGGCTACGGCTACGAGATCACAGGTGTCGATGTGCTCGATGCAAGCCGCGCCACGCTACAGGCAGCGGGGCACGCGGGCGTCGATCCCGATTCCGTCAGGGAGCGGATTCGTCTGCTGGCGTCTGGAACCTCTGCGCACGCGGACTTCATGAGTCGGGTCCTGCAGGCAATCTAGGCCGGAAAAATCATCGTGAAAATTCTGACGCGACGTCTTTTTAGATCAATACAGAGATAAGCTTTATTGAACTAACCCGCTGAAGCGGGAGGAGGTAGTTGGCCAGCGACATCGGCTCCGGGATCATCCATAGGGCGCGCCCGTTCGAGTGGGACGATAGCAGTGCAGTTTGCTGCCGTGACCATTCAGAGCGGAGTCCACCATGACACCCCTACGTCGACACATGATCGAGGATATGCGCGTGCGCAACCTCGCGGCCAACACACAACGCGTGTATCTCCAGCAGGTAAGCAACTTTGCCAGGTACTTCGGGCGTTCCCCTGAACTGCTGGGCCCGGAGGAAGTACGCGCGTGGCAAGTGCACCTGATTGAAGTCCAGCGGCGTTCATCCAGCACGTTGGTGGTCGCCACTGCGGCGCTGCGCTTCCTGTACCACATCACGCTCAAACGTGAGTGGTCCGTCGAGGAACTCCCGATGGCGCGGACGCCGCGCAAACTCCCGGTGATCCTCAGTCAGGACGAGATCACGCGCTTCCTTGAAGCAATCCGTAGCGACAAGCATCGTACCGTATTGATCGTGGCCTACGCCGCCGGCCTGCGCATCTCGGAAGCAACCCGGCTGAAGGTCGGCGATATCGACAGCCAGCGCATGATGCTGCGTGTCGAACAGGGCAAGGGGCGCGCCGATCGCTACGTGATGCTCTCGCCCCGGCTGCTGGAGGTCCTGCGCAGCTACTGGTGCACCGGCCGCCCCCAGTACTGGCTGTTTCCCGGCCGCTTCCCGGATCAACCGGTGGGTGCCGACGTGATACGCCAAGCGTGCCATGATGCGCGTCGTCGTGCCGGCATCAGCAAGCCGATCACGCCGCATTCCCTGCGCCATGCGTTTGCAACGCACCTGCTCGAATCCGGCACGGATGTGCGCCTGATCCAGTTGCTGATGGGCCATCGCAGCCTGGCCACAACGGCGCGCTATCTGAAGGTCGCAACCAGCACGATCTGCGCGACGACCAGCCCGTTTGACCGCCTACCGTCAAGGTCGCCGCAGGCTTTACCTGAACCACGGGTTGATCACGTCTGAACCGCCATGAAGGCCCCGCTGGAGTTGGCGGACGTCCTGCGACGCCACGGCCCGGCATACCGCCATCTGCACGCCGACTCGCTCGACCGCGAGCAGCGTCGCGTCATGCGCGCCATCGAGCAATGCCGAACCGCAGCTCTGGGCGGCCATGTTGAGCAGTGCGACGCCTGCGGACATCAGCGCATCGCCTACAACTCGTGTGGCAACCGGCACTGCCCGAAGTGCCAGTCGCTCGCCCGGGCACAATGGCTCGAGCACCGCCAGGCGGACCTGCTGCCCGTGCCTTACTTCCACGTCGTCTTCACCGTTCCGCAAGAGATCGCGGCCATCGCATTCCAGAACAAGCGTGTTGTCTACGACATCCTGTTCCAGGCAACCGCCGAAACGCTGCAAACGATAGCGACAGATTTCCGGCACCTCGGTGCCACGATCGGCTTCATCGCGCTGCTGCACACCTGGGGGCAGAATCTGGTCCACCATCCGCATCTGCACTGCGTCATCCCGGGCGGCGGGCTTGCTGCCGACGGCACACGCTGGGTGGCTTGCCGGCCCGGCTTCTTTCTGCCGGTGCGCGTTCTCTCTCGGCTGTTCCGCCGGTTGTTTCTCGAACGCTTGCAACGGGCCTTCGATATCGGCGCACTCGGCTTCTTTTCGTCACTGGCCCACCTGTCTGAGCCGGGCCAGTTTGCCCGCTATCTCTCCGCTCAGCGCCGAACCGAGTGGGTCGTCTATGCCAAGGAGCCATTTGGTGGCCCACAACAGGTACTCGACTATCTCGGCCGCTACACGCACCTATAAGGACCTCCCCGATTTTGCAAGCTGGGTTTAGTGGGTCATTCGTTAAGCTCCTGCATGCCCGGTCAAGACGTCAGAAACAGAGGGAACAGCGGCGAGACAGACTGCACACCTATAAGCGGCCTTGTTGGGCACACTATTGCCGTGCTCGGGCCCGGATAGTAACCGCGCAGCAGGACTCCATCCGCGTCACGGCGAATACATGCGATGTAGCGCCTGATGCGTGTTCGAGTTCGCCCGCTGCCGGTCTGACCTGTCGCTATCCTTACCTGTTGCGTCTTCGACTACAAAGTCAATTCATGGTGAGATGGGGCGTCTTCCGTTGTCGGTTTCACGCGCCCGCCGCCATCCTGCGGGCGGGCGCGTAGGACGGATCGAACCGTTCGCCCTTAGCCAGCACGGCCCACAAGATGCGCGCGTGCTTGTTGGCCACGGCGACCAGAGTCTTGTAAAAGCCCACCCGTGCCTGTAGCTGAACGATCCAGCGCGAGAGTCGGTCCTCGCGTTGGTGAGCTGTCAGCACCGCAGAGCGTGCGCCCTGAAACAGCAGGGTCCGTAGATAGGTGTCGCCTTGTTTGGTGATGCGCCCGAGCCGCTGCTTGCCGCCACTGCTCTTCTGTTTGGGCACGATACCCAGCCACGCGGCCATCTGTCGGCCGTTTTTGAACTGCCGTGCGTCTACCACCGTCGCTACAGCGGCCGATGCCGTGAGCCGGCCGACGCCGCATACGTCCATACAACGCTGCGCCTGGGGGTCGTGGGTGGCATGTTCGGCAATCTGTTTGTCAAACCAAGTGATTTCGTCATCGAGCGCCTGCCATTGGGCCCAGCCACGCATTAAGGCTTGGCGCGCCGCCCCCGAGAGCTCATTATCTCCATCCTCAACGCGGTCGAGGAAATTCCTGCGCAACTGGCGGATGCCTTGCGGCAGGAACACGCCGAACTCGGCCAGCAATCCGCGCAACCGGTTCACCAGCGCGGTTCGCTCCTCCACGAAGCCCGTGCGCATGCGATGCAGGACCAGTACGCTTTGCTGGGCGGGTGACTTGACCGGCACGAAACGCATGTGAGGACGGCTTGCTGCTTCGCAGGTTGCTTCGGCGTCGAGTGCGTCATTCTTTACGTGAGCGCCGCCCTTGCGATAGGGGGCCACAAACTGAGGTGGAATCAGGCGCACGTCGTGTCCGAGCGCACGCAGCTTGCGTGCCCAGTAGTGTGCGGCGCCGCATGCCTCCATCGCGACTAGGCACGGGTCCAGATTGGCAAACCAGCTCACGAATCGCTGGCGTGCGATCGCTTTCCGTACCACGACGTGCCCGGCGGCGTCGACCGCATGAACCTGCATAACGTTCTTTGCCAGATCCACACCAACACGAATAATCTTGTCCATGACTTCCCCCTTCCCGGGAGGTTGCGTATCACCAGCCATGATGGCACCAGACCGTGCCAGTCCGTGAGCGGGGAGGTCCTTACCAATTCGCGCGTCGCAATCTCCAACAACCGCCTCATCAGCCAGACCGATCAGCACATCACGTTTCGCTGGAAGGACTATCGCCAACCAGGCCATCCGCGCGTAATGCGTCTGGAAGCCCATGAATTCCTGCGCCGCTTCCTTCTGCACGTATTGCCACACGGGTTGCAACGAATCCGCCACTATGGACTGCTCAGCAACCGGCTGCGCGAGGCCAGCCTCACAGCATGTCGCCGTCTGCTCGACGCGCCGCCCGCCGAAACCCGCGTGATATCCACACCTGATTACCGCGACCACCTTGCACAGCTGACCGGTCGATCACTGCGCGACTGCCCGGTCTGCAAGCACGGTCACATGATCTGTGTGGAATACCTCCTGCCTGGCGCTCCGCCGCGGGCACCACCATGCCATCAATGAAGCAAGTCCGCAGTCCCACCTCGGCATCGAACCCGGCACGTCCAGCGCGTCCGCTGGGCACGTATGTCCATCGCGCTCCAGCCGGGCCTTGCTCACGCAGCCGAAGCCGTTTGCTTTCCATCATGGCTGGACGCACCCGCCAAATCGTGCAACGAGATTCTTTCCTGTCCTCGGCTTCCTTCCCGAATTCGACGCTCGCAACCGGCGCCGCACCGATTCAATTCCCATAGCCATCGGCAGCGGAGCGGCTTAGCTCAACGAATTTTTAGCGGAGCGGAAACGGCTCGTTCACCGTGCCCATGGCCGGCTCACTACGCCGTTTCCGCTCCGCTAAAAATCCTCTGGATTATCTCTGTATGGTCGTTTTTTAACTAAACTCGATGTCATGAAAACGCGTCACCCGAACCCGTCCGCCGCCGACATGTCGAACGATTTCCCCGGTGCCGACGCGCTTGCAGCGCTGCGCGCCTGGTGCGAAGGCGCATCCTCGCGTGACGCGGCCGGCCGGTACCTGCGAGACCGGCTCGTTCAGGGGCAGTCTGCACGCGGCGTCATCGGCCAGATCCGCCGGCAGCTTGCACTTTACGCCCGCTGCCGGCAGCGGGCGGATCTGGCTACGCTGTTCGAATGCCCGGCCCACAAACGCAGACATCATGCCCGCGCCACCGCGCAGGCAGTCGAAACGCTGCGCACGCTGCGTTTACCGACCCCGCAGATCGGGGATGACATTACGCGCTGGTTGCCGGAACGCGCTGTCCGTGCCCTGCACGCCGCGGGCATCCGTACGCTGGCTGATCTCACGGTAAGGATTCCTCGCCGCCGGCAGTGGTGGAGAGCCGTACCAGGGCTCGGCCCGGCCAGCGCAAAAACGATCGAGGCCTTCTTTGCCGCGCACCCGGCGCTCACGGAGCGGGCCCGCGCACTGATCGTCGCCGAGCGGCAGTCGGACGTGACGCCCTGGGAGCAGCTACGGCTACCGCATGAGGTTGACGGATCCGCAGGCGCTTTCCGAGCACCGCTGTCGACCTGTATCCTGGGCGTCGACAACGATTACGACGCCATTCAGGCTTGGCTTGCGTTGCACGAGTCCCCGGCCACGCAGCGCGCCTACCGTAAGGAGGCCGAACGGCTGATTCTCTGGGGCATTGTTGCCCGCGGCAAGGCCCTGTCGTCGCTGACCACGCGGGATGCAACCGACTATCGGGCGTTTCTGCGAAGACCCACCCCGCGCGAACGCTGGGTCGGACCGCCGCGGCCACGCACGTCGCCTGACTGGCGCCCGTTTGTCGACAACCTCTCAGCGCGTTCGATTGCGCACGCGCTTGCCGTGCTCAGCGCACTGTTCCGCTGGCTGGTGGAGCAGCGCTATGTCGTGGCTAACCCCTTTGCCGGCATCAAGGTACGCGGCAGCAAGCGTGCCACGGCGCTGGAAACCGCGCATGCCTTCACCGAAGGAGAATGGCTGCTCACGCGCACTATTGCCAACGGGCTCGAGTGGTCGTACGGCTGGCAGGCTGCTGCCGCTCAGCGAGTTCGTTTCATGCTGGATTTCGGTTACGCGACGGGACTGCGGATCAGCGAACTGGCCAATGCGACCCTGCGAAACGTTGAGGTCGACGCCGTCGGCGATCACTGGCTTCACGTCACCGGCAAAGGCGGCAAGCCCGCCAGGGTGACCCTGACACCGCTCGCTCGCACCGCGCTGGAGCGGTACCTGCAGGAGCGGGGCCTGACGGTGAGCCGGGCGCGCTGGAACCCCGTCACGCCGCTGATCGGCAGCCTGGACGATGGCGATGCCGGCATCAAGCCTTTGCGGTTGTGGGAAGTCATGCGCAGATTTTTCCGGCAGGCGGCGCAGATTATTGAACACGACCATCCGGCGCTGGCTGAGAAACTCCGTCAGGCTACGCCGCACTGGATGAGGCACACGCATGCCACTCACGCGATCGCCAGGGGTGTCGAACTCAGCGCCGTCCGGGACAACCTTCGTCACGCTTCGATTTCGACCACATCGATTTATCTGCATGCGGACGATGTAAAGCGGGCGCGGCAGTTTGGGCAGGCATTTACTGACTGATTTTCTTATTCCAAAATCAACGGAAGGCCTCGTCGCCTTATAACCTACAGGCTTATGATAGCAATTCGACCGAATCGTGGTCAGAGGCCTGGAAGCCACCGCCCGCGCAGCCGAAGCGGCTGGCCGGAACGATGCCGGCGTCGCTCACACTGACGCTCGCGAACCAGCTCTATCTTGAAAAGGTGCAGCTTCCGCAGGCACTGCTCAACCGGCTCATCCGGCTGGCCGCCTTCCAGAATCCGGAGTTCTACCGGGCCCAGGCGCGCGGCTTCAGCGTATGGGACAAGCCACGCATCATTGGGCGCG
>NZ_JAKLJA010000075.1 GCF_022213065.1 Paraburkholderia tagetis
CGATTCGTGCAGGCGTGCTCAACCGCATGGCGGCACTTGCACGCCCGCGGTCCGTTCGTACCGCCTGAGGTCGAAAACATGGAGGCCGCTTCGTCCTTATGCTCGATTTATGCAACAACGCCACGCGCCGCGGTCAAGCCGATGCCCGAGGTGATCAGGTTCGTGTAAAAGCCGATTGCGCGCGCATGCTCGACGAGCGCCTCCAGATCGTCGCGCTGCAGCGGCTCGCCGCCGGAGAAACCGATCTGCGCCGCACCGAGTTCGCGCGCGGCGCTGATGACCTCGATCCAGGTGTCTGTGTCGAGTTCCGCACCGTGTCGTGCATAGTCGACCGGGTTGTAGCAGAAAGCACAGTGCAGCGGACACCGATACGTCAACTCGGCAAGCAGCCACAGGGGCGCAGAAGGATGGGAATGATCGCGTGCCATGTCAGTCGAGCCAGCCGCGCTGTCGCGCGTGATCGAGAAAACGGTAGACGTCGGGCGCAAGCTCTGCGGTGCCGAACAGCTGCTCGAGCTCCCGGATGATGTCATCGAGCTCGTGCGCTCCGTCGCAGCGCGCGAGTATTTCGCCGGCGCTCGTATTGAGCTTCACCATCCCTTCCGGATAGAGCAGCACGTAGGCGTCCTGCGCCACCTCCCACTGCAGCCGATAGATGCGCCTCAGGTGGGGGCGCAGCGGTACGCCGCTGTCTTCATGGTGCGTGTTCATAGGGGCCAGGCCTTTTCGACCGCATCGAGGATCGACCAGAGAATATCGAGCTTGAACTGCAGGATTTCGAGCGCGCGCCGCTGCGCCTCGGGCGTACGGAAGTGGTTCAGCGTCACTTCGAGGCCGTGTTCGACATCGCGCTGGGCGAGCGGGACTCGACTGCGGAAATAGCGCAGCCCGTCCGGCTCGATCCACGGGTAATGCGACGGCCAGCCAGCGAGGCGATCGAGATGGATCTGTGGCGCGAACATCTCCGTGAGCGACGAGCACACCGCTTCTTGCCACGGCGCGCGGCGCGCGAAGTTCACGTAGGCGTCCACTGCGAAGCGGACTGAGGGCAGCACGAG
This sequence comes from Paraburkholderia tagetis, assembly GCF_022213065.1. GTDB lineage: Bacteria > Pseudomonadota > Gammaproteobacteria > Burkholderiales > Burkholderiaceae > Paraburkholderia > Paraburkholderia tagetis. The sequence goes on from NZ_JAKLJA010000075.1 coordinate 1,059, forward strand.
CGATTGTGCCCACATCGTCGCGGGATCGATGCCCACCGCTTCGCCCAGGCGCACCCACGCATCGATCCCGCCCTCGCCGTCCGCCTGACCGTCGTGGTCGACGAGCCGCTGGATCCAGCGCCGGCGTGTGGGCCGGTCCGGGCAGTTCGACAGGATCGCCGCATCCTTGAGCGGGATGTTGATCTGATAGTAAAACCGGTTCGCCACCCAGCCCCGGATCTGTTCGCGCGAGCACTTGCCGCTATTGAGCCGCTGGTTGAACGGGTGATGGATGTGATAGCGCGACTCCAGCGCGCGCAGGCGCGCCTCGAACTGCGCGGGCGTCCACGGCGCGTCGTGCAACGCCTGTGTGGGGAGCTGTGTGTTCATCTTCATACCTGAAACACCATGCCGTCGTGGGCGACGTCGATGCCGCGTGCGCGCAGTTGCGCGTGCTCGTCGGAATGCGGGTCGAGAATCGGATTGGTGTTGTTGATGTGTGTAAGAACCTTGCGCGTACCGCGCGGCAACGCATCGAGCCAGTCCATCATGCCGCGGCGTCCGCCTTCGCCGCATTGCGCCAGATGCCCCATGTCGTCCGCATGCTTCGTGGAGATACCCAGATCGATCATCTCGGTCGCTGTCCAGAACGTGCCGTCCACGAGCACGAGATCGGCGCCGCACATCGCGGCATGCACGTCGCCGTGCATTTTCGCGAGGCCCGGCGCGTAGAAGGCCCGCGTGCCTTTTATGCGATCTTCGATCAGGAGGGCGATATTCGTTCCTTCGACGTCACCCTGGCGAAATGGGGAGTAAGGGGGCGCCTTGCCGTCCACGGCCAGTGCCGTAAAGCGCACACCGTCGCACGCGGGAATCGTAAAGGACTTGCCGGGGACGATAGCATGCGTTCGCACTCCACAGTAATGACCGAGTAGCGGAACGATCGGCAAGCCTGTCGACAGATCCTCGAGCACAGGCGCGCATGCATAAAGCGGCAGCGGCGTGGTGCGCTCGCGCAGCATCAGCAGCCCGGTCACATGGTCGATCTGCGCATCGCTCAGCACGACTGCCGCGATACCGCTGTCGCGCATCGCGCGCGCGGGCTGGAGGTCAGGATGCGCGCGCAACTGCGAGAGCAGGTCCGGCGACGCGTTGACGAGAATCCAGTCGACGTCGTTGTCGCTGACCGCAATCGACGATTGCGTGCGTGGCAGTAAATCGTCGCGGCGAAGGCGCGCGCGACGGCAGTTCGCGCAGTTGCAGTTCCATTGCGGCAGGCCGCCGCCCGCGCCCGAACCCAGTATCTTGATCTTCATGGTCGTTGCTTCCGGGCGCCGCCCGCAACGCCGTTCGGGCGCTGCGGGCGGCGGGCCCCAGCCCGCTTAGCGATTGGCAATATACATCGTGATTTCAAAGCCGAAACGCAGGTCGGTGTACGACGGGGTGGTCCATTGCATGGCATCTCTCCTTGTTTGCGATGGGTTCGCGATTGGATGGCAGAACCGCACTTGATGCGCGGCCGGTTCCTTCAAAGCAAGGTGCATGCCGATGTCGATACGCGCAGCGCGCAAGCCGCGCGAACGGGGCTTCGCGCAATCGCCGACAAGACCATTTTCGTTTTGCCGGCGCAAGCGAGCCGAACGCGTCACGACTGCACGCGTTCGGGACATGCGCAGTGTTGATTTTTGGAACATCGGTGCTGCAGGATGCAACACCAGTGGGACAGCTCGCTCGCGAATCTGCGTGACGAGCACGGTGGAGGGTTTGGCAGCGCGAGCGCCGCGCCGCTCAGGCCAACTGCTTCAGAAGTCGTCCACGGCGCGGCCCGGCTCGACAGCAGGCATCTTGCGATAGATCGTGTTGCGCGACACACCCAGCTCGCGCGCGGCAGCCGAAACGTTGCCGCCGTGCCGTGCGAGCGCAGCGGCAATCACCGATACCGTCACGTCCTGCAAGCGCCCGCTCTCCGGCAGGCATGCGTCCGGCGCAGCGGGCGCATCCACTGCGGCACTTTGCGAAGCGCCGCAGCGCAGGTCATCGAAAAAGTCGTCGGGCAGATGCTCGCGCCGAATCTCCCCGTCAGCATCGACCATGGCCGCCGCCGTGCGCAGCAGGTTGCCGAGCTGCCGGAAATTGCCCGGCCACGGACAGCGCTCGAACATCGCCATGACATCCGGCGCGACGCTGAGCGGCTGCGGGTTCCCGGCAGCGATCGATTCGCGCTGCAGCATCTTCTGGATCACAACCGCAAGGTCGGTACGGTCGCGCAGCCGTGGCAGCCGCACCACGAGGCCATTGAGCCGGTAATAGAGGTCCTCGCGAAAGCGGCTTTGCGCGATCATCTCGCGCAAATCGCGGTGTGTCGCACAGATGATCGCGATATCCACCTGAATGCTTTTCGTCGAGCCGAGCGGGTTGACGATGCGCTCCTGCAGCACGCGCAGCAGCCGCACCTGCAGCGGATAGGGCATGTCGCCGATCTCGTCCAGAAACAGCGTGCCGCCGTTCGCCTGCAGCAGCTTGCCGATGGCGCCCTTGCGCCGCGCCCCGGTGAACGCGCCCTCCTCGTAGCCGAACAGCTCCGATTCGATCAGCGTTTCGGGGATCGAGGCGCAGTTGACCGCCACGAACGGTGCGGCGTGGCGCGGCGAATCGTTGTGGATCGCCTGCGCGAGAAGCTCCTTGCCCGTGCCGGTCTCGCCGTTGATCAGGATGGGAATGTCCTTGCCGATCACCCTGCGCACCTTCGCAATGACTGCGGCGACCTGCGGATCGCCGGTGTCCAGATAGTTCAGGCGCGAGAGCCCTACAGCCGATGGCGGCGGACTCTGGCACGCCATTGAGCGTGCACCGTCGTGCACTGTCACCGGGCGGCTGCCCTCTGCAAGTGACGCGCGCCTGAACTGGACGCGCGCGCACACGACAGCGCCGCTGCTCAGGTTGAGCATCAGATGCGGTTCGAGGCCCACGCGCATGCAGTCGATCAACTGCGCGCTCGTGGTCTGGAATAGCGACGAAAGCGTATGCGCGCGCAGCGCTGCGAGCGACATGCCGAGCTGGAACTGGGCGCTGCGGTTGGCCGACAGAAAGCGGCCGTCGCACGTGAACGCCACGATGCCCTCCATCAGCGTGCCGAGAAACTCAGGACGGCTATGGAAAGAGAGCTGCAACGTCTCCTGAAAGGTTGTCGTAAAAAGATGATTCTCGATCATCTGCACCGACATCTTCGCGAATGCCATCGTGTGCTGGTGATAGCTCCGGTAGTCGCCCGTGACGTCGAGCACCCCAATGACGTCACCATAGGGATCGAGAATCGGCACGCTCGAGCAGGTCAGGAAGCGGTTTGCCGCCAGATAGTGCTGGTCGCCGTGCACGACCATCGCGCAACGCTCGGCCAGCGCGGTACCGATCGCGTTCGTCCCCTGGCGGTCTTCGGCCCAGTTCGCGCCGGGCCGCAACGCCACTTTCTCCGCGCGCGCGAGGAAGTCGTCGTCGCCAATCGAATGCAGGATCAGACCTTCGGCATTGGTCAGCACAATCATGCTTTGCGTGTTGACGATCTGCTCGTGCAGCGTTTCCATCACCGGCATCGCGTGCGCATACAGCACGCGATTCTGCTCGCGCTTGAGCTCGAGCCCCGCACTCGAGAGAATTTCGTAATCCGGGCGAGCCGACGCACGGAGACCAAACGTCTCGGAGCGCTCATGCGCTTTCTGGATTGCAGGCGCGGGCCAGCCATTGGACAGCACGGCCGTCCGAGCGGCGGCCGGAAAATCGTCATCGTGCATTGTCTCCTCCACGAGAGCCTGGTACCTTGCCAGACTTTTCGTTATCCTTTTAAGCAAGCTCCGGGCCATCCACTCATTGGCGCGGCTCAGGCAGGGCGCACCCAATACGTGCACGACGCGCAGCAGGTCATATCAGCGCCATCCGCGCTGGCGTCCCGCGTTCGCAGGCCTGACGGTGTATTACCGCAAACGCGCCAGGATGCGATATGCGGACTCACCCCGATTTGTACCGACTCGTACACAGCGCGATTCTTGCTTGGTTGAGCGCTCTTCTCCACTACGCGCTCGTGGCGAGCGGCACATTCATGAACAGACGTATTCCCGGCTGCCCATCTTCGCGCGCCCCGTTGCGCCACCTGCGCCTGCATAGAGAGGGGCATTCAATCGCATACACAGTTGCCGGTGAGAGCGCGGCGCAGACTGTCGTCGTGCTGCACGGCGGCCCGGGCAGCGCAAGTCAGCCCGGCATGCTGGCCTTGTTTGATCTGACGAAAACGCAGGTCGTGCTCGTCGATCAACGTGGCGCGGGCGCGTCCTCTCCTCGCGGCGGGTTGCGCGGCAACCGCACGGACCGCCTCGTCGAAGACCTCGAAGCGGTTCGCCGGGTGCTCGGCATCGCGCGCTGGGGTGTCATCGGCGGTTCATGGGGCGCCGCCCTTGCGCTCGCTTATGCAGGACGACATCCCGCGAGTGTGCTGGGCGTCGTGCTGCGCGGCCTCTTCCTGACCTCGCGGCATGAAGTCCGGCGCCTGTTCGTCACGTCGCGCCGCAAAGCGCCACGCGCCTGGCGGCGCCTGTGCGCTGCAGCCGGATGCACCCGCCCGAGCACGCTGCTGGCTTGCTGTGCGCGGCGACTGCAGCCTGGCGCGGCCTACGCGCGGCAACGCGAAGTCGCGCTTGCGTGGCGCGCATACGAAGACACGCTACTCGCCTCGTCGCGGCCCGGCCGCTCATCGGTGTTGCAGCCACGCCGTGTGAAGGCGCCGAAGGCCGTGCGCGCGCTCATCGCCAGGTACCGGATCCAGGCGCACTACTTGTTGCGCGACTGCTGGCTCGGCGAGCGCCGCTTGCTCGCCCTCGCACGCCACGCCGAAACTGCAGGAGTGCCGATCCATGCCGTTCACGGCCTGCGCGATCCCGTGTGCCCGGTCCGCAACGTCGAGCGTCTCGCAAAGGCGGCGCCCACCGCACGCATGGTGCGTGTTTCCGGCGGGCATCTCACCAGCGATCCGGCACTGAAGCACGGTGTCGTGCAGGCAGTGCGGGCCATGCTCGCCAGCGTAGCCAGCGAGAACATCGCCACGCTCAGTCCCACGCGTAGTGCAGTCCAACCCAGACCCCGCGCGGCGCACCCGGTCCGACGAACTGCTCGTTGACCGGATTCGCACCGTCGAACGAATGGCCGGGACCGTTGAAAAAGTTCTGGCCAAGCACGCCGAAGCTCGCGTAGCGCTTGTCGAACAGGTTCGTCACGTTCGCGTAGACCTCCAGCCGCTTCGTGATCCGGTAGCGCGTGTCGAGATCGACCAGTACATAGCCCGCGATCTTGCCGTTGACGTCCGCGTTATTTTCGTCACCCTGTGCATAGACACCGCTGCGCCAGGTCACGTTTGTGCCGATCGTCCACTTCGCCGTCGCCGCATAGTCAAGCCGCAGCTTGAGGGTCTGCGCCGGTATGCCGGGAATGTGATTGCCCGGGCGGACCGTTACCACGCCATTCGCGTTAGCCGCTGAATTCGCCGGACTCTGCTCGGTCCAGGTGGACCGGTAGGTCGCGTCGACATAGCTGTAATTCAGGCCGATACCAAGCGGGCCGGCTTGCGTATGCCCCGCGAGTTCGACGCCCTGGCGCCGCGTCTTGCCGACGTTCTGGAAGTAGCCCTGCGTGCTGCCGGCCTCGCTGACGAATTCGATGTCGTTGGACAGCGTCGTGCTGTAGAGCGCGGCGCTCCAGCTCGTGGCCTGCCCAATGCGGCCGCGCGCGCCAGCCTCGAACGTCCTGGACACGACCGGCTGCAGCGCCGGGTCCGCAACGAAATCGTTGGGCAACGAGCACGGTGCGGCAGGATCGGCACACGCGAGCTCGATCGCCGTAGGCGCGCGCATGCCCTCGTTGTAGGTCGCGTACAGCGTGAGTGCGGGTGCAGGATTCCAGTTGATACCCACCGCCGGATTGAAGCGCGAGAAGGTGTGATAGCCGTCGAGCAGCGGCTGCGTGCCGCTTTCGTCGCCGATCTGTGCGCTCGACCAGTCGTAACGGCCCGACAGCGTGAGCGTCCATTGCGGGCTCAGCGAAAGCGTCTCGTTCAGCCAGACGCCGTAGTTGGCATTGCGCGTTTTCGCATCGGTCTGCTGGGTGTAATCGCCAATGCCAATCGTTGCGCGATCCGGCGTGAAGTACGCGTCCTGCGACGATGCTGTGTAGTGCGAATTGGCGAAGTCGGCGGCCACGCCCGCGACCAGTTGGCTCGCGATGCCGCCCAGCTTGCCCAGCAGCGTGAGCTGCAGGCTCGCGCCGTAGCTGTCGGTGCTCACGACCGAATCCTCGTTGGTGCCCTGCAGCGTGTCGACGTTGCCGTTTTCGTCGACCGAGCCGTAGTCGGTGTTGTTGTTGCTGCTGACGTTCTCGTTGCGCAGGTGGCGGTAATAAGCGTTGCCGCTCAGCTCGACGCTGTCGCTGAAGAAGTGGTCGCCCGAAAGTGTCAGGTAGCCGACGCTATTGCGGTTCAGGTCCGGAAAGGTATAGGCCTGCCTCGGGTTGTCCAGAAACGAGCGGGGAATGGTCTGGCTGCCATACAGCGAGTTGTCCGCGCCGCCGCCGGAAACGGACAGCGTTGTGTCGTCGTCGGTGTAGCGCAGCTTGCCGAACGCCTGCCGGACGCGGCTCGCGTCGTGATCGGCCCAGCCGTTGTCGTTCGAGACATTCGCGTTCGCATAGTAGTCGAGATGCGGCCCGAGCGTGCCGCCCTGCTCGATCTGCGCGGTTTTCCTGCCCCACGATCCACCGGAGACGTCGGCGTCGCCGCCGGGGCTCGTGCGGCCGTTCTTCGTCGTGATCGCAATCGCGCCGCCCAGTGTGTTCAGACCGTATGCCGGATTCGAGCCGGGAATCAGCTGGACTCTGTCGATCGCCTCAACAGGAATCAGATCCCAGTTCACGACGTCACCGAAAGGCTCGTTTACGCGTACGCCGTCGACGAACACCGACAGGCCTTCCGGCGTGCCGAGCAGCGGCGATGCGGTGAAGCCGCGATAGTTGAGGTTCATCTGATATGGATTGCCCTGGGCATCCGCGACCGAGACACTCGCCAGGTTTGCTGCAAAGAAGTCGGTCAATGTCTCGCGGTGTTGTGCGGCGATGTCTTCGGCGCGAACCGTCTGCACGTTTGCGGGCACCTTGGGGAGCGGTGTGCCGATGCCGAGCAGCGGTGTCGTTCCAACGACGACGATCGCGGGCAGCACGGGCGGCGTCGCTGGCGCGGCCGCAAGCGGCGCGCCGGAGGCGGCAGCGCCGCTTGCAGCGTTGTCTGGCGCGGCCGTCTGCGCCGCCGCGCCAGCGCAAACCGTCCCGATTGTCAGGCCGGCGCACAGCATCGCGCCGGCGCGCCGCCGGCTGCGCGGGCTTGGGTTCTTCATGCGTGTCTTCAACTTCAGTCTCCATCCGGTGTGCGGATTTATATGCGGCTTATGTGCGGGCCCAGTCCCGTTCACATCGGTCCAATCGATGCACGCGCAAGCGGCTGCTCTGCGAGGAGCGTGCCAGCACGCTCACACCGCTCGACCTCGGACCTGCCAGCCGGCACGTGGGCAATGCGACCCGGTGCCGCTGCCCGTCAACTGTCCTTTTTCTCAACACCGCACCGCCCGCGTTGTACCTGGATGCAACACCTGGAGCACCGCGCGTTCATCACAACTCGCCTCGCATTGCAGGCGCGCGCGCCCGCAGCCGCGCTCTCGCAAATGGCATGCGACTTGCAGTAAGGACACCGCAACCGGATCGGCACTGAACCAAGGGCTGCACCTCTACCGGCACTGCATCGACAAAGACTCAGGAGACGACTATGAAGAAACGTTCGGCTGCCGCAAGCCGGCTGGCTGTCTATGGGGCGAGCACCGCCATCGCGATGACGCTGAATGTGGCTCCGGTGGCTGCCGCCCCGGACTATCCCGCCGTGACCTACGAGCGCCTCTCCCACGCGCAGAGCGATCCGGGCTGGCTCACCTACTACCGGACCTATAGTGGCCAGTCACATTCGCCTCTCAAGCAGATCGATGCCTCGAACGTCGCTAGGCTCAAGCAAGCGTGGAGCTATCAGTTCCCCGCGGATCTCAAGCAAGGCTTCGAAGCTACGCCGATCGTCAACGGCGACTATCTTTTCGTCAGCACGCCGAAAGATAACGTCTACGCATTCGATGCGAAAACCGGTACTCAACTCTGGAAGTACGAGCCGAAGCTCGGCCCGGAATCGTTCAAGACCGCGTGCTGCGACGTGGTGAATCGCGGTGTCGCGCTGTATGGAAAAAACGTTTACGTGGCCATGCTGAGCGGCGAAGTGGCCGCGATCGACGCGCAGACCGGCAATCTGGTCTGGAAGAAGCAGATGTTCGAACCGGGCCTCGGCTACGCGTTCTCGCTTGCGCCGCTCGCGCTCGACGGATCGATTGTCGTGGGCACGTCGGGCGGCGAATACGGGATCCGTGGCTATATTGCCGCCCTCAACCCCGACGACGGTTCGATTCTGTGGAAGCGCTACACGATCCCCAATGCGGGTGACAAGGGCAGCGATACGTGGCCCGACGGCATGCAGGAACATGGCGGCGGGGCGGCGTGGCTGACCGGCACCTACGACGCCGCGACGCGCACGCTGTACTGGGGCGTGGGCAACCCTGGCCCGTGGCTGGCCGCGCTGCGTCCCGGCGACAATCTGTACTCCGATTCGCTGCTTGCGCTCAATCCGAAGAACGGCGACCTGAAGTGGCACTACCAGTACACGCGTAACGACACGTGGGACTATGACGGCGTCAACACGCCGATCCTTGCCAACATCAGTTACAAGGGCAAGGAGTATGACGCCATCATTCACGCCGACCGCAACGGCTTCTTTCACGCGATCGATCGCAAGACCGGCAAGCTGATCTATGCCGAGGCGTTCGTCAAGACGGAATCCGTCACGGGCTATACGAAGGACGGTCAGCCGATTGCCGACGCCAGCAAGTATCCGAAGGCCGGCACGACGATCGAAACCTGCCCGAGTTTCCTGGGCGGCAAGAACTGGTGGTCAGTGTCGTATGACCCGAGCCGTCATATCGCCGTGGTGCCGACCCTGCACGCCTGTATGAGCCTGTCGGGCAAGTCGGTGAGCTACATGGAAGGTTTGCCGTATCTCGGCGAAGGCTTCGAGATCAAGCCGGAACCGGGTAGCGAGGGTTACGGTGAACTGCAGGCGATCGACGTGAATACCGGCAAAAAACTCTGGAGTCACTGGACCAGCATGCCATGGAATGGCGGCGTGGCTACCACGTCGAGCGGTCTGGCCTTCAGTGGTTCGCTCGACGGCCATCTGTATGCGTTCGACACCGCAACCGGCAAGATCCTCTGGACCAGTCCGCAACTGGCGAGCGGCATCATCGCGCAACCTTCCGTCTTCGAAGTCGACGGCAAGGAATACGTAGCAGTTCTGGCTGGCTATGGCGGCGCCAATCCGATCTGGGGCGGCCCGATGGCCGACGTTGCGAAGGATGTTCCGCGCGGCGGCACGCTCTATGTGTTCGCGCTCGATCACAGCTAAGCCCCGCACAGCCCCCGCATTGCCTTGACATCGGCAATTTGCCTCTCGCCGCGCCCGCACGCAGCCGATGCGGGCGGGCGGTTTCCGCCATCACTGGAACGCACCACCATGAACATTCGACTCACTCACGTTGCTCTGGCCGCCATGCTCGCGGCTGGCGCCGTTCAGTCACCCGCGCAGGCGGCGTCCAGCGTGCGCGTATGCACATTGCCCGGCAGTCCGTCCGCCGAACTGGACACGTCCGTTGCACGCGCTGTGCTGGGCACCGCCGGCATCGCCGCGACATTTGCCAAACACGGCATCGACGACGACGGCGGCGACGACGGCATCTCCGCTCATGAGCTCGCACAATCGCTGCAGCGCGACTGCGATGTGATCGCGGGCTTTCCGCGTTCGAGCGTTGCCGACGGCACCGGCTCGCACCTGCTCTTCTCGCAAGGCTATCTGCATTCCGGCTATGTGAGCGTCACGCTGTGCGACGCGCATGCGGCACATACCAGCGTCGCACCGGCCGGCGGCAAGATCACCATTGCCGCAACATGGTCGAGCCCGTCGCAATTGATCGCGGTCCAGCAGAAGAACGCGCGCTTCGATCTCGAGAACACCTCCGAGCTGACTGTAGACGCGCTCGCCAAAGGCCGCGCCCAGCGCGCGATCGTCTGGTATCCGGCCGTGGTCGCGTACCGGCAGGCGCACCCGCAACAGCGGTTCGACGTTGCGCTCGCCGAGTCGCCCTATGCCGACTGGAATCTCGTGTTCGCATCGGGGCCCGGCACGCAGTCGCTGCAAAAGCGCATCGACGCGGCAATCGCGCGTATGCGCAGCGATGGCCGACTCGCCGCGCTGACGCACAGCTGGACGCTGCCCGCCAACAATACAACCGGCGCGACCACCGCGGCCGCCGCGTCCACCACGCGGGTGAGCGTCGCACGCACCTCAGCGCGCTATCTCGACGGCGCGACGCAGACGTTGCCTCGCGCGGATGTATGGCAGGTGCGCGGCGTGCCGGCCGGCGGCGCCTTTATCAAGGTCGCTGCAACAACTGGCGGCGGCACGCCCTCGTTCGATCACGACCAGGTCACGCACGGCGAACATCTCTATGCCGATTCGTGCGCGAAATGCCACGGCGCCAAGCTCGAAGGGATCACGGCGCCAGCGCTGAGCGGCCCGGCATTTGCGCCCGCATCGAACTCGCATCTGACGATCGGCGGCATCTATCAGTACATGTCGACCAACATGCCCGCTGATCACCCCGGCAAGATGACGGACGAGGAATACGCCGACTTGATGGCCTTCCTCCTCTACACGAACGGGTACGAGGCTGGCAGCGCGAAGCTAACCGCGCAGGCCGCGCAAATCTCGACAACGCCGCTGAACGCCGGGCCGCGCCACTAGTACGGCGTTTCGCGCCGCTTGGTGCCGCTGCCAGAACGCGGCACCCCCATTCTTTTTCCGCCACCAATAGCCAGCGATATCGCTCGGGGCATCACAATGGCTTTTCACGATCGACTCGAGGGTAGAGACATTGCACGCAGGCGACGACCAAAACGGCCAGGTCCGAGCCGTCTTGCCCGTCACGGAATATCCAGGAAGACCCGCGTGTCAATTCGTTACGTTCGCTCACATTCGGTTATTCATATTGCAAGACGCGAGATGCGACTGTGGATGATCTGACGTTCCAGGTGACGTCCTGTGCACGACACCGTTTCGCACTCAATCCCTTCCATGCCGGAAACGAGGTCTGTATGAACACCTTCGGTCAATTGCGCACCCTGCATGCTTCGCCATCCTCCGCCCCCGAAAGCAAGGGAATTTCGCGTGAGGTCGATGCATCTCCCGTGTCCCTGTATGCGATTTTGCTTCGCTCGCCATTGATGCGAATCGCCGGCCATGTTTCGAACCGCCCCGATATCTCGAAGTCGGCGATTCTGGGATACAACTGAACCACGGCGAGTCATACACAGAATCGCTATCGTCGGCGGCGGCGCTGGCGAGCTCGAACTTGCCAGCCGGCTGGGCGACAGGCTCGACAAGAGAAAGCGAGCCCACATCACACTGGTCGACCGCTCTCCCGCGCAAGTGTGGCAGCCACTGCTTCATGAAGTTGCCGCAGACAGCCTCGAACAGCTGACTCGGGATCGAGCGCAGCGATCGCGTCCGCCAATATTCTCTCCTCACGGTTAAGCGGCAGTGGTTCACCCGTCGGCAGGAATACCCGAGCGCCTGCCTCGAATGAAATCATTGAGAGTGCGCATAGGCCCGCCTCAGTGGCTGTCGCCGGCAACCAGATCTGCTCGGAATAGCAGGCACGTCCAGGCTGACGCCACGACACAACGATACGGTTTCCGGGAAGACGCTCCAACACGCGAATTCGCGCCGGTGCGATCCGTTGTGCCTGCGTCGATCTCAAGGAAGTGACTGCGGGGACCCCGTCTGGCGCCTTGAGGTAATCGTCGCCCAACGCTATGAGCTTCGTTCCCCGACAAGAGTGCGCTCCGCAATGGCAGACAAATCGCGCACGCATTGCGGGAGTTATCGCGCCGGCAAAACCAAGGGCCTGGTCGATCGTGATCTCCCTGCCGATCCGGATTGCCCGCGCGGCCCGGATGAAGACTCGGCCTTTGCGCTCTACGGTCACACAGTTCGGGTCGCACGAATGGTTGATCCAGCGTGCCGTGTTTCCCCGGCAGTCACCGTTGATGATGCGTCCGTTACTGAGCCCCAGCAGGAACCTGTTCGTCACAGGACGCGAAAATGCTGCGTTCTGGTCCACGCACTCGCCCCTGTATTCGAGCAGGATTTCGCCAGCTCCCAGGTCCCGCCTCGCGAATACGCCGCGGCCGTGCCGCAACTCACGCACAATCACGCAAGGTGTTCGCTTCCCGTCTGCGTTCATGGATAGCCTCCATATCGGCAGGAACGAAGACGGTGCGAGTATCCCCAGCCCAGTCGGGAAAGAGGGTTACCGCAGCCCGGACCGTACCATGCCGCGATGAATCAGAAAGACCCGGCAGAAACGCCCACGCGACCGCCGGGCCGTGACACGGGTGAGGAAGGGAGAGTTCGTGCTCAAAGCGACTCGCCGAGCTGATCCAGAATCGCGGGATTTTCCAGCGTGGAGGTGTCCTGCGTGATCGCCTCGCCCTTCGCGAGCGAGCGCAAGAGGCGCCGCATGATCTTGCCCGAGCGCGTCTTCGGCAGGTTCTCGCCGAAGCGGATGTCGCGGGGCTTGGCGATCGGCCCGATCTCCTTGCCCACCCACGCGCGCAGTTCGTTGGCGAGCTTCACGGCATCCTCGCCCTGCGGACGCGTCGCCTTGAGCACCACGAAGGCCACCACGGCTTCGCCGGTGGTGTCGTCGGGGCGGCCCACCACGGCGGCTTCGGCCACGAGCGGGTTGGCCACCAGCGCCGACTCGATCTCCATCGTGCCCAGACGGTGGCCCGAGACGTTCAGCACGTCGTCGATACGGCCCATGATCGTGAAATTGCCGGTGTCCTTGTCGCGCACGCTGCCGTCGCCGGCCAGATACAGCTTGCCGCCGAGCTCCTCAGGGAAGTAGCCCGACTTGTAGCGCTCCGGTTGGCCCCAGACGTTGCGGATCATCGCGGGCCACGGGCGCTTCACGACGAGAATGCCGCCCTGCCCGTTGGGCACGTCCTGGCCGGTCTCGTCGACGATCGCCGCCATGATGCCCGGCAGCGGCAGCGTGCACGAGCCCGGCACGAGCGGCGTCGCGCCCGGCAGCGGCGTGATCATGTGGCCGCCGGTTTCGGTCTGCCACCAGGTGTCGACGATCGGGCAGCGCTTGCCGCCCACGTTCTCGTAGTACCACATCCACGCTTCGGGGTTGATCGGCTCGCCGACCGTGCCGAGAATGCGCAGCGAGGAAAGGTCATAGCTCTTCGGATGGATCTTCGCATCGGCTTCCGCGGACTTGATGAGCGAGCGGATGGCCGTGGGCGCCGTATAGAACACCGTGACCTTGTGCTTCTGGATCATCTCCCAGAAGCGGCCTGCGTTCGGATACGTGGGGATGCCCTCGAACATCACCTGCGTCGCGCCGGTCGTGAGCGGCCCGTAGGCGATATAGCTATGGCCCGTGACCCAGCCGATGTCGGCCGTGCACCAGAACACGTCGGTGGGCTTCCAGTCGAAGGTCCACTTCATGGTCTGCGCGGCCCACAGCAGGTAGCCGCCCGTGCTGTGCTGCAAGCCCTTGGGCTTGCCGGTCGAGCCCGAGGTGTAGAGGATGAAGAGCGGGTGCTCCGCGCCCACCGGCACCGGCGCGCAGGTGTCGCTCTCGGCTTGCGAGAGCTCATGCATCCAGTGATCGCGGCCTTCGGTCCAGCCGGTCTTGCCGCCCGTGCGCTGGTAGACGATCACGCTCGCGACGGCCTCGCAGCCGCCCATGGCGATGGCTTCGTCGGCGATGTTTTTCAGCGGCAGCGCCTTGCCGCCGCGCATCTGTTCGTCGGCGGTGATGAGCGCGACCGCGCCCACGTCCACCATGCGCTCGTTGAGCGACTTCGACGAGAAGCCGCCGAACACCACCGAGTGCGTCGCGCCAATGCGCGCGCAGGCCTGCATGGCCACCACGCCTTCAACCGACATCGGCATGTAGATGACCACGCGGTCGCCCTTCTTCACGCCGCGCTTCTTGAGCGCGTTGGCGAAGCGCGAGACGCGCGAGAGCAGATCCTGGTAGGTGACGTTGGTGACGGTGCCGTCATCGGCTTCGAAGATGATCGCGACGCGCTCGCCATTGCCCGCTTCCACGTGGCGGTCGAGGCTGTTGTACGAGGCGTTGAGTTCGCCGTCCTCGAACCAGGTGTAGAACGGCGCCTTCGACTCGTCGAGCACCTTCGTGAAGGGCTTTTGCCACGTCAGCGTTTCGCGCGCGAGACGTGCCCAGAAACCCTCGTAATCGCGCTCGGCTTCGGCGCACAGCGCCTTGTATGCGTCCATGCCGGACACCGTGGCGTCCGCCACCGTTTGCGCGGAAGGCGCAAACACGCGGTTTTCATGAAGAACCGATTCAATCGCAGACATGTCAATTCCGTATTATGTTTCGAGCGGCCGGCAGTCGCTTGCCTCTGCGCCACCGTCTTTTTTTGAGCAGCGAACGCTGGAAAGGCCCCTCCCGCGAGCGGGATCGCGGAGGAGAACAATCCAGAGTGTCGTTCAGTTGTGAAACATGAAGCGCGCTCGGCGACGCCGGTTTCAGGCCAACCTGCCTGAGTTGGGCTCCTGGAATCCACCGGATTGCCATATCGCGGCAGTCATCCAAAGTGCGCCCTATGACAGGCGCCGCGCTATGCCCTCAGAAAAAGCCGAGCGCCTCGGGCTGGTAACTCACCAGCAGGCACTTGGTGTGCTGATAATTCGACAACGCCATTTTGTGGGTTTCCCGGCCGATTCCCGACTGTTTGTAGCCACCGAACGCCGCATGCGCGGGATACAGGTGGTAGCAATTGGTCCACACACGGCCGGCCTCGATCTCGCGGCCCATTCTGTACGCGCGAGTGCCGTCGCGGGTCCATACTCCGGCGCCAAGCCCATAGTACGTGTCGTTCGCGATCTCGATGGCTTCCTGTTCGTCCTTGAAAGTCATGACCGAGGCAACCGGCCCAAAAATCTCTTCCTGAAACACGCACATCTTGTTGTGGCCAAACAGCATGGTCGGTTTCACGTAGAAACCGTTGCCGAGCTCGGCGCCAGGAGCCGCGCGTTCGCCGCCAGTCAGACATTGCGCGCCTTCGCCCCGCCCGATGTCGATATACGACATGATCTTGTCGAGCTGCTGCTGCGACGCCTGTGCGCCGATCATTGTATCGAGGTCCAGCGGATGTCCGATCTTGATGCGTTCGACGCGAGCAATCGCCTTCTCGATGAAACGCTCGTAAATCGACTCCTGAATCAGCACGCGTGACGGGCACGTGCAGACTTCACCCTGATTCAGGGCAAACATGGCGAGCCCCTCGAGCGCCTTGTCCAGGAACGCGTCGTCATGGTCGAGCACGTCGGCGAAGAAAATGTTCGGGCTCTTGCCGCCCAGCTCGACCGTCGACGGAATCAGATTCTCCGCCGCCGCGTGAAGGATGCGTTTGCCGACGGGCGTCGAGCCCGTGAACGCGATCTTTGCGATGCGCGTGCTGGTTGCCAGCGCTTCACCCGCTTCCCTGCCAAAGCCGTTGACGATGTTGATCACGCCCGCCGGAAACAGGTCACCGATCAGCTCGATCAGCACAAGCACTGACGCCGGCGTCTGCTCGGCGGGCTTCATCACGACGCAGCAGCCCGCCGCGAGTGCGGGCGCAAGCTTCCACGCCGCCATCAGCAGTGGAAAGTTCCAGGGAATGATCTGGCCAACGACGCCCAGCGGCTCGTGAAAATGATAGGCAACCGTGTTGTCGTCGATCTCCGAGATGCCACCCTCCTGCGCCCGGATACAACCCGCGAAATAGCGGAAATGATCGATGGCGAGCGGCAGATCTGCGGCCATCGTTTCGCGCAGCGGCTTGCCATTGTCGATCGTCTCGGCGACGGCGAGCAGCCTGAGATTCTTCTCCATCCGGTCGGCCGCCGCGAGCAGCAGGTTCGCTCGCTCGGTCACCGACGTCTTGCCCCATTTGCGGCGCGCCGCATGTGCAGCGTCGATGGCGAGATCAATATCGGCTCCGCGCGAGCGGGGCACGCTACAGAACGGCTGCCCGTTGATCGGCGACATGTTCTCGAAATAGTCTCCGTCGAGCGGTGCCACCCACTTGCCGCCGATATAGTTTTCGTACTGCTTACGATACGGATACTCGATATCAAGTCCCAGTTGCTTCAGATCAAACGGGTTCATCTGGTGTCTCCTGCTCAATAGGTGAGGTTGAAAGCGTGCTGACGGCACGCGCCATTACCCGCAAATTACGTGCCATGCGGGCATGTTCGCTCTGGTGCCGGCTTGCGGCATGAAATCCGGGGGCATGCGTGCCCGAGTGTTGCAATACGGATCACCCGGTGTCACAAACTGCGATCCTTTTGCACATCGGCACAGGGTGGCTGATCTACCGTCGCGCTCAATTCAGCGCCGCGCCAACGCAATGGCGGATTGCATCGATCGAGCTGAAACGCATGCGGTAGGTACGCCCAGACGCTGCGTGCACGCCGGGCGGCGTATCCGCCTTGACTGCGGCACGCAGTATGTCGCCCGTCGAGATCTGCGGGATGCCGAGCTTTTCCTCGATGAATGTCGCCTGCGTGCCTTTGCCGGCGCCGGGGGCGCCCAACAGAATCAAACGCATGATGAAGCTCCAGATTTCTGCGCATGGTGTAGTGAAAGCCTGGTGCACCGGCCCGAGCCGGGAATCAGCGCACCTGCACCCAAACTCCGGACGCAAGTGCTGCCGTAGCCATCAGAAGTGGTGCGCGATGCCGACGTTGACCAGCACGGTCTTCTCGCCCGGAGCGGTGCCGCCAGCGACAATCGAAGTCTTGAGACTTTCGAGCGGATCAGTGGTGCCGACCGCGCCGGCATCAACGTACGCGACCTGTGCATACACAACGGTGCGCTTCGATAACGCGTAATCGTCGCTCAGCACCAGCGAACGCGTCGTGCTGTTGTGGCTGCCACGATACGTGTTGTAGTAACCGGCCAGCTCAGCCGTATTCGCGACGCTCCACTGGTAGCTGACGCCCGGACTGATCGAACTCACGTGCGAGATGTCTGGGCCATAGACGGAGCGGTCGATCACATCGAAATAGTTGAGCTTGCCTGTTACCGGGCCAAACGATTTCGCCACGCCCACGCTCCACAGACGGCTCACGTTCTCGCCAGTCACGGAATCGGCCACCTGCTGATAAGCAGCAGACGCCGTGAACGGACCGGTATAGGTCGCGCCCAGCGAGATCTCGTTGCCCTTGTGCAGGCTGCCCGCCACTCCGCCGAACGAATACGCGGCGCCAAACCAGACGGGACCGAGCGTGTTCGAGTATTGCAGCGCATTGCCGATAAAGACACCAACGTCGTTACCGGGGTTGGTGCCGGCGCCCAGCGCATTGCCGGGTGCCGCGAGCTGGTTATAGGCCCAGGTGTACAGGTTCGACAGGTTCTCGGCGAACGCGCGCGGCTCGGTCGTAATGGCGGCCAGAATTGACGGACCGTACATCCGGCCCAACGTGACTGAACCGTACGGCGTGGTCAGCCCGACATTGGCCTGACGCCGGAAGATCTCCGACTGGTAGCCGGGCCCCATTATCATGGTGCCGTTATTGCTGGAGAAGTGCGATTCCAGATCGAACGTGGCGGCCATGCCGCCGCCGAGATCCTCATTACCCTTCAGGCCCCAGACGCTCGGATCAATGCCGCCCGTCGCGAGCTGGAACTGCGAGCCCTGCCCGGTCGCCGCACGATTCTGATAGAGCACACCGGCATCGATCGTGCCGTAGAGCGTTACCGAAGATTGCGCTGCCGCCGCGCTCGCGATCGTTGCCAGTGCCACAGCCAGCGCAATGCCTCGATAGTGTCTTGTATGCATCATGTCTCCTTGATTTTGTGATTGGATCAAGCCTGAACAGCTACGCTTCTTTTCAACCACGAACCGCCCAATGGGATCGGTGCGCGAGGGAATTTCAATGATCGTTCCAATTTTCAATATGCCATTCGTGTTCCATATTATTCGTCATACTAAGTAAAGAGACTCTTGAGTTACCGGATGCACGAAACGTCGCATCAGAGGCTCATCGAATGCCCGCTCTCGTCTCCCGGACGGGCCAAAGCGACATCGCCGTGACGATCCCTGGCCACAACTCGCCCACCCACCTGACGCAGGCGACCCCGACGAACGCGCCCGAAAGCATCATCCGGGCGATTGTTCGCCGAAGACTTCGGTTTCCGGAATACGCACCTTGCGAGCGATGTCCCTGGCGACGTCGGCGGCGTCGCCGATGGCGAAGCGCGCACCAACCAGCTCGGCGCCGAGCAGGCGCGGCACGACGCCAAGGCCGGCCAGCGAGGCCCAGCCATAAGCAACCATGTTCAGATGCACGGTGCGGATCCGCCCGAACGTGAGCCAGGCGCTCTGCGTGAGGAAGTCGGGCGAGGTCAGCTTTTGTGAGGCGATCAGGCCGGCCAGCGAACCCAGCACGAGCCAGACGATCGAGGACATCAGGAAGGCGAAGGCTGGCTGACGGCTCGAACGGTCCTGCTTAAAACGTGCTTCGCAAGCATCGGGCGCGAGGGTGTGAGGCGCGGTGCCGGTGCAGGATTCGCCCTCCGCCGCGCGCCCGACGGCCTGCAATGCCGCGAGTTGCAGCTCCGGTGCGGCGGGATCCTCGACGACGCCAACCTCGTCCGCGGCGAAGATCACCTCTGCCGCCGCGGGGCCTGCGCACATGAGCCCTCTGGTCTGGGCCCAGATGAACAGGAACAGGCCGAGCACGGAGATCAGGAATGAAAGCGCCAGAAGTGCGCCAATGGTCAATGTCATGCGGGGAATGCCGGGATTGGGAACGGGAAGTGCCAGACGAACCGGCACCAGGCGTGCTCAGGCGCGCTTTGCATAGACGTTGCACCAGCCGTCTGCGGACACGGCCTTGCCCGGGAACATCGGGCATGGGCCCGAGGTCTCGTTGGCCGCGCCGGTGTAGAAGCGGCAGTTCTCACACTTCTGGCCGGCCTGATACTTGGGAAAGTGTGCAGCGTCAACCGTGCTGGACTTGGCTCGATATCCAAGGCCCCTGGCTGCTGGGTCGTTCTCGTCGACGAGCGGCGCACCTGCCTGTGCGCGCTGCGCCACGGCGAGTGCAGCGCACAGGCCGACGGTGTGGATCATGAAAGTTCTGCGTGTTTGGGAGACCATGATGGAGTGCTCGTTAAGAAGTTGAATTCGCGAGGTGCAGCGCCGGCCCGCGTCAGTCCTGAGCCAATGCGAACACGTATAGCGTGCCGCCGCGCGGAACATCCTTCGCAACGTCGGCCATCGGGCCGCCCCAGATCGGATTGGCGCCGCCATAGCCAGCCAGAACTGCTACGTATTCCTTGCCGTCGACTTCGAAGACGGA
>NZ_JAKLJA010000076.1 GCF_022213065.1 Paraburkholderia tagetis
TTACTGCTCGCTTACGCGTGGAATTCGCGCTCGGGTGTGCGTGGAATTCGCGCTCGGGTCATCGTGGAATCGGTGCTCGGGTCGCCGTGGAATTCGCGCTCGAGTACGCGTGGAATATGCAGGCCAGGAGACAACCCGCATGGATCTCGATTACACCCCCACCGACGACGCGTTTCGCGCCGAAATCCGTACCTGGCTCGAGGCCAATCTGCCTCAGGCCGTGCGCGAGAAGGTTCTCAACCACAAACGCCTCAGCCGCGACGACATCGCCAACTGGCACAAGCTGCTCGGTCAGCGCGGCTGGTCCGCGCCCGCGTGGCCGACCGAATATGGCGGCCCCGGGTGGAACGAAACGCAGCGCCATATCTGGGACGAGGAGTGCGGCCGCATCGGCGCGCCGATGGTGCTGCCGTTCGGCGTTTCGATGGTGGCGCCCGTGCTCATGAAGTACGGCAACGAAGCGCAAAAGCGCCGCTACCTGCCGCGCATTCTCTCCGGGGAAGACTGGTGGTGCCAGGGCTATTCGGAGCCGGGCTCTGGCTCGGATCTCGCCTCGCTGCGCACGCGCGCCGTGCTGACCAAAAGCAGCGAGGGCGACCACTACGTCGTGAACGGCCAGAAGACCTGGACCACGCTCGGCCAGCACGCCGACATGATGTTCTGCCTCGTGCGCACCGATCCCGCCGCAAAGAAGCAGGAGGGCATCTCGTTCCTGCTCATCGACATGAAGACGCCCGGCATCACCGTGCGCCCGATCATCATGCTCGACGAAGATCATGAGGTTAACGAAGTGTTCTTCGAGGATGTGAAGGTGCCTGTCGAGAACCTCGTTGGCGAAGAGAACCGCGGCTGGACCTACGCGAAATATCTGCTCGGCCATGAGCGCACCGGCATTGCGCGCGTGGGCGCGTCCAAGCGCGAGCTCGCGTTCCTCAAGGGCGTCGCGCTCGAGCAAAGGAAGCACGGCAAGCCGCTCCTGCACGATCCGGTTTTTGCGGCGCGCGTGGCAGCCGTTGAGATCGAACTGATGGCGCTGGAAGTGACGGCCGAGCGTGTGATCGCGAGCAGCGGCCATGGCCGTGGCCCGGGGCCCGAGGCGTCGATGCTCAAGATCAAGGGCACCGAAATCCAGCAGGCGCTCACCGAGTTGATGGTCGATGCGGTCGGTCCGCTCGCCGCGCCGTTCGATCCGGCGTTCCTCGAGGGCGAGCATGCGCACGCGGCGGGCGGCGACGACGATGCAGCACCGCTCGCGGCTTACTACTTCAACTATCGCAAGACGTCGATTTACGGCGGATCGAACGAAATCCAGAAGAACATCATCGCGCAGATGATTCTGGGGATTTGAGGAGCGGCGCAATGGACTTCAATTTCACCGAAGAGCAACAGCAACTCGCCGACGCGCTGCGTCGCTATCTCGACAAGAATTACGGCTTCGAAGCGCGCCAGGCGATTGTGAAGACGCCCGAGGGCGTGTCGGCCGAACACTGGAAGGCGTTCGTCGAGCTCGGCCTGGCCGCGCTGCCGGTGCCAGCGGAGCAGGGCGGCTTTGATGGTTCGCCGTTCGATATGCTCGTGGTCATGCAGGAACTGGGTCGCGCGCTTGTGATCGAGCCGTACTGGGCAAGCGCGGTGGGCGTTGAGGCGCTCAAGCTCACGGCTGCGGAGAATGCGCAGAACGCGCCACTGCTGGAGCGCGTGGCGGCAGGCGAGATCAAGCTTGCCGCGGCTTTTCACGAGCCCCACGCACGCTACGACCTGTTCGCGCTCGAGACGGTCGCGAAGGAAACCGGTGATGGCTTTGCGCTCACGGGCAGCAAGTCGGTCGTGCAGCACGGCGCGCAAGCCGACTACTGGATCGTGCCGGCGCGCCTCGCGGGCGACGTCGCGCTGTTCGTGGTGGCGCGCGATGCGAAGGGCGTCGAGGTCAGCGACTATCGGACGATCGACGGCCAGCGCGCCGCGACGCTCAAGTTCGACGCCGCGAGCGCGCGTCGTCTCGCCGGTGCGGGCGCGGCCACGTGGGAGAAAATCGCCGATTACGCCACCTTCCTGCTGTGCGCGGAAGCCGTGGGCGCCATCGACGCACTCAATCACGCGACCGTCGAGTACACGAAAACACGCCAGCAGTTCGGCGTGCCGATTGCCCGCTTCCAGGCGCTCCAGCACCGCATGGCCGAGATGCTGATCCACGGCGAGCAGGCGCGCTCGCTCACCTATCTCGCGGCCGCGCGCTACAGTAGCGCATCGCCCGACGAGCGGCGCCGCGCAGTTTCGGCGGCGAAGGTGCGCGTGGGCCAGGCGGCGCGATACGTCGGACAGCAGGCGGTGCAGCTGCACGGCGGCATGGGCGTGACCAACGAAGTCGCGGCGGCGCACCTGTTCAAGCGCCTCACGATCATCGAGACCACGCTCGGCGACGTCGATCACCATCTCGAGCGCTTCGCCTCGTTGCCGGGCTTTGCGCAGGCGGCTGCCTAAGTCGCGTGCCGGCAGCGTGTTGTGAAGCGCGTTGTGAAGCCACTCGAACGGAGAGTCATCGATGGGAGTGAGTTACGAAGATCTCGAAGTGGGCAAGTCGTATGAAATCGGCTCGCACACGTTCGGGCGCGAAGAGATCGTGCAGTTCGCGCAGCAGTTCGATCCGCAGCCGTTTCACCTGAGCGCGGCGGCCGGCGAGGCGTCGCACTTCGGCGGCCTCGTCGCGAGCGGCTGGCACACGTGCTCGGTCATGATGGGCATGCTCGTGCGCAATTTTCTCGAGGGCTCGACGTCGATGGGCTCGCCCGGCATCGACGAGATCCGCTGGATCAAGCCGGTGCGCGTGGGCGACACGCTCACGATGACCAATTTCGTCGTGAGCAAGCGCGTTTCGCAGAGCAAGCCGGATCGCGGGATCGTCGAGACGCGCTGGGAAGGCCGTAATCAGCACGGTGAAACTGTGGTGACCGTGAGCTCGAAGGGGCTGTTCGGGTTGGCCCATCCCGGGTTGCGCCATCCGGGCGGTGTGTCATGAGCGCGGTCACTGCGGTGGAAATTGCCGACGTCGCGGCCTTGCGCGCACTCGTGGGCGCCGAGCCGTTCGTGAGCGACTGGCGCGCGGTGAGCGAGGCGAGCGTGCTGGGCTTTGCCGATGCGACCGGCGATCATCAGTGGATTCACGTCGACGCGGAGCGCGCGCGGCGCGAGTCCCCGTTCGGCGGGCCGATCGCCCATGGCTTTCTCACGCTCTCGCTCGTGCCGGTACTACTCGAGGCAACCGTCACGATGCGCCAGCGCATGGGCGTGAACTATGGGCTCAACCGCGTGCGCTTCACGTCGCCGGTGCCCGTCGGCGCCAGGGTGCGCGCGCGCATCGGCGTGAAGGAAGTGAGCGACGTGGATGGCGGCGGCGCACAGGTCGTCTGGAACATCGGCGTCGAATGCGAGGGCAGCGAGCGGCCCGCGTGCGTGGCCGAATTCATTTCGCGGCACTACTTCTGAGCGTCGGAGCGTGCTTGTACGTGCTTGCACATTTTGTGCGGGCTCTGAATACGAAAGGGGCGTCCGGCTACAAGCCGGGCGCCCCTTGTTCGTTCTATCAGGCGTCGATCGTCAGGCTGCCTGCGAGCCGTGCTTCGCGTACTGCGTTGCGCCGAACAGGATCTCTCTTGCCTTGTCGTCCGTGAGTGCCTTGCGGGCGTTCGCCAGCACCTCGACGCCGCGCTTGACCGCCGGGCGCGCCGCGATCGTCTCGTGCCAGCGCTTCACGTTGGGCAATGCGTCGAGATCGACGCCCTGGTTCTGCCACGAGCGCGTCCACGGGAACGCGGCGATATCGGCGATGGTGTAGTCGTTGCCGGCCAGGTACTCGGTCTTTTCGAGCTGCGTCTCCATCACGTTGTAGAGGCGCTTGGCCTCGTTCGTGTAGCGGTTCACGGCGTACTCGATCTTCTCGGGCGCGTAGATGCGGAAGTGGTGCGCCTGGCCGAGCATGGGGCCGAGGCCACCCATCTGGAACATCACCCACTGCAACACGTCGTAGCGCGCCGCGAGGTCTTCGGGCATGAATTTGCCGGTCTTTGCGGCCAGATAGATCAGGATCGCGCCCGATTCGAACAGCGAGAACGGCTTGCCATCTGCGCGCGCAGGGCCCTCGGAATCCGTGATGGCCGGGATTTTGTTGTTCGGGCTGATTTCGAGAAACTCGGGCTCGAACTGGTCGCCTGCTCCGATATCGATGGGATGCACGCGGTACTCGAGGCCAGTCTCTTCGAGCATGATATGGACTTTGTGGCCGTTGGGCGTGGCCCAGCTGTAAACGTCGATCATCGTGGCTCCTTGGCACCTGTGACGAAGACGCCGCCAGACTTTCGCGGCACCTGAACTGGCGCAAATTAGCATAGTTCGCCGGGTGGTGCAGAGGGCCCACGAGCGCCCCTGCTGCGCTTGTGGGCTTGGTCGCCGGCGCGTCCGGGGTGGGCCTGCTCGCCTACGAGCGCGTGACCGGCATCTCTACGCGCGAGGTGGCCGCCGGGTCCATGTAGCGCGCGAGTTCGAGCTTGGCGATGGCGTTGCGATGCACCTCGTCGGGGCCATCGGCGAAGCGCAGCGTGCGCGCGTGCGCGTAGGCGTAGGCGAGCGGGAAGTCGCCGCTCACGCCGCCGCCGCCATGCACCTGGATCGCCCAGTCGAGCACCTGGCAGGCCATGTTCGGCGCGACCACTTTGATCATCGCGATTTCGCCGCGCGCGCCCTTGTTGCCGACGGTATCCATCATGTACGCGGTCTTGAGCGTGAGCAGGCGGGCCTGCTCGATCATGCAGCGCGCCTCGGCGATGCGCTCCTGGGTGACCGTCTGCTGGGCGATGGTCTTGCCGAACGCAGTGCGTGAGAGCGCGCGCTTCGACATGAATTCGAGCGCGCGCTCGGCGAGGCCGATGAGGCGCATGCAGTGGTGGATGCGGCCCGGCCCGAGGCGCCCCTGGGCGATCTCGAAGCCGCGGCCTTCTCCCAGCAGGATGTTCGAGGCTGGCACGCGTACGTTATCGAGCTCGATCTCCATGTGGCCGTGCGGCGCGTCGTCGTAGCCGAACACGGTGAGTGGGCGCTTGACCGTAATGCCCGCCGTGTCGGCCGGCACGAGGATCATCGACTGCTGTGCATGGCGCGGCGCATCGGGATCGGTCTTGCCCATCACGATGTAGACCGCGCAACGCGGATCGCCCGCGCCCGACGACCACCACTTCGTACCGTTGATCACGTAGTCGTCGCCGTCGCGTTTGATGCGCGTCTGGATGTTGGTCGCATCCGATGAAGCGACCTCGGGCTCCGTCATCAGGAAGGCCGAGCGGATCTGGCCTTCGAGCAGCGGTGCCAGCCACTGGCGCTTGTGTTCCTCAGTGCCGTAGCGCTCGATGGTTTCCATGTTGCCGGTGTCGGGCGCGCTGCAATTGAAGACCTCCGGCGCCCAGGTCACGCGGCCCATGATCTCGCATAGCGGCGCATATTCGAGGTTGGTAAGGCCCGCGCCGCGCGTCGAATCGGGCAGGAAGAGGTTCCAGAGACCCGCCTCGCGCGCTTTCAGCTTGAGTTGTTCGACGATCTGCGTGGGCACCCAGGGATTGCCGTTCGCGCGGTTGCGCTCGACTTCCTCGTGATAGACAGTTTCGTTCGGGTAGATGTGTTCGTCGAAAAACGCGAGCAGTTTCTCGCGCAGCGCCTGCACTTTCGGGGAATAGTCGAAATTCATCCAGGACCTCGCAAATAAAGAGCACTGCGTAAGGATCGCGTGCTGATGGACTGCAGATCGAATCGATGCGATGTGTGTGATGTGATGTGATGTGATGTGGTGCGATGTGGCGCGCGGCTAGCGCACCTTTTGCGCGTACTGCCACGCGAGTTCGGCCATTGGCTTCGCGCGTCGCCCAGCGTCGGCGGCCTGTGCGCTTGCGGCCGTGCCGTCGACCACGCGCTTCATGATCCCCTGCAGGATGGCCGCGATGCGGAACATGTTGTAGGCGAGGTAGAAGTTCCAGTCGCCGCGGATCTCGAGACCCGTGCGCTCGCAGTAGCGCTGCACGTATTGCTGCTCGTCGGGAATGCCGAGCGCTTGCCAGTCGAGCCCGCCGATGCCGCGGAACTGGCCCGGCTCGACGTGCCAGGCCATGCAGTGATACGAAAAATCGGCGAGCGGGTCGCCGAGCGTCGAGAGCTCCCAGTCGAGCACCGCGAGCACGCGCGGTTCGGTGGGGTGGAATATCAGGTTGTCGAGCCGGTAGTCGCCGTGCACGACCGAGACGCGTGAACCCGTGTTGTCGGGCATATGCTGCGGCAGCCATTCGATCAGGCGGTTCATCGCGTCGATCGACCCGGTTTCCGAGGCCTGATACTGGCGGCTCCAGCGATCGATTTGACGTGCGAAGTAATTGCCGGGCTTACCGTAATCGGCAAGACCGATGGCGTCGGGCTTCACGTTGTGGAGCGCGGCGATCACGCGGTTCATCTCGTCGTAGATCTCGCCGCGCAGTGCACGCGTCATGCCGGGGAGCGCCTGGTCCCACAACACGCGGCCTTCGACGAACTCCATCACATAGAACGCCCGGCCGATCACGGCTTCGTCCTCGCATAGCGCGAGCATCCTGGCGACAGGGACGTCGGTGGCGCCGAGCGCGGCCATCACGCGATACTCGCGCTCGATCGCGTGCGCCGAAGGCAGCAGCTTCGCCTTGGGGCCGGGCTTTGCACGCATCACGTAGCTGCGGTTCGGCGTGACCAGTTTGAAGGTGGGATTCGACTGGCCGCCGGCGAACTGCTCGACCGTGAGCGGTCCCTCGAAACTGTCGACCTGCGTGGCGAGCCACGCGGCAAGCGCCTCGGTGTCAAAGCGCTGACGCTCGGCAACAGGGCGCGTGCCTTCGAACGCCGAAAAATCGGTCGAGCTATTGGCGTTCGGTTTGTCTCCATCCGGGGTGGCTTGCGCCATGTTCGTCTCCCTCCTCGTCCAGGCGTTACGTGTGTTACGTGCGCTAGCGCGGTGAGCGATAGCGCAGATATTGCGCGTACAGCATCTCCATCGTCGTGTTGCGCACGTCGCGGTGCAGCGGTGCGGGCGGCGCGTGGTTGAGCATGCGCACGACCCAGTCCTGAGGCGCCACGCCCACGTCGAGCGCGTTGATGCAGCCCGTGGTCTGCGCGAGATGGCCGAAAAACGCGCGGCCGCCCGCAGTGATCGCATGCGAGAGGATCGCGCGGTTCACCCCGCCGTGCAGGACCAGCAGCGCGGTGTCCCATGATGTATCGGCACGCAGCGCGGCGAGGGCGGGCAGCACCCGGTCGAGCAGTTGGCCGATGGTTTCGCCGCCAAGAAAGCGTGTCTCTTCGGACACGACGCCGTCGAAGATGCGCAGAAACGCGTCCTCGACCTGTGCGGGTGGAATCGAGCCGAGGCGGCCGCCGCGAATTTCTTCCCACGCGGGCTGGACTTCGAGTTCGATGCGCTGGCCGGTGGCGGCGAGCACGCGCTGCGCGGTCTCGACCGTGCGCCGCAGGCCGCTCACGATCACGCGGTCGAAGCACACATCTTGCTGGGCGAACGCTTCGCCCGCCGCCGTGGCTTGAGCCCGTCCGTGCTCGTTGAGCGGCACGGTTTCGGGATCGATGACGCGCTCCGAGTCGTCGAAGTAGGTGACGTCGCCGTGGCGCATCAGATAGATGCGCCGGCGCGCGGGCAACTTGAATTCGCTCATCGCTTGTAGTCCGGTTGACGCTTTTCGAGGAATGCGGTGATGCCTTCGAGCCCGTCGCGGTGATGCAGCGAGGCCACGAAGCTGTCGCGTTCGGCGGCGAGCTGGTCGTCGAGCGACTGCATACCCGCCGCGTCCGTCAATCCCTTGATACGCGCGACGGAGTTCGGCGAGATCTTCGCGAGTTCGTCGGCCCAGTCGAGCGCGGTATCGAGCGCCGTTTTCGGTTTGGCGACGCGATTCACGACGCCAAGCTCCGCGAGGCGCGGCGCGCCGATCGGCTTGCCTTCGATCATCAGCTCGAAGGCAAGCGCGCGCGGCAGCGAGCGCGCGAGAAACCACGAGCCGCCGCCGTCGGGCGTAAGGCCGACACGCGAGTACGCCATGACGAATTTCGCGTCTTCGGCTGCAACCAGCATGTCGGCGGCGAGCGCGAGCGAGAAGCCCGCGCCCGCGGCGGCGCCTTCGACGGCGGCGATCACGAGCTTGCTCGACTGGCGCATCGCCGTGACCCATTGCGCGAGCATGTCGATACTGGCGGCCTGCACCGAGGGATCCTTGGCGCGGTTTTCGAGCAGGCGGTTCAGGTTGCCGCCCGCGCAGAAGAAGTTGTCGGCGCCCGTGAGGACGATCGCGCGCAGCGAGTTGTCGCGCTCGGCGGCATCGAATGCTTCGATCGCGGCGGCATACATGTCGGGATGCAGCGCATTGCGTGCGCCGGGGTTCGACAGCGTCAATACGAGCGTCGATTCATGGTCTTGCGGGCGAGTGCTGCGAAGTTCGGCGCTCATTGCGATGCCTCGTTTGTTGCGTTGATGTCTGCGGCGTCGGGTTGCGTGAGAGAAAGACCGAGCTGCGCGCGGCGCGCGAGCCAAGGCGACGGGCGATAGCGCGGGTCGCCGAGCACGGCGTGGATGTTGCGCAAGATCGTGAGAATCGTGCGCGCGCCCAGTGCGTCGCCTAGCGCGAGCGGCCCGTGCGGATAGCCGAGACCGAGCGTGACGGCCAGGTCGATGTCGCGCGGCGAAGCGATTTGCTTTTGCGCGATATCGCAGCCGATATTGACGATCGTCGCGGCGATGCGCTGCGCGACGAAGCCCGTGGAATCGCGAATCACCGTGACCGGCACGCCATCGGCAGCGAAGAACGCGTGGCCGGCGTCGCGTGCGGCGCGCGTGGTGGCGGGCGTCGTCATCAATGTGCGGCGCTTCGCGCCTGCGAGCGGGAACAGGGTGTCGATGGCGACGACGCGGCTCGCGTCGAGCTGCTCTTCGAGCGCGGCGGTGGTGGCGTCGAGGCCGAGCGGCGCAACCACGATGAGCGAATCGGCAGCGGGCGCGTCGCCTTCGTCGATGGCGACGCCCGCTTTCGCGGCAAACGCGAGCACGGCCTCGCGCGCTTCGGCATGGCGGCGGCTCACCCAGACGCGCGTGGGCAGCGGCGTGGGCGCGACGGGTTCATCGGGCACCTGCTGCTTGCCATCAACATAGCGATAGAAGCCTTCGCCGCTCTTGCGGCCGACCAGCCCGCCCGCGAGCCGCACGCCGGTAATGGGCGAGGGCGTAAAGCGCGGCTCTTCATAGAACTGGTGATAGATCGACTCCATCACGGGATGCGAGACGTCGAGCGCGGTCAGGTCCAGCAGCTCGAACGGCCCGAGTCGAAAGCCCGCTTGCTCGCGCATGATGCGGTCGATCTCGGCGAAGCTCGCCACGCCTTCGCTGGCCACGCGCAGACCTTCGGTGTTCATGCCGCGCCCCGCGTGATTGACGATGAAGCCCGGCATGTCCTTCGCGCGCACGGGCGTGTGGCCCATGCGGCGCGCGAGCGCCATGAGCGCGTCGCCAGCGGCGGGGTCGCTGCGCAGCCCGTCGATCACCTCGACCACCTTCATCAGCGGCACGGGGTTGAAGAAGTGGTAGCCCGCGACGCGCGAGGGATCGGTGCAGGCGGCGGCAATTGCCGTGATCGACAGCGACGAGGTGTTCGAGGCGAGCAGGCACTTGCCGCTCACCACGGTTTCGAGTTCGCGAAAGAGAATGCGTTTTGCGTCCAGGTTTTCGACGATCGCTTCGACCACGAGATCGCAGCCCGCGAGGCCGTCGATCGTATTCACGCCCGTGACGCACGCGAACGCGGTCTGGGCGTCGGCCTCGCTAATCTTGCCTTTGGCTGCGAGCTTCGCGAAGGTATCGGAGAGGTACGCGCTGGCGGCCGCGACCGCTTGCGCATTGGTATCGTAGAGGCGGACCGCGAGGCCCGCCTGTGCGGCAATCTGGGCGATGCCGCGGCCCATTGCACCGGTACCGACGATGCCGATTGTCTCAATGTTGAAATGATGTGACGTCATTGGAAACCTGGCTCCATGATTGGCCTAGAATAGCACGGCCGTACAATTTTTCGAAAACGGTTCGGCGGGTTCATGACGGACGCCGCTGCTCGCAAGGAGGCAATGAGAATGATCAAGCTGCATGGTTTTGCGCTCTCGAACTACTACAACAAGGTCAAGTTCGTTCTGCTCGAGTATGGCATCCCGTTCGAAGAGGTGATGACGAAACTCCCACTCGCCGAGGTGCAACTGGCGCAATCGCCCACCGGCAAGGTGCCGTTTATTGAGACCGAGCATGGTTTTCTGTGCGAGTCGGAAGTGATTGTCGAATATCTGGCGGCCGGCCACCCCGAAAAGCGCATCTTCTCTTCTGATCCATGGCAAGCGGCGAAGCAGCGTGAACTGATCACGATGATCGAGACGCATCTGGAACTGGCCGTGCGCGAACTGTATGCCGAAGCGTTTTTCGGTGGGACGGTGAGCGAAGCGGTGAAGGCGAGCGTCGAAAAACGCCTGAACCGTTATATCGCCAGCTTCAAGCGGCTCGCGAAGTTTGCGCCGTTCGTAGGTGGGGAGCAGTTCGGGATTGTCGACATCGTTGCGTTTGCGAGCCTGCCACTCGTCGCGATGGCGACACAGAAGATTTATGGCCGCGACTTTCTCGCCGAAGCCGGTGTGGACTGGAAGTCGTACCTGAAGCTCGTGGGCGATCGACCTGCGGCACAGCGGGTCGCCGCCGAGCGCAAGGCCTATATCGAAGCGAATTCGTAAGCTGGGCGCCAACGTCGCATAGGCAGTCTGGCGGCGCGGCGCAATGCTTCTGGAGGTACGCCGCGCTGCCCGGCGCGATGCTCGGGAACGCCTTGCCGCGCGCGGGGGCATCGCGCATTCCCGGTCGTCAGAGCCGTGCGAGGCGCTCGAGCGCGGTCGCGAGCGTGCCTTCCTGCTTGGCGAAGCAAAAGCGCACAACGCCCGATTCGTGCGGCTCATGATAAAACGCCGACACCGGAATGGCCGCTACGCCAATTTCCGCCGTGAGCCACTTCGAGAATTCGGCTTCGGGCAGGTCGCTGATCGCCGAATAATCCACGCACTGGAAGTAGGTGCCTTCGCAAGGCAGCAGCTTGAAGCGCGAGTTCGCGAGCCCGGCGCGGAAAAAGTCGCGCTTCTTTTGATAGAACGCGGGCAGCTCCAGGTACGGCTTGGGATCGCGCAGGTATTGCGCGAGACCGACCTGCATGGGCGTGTTCACGGTGAACACGTTGAACTGGTGCACCTTGCGGAATTCGGCCGTGAGCGGCGCCGGTGCCGCCACATAGCCGACCTTCCAGCCCGTCACGTGATACGTCTTGCCGAAGCTCGACACGATGAAGCTGCGCGCCGCGAGTTCCGGATAGCGCGCGACGCTTTGGTGCGGCTGGCCGTCATAGACCATGTGCTCGTAGACCTCGTCAGAGAGGATCAGCACATTGGTGCCGCGCACGATCTCCTCGAGCTTGCGCATGTCCTCGGCACGCCACACCGTGCCCGTGGGGTTGTGCGGCGTATTGATGAGGATGAGGCGCGTCTTCGGCGTGATGGCCGCCGCGAGGCGGTCGAACGGGATCGCATAATCGGGCGCTTCGAGCGTCACGAATACCGGCTTGCCACCCGCGAGTTCGATCGACGGCAGGTAGCTGTCGTAGATCGGCTCCACCACGATGACTTCATCGCCGGGATGCACCGTGCACAGGATCGCCGTGAGCAGCGCCTGAGTGGCGCCCGCCGTCACGGTGATCTCGGTATTGGCGTCGTAGCGGCGACCGTAGATATTCGCGATCTTCTCCGAGATCGCTTCGCGCAGCGCGGGCATGCCCGGCATCGGCGGGTACTGGTTGTGGCCGTCCCGCATGGCCTGCGCGACCGCGTCGACGATGCGCGAATCGCAGTCGAAGTCGGGAAAGCCCTGACCCAGGTTCACCGCGCCTTTTTCGGCGGCGAGCGCGCTCATCACCGTGAAGATCGTCGTGCCGACGTCGGGCAGGCGCGAGGGAAAAGAGGGCGAGGGCAGCGGGGTTTGCGACGGATCTTGGGAGGGATGGGGTGCGTTCATGGCGCTTGCGGAAGGAAGACGGTGGAACGGGAAAGCTCGATTGTAGGCAAATCGTTCGGGCCGCGGGCGGTTGAGCTGCCGGCGCCCGGTGTGCGGGCCGCGGACTTGCTGGTCGCGCGGCCGGCGTCCGGCGCCCGGTGTGCGGCGCGCTGGGCTAGGCCACCGAGGGTTCTACCGCAGCCAGCCCGTTTTCGGCGACGAAGGCGTCGGGCGTGCCGATGCGAAAGCCGAAGTCGCGGGCGATGCGCTTCGCGAGCTTGAGCACCGCACGGTCTTTCGATACGAGCCATGCGGCGCCGCTGGCACGCGCAAGCTCCAGGAACTTCTGGTCGTCGCGGTCGCGGCATTGGGGCAGTGCACGGGCGTCGGCGGGCGGCGCCGGCGGCTCGATCTGGCGCACGAGCGTTGCCAGCGCGGCGAGCGCGGCCGCTTTATCCGTGCCGCGGCCCTGGAATTGCGGATAGTCCAGCACGTGCGCGAGCTCGGCATGGCAGCGTGCGTCGATCAGCGCCTCGAGCGCGCCACGTTCGAGCGCGGCGCGAATGGGGCGCGTATGGGGATCGTCGAACACGAGAACGTCGAGCCACACGTTCGAGTCGAGTACCACGGCGAGGATATCTTGGGCGCCCGTGGCGCGGGAATCGGCCTGGGCGTTGTCTGGAGACGTCGATGGGGACGTCAGTCGGGACGTCAATGGGGGCGTAGGGCCGGTCATTCGTGAATTCGCTACAATCGGGCTTTCGCCTTTGAACATCGGCACACTCGTGCCTGCAAGCCTCTATGATAATCGTTCTGTCGCCGGCCAAATCGCTCGACTATGACACGCCGGCGCATATCGAAACCCACACCATCCCCGATTTCGTCGATGACGCGGCCGAATTGATCGATGGCCTGCGCCGTCTTTCGCCGCAGCAAATCGGCACGCTCATGAGCATCTCGGACCCGCTCGCGCGCCTGAACTTCCAGCGCTACGCCGACTGGTCGAAGCACTTTAGCCAGACCAATGCGAAGCAGGCCGTGCTCGCGTTCAACGGCGACGTGTACGAGGGCTTCGATGCAAAATCGCTCACTCACGCCGACCTCGATTACGCCCAGCAGCACGTGCGCGTGCTGTCGGGCCTGTATGGCGTGCTGCGTCCGCTCGACCTGCTGCAGCCGTACCGGCTGGAAATGGGCACGCGCTTCGAGAATGCGCGCGGCAAGGACCTCTACGCGTTCTGGGACGAGCGCATCACGCACGCGCTCAACGCGCAACTCGAGCACAACCAGGAACAAGCGAAGAAGGGCGCGCGCGTGCTGGTGAACTGCGCATCGAACGAGTACTTCAAGGCCGTGAAGCCGAAGAAGCTCGCGGCGCCCATCATCACGCCGGTTTTCGAAGACTGGAAGGGTGGCCGCTACAAGATCATCAGCTTCCATGCGAAGCGCGCGCGCGGATTGATGGCGCGCTATGCGGTCGAGAACCGTATTGCCGAGCCCGAGGCGCTAAAGGCTTTCGACTCCGAAGGCTACGCCTTCGATGCAGAGGCATCGAACGATTCGACCTACGTATTCCGCCGGCGTCTGGCCGATTAAACAGGATTGAGCGGCGCTTGTGCCGCGATTGTTCTCCATATCGATTGCTGACCCCAGCGAAGGAACCAGACATGACGATTTCCATTTCCAGCCAGTTCGATGCGGGTGCGATCGAAGTGCTCTCGTGCGAGCAACCCGACGACATCCGTCTGCGCGTGCGTGCCGACAATCAGTCGGATTTCGCGCAGTGGTTCTATTTCCGCCTCACGGGCGGGCGTGGCGAGCGTTGCGTGATGACGTTCGAGAACGCGTCTGCGTGCGCATTCCCCGAAGGCTGGCGCGACTACCAGGCCGTGGCGAGCTACGACCGCGTGAACTGGTTTCGCGTGCCGACCGCATACGACGGAAAGGCGCTCACCATTGACCATACGCCCGACTTCGACAGCATCTACTACGCGTATTTCGAACCGTACAGCGAGGAGCGCCATTCGGAATTTCTCGGCGCGCTGCAACAACTCCCGCACGCGACGCTGAGCGAACTCGGCCAGACTGTCGAGGGCCGTCCGATGACGTTGCTCTCGCTCGGCATGCCCGGCGACACCACGCCCGAAGGCAAGCCCAAAAAGACGGTCTGGATCATCGCGCGTCAGCACCCGGGCGAGTCGATGGCCGAGTGGTTCGTCGAAGGGCTCGTGAAGCGGCTGGCGGGCTGGGGCGACTGGGCGGGCGATCCGGTCGCGCGCATGCTGCTTGATCGCGTCATTTTCCACATCGTGCCGAACATGAACCCGGACGGCAGTGTGCACGGTAACCTGCGCACCAACGCGGTGGGTGCGAATCTGAACCGCGAATGGATGGCGCC
Source organism: Paraburkholderia tagetis (assembly GCF_022213065.1). Lineage (GTDB taxonomy): Bacteria > Pseudomonadota > Gammaproteobacteria > Burkholderiales > Burkholderiaceae > Paraburkholderia > Paraburkholderia tagetis. Next base: position 14,523 of record NZ_JAKLJA010000076.1, read on the forward strand.
CGATGCGAAGCGCAGCCCCGAGGTTCTCGCCGTGCGCGATGCGATCGAGGCGACCGGCTGCGATCTGTTCTTCGACATCCACGGCGACGAGACGCTGCCGTATGTGTTCGTGGCCGGTTCGGAAATGCTGCCCGGCTTCACCGAACAGCAGCGCACCGAGCAGACGGCATTCATCGAAGCATTCAAGATAGCGAGCCCGGATTTCCAGGACAAGCACGGTTACGAAGCGAGCCGCTATCGTGAAGACGCGCTCAAGCTCGCGTCGAAGTACATCGGGCATCGCTACGGCTGCCTGTCGCTCACGCTCGAAATGCCGTTCAAAGACAACGCAAATCTGCCCGACGAGCGCGTGGGCTGGAATGGCGAGCGTAGCGCGGCGCTGGGCGCCGCCATGCTGCAAGCCGTCTTGCATCACGTCGTCAAGTTCGCCTGACGCAAAGACGCGTACCTTCGGGGTGCGCCATGGAAAAAGGGGGAAGCGGTGCGAGCCGCTTCCCCCTTTGTCATTTGCGGCGCGTGCCGTGTGGGCAGCGCCACGCCGTCATGGCTTCGTCGACTTCTTTTTTGTGGTTGTTTTTTTGGCTGTCGACGTCGCGGTCGATTTCGTCGCCGGCTTGGCTGTCGTTTTGCTGCTGCTCTTTGTGCTCGCTGCCGAAGACTTGTGGCTCGATTTGCCTGAGGTCGCTTTCTTCTTGCTCTTGCCGGTGGCCTTCTTCGATTTCGTGCCGTGCTTGCCGCTGGCGTGGGCCGCAATGCCGCCTGTTGCGGCGCGCGGCTCGCTGCGCGCACGCAATGGCGGTACGGGATCGTTCCAGCTGAACGCGAGGATCTGCTGGCCCACGTAGCCGCAGCGGAACTTCAGATCGTATGGTGCGTGGTTGCTGTCTTTCGCAATGCCGATGCCATCGACGGTCACGATCGTGTCGACCTTCACGCGCTGCTTGCCTTCGTCGAACGAATCGTTCCAGGGCGTCACGGTGGAGTGTGCGCTGTCGAAGGAGCTGGGCGGAAACTCGACGCGATCGAGCGCGTCCGAAGTGCTTGCAATGAAGTTGCCATGCGCGGCACAGCTTGCGACCAGCGGATCGGCATGCATCTGTGTAATGAAGGTATTGGCGAGATCGCCTTGCGTGCTGGTGAGGGTGAGGTCTCCTGGCTGAGCGATCGGGTCGATCTGATCGGCGTGTGCGGGCAGCGTGCAAACGATCGTGAGGCTCACGGCGCAGGCGGCCAGTCGGCCAACTACAGTCAGCAACTGGCTAGATGCTTTGTTGCGGTCCATCTGATTATTCTGGGTGAGGGTGGGACGTCGGGCACCGTAAGATGCTGCGCCGCATGGATGAGTTCCAGGCCCGGATAAATATTTCGTGGAGCAGGCTGGCGGGGCGGCTTCCTGGTGTGGCTGCCGTGCATGCTGCGGCTTGTGGCCGCGGTGTACTCTGGCTTCGCATTCTCGCTCAGGGCTGCCACATGGCGGCGGGGCAACCCGCCGGCTGTGCGTCACCCGCGCGTGACCCGCGTGCCTGGTACGCGCTGCAAGCCGGTCAGGTCCGTGGTCCGCCCAGCCGGTAGCGCCGCACGTCATAGGTCGTGACCCACGTGGGGCGATAGACCGCGATCAGCGCCGTGGCCATGCCGGTGAACCATGCCTCGCCGGACGCGAGCAGGAATACGCTGAAGGCGTAGCCCGCAGGCACGGTGAGCGTCGATCCGCCGTTGATCGCGACGTGAGTGCCGAGCGCCAGATAGGCTGCCGCGGATACCGCGATGGCTGGCGAAACGAAACCTTGGCCGACGATGAACATGAAGAGGTTGCGGGGCAGCCATGCAGCGCAGGCGCGCTGCAGCAATGCGGAGACGGCTACCGGGAAGGCGCCGAATACGAGGAAGGTGAGCGCGACGCCGTCCCAGGGCGCGTCGAAGACGACCGCGGCCAGCGCAACGACCATCCCCATGGCGACGAGCGCGAGCCCCCAGTCGAATAGCGTGACTACGAGGGTGGCGCCGAGCAGATGCAGCACGGTGCCGTCCTCGAGCCAGGCATTGCTCGCCCACAGCACGGAGACGGCCACGATGATGGCGAGCCAAACATGCTGGAGCGTCGCGTCTTGTAGACGCTTGAATGGGTTGTTCCATAGCGCGAGCGCGAGCAGGCCCCCGGCTGCAATCCATGCACCGACGATGACCCACAGCGGAAGCGGCGTATACAGGAACCCCATATGCTTCATATTACTCGTTGGAACGCAAAACGTGTGCACAGGTGGGAGACGCTTCCTGTTCTTCGCTGTTCAAGTCGGCTTCGGCGGGAGGCGCAAGTGGGGCTGGCGCCGCTTCGCCGTAAGGAATGGTTGGTTCCGCGGCTATCGGTAGTGCATCAGCAGTGTCGTCTTGCCGCAACGGATAGCGGAAGGAGCGCTTGGCACGCGAACGCAGCGGCACTGGGCCATGTTCGCCGTACGCCGGCTTCGGCGCGCTGTCCCGACGCGTGCGCAGCACTTGCAGCTGGTTCGCCAGCAAGCCATTGTAGATCGCCACGGCAGCGGCACGGTTGGGGGCGCCGAGTTGCTGGAAGATGCTCGCCAGATGAACTTTGACGGTGCCCTCGCTGATGCCGAGCGCTCTGGCGATCATCTTGTTCGTGCTGCCCATGTGGACGCAGCGGAGGATCTGTTCCTGGCGTGGCGAAAGGCTCACCTTGAGGTGCGCCTTGGACACGTGCGCGGCGCTCTTGCCGTTGCGACGCTGTGGCACCGGCCACGAACCCGGCGGGCAGAACGAAGGACCGAATACGTCGGCGGGCAGGTGATCGCCGCCAAGCAGGATGAGTTCGAGCAGCTTGACGATCAGGATCGAATCGGTGGTGCGCCGGATGATGCCGCGTGCCCCTTCAGCCAGTACCGCGCGCACGGCGTGGGGTGGCTCGGTGCGGTCTACGAGCACGGCGACGGGGAGCGTCTGATGCCGGTTCGCAAAGTTGCGCAACTCGCCCGGACGGATGCCGTCGTGCCAGTCGATCACAAGCAGGTTTGGTGTGAAACGCTGCATCGCACGCTCGGCGCTGCGCCAGTCTGGCGCGTCGTTGAAGCGCGCGCGCCGGTCGATTTGTCGTAATAGCGCCTTGAGTCCCTCGCGCCGTTCGGCGTCCGGATTGAATACCGCAAACCGCATAGCATAGCCCTCCTCTCGTGAATGGCCCCTCTCGAAATGTTGTGCGGCGCGAGCCCTGCACGCGCTGCTTGAAACTGGGCCAACAGCACCATGATGACAAAAAGCTTGCGTCGCGGCGGCCTGTCCAGATGGCGTAGGACGTAGGGCAAAAAAAAGCCCCGCACAGAGGCGGGGCAGGGTAGGAATATGTCGTGTTGCTTAGTGGAAATGTGGCTGAGCAGGCTCAGCATCTTCCGGCATCTCGGCGTGAACAATCTCACCGAGTGGGTCTGCGTAGAGCGGTACGCCGCAATCGTCGCAGTATTCCGGCTCGAAACGGCCGGCATGACGGCGGATGTCGGTGATGCCCGATTCCTTCAGCAGTGCGACGATCTCTTCGAGCGGGCCGGTGCCGACATTTTCTTCGGACGGCTCTTCGTCGATCTCGGCGTCGCCGTTCTCGCGACCGTAGAGCGGCCAGACCACGCCGTACAGGACGTCATTGCTGCCGCGCTTCGTGAAGCCGACGCGGTATTCGTCAATGCGCCGTTCGCCGAAACCCGCGACAACAGCGCGCAGGTCTTGGGCGGTTGCGCCGATCGTATCGAGCAGGTAGCGCACCGCAGTGCGGATGGTGTGGGGGCGCACGCGTTCGTCGGCGTCGCGGCAGGCAGAATAGTAGGCGTCCGGCAGGAGGCATTCGAACTCGCAACCGGGCATGACGACGGCAAGATTGGCACCGCCTTGCGTGGCCCATTGCTCGAGGCACTGGCCACGCTCGATGCGCGAACCGTTTTCCTCTTCCTGCCAGCGGAAGAGCGGTGTGCCGACCGGCGCGGCGACCACGGCCAGCAGGAAGCGCGGATCGGCGAGAATCGGCGAAGTCTCGGGCAGCTCGCCCACGCTGATCCTGGCTGCGGTGCCGTTCAGCGCAGCCTGCGAAAGCTGCTGCGCGAGACGCCAGGTTTCGACGTGATGGCGCGGCAGTTGGTCGATGCTATACAGATAGGGTGCCATCGCGACGCGCGTGCCGCTCGCCAGCACATGTGCCTGGAGATGCGTGCGCAGTGCATCCGATGCATCCGACTTTAGCGGCCCCGAAGGAATGACGTAGCGGGTCCAGGCAAGCACAGGTGCGGCGACGAGCAGCGCTTCGTATTGCGTGCCATCGTGTTCGACGAGGAACGACTCGCTGTGGGTCTCGGCCATGTCGGCGAGCGCGCCGTAGGCGTCCGGGTGGTTCTGCTGCAGATGGTCGAGCGCGGCGTCGAGCGTAGTCTGGTTGCCGTTGCGCACGACCTTCGCGAGCAGCGTGTCGAGCTTGGCCTCCCAGAAGCGGTCTTCGGTGCGGCTGCCCGAGGCGAACAGGGCGAGCGACAGGCCGACGAGCTTGTCGGCATCGGGAGGGAGGCGTTTGGCGATTCGCGAGCGCATAAATCCGTGAGTTGGGATGCAGAGAACCTCATATTCTAGTCTGTTCCGCGCGGGCCATCGGTTTGCCCTACAGGGGGACGGTAGACGAGCGTACGGGAGGGGATCTTTGCACCTCGCGGCAGGCGATCGCAAAGCTGTTGTTTGGCGGTTGTTCAGTGGGTTATCGCGTAAGTGCGCGTGTCGCGCGAGGACTGTACCGGCGCCAGCGGATGGGCCGATGCGTAGCGATTCAAAAAACCCCTTGCCAGATGTCATCTGCGTGACTAGAATTCCGCTCCTTCGCTTCATGCCTTGCCTGACGCGAAGGCCGCCGCGAGAAACGGCGGTTGCGTGAGTCGACAGTTTTTAAGCGGTGACGTTAAAAAAGATGTTGACGAAACGCGAGAGAGTCTGCATAATCTTTTTTCTCTGCTGCTGACGCAGCAACGCAGAAAACGCCGGGCCGTAGCGCAGTTTGCCGGTGTCTTCCGCGAATCGATCTTTAAAAATTTACAGCCGATAAGTGTGGGCGCTTGACGGGTTTCGTGACCTGATGATTCTTCGGAGTTATCGGGAGTAGCGA
>NZ_JAKLJA010000077.1 GCF_022213065.1 Paraburkholderia tagetis
GAATAGCACCGGAACCCATTTCTTCGCAAAATTCATCACAGAAAGGCAGGACCCCGAGACATTCGAGATGTTCCGACTGGGAACCTAGCCGAAAATGGGCTCGAATTCGGCACTCACGAGATCACGTGGCGCAACCGGGAATCACGTGGACCGAGCATCTCGTCAATCGCAAACTGGCCAGCGATCTCAGCGATGAGCCAGGCCCACCGGCGCGAGAACGGCCCATTGCGTACCGGTACGCGCGCACCAGTCGGGGAAAGCTGTTTTGGCGATACCGCGCACTCGACGCGAAACGACGCGTCGAACATGTCGGCCGACGTGCGGACGAGGTCGACATGGATTTCGCAACCGCGGTATTGAATCGTCCGTTGCATGGTCACCTCCGGATAGTACGATTGGGTTTAGCCGGGTAAATAGCGCTCGCAAGACCGGAGTAACCCTTCAGCGTGCTTGAGACCTCGATCGATCGCTTCCCTTCGGTCCGGGTATCCCTCCTTTTCAACCGAGCGGAAATGATGCGCGCCCGAAAATGTCCGCTTGCCACCACCCGGGACAATTTCACCCCAGAATCCGAACATCTCGGATTCGCCTGGAGGACGTCCGAAGCCGCGGTTGATGACGAATACGTCGACGTAGACGTCGAAGAGACCCATCGAGAAACAGTTCATGACCGACTCCGTTCAGTATGCGACCTCGCCCCGGCGGTCTTGAGCGACTCAGCCGATTGCGGACAATTGCGGACGCGGTCGTCAGGTTGATTCCGTGGTGCCGGGTGCTCCGGCGGTCGAGCGCAGCGCCGTGTTAGCCGCGATCAGCAGCCCCGCATCGTGTGCGTGTAGAACCATGTCGACTGCGTTGAAAGCATGTAACAGATCTTTCTGACCGGACTTCGTTATCCTGCCGGCCTCCGAGATCGTCTCGGCCTCCTTTCTGAGCCGTCTGACGAGCTTGGTGGCGCAGCGGCTATCGAGGGCCCCTTCGTGGACGAATCCGCAGATCTGTATTGTCAGTGCCACCAGTGTCGCTTCGGCTGTGTTGTTGTTCGCGTGATGGACGTTGTCCCTGTGATGTTGCCTGGCCATAAAAACCTCCATGTGAGATCCGCTTTCGTTCGGGACAGGCATGAACCGGTCGCGCAATGTATTGTTGAAGGGACAGGTAACCCGATTCGGGTAGAAGCCGGAGGCTCAAAGCCCGTCGGGCAGCCTCGGTGAGGGTGAACTTCTGAAGTGCGGACCGATTGGAATGCACCCGTTCGACAGGGATAGAATAAGGTGGATCTGAGCGGCAGTCGGTACGGCATCGGACGGTGCGGTTATCTTGTGACGCCGCTGCCGTCGCGCCTCAGCATCACCCATGGATGCGCCCCCTATAAGTTGAGATCCAGCTGGCGGGGCATGCGCATCGAGGCGGCACGCCAATGGGCGGCTTGGCATTTTTTTCCGAAACCTGGAGTGATCACGCGATACGCCCTTCGGGGTCGCGGGTTCTGGTACGGATACCCTGGAGCAGGACATGACGGACAAACAGCGGTTGAGCGGGAATCACTTGCTCTCGGTCCTGCCTGCGGTCGAGTGGGAACGCCTCTCGCCGCATCTGGTGCAGGTGGACATGCCGCTGGGGCAGGTTGTCTACGAATCGGGTGACCGCCTCGCCCACGTCTATTTCCCGACGACTTCTATCATCTCCCTGCTCTACGTGATGGAAGACGGCGCATCGGGGGAAATTGCCATCGTGGGCAACGAAGGGATTGTCGGCGTCGCCATTTTCATGGGAGGCGAAACGACGCCCAGCCGCGCGGTCGTCCAGAGCGCGGGCAAGGCGTACCGTCTCGACACCCGCCTGCTCAAGGAGGAGTTTTGTCGGGGTGGTCCGATGCAGCGGCTGCTCCTGCGATATACCCAGGCGCTTATCACGCAAATGGCACAGACCGCCGTGTGCAACCGCCATCATTCGATCGATCAACAGTTGTGCCGCTGGCTGCTGCTGAGCCTCGACCGCCTTCCGTCCAACGAACTGAAAATGACCCAGGAGCTGATCGCCAACATGCTGGGCGTACGCAGACCGGGCGTCACCGAAGCGGCGATGAAGCTGCAGGAAGCTGGATTGATCCGCTATAGCTACGGCCACATCGAGGTACTGGATCGGTCCGGGCTCGAGAAGCGCGTCTGCGAGTGTTACGGCGTGGTGAAGCGCGAATTCGACCGCCTGCTACCCGACCTGAAAGCGCTGTGAGGGCCGGGAGCGCCGCTTGCTCGAATAGCTCCCATCACTGCTTGTCCGTGTAACCGGGCATCGTCGGTACGTTAACGTACCGAGAACGCTCTCAAGAACCCGCATTGTAGAAAGACGTATTCGTGCACCAAATGGCGCGCGAGGGGGCCAGGATTCCATGGCGCAACAGAGGAGATCCAGAGCCGTACCTTGCATGACACGAATCCTCATGCTGTCGTGCTGCCGAATCGCGCCAGACGGCTCCGCCCAGGGCGGAAAGAAGGTCATTTGTTCAACGATTTACTAAAATTTCTCTCCAGCGGCTTGCTTGCGCTTTCGTGGTGGCAGATTCTCCTCGCCCTGCTCGTGATGACGCACATTACGATCGTCGACGTGACGCTGTATCTTCATCGTTGCCTCGCGCATCGCGCACTCGATCTGCATCCGGCCGTTCGCCATTTTTTCCGCTTCTGGCTGTGGATGACGACGGGCATATCGGGCAACGAGTGGGCAGCGGTGCACCGCAAGCATCACGCGAAGTGCGAAACGGCCGATGATCCGCATAGTCCGCAAATGCTGGGTATTTGCAAAGTCGTCTTTGAGGGATCGGAGCTGTACACCGCGCAAGCCAGGAACGAAGAGACCTTGCGCAAGTTCGGCTATGGCATGCCGAAGGACTGGCTCGATAGACACGTCTATACGAGGTACCGGAACCTGGGCGTGAGCTTGCTGATGGTGATCGACGTCGCGCTGTTCGGCGTGGCCGGCGTGTCGGTCTGGGCGGTCCAGATGATGTGGATTCCGTTCTGGGCGGGCGGCGTCGTCAACGGCTTCGGCCATTTTCGGGGCTACCGCAACTTCGATACCGACGACGCGAGCACGAACGTGATTCCGTTCGGCATTGTGATCGGCGGCGAGGAACTGCACAACAACCACCATGCGTATCCCACGTCCGCGAAGCTGTCGAACAAATGGTACGAACTCGATGTGGGCTGGATGTATATCCGGGCCCTGGCAGCGCTGAGGCTTGCGTCAATCAGGAAGGTGGCGCAGGCGCCGTACCTGATCGAAGGCAAGAGGACGGTCGATGACGCTACGCTGCGAGCGGTACTTTTCCATCGTCATGAGGTCATGGCTTCCTATGTGAAGTCAGCCGAAATCGGATGCGAGCAGGAGTTGGCGAGGGCGGGGCACCTCAGTGGTCGCGAGAAGCTTCGTCTTCGGCGCGGCGTGCGCCAGCGGCTCCGGCTGCAGGCGCAGGCGAGCCGCGGCAAACCGGGTCGGGTGCTGCCGTTTGCCGACGCGTGGGACCGCAACTCGACGCTGCGCACCTGCGTCGAACTGCGCCAGGAACTGTCGGCTATCTGGGAACGCTCCAGCGCGTCGCAGGAACAGTTGCTCAGGCAGTTGCAGGCGTGGTGCCAAACGGCGGAGCAGAGCGGCATTCAGGCACTCGAAGAATTCTCGCTGCGCCTGCGCCAGTACGCGCAGTAGCGGTCACACGATTGTCTTTTCCGCGTCGAGCTGCCGGAATTGTCCAATGCCGTACAGAGGCGCGTGCCGATTTACGGAATGATTGACGCATTGCAGATGCATCGGATGCCATGAATTGTTGATCGATGCCGGAACTCAATCAGGGTCGGCAGTCCGTCCTGAAAGACGGAAACGGGAAGGCCGGCGAAGCGTCGGCTTTTTCATGAAGAGTGTATGACGAATGCGCTGAAGCACGACGGCATGCAATGGCAGGGATCGTGGCTTCGAGTGCGTCGGTCTCCGTCGCGGTCTATCTTCGAGCGCGCATGCCGCGCACTTATCCGTAGCGTTGCGTCAACGGGCCAGACGGCGCGGGATCGGGCGACGGGCACCCGCGTGTTCCTGCGCCGCCTACAATTGGGTCATGGGTCGGGCGATCCATGAGGAGGCTTCCATGTCTCAGTCGATGATTGGTTTTGTTGTTGGTCTGGTGGTCCTCGCGATCGTCGCGTTCGCACTGATACGCCGGTATATGGTTGACCATCCGGACGAAAGTGTGATCCAGTGGATGGACTCACATCACATGCGGTGGATGCATCGCAAGCACTAGCCGGTTCTTGCTGCAAAAGCGAAAACGGCGCGTGCGGTGGGCAGCCCGCTAATGGCGCCCGCCGAGGGGAGATCGCCATGAACAGGCCGTACATCACAGTCGAAACGATCCTCGAACTGTTTCGCTCAACCGCCGATGAACCTCCCGGCGCGTCCGCACCCGCTGGTTCCATGCTGTGGCTGGCCGATTTCCTCGCTCGTGAGCATGCAACGATGAATGCCGGCGACTGGGACGCTCTTGTTCGCGTTGGCGCCCAGCTTTGGCGAGCCCAGGCAGTACCCGAGATGTAGGATGGGGCGCCGAGAATGGGATGAGAGGACCAGGAAGCGAAACCCCGCGTGAGCGGGGTTTCAGAGTGCTTCGATTAGTGGTGGCAGCGTGTTTCCCAGTGGTGATGTACCTTCACCTTTTGGCATCGATGATGGTTATCCGCAAATGCGGAAGACATCGAACCCATCGCGACGGCGGCGATCACCAGGGAAAATAGGTTTTTTTTATGTCGTATCTCGGTTGACTTGTTGGACATTCGTCACTGCTTGGCGTTGCGCCGCACGCTAGATTACAAGAAAAAGCTCCGAAAGGTTAGGCCCGGGCCTGGTGCCCGCCACACCTCGATCTGAGGCAGCGGGCTCTGCGGGTTGGGTCAGCGAGAAAACGGGCACTCACGCAGTCATCCCGGCGCGTTCAGGGCGTTGGAATGGCAGGTCTTCCCGTGTGCGCCACGCCACTACCGGCTATGCCGCGCATTTTCGGGAAATGGTTCCCTGCGCCGACGACAGAGAGGGCGAATCGCGTCGAGGTACTGGACAGGCCCGGGCTCGAAAAGCGCGTCTGTGAGCGTTACAGCACGGTGAAGTGTGATTCGACCGGTTGCTGCCCGATCTGAAGGCGCTGTGATGAGCGCTGCGCGAATGGTGCCCCTCGCCGGCGCGGCAATCCGGCGACAGACCTCATCATTCACGAGATTGTGTACTTGTTCTGAGGGCCGCCTTTATAGAGGGTTCGGGCGAGCTCCAGAATCTGGTCGCGGTAGCGGTCGAAAGTTGCGAGCAACGAGGACTCGTCAGAAACGATATCGGGGTTCAGCTTCGCCAGCATCGCATCGTCGACCAGAAAGACAATCTCGCGAGCTTTGTCGTAGCCCCAAAAGCACACGGAGCGCCTGGAAGCGTCGTAGATTCGACTGGGATTGGGAAAGTTGAGCACCACGCTGCCTTTTTCGATCTACTCACCGGGACGGATATATCGCCACTTGCTCGCGTTCACATTGATGCGGGCGTCCATCTCGAGCCGCTTCTGGGCGCGTTCGCCTTCTGCTTTCTCCCGTGAGGAAACGCGGGCCCTTTCCTGGATAACGTAGTCGCTCTGGCTCACGGGCGAGGTCGAGTGCAGTCTGATTGATTTTGGCATAGCGGCTCCAATAGAAAACGACATAATTTCCGCGCAGACGCAGCGACGGACTGTCGTCGGCAGTGCCTGAAATGAGCGGCGTGATCGAGAGTTTGCGAGCGTGTCGCGGATACAGCCTCTCCTGCGCCCCGAGTAGCGGGGCGAGCATGACGGCGCTCGCCTGGACCTGTGCTCGTTCAGATCACGGAACACTGCTGAGTCGATTAGCTCATTGCAATCGGCACAACTCAGACATTGTTTGGAGAACTGTCGCGAGCGCGTGAAACGCACAAAACGCAAACGAAGCCCCCCCGGACTGACTGCCGCACGAAAGTTGTCGCCGCGATATTCGATGGCGGGATGGTTGTGGTGTACTTTCTGGGGAATCCTGACGATTGAAGCAATCTCAGGGCGTCGATGTCGAACTGGCAGCGGCAGCACATTGCACGTAAGAAGGATGCGCCTTTTATCCACGCGATGCAAGTGAGATCGCGAAAACGCTGTTTCAGTTGCATCTCGCCATGCTCCTTGATGGGAGGCGTTCGTGTTCCGGCTACGGTGGCTATAGGCGTGATCGTGACGAAGCAGGAAGGAGTTGAACCGGCGCCGCACCCAGCGGAGACGCGGGCTCAAGGAAGGCGTTTTGTTGCGCATTCAATGTCATCGGGCAAGCCGAGTAGCCGGGTCATCCGTAGCGCCCCTGATAGTCCGATAGCGTACAGACGTGCTTCCCGAATGGTTGAACGATGGAACCGTGTTACGCGCATCGAATGCGTGAAACCGGCCTTGGCGTTTGAGGTGTTCTATCGCCGAAGTCGTTGGGCAAAAGGAACATGAAATGAGGACGAACCGTGTGAACGCAGACGTGCTGGCAGAAAGCAGAAGGCTGGCGTTCGACGTTAGCAACGCAGCGGACGACGGCATGCGCAATGCGCCGGAAGACGGAGCTTTGCGTGAGGTGGCTGGCCAGCAACGCAGCGATACGCGGGATCGGAAGCAAAGGAAGGATCCGGGTAAGTTTGGGGCCGTGACGAACATGACGAATTCATGAGCGGCGTCTGATCAGCATCACTCACGAGGAGTTCGCAAAGATGACGCAATGCTATGCGGGAAGGTCACACGATGACGCAGTGGCCGCACGCGCGGGACAGCGGAAGGCAGCGCAGGAGCAGGCTGGCGGCGACATGGCGGTAGCCGGAACTGAAGCGGACGCGCAACACAGTTGCGGCGAACTGACGGCGCTCGGCAAGGCAGTCTGGCGCCAGGGAAGCGGCATCGACGGTGGCGGCATGGTGCTTGTGCCGGTGCGCCGCCGGCGTTGACGCGACGGTCTTCCGCGCAGAAGTACTTCGCCGTGTCGCTCGGCGATTCGGCAAACGAATTAACCATGCTCCAGAAGGGGCGACCGCTCCCGTGCTTGACTACCTTGTAGCCCTCGCAAGCCTGCGCAGAGCCAGCGACAGATCTGCTGCGAAATCGAGTGATGCCGGTTGCAGACGGCCGTCTGCGCCATCTGGGTGATGAGCGCTTGCGTGTAGCGAAGGAAAAGAAAAGGCGCCATTGTTACCAACCATGGCGATTCCTGCCGATGCGCCGTTTTCCATGCGCCGGCCAGCGGGCGTGCCAGACACTTACTTGTAACGTCGCCTGTACCTGTCCGGCGAGTCGGCATCCGGATCGCCGGTCAGGCGGCGGGGCGGTTATTCAGCTTCCGACCAATATCCTTCGCGGTTGTAGAACTCGTGTAGCGCCACCTCGTAGCTTCGATGAACGGGTACCGAGTCGTCGTAGGTCGGGCTACGCTGGATCGTATCGCGCGTGAGCGAAGTCGACACGGTTGCAGCGAACCAGTCGACGAGTTCGATCCAGCGCGTGGCAATCAGGACTTCCTTTCCGCCGGGCCACCAGTTGCGCGTATCGACCAACAGGTAGCGCAGTGCCCACGCCCGATCGTCGAAGATGAAACCCGACACATGGCCGATGGTTCCGTCTATCGTCTCGATGTGGTAGCCCCTGACTTCGTCGGTGCTGCGTAAATGCACGTCCGGCAATGCCCGGTTGGTGTGCAGGGTGGGGCGTGCCGGGGCGGGCGCCGTGAGCTCCGGCGCAACGGTATCGAACGCGGGCCAGGCGCCCATGCCCCACAGATTCGGCCCGCCCCAATAGGTCGGATAGCTGTAGTAGTGCAGGTACTCGATTTCGTGTTGCCGCGATACCGGCTTGTGCGTGTCGAGCGTCGGACTGTCACGTACCTGCTGTCGCGTGAGATTCACATGAACCGTGTTCGATGACCAATCCACGTGCTTGAGCGAGTATGGAGAAATGAGCACCTGCCTGTCATGGAGCCAGTCTCCGGTGTCGACCACCAGGTAACGAATGCCCCACGCCTCGTCGTCGAAATAAACCTGATTGATGCTGCCAATGTCGCCGTCCGAGGCACGTACGGTGCATCTGTGCAGATCCTTTATGCTTCGCAACATGACGCCTCCATGATGTCGAAGCCGGCACCTCGGTGGCATTCGACGCACCGGCCGCGAGGGTCGAGCACGAGGGCGAAGCCCGGCAAGCCCCACATCAATGTTCGTCTGGGCATGATCCTCTCCTCGGTATGGGACGATGCCTCTGACGCTACGCGCGATTGAATGCCGATGCGGTACGACACCGTACAAATTCGTTCTCCGATGTGGTGCGTCACGTGCTGGAACTTTCGCGCGACACGTCTTGATGTCGGACGCACGAAAGTCCTGCACCGTACAGACGCGCATCGGCATCGACCGCAAGATACGCATTCACACGAGAAGCTTCTTTCGGGTCAGCGCGGAGACGACTGTGCACTATCCCCTGTATGTTCAACGACGTGACGGGCAAGGCTATCGCGGCGTGTTCGCGGATTTTCCATGGGTCGAAGTGGAAGGGCGCACGTTTGACGATCTGGCGGTAAACGCCGAGCGTCTCGTGCAACGCATGTATCACCGCAGCGAGCACATCCTTCCCGCTCCGACCAACGACATGTCGGCGCTGCAGGCGCTCGATATGGACGATGGAGAAGGCCTGTGGATGTTCGTCGATATCGATTTGACGAACGTTCAGTCGCATTCCGTGTTCGTACAGATTTCCCTTCGCAGGAGCGTGCTGCAGGAGATCGACCTTGCTGCGCAACGGCGCCATATCGGCAGGTCGGCTTACATCGCACTTGCCTGTTTTCATGAACTGGCGCACGCGGGCGATGCAGGAGCGCTTCGGCGCTTTTAAAGAACTCGCGCGTCTGGCCCAGCGAAGGCGTAGCCAGGGCGTATTGTTTATCTATCGTCTTTACCGGTAGAGGGGGCTGTGAAAGAAACGTTCGCGCGATGATGGCGGACACTTCTGATAAAAACCTTTCAGATCCTGGGGAGTTTTTTCCGCAACTCGACGCAGATAAGGGGCGCTTCGCCGGTATCGCAGCCTGGTTGATTCTTGCCACGCCACTGATTTAAGGTGGATCGCGAGCTGCAAGGCTGCCCTCGACGGCTTTGTCGATGTTGCGTTCGCTCTTGCCGTCGTTGTAGGTCGGCTGCCACCCGGGATGGCGGGTCCGAACGATTTCTGCGGCGGGTAGATTCCCGCCGCAGTGGGTGGCCCGGGTCGACCTTGCTGGAATAGGTGTCTATGACGAGATCGTGATCCGTCAGGACTTGTCGATAGCTTCCTTTGCGTCGCCCAGGCTCTTTCTCGCCTGGCCGGCCGCTTGCTGGATATCGCCCTTGACTTCCTGTTTCGTGTTGCCCGTGACCCGGCCAATGGTTTCATTCGCCTTGCCCTTTACCTTCTCTGCAGTTCCCTTGACTTGATCCTTGTTCATGGTGAATCTCCAATGGCAATGGATGCTCGAGAGAGCAATCCGGCACGACACGACGAGGCGAGTTTGTCCTCTATCTCCTAGTCGCGGTGTTCCTGGTAGTCGCCCCCGCCATGGTGGTCGTTGTCATCCCGGACAGGAAAGAAGCATGCGCTCAGGCTGGTAATCAGTGACAGCAGGATCAGTGCCCATATCAGTGCTCGACTTTTCATGTCCGTTCCTTTCTGTACGATTCGCGCAGGCATCCGCGCTATCCCACCTTGTTGGACCGTACTCAGTACGGCACCGTACCGGTTCGAAGCGCTCACCTGGCGTTACCTGCTCACTCAATATGAGCTTGCCCGCAAAAAATGGATCCCTTGCTGAGTGTGTAAAACTCACGCAAGGAGGAAGGAACGATGGGTAATCGGAGAGCCCGATATACGCAGGAATTCATGATAGAAGCCGTGCGCATGGTCCGCGGCGGCCAGAGCATGGCGGCAGTGGCAAAGATACTGGGGATCAGCCCGAAGACGCTGCACAACTGGGTTAAGGCCGACGCCGCTGGCAAACTGAACGGCGCAGGCAAACAGACCTCCCCCGAACAGATGGAGATTGCCCGGCTGCGCGCGGAGCTCGCACGCGTGAAGATGGAGCGCGACATATTGGAAAAAGCCACGGCGTACTTCGCAAAGGTGTCGGATTGAAGTACGCCTGGATTGAGCTTCACAGCCGACAATGGCCGGTTTCCCTGACCTGTCAGGTGCTGGGTGTCAGCCCCAGCGGTTACCACGCGCGCAAGGCCCGGGACGTCGATACGGAGCGTCCGCGCCGACGTATCAGCAACGACGCCCTGCTGGTCCACATCAAGGCCGTGCACGCCGAATCCAAAGGCGAGTACGGCTGGCCTCGCGTGTGGAAGAAGCTGCTTGCCCAGGGCATTCGCGTGAGCAAGGATCGCGTCCAGCGGCTCATGAAGCTGCACGGCGTCAAGGCGAAGACCAAACGCCGCTTCAAGGCCACGACCGATAGCAGGCACAACCTGCCGGTCGCGCCGAACCTGCTGCAACGCGACTTCTCGCCCGCTCGCCCCGATCAGGCGTGGAGTACGGACATCACGTACCTCTGGACTGACGAGGGCTGGCTGTACCTGACGGTCATTCTCGACCTGTTCAGCCGTCAGGTAGTGGGCTGGTCGATGCAGCCGCACATGCGCACGGAGCTGGTGTCTGACGCGTTGCGTATGGCGTGGTTCCGCCGCCGGCCGGAAGCGGGCCTGATCGTCCACAGTGATCGTGGCAGCCAGTATTGCAGTCATGACTTCCAGGACCTGCTCAAGGGCTACGGCATGCACAGCTCGATGAGCCGCAAAGGCAATTGCTGGGACAACGCGCCGACCGAGAGCCTGTGGGGATCGCTCAAGCGAGCCCGCATCCTTGGCCAGCGCTTTGCAACGCGTCGCGAAGCGATGGACGAGGTAATCAACTGGTTGAACTTCTACAATCATTCGCGCCTGCACTCGACGTTGGGCTACGTCAGCCCGATGCAATTCGAGCAGGACTGGTACGCCGCCCAGAACCAACGGGTGGCATAATCCCCGCTCAGTTAAGGGATCCGAAATTCGCGGGCAACGTCAATATACGCATATCGCAACCGGCGCTGCGCTCGAGTCTTGCGAGCCACCGAGGCCGCGTTGCCGGCGCGTGGGTGTAGCGCCATGCAATTCAACGCCTGGGCCCTCTCATACCTTCGGTCTCCATGGCCGCATTGCGCTCCTCGCTGGCCTCGATGGGTTCCATGGCTTCATCGATGGACGCTGCCGCGCGCTCCGTGGCTGCCTTCGTTTCGTCGACGGTGGCGCCAGATTCGCCGTCTTCGTTGCGCGGGGGGGTAAGCATATCTGCAAGCATGGCATCAAGCTCCGGGGTGTCCCACGGGGCGCCTTGCCTGGTTTTACTTTTTATGTAATGCCTGATTTCTGCGTCTTGATCTGGAGTCAGGGGAAGAGCGCGAAAAGTGCTTTGGGGATTGGCGTCGGTCATGGTAGTGCTCTCTGAGTTGGTGCTATTTCGCGTGTAGACCCTTTTCAGCCAGAAGACGTCAACATCCGATCCGTGAATCAATTGGCGTTTCACGCATCAATATTACATCGCAGTCCGATATAAACGACCTGATGAATAGTGCTCCGGGTCGCGAAGCGGCGCGGTTTCGGCATCGGGTTCGTCCCGCCGCTTACCGGCATTGGCATTGCGCAAGATATTCAGGCACAGAATCACGGTGCGCGCGAGTTCGAATGAAGTCGGTACGGTACCGTACTGCGTTTCAGGACAAAGCCGTGTTGAGCTTACCGCCGGGTGTTGCGCATGGATTCGGCAGACGATGCCGGATCGTCGCGCGACCAGTACCCCGCCTTGCCATAGTATTCATGGAGCCCAATTTCATAGCTGCGAGGAATGGGCGTCTTCCCGTTGTATGCCGGGCTGTGCCGGATGGCCTCGCGGGTCAGCGTGGTGGATACGGTGGACGCGAACCAGTCGACCAGCGCGATCCACTGTGTGGCCACCAGCACTTCCTTGCCGCCGGGCCACCAGTTGTGTGTATCGACGCACAGGTAGCGAATGACCCACGCTTCATCAGCGTAGATAAAGTCGCAGACGTGGCCGACGTTGCCGTCGACTGTCTCGATGTGATAGCCCTTCACCTCATCCGTGCTGCGCAGATGGAGGTCGGCTGGCGGATCGACGTGTGGCTGACCGGTGCGCGCGGATGGCTCTGGCGCGAGGCCTGTTGCGGCATCGTTCGCGTTGAAGGCCGGCAAGGCGTCCATACCCCAGAGGTTCAGGCCGCCCCAATAGTTCGGATAGCTGTAGTGGCGCAGATACTCGATTTCATACTGGCGTGACACTGGCTTGTGCGTGTCGATGTTCGGGCTGTCCCGCACCTGCTGCCGCGTGAGGTTCACAGGGATGATGTTCAATTCAGCGTCGGCGCGCTTGATCGAATACGGAGAAATCAGAACCGGGCGATTGCTGAGCCAGTTGCCTGTTTCGACCACCAGATAGCGCACGCCCCACGCTTCGTCGTCGAAGTAAGCCTGTTCGACCGTGCCGATGTCGCCGTCGAGTGCGCCAACCGTGTAGCCGTGCAGGTCCTTGATGCTGCGTAACATGACTTCTCCTCGCAATTCGAAGAGGGGCAGGGATGCACGCCATGCCCCATGCGGCCGGCGGTTACAGCGACTTGAGCCGATTGACCTTGGTGCCGTCAAGCGAGGCACCGGCCATCAATCCGCTGTTGGTCAGCACGAATGCATCCACCTGTCCCGTTGCGGTGCTGGTATCGATAGCGCCGTTCGCGCCGATTTTCAGTACCGCGACCGACGCGTCGCCGCCTGCCGACCATCCGTCGGAACTGCGGAACCGGGCGAGTGAGTCCTCGGTCATGAACAGAAAGACGATTGCACGCGATTGCGCGCCGATCTGCCAGCCGATCGATCCGTTTGTCGTGCTGTAATAGCCGACGGTGCGCCCGTGCACGCGCAGCGAGCCTTCGCCGTACTCCGCGCCGACAATGAAGCCGGCATCGATGACCGACGGGAAAATCAGCACGCCGCGCGCCTTTTCAACGAGTTCCCGTGAGCCGTTTGCCGCGCCATAGAGGCGCGAGAGGGTGGAGTCGACGCCCGCGTCGATGCCATGGCGCTTGGCGGCCTGGTCACTGCTGACGTCGGACGCGCTGGTAGTGGTGCAGCCGGAGAGCGCCAGCCCGAGTGCGAGGATCGACCCGGGCGTGCTCCATATGAATGTTCGTCTTTGCACGATCCTCTTCTGGTGGATTGACGACGTGTTCGACACTACGCCGTCGTAACGGACGACGCGGTACGACAGCGTACAAACTGCGCAGTTCCGGATCCGTTTCTGCGAACCGGGGCCCGTTCCGGGGCCCTTTCGTTGCGGGCGGCGATGACGGTCTCGCACCGTACAGACACGTGGTCGCACAGGCCGGAAGATAACGGTTGGGCACCGATGCCGAACACGCAATACTAAAGGATTCCTATGCAATATCCTTTGTACGTTGGTCTAGCTAACGCCAGGCGATACGGTGCAAGCGCCTTACAGGGCTCTGCTAAAAAGGGATAGTGCGATGATTCGGTTCTCACACGGCTTGCGGCGCCGCACGGCGCCGTCTCCATGGCACAGCACCACGCCGGTGCGCGAGCAACTGTTCGGCGAAGAGCGGCTCGCGCAGCATGCGCGCAGCCTCGCCGGCGCACAACCGATCTCGGAGAAAGCGTCTGCCGGCCCCTCGCTTGCCGCGAGGCTCAGGGACAACGCGAGCCATCTGTTGCGAGCCTACGAAGCGACGGTGGTGGCGGCGGAGAGCGACGAAACGATCACGCCGGCGGCGGAGTGGCTGCTCGACAACTATCATCTGGTCGAAGAGCAGGTTCGGCAGATCCGCGACGACCTGTCACCCAGTTACTATCGGCAACTGCCCAAGCTGAGCGCCGGCCCGTTTGCCGGCTATCCGCGCGTATTCGGTCTCGCGTGGGCATTCGTCGCTCATACCGACAGCCGCTTCGATCCCGATCTGTTGTGCCGGTTCGTGCTGGCTTACCAGAGCGTACAGCCGCTGACGATCGGCGAATTGTGGGCCGTGGCAATCACGTTGCGCATCGTGCTGATCGAGAACCTGCGGCGCCTCGCGGACGAGATTACCGATGGGCGCATCGCGCGGCTCGACGCCGACGCAATGGCCGATCGTCTGCTCGGCGCGGGCGGACACGCGCCCGAAGCCGTCGAGGTGCTCGTGGCGCGCTACGCACGCTCGGCGCTGTGCGACACCTTCGCGGTGCAGCTTATCCAGCGGCTGCACGATCAGGACCCCGACACGACGCCGGCGGTAACGTGGCTGCGCGCGCATCTTGCCTCCCAGCACACTACGGCGGAGCGGATCGTGAGCGCGGTGCATCAGCAGCAGGGCGCGGCCAGCCTGACGGTGCGCAATGTGATCACGAGCCTGCGTCTGATCTCCGATGTGGACTGGAGCGATCTGTTCGAGCGCATCAGTCCCGTCGACGAGATCCTGCGCACCTGTCCCGGCTTCGTCGACATGGACTTTCCGACGCGCAACCTGTACCGCGGCGCAATCGAAACGCTGGCGCGCGGTTCGTCGCTGAGCGAACCCGATATCGCGCGTCGTGCCGTCGGCGCCGCTCAGGCCGCTCAGGCCGCTCAGGCCGATGCGCCGGCCGCCGGCGCGCAGCAGGACCGTGCCGCCGATCCCGGCTATCACCTGCTGGCGGCGGGCCGCCGCGCGTTCGAGACGGCGATCGGCTATCGCCCGCCGGCGGCGGTATGGCTGCGCCGGTTCACGCGCCATGCCGGTCTCGGCGGTTACGTCGGCCGCATCGTGTTGTTCGCCGCGCTGCTGCTGGGCGGCATGCTGATGCTGCTCGCCGGTCTCGCTCCGTTCTCGCGCGGGTGGATATGGCTCGGTCTTGCCGGGTTGCTGCCTGCGCTCGACGTGGCGGTGGCGGTGGTCAACCGGGGTGTCATGCGCGAGGTCGGGGCGGTCGTGTTGCCGGGTCTCGCGCTGCGTGACGGAATTCCCGCGGCCTTGCGTACCGTGGTGGCCGTGCCGACGCTGCTGACCACCGAAGCCGAACTGGCCGCGCAGATCGAGCGGCTGGAGGTGCATCATCTCGCGAGCGGGGGCGGCGAACTTTATTACGCGCTGCTGTCCGACTGGACCGATTCCCCCGCCGCCGAAGCCGACGGCGACGACGCGTTGCTCGCGGCCGCCGCCGCGGGCATCGAGAAACTGAATCGGCGCTATCCCGCCACGCCGCTGGGGCCGCGTTTCCTGCTGCTGCATCGGCGGCGCACCTGGAATGCGGAAGAGGGCGTGTGGATGGGCTGGGAGCGCAAGCGGGGCAAACTGCACGAGTTGAACCGGCTGCTGCGCGGCGCGTCGGACACCTCGTTCGTCGCGCTCGACGCCCGCCTGCCTGCCGTGCCGCCGCAGGTCCGCTACGTGATCACGCTCGATGCGGACACCCGCTTGCCGCGCGATACGGTGCGCCGTCTGATCGGGAAAATGGCGCACCCGCTCAACCGGCCGGTTTTCGACCCGCGCAGCCAGCGCGTCGTCGAAGGTTACGGCGTATTGCAGCCGCGCGTGACGCCTTCGCTGTCCGTCGGTGCCGAAGGCTCGCTGTTTCAGCGCGTTTGGTCGAGCCAGAACGGGATCGATCCTTATGCGGCCGCCGTATCGGATGTCTACCAGGATCTTCTCGACGAAGGCTCGTACGCGGGCAAGGGCATCTACGATGTCGACGCCTTCGAGCTGGCTCTCGCCGGCCGGGTGCCGGAGAACACGATGCTCAGTCACGATCTGTTCGAAGGCGTTTTCGCGCGGGCAGGGCTTGCCTCGGATATCGAGGTGGTCGAAGCGTTTCCGGCCCGCTACGACGTTGCCGCCGCCCGTCAGCATCGCTGGGCGCGCGGCGACTGGCAATTGCTGCCCTGGCTGGCCTCGGTGCACCTGCGGCCCGACCTGGCACTGCGGGCCACGGCTCGCTGGAAAATGCTGGACAATCTGCGCCGCACGCTCACGGCCCCCGCAGCCTTTGTCGCGCTGCTGGCCGGCTGGACCTTGCCGCTGCCGGCCGCGCTGCTCTGGAGCGCTTTCGTGGTGGCGACGATCGGCTTGCCCGTGCTGCTGCCCGTACTGGGCGCACTCGTGCCGCGCTGGAGACGCTCGCAGGTGAAAATGACGGCACGCAGCCTGCTCTACGTCTGGCTGGCGGACCTGAGGCTCGCACTGGCCCGAACCGGCTTGTCGATCATCTTTCTGGCGCAGCAGGCGGCGTCGATGAGCGATGCCATTGCGCGCACAACGTTTCGCGTGATGGTCAGTCACCGGCATCGGCTCGAATGGACGACGGCGGCCGAAGCCGGTGCGCGCGAGCGCCCATCGCTTTACCAGACACTCGTGCGGATGCGCGGCGGCATCGCGCTTGCGCTACTTGGTGCGGCGGCCAGTGCGTGGGTGGCATGGCGATCCGGCAATCATGGCGCGTGGGCGGGGATTCCGTTCGTGCTCGGCTGGCTGGCGTCGCCTGCCGTCGCGCACCGGTCGAGCGTCGCGCCGCGAGCGGCGGGCGATCTCGCCGTCACGCCGGAGGACGCCCGCCAACTGCGCCTTCATGCGCGCCGCACGTGGCGCTATTTTGAGACCTTCGTCACGGCCGCCGACCAGATGCTGCCGCCGGACAATTTTCAGGAGGATCCGCGTCCCGTCGTCGCGCATCGCACCTCGCCGACGAATATCGGGCTTTATCTGCTCGCGACGGTCAGCGCGCGGGAGTTCGCCTGGCTCGGTACGCTCGACGCCGTCGACCGGCTGGAGACGACGTTGGGCGCCATGGGGCGCCTGCCGCGCTATCGTGGCCACTTCTACAACTGGTACGCCACGCAGGATCTTTGTCCGCTGGAGCCGAAGTACGTCTCGTCGGTCGACAGCGGCAACCTTGCCGGCCATCTGATCGCGCTCGCCAATGCCTGTCGCGCGTGGGCGGCCGAGCCCCCCGGCGTGGAGCCGTGCGCGCCCGAGGGTGTCGGCGACAGCCTCGCGCTGCTCTGCGCCGCCGTGAGCCAGAACGCCGGGACGCATCCACGCGGCGCCCTGCATGGCGAATTCGAGCAGGCGGCGGGCGCGTTGCGGGGTACGCTAAAGGGCGCGGTGCCAGGCCCTGGACCGGCCGGCACGGCCGCGTCCGCATGGCCTGCGATCCAGCTGTCGGCCGCAACGGTGGCCGACATCGCGCGCGCCCTGGTCGACGAAACCGGTGACGCCCTGGACGGCGCGGGCGACGATGTGCTGTTCTGGGCCGATGCACTCGAACAGTCGATTCACAGCCATTGCCGCGATAGCGCATGCGCGCCGGAATCGGCGACGCTGGGCGCGCGCCTGAACGCGCTCGCCGATACGGCGCTGCAAATGGCGAATGCGATGGAGTTCGGCTTCCTGCTGGACCCGGTGCGCAGTCTGCTGTCGATCGGTTACGCGGTTGCCGAGGGGCGGCTCGATCCGGGCAGCTACGATCTGCTGGCGTCCGAGGCGCGGCTGGCGAGTTTCGTGGCCATCGCCAAGGGTGACATTCCCGCGCGCCACTGGTTCCGGCTGGGCCGCGTCGCGACGCCGGTGGCGGGCGGTGCCGTGCTGGTCTCGTGGTCCGGGTCGATGTTCGAGTACCTGATGCCGTCGCTGGTGATGCGCGCGCCGGCCGACAGCCTGATCGCGCGCACCAGCGGCCTCGTCGTGCGCAAGCAGATCCGCTATGGAGCGGCGCTGGGCTTGCCGTGGGGCATCTCCGAATCGGCCTATAACGCGCGGGATCTCGAATTCACCTACCAGTATTCGAGTTTCGGCGTTCCTGATCTCGGTCTCAAGCGCGGTCTCGGCCACGACGCCGTGATCGCGCCGTATGCGACTGCTCTCGCAGCGATGGTCGCGCCCGGCGCAGCCGCGCGCAATTTCGAGTGTCTGGGCGCGGCGGGGGGCTGCGGCCGCTTCGGCTTCTACGAGGCGCTCGACTATACGCCCGCGCGCGTGCCCGAAGGCCAACAGGTCGCGGTGGTGCGCGCGTTCATGGCGCATCATCAGGGGATGTCGATCGTCTCGATCGCCAACGCGCTCCTCGGCGGGCGCATTCGTGCGTTCTTTCACGCGGAGCCGGCCATCCAGGCCACCGAACTGCTGTTGCAGGAGCGTATGCCGGGGCGGGTGGCGGCCGCGCATCTGCGGGTCGACGAGAAGCGCAGCGTCGGGCCGATACGCGGCGGCGGCCCGGATATCGTGCGGCGCCTGGTGTCGGCGGGCGATCCGTCGCCCGCGACCCATCTGCTCTCCAATGGCCGCTACACGGTGATGCTCACCTCGGCCGGCTCCGGCTACAGCCGCCGGGACGATCTGGCCGTCACCCGCTGGCGCGAGGATGCCACCTGCGACGACTGGGGGAGCTACCTGTATCTGCGCGACGTCGCGAGCGACGCATGGTGGTCGGCCGCATGGCAGCCGGCCGGTGTGGTGCCGGACAGCTACGAAGTGAATCTCACGGAGGACCGCGCGGAGTTCGTCCGGCGCGACGGCACGCTGACGACCTCGCTCGACGTCGTGGTGTCGCCCGAGGAGGACGCGGAAGTGCGGAGGGTGTCGGTGACCAATGGCGGCGCGCGCGAGCGCATCATCGAGTTCACGTCCTATGCGGAGATCGTGCTGGCCCCGCCGGCCACCGACGAGGCGCATCCGGCGTTCGCGAAGCTGTTCGTCGAGACCGAGTATCTGCCCGGGTCGGCGGCCATTCTGGCGACGCGGCGCCGCCGCGAGACGAACGAGCCCGAGGTCTGGGCCGCGCACCTGGCGGAAATCGCGGGCAATGCCGTCGGGGCCGCCGAAGTCGAAACCGACCGCGCCCGCTTTATCGGCCGGGGGCGCAGCGTGCACTCGCCCCGCGCCCTCGCGGGCGGGCGCACGCTCGGCAATTCAGCCGGCGTGGTGCTCGACGCCGCGTTCGTGCTGCGCCAGCGTTTGCGCATCAGGCCGGGCGAGACCGGTAGCGTCGCATTCTGGACCATCGTCGCCGATTCGCGCGGGCAGTTGCTGGATCTGGTCGACAAGCATCGCGACGGGGCGTCGTACGCGCGGGCGGCGATGCTTGCGTGGACCCAGGCTCAGGTGCAACTCCGTCATAACGGGGTGAGTCCCGACGAGGCGGCGCTGTTCCAGCGGATGGCCGGGTACATGCTGTACAACGATGCGTCGCTGCGGCCGGGTTCCGACGCGCTGCTGC
>NZ_JAKLJA010000078.1 GCF_022213065.1 Paraburkholderia tagetis
ACAGCTGCAATGTACGGGCAACACCCCGCTGTCTGCCGCCCAGCAATTTTACTCGTTGGTTTCATAAGCTATCCTTTGTATATCGACTTCGCTTGTCCCACTTGCCTTACTGCGACGGAACCTATAGTGCCTCTTATATCTTGCAAGATGTAAACGACACAGTACCGCAATGTTGTTGCTCAAATGTGGCACGGATTTGCCAACCATCAGTCACTGGCTCGGTCACGCCAGCATCAACACCACCAATCGCTATGCAAGTGCCGACCTGGAGATGAAGCGTCAAGCAATTGCTCGAGCAGGGGTTGCAACCTCGGTAACGCCGACAAGTTCGTGGCACCGTGAGAAATCCGTGATTGAGTGGCTTGCCTCGCTTTAGCGCCGAAATAATGGGGAGTCCGATCACTCGGGCTCCTCTGCCTCTGGGCTTCCCGTTTCTCGGCTCCACATTACTGACGGCTCGACATTAGTCGAGTAACGTTATGCATAGCGTTACTCGACGAGGACGGCGTATACGACCCAGCGTACTTCAACGATCGCCTTCTGCTCGGTCTGAAGGGAACCATGAGCGAAGCAGAGTTACACGTGCTACACGCGCGACTGCAGGGCGGGCTGCGCAACAAGGCACGGCGTGGTGAGCTCGAACTACCGCTTCCCATCGGTCTGACATACCATCCAAACGGCTCGGTAGTGCTCGACCCCGATCAGCAGATCCACGCAAGCCTGCGACTGCTGTTCGATACCTACTGTCACGGGGCGGCGTAATCGAGCCGGGGATGGGCGGCGTAATGGAGCCGGCAGAAACGGGGGTAAAGCGCAGATTCGAACGGGCTCAAGAATGCGGTTTTTTGCCCAGTTTGGCAACCGCGTTTTCACTGTTTCCTGGCATCGGTTTGGGTTTGCGGAAGCTCTCACCTTCGATCACGACGCGATAGGCACCGTGGCGTAGCCGGTCCAGCGTCGCGGCGCCCAGGATGCGGTTGTCGGGGAACGCGTCTCCCCATTCGCTCAGATCTAGATTTGACGTGACGATGGAAGCCGCCCGCTCGTACCTGGCGGCGATCAGATCGTGGAAGTCTTCGTCGTGGGGCGGGTGTAGCGGTTTGACAGCGAAGTCGTCGATGATGAGCAGTGGCACGCGCACGAACTGCTGGAACTTGCGCTCGTACAAGCCCGTGGCGCGGGCAGCGTGCAGCTTCTTGAGCAGATCCGTCTGCGAGATGAACAGCACGTCACGTCCCTGCCTGGCCGCGCAGTGGCCCAGTGCCTGCGCCAGATGGGATTTGCCGACGCCTGTTCCGCCGACCAGTAGAACGCAGACCTTCTCGTCGATGTAGCGGCCGGTGGCCAGATCGTGGATGTAGGTTCGATTCAGCTTGGGCACCAGATCGAAGTTGAACGTCTCGAGCGTCTTGCCCATCGCGAAGCCGGCACGGGCAAGCCGTACGCCCAGCTTCTTCGTGTCGCGCCGCGCGATTTCGTCGTGCAGCAGCATGGCGAGGAACTCGGTGTAGGCAAGCTGCCCGTCAATGGCTTCACGGTTTCGCTGTTCGAGCGAGTCGAGGATGCCCGAGAGGCGCAGCTGCTTGAGGATGGTGTTCAGTTCGGGACTCGGATTCATGGTCGGCTCAATGGATCAGAAGGGATTGAAGGTCGCGGCCGAAGCGGCCACCGTTCAGGTAGGTATCGGTGGGCGCCGTAGTCGTGGATTGCGCCGCCGCCTCGCTGTCGAGTCCCTTGTCGAGGATCGTCTTGATGGTGCGATACTGGGGGCTGGAGAACGCGAGCGCGCGCTCGCACGCAGCGTTCAGCCGTGCATCGCCGACCTTCTCGCGCAGCCGCACGATGCCTTGGGCGCCGCGCAGGTTCTCAAGCACCGTGTTGTTGAACATCGCGAGGATGACGGCGTGGCAGGCCGGGCCGATATCCTTCGCGCGCGCGAGGCACCACTGCGGATCGTGCTCGAGCCACGCCTGCGCCTCAGGCGGCTGGTGGTCGCGCACGGTATGGCGGTCCCCGGGCTTGCGTAGCCTCGGATGAGTGGCGACGAGCTCGTGCCGGTGGAATGCCTGCACGACCGTGTCGGTGGCCTTGAGCCACAGTTGCTTGCCCACCAGCGTGAAGGGCACCGAGTACAGCGCCTTCCTGTAGACGACGTGCCCATCCGTATGCACCTTGACCTCAGACCACACAGCCAGTACCGGCGGCACATCGGGCAGGCGCGTGAGCAGCGGCCGCTCGATCGCGAAACGCCTGAGCGGTTGCTCGTGTGTGGTGCCGTGATCGCGCACGCCGGCGTGCTGCATGATCTACTCGCGCAACTGCCGGTTCGCGTCGGCCAGATCGCGGAACTCGCGTAGTGGTACGAAGGACTTCTTGTTGCTACGCCGCTAGCGGCGTAGCGGCAAGAGTCGGCTGGTGCCGCTATCAACCGATGCCGCACGCGAACTTCGACTTTACCTACGCAAGCGCCTCAACGCTTCGCTCGGCACCGGCCCGGAAACGCCACTGTTGTGCAATACGACCCGAGGTCTACGTGGATACACCGGCACGGGAATCAGCCGTCTCATACACGCAGTCTTCAAACTCGCTGACGTTCGCGATGCCGAGGGACGATGTCCGCGAATTCACGACTTGCGGCATAGCTTTGCGGTCCAGGCTTTGATCCGGTGGTATCAGGAAGGCGCGGACGTACAGTCGAACCTTCCAAAACTGGCAATCTACATGGGGCATGTCTCGATCGTATCGACGGCATACTACCTTCCATTCGTTCCGACGATCGCGGCACTCGCAAGTGAACGCTTCGAGAAGCATCTAAGCCACGTGCTCGGCGGGAGGAAGCCATGAAACCGCGCAAACCGACAGAGCTCGGCCGATGTCTGCTGCGCTTCTTCCAGGACTATCTGCCTACACTGCGGGGCGTCAGTGTGCACACGATACGGAGCTACCGTGATGCCGTCGTCTTGCTGCTGCGGTTCACCGCGCGCGAGAGCCGGTGCCCCATCGAAGCCCTGGATCTGAGCGATCTGAATGCCGATCACGTAAAGCGATTCCTCAAATTCCTTGAGTCCGAGCGCGGCAACAGCATCGCGACGCGCAACGCTCGGCTCGCCGCCATTCATGCATTCGCGCGTTTCGTGATTGCCGAGCATCCCGAACATCTGGCACCGTTTCAGCAGGTACTCGGAATACCGTTTAAGCGGGGAGCGCGGGAGGCACCGATCGAATATCTGGAAACGGCTGAGATCGAGACATTGCTGACCACCATCGACCAGAGTCGTCCAGCGGGGCAACGCGACTTTGCACTGTTTGCGCTGATGTTCAACACTGGAGCTCGTGTGCAGGAGATCCTCAATTTGCGGATCTGTGACCTGCGGCTCGACCCACCGCCGCAGGTCCGGCTGCGTGGCAAAGGGAACAAGGTGAGAGTGTGTCCGATCTGGCCGCGTACTGCGCAGCTTCTGCGCGAACTTATTCGCACTCGTCCCTTGGTCGCTCAAGGCTCGGCCGAACTGCCTGTCTTCGTTAATTGCCGCGGTACTCAGATGAGCCGATTTGGCGTGCGTTATCTGCTGCGCAAATACATGCTCATCGCGAGCACCCGGAACCCAACCCTTGCGCACAAAGAAATCCACCCGCATTCGCTTAGGCACACCACCGCGATTCAGTTGCTGAAGGCTGGCGTAGACTTCGCGACTATCAGCCAGTGGCTCGGCCACGCGAGCCTGAATACCACGATGCGCTATGCGCGTGCCGATATCGATCTCAAACGTCAAGCACTCGCGCAGGTGTTCCCAGAAATCCTCGCACCTCCACGAGGTGGAGCATTCATCTTGAACGGTGCTGACCTGGTTGGCTGGCTGCGTAGACTCTGACCTGTTATGTGCAGTCAAGGCATGCTCAAACCAGGCGGGTTTGCCTTGCTGCACGACCTCTCCACATAACCGCGCGCTACACATAAGTCGAGCAACAAGACGTCCATCTTGGCGAGCTGCGCGAGTCGACGTGTGAAGCTGCCGTCGCCGTGGGCGATCTTCAATTCCTCGAACAGCCGCGCGACGCGCACGTACAGCACGGAGAAGCCCTGTCGGCAGGCCTGCTGGCCGAAGGCGCAGGCGACCCATGTTTTTCCGGCGCCAGTTGGCCCTGTCAGGATGAGGTTCTGTGCATTGCGGATCCAGTCACAGCTGGCGAGCGTGGCGACGATACCCTTGTCGAGGCCACGGCTCTGCCGGTACTCGATGTCCTCAATGCAGGCTTGGGGATTCTTGAGTTTCGCAGACTTGAGCAATCGCTCGAGCCGCCGGGTATCGCGCCAGGCGATCTCACGATCCACGACCATGCCGAAGCGTTCCTCGAACGACAGGCTCGTGCTGGCCGTCAGCGCGGCCTGTTCCTCGAACGCGCGAGCCATGCCGTCCAGCTTGAGGGCCTTGAGCTGGGAGAGGGTTTGCTGCATCAACATCGTGACCTCCTTGGGTCAGTGGTAATACTTGGGCCCTCGCACGTTCTCGTGCAGGGGCGACTGCCATTCGGTGGCCACGCTTTGTGGCAGCGGCTGCTTGTCGGAGCCGGTTTGCAGGATGATGCGCACGGACCGCTGGGTCGGCGCGCCAATCACGAGTGCGCGCTGGCACGCCGCTTCCAGCCGCTCCTTGCCGTACTTGCGCGACAGCGACAGCAGACCCAGGCACGCGCGGTATCCCATTTCCGGGTGCGGACGGTTCGTCAGCAAATGCCTGACGATCGCCTCAGCGCTGACGCCGATCGATGCGCCCCAGTTCAGCAACCGGCTCGGTGTCCATTCCATATGGGCGCGGTAAGCCGCAGGCATATGCTCGGCCACGGTGGTGTACTTCCCCTTGAGCCGACTGCGAGCGTGGGCGGCGACGCGTTTGCCGCCATGCAGGATTTCCACACCGTAGCGTGTCACGCGCGCGTGGACTTCCTGACGCACAAGGCTATGCGGCGCGCTGTAGTAGTGGCCATCGACCTCGATATGCGAGTCAATGTTGATGCGGCATTTCTGGAAGGTGGCAATTTCGTAGCGACGCGTCGGCAGCGGGCGCAGCGCCGGTTTGTCGAGCCGCTCGAACCACTCGCGCCGAGTGCCATCAAGTTTCTTGAACGGCCGCGTATTCAGATCGTCGATCAACCCGGCGATCGCCTTGTTCAGTTCGGCCAGACTGTAGAACCGGTGATTCCGGAGGCGGGCAAGAATCCAGCGTTCGACGATCTGCACGCCGACTTCGACCTTCGCCTTCTCGCAAGTCAGCAACTGTCTGTCATGAGGAATGTCGCGTAATCAAAGGCGCGTCCTTCGAGATTACCCACCCATTCCACCCAGCACGTGGAAACCGCTTTGTTCTGGTGAGTCGCAAGCAGAACTGGGGTGAAGATCGCGTGATGTACTTCGACGCACACAAGCGTCTGCGCTCGGTGCTGGCATCCTGGACCGATGTCCCGGAGCCAGATCTGTTCGCGCAGGCCTCCGGTGGACATTCCTGGTTTAGAACTGACGATCTGCTTCGATTGCGTGCTCTTGTTGACGATTTGCTGGGAGCGCGTGATGGCAAATAAATTTCGCCGCGTACGTAAAGATAAATACGCCGCTATCGAGATGACGCTAGCTCTGTTCTACCAAGACAGTCTTCACTTATTTGCACGTTTCAGCGCTAATCGTAGAGCCGACTGGATAACGGAAATATTTGACATATCGAATATAGCGGCGTATTTTATTTGTCATTGCATCAACGAGAGATCATGTAATGACCAAGCCACCGTCAAAGCGCGATCGACTACGCGAACTTGGTGCTCTCAATCCTCATCCCGAACGAATACGGGCGCCATGGTTTCGATCGGGCGATTTCTTCGATCCCGACGATCTTGTTCAGGTCAAGTACGAGATGTTGCGTCATGTTCGGGTCGATGGCGCTTCCAAGGCCGAGGCGGCCGCCCTGTTCGGAATGTCCAGGCCAACCTTCTATCAAGCGGAGAGCGCCTTTGCGAGCGAGGGGCTGCCAGGACTGCTTCCGAAGCAGCGTGGGCCCAAAGGCGCGCACAAACTCAACTCGGTGGTCATGGCGTTCATCGAGGAGCGTCTACAGCAAGACAGCAGCATGCGCGCTCGCGCGCTTTCGCAGGAGATCGAAACCTGGCTGGAGCTTTCGATCCACCCACGCAGTATCGAACGTGCGTTAGCACGCAAAAAAAAACCGTAGACGATTCGCCTCAATTCCGTCTGCCATCGTCAGCGCTTGCTCGTTATGAAGCGCTGCGGGCCGACCTGCTCGGCGCAGGTCCCAAGTCAGAAGGCCACGCGGCCATTCGCTTTCATGGCCTGTTGCACGGGCTGGCGCTCCAACGCCCGGACGCTTCGCGCATCGAGGCTCCCACTCCAACCGTGCCTGCTTCCGACTCAGTGCGGGATAACGGCGCGCTTGTTCGCGTGCTCGCCAACCTCGTACTGCGCACCCACGAGGAGCTTGCCCATGTCTACTAACTCCGCTCAGAAGGTCACCGCCGAACATTTGCGGCGAGATGCGTTTCTTTATGTTCGACAGTCATCGCTTCGGCAGGTGTTCGAGAACACCGAGAGTACGAAGCGGCAATATGCGCTACGCGATCGCGCGGTTGCGCTTGGCTGGCCGATTGAACGCATTCACGTCGTCGATAACGATCTCGGCATGTCCGGTTCCAGCGCCCAGGAGCGAGATGGCTTTCAGCACCTGGTCGCTGAGGTCGCCAATGGTCACGCCGGCATCGTGCTGGGATTGGAGGTGTCGCGCCTTGCGCGCAATAACGCAGACTGGCATCGCCTGATCGAACTCGCATCACTCACGCAAACTTTGATTTTGGACGAAGATGGAATTTACGATCCTGGTCAATTTAATGACCGCCTTTTATTGGGCTTAAAGGGCGCCATGAGCGAGGCCGAACTTCATATTCTCAAAGGCCGGCTACAAGGTGGTATCAAGAACAAGGCACGCCGGGGCGAACTGGAAGTGCCGTTACCCATCGGCCTTGCTTACCACCCGAACGGCTCAGTGACGCTCGATCCTGATCAACAGGTCCGGGGCGCGCTGCAGTTGCTATTCGACACGTTTCGGCAAGCTGCGTCAGCTACCGCCACGGTCAAGCGATTTCGCCAGGAAGGTTGGCTGTTTCCGCGTCGCATACGCCGGGGGATTGGCAAGGGAGATCTGATATGGGGGCCGTTGGAACACTGTCGCGTTATTCAGATATTGCACAACCCCCGTTATGCCGGTGCCTTCGTATACGGTCGCACACGCGGAGCATATCGTCAGGGACGCAAATCCTTCGGGCTTAAGGTTGACCGAGAGAATTGGCAGGTGTTAATTCAGAATGCGCATCCAGGCTTTATTGATTGGGACGAGTTCGAACGCAACCAGGCGACGCTTAAGCAGAATTTAACCGGATTCGGGCGCGATCGACGAGGCAGCATGCCACGCGAGGGCGTTGGGCTCCTGCAGGGGCGCGTCGTGTGCGGAGTGTGTGGCGCACGCATGCGTGTACGGTATCAGGTCGTGGGCAATAAACTCGAGCCCTACTATATGTGCACGGAGAATCCGGTGCGCCGTGCCGGCAAGCCCTGCCAATCGGTTCGCGGAAGCGCCATCGATGACGCGATAGGCTCGCTGCTTCTAGAGAGTGTCGCACCGGCCGCTCTCGAGGTCGCGCTAGCTGTCGAAGACGAGATATCTGGGCGCGTCAAACAGGCCGCCGATCAACGTCAGAAGCAACTGGCCCGAGCTCGCTACGATGCCGAGCTTGCGCGTCGTCGATATATGAGTGTCGATCCGACCAATCGGCTTGTCGCCGACACGCTCGAAGCGGACTGGAATGAGCGACTGCGTGTGCTGGACGGATTGCAACAGGAGAACGAACGACTCCAGAACGCCGATCATAAGCTGTTAAGCAGCGATGCGCGAACCAAGATTCAGTCGCTCGCCGAAGACTTCCCTCGTGTTTGGAATGATCAACGAGTCGTGCCGCTCGAGCGCAAGCGCATGGTCGCTTTGCTCATCGAAGACGTGACCTTGGTCAAGTCCGAACGCGTCGCAATCCACGTACGTTTTCGCGGCGGCCGAACTACCTCATTGGAGATCGACAAGCCCAGGCCTATCGCACTGATTCGAAAGACGCTGCCGGAAGTCGTTGCGAAGATCGACGAACTTCTCGAAACCGGCTCGGACCGACAAGTCGCTGAACAGCTTAATGCACTCGGCTATACAAACTGGAAAGGTGAAACGTTCACGCACAAGAAGGTCTACCTCGTACGCACTGCGTACCGGCTCAAGAGCCGGTTTGAACGCCTGCGTGAACGCGGCATGTTGACAGCCAACGAGCTCGCCGCACAGCTCGGGGTCTGTCCGACTAGCATCCACCTATGGGCCCGGCGCGGATTGTTGCGTCAGCATCGCTACGGTAATCTGCATCGCTGTCTCTATGAACCCGTCGGCGACGTCGTCCTGGTCAAAGGACAAGGGGGGCGCTACAGTTCGACTCAACCGACGTTTATCGCTGTTCCACCAACCGCACAAGGTGCAGTATGAAGCGCACGCCTTATCCTTCGGCTTGCGAGGGCGCGCCGGCAGCATCGCGGTATCGTAATGGCTCACGAAGTCCTGCGTGGTCAGGCCGAGCGTGGGTTCGTAGCGGTCGGCGTTCGAGATCAGTGCCTTCGGGTTGTCGGGCACGAGCAACCTTGGCACGCCGCCATAGAATTCCATCGCGTCAATGAGCCCACCGATCCAGTCGGGTGTTGCTTCCGAGCGCGTGGCGCAGGCAAACGTGTAATTCGATGCGCCGAGCACGGCGACGAAGATGTGCGCCTTGAACGCAATGCCGCCGGTGCGATCGAGAATCGGCACCGTTTGCCCAGCGTAGTCGGCGAACAACTTCTCGCCAGCGTAATGTTGCTGGGGCATCGACCGCTTCAACGTCTGGGCCCAGTCCTTGTATCGCTGACAGAACTGCGTGTAGCGCAAGGTCTTCTGGCCGGGATTCGCGCCGACGTACTCTTCCCACAGCAGTTGCAACGTCACGCCCTTGCGGCGCAGTTCCCGGTGGACCCAGGCGCAGTCTGGCTCTATGCGCTTGCCTGCGGCCGTCGTCGGAACGGTGCCGTTGACGAGCAACTGCTCCAGCTCTGCCTCGGACAGCGGCTCGATCTTCGCCCAGTCCAGGCCGGCCGAGGCGGCAAGCTGCAAATATTGGGTAATGGTACCGAGCCCGACGCCGAGCGCGCCGCTCACCTGCCGGTGAGACAGATTACAGGTCCATTTCAGGCGAAGCACATCCTTTATCTTGCGCATGGTCGTCCGGTGAGCCGGCATCGTCGGTTTCTCCCAAAAGGAGCCACCTTAACCGCCGGCCAATTGAGCCATCCGCAGTACCGCCAACCGAAACCGCGCCTTTCGTTTCGATCCACCGAACACGCATTTCGGCGGAGTGAACAGCCGTTTCGGCGGGCTGAACACCGATTTCGGGAAGATGAACACGCGTTTCGGAGCGCCGAACACCGATTCCGGAATTCCCCGAAACCGTTCGACTTCAAGCGAAACGGCTGTTCATCTTCCTCCGGAAACACTGTTCGACTTCAACCGAAATCCGTGTTCGGCTTCGCCGAAATACGCACACTTAGACAGCGTCAAGCAGCACGGCCGGTCAGCGACAACTATTTTGGCCGGTCAACGGGCGTAGTTGTCGATGGCTAGTTCATAGTTGTCGCGCCTCCATCGTAATTGTCGTCGGGTAATTGTCGCCGGCGCGCGCCCTGTTTGTCGCTGGCCTTTCGTCGGCGATAGCTTTCTACATTCAGTTCGAAGATCGTCGAGTGATGCACGAGGCGGTCGATGGCGGCGACCGTCATGCCGGGGTCAGGGAACACGTCATTCCAGCCCGAGAACGGTTGATTGGCCGTTATCAGAAGACTTTTACGCTCGTACCTCTCGGCAATCAGTTCGAACAGCACGCTGGTCTCGGCCTGGTCCTTGCGCGCGTATGACAGGTCATCCAGTAACGTTATGCAAAACGTTACTTGACCTATGTGCAGGACCTCGTTATGTAGAGTTAACCTTCTTGGACCCTCGGCCGATGGGACTTTGAGGCGGCCGAACTACACATAACTGGAACGAGCTATTGTGATTCCTCCGTTCACTTGAATGGGAGATTCACATGCTGGAATTTCTCTTTCCCCGCGATTGGCCGCTTTATGCTGCCGGCCCGCAAGGACCGCTAGTCCGCAATTTTTCGGCGTGGGTCGTCGAGCGCGGCTATACGCGCATTTGCGCACGGCACCACGTACGCCGTTTCCGTGAGGTTCTTGTCTATAACCATGTAGCGGCTGGCACCAGCCTACCGATTACTTCGACTGCGCTGTCCCGCTGGTTCGCACCGTGGTCGCACGACACCTTATACCGCGCCACGCAGCGAGCGGCAGAACGCTTTTTGTGCGATCGATGTCTCTTCATTCCGGTGGCTAAACCGAGCCGGTTCGACTCGCTCATTTCGCAATACCAATCCCATCTCATTGATCTGCGCGGACTTGCTCCTGATACAGTCGAGCATCACCTGAGGACGGTTACTGACTTCTTGTCGAGCGCCTGTTCGAAGCGCCGCCTTGCCAGCATCAGACCCAACGATGTTGAGCGCTTTGTCGACCAGACCAGCAAGCGTCTTCGCCGCCAGACTCTTCAGCATACGATTGCGCACCTGCGCGCCTTTCTGAGGTTCTGCGCCAATCAACGCTACACGAGGGATCGCCTTGATGTTATCGACACACCGCGTACCTATCGCGGAGAACTTCCACCACGGGCATTGGATTGGAAGACTGTAAGGGAAGGTCTGCAAAAGTCCTGGCATTGACGTGAGCGTGGACTATCCTGGGAACAGAACAATTCAGGGAGTGGCGTCATGACACAACTTGGTCTTGGTCTGGATCTGTCAACGAAGCGCACCCGCAAGCGCGAGTTTCTCGAAGAAATGACACGCGTGGTGCCGTGGCAGAAACTGATTGCACTGATCGAGCCACACTACCCCAAAGGCAAGACCGGCCGCCCGCCGTTTCCGGTTCAGACAATG
Source organism: Paraburkholderia tagetis (assembly GCF_022213065.1). Classification (GTDB taxonomy): domain Bacteria; phylum Pseudomonadota; class Gammaproteobacteria; order Burkholderiales; family Burkholderiaceae; genus Paraburkholderia; species Paraburkholderia tagetis. The sequence continues at coordinate 11,104 of NZ_JAKLJA010000078.1, forward strand.
CTGCGTATTCACTTCATGCAGCAATTATATGGACGCCTCCTGTTTGCCAAGGGCCGGCATCGATGCTGTCAAACGTAATCAGATTGCGGTTTTATATCCGTACATGGACTCCCGCCTATGAGCAAGATCGGTGTGCATTTTGAAGGTCTCGACTGCGTCCGTACATTCGGCTTTTTATGTGCCTGCCATCGGCACGAGCCATCATGGAAGTTTGCGCGCTTGTCCCTCATCGGCCTCCTGACTTCGTAACGCAGCCGCCGGATATATCAGGATCTACAAGCGCCGGTCCGACCGGTTCGCCATGCTTGCCGCTTCTTGCGCAATCGTGGATGGAGCGAAGTTACTTCGATGCGTTACAGGTCAGCTACGCCAGCCTGAAGCTGTCATTGCTCGTCAGTATTGCCCACGCAATTCGCGCCGTCTTGTTCGCGAGCGCGATTGCAGCGATGCTCACGTGGCGGCGCTGCATCACAGCTTTGATCCAGCGACTATGCCGGTCGTCACGACGCGCTACAAAGCGCATTACCGCGCTGAGCGTGAGCACGTAAATCGATGGGAATTCGGGGCGTTTTGAGCAGCTTGCGTGATGTAGCGGAGGGGGTCTCCCTCAGGCATCTTGCACAAACGACGCCCAAGGGAGAGTCTCGTGTCTGCCAAGAACCGAGACTTCCAGAGTGTGCCACGTGAGTGCCCGCGATCCCAACTTCTATCACCTGCTGTTACGTATCGATCAGGACTACGCCGAACAGACCCGCGCGCAGCGTTGTCGCTGCGGTGGCGTACTCCATAGCGCCCGCTACCCGCGCAAGCCGCGCGGAATTTCATACGAAGCCCGCTGCCACTGCGAGTTCCGCTACAGCTTCTGCTGCGCCGACTGTCGCCGACGTACCACGTCATTCTCGGTGCGCTTTCTCGGCCGGCGCGTCTACACCGCCGCAATCATGATTGTCGTCAGCGCCACGCGTGCGAGCGCCGGTACGGCCGCGGCAATGCGCCAGCTCGATGCGCTGGGCGTGCCGCCCTCGACGATCGCGCGATGGCGGCACTGGTGGACGACCGGGTTTGTCGGCACACCGTTCTGGGCGCTCGGACGGGCGGCGTTCGTGCCGCCCGTCGAGACCGCACAGGTGCCGGCAAGCCTGCTCGAGCGCTTCGCTACCACGCAGCCTGCCGAGCCATTGCCATGCCTGCTGCGCTGGCTCTCACCGCTCACCAGCGGCAGCGCCGTGAGCACCCTGGGTGAGGGACGGTAACCGCCCGCAGAACTTGTCGCTCGCCCCCCTCGGACTGCGCCGGTAGTCTCGCCTCTCCCCGAATCGCGGCGCGGTGCGCCGCATCCCTGGAGAGAGCATGACTGAACTTCACGATTTACCCCTGCGGGATCGTTGGGCGCGCCTGCGCTTTGCGGTCGTGGGTCCCTTGCTGGCAGCACCGCCTGAACCCGGGCAGATGCGCGAACTCATCACCGCGCTGGCCGCCAAACGCTGGCGTCATCCCGTCACTGGCGACGATGTCCAGTTCGGCCGCTCCACCGTTGAGCGGTGGTTCTACCGGGCCCGCAAGGCGGCCCACGATCCGGTTGCGAGCCTGCGCGACCGCAAGCGCCCCAGCGGCGCCGGCGCAAGCCTGTCGCCTCAGGCGGTACAGGCGATTCGCGCGCAGTACCGGGAACATCCCGGCTGGACCTGCCAGTTGCACTTCGACAATCTCAAGGTCACGCTCGGCCAGGCGTTCCTGCCGTCGTACACGACGGTGCGCCGTTATCTGCGTGCGCAGGGCCTGTACCGTGAACGCAAGCCGCGTCATACCAGCACCGGCGCGATGCTCGCACGCGATCGCCTCGAGAAGCTCGAGGTCCGCAGCTTCGAGGTCGAGCACGTCAACGCGCTCTGGCATCTCGATTTCCATCACGGCTCGCGCAAGCTGCTCACGCATGATGGCCAGTGGATCACGCCGATGCTGCTGTGCGTGCTCGATGACCGTTCGCGCGTCGTCTGTCACGCGCAATGGTTTCTCGATGAGACCGCACGTAGTCTGATCCATGGGCTCACCCAGGCGCTCCAGCGTCGTGGCCGGCCTCGCGCACTGATGACCGACAACGGCGCAGCAATGCTTGCCGAGGAGACGACCGCCGGCTTGCTCGCGCTCGGCGTGCTGCACCAGACGACCTTGCCATATTCGCCGTACCAGAACGCGAAGCAGGAGACGTTCTGGGCCCGCATCGAAGGGCGCGTGATGGCCATGCTCGAAGGCGAGCCCAATCTCACGCTCGAACTGCTCAATCAGGCCACCCACGCATGGATCGAGCGCGAGTACCACCACGCGCATCATTCCGAGATCGGCGGCACGCCGCTCAAACGCTATCTGGCCGGTCCCGATGTGGGCCGCGAATGCCCGTCGAGTGACGCGCTGCGCGCCGCATTCCGTATCGACGTGACGCGCGCCCAGCGGCGCTCGGATGGCACCGTGAGTCTGGCCGGCACGCGCTTCGAGATTCCCTCGGCCTACCGGCACCTGCAGCGCGTGCACCTGCGCTACGCGCGCTGGGACCTGAGCGGCGTCGATCTCGTCGACGCCGATAGCGGCGCCGTGCTGTGCCCGCTGCGGCCGCTGGACAAGGCCGCCAATGCTGATGGCCAGCGTCGGCGACTCGATGCCGTCAATGTCGAGCCGCCACCGGCCAGTGCGCCCGGCATCGCGCCGCTGCTACGCCAGATGCTGGCCGACCACGCCGCAACCGGGTTGCCGCCGGCCTGGATTCCCGCCAACTGGCAGGAGGAGGCATGAGCCAGCGTCTGCAAGCCCTCTACGGCCTGAAGTGGAACCCGTTCTCGCCGGAGCTTCCCCTCGAGGCGCTGTACGTGCCGCCGCGCGTCGAGAACTTCTGCTGGCGCATCGAGAATGCGCTCGTGCGCGAAGGCGGCTTCGCGATGATCCACGGCGAGCCGGGTACCGGCAAGAGCGTGGTCATGCGCGTGCTGGCCGAGAAGCTCGAGCGACTGACCGACCTGACAGTCGTCTCGATCAATCATCCGCAGAGCAACCTCGCCGACTTCTATCGCGAGATGGGCGACATCTTCGGTCTGGAACTCCGGCCGCACAACCGCTGGGGCGGCTTCAGGTCGCTGCGCGACCGGTGGATGTCGCACCTGCAGACAACACGTCGGCGCCCGATCCTATTGATCGACGAAGCGCAGGAAATGAGTCCCGGCGTGCTCAACGAATTGCGGCTCATGGCCAGCGCCCGCTTCGATTCGCAGCCCCTGCTGTGTGTGGTGCTCGCTGGCGACACGCGCCTGACAGACAAGCTGCGGCGCGACGAACTGCTGCCACTGGGCAGCCGTATCCGTTCCCGCCTGGGGACCGAGAAGGCTTCGGCCGACGACCTGCTGGCCTGCCTCGATCATTTGCTTGCCAGCGCCGGCGCCCCGCAGCTGATGACACCGCCGCTGCGCCACACGCTGTGCGAACACGCGCTGGGCAACTACCGCGTGCTCACCACGCTCGCCAACGAACTGCTCACCACCGCCGCGCAGCGCGAACTGTCCGAACTCGACGAGAAGCTGTACTTCGAGGTCTTTGCACCATCAACACAGTCCTCGCGCCGCACGCCAGCGCGTCAACCCAACGGAGCCCGATGACATGTCCCGTAAAGCATCACCTCACCAACCCAACGCCTCGCGGCGCCTGCCATTGCCCGAGCTCTCAGACGAGGCAGCCTACATGATGCAGTTCTTCATCGAAGACCTCTATCTGTGGTTCAGCCGCGCCTACGCCACCCAGATCCGCCGCTATCGCGAGCCCTGGTACCGCGGTCCGACACAGCCGCCACACCAGAGCATCGACGAGCCATTCTGAAACGACAACGGGAGCTTCATCGCTCCCGTTTTACTTCGTCCCTCGAACATCATTTACGTTGCTCATTGCCCCATCGATTTACGTGCTCACGCTCACCGCGCGCGCTCCCTGGACCAGCAGGGTGCGGAGATAGGTGTCGCCATGCTTTGTAATGCCGCCCAGCTTTGACTTGCCACCGCTTGATCGTTGTCTGGGCGTCAAACCCAACCACGCTGCGAACTGCCGACCGTTCTTGAACTGCAGCGGATCTCCAACCCCGCTAAACAACGCGGTCGCTACGAGCGGCCCGATGCCAGGAACGGTAGCGAGACGCTGGCAGCTTTCATTGCGTTTGAATATCTCGGCAATCTCGAAAGCAAGTTCGTCGATCCATCGCTGTAACGCTGCCAACTGTTCGATGTACATTGAACCAAGCCGTCGAAGCAGGATCGTGATGCGGGCATCAGCATCATTCACGAGTGCCGCGACACCCTGTCTTAAATGAACGATACCGATCGGGAAGATGAACCCCTCCTCGGCAAACATGCTTCGTATCTGGTTTGACTTCGCTGTTCGCTCGTGAACGAGCCGCTCACGCATACGATGAACCGACTGCAGTGATTGCTGTTCAGCGCTTTTGATCGGTACCGGATGAATGCCAGGTCGTGACACGGCGGCGCAGATGGCCGAAGCGTCATTCGCATCGTTCTTGCCACCGACCAGAAAGGGCTTCACATATTGCGTTGGCAGCAGGCGCACCGTATGCCCCTGTGAGGTCAGTTCACGGGCCCAGAAGTGCGAACCGTGGCACGCTTCGATACCGATCAGGCTCGGTTCAAGTTTCGAGAAGAACTTCAGCACATCTGCTCGGCGCAGCTTCCGCTGTACGACAGGTCTGCCGCTACGATCGACGCCATAAACCTAGAATACGTGTTTCGCAATATCAAGACCGATGGTGAGCGTAGGCATTCATGTTCTCCCGGGAATTGGTGAGATGAGTGTCGCCCCGGAGGGGGCGGGAGTCCATACCATCAGCCTGTTGTCGAGGCATATGCCTGTTGGCCCTGATGGAATCCGCTGACTCGCACCTCATTTGGTTCATGGACTCGGAGTCCTCTGCTGCATGCAGGTTTGGCGTGTCACGGTCTGACCTGTTTGCCATCATTCGTTGTCGTACCTTGCGCAACTGTTGAGATTGAAAGCGGAGACCGAATCGGGTTTATTTAGGGGACCGTCGGCTTACTGACAAAGTCCCATTGATAGTTTCGCTCGTGTGCTAGCAGCGCCCAGATCGTACGGGCCATCTTGTTGGCCAGCGCAACAATTGCCACATTCTGCGGTCGGCGTTGCGCGAGTTTCGTTGCCCAGAGCGGTGGGTTTTTGCTATGGGTGAGTACCGATCGCGCGCCGTGGATTAGCAACGTTCGCAAGTAGGTGTCACCATGCTTGCTGATGCCGAGCAATCGTAGCCGACCGCCCGTTCCACTTTGCCGTGGAACAAGGCCCAGCCATGCCGCCAGTTCTCGGCCGGATTTGAACGCCTTGGGATCACCGATCGATGCGATGGGCGCAGTCGCCGTCAGCAGACCGACGCCGGGGATCTCGGCGATGCGACGACTTGATGCGTCGTTTCTATGCCACGCCTGAAGTCGTCGCTCAATTTCGTTGATCTGGTCGTCGAGTGCGGCGATGCGTGACGATTGCTCGCGGAAGGTATCGATTAGCACACCGGGAAGTCGCTCGGCGATCCGCTCGAAGGCGGCATCCAGACCCTTAGCCAGGCCGGCCCGGCCGAGCGGCATAATTTCACCGTACTCAGTAAGCAGGCCTCGAAGCGCATTTATCTGGGCGGTACGGAACTTGACCAGCTGTTGACGGATGCGGTGAAGCGCCAGCACTGCTTGCTGTGCCTCGGTTTTTACCGCGACGGTCCGAGAACGAAGCCAGAACGCGCCAGCTGTCGTAGTACGCGCGCAGTTGCGGTACGACGTCAATGCCGAGATTTTCCCAACAGACGGAAAGCATACCGACCGTTCCGCCGCCTTCCACCCGGTAGAGACCGAAGGTGACGGCCGACACAACGCCGATGCCCCTGCAGTAGGAAGCTGTGTTCACATAGAATTCGCGCCTAAGACACCCGCTGTTGTTCATTGCGTTTTCCTGCCTGAGATATTGGGGGAACCCGGTATAACGGCGCCGAACTGCAGAACCTTGAGTCGCGCACGGGTCACTCGCCTCGTCACGCGGACGCTACCGATAACGTTACGAGACACCTACAAAAGGCCACGCATGAATGGGCGCCCAGCGCCCGCGATACCTCACATGCTCACAAAGCGCGTTGCACGCGTCATGGCGCTAACCGGCTCGTCGCGAACTTCCGTAGACGACCCTATAACGGACGGTAGTGTTGAATCGCCCCGGGAATCGTGGAGGCTGGTTGGTTTAAGTTGATACTGATGCAGCAGCGGTATTGCTGTGTTGCCTGTAGTAGTTTGCCTCAGCTTCAGCGGGCGGGATATAGCCGAGCGGTTCCATGAGTCGATGATGGTTAAACCAGGCCACCCATTCCAGCGTCGCCAGTTCGACGGATTCTCGCGTTTTCCACGGTGCACGACGATGAATCAATTCCGCCTTGTACAGGCCGTTGATCGTTTCCGCCAGCGCGTTGTCGTAGCTGTCGCCCCGGCTGCCGACCGACGGTTCGATACCTGCTTCGGCCAGCCGTTCGCTGTAGCGAATGCTGACGTATTGGGAGCCCCGGTCGGAGTGGTGGATCAACGTCCCGTCATTTCCCGGCTGGCGAGCGTACAGCGCCTGTTCAAGTGCATCCAGAACAAAGTCCGTAGTCATCGACGAGCTGACGCGCCAGCCGACGATACGGCGGGCGAACACGTCGATCACAAAGGCCACATACAGCCAGCCCTGCCACGTCGAAACGTACGTGAAATCGGAGACCCAGAGCTGGTTCGGACGGTCTGCCTTGAACTGACGGTTGACCCGGTCCAGCGGGCGCGGAGCCGAAATCTCGGGAATGGTCGTGCGTACTCGCTTGCCGCGAATCACGCCGCGCAATCCTTGTTGCCTCATCAGACGTTCGACAGTGCAACGTGCCACCGTGATACCTTCCCGGTTCATCTGCTTCCAGACTTTGTCCGCGCCGTAGACCCGCATGTTGTCCTGCCAGACACGCTTGATCTGCGGTCGCAAAAGCT
>NZ_JAKLJA010000079.1 GCF_022213065.1 Paraburkholderia tagetis
GAATAGCACCGGAACCCATTTCTTCGCAAAATTCATCACAGAAAGGCAGGACCCCGAGACATTCGAGATGTTCCGACTGGGAACCTAGCCGAAAATGGGCTCGAATTCGGCACTCACGAGATTGGGTGAATAAGCGGGTAAATGAGTTGGCGCCGTAAAGGATATACACCACACGGCTGTGAATTTAATACTATGGTTCAGGAGACAAGTATCATGATTAGCATGACTAAAGTGGCAAGCGTAGTCGCACTCGGTGCGGCCTTGATCGGAACTGCGTATGCCGACGACGTCAAGATTGGCGTGGCCGGCCCCTTGACCGGGCCGCTTGCGAGTCAGGGCAAGGACGTGGAGAACGGTGCGCGGTTGGCGGTCGAGCAGGTCAACGCCGCGGGCATCAAGATCAAGGGCGTACCGCTGCACCTTACCATCGACTCCGAAGACGATATGGCGGACCCGAAGTCCGCAGTAACGGTCGCGCAAAAGCTCGTGGATGCCGGCGTCGTCGGAGTCGTCGGGCACCTGACCTCGGGCACCTCGGTACCTGCTTCGAAGATCTATTCCGACGCGGGCATTCCGCAGATTTCGCCGTCGGCCACCAATCCCGTGCTGACCCGCCAGGGGTTTGCGACAACATTCCGCGTGATTGGCGACGACGCCTACGTGGGCCGCGTGGTCGCTCAGTACCTGACGAAGACAGCGGGATACAAGCGCATCGCCATTATCGATGACCGGTCGGCCTATGGTCAGGGACTCGCAGATATCGTTGCAGCAGAACTGAAGAAGGATGGCGCGACGGTCGTGGACCGGCAATATGTGACGCCCAACACGATTGATTTTCGTAGCGTGCTTACCGCGGTAAAGGGCAGCGAACCCCAGGCGATCTTCTATGGCGGTGTGGATGCCCAGGCGGGTCCGATGCGCAAGCAGATGGCCGGGTTGTCGATGAAGGTGGCGCTTTTCGGTTCGTCGATCGAAACGGACAATTTCATCAAGCTCGCCGGTCCGCCTTCCGAGGGCACGATTTCTGCGCAGGCAGGGCAGCCGCTGGACACCATGCCGGGTGGCAAGAAGTTTGTTGAGCAGTTCAAGAAGTTCGGTCCGGTTATTCTCTACGCGCCGTATGCGTACGACGCCGTGTGGGCCTTCGTCCACGCCATGCAACTGGCGAATTCGACGTCGCCGAAGGACTTCCTGCCAGCCATGAAGAAAATCAGCTTCGAGGGCGTGACGGGCACGATTGCCTTCGATGAGAAGGGCGACCTGCGTTCAAGCAGTGTGACGCTCTATCAGGTCAAGAACGGGCACTACGTGCCGATCCAGACGACCCGTCTGTAAGTGATCGCGGTTTGATGGGGCATTCCCCTGCGGAATGCCTCATTACGCGATTTCGTTTGTCGATGAGTTCGTTTTCAAGCATCGTCTCACCAGGGTAATCAGGGGGCGGGAATGCATAAGGTGGAGAAGTTGCCGCAGATAGACGGCGACCTTGGCTGGCTCGAAACCTCGCCCGATTCTGCCGTTCGCCTTGGACCCAGGCTGAAGGGTTCGCATGAGTTCGACTACGCGGTAATCGGCGCCGGCTTCACGGGCATCTCCGTGGCGTTGCGTCTTGCCGAGATCGACCCCTCGGCGCGTATTGCGCTGGTGGACGCACTTCGTGTCGGCGAAGGCGCATCGGGCCGAAACGCCGGGTTTCTGATCGACCTGCCGCACAACATGAACTTCGCGAAGACCGGTGTCGAGCACGCACGCTCGCTCTTTCGCCTGAACGTGTTTGGCATCGAGCGCTTGCGTGCGTTCAAGGATCAGTATGCGATTCCGTCGTGGACCGATTCCGGCAAGTACATGGCGGCCCGTGAGGAGAGCAACCTTCCGGGACTGAATAACTTCGCGGGCATGCTCAAGCAGGCGGGGTTCGAGTACGACTTGGTTTCCGGACCGGAGCTGGCGCGTCGGCTGGGTACGGACTACTACCGTTCTGCCGTTTACACGCGAGGCAACGTGCTCGCCAATCCGGCTGCGCTGGTGCGTGGGCTGATCAAGGCGCTCCCGCCTTCGGTGTCGCTATTCGAAAACAGTCCGGTTCAGGGCGTCGAATACGGGCCGCCGCACAAGCTGCACTTTGTCGGCGGGACTATTACGGCGCGCAAGGTCGTGCAGGCGACCAACTCGTATTCGGAGCAGTTCGGCAAGCTTGCCCGCCGCATCGTGCCGATCTTCACCTACGCGAGCCTGACCCGCCCGCTGAGCGGCGAGGAGCTTCGCCTGCATTTCAGCGGCGTACAGCCATGGGGCGTAACGTCAGCGCATCTTGCGGGGACGACCGTTCGCTTCACGCACGACAACCGGATATTTGTTCGTAATACCTATGATTACCTGCCTGATCTGAAAAGCACGGGAGCCGACCTGGAGGCGGCGTGGCGCAACCACCGCTCATCGTTCGAGGCGCGTTTCCCGTTCCTGAGGAAAATGGAATTCGACTATACGTGGGGCGGTCTGTTTGCGATGACCAAAAACCACGAACCCGTGTTTTCGAATCCGGACGAGGGCGTCTATGTGCTGAGTGGCTGCAATGGCGTGGGCGTCGTCAAGGGCACTTATCTCGGCTACTACATGGCCGACTATATGTGCGACGTCGAGAGCGAAAACCTGAAATTTGTGCTTCAAAGCTCGCATCCAACATGGATTCCGCCCGATCCGGTTCGCCTCGTTGCCGCGAGAGCGCGCATTGCCTGGGAGGCGGCTCACGCCAAAGGGGACGTTTGAGCCGCAAGCATGCGCGCCAGAGATTTTTTAACCCTTAGCAAAGGAGAGTATCTACATGATCAATCGCATTACGCCGAACAACAGGGCTTCCCGAGCCGTCGAATACGGTGACTTCTTCGTGACCGGCGGTCTGATTGCCGACGATATGTCCGCTGATATTGGCGGCCAGACCGCACAGGTTCTCGCACAAATCGATGAATTGCTTGCCGCGGCAAGACTCACAAAAAATCATCTCACCCGTATTCAGATCTGGCTATCCAACATCGACAATTTCGAAGGCATGAACGCCGTCTACGACAAGTGGGTCGACGGTTCCGAGAAGCCGGTTCGTGCGACGGTGGAAAGCCGGCTCGCCGACCCGGGGTACCTCATTGAAGTGCAGGCGTTCGCGTACCGAGGCTAAAGCGCATCCGCCACTGCGCTCACGGCGGTGTTACACAACAATAGGCTTCAACGCTTGCCGTTAAGCATCGGGCCGTGGATTGTGGAACGGACCATTGGATCTGGTTCGCCGGCCCAAATTTCAAGGACACGATTGCCTTCGGTGAAAAGGGGCCATCGAGCAGGGTTACGCTCCAGTCAATTGAAACTCGGGCGCCACGTGCCTGTTCAGACGACATCGCACAAGTGAGCTTCGGTCGTCAGCAAAGCAAATCGACGAAATCTACGATATGTCCCGGCAGCATATTTCGCTGCCCAGATCCCGGTCTACAAGGTGGCCGCATTCGGTGCCGACGAAGTGACCTCTTTGCGCTTGAATCGAACGGCTGCTTGTTGGTGCGAAGAGACATTTGGATGTCTATGCTTCGGTGCTCGCGAGTGGCTGATAGTGGCCGGGTGCCGACCCATGCACTTTGCATACGCAGCTTCAACCTCGCGAGGCTGCGATCGGCAGCAGGCGACCCTCAGCTGCCGTTTAATTTGTGCGGTAGTCAACGACCGCTCTCAGACCAGCAGAGACATCCGGCCACGATCACGGGTGGTCGCGTGTCGCGTCGACGCAGAAGTCATGGATCGCGGTGACCATCTGATTCAGGCCAGGCTGTTCCAGCGGGTAATGGCCCGCGTTTTCCAGCATCGTAACCGCGACAGGAACCCGCTTGATTCGCTGCAGGAACAACTGACTCAAATGCAGGGGCGTCCAGCGATCCTGCGCAGGCTGCGTCAACAGTACCGGACATACGTCGAAATCCTCCGGCTCGATAGCGGGTTGATAGCCGGTGTAGCTGGCCAGAAAGCTCATGGTTACCCACTTTCCGGCCGACGTTTTGTCCGCCATGCAGGCTTTCAGCGCAGCCGGGTCGTTGACGAGCGTAGACATCTTGCTCGCTATGGACATCGGCATGCGCAGCCCGGCGAGCGGCGTGCGCGCGGTCAGCGCCGCGAGTGGGCCGCCAACACGACTCATGAACTGGTTATACGCAGTCTCGTCGCGCACCTGCTGGATGCGTTGATCGAGAAAGGTCATTCCGACGATACCACTGACTTTCCCGTTCTTTGCCGCAACGTGATACGTCTCCATACCGCCCGCACTCAGTCCGTATAGCACGATGGGCCGGCTGTCCCTTGCCAGTTCAATGTCGATGAGGTCGCTACCGGCTTGTACCCAATCGTCGTAGCGCACCGACTTGCCTCGGCCCACCTGTGTCAGGCCATATTCCGGCATGTCGATCGCGATGGTTTCGAAGCCTCGGTGGGCAAGCGGCGCGCCCAATATCGTCGACATTTGCCGGCCATTCGTACCCACTCCATGGAAAAGAATCACCTTCAGCGGTGCGCTCGCATTGCGGTAGCAATCGAGATGAATGCGATGCCCATTCCACGGCCACCATTCTTCCTGAGGCTCCTGCGGCGGCGTTAGTTGAAACTCGGCCGGCAGAAAGCGCTGAATGTCCCGCCAGTTTTGTTGCTGTGCATAAGTCGTCATCTTTCAGATCTCTATACGTAGTGTCATGCATACGACACGTCAAAGCCTGGACGTTCCAGGAAGAACGCGCTGCCCATCAACATCGAGGGCGTCCTGTAGCCAGCTGGTCCCGGATGGCTCAGGCAGTGATTGGCAATCGCCAGTGCCGTGTCCGCCGTCATCGCGTAGACATTGGGCGCCGACATCTTCATCGTGACCGTCTCGCCCTGCAGGTTCGTCGCTTGAGCCCAGAACTCCGTTCGCTGGACTTCGCGCTTGCCTGCTTCCGGACCGCCTGCAAAGATCCGCTGTGCTGCAGTGTTGAGCGCCCTGGATACGGACGGAACGCCAAAGAACCCGCGCATGAAGTTGGTGAGCCGCATCGTGAGCCCGATTGTGAGCGGCAACGCGCAGTAGACGAGACCGTCCGGTACGCCGGTCGATATGCCCGAGGTAAACACATCGCCCCATGGAATCGACACGGCCCAGCGCGCGCCGCCAGGAAATGGAATGCGTCTGATTCGCCAGGCATTCGGCACCGAAACGAGGCGGTGATCTCGTCGGACGAGCCCACCACTTGCGGCTGACTCGAGGATGGTTTTCACCGTTCCGATGCTTGGCTTCGTTCCGAACGAAAAGGCGAGGTCGATTCGCGTTGCATCGGGCATCCGCGACTTCAGTGCCGCAGCGAGGCTATCGGTCGGGACGATATCGAACCCCGCGCCGGGGCAGAGCACAACACCTGCGCTGACTGCGCGTGCATTTTGTGCGTGGCAGAACTGGAAGACCGGGATTTCGCCGCTGATGTCCACGTAATGCACGCGATTATCAATGCAGGCATCCACGAAAGCGCGTGCAGTTCTCGAAAACGGCCCCGCGCAGTTCAACACGACGGCGACACCATCGAGGGATGCTCTCGCGTCGGCAACCGCGAACGCGCGAGACTCGATACCGTACGCATCCGTCAGCGGCTGGAGTTTCTTGCTGTCTCGCCCCGCGATGACCGGCTGCATTCCCTGACGTATCGCTTCGCGAACGACCAGTTCACCCGTATAGCCGTACGCGCCATAGATCATCAGCTTTGCGCTCATACTCTTACTCATGCTCGTGAATCGCTTTGCCGCTGCCGTGCCCAGCTGCGGTGTCTTGGGTGGCGCACTGATCGACGCCGAGATGTTTGTTAAGGAATGCTATTTGTATTGCAATGTTCTGCAGACACACTCCCTCGTCTTCGAGATGAAGTTCGAAGTGGTTGCCGTCGATGAGATGAAATTCACAGTCCGGAATACATGTGGCTGCGCGCCAGGCCGCCACGGCCGGCGTGACCGTGTCGCGCCGGCCGGCGACGATGAGTGTCGGCGCCTTGATCCGGCATGCGGAGCGAGCCGGGCTATACAGCGGAACCTCCAGAAAGATTCGGGACAGCACCTTGTTTTCCCAATGGGCTCCATCCGGAAGCAATCTCGCGTAGCCCTCCAGGCACTCGACACTCGTTAGCGCGGCCGCGTCGCCGGGGCGCCCGACGATGGGGCTGTAGTGCGGACGGTCGAAGAGCCTGCCGCCCTGGTCGAGCAGTGCCGCGATTGCGAGGCGAAGCGTCACGCGCGCCGGCACCTGGCGCAGGCTCGCGACACCACTCACGTGCGGAACCTGCGCGATGACTGCATGAATCCCGTGATCGTTTGCGGCTGTTTCGAGCACGTGGCCGCCCGAAAACGACGTACCCCACAGAACGACACGCGTGGTATCGATACAGGAAAGCCTCCGCACGTGCCGGACTGCTGCTGCCCAGTCGGAAAGGTGCCGGCGAGGGCTGACCCAATGCCTCGGCATGCCTTCGCTATCTCCGAAATTGCGATAGTCGAACAGAAATACCGCGTAGCCTTCGGCCACGAAGCGTCGCGCGAATGCGGGCAGGCCAGCTGCCCGGATTGCGCCGAAGCCATGCGCCATAACGATCACCGGCGACGTGTCGCCCGTGTCCGGCAGCATGAGTGTGCCAGCACAGCGCTCGCCCTGGCTCAGGAAGGGGGAATCGAAACTGCGCATGAAGGCTTCTCGCTTGATCTTTTGCCGAATGTTGGGCATGCGCATGCGTCATGCGGAAACCGCGCGCTTGTTCGCGTGCCCTGAGGGAGAAGCCGCCGCGCGTGCGCCGGGGCGCGTGAATTCGAGCGCCGAGTCGACGATCGCGTCCTTTAGCAGCATCTCGCGATCCGCCTCGAAGTTGTGGAGCACGCGCCACGGCAGCGTCCGGCCCTGGCGCGGCAGGACATCCTGGCCGCGCTGCACATAACCCGACTGCAACGAGCCCATGATCGATTCGTCGAGCATTTCGCTGGACGGCGCGCGCGCTTTTACAGTGTCGAAGCCTTCCGTATCCATGTGCTGAATCAATCGGCAGACATAGGCCGCCGCCATATCGATTTTCAGCGTCCAGGGCGCGTTTGTGTAACCGAACAAATAGGCGAAATTTGGAACGTCCTGGAGCAGTACGCCCTTGTAGGTCATGACGTCGCTGACCTTGATTTGTTTCCCATCGACGCGCAGGCTCATGCCGCCGAGCGACTGGAGCTGGAGGCCCGTCGCCGAGACCACGATATCTGCGTCGAGCACCTTGCCAGACGCCAGGAGAATGCCGTTTTCAGTAAATGTCTCGATGCGGTCAGTTACGACGGATGCCTTTCCCTCGCGGATGACCGTGAACAGATCGCCGTCCGGAACCGCGCACAATCGCTCATCCCATGGGTTATACGCGGGCGTGAAGTGACGCATGTTCGTGCCGCCGACCTGCTTTTCGACATGGGCCAGCAACCGGGACCGGATCCGGCGCGGCCAGCGCTTCGCCGCCTTGTAGATGAGACGTTGCAGCCGGATGTTGCGCCAGCGGGCCATGGCGTACACCCACTGGCTTGGCAGTACGCGGTCCAGTGCGGCGGAGATCTTGTCGTAAGCCGGCACCGAAAAGATGTAGCTCGGCGAACGCTGCAGCATCGTGACGTGTGCGGCCATTCCAGCCATCGCGGGAACGAGCGTGACTGCCGTTGCACCGCTGCCGATGACGACGACACGCTTGCCGCGGTAGTCGAGATTCTCGGGCCAGTGCTGCGGGTGAATACGTTGCCCCTTGAATCGCTCCTGGCCCTGGAAATGCGGCAGATATCCCTGATCGTGGTTGTAATAGCCGGTACAGGAAACGAGGAACGTGCAGGTGAAGTTCAACGTCTCGCCCGTGTCGTCTTTCCGGGCGCTCACTATCCAGTGGCGCTGCGCAGTCGACCACGACGCGCCGTCAACCGTGATGCCGAACCGGATGAGTCGGTCAACACCATGCTCGCGCGCAGTGTCGGCAATGTATTGCCGGATTGAAGGCCCGTCGGCGAGGACCTTGTAGTCATGCCACCGCCGGAACGCATAGCCAAAGCTGAACATGTCCGAGTCGGACCGAATGCCGGGATAACGGAACAGATCCCACGTTCCGCCAATCGCATTGCGGCGCTCAACGATTGCGACGCGCTTGTCCGGGCACTTGCTGGCCAGATGGCAGGCCATGCCGATACCGGAAATGCCGGCGCCAATGATGAGGACGTCGTATTCGGTATTCATCGGGTGTCTCCTCCCTGATTGTGATCGACATCCGCACTCTAGTCTCGACCCGACATCAGCGTTTGACGTCACGAGACTATTGTTTTACATTTTGAGACATGGATCCTCTGGTAAGAGCAAGTGGCCTTCGTGGCTATCCGGTATTGATGCGCAACATGGGCCACGATCCCGTGCCGCTGCTGCGCCGCTATCGCATTGCGGAGGAATCGCTGGACCGGGACGATACGTTGGTATCGCTTCGCTCCGCCACGCATCTTCTGGAAGCCAGTGCCGAGGTGACGGGATGTGGTGATTTCGGCCTGCGCCTATCCTCGCATCAGAGCATCGACGTGCTCGGTCCGTTAAGCATCGTGTTACGCAATGCCGCCACGATCAAGGATGCCTTGAGCGATGTAATTCGATACATGTTCGTGCACAGCCCAGGAATTGTCGTGTCGGTCAACGAGCGCAGTCCTGTTGTGAAGAACACGGTGGCGGTGTCCGTCGACGTTCACCTGTCGGGTCCTGTCGTGACGCGGCAAAACAGTGACCTTTGCCTCGCGGATGCACACCACTTCTTGCGGCTGTTTGCCGGCGACAAATACGACCTTCGCGCCGTTTCAATACCACACGAACCTGTCGTCAGCCGCGCGGTGTATGAACGGTTTTTTGGAGCGAAACTGCTCGAGGAACCGGGGGGCGCAACGTTGCACATCGCGCGCAATACATTCAGCGCCAATGTGCAGGGCGCAAACGCCACGTTTCATCAGATCGCGGAAGACTATATTTTCCGGAACTTCGGTGCGGCTGAAGGGAGCACGTCAGATCGCGTTCGTCAGGTGCTGCGGCAGACGCTCGGCACGTCGAGCGACGACAAATCCGGCGTAGCCGCGCTGCTTGCACTGCATCCGAGAACGCTGCAGCGTCGCCTCTCAGAAGAGGGCACAAGTTTCGAATTGCTAAAGGATCAGCTTCGAAAGCAACTCGCGGTTCACTATCTTCAAAATACCCGGCTGACGATCGTTCAGATTTCGTTGATGCTCGGATTTCCAGCGCAATCCGCATTGTCGCGCGCTTGCCGTCAGTGGTTCGACACCACACCTTCGGACATACGTGGCAAGCATCAGAAAAAATGATTGCAGGATCAAAAGGGAGGGATTCATCGTCGTCAACGCGACGACTGCCTAATGATGCAAAGCGGCCGTCCGAGCGTCTAAACGACAGGATTCGTGAACGGCAGCTCTTGGCCGAGTTCGGCCGGGTGGAAAACTCCGCGACACGGTACGCCTCGAAGACGAGCCCTGAGGTAATTCGATAGCTCGCCGTCATCCAGCGGCTGAGCCTGGCTTATCAGCAATCGCAGCGTACCCGTCATCGAGTTCAGGCTAACACCGCGGACACCTTCAGTCGCTGGGCGCCACGTCAATCCGCATCATCGCATAGCGATTCGCGCGCGCGTCTGCGAGGGCGTGATGCCGGCCGCCGTACGCTCGGTAATAATCTTCGGAGCGGCGCCGGTCGAGCAGTCCGGCCACGTTCACCGCACGCCAGCCTGGAGGCGGTCCGTCGAGCAAATCGCAAAGCAGATCCCAGTCACCGCCGTAATCGAAACATAGTGACCGCTCCGGCTCGCAGTCGAACTGCCCCAGCCACGTGACGAGCGCCACACGCAAGGCCCCGCGCGTGAACACACGCCCCACATGCTGGCCGAGTTGCGGGAGTACGGCCGCGCGCACAAACTCGCTGCAATTGGCCGGATCGTACTCCGAGCACTCGCCGTAGAACTCGCGACCGTCATCGGCTACGAGTGCGAGGCTGACGAGTTCGCATTCAAGGAAGTCGGTAAACTCGCAGTCGACAAAAATGCGCATGATCGTGAGCCGGTGCGGCGATTTCAAAGATTAAAGTGCCAGACTCGAAAGGATGTTTTTAGACCTTTGAGTCCCGACGCACGTGCGGATGGCTTGCCCGCCACGCCGCGAGAAAGTCGCGCCGCTCATCGTTCGTCAGGATTCCAGTGAATGGCGACGACTGTCGCATGTCTGTTGCGTGATCCCCCGGATCCGTCATCAGCGCGAGCGTGGCGTCGAGCCCTTGGTCGATCACGGCCTGCCATTCAGCGAGCCAGGGTTGCGCGTGCCGGTTCATCGGCATCCAGCGCGTCAGGTTTTCGCGCGCCACAGCGAGCAATTCCGGATTGCCACGGAGCCTGTCGGCGATGAACCCGTGCAGCGCAAGACTGCGCTGGTGCTTGTCCAACTGCAGATGTGCGGGCCACTCGCTTGCGACGGCGCCCGCCGCAATTGCCTCGCTCATCCCGTAAATCGACACGGAGCGGTTCGGTACGGGAACGATGCCCCTCAGCTTGCCCATCGTTACCTCCATCAGACGCGCTGCATCGAAGCGGACAGGCTCCCATAAACAGTCACCTGTCGAAAAGTATCCGCATAAAAATTTTTGTAGCCCATGAAATCAGGTACTTGCTAAAAAATGACCGGCACCGGGCGGAAGATGCCGCCAACGCGCCCCGGAAAGGGCCGTCTCACGGTCTGACATACTATTTCACCTCAGTTTTCCTGCCGCGCCTCGCCTTCGTGAAAGCCGCGATACCCGTCGCGGTATGCCCTTTGTGTTCTTCGTGTTTCGGCATGGTCTCTCTTTCCTGTCGAAGCGTCAGGCGCTATGCGCCTCGCGCGGGCACGCGGCGCTCGGCCTCCCCACTGTCCACATGATCGTCGCAGCGGGTCCGTGCCAACGTCGGCCCGATGATTTTCCCCCGATTGCCGCATACCTCGCACAGCCGCACGCTGAAGGCCTCGGCTAGGTCGATCATGCCGCGCTGGTACTCGTTGGCGGGACCCGCTTCAAAGCGCAGCCCGCCGAATTTTTCCCTGACCCGGCTTGCGATGACCTGCGGCCCGCCGTTCTGCGTCGTCTCGTTGTGCAAGCTCCCGCACAGCCTGTCGAGCAGGTCGAACCAGCCATCGCCGCAGTCCAGGAGCGGCCGGCGCGCAAAGATGAGCGGGTAGCGTTCGTACAGCTGCGTCGTCAGTTCCGGGTTCACGGGCGTCCTCCTGGGTAAGCGTTGCGTGCCCTCGCTCGGGCGTTATGTCGGGTCGCCGGGCGGCGGCAGCCCAAGCTACCTGGCCGGGGCAGCGGGCCGGCACAGCCGAACCGTGCCGTTGATCCGAGTCTTGAAGCCGCCAAGGGCCGGGGCGTTGCCGATGCGCCGCCCGCAAATGCGTCTGCCCCAGCAAGCTACAGGTGAAGCGGAGAGGGAAACCCCGTTACCTTTCCTCTAGCTGTTCAAGAGCCCGGAATAGCATCTGCTGCATCCAAGACAAAAATATTCCTCCCACACATCCCACGGGATCGCCATGCGCTCGCGGCTGTCAAAACGCAGCGCGTAGCGCGGCGAGTCCTCACGCCCGAGTTCGGGAGCTCGAGACTGCGCCGGTGCCTGTCCATCTGCAGATGTGCGGGCCACTCGCTTGCGACGGCGCCCGCCGCAATTGCCTCGTTCATCTCGTGAATCGACACGGGGCGGACCGGTGTGTGAACGATGCCCCTCAATTTTCCCGTCATGACGGCCTCAATTCCTGACCCGTTTTTCCAGGTGCCTGAATTTCAGGGTTGGCCTACTGGATCGCAGCGTCCATGTTCCGCTCCGGCGGACTCACGCGGCGACTTTTCCGAAAAAACACCCTGCATCCTGGGCTTCTAATTTCGAATCCCCACTTTGCCTGCCAGCGCAGGCTTAGCACGGGATGACGGAGCGCACCGCGGCCACCACGCGCTGGGCCAGCTCATTGCCAGCGAGCAGCGGGAATTCGGATTTCAGCGTGGGCGAAAGCGCCCCGGTTTCCAGCACGTCCAGGATGATGCGGTCGATATCGGTGTTGGGGCCCTCGATCACGTTCTTGACGTAAAGGCGAGCCAGGTCCCACTGGCGGCGAGTCGGTGCTGGCAACATGGTTTTAACTCCCTATGCATCTATTCTGCGCGTGTCCATCCCTGCAAGCCAGCCTCGCCGGTAGGCTCGCGCATCGGCCGTGCGTGGTGCTCACGGATGTCCGTCTGATAGCACGCGGCCACTGCCCGATCATAGATCGCTGTGTCGCCCAAGGGCCGCAAATCGTATCGACGATCAGCGAGGTTAGCCGGCAACGGCAGGCTAGGCAGATCGAGCAGGAAACGCCAGTCGGTCTCCGAGTCGCACGCGACCTGCACGGCGCGCGGCGCACGATCAAGCCACCCACGCAGCGCTGCGCGGGCCTCGCCGTACGATAGCCGCGGGCCCTCGAGCAGCGGCAGCACTTCGCGCTGCACGTACGGCGTGCAGTCATCGGGCGTCCATCCGTCGGCGAACTCGGCATAGAACTCGCGTGAGCCATCCTCAGCCACAAGCGCAAGACTGATGAGCTTCGGCGGCGACTGGCCTAGGCCGGTGTACTCAGTGTCGAGAAACAGCAGCATGGTTGAGCCCTTTCGAACGGGGAATCCCGCCGCCACACCCCCGCGCCGAATACTTGATGCCCCCGAAAACCACTAAACACCACATCCTATATTTTGTTGCGCCGCGCGCCCCGCGAACAGGTTGAAAATCCATTGCGACCGCCATGCAAACCTGGAAGCACGATACGCTAACTACGTTCGGCCGGCCGGCCTGGGCAACGCTCACTGAGGCAATCCGGAATATCAGCCAGGTCGAGAACCGTAAGGCCGTTGCCCAGATAGCGGTACACAGCTCCCGTGTCGATGTCGATAACATTGCCACGCAGGCGGATCTCATGATGCGGGGTATGTCCAACAATCACGGCGCTTACCCCTTCGATGCGCTCCGGTATAAGCCCACCCGTCCAGCGGCTACGATCCCACAGCACGGTTTCGCGCACCTGACTCGATCGACGGGTCTGCAGGGTATGTGTCACCTCCGACCATTGATCGCATGGCACCTCGGCGTGCACGATGCCGACCAGGCCGTGCGCAGTTTCGACCTCAATGGCGTACGGCAACACAGAGAAGTAGCTCACGATGTCGTGAGCCTTAACCGGGCTGTCTTCGGCGCAATACAGTTCGATAAACCACTCGCCGCCGTTGCACACCAGTTCGCTCGTGCGGCTATCGACATATGACCAATTCGCGAGAGCCTGATCAGGATTGTCGCGCATGGCCTGAACCCGGCTGAGGTCAATGTTATCCCGTAGTGCCCAATCCAGAATGCCCTGCTCGTGGTTTCCACGCACCGCCTTGATGGCGTGACGCTGCACGGCATCAAGCACGGCAGCAGACTCCGCACCGCGGTCTACCAGATCCCCGACGCTGAACAGGCGATCGCGTGCCGGATCGAACCCGCGTGCGGCCAGTTCGGCGTCCAGCATCGAAAAACAGCCGTGAACGTCGCCCACAGCAAAGTCCCGGCCATGGATATTGAGCGGATACCGATGAACAGGTTGAAGCCCATCCAGGTCTGGCGCGTGTTGTTTTCTTCGGAGACGCGTCATAGGCTTCGTTTCCGGTCCGTGCATGCGGCGATGTGATGACACCACAACCTCGCGCGGCTTGCGGGCGAGCCTATGCGCCCCTTCGGCTACTGGCAGGGCTTCAAGTCCAAAAATGCTCACGATGCGGTTAAGCGACTCGACGGAGGGCCGACGCCGACCTTGCTCCAGATCCTGAATGGTCCGCACGCTGACACCGCGATGTGCAGCGAAGTCGGCCTGGGTCATTCCAAAAAGTTCGCGCATCAATTTCGCGGCTTCCTGCAGCGACAGTTCGCCCCGATCAAACCTTTCATAGAAGGTCTTTCGCAGCGTGTTACTTTCCTCGCGAGAGCGTGCACGATGGTTGCGTCTCATAGTCAGGGCTCTGTCAGTCGAACATCGCGTCTGTGTGCCTGAAGATCAGGCCTTTGATCCAGTGGTGATTGCCAAACTGGTCGATGATCGCGAGATCGACGTTGAACCGCTTACGCGGCTCGTGATGCTTGAGAACGATATGGAAGCTCACGCGAAGCCATGTCATATGGTTAGGTGGTATCGGGTAGTCGCCCGAGTACTGCGATCCTACGGCTTTCACACTGGTGTCGCCACGCTCGATGCGCGCGAAGATGCCCCAGCGTCGATAGCGTAACAGTGCACCGGCCAAGCGCACGGGCTGGTTCCATGTGTTGGTCACATTGAAATCGCCGACGACCTGTAACATCGGCCGTTCTCCCATCTGGCCAAGGTGCCACCACAGCGCATTGAAGCGCGGGTGCTGGATGGCGACGATGGTTTGCTTTGGCAAACCCGGCGCGAGATCCCTGTCTGTGAGTCTCTCTCTCAGCCATGAAGCTGCAGAGCCTACGAAGGAAACGATCTTGCCGAAGTTAGACAGCACGCCAACCACGCCAGCCGCGCCAGCGACGCCGCCGGTGATCGCGGCCCATGTCGGGATCAGCATGATGCCCCCGCTTCGAGCCGGGTGAGTTCGGCCTGCAGCGTGCTCCGCATCCAGTCCACGAACGCCTCCCACGTGCTCCACAGGATCGCAGGACGGTCCAGGCTATCCCCCATTACTGTGTAGTCCACTGGGTTCATGCCGGCCAGCATGGCGCGCACCTCATCGGCGTCCGGGCGATCACCCTTGATTGCGGGCGGGATGGGCAGCGGCTCTGCCCTTTTCACCAGTAGCCAGCGACACAGCGGCTCCTGCAGTTCATACGGTGCATTCACCACAAACAGCACCGTCTCGCCGTTCAGCTCACGTTTCGGGAGGCCGTCCGTGACGCCGCTGCGCAGGCTGTACTTCGTATGCGTGATCTTGTCTGTGATGCTCATTGCGCCCTCCACCAGCGCGTGCCCTGCGCCAACTAATGGGGTAGCGCGGCGCGATGCAAATCGGCTGCTACCATCGAAAATCTCGGCCACTACGGTATGTTCAGTAGTGTGGCGTCAAGCGCCGCCTATCGCCTTACCGGCATATCGTTCCGACCGGTAGTCGGCTCGACAAAAGCGCGAATGGAAACGCCCGTTTCCGATTGCATTGTCATCGCATGCAAGGAATCTGCTTCGCAATTTCCTTCCATTCGCTTCCAAACAAGCTCTTTAGCGAAAGTCCGGTAAAGCACGGTTCCGCATCTTCATCGTAGTCGTTCGCCGTCTCGAGATATGGCTTTACTCGCTCTGCGGGAGATACCAGCGTGCAATTGGGTTCCAGTCCACTTCGCCTCACCCTGTCATGGAACTCATTCTGGAGTTGCAGGACATGATCCACCAGGTCTGAATTAACTGGAGCGAACGCTGCTCCGGTCAAATCATTCCCGCAGCGATTGCAGTGTCCGATATCGTATTCGCAGTCGGGAAATGTCCTCCGAGGAAAGCGGAACGTAAAATCAAGTCGATGACCACAATGACCGCACGTGTCGAGAAAAGGACGCCGATGATGTTCGCAAATGAAATTGTAAGCAAGGCGCCACATCAAACGAATATGAGGAATGTCGTCGTAAGCGAGGCAATCCGGACACAGCCGATAAATAGGGACGCGATTGCGTACGTCATTTGATAGGCATACGAAGGAGCGCTTTCCAAGAATCGTGAAATCAAGCGCGCTCGCTTCATCAATATCCATTGGATTGGTCAAGGTCGCTCGTGCAATTTGCCACCGATCATCAGCAGTCAAAGGGCAGAAGTCAAGCGATGAAGTCGGACCTGCAAATCCCAACGCCCCTATCAAATTCCCGGGTCTGATACGATGTTGCATACAGAGGCGATAAATCCACCCACTTAGCGCCTCCCCGTCTATTAAACCTGGCGACCCTATCAACCGCAGCCCGGAACGCTTGCTTGCTCGTCTAATATTGTTCCGCAGATGGAAATACTCGTGACCCCAGTTACGGTTTAGCTTGTTCTTCAAGGTCTAACTCCATTTGAGCAGTACATACGCGGAGACAGCGTTGCTTGCGGCGGCGGTACTGCGTAGCGCCGACTGCCTGGACAAATACGCGTCGTAGATTCAACGGATCCCCGTGGGCAGTAATGTCCTGGGTTCGCCTCCACACATACCGCAACACGCGGTCTGCATCCGCAGGGTTCGACACGTAGCGATTGCGATAAAGTTGATTTATTCGCTCAAGGAAAGAGTCGGGCCAGCCATTCAGAACGTCAACAACTTCGCCAGCAACTGAGTCTACTTGTTGCCTTCTTAAACGCTTGCTTCCCCGCAATGGAACGTTCGCCGTAAGGGCCGGCAAGGTGATCCCTAGAAACCAAAGTTGTGGCAGCAAAGCGCAAATGCCCTCCGAGTCCATAAGTCGGGCACACCGTCCCATGCCATGTTTTAGTTCCTTTGTTCTTGCATCCTCTCCCCACAAAGCCCAGTCCAAGCCGGTTGCAATTTCTAAAGACGGGGCAGAAGGATTACTCATCAATGCTCGCCTGAAATCATAGCCACATCGACAACGACAGATCTCCTGGCGATTCAGTCCGATACTTCGCGAGCAGGATGGACAGGTTTCTAATAGCGATACACCGTGAACTGGGCAACACGCATAAAGGGAAATATCCCACTCTGCACGCGAATACGGGGCCTCAATCAAGCAGATTGGACAAATCGCGGAACATGGGCAACCGATAAAGGAAAGCGCCTCGATCCAATGGCCAGCACAGCGGTATTGCTCATGAGACAGCATCGCTTGTCGCCAGTACCCCGAAAGTTCAGCGACAGCCATTGGGTCAGCCCTACAAAACTCGGCGAGCTTACCGGCCTTGGCTGACGCAGGTTTCGACCACTTTCCGAACACGGATCTGAGAATACGCCCCGTCGTGAGCCCGGGATTTTCCTGACAAACGCGGATCAGAAATCCCCCGAGTGACTCCTCGAACTTCGGTGTAACGGAAAAAAAGCTCGATATTCAGACACGCTCAACTCCATTTATGCGTCAAAGCGCAAGCGAATAGCACGCCTTGACAAGGTGGTCGTCCTGGATGCTCCTTCCGTTGTCGGAGCAAGCAATTCGAACACATTCAGCCAGGAACATCTTCAGCGTTCTGAAATTTCCCTTCGTTACTTCATGAATAAATTTCGCCTTCCTTTCTGAACCCAGATCTGATCGCTCATGCATCGGCAGCGCTTCGTCGAAAACGTCTAGAAGTCCTCGCCAGACCTCATCGTTTCTGTACTCCGGCAATTTTATTTTTCCAGGCCAACGACTCGAAAATTGTGTCTCACTATCAAATAATTCGAGAAGACTTGGCTTCGCTAGCCAAATAAGAGGCAGCTGACTTATGTCGCAGAGAATTTTCGCCAAGTCTCCTACGGCACCACCAAGCCGCTCTTTATTTTTTCGATTTCCCGAGGTCGGAATGATGTGATGCGCCTCGTCGACGAATATCACCTTGACGCCACCAACCACAACCACTTTCAAAAATGTCTCAAGGAGGTCCTTCCCTTTCATTTGAAATCTATCTAACGATCGGTAACCACTTGCTTCGAGCAGATCCAGAAGGAACTGGACTGGAGTTGGATTTTCTGAAAGCTTAACCACCAGAACGGGGCAGGACGTCTGACACATGGTTTCCCGGCGGGGAAATTTCTTGCCTCTGTTGAATTTTCAGTGGGTGGTATCGTCCCGGTTTATCCATAACCAAGACGAAGGCAGGTCATGCACAGCAAGCTGTTCGAAGCCGCATTGGGTGTAAGTGATCCATGGTTCGTGA
>NZ_JAKLJA010000008.1 GCF_022213065.1 Paraburkholderia tagetis
TCGTACGAGAAGTCGTGCGCGCCGAAGAAGAGCACGAGCAGCACGATGGTGTAGATCGCCATGATCACGGCGGTGGCGCGCTGGGCCATCCAGTCGCGCAGGCCGTAGTGCGCGCCCACGACGAGGCGCTTCGGACCGATTCCGTTTTTAGCCGACATTTTTTAGAACGCTCCGAAGAGTTTGGCCGCGAAGGCGATCGTGAGGATCGTGGAGATGACAACGACCACGAGCGAGGTCGACTTGCCTTTTTCCTTGCTCACGAGGTCATGGCTGAAGTCCATGAACAGGTGGCGCACGCCGGCGCAGAAGTGAAAGAGGAAGGCCCAGCCGAGGACCAGCACGATGAGCTTGACGATGACGTTGGAGAGGAAGCCCTTGAAGACCTCGAAGCTGAGCTCGGAGGTGAGGCTCTGGTCAAACAGGAACAGGATGAAAGGCAGGAACAGGAACAACAGCGCACCACTGACGCGGTGGCCGATCGACACGCGGCCCGCGAGCGGCAGGCGGTATGCGAGCAATATCTGCCCAAGCCCGATGTTCCGGTATTCCGGCCTCGGTTTTTTTGTGGCTTCTGCCATGCTAGACCCCTACTA
Source organism: Paraburkholderia tagetis (assembly GCF_022213065.1). GTDB lineage: Bacteria > Pseudomonadota > Gammaproteobacteria > Burkholderiales > Burkholderiaceae > Paraburkholderia > Paraburkholderia tagetis. The sequence continues at coordinate 594 of NZ_JAKLJA010000008.1, forward strand.
TGTGTTAACACTAATACGCAATTTTAGCGCCTTTTTATATCGCGCTGCAGCGAAATCCGCCGCTGGAACCACGGATCCGCGCGCGATGCAAGCGCATGGGAAGTGCCCGCACGCCTCGCGCGGACACTCTCTTCAACTCAAGTCATTTTGATAGTAGTACCCAGTTGTGACATACCAACCGCGGCGCACTTCGACCGGACGGTCTCCATAGGTATAGGACACGCGGTCGACAGATAGCAATGGAAAACCAGCCGGAACTTTGAGCAGATCAGCGACGGCGGGCTCCGCGGCGACGGCGCGGATCTTCTCGGTCGCACGAATCATGCGCGTGCCGAAATCGGCTTCGAACATGGCATAGAGTGGGCCCTTGTACTCGGCGAGCCGCTCGGCGGTCAGGCCGCGGAACACGCCGCCGGGCAACCAGATTTCATCGAGCACGGTGCTCTCGCCGTCGAACTGCAGCAGCCGCTTGATCAGCACCACCGGGTCGGCGGGTTTCAGATCCAGCTGGCGCGCGATCTCGGCGGAAGCGCGCAGGCGCCGGCATTCGAGCAGCCTGCTTACGTGGGGATGCTCCGCGCCGTCGTCGGCCAGCAATCGCAGGAAACGGAACTGGGCGCGCTCTTCATTGTGCGTCGCAACAAATGTGCCCTTGCCCTGGCGGCGCACCAGCAGGTTTTCGGCGGCCAGTTCATCGATCGCCTTGCGCACGGTCCCCTGGCTCACCTTGTAGCGGGCGGCCAGTTCGACTTCGCTGGGGATGATTTCGCCGGGCTTCCATTCGCCGGACACGAGGCTCTGCGTGATGAGCCCCTTGATCTGCTGATAAAGCGGGCTGAAGGTAGGAGACGTAGCAGCCGCGGAGGTGGGCGCAGACGCAGGGGCCCCACTCTCGGGAGCGGTGGAATTCGCGTTGCTGACCGGGTTCGCACTCATGGCGCGCATTTCAACATAAAGCCCCCCGGAAATCTACCCTTTTGGCAGCAATAGATATGTCTTATATAAGACATAAGATAGTGTTGACTTTGCCTCCCCCGGCTCCTAAACTGCCGGACGAGCAAGGGTTTGCGGGCAGATTCCGGTCGACTTGAAAGGACGCGAAAGGATCTGCAGGCAGCATCCACCTCGTGGCGAGTTGCGTCGCAGGGCCGCCTTGCAATCATGCTGTTCCTCCATGCAGTAGAGGTTTCGATCCGCCCAAGCCGGCGCGCAGTCGTAAAACACCCGCGCGGCGCCTCGTGGACCGTCCCACGCGAGCTGTAAGCAGGAGCCGGCACACGCGAAGCGGCCCGCGTCGGGCGTCCCTCTCCAGGACGCATCCCACCCGGGAGGCCGCGTTCCCATTGCTTTGTCGCACAGGTTTATGGCGGCCCGCCTCCCGGCGCGCGGCGCGATGCCGGCAAGGCCTCGCATGCACACCCGGAAAAGGTCCGCCGGATTCACGAACGCTTCGCGTAACGCGCATATAGAATGGCGTTTTACCTTGGCGTCTAACGCATCTTCCTGGAGATTTTCAATGGCTAAGTCCGCAAAGCGCGTTGCCGTCACTGGCGCCGCAGGTCAGATCGCTTACTCCCTGCTGTTCCGCATTGCGAACGGCGACCTGCTCGGCAAGGATCAGCCCGTCATCCTGCAACTGCTCGACCTGCCGCAAGCGCAAGCCGCCGTCAAGGGCGTCGTGATGGAACTGGACGACTGCGCATTCCCGCTGCTCGAAGGCGTGGTCATCACCGACGACCCCAAGGTCGCATTCAAGGACGCCGACGTCGCCCTGCTGGTTGGCGCACGTCCGCGCTCGAAGGGCATGGAGCGCAAGGACCTGCTCTCGGCCAACGCCGAAATCTTCACGGTTCAGGGCAAGGCGCTGAACGACGTCGCGAGCCGCGACGTGAAGGTGCTGGTCGTCGGCAACCCGGCCAACACGAACGCCTACATCGCGATGAAGTCGGCCCCGGATCTGCCGAAGAAGAACTTCACCGCCATGCTGCGTCTGGACCACAACCGCGCGCTCTCGCAACTGGCCGCCAAGTCGGGCAAGCCGGTCGCTTCGATCGAGAAGCTCGCCGTGTGGGGCAACCACTCGCCCACGATGTACCCCGACTTCCGTGTCGCAACGGTGGACGGCCAGTCGCTGACCAAGCTGATCAACGACGACGAATGGAACCGCAACACGTTCATCCCGACCGTCGGCAAGCGCGGCGCGGCGATCATCGAAGCACGCGGCCTCTCGTCGGCAGCATCGGCGGCCAACGCAGCGATCGATCACGTGCGTGACTGGGTCCTCGGCACGAACGGCAAGTGGGTCACGATGGGCATTCCGTCGGACGGCTCGTATGGCATCCCCGAAGACATCATCTACGGCGTGCCCGTGACCTGCGAAAACGGCGAATACAAGCGCGTCGAAGGCCTCGAAATCGACGCGTTCTCGCGCGAGAAGATGGACGGCACGCTCAACGAGCTGCTCGAAGAGCGCGACGGCGTGGCTCACCTGCTCGGCAAGTAAGTCCAGCCAGACAAACCGGGACTCCGTGGCTGCACGACGGGTTCCGGTTTTTTGCGCGTCGAGGCCTTCTTGTCGTTCCGAAGCCTCTCGACGCGCAGATGCGCGAGCGCCGCGGCCCAGGCCGCCTGTCTCGCGTCTGATGGCAGCCCCCTGATCCGCACGCGCCTTGCGGGACGCTGCCCGCAAGCACCCTCCGCAGCAGGGTGCGTCCGAATCAGGCTACTCCTCCCAACATTCGACCCCTGACGCCGACGATGCGCGCCCTCCCCCCCGCCGAAGTGCTCTTTGACGGCGAAGCGCCGCCCGCCCTCCTGCCCGTGTGCGACCACTACGCGGGCAGCGAGAAGCTGATGTTGAAATCGCTCGCGCTGCAGCAACAGCTCGGCCCGGTATTCGACATCACGCTCGACTGCGAAGACGGCGCCCAGGTCGGCCACGAGGCCGGGCACGCGGAGCTCGTCGCGTCGCTGATCGGCGGCGAGCACGACCGCTTCGCCCGCGTGGGCGTGCGCATTCACGACTTCCATCATCCCCATTGGCGTGACGACGTGCGCCTGATCCTGCGCGCCGCAAAGCGCGCGCCGGCCTTCATCACGCTGCCGAAGATCCGCGCCGTGGGCGACGCCGCCGAAATGACGGCGTTCATCGAGGCCACGCGCATCGAGATGGGCATCGAAAAACCCATTCCCGTGCAACTGCTCGTCGAAACGCATGGTGCGCTCGCGCGCGTGTTCGACCTCGCCGCGCTGCGCGGCGTCGAGGCGCTCAGCTTCGGGCTGATGGACTTCGTCTCCGCGCACGACGGCGCGATTCCCGACTCCGCCATGCGCTCGCCGGGCCAGTTCGACCACCCGCTCGTGCGCCGCGCGAAGCTGGAAATCGCGGCGGCCTGCCATGCGTTCGGCAAGGTTCCGTCGCACAACGTCAGCACGGAAGTGCGCGACATGGAAGTCGTCGCAAACGACGCGCGCCGCGCGCGCAATGAATTCGGCTACACGCGCATGTGGAGCATCCATCCGGCACAGATTCCGGCCATCGTCGCCGCGTTCGCGCCGCGCGACGAGGAAATCGCCACCGCCGCCGAAATCCTGCTTGCCGCCCAAGCTGCGCAATGGGGTCCGACGCGCCATGGCGATACGCTGCACGACCGCGCGAGCTACCGCTACTACTGGTCCGTGCTGCGCCGCGCGCGGGCGACGGGGCGCGCCGTGCCCGCCGAAGCCGCGCCGCTGTTCGGCTCCAGTGCGGCTATTTCATGAATGGCGAACGTATTTTTTTTCAGATCGGAAAAATCTGAGCCGGTACTGGCAAATAGGTGAAAATAGCGTCCGCTGCGTGCTTTCGGGGCGCGCGCAGTGCAACCGGCGGCTGCACCCCGCAGCCGCGCACTGATCAACCGATTTAGAGAGATAAAGGTCCATGAAGAAACTGCTGATCGCTACCGTTATCGGCGCGCTGTCCACGACGATGATGCTGGCAGCCACCGAAGCCGCCGCGCAAACCCCGTCGACGACCGCCAAGGCCAAGAAGCCGGCACCGAAGCACCGCATCATCAAGCGCAAGACCAACCCGGCCAAGGAAGCGAAGGTCGATCCGATCCCGGTGGGCGCCGAGCACTGGTCGTGCGCCGAAGGCATGGCCTTCGACCTGAAGGGCGACATGGCGCGTGACCAGATCGTCACCGTTCACTGGGCGAACAAGAACTACAACCTGCCGCGCCAGACCACGACGACGGGCGCAGACCGCTTCCATGACGCCGCAACCGGCCTCGACCTGGTCGTGATCCCGACCAAGGCCATGCTGTTCTCGGACAAGGACAGCTCGCGTCTGGCCGACGAGTGCAAGACCGTCGCCATGCAGCAAGGCGCGATGGCGCCGACCCAGGCTCAAGCGCTGAGCCCGGAGAACCACGCTCCGGCGAGCGCCAGCGCCGCAGCCGCCCAGTAAGGACGGCAACAGGACGCCTCGATGTCCGCACACGTCTCCAACGTCAGGCGGCAGCCGGATCAGGTCCTGGTCGACATCGTCGACTACGTCCTCGATTTCGGGATCGACAGCGCGCTCGCGCTGTCGACGGCGCGCTACTGCCTGCTGGACACGCTCGGCTGCGGGCTCGAGGCGCTCTCCTACCCCGCCTGCACCAAGCTGCTGGGACCGATCGTGCCGGGCACGGTCGTCCCGCACGGCGCGAAAGTGCCGGGCACGCAATTCCAGCTCGATCCGGTTCAGGCCGCGTTCAACATCGGCGCGATGATCCGCTGGCTCGACTTCAACGACACCTGGCTCGCCGCCGAATGGGGCCATCCGTCGGACAACCTGGGTGGCATTCTCGCGACCGCCGACTGGCTTTCGCGCACCGCCGTCTCCCAGGGCAAGCCGCCGCTCACCATGAAGCACGTGCTCGTAGCCATGGTGAAGGCGCACGAGATCCAGGGCTGCATTGCACTGGAAAACTCGTTCAACAAGGTCGGCCTCGACCACGTATTGCTCGTGAAGCTCGCCTCGACCGCCGTAGTCGGGCACATGATCGGCCTGACGCGCGACGAGCTCATCAACGCCGTTTCGCTCGCGATGGTCGACGGCCAGTCGCTGCGCACCTACCGCCACGCGCCCAATACCGGCTCGCGCAAGTCGTGGGCCGCCGGCGACGCCACCTCGCGCGCCGTGCGCCTCGCGCTGATCGCGAAGACGGGCGAGATGGGCTACCCGTCCGCGCTCACGGCAAAAACCTGGGGCTTCTACGACGTCTCGTTCAAGGGCCAGCCGTTCCGGTTCCAGCGTCCGTATGGCTCGTACGTGATGGAAAACGTGCTGTTCAAGATTTCGTTCCCCGCCGAATTCCACGCGCAGACCGCAGCCGAAGCCGCGATGACACTGCACGGCGTGCTCGCGCAGCGCGGTTTGACGGCACAGGACATCAAGCGCATCACCATTCGCACGCACGAAGCGGCGATCCGTATCATCGACAAGACCGGGCCGCTCGCGAACCCGGCCGACCGCGACCACTGCATCCAGTACATGGTGGCCGTGCCGCTCATCTTCGGGCGCCTCACGGCCGCCGACTATGAAGACGACGTCGCGCAGGACCCGCGCATCGACGCCTTGCGCGCGAAGACGGCCTGCGTCGAAGACCCGCAGTTCACGAAGGATTATCACGACCCGCTCAAGCGTTCGATCGCGAATGCGCTCACCGTCGAACTCAACGACGGCACGATGCTCGAGGAAGTCGTGGTGGAATACCCAATCGGCCACAAGCGGCGCCGCGACGAAGGCACGCCGCTTCTGATCGAGAAGTTCAGAACCAACCTCGCGCGCCGCTTCCCCGCGAAGCAGCAGCAGGCGATTCTCGATGTCTCGCTCGATGCGGCACGGCTCGATGCCATGCCCGTCAACGAGTACATAGACTTGTACGTCATCTGAGCAATCAGGCAGGCAGCACACGTATAGTAGTAAAGCGTTATTTCCGCGATCAAACGAAGGAAAACACCATGGCCCACAACCTCCACAAAACGCTAAAAGAATTCGACAGCGGTTCCGGCAAAGGCAAGTTCTACTCGCTGCCGCAACTCGGCAAACAGCTTGGCGTGAAGATCGACCGCCTGCCAGTCTCGATCCGTATCGTGCTCGAGTCCGTCCTGCGCAACTACGACGGCAAGAAGATCGCGGAAGAGCACATCGAGCAACTCGCGAACTGGAAGCCCACCGCTGCCCGCGTCGACGAAATCCCGTTCGTCGTCTCGCGCGTCGTGCTGCAGGACTTCACCGGCGTGCCGCTGCTCGCGGACATCGCGGCCATGCGCGGCGTCGCCAAGCAGGTCGGCAAGAATCCGAAGGTCATCGAGCCGCTCGTGCCGGTGGACCTCGTGGTCGACCATTCGGTGCAGGTCGACTACTTCCGCCAGAAGGACGCGCTCGACCTGAACATGAAGCTGGAATTCCAGCGCAACAACGAGCGCTACCAGTTCATGAAGTGGGGCATGCAGGCGTTCGACACGTTCAAGGTCGTGCCGCCGGGCATCGGCATCGTCCACCAGGTGAACCTGGAATACCTAGCGCGCGGCGTGCACAAGAAGGCTGAAGGCGCGGATACCGTCTACTACCCGGACACGCTGGTCGGCACCGACTCGCACACCACGATGATCAACGGCATCGGCGTGGTGGGCTGGGGCGTGGGCGGCATCGAAGCCGAGGCCGGCATGCTCGGCCAGCCGGTGTACTTCCTCACGCCCGATGTGGTTGGCGTGGAGCTCAAGGGCAAGCTGCGCGAAGGCTGCACGGCAACCGACCTCGTGCTGACCATCACCGAAATGCTGCGCAAGGAGAAGGTCGTCGGCAAGTTCGTCGAGTTCTTTGGCGAAGGCACGGCCTCGCTCTCGCTGCCGGACCGCGCGACCATCGGCAACATGGCGCCCGAGTACGGCGCAACCATGGGCTTCTTCCCGGTCGACGACAAAACCATCGACTACTTCAAGGGCACGGGCCGCACGGAAGCCGAAATCTCGGCGTTCGCGAACTACTTCAAGGCGCAGGAGCTTTACGGCATTCCGAAGGCCGGCCAGATCGACTACACGAAGACGGTCACGCTCGACCTCGGCACGGTCGCACCGTCGCTCGCAGGCCCGAAGCGCCCGCAGGACCGCATCGAAATCGGTCACGTGAAGTCGACCTTCACCGACCTGTTCTCGAAGCCGGTCGCGGAAAACGGCTTCGCCAAAAAGGCTGCCGACCTCACGGCCGAATACACGGCGGGCGACAAGGTCAAGCTGCACAACGGCGACGTGCTGATCGCGGCCATCACCTCGTGCACGAACACGTCGAACCCGAGCGTGCTGCTGGCCGCCGGCCTGCTCGCGAAGAAGGCCGTGGAAGCCGGCCTCACGGTCGCTCCGCACATCAAGACCTCGCTCGCTCCGGGGTCGCGCATCGTCACGGAATACCTGACGAAGACGGGCCTCTTGCCGTACCTCTCGAAGCTCGGCTTCGAACTCGCGGCATACGGCTGCACGACCTGTATCGGCAACGCCGGCGACCTCACGCCGGAGCTGAACGAGTCCATCACGAAGAACGACGTGGTCGCGGCGGCGGTGCTCTCTGGCAACCGTAACTTCGAAGCGCGTATCCACCCGAACATCCGTGCGAACTTCCTGGCCTCGCCGCCGCTGGTCGTCGCTTACGCGATCGCCGGCAACATCACGCGCGACCTGATGACCGAGCCGGTCGGCAAGGGCAAGGGCGGCCACGACATCTATCTCGGCGACATCTGGCCGACCAGCGAAGAGATCAACGCGCTGCTCAAGTTCGCGATGGATGCCGACGTCTACCAGAAGAACTACAGCCAGCTCACGAAGAAGGGCGACCTGTGGAGCAAGATCGAGGGCGAGGAAGGCCAGGTCTACGACTGGCCGAAGTCGACCTACATCGCCGAGCCGCCGTTCTTCGGCACGGACTTCTCGATGACGCCGTCGTCGGCGGTGGCTGAAGTCAAGGGCGCGCGCGCACTGGGCATCTTCGGCGACTCGGTCACGACCGACCACATCAGCCCGGCCGGTTCGATCAAGGAAGACTCGCCCGCAGGCAAGTGGCTCAAGGAGAACGGCGTGCAGAAGGCCGACTTCAACAGCTACGGCTCGCGCCGCGGCAACCACGACGTCATGATGCGCGGCACGTTCGCGAACGTGCGCATCAAGAATCTGATGATTCCGGCGAAGGCAGATGGCACGCGCGTCGAAGGCGGCCTGACGATCCACCAGCCGAGCGGCGAACAACTGTCGATTTACGACGCCGCCATGAAGTACATCGACGCCGGCACGCCCACGATGGTGTTCGCGGGCGAAGAGTACGGCACGGGCTCGTCGCGCGACTGGGCGGCCAAGGGCACCCAACTCCTCGGCGTGAAGGCCGTGGTCGCACGCAGCTTCGAGCGTATTCACCGCTCGAACCTCGTCGGCATGGGCGTTCTGCCGCTACAGTTCAAGGGCTCGGACAGCGTGCAGTCGCTCGGCCTGACCGGCGAGGAAACGTTCGACGTCGAAGGCCTGACGGACGACTTCAAGCCGCAACAGGACCTGACGCTCGTGATCCACCGCAAGGACGGCAAGGACGAGCGCGTCCAGGTGCTGCTGCGCATCGACACGCCGATCGAAGTCGACTACTACAAGCACGGCGGTATCCTGCCGTTCGTGCTGCGCTCGCTGCTCGCAGCGTAAGCAGGCAGTTTTGCAGGGACGGCATCCGGCAACGGATGCCGTCAAACTTGAAGGCCCGGCGCAAGTCGGGCTTTTTTTTTCGTTGCTGGGAATTTTTGAAAGGCGTAACGTAGATTCGCCTCTTGAGAACAGGCGAGCCTTATGACCCCGGCCGAGCGACATTGTCCCGACCGGGGTTTTTTCTGTGCGTTTGCTGGGGAGAGACTTCAGGAGAAGCGCGGCGCAAGACCTGCGGCGCCGCGACGAATTCGATATATGACGGATCACCGAATGAGGAGTTCGGCGTCGCTCCAGCCAGAGCTAGACCCGTCATGAAACGTATTATCGGCCCTGGAGGCCGATCCGTCATTAGCGTAAGTCGCAAGAAACCGTTACGTAAACTGTGGGATTGCGGGAAGGGGCCTGGGCACCGCGGCCGGACACCTGCGAACGGACGCCGCCGGGCGCCCCTGACCGGGCGTCCCTGACCGGGCGTCCCTGGCCGGGCGCCCCTGGCCGGGCGCCCCTGATTACCGCCCGTATCCGCTAACATGGCGCTAACATCACGCTTCGCCCACGCCGCACTGCCTGCTTTGCCCACTTACACCCTTGCCTCAACCGTCAGCGCGGAGCTCGAGATCCGCAAGAGCCGCTTCATCGGTCTCGCGATTCCGGTCGACGACCGCGAAGCGGCCATGGCCGAACTGCGCCGCCTGCGCGACGAACACCCCACTGCCACGCACGTCTGCTGGGCGCTGCTCGCGGGCGGCCAGTCCGGCATGTCCGACGATGGCGAGCCCTCCGGCACCGCGGGCCGCCCCATCCTCGAAGTGCTGCGCCATCACGACCTGGACGGCGTGCTTGCCGCAGTGGTGCGCTATTACGGCGGCGTCAAGCTCGGCGCGGGCGGGCTCGTGCGGGCCTATACCGACGCCATCGCCAGCGCGCTGCACGATGCGCAGCGCGTGGAGCGCATCGCCCAGGCGCGCCTGATCGTGGAGGTGAGTTATGCCGACGAAACGCGCGTGCGGCACTGGATCGAGCAGGAGCAGCACACGCTCGCCGACAGCCGCTACACGATGACCGTGCGGCTCACGATCCAGCTTCCCGCCACCGCCCTCGATGCCGCGCGCGACACGCTGCGCGACCTCACGCAAGGACGCGCGGGCTTTCCCGAGCACGAATGAGGCAGGCGCGGCACGCGTCTTGCCGATCGCCTGCACGTTGCACACGCGTTGTGAATACGTTGATTACACAACGCTCGTCGATTAAGCAGCGCTAATACCCATGCCGCGAATGCGCAAAAAAAAACCGCCGTATGGCGTCGGCGGTTAACAGGGGACGTGAAGAACAACCGCGAATCGACTATCGAATCGATCCGACGTGTCCATCATGGCGAGACAAAATTAAGGCAAACTTAAACGCACGCAAAAGCGCATAAACCTTGCGCTGTGCGGCATGACGCGCACGCGCCGAAAGCGCAGAATTTCCCGATCGCTATAATCGTCCGGTCTGAACGCGGGCTGCACTGCGCAGTGCAATGCAGCCCGCCATCAACGGGAAATACCGTCATGAGTTTCGATCACTTGAGGGAAGGCGCAGGTCCCGAACGACGCCATCGCATCTGGAGCAAGTTGCGCATGTGGGTTGCCGCGCTCGGCACACTCGGCTCCGCCGCCGGCATCGCCATCGCCGTGACCGGGCTCGTGGAATTCAATCACACCAAGGTGATCGCCGGCGTTGCCGTGATTCTCGTCTGCACCGCAGTGTACGTTTCGATCCTCGTGCGCGACCGCAATCGCGTCGACTAAAAACGCGAAGGCGCATCGCGCGCCACCTCGCTGAATGCGCGTCGGCGCGATCAAATGAATCGAACCATCGCGGCGCGCCCCCCTTCTCTTCACGCGGGCACCGGAACACCCATGGTGCTGCGATAGTGGTCGTACACGCGCTCGCGCTCCTCGCTTGCGAACTGGCGCTTCTCTACGAGCTTGAGCATGCGATTGCGGTCGGCGCCGAGCGTCGCGTAGTAGCGCTCCGCGTGCAGGCGCCGAAAGCGTAAATAGAAGTCCGGACCCGGCAGGCCCGAAGCGGTCGCGAGCAACGACGCATAGTCGGCCACGCGCGGCTCGCACAGCGCCGCCGCGGCAGCCTCCAGTTTTTCGTAGCGTTCGTGCAGCGGCACGCTCTGCGCGAACAACGCATGAAACGCGGCATAGGGTACGAGGCCACGTCGGCTCGCCGCGCGCCGCAGCAGACGTTCAACCTTTTCGTCGAGTTCTTTGTTCATGCCTTTAAACCATCAAGCCGACCATCAAGCGGGGTCATCAATCGGATCATCGAGCAGGGCACAAACCGGTTCGCATCGAGACGCGCAGTGAAGCAAAACTGGCAAGCCCATTCGATCCATATCGAATCGAATATCCAAAATGGTTCATGCAAATCCGGAAAGCGCATTCTGCCCAAAATTACCGATTTGCTCTCGCCAGGTGCCCCAACAACGGGCCAAAAGCGGGCTAAAAAAACGATTGCAAACGTTTTTAAACGCACTAGAGGGCGCGCATCATGGTATGAATGAACAACATTCACGGGCACCGTTAAGCGATTTGGGTAGGATCATTTTTTCCGATAGTCCAGGATAATCCGTAAGTCAAGCAGACTATTTTTCCGCTAGCTATACACATTCCCTACAAAAACAATTATTAATATCCCCTGCGGAACACCAAAGCAGTCCGCACGCGCCCCGCGAGGCGCATTGTTTCGCCGTCCGCGACGGCCCGGCATCGAGCGAGAGCCATGCGAGGCCGTGGCAAACGAGAAGACCCGCAGGCACTAAAAAAGGGTTGACAGGAGCGGCGCATCCGCGAGCCGCTTGTCCCGAATCTTTCGTTGACGAGTGATCACATGCTTACCAGAACCGAAAATTTGCCGAGTGTCGCGCGCAGGATGGCGGCCGGCCAGATGTTGGTGGAAGGCGCGACGGTGCATGCCGTGGCCGATTCCCTGCACCTCTCCGCCCAGACGGTGCGTCGCTACAAAACCATCGTCGATGACGGCGGCCTCGCAGCGCTACAGCAGATGAGCGTGGGCGGCCGGCCTTCCGTGCTCGACAGGGCCGCGTTGGGCTGGATCGCGAGCGCGCTGCATGGCTCCGCGCGCGAACATGGCTTCCCGAGCGATGCGTGGACCAACAGCCGCGTGCGCGAGCTGATCGGCCGCCAGTTCGGCGTGCACTATTCACGCGTCTATACCTGGCAGATCGTCTCGAATCTCGGCCTCGGCCATCGCCTGTCGAAGTCGGCGCGCTGAGAGGCACGACGCCCCGCGTCGCGCGGCTTGCCATACGGCAGCCCGGCGGCCTCGCTGTCTTGAGGCTGTCCTGAAGCTGTCTTGAGGCTGCCGCGCGGCTTCCTGCGTTCCCCGAATTTCTTCACGGCTTTCACGGCGCCTCACGGGTGTCGCGAGGCGCTGCGCGCGCAGGCTACGGCCTGCTCGCGCCGGCTCCTGCGGCCCTGCCACATCGCGCTATGCCGCCCCGCCAGTCCATTGCTTCGCGCAGCGCCGGTCCCGGCGCCGCTGCGCGGCTTGCGCGAAGGCGTCATCAATGCGTCATGGGCACTTTGCATGATCGGAAGCGTTGCCTGCCCCCCGCCGCTTTCAGCGCCCTACTCCCTGCGCGACTGCCCGCGCCCCGTTTGAGGAGCCAGCCCGTCATGCCGGATCTTTCCCTGTCACCGCAGCGGGGCGGGCGCAGCGTGAGCCTGCTCGTCTTTCTGCTCGTCATTGCCGCGGGCGCCGTCTATGTGGGCATGCATCTCGTCGACGATCTGTCGCCCGTGCGCGAACGCTCCGCGCTGCCGTGGTTCCTGCTCGGCATCGCGCTCGCCATCGCGCTGGGCTTCGAATTCGTGAACGGCTTTCACGATACCGCGAACGCCGTGGCGACAGTCATCTACACGCACTCGCTCACGCCCAACCTCGCCGTGATCTGGTCCGGCGCGTGGAACTTCCTCGGCGTGCTCACTTCCACCGGCGCGGTGGCGTTCGGCATCCTGCAGTTGCTGCCCGTCGAGCTGATCCTGCAGGTGGGCAGCAGCGCAGGCTTCGCGATGGTCTTCGCACTCCTTATCGCGGCGATCATCTGGAATCTCGGCACGTGGTACTTCGGCCTGCCTTCGTCGAGTTCGCATACGCTGATCGGCTCGATCATCGGCGTGGGGCTGATGAACCAGTTGATGCACAGCGCCAGTGGTGCCAGTGGTGCCGGTGGTGTCACGGGCGGCGGCACGAGCGGCGTGGACTGGAGCCAGGCAGTCGGCGTGGGCAAGGCGCTGCTGTTCTCGCCGCTGGTCGGCTTTCTCGCCTCCGCCCTGCTTCTCGTCGTGCTCAAGGCGCTCGTGCGCGTGCCCGCACTCTATGCCGAGCCGAAGGGCAACGAGCCACCGCCGTTCTGGATCCGCGCGCTGCTGATCCTCACCTGCACGGGGGTCTCGTTCGCGCACGGCTCCAACGATGGCCAGAAAGGCATGGGCCTCATCATGCTGATCCTGATCGGCACCGTGCCCACTGCCTATGCGCTCAACAAGGCCGTGACGGCAAGCGAGTCGCAAACCTTCGTTGCGGTCTCGCAGCAGGCCGCGCGCACGCTCGAGCAGTACAGCAACGGCGTGGCCGCGCCCGCCGGCGGCCCGAATGCCGTGCGCGCCGAAGTCGAGCGCTACATCAGTACGCGCACGCTCACGCCTCGGACGGTGCCCGCGCTCGCCGCGCTCTCGACGCAGGTGGGCCAGCAAGTGGAAGGCTATGGCTCGATGGCGGCGCTGCCGCAGTCGGTGGTGGATAACGTGCGCAACAACATGTACGTGATCTCCGAGGCCATCCGCCTGATGGAGAAGACGAAGCAGCCCGCACTCCCGGAAGCCGACGCCCGCGCGATCCACAATTTCCGCAGCCAGATCGACCACGCGACGAAGTTCATCCCGACGTGGGTGAAAGTGGCCGTGGCGATCGCGCTCGGCCTTGGCACGATGGTGGGCTGGAAGCGCATCGTGGTGACGGTGGGCGAGCGCATCGGCAAGCAGCACCTGACCTACGGCCAGGGCGGCTGCGCGGAACTGGTGGCCATGGCCACCATCGGCGCGGCCGACCTGTACGGCTTGCCGGTCTCGACCACGCACGTGCTGTCCTCGGGCGTGGCGGGCACGATGGCCGCGAACGGCTCGGGCCTTCAATGGAGCACGGTGCGCAGCCTCGTGCTCGCCTGGGTGCTCACGCTGCCCGCCTCGATCGCGCTGGCGGGCGCCCTGTACTGGGTGTTCCGCCACGCGTTCTGAGGCGACGCGCCGCAACCGCTACGCGCAAACCCAAAAAGCCGCGCCCCTCGTTGGGGGGCGCGGCTTTTGCGTCGCTTTTGCAACGCTTATGTATCGCTTTTACGTCGCTTTTACAGGTTCGCCGGCGTCAGTAGATTTCCGGCACGATCATGTCTTGCGGCACCGGCTGGCGAATGTAGTCGGGGTGATGCACGCGCGCGGGCAGCGTCACGTCCGCGTGCTCGACCTCGTGATACGGCACCTGGCTCAGCAAATGATGGATGCAGTTCAGGCGCGCACGCTTCTTGTCGACGCCCTGCACGACCCACCACGGCGCCTCGGGAATATGCGAGCGCTGCAGCATGACTTCCTTCACGTGCGTGTAGGCTTCCCAGCGGCGGCGGCTTTCGAGGTCCATCGGCGAAAGTTTCCACTGCTTGAGCGGGTCCTCGATGCGGCTCTGGAAACGCACTTCCTGTTCGTCGTCGGTGATCGAGAACCAGTACTTGACGATCTGGATACCGCTTCTCACCAGCATCTTCTCGAACTCCGGCACCGAGCGGAAAAATTCCTCGTACTCCTCGTCGGTGCAGAAGTTCATCACCCGTTCGACGCCCGCGCGGTTGTACCAGCTCCGGTCGAACAGCACCATTTCGCCGCCCGCGGGCAGATGCTGCACGTAGCGCTGGAAATACCATTGCGTGCGCTCGCGGTTGTTGGGCGCGGGCAGCGCCGCCACGCGGCACATGCGCGGATTCAGGCGCTGCGTGATGCGCTTGATGACACCGCCCTTGCCGGCCGCGTCGCGGCCTTCGAAGATCACGACGAGCCGGTGGCCCGTGCTCGCGATCCAGTCCTGCATCTTGACGAGCTCGCCCTGCAGCCGGATCAGTTCGCGGAAATAGACGCGGCGCAACGCACGCGCCTCGTCGCTGATTACGAGGCCGCTTTCCTGGAGGCGGTCGTCGACTTCCATTTCGAGCTCTTCGTCGTAGGCGTCGATGAGCTCTTCGTCGAGACGGCGGCGGCGATGGCGCTCGGCGTTCCCGCCCGCTTCATGACCCGCTTCATGACCCGCTTCATGGCCTGCTTCATGGCCTGCTATATAACCTGCTGCATGATCCACCCCGTTGCCAACCTCGTGGCCGGCTTCACTGCCGGATTCGTGCGCGCTGCGCTGGGCACGGTCCCGTTCGTTCATGGCGACATCTCCTCTTGCAATGAGTGGCAACCCGCGCCGGGCGCTTCGGCGGCATCGAGCGCAGATGGTCACGGCCACACGCCACTATCGGCGCTACGGGTGTCACTCGTATTTCAGATGCATCGACGCGCGCCGCGGCGGCGAACCTGCCGGGCGGCGCGCGAACCTCATTTGGCCCGGCCGTGGCTCAGGCCAGCGGCTTCG
The DNA here is from genome assembly GCF_022213065.1 of Paraburkholderia tagetis. Lineage (GTDB taxonomy): Bacteria > Pseudomonadota > Gammaproteobacteria > Burkholderiales > Burkholderiaceae > Paraburkholderia > Paraburkholderia tagetis. The sequence goes on from NZ_JAKLJA010000008.1 coordinate 15,999, forward strand.
CGAAGCTCAACTCGTGGCCGTCCGGATCGACGAGATGAAAATAGCGCTCGCCCCACGGCGCGTCCTGCGGCGCGAAGGCGGGCGTGAGGCCCGCGGCCAGCGCCTGCGCGTAAAAGGCGTCCACGTCCGAGACGTAGAAGATCGCGCGCCCCCACCCCTCGACCTTGCCATGCGGCCCTTCGAGCAGATTGAGATAGCATGCGCCGACCCCACTCCCGCCGCCCAGCACGAACGACGCGAATCCGGCAATCGCGGCACCGGGTTTGTGCACGAAGCCGAGCACCTCATAAAAGCGCACCGAACGCGCGATGTCGCTCACGGTGAGCGTGATGGCGCTCAGGGATTCAATACGCGCGACGGGCGGGTTCATGGCCTGGCCTCCTTCTCATTGTGTTCGTGCGGGCGTCGCTCGAGCTGCGTGGCGAACGCCCGTCCTGTGCGCCGGCTTTGGCAATCCGGCTTTGGCAATCCGACTTTATCAATCTTAAGGCGCGACGGGCTTCTTGCGTGCCCGGGGTTTCTTCGCACTGGTTGGACCGGTTTCGGGCGAGTCGTGCTCCTCGTTCACCCGTGTGCGCACGAAGTCGATATGGGTTTGCATCGCCGTGCGCGCCTCTTCCGGGCGCCGCGCAAGAATCGCGTTGCACAGCGTGCGGTGCTGCAGCAGCAGATGATCCGATGCGTCCGCGTTCTGCTCGCGCAAGCCCGTGCCGTTGATCGTGATGTGCTCGCGCAGCACCCCAAGCACGCTGGTGTGCAAGTGCAGGAACATCGCGTTGTGCGAAGCCTGAGCGATCACTTCGTGCAGCTTCGCGTCGGTGTCGGCCTCGGCGGCCTTGTCGTCGGTGGCACGCGTGCGCTCCAGCTCCTGCATCAGCGTGCGAATGCGCGCGAGGTCGTCGTCGCTCGCGCGCATCGCCGCGAAATACGCGGTCGCGCCTTCCAGCACGCGGCGAAATTCGAGGATGTCGTCGCGCAGCGCCGGATGGTCGGCCACCAGTTGCCCCCAAGGCGACGCGAAGCCAGTGCGCAACTGGTCGGTCACGAACACGCCCGCTCCCGCGCGGCTCGCCACCAGCCCGCGCGCGGCGAGCCGCTGGATCGCCTCGCGCACCGTGTTGCGCGCCACGCCGTACTCCTGCGCGAGCAGGCGCTCGGAGGGCAGCTTCGTCCCCGCGCGCCACGTGCCATCGAGCAGCGACGTCTCCATCTGCCGCATCACCGTTTCCACGCGTCCGCGCGCGCCGGCCCTGTCCCTCATTGATCGTCCCCGAACATCGTGTGCTTCGGCGGCGGTGCCGACGGTGCCGACGGTGCGTCTGCCCCGCTGGTCAGCCACCGGTCCAACCAGTTTGAACCCGCCACCCGAAGCGGCGATTATGCGCCCACAAACCTGCCGTCGCCATCGCGGCCAGGCGTGCAGCCGCCCCCCGGTGCCCAGATACCCGCGGTACTGGGCGCCTGCGCGCAATGCCGGGACCGACGCGCGATTCGACACCGAGCCATACAGAGAGCGATACGAGCGAGACATGAAGCCACGGCAATACCCCACCGGAGCGCGCCCTACCGACGTCTACCTGTTCGCGACCTGCCTCGTCGACCTGTTCGTGCCGCAGGCCGGGCTGGACGCGGTCAAGCTGCTCGAGCGCGAAGGGCTCACGGTCCACTTCCCGCGCGCCCAAAGCTGCTGCGGGCAGCCCGCCTATAGCAGCGGCAATCCGCGCGAGGCGCGCGAGGTGGCCCGCGCACAGCTCGGCCTGTTCGATCAACCCTGGCCCGTGATCGTGCCATCCGGCTCGTGCGCGGGCATGATGCGGCACCACTGGCCCGCCCTGTTCGAAGACGGCGAAGCCAACGCGGCCAACAAAGCCGATGCCGCTCGCGCGCAGGCGCTCTCGGAACGCATCTACGAACTCACCGAATTCCTCGTGCGCGTGCTGAACGTGGATCTCGGCGCCGCCGGCGCCTATGGCGACGCCGCGCTGAAACAGCCTGCAGAACGCGTGGTGCTCCACACCTCGTGCGGCGCGCGCCGCGAGATGGGCACGCGCGTGCACGGCGTGGAGGTCGTCGACGCGCTGCCCGGCGTCACGCGCATCGACCACGAGCGCGAATCCGAATGCTGCGGCTTCGGCGGCACGTTCTCGCTGAAGCACCCCGATATTTCCGGCGCGATGGTCGCCGACAAGATCGCCTCGGCGTGCGCGACCGGCTGCGACCGGCTGGTTTCCGCCGACTGCGGGTGCCTGCTCAACATCGGCCATGCCGCCGAGCACCAGGGGGCACCGCTCGCCGTCGAGCACCTCGCTTCGTTCCTTTGGCGCCGTACTGGCGGGGAGGCCGCATGAGCGCCGCCATCATCGACACTATCGATACCCTGGGCGCTCGCACGCGCATGCTCGGCCGGCTGCGCGCCAGCAGCAATGGCAACGGCAGCGCCAACGAGGCCGCCGCACCTGCGCCGGTGGACGCGCTCGACCAGCGCATCGACGCGCACTATGCACAGCAGCGCGCACAGGCCTGCGCGACGCTCGCCACCGAATCGGCCCGTCTCGCGCAGTTCCAGCACATGCTGGAGGCCGCTCACGCCCAGGTCGTCCGCGCGAGCGCGAAGGACTGGCCCGCCGAACTCGCGCATCGCCTCGCGGCCGCCGGCGTGAAGCGGCTGTTGCTCGACGCGTCGAGCGCGGAAGGCGTGGCGCTTGGTCAAGCGCTGCGCGCCGCCGCACCCGACATCGAAGCACGCGGCTACGCGGAGCCGATCGAAGCCTGGAAGTCCGAACTGTTCGACAGCATCGACGCCGGCTTCACCGTCGCGCGTTCGGGCCTCGCGGCCACCGGCACGCTCGTGGTCGTGCCCGACGCCAACGCACCGCGCACCGTCTCGCTAGTGCCGCCGCTGCACGTCGCGCTGATCCATGCGCGCACGCTGCACGCGGACCTGCATACGGCTGTGGCGTCCGAGCGCTGGCGCGACGGCATGCCCACCAACCTCGTGATGATCTCGGGGCCCTCGAAGACATCGGACATCCAGCAGACCACGGCTTACGGCGCGCACGGACCGCGCGCGCTGTGGGTGATCGTCGTCACGGACGATGAAGGCGACGAAGCTGAAGTGCCCGCGCATTCGTCCGCCCATTCGCCCGCGAGTTTGCCTACGAATTCGCCCACGAATCTGTCCAGACCCGGAGCCGCGCAATGAGCAAGACCGCCAGCACAGCGCGCACCGCGCAACACGAAAGCACGCTGCATTTCGTCCCCACGGCCGAGTTCCGCCAGCGCGCCCGTGCGGCGCTCGACGATCCGCAGTTGCGCCAGAGCTTTCGCGGCGCGATGGATTTCCTGCAAGGCAAGCGCGCCGCGCAATTCCCCGAAGCCGACGAACTCGAGCAACTGCGCGACCTCGGTGAAGCGGTGCGCCAGCATGCGCTCGCACGCTTGCCCGAACTGCTGGAGCAGCTCGAAGCGAAGCTGCAAGAAAACGGCATCCACGTGCACTGGGCCGAGACCGCCGACGACGCCAACCGCATCGTCCACGGCATTGCGCAGCGGCACGCGGCCACGCGCGTCATCAAGGGCAAGTCGATGGCGAGCGAGGAGATCGAGCTGAACCATTACCTCGCCGAGCGCGGCATCGACTGCATCGAGTCGGACATGGGCGAGTACATCGTGCAGCTTGCCGGCGAAAAGCCCTCGCATATCGTCATGCCCGCGATCCACAAGACCAAGGGCGATATCGCGCATCTGTTCGAAGCGCACATTCCCGATACGCCCTATACGGAAGACGTGGACGCGCTGATCCAGACGGGCCGCCGCGCGTTGCGCCACGCGTTCGTGGATGCGCAGATCGGTCTCTCGGGCGTGAACTTCGCCGCCGCCGATACGGGCACGCTGTGGCTCGTCGAGAACGAGGGAAATGGCCGTCTCTCGACCACGGTGCCCGACGTGCATGTCGCGATCATGGGCATGGAAAAAGTGGTGGCCAGGCTCGAGCACATCGTGCCGCTTTCGAGCCTGCTCACGCGCTCGGCCACGGGCCAGCCGATCACCACGTATTTCAACCTCATCAGCAGCCCGCGCCGCGAAGGCGAGAAGGACGGCCCGCGCGAAGTGCATCTCGTGCTGCTCGACAATGGCCGCACCCAGGCCTACGCCGACGCGCAACTACGCGCCACGCTGCAATGCATCCGCTGCGGCGCGTGCATGAATCACTGCCCGGTGTACACGCGTATCGGCGGGCACGCTTACGGCACGACCTACCCCGGCCCGATCGGCAAGATCATCTCGCCGCACTTGCTGGGACTCGACGCAACCGCCGATCTGCCCACCGCATCGAGCCTGTGCGGCGCATGCGGCGAAGTCTGCCCCGTGCGCATTCCGATTCCGCAACTGCTGGTGCGCCTGCGCACCGAAGCGAACCGCTCGCCCGACGAAACCGTCGCGCATCCGCTGCGCGGCCAAGGCGCGAATCACAGCAGGAGCGAGCAGTTCGTCTGGCGCTTCTGGAGCGGTGCGTTCGCGCATCCGCGTGCGTATCGCGCGCTGCGCTGGGCCGCAACACGGCTGCGCGCGCTCGCGCCTTCGCAGCAGATGGGCTGGACCCAGCACCGCACGCCGCTCAAGCCCGCGTCGCGCAGCCTGCACGATTTGCTGCGCGAGCGCGATCAGCCGCAATAAACGACATTTCATCAGGCATGCGAAATTACATCGCGAATCCAGATTCGCGAGTCTAGAACATGCATGCCCGATGAATGCGCGTGACCTTTTCGACCCGCATCCACGGAGGAGACCGTAGTGCAACCCTGGCATCAGATCTATACCCCGCTTGGCAGCCTCTGGCTGTCCGCGCTCGTGGCCGTCGTGCCCATCCTGTTCTTCTTCATCGCGCTCGCCGGCTTGCGGTTGAAAGGCCACGTCGCGGCGGCCATCACGCTCGTGCTCGCCTTGGGCGTGGCCATCTTCGAGTACGGCATGCCGGTGCGCCAGGCGCTCGTCTCGGCAGGCTTCGGCTTCGCCTATGGCTTGTGGCCGATCGCGTGGATCATCGTGACCGCGGTGTTCCTCTACAAGATCGTCGTGAAGACCGGGCAGTTCGAGATCATCCGCGCCTCCGTGCTCTCGATCACCGACGACCAGCGCCTGCAAGTGCTCCTGATCGGCTTCTCGTTCGGCGCATTCCTCGAAGGCGCGGCGGGCTTCGGCGCGCCTGTTGCCATTACCTCGGCGCTGCTGGTCGGCCTCGGCTTCGAGCCGCTCTATGCGGCGGGCCTGTGCCTCATCGCCAACACCGCGCCGGTGGCGTTCGGCGCGATGGGCATCCCTATCATCGTCGCGGGCCAGGTGACGGGCATCGACCCGTTCCTGATCGGCGCGATGGCGGGCCGCCAGTTGCCGCTGCTCTCGCTGTTCGTGCCGTTCTGGCTCGTCTTCATCATGGACGGCAAGCGCGGCGTCAAGGAGACCTGGCCGGCGGCGCTCGTGGCCGGCGCCAGCTTCGCCGTGACGCAGTACTTCACCTCGAATCACATCGGGCCCGAGTTGCCGGACATCACCTCGGCGCTCGTGAGCCTCGTCTCGCTCGCCGCATTCCTCAAGGTGTGGCAGCCGCGCCGTGCCGCGCAAGCTGCGGGCGCGACCGTGGGCATGAGCGGCGGCGCGGCGGCGCTGGGCGGATTCAATGGCAACGTGGGTGGCAAGTTCGGTGGCAACTTTAGTGGCGTTGCGACAGGCGCATCGTCGAGCCGTCAAGCGTCGCCATATGGCATCGGCCAGACCGTGCGCGCCTGGTCGCCGTTCATCCTGCTGACCGCCATCGTCACGGTGTGGAGCGTCAAACCGTTCAAGGCGCTGTTCGCCGCGAAGGGACCGCTCGCCGGCACCATCCTGAGCTTTCATGTGCCGGGCCTCGATCAGCTCGTGGTGCGCACCGCGCCCATCGTGGCCTCGGCCAAGCCCTACGACGCCGTGCTGAAGATCGACTGGCTCTCCGCCGTGGGCACCGCGATCATGCTCACCGCCATCGTCTCCGCTATCGTGCTGAAGATGAAGCCGCGCGCCGCCGTAATCGCGTTCTTCGAGACGCTCGGCGAATTGCGCCGCCCGGTGCTCTCGATCGGCCTCGTGCTCGCCTTCGCGTTCGTGGCGAACTACTCGGGCATGTCCTCGACGCTGGCGCTCGCGCTGGCCGGCACCGGCGCGGCGTTCCCGTTCTTCTCGCCGTTCCTCGGCTGGCTCGGCGTGTTCCTGACCGGCTCGGATACTTCGTCGAACGCGCTGTTCTGCTCGCTGCAGCACACCACGGCGCACCAGATCGGCGTCTCGGACACGCTGCTCGTCGCGGCCAATACCTCGGGCGGCGTGAGCGGCAAGATGATCTCGCCGCAATCGATCGCCGTGGCCTGCGCGGCGACGGGCCTCGTCGGCAAGGAAGCGGCGCTGTTCCGCTTCACGGTGCGCCATAGCCTCTTTTTCGCGGCCGTCGTCGGCGTCATGACGCTGATTCAGGCTTACGTGCTCACCGGCATGATTGCGCGGTAAGCGGGCGCGCGGCAGGCAGGCGAAACGCGCGTTCGTCCCGGGTTTTAAGGGACTTTTAAGCCGCGCTGCCTAGGCTGGATTCGTCCGGCGCGTAGCCCGCGCCGGCGAACCCATTGGAGGTAAAAATGAAAGCACGCTCCACTCCGTGGATGGGCACGGCCGTCTCGCTTGCTACCTCGCTTTCCACCGCACTCGCGCTTGCGCTCGGCGCACAAGGCGCTTTCGCCGCCACCCCGAGCACTCCGAGCACCGCAGCGGCGCCGGCCACCGCGGGCGCCCTGCCGCCAGCGCAGCACGCAGGCAGCATCTCGTATCTGTCCGGCGGCATCGGCAGCGACCAGTCGGCGGCGTTCAAGGCCGCGATGACGCGCTACCCGCTCTCGCTCGAATTCGCGCGCCAGTCGGCGAACGGCAACGAGTACCTCGCGAACGTGCCCGTGAAAATCGTCGACGCGCACGGTCAACCGCTCCTTTCCACGCGCACCAACGGCCCGTTCATGCTCGTGACGCTGCCCAACGGCCACTACGTGGTGACGGCGAGCCACGACGGCAAGACGGTCCACCGTACCGTGGATATCGGCAAGACCTCGCACGCGCACGAAGCCTTCGTCTGGCCGATGTAACCCTGCGCGGTCCTGCGCCGCGCATTGATTCCATCCGAATCAACTCCGGCCCCGTTTGCGGCTATGATCGTGGTCTGCGGCCCGCAGGCGCGCCTGGGGCACTCCTGACCCGCCCCGCCCGCGCCCTGCGCGCAGCCCACGTCTTCAAACCGCTCGCAGCGGATCTCCCGGAGGAAGTCGGATGGCATTGGGGTGGCTCGTCGTACTTCCGTTCGTGGGCGCGGCGCTCGTTGCGCTCACGGCCCGGCACGCTCGCGCGCTTTCCACGTGGATCGCGTTCGCGACGGCACTCTTCGGCCTCGGACTCCTCCTGAGCGAACGCGTGGGCATGCCCACCTATGGCGTCATGCAGTGGCGCCGCGAGTGGGTGCCCGAGATCGGCCTCGCGCTCTCGCTGCGTCTTGACGGCCTCTCGTTCATGTTCGCGCTGCTGGTGCTCGCGATCGGCGTGCTCGTATTCGTCTACGCGCGCTATTACCTGGCCGGCAGCGACGCGCTCCTGCGCCTCTATCTGCTGCTCCTGCTGTTCATGGGCGCGATGCTCGGCGTAGTGCTCTCTAACAATCTGCTGCTGCTCGTGATCTTCTGGGAGCTCACGAGTCTCGTCTCGTTCCTGCTGATCGGTTTCTGGCCTTCGCGTCCCGACGCGCGGCGCGGCGCGCGCATGGCGCTCACCATCACGGGCGCGGGCGGGCTCGCGCTGCTCGCAGCGGTGCTCCTGCTCGGCCACGTGTGCGGCAGCTTCGAGCTGAACGACGTGCTCGCGCAAACAGGCAAGATCCAGCACGACCCGCTCTTTCCGGCCATTTTGCTGCTCACGCTGTTCGCGGCGTTCACGAAATCGGCGCAGTTCCCGTTCCAGTTCTGGCTACCGCACGCCATGTCGGCGCCCACGCCGGTCTCCGCGTATCTGCATTCGGCGACGATGGTGAAGGCCGGCATCTTCCTGCTCGCACGCCTCTACCCGGTCTTCGAGGGCACCGACTGGTGGGCCTACTCGGCCACGCTCGCCGGGCTCGTCACGCTCGTGGGCGGCGCCGCGATGGCGCTGTTCCAGCGCGACATCAAGGGCCTGCTCGCCTATTCAACTATCAGCCACCTCGGCCTCATCGTGCTGCTGTTCGGCCTCGACACGCAGCTCTCCACCGTGGCCGCGCTCTTTCACACGGTCAACCACGCGGTGTTCAAGGCATCGCTGTTCATGGCCGCGGGCATCATCGACCATGAAACCGGCACGCGCGATCTGGGCCGCCTGCGCGGCCTCGCGAAGTACATGCCGCACACGGCCGTGCTCGCAGGCGTGGCGTCGCTCGCGATGGCCGGCGTTCCGCTCCTGAACGGCTTTCTCTCGAAGGAAATGTTCTTTGGCGAGACGCTCGCGCAGGGCATGTTCGGACCATTCAACTGGGCGATTCCGGTGATCGCAATCGCGGCCGCCGCGCTCTCCGTGGCGTACTCGCTGCGCTTCGTCTGGGGCGTGTTCTTCGACGGCGCCGCGCCGCGCGACCTGCCGCACTATCCGCCGCACGAGCCGCCGCGCTTCATGAAGCTGCCGGTCGAGATTCTCGTGGTGATCTGTCTGTTGATCGGCCTCTTTCCGCAGCAAACCATTGGCAGGCTGCTCGAATCGGCGGCGTGGTTCACGCTCGGCGGCAAGTTGCCCGAATACAGTCTGAGCCTGTGGCACGGCATCAACACGCCGTTCGTCATGAGCGTGGTGTCGTTCACGGCGGGCGCGCTGCTGTTCTTCCTGCGCCGCGACGCGTTCCGCCATCATCGCTCGATGCTCTCGGACATGAACGCGAGCGAAGGATTCGATCGTCTCGTGCAGCGACTCGAGAAAGGCGCGGCCGTGGTGGTGCGCGTGTTCGAGACGCGCTCGCTGTCCGACTATCTCGCGTGGATGATCGCGGCGATGCTGATCGTGCCCGGCACCGCGTTCGTCGCGCTCGGCGCCTGGGGCGGCGACTTCGTGCGCCTGCCCATCGACACGATCACGCTGTGCGGCCTCGTGCTGATGGCGCTGCTCGCGGTGGGCGTCGTGCTGGTACGCGCGCACACGCTCTATGCGCTCGTGATGCTGAGCAGTTGCGGCCTGCTGGTGACGCTCGCCTTCGCGCGCTTTTCCGCGCCCGATCTCGCGCTCACGCAGGTCTCCGTGGAAGTGGTGACGGTGCTCCTGCTGGTGCTGGCCATCTACTTCCTGCCCAACCTGCAAACCGCCATCGAGCCGATTCCCGCGCGCATGCGTAACGGCGCGCTCGCGCTCGCGGGCGGCGCGCTGCTCGGCAGCGTGGCGTATCAGGTCATGACGCGGCCGCCGGCGCAAGGCATCGCGCCGTATTTCCTCGCGAACGCCCTGCCCGGCAGCGGCGGCCACAACGTCGTGAACGTGATCCTCGTGGACTTTCGCGGCTTCGACACCATGGTCGAGGTCAGCGTGCTCGTGGTTGCCGGGCTCGCCGTGAAGGCGCTCTTGCGCGGCCTGCGCTTGAAGGCGCCGGACACCGGGCCGGGCGGCCTGCCGTGGTCATCGCAATCGCATCCGCTTTTGCTCGCCATTCTCGCGCGCCTCATGCTGCCGCTCACGGCGCTCGTGGCCGTGTTCGTGTTTCTGCGCGGCCACAATCTGCCCGGCGGCGGCTTCATCGCCTCGCTCATCGTCTCGATCGCGCTGCTGCTCCAGTACGTGGCGAGCGGCGTGCTATGGGCCGAATCGCGCATGCGCGTCAACTACCGCGCGCTCGCGGGGCTCGGCATTCTCGTTGCGGCCACAACTGGTTTGGGAAGCCTGGCCTTCGGCCATGCGTTTCTCACCAGCGCGTTCGGGCATCTGCGTCTGCCGCTGATCGGCGAAATCGAGTTGAGCACGGCCATGCTGTTCGATCTCGGTGTGCTGGGCGCGGTGGTGGGCACGACGCTCACGATCGTTTCGCACCTGGGCGTGCGCGACAAGGACATGCAATCCGTGGAGAAAAGCTGATGGAAGCCGCCTTCGCTGCCGCAATCGGCGTGCTCTGCGCGTGCGGCATCTATCTGCTGCTATGCGAGCGCGTGCTGCCCGTGATTCTCGGCATCACGCTGTTCTCGTATGCGATCAACCTGTTCCTGCTCGGCATGGGCCGGCTCGCCACGGGCAAGCCGCCCGTGATCGCGGGCGGCGCTGCTCAGTCGGGCGCCCAGTATGCGGACCCGGTGCCGCAGGCGCTCGTACTCACGGCCATCGTGATCGGCTTTGCGATGACGGCCTTTACCGTGGTGCTCGCGCTGCGCTCGCTCGCGCTCACCGGCAGCGACCACGTGGACGGACAGGTCGACGGCCAGGCCGGTGAAAAGAACACCGGCGAGGCCAACCGGCTGCTCAACGAAGAGGAGACGCGCGGCGCATGAATCACGCCCTCCTGCTCCCCATCCTGATCCCGCTCTTCGCGGCAGGCGCCATCGTTGCGCTGCCGCTTCGCGCGAAGCGCGTGCAGCGCGCGCTCAATGCGGCCGCGACGCTCGCGCTGCTGCCCGTCGCATGCCTGCTGACCGCGCGCGCCGCGCAAGGCGGCATCGCGAGCTATGCGCTCGGCTCATGGCCCGCGCCGTTCGGCATCGTGCTGCAGCTCGACCGCCTCTGCGCGCTCATGCTGCTGCTCACCGCCGTGCTCGCGTGCTGCTGCCTGCTGGGCACCTCGAGCGCCGACGCGCGGCGCGGGCGCTATTTCCGCGCACTGTTCCAGTTCGAGCTGATGGGCCTGAACGGCGCGTTCCTCGCGGGCGACATGTTCAACCTGTTCGTGTTCTTCGAGCTGCTGCTGATCGCCTCCTATGCGCTGCTGCTGCACGGCGGCGGCGCGCGGCGCGTGCGCAACGGGCTGCACTATCTGATCATGAATCTCGTGGGCTCGTCGTTCTTCCTGATCGCGCTGGGCGTGCTGTACGGCATCACCGGCACGCTCAACATGGCCGACATGGGCGAGCGCCTCGCGCATCTGAACGCCGGCTCGCTGCCGCTCGCGCAGTTCGCGGGCGCGACGCTGATGCTCGTGTTCGGCCTGAAGGCCGCCGTGTTTCCGATGTCGTTCTGGTTGCCCCAGGCGTACCGCAGCGCCATCGGCCCCGTGGCGGCCCTCTTCGCGATCATGACCAAGGTGGGCATCTACGCGATGCTGCGCTGCGACGCGCTCGTGTTCGGCGGCGGCAGTCATGGCGGCGTGCTCGACACGTTCATGCACGACTGGGCATGGTGGCTCGCCATCGCGACTCTTGCCTTCGGCGCGCTGGGCGCGCTCGCCGTGTCGAGCCTGAAAACCACCACGGGTTATCTCGTGCTCGTTTCAGTCGGACTCCTGATCGCGGCCGTCACGCAGCAGACGCCGCTTGCGTGGAGCGCGCTGCTCTACTACCTCATCAGCACGACGCTGTGCACGGGCGCGCTGTTCCTGCTCGCCGATACGCTGGAGCCCGAGGCCGCCGCAACAGCGCACGCCGCGAACGGAACCGATGGCGTCGAGCCCGGCTCGCTCGAAGCGCTCGACGACTCAGCGGCAGCGGCCATCTCGCCCGCGCCCGATGGCGAAGCGCTCGCGACCCTGGCCATGCCGATGACCGCGACGACGGCGCAGGCCACGCTCGCAACCGTGGCGGTTTTGGCGACCGGGAACCCCGCGCCACAACGGGCCCAGAAAGCCAATACGGCCGACAAGATCCAGAAGCACCACGCCCCCTGGCCCTCGAACGCCGCCGGCTTGCTCTATCTCGCGGCGGCGGTGGGCGCGGCGGGCCTGCCGCCGCTCTCCGGCTTTCTCGGCAAGGCGATGGTGCTCGCGGCCACGCCCACGCACGACGCGGCCGTCCTCTGGCCCGCCGTGCTGCTCTCGAGCCTGCTGCTGATCGTCGCGTTGAGCCGCACCGGCACGCGCCTCCTGTGGGCCGAACCCGCCGCGCGCGCCGCCGCCTTCGCACCCGCGCGCGCGCCCAGAGGCAGCGCGGCCAAGCTCGTGGCCTGCGCGCTGCTGCTCGGCTGCGTGGCGGCGGCCACGCTGGGCGCGGGGCTGCTGCGGCAATATCTCGACGCCACCGCTGCGCAGCTCTTCGACCGCGCCGCCTATGTGCATGCGATCCTGCCCGCGCCGGACGCGTCGGCGGCGGCTTCATCGGCGGAACCCGCGACGGCATCGCCCGCCGCGTCGCCATCCGCCCAGACCAACGGGAGCTGACGATGTTCAAAAGGCTCTTTCCGCACCCGTGGCTCACCGTCGTACTGCTCGTTTGCTGGGTGCTGCTGATGAGCGACGTCTCGCCCGGCAATCTGCTGCTCGGCGCGGTGCTGGGCACCGTGATCTCGTTCTGCGTGGGCGAAGGATTGTGGCTACAGCCGGTGCGCTTCGGCAGGCCGTGGCTGCTCGTGCGCCTCTTCATGCATGTGCTGATCGACATCGTCGTGGCCAACGTGGAAGTCGCGCTACTGGTGCTCGGTCCCACGAAGCGCCTGCGGCCCGCGTTCATCGAAGTGCCGCTCGACAGCACGCACGAAATCGCGCTCACCGCGCTCATCAGCATCGTTTCACTGAGCCCCGGCACGCTGTGCGCCGAGCTTAGCGATGACCGCACGCGCCTCATCGTGCACGTGCTCGACCTCGACGACGAAGCGGCGCTCGTCGCACTCATCAAGTCCCGTTATGAAGCCCCATTGATGGAGATCTTCGCATGCTAGCCATCGTGATCCCGGTCTCGTTCGCGATCCTCGGCATCGCGTTCCTGCTCACGCTGCTGCGCCTCGTGCGCGGCCCCTCGCTGCCCGACCGTATCGTCGCGCTCGACACGCTCAATGTGAACGCGATCGCGCTGATCGTCGTGTATGGCATTAGCCTGCGCTCGACGGTTTTTTTCGAAGCTGCGTTGCTTATCGCGTTGATGGGGTTCGTTGGCACCGTTGCGCTTACGAAGTATTTGCAGCGCGGCGATATCATCGAACTCAACTGAACTGGAAGGAGGCATTGCCGATGCAAACCTTCGTTGAAGCGATTGTGAGTGTGTTGTTGCTCGTCGGTAGCGTGTTTACGCTGATCGGCGCGGTTGGGCTCGCGCGTCTGCCCGATTTTTTCATGCGCCTGCATGGGCCTACCAAGTCGACTACGCTCGGTGTGGGTGGGATCGTGATCGCCTCTGTGATCTACTTCAGCGCGCATAGTAATTTCGCTAGCCTGCATGAGTTGCTGATTCCCGCGTTTCTGTTTCTCACCGCGCCTATTAGCGCGCATATGCTGGCGAAGGCCGGGATTCAGCAGAGCGTGCCGCTCTCGGAGGGGACGCGTGGGCGGCCGCCCACAACCGGCGCGTGTGCCGAGCATGGCGATGCGGGCGAGGACGATCCAGGCGCGCGAGAGGGCGGCAAGCACGGTTAGTGAGATTGATTCGGTGGTGGAGCCCCGTTTGTGGTCTTTCTTTCGCGTTTCCTTGTGTTCGTGTCGGTCTGCTAGCGTTGCCCCTGTGCGGGGCGGCACCTACTTTTCTTTGCAGCCGCAAAGAAAAGTAGGCAAAAGAAAGCGGCTCAAACCGCCAGTGTGACGCCGTACACCTCTTGCCGTTAAGCGAAGTGGTTCCGGGGCATCCGTCACCTCGCACCTTCAAACTCAGTGACAAAGGACTCATGCATCCCGCTGCTCGCTACGCGCGCAGCGGTCGGGTCTGCAAAGGAAACCAAGCGTGCTGCCTGGGCACTCGAATGCGCATGCACTGCGTCAATGCGCAGGCATCCTGATGGTTTTGGATTATGCCCCACGGCGCGCGTAGCGCCGCCGGACGGATGAGCCCTTTGTCGCTCCGAAAAACGGCGCGTGGTGGCAGACGCTCCGGAACCGCTCCGATTAAAGGCGAGTGGTGGACGGCGTCACACTAGCGGTTTGAGCGGCTTTCTTTTGCCTACTTTTCTTTGCCGCTGCAAAGAAAAGTAGGTGCCGCCCCGCACAGGGGCAACGCTAATAGACCGACACGAAAACAAGGAAACGCGAAGAACCCACAAAAACCACCACTAATCAACGGCACCACGCCCACTCTTACGCGCCTCATCCAGCACATAATCGATAAAAGTAGAAGCCGCTCTCGTATGATGCCGATTAGGCATATACAGCATATACATATGCGTACCAAAGATACTCAGCCGCCAGGCATCAAGCGAGGTAACAACCTGCCCATTTCGAATATCGTCATGAACCACATAATCGGGCACAATACCCACCCCCAATCCAGCCAGAATCGACTGGCGCAGAAATAGAAAGTTTTCCGAAATAATCGACGGCTCGAGCAGCACCTCATGCCGTTCGTCACCCAGATAGCCCGCGAGCCGCAATTGCCGCCCCACCACCGTCGCGGTAATGACGGGTGCGCGCGCAAGGTCCTCCAGCGTCTCAGGCATGCCGTGCTCCGCGGCCCATTGCGCCGACGCACACGCGATATAACGCACCGCCCCCATGTCGCGCGCCACGAGATTCTGCGGCGGCTCGTGCATCACGCGCACCGCAATATCCACTTCGTCGCGCAGCAAATCTTCCACCCGGTTCTCGAACATCACGTCGAGCACGATGCCCGGATACAGCCGCTTGAAGCGAATCAGCCACTCGGACATCACGAGCTGCCCATAGCCGCTAGGCACGGACAAGCGCACGCGCCCCTGGAGGCTTTGCCCGAGCGTCGAAACGGACTCGCGCGCCGCGAGCAGCGCGTTCTGGATCGCACGCCCGTGCTCGTAGAGCTTCAAGCCGATCTCGGTGGGCTCCACGCGGCGCGTGGTGCGCCGAACGAGTTGCAGGCCGATCGACTTTTCGAGGTGGTTGAGGTGGTAGCTCACGTTCGCGCGGCTCATCTTGAGGCGCCGCGCGGCCTCGCTCAGGTTGCCCGCGTCGAGTATCTCCACCAGCAAGGTCAGCGCATTGACGTCCACGACGAGTCTCACTGTCAAATAATCTTTGACAGCATGTCAATGAACCATGGGATTGTCAATTAACGCTGGCATCCACACAATGAAACCCACATTGGAGAACCGCCATCCGGCTTTCTGCCCGCCGCACCTTTCGCGCGAGAGGCGCAACGGCAGCCGCTGATCGGCCCCCTAATCCTGGAGACACCCCGCATGGCAATCGAAACGCCCACCCTCACTGCCTCCTCGCCAGTCAGCCACGAACTGCGCGGCAAGGTGCTGCTCGTCACCGTCGACAACCCGCCCGTGAACGCGCTCGGCGTCGATGTGCGGCGCGGTCTCGCCGCCGCCATCGAGCACGCCGAAGCGAACGCGGCCGTGCAGGCCGTGCTGATCGTCGGCGCGGGGCGCAATTTCATCGCCGGTGCGGACATCCGCGAATTCGGCAAGCCGCCGCAGCCGCCCGCGCTGCCCGACGTGCTTCATCGCATCGAGGCCTGCCACAAGCCCGTGATCGTGGCCATTCACGGCGCGGCGCTCGGTGGGGGTCTGGAAGTCGCGCTCGCCGCGCATTACCGGCTCGCGGTGGCGGGCGCGAAGCTCGGCCTGCCCGAAGTCCAGTTGGGCCTGCTGCCCGGTGCGGGCGGCACGCAGCGCACGCCGCGCCTGATCGGCGCCGAAGCCGCGCTTTCGCTGATGCTGAGCGGTCGCCACGTGGGCGCGCAAGAAGCGTTGAAGCTCGGTCTCGTCGACCGCGTGGGCGCCAGCGACGACATCCTCGCCGAAGGTCTCGCCTACGCGCAGGAACTACTCGCCGCGCATGCCCACGTGCGCCGCACGCGCGACGCGCAGGGCCTTGCCGATCGCACCGCCGCACAAGCCGCCATCGACGCCGCGCGCGCCGAGACCGCGAAGAAGTCGCGCGGCCTGTTTTCGCCGCTGAAGATCGTCGATTGCGTGCAGGCCGCGCTGGACGAATCGTTCGAGGACGGTCTGCGTTTCGAGCGCAAGCAGTTCCTCACCTGCCTCGAAAGCCCGCAGCGCGCGGGCCTCGTGCACGCGTTCTTCGCCGAGCGCGAAGTGCAGAAAGCCCCTGAAACGAAGCGTGCCACGCCGCGCGCAATCGAGACCGTCGGTGTGATCGGCGGCGGCACGATGGGCGCGGGCATTGCCGTGGCCGTGCTCGATGCGGGCCTGCCCGTGACGATGATCGAGCGCGACGATGCGGCGCTCGCACGCGGTCGCGCGCATGTGGAAAAAGTCTACGGCGGCCTGATCGCCAAGGGGCGCATGAAGCCCGAAGCGAAGGCGCAAGTCCTCGCGCGCTTTAGCGGCAGCACCTCGTATGACGCGCTCTCGAACGTCGACCTCGTGATCGAAGCCGTGTTCGAAGACATGAGCGTGAAGCAAGCCGTATTCGCCGAGCTCGATCGCGTCTGCAAACCGGGCGCGGTGCTCGCCACCAACACCTCGTATCTCGACATCGACGCCATCGCGGCCAGCGTCGAGCGCCCGCAAGACGTGGTGGGCCTGCACTTCTTCTCGCCCGCGAACATCATGAAGCTGCTCGAAGTCGTGGTGCCAAAGGCGGTGAGCGCCGACGTGGTGGCCACCGCGTTCGAGCTCGCGAAGAAGCTGCGCAAGGTGCCGGTGCGCGCGGGCGTGTGCGATGGCTTCATCGGCAACCGCCTGCTGGCCGTGTATCGGACCGCCGCCGATCATCTGATGGAAGACGGCGCCTCGCCGTACCAGATCGACAAGGCCGTGCGCGAGTTCGGCTTTCCGATGGGCCCGTACCAGGTGGTCGATCTCGCGGGTGGCGACATCGGCTGGGCCACGCGCAAGCGCCGCGCGGCCACGCGCGATCCGAAGGCGCGCTACGTGCAGATTGCCGACCGCCTCTGCGAGCGCAGCTGGTTCGGCCAGAAGACGGGCCGCGGCTTCTACCTCTACCCCGAAGGCGCGCGCACCGGTTCGCCCGATCCGGAAGTGGAAGCGATCATCGACGCCGAGCGCGCGCGCGCCGGCATCACGCCGCGCACGTTCACGGACGAAGAAATCATCCGCCGCTACATGGCCGCGATGATCAACGAAGGGGCGAACGTGGTGCACGAAAAGATCGCGCTGCGCCCGCTCGATGTGGACGTCACGCTGGTCTACGGCTACGGCTTCCCGCGCTATCGTGGCGGCCCGATGAAATACGCCGATACCGTGGGCCTCGCCAACGTGCTCGCCGATATCCGCGAGTTCGCGAAGGAAGACCCGCTGTTCTGGCGTCCTTCGCCGCTGCTCGTCGAACTGGTCGAGCGCGGTGCGGACTTCGCGAGCCTGAATCACGCCGCCTGACATTTTCATTGGGCGTGCGACGATGCCCGTGCGCATCGCCTCAGCAGAAAAAGGCAGCAAAAAGCAGCAAGGAGCAAGACACATGGATCTGAAATTCACCGCCGAAGAAGAGGCCTTCCGCAGCGAAGTGCTCGACTTCCTGCGCGAGCGCCTGCCGCAGCACATCGCCGAAAAGGTGCGCAGCGGCACGCACCTCACGCGCGACGACATGGCCGCGTGGCACGCCACGCTCAACGAAAAGGGCTGGCTCGCGAATCACTGGCCGAAGGAATATGGCGGCCCCGGCTGGAGCGCCGTGCAGAAGTTCATCTTCGAAAACGAATGCGCGATTGCGGGCGCGCCGCGCATCGTGCCGTTCGGCGTGAACATGCTCGGCCCCGTGCTCATCAAGTACGGCAGTGAGGCGCAAAAGCGTCATTGGCTGCCGCGCATTCTCGACGGCTCCGACTGGTGGTGTCAGGGCTACTCGGAGCCGGGCGCGGGCTCGGACCTCGCCTCGGTGCGCACGAGCGCCGTGCGTAAAACCGATGCAAGCGGCGATCACTACGTGGTGAACGGCCAGAAGACGTGGACCACGCTCGGCCACTACGCGAACATGATCTTCTGTCTCGTGCGCACCGCCACCGACGTGCGCAAGCAGGAAGGCATCAGCTTCTTGCTGATCGACATGAATACGCCCGGCATCGAGGTGCGCCCCATCATCACGCTCGACGGCGAACATGAGGTGAACGAAGTGTTCTTCACCGACGTGCGCGTTCCGCTCGAGAATCTGGTCGGCGAAGAGAACAAGGGCTGGACCTACGCGAAATACCTGCTCACCTACGAGCGCACCAATATCGCGGGCGTGGGCTTTTCGGTGGCGGCGCTCGCGCGCCTGAAGCGCGCCGCTCAAAAGGTCATGCGCAACGGCAAGCCGCTCGCGCAGGACCCGCAATTCGCGGCACGCGTGGCGAAAGTCGAGATCGATCTGGAAAACATGAAGACCACGAACCTGCGCGTGATCGCGGCCGTCGCGGGCGGCGGCGTGCCGGGCGCGGAAAGCTCGATGCTCAAGATTCGCGGCACCGAGATCCGCCAGGAGATCTCGTCGCTGCTGCGCCGTGCGATGGGCCCGTATGCGGCGCCCTTCGTCGAAGAAGCGCTCCATGACGGCTACGAAGGCGAGGCCATCGGCCCCGACGAAGCCGCCAGTGCCGCCGCGCTCTACTTCAATAACCGCAAGCTGTCGATCTTCGGCGGCTCCAACGAAATCCAGAAGAACATCATCTCCAAGATGATTCTCGGTCTTTAAGGGGTCCTGACATGAACTTCCAGCACACCGAAGACCGCCGCATGCTTGCGGACACGCTCAATCGCTTTATCGCCGAGCAATATGGTTTCGACGCGCGCGATAAAATCGCGCGCTCCAATGAGGGCTTCAGCACCGGGATGTGGCAGCGTTTTGCCGAGCTCGGCGTGATCGGCGCGCTGTTCGACGAGGCCGATGGCGGCTTCGGCGGCCAAGGCTTCGATGTGGCCGTCGTGTTCGAGTCGCTCGGGCGCGGCCTCGTGGTCGAGCCGTTCCTCGATACGCTGATCGTGGGCCGCGCGCTCGCGCATGCGGGCAACGCGGCACAACGTGCGCGCATCGCATCGTTCATCGACGGCTCGCAAATCGCAGCGCTTGCGCACGACGAGCCGGGCTCGCACTACGAAGCGTCGCGTGTGAGCACGCGCGCCGAAAAGAATGGCGAAGGCTGGGTGCTGCAAGGCGCGAAAGGCGTCGTGCAGCATGGCGAGCATGCCGATGTTCTACTCGTTTCCGCGCGCACCGCATTTAACCCACCCGGCGGTGAATTCGACGAAGCGGGCATCTCGCTCTTCCTCGTGCCGCGCGATGCCAAGGGTGTGAGCGTGCGCGGCTATCGCAAGATCGACGGTGGACGCGCGGCGGAAGTGAAGCTCGATAATGTGATGCTCGGCGCCGATGCACTCGTCGGCACGCAAGACGCAGGCTTCGCGACGCTCGAACACGCGAGCGGCTATGGCCTGCTCGCGCTCGCTGCGGAAGCCGTGGGCGCGATGGACGTCGCGCGCGATCACACGCTCGAATACCTGCGCACGCGCAAGCAGTTCGGCGCGCCCATCGGCAGCTTCCAGGCACTGCAACATCGCATGGCCGACGTGCTGCTCGAAATCGAGCAAGCGCGCTCTGCGGTGATCAACGCGGCGGCGGCCATCGATGCGCCGCGCGTGCAACGCGAGCGCGCACTTTCGGCGGCAAAGTACACGATCGGGCGCATCGGCGCGCGCGTGGCCGAGGAAGCGATCCAACTGCACGGCGGCATCGGCATGACGTGGGAGCTGCCGCTCGCGCACTATGCCAAGCGCCTCGTGATGATCGACCATCAGCTCGGCGACGAGGATCATCATCTCGCGCGCTACATCGCACTGGAACACGCCGCCGCATAGCCATTACGCGCAATGCGAGGGCTCGCCGCCGAACGTAACGTGTGCGACGTATGCGGCGCAGCCTTCCATTCACAACGAACCAGGAGTGCCTTCTGATGCAAACGGACAACAAGGGTCTGCCGCTGGCGGGCGTGCGCGTCCTCGATCTTTCGCGCGTGCTGGCCGGGCCGTGGAGCGCGATGGTGCTCGGCGACCTGGGCGCCGAGGTCATCAAGGTCGAGCATCCCGACCGCGGCGACGACACGCGCGACTGGGGCGTGCGCGTCGGCAAGACCGAGACCGCGTACTTCAATAGCGTGAACCGCAACAAGCGTTCGATCACGCTCGATCTGCAAACGCCGGAGGGGCAGCAGATCGCGCGCGAGCTTGCGAAGACCAGTGACATCTTCATTCAGAATTTCAAGTCGGGCGGCGCCGCGAAGCTCGGCCTCGGCTACGAAGCGTTGAGCGCGGAGAATCCGCGCTTGATCTATTGCTCGATCACCGGCTACGACAGCACCGGCCCCGAGGCGAAGCGCCCCGGCTACGACCTCGTCGTGCAGGGCGAAGCGGGCCTGATGGCGCTGAACGGCGAGGCGGATCAGCCGCCGCTCAAATTCGGCGTCGCCGCCGTCGATCTGTTCACGGGCATGTATTCGGCGCAGGCGATGCTTGCCGCGCTGTACGAGCGCGAGCGCACCGGGCGCGGGCGTCACATCGAAATGGCGCTGTTCGACTGCGGCCTCATGATCACCGCGTACTACGGGCTCGAGGCGCTCCTGATAGGCGAAGACCCGCCGCGCTACGGCAATGCGCATCCGTCCATCGTGCCTTATGGCGTGTTCGATGCGGCCGATGGTCCGCTCGTCATCACCGTGGGCAACAACGCGCAGTTCGAGCGCTTTTGCCGCGAGGTGATCGAGCGCCACGACCTCGCCGACGACCCGCGCTACAAGACCAACATCCTGCGCGGACAGAACCGCGAGACGCTCGTGCCCGAACTCACGCGCGAGCTGGGCAGCCGCCCTCGCAAGCTGTTGCTCGAACGTCTGGCGCAAGCGGGCATTCCATGCGGCGAAGTGGCGGGCCTGCGCGAAGCGCTGCTCTCGCCGCGCGCCACGCGAGGCGGGCTCGTCACGCAGCAGCCGCATCCGGATACGGAAAGTGGCACGACGCCGGTGCTCGCGCCGCCGTGGCGCTTCGACGGCGAACGCATACCCGTGCGCCGCGCGCCGCCGCAACTGGGTGAAGGCACGCGCGACGTGCTGGCGTCGACGCTGGGGTATTCAGCGGAAAAGCTCGCCGAATTGAAAAGCAAAGGCGTTATTTGACGGTTTGAAATCAGGTGGATCAGGAGGAGTGCTGTGAAAATTCTCGTACCCGTTAAGCGCGTGGTGGATTACAACGTCAAGGTTCGTGTGAAGTCCGATGGCACGGGCGTCGATATCGCCAACGTGAAGATGTCGATGAACCCGTTCGACGAAATCGCCGTGGAAGAAGCGGTTCGTCTGAAGGAAGCCGGCGTGGCGACGGAAGTCATCGCCGTGTCGTGCGGCGTCACGCAGGCGCAGGAAACGCTGCGCACGGCGCTGGCGATCGGCGCGGATCGCGCGATCCTGATCGAATCGAATGAAGACCTGCAACCGCTCGCCGTCGCGAAGCTTTTGAAAGCGCTCGTTGATAAAGAGCAGCCGCAACTGGTGATCCTCGGCAAGCAAGCCATCGACGACGATTCGAACCAGACCGGCCAGATGCTCGCCGCCTTGGCGAACCTGCCGCAAGCCACGTTCGCTTCGAAGATCACGGTTGCCGATGGCAAGGCCACGGTCGCGCGTGAAGTCGATGGCGGCGCCGAAACGCTGTCGCTCAAGCTGCCCGCAGTGGTCACGACGGACCTGCGCCTGAACGAGCCGCGCTACGTCACGCTGCCGAACATCATGAAGGCGAAAAAGAAGCCGCTGGAGACGCTCAAGCCCGAGAACCTCGGTGTGGACGTCGCGCCGCGCCTGAAGACCCTGAAGGTTGTCGAGCCGCCGAAGCGCTCGGCAGGCGTGAAGGTTGCAGACGTGAAGACGCTGGTCGAGAAGCTGAAGACGGAAGCCAAGGTGCTTTAAAGGTTAGGGGAGCGAGATAGCAATGACGAATCTGGTGAATCTGGTAATAGCCGAACACGACAACGCAACCATCAAGGCTGCGACGCTGAACACCGTGGCTGCTGCGCAGAAGATTGGCGGCGACGTGCACGTGCTGGTCGCGGGCCACAATGCTCAAGCGGCTGCCGATGCAGCGGCGAAGATTGCCGGCGTTGCAAAGGTGCTGCTGGCCGACGCGCCGCAACTCGAAGTGGGTCTCGCCGAAAACGTCGAAGCGACGGTCCTGAGCATCGCGAAGAACTACACGCACATCCTCGCGCCGGCGACGGCTGCGGGCAAGAACGTGACGCCGCGTATCGCTGCGAAGCTGGACGTCGCGCAGATCAGCGATATCACGGCAGTCGACTCGCCGGATACGTTCGAGCGTCCGATCTACGCGGGCAATGCGATTGCAACCGTGCAATCGCAAGACCCCATCAAGGTCATCACAGTCCGCACCACGGCATTCGATGCAGTTGCAGCCGAAGGCGGCAGCGCAGCGGTGGAGAAGCTCGACGCCGCAGCGGACAGTGGCCTCTCGCAGTTCGTCGGCCGGGAAGTCACGAAGCTCGACCGTCCGGAACTCACGAGCGCGAAGATTATCGTCTCGGGTGGTCGCGGTCTGGGCAGCGGTGAGAACTACACGAAGGTTCTCGAACCGCTCGCCGACAAGCTCAACGCGGCACTGGGCGCCTCGCGCGCGGCAGTGGATGCGGGCTATGTCCCCAACGATTACCAGGTCGGCCAGACCGGCAAGATCGTCGCGCCGCAGCTCTACATTGCAGTGGGCATCTCGGGCGCGATCCAGCACTTGGCCGGCATGAAGGACTCGAAGGTGATCGTGGCGATCAACAAGGACGAAGAGGCGCCGATCTTCAGCGTGGCCGATTACGGCCTCGTGGGCGATCTGTTCCAGGTCGTGCCGGAGTTGGCCAGCACCCTCACCTGACGAGACGCGGGCCGCAAGACACGCATCGAGCGGGCGCCCGTCGTGGCCGAAGCTCGATGCCTGAATTGCGGCCACGACAAGCGGACAAGCGGACAACCGCCCACCCGCCGCGCCGCCCACGAACGGCGCGGTCATCCACTAAAACGACAGCAAAGCCCGCCGGCAAGCGCATCAGGCAACCCTCGTGGGCGGCCCGGCCGCACTCGTCCGTCGCCATCGAACGACTCCGGCTGCTTTGCCTGAGATACAGGAGACACCATGACCACCCCCTCGATCGACACGATCAAGGCGCACCCCGAATACCGGCAGCTCATCGCCGTGCGCCGACGCTTCAGCTTCACGCTGACCGCGCTCATGATCGCCCTTTACTACGGCTTCATCCTGATCGTCGCGCTCGCGCCGCATCGGCTCGCGCATCCGCTCTACGCAGGCGCCACCACCAGCGTGGGCATTATCGTGGGCGTGGGCATCATCGCGGGCGCCATCTCGCTCACCGGTTTCTACGTGCTGCGCGCCAACCGCCGCTTCGATCCGGCCATGCGCGCGCTCATCGCAAAGCTCCATGGCGAGGTGCAAGCATGAAGCCCGTTCGCTTTCTCTGCGCACTCGCGCTCGCAGCCGCGAGCAGCTTCGCCCACGCCAATGTGCCTGGCGGCGCGGCCGCGCCCATGCCCGCGCCGCAGCACAACCCCGTCGCCATCGGCATGTTCCTGCTGTTCGTGCTCGTGACGCTCGCCATTACGCAGTGGGCCGCGCGCCGCACGCGCACCGCGCGCGACTTCTACACGGGCGGCGGCGGCATCACCGGCTTGCAGAACGGTCTCGCGATTGCGGGCGACTATATGTCGGCGGCCTCGTTCCTCGGGCTCTCGGGCATGGTGTTCATCTTCGGATTCGACGGCCTCATCTACTCGATCGGCTTTCTCGTCGGCTGGCCGTTCGTGATGTTCCTGATCGCCGAGCCGCTGCGCAATCTCGGCAAGTTCACGTTCGCCGACGTAATCGCGTACCGCTTCGCGCAAGGCCCCATCCGCTTGATGACTTCGGCCAATGCGCTGATGGTCGTGATCTTTTACCTGGTTGTGCAGATGGTGGGCGCCGGCAAGCTCATCGAATTGCTGTTCGGCCTGCCCTACTGGATTGCCGAGATCGTCGTGGGCGCACTGATGGTGATCTACGTGTTCTTCGGCGGCATGAAGGCCACCACGTGGGTGCAGCTCATCAAGGCGGGGCTGCTGCTGTGCGGCGCGACTTTCATGGCCGTGCTCGCGCTCGCGCATTTCGGCTTCAGCCCGAACGAGATGTTCCGCCAGGCTGTCAACGTGCACCCGGGCGCCCTCTCCATCATGGCCCCGGGCAAGCTGATCCGCGATCCGCTCAACGCGCTCTCGCTCGGCATCGCGCTGATGTTCGGCACGGCCGGTTTCCCGCACATCCTGATGCGCTTTTTCACGGTGCCCAACGCAAAGGAAGCACGCAAGTCGGTGTTCTACGCCACGGGCTTTATCGGCTACTTCTATCTGCTCACGTTCGTAATCGGCTTCTCGGCGATCGCGCTGCTCGCGCAACATCCGGAGTTCTTCCGCGTCGACGCCGCGGGCCACTTCAATCTCACGACCGACCTGCTCGGCGGCTCGAACATGGTGGCGGTGAAGCTCGCGCAGGCGGTGGGCGGCAATCTCTTCTACGGCTTCATCGCGGCGGTCACCTTCGCGACGATTCTTGCCGTGGTGGCTGGCCTCACGCTCTCGGGCGCCACCACCGTCTCGCACGATCTCTACGCAAGCTGGCTCGCACGCGGACGCAAGAACGAGCAGCGCGAGATGCGCATCTCGCGCGTCGCGACGCTCGTGCTCAGCGCGGTGGCGATCGGTCTCGGCATCCTGTTCGAGCACGCGAACGTGGCGTTTCTCGTGGGGCTCGTCGCGGCCGTGGCGGCGAGCGCCAACTTCCCGGTGCTCGTCATGTCGATCTTCTGGAGCGGCATGACCACGCGCGGCGCAGTGGCGGGCGGTGTGCTCGGGTTGGTTTCTTCCGTCATGCTCACGGTGTTCTCGAAGTCGGTCTGGGTGGACGTGCTGCATCATGCGCACGCGCCCGTGTTCCTCGACAATCCCGCGCTCGTCTCGGTGCCGCTCGCATTCTTCGGCATCTGGGCGGTCTCGCGGCTCGACACCAGCGCACGCGCACGCAAGGAGCGCGAGGCGTTCGCCGCGCAGGAGTTCTACGGGCAGACCGGGCTCCTGCCGATGGAGGCCGTGGAGCACTGAGGTGCGGCAACACGAATAGGCCGACACGAACACAAGGAAACGCGAAACAGAAAACGAACCCAAACACCCGCCACCACGCGCACAATTGCGCGCCCGGTTATATTGCGCATGGGACGCCGCAAGCGTCCCCCTTATTCAATTAACCGCTGCGACGCCTGCACCCAACCACCCTTTCGATGGAGCACGCCTACACCCACCTGCTGCACCTGCTCGCCGACTACCCAGGCTGGACACTCGCGTTCGTAGCATGCGCCGCATTCGTCGAGTCGCTCGCGCTCGTCGGCACGTTCTTCCCGGGCAGCACGGCCATGTTTATCGCCGGCGCCTTCGCGGGCACCGGCACGCTCAATCTGGGCTGGCTATTCGTCAGCGCCATCGTGGGCGCCGTGGGCGGCGACGCGCTGAGCTTCTGGATCGGCCGCCGCTATCGCGACTCGATCGCCCAGGTCTGGCCGTTCAGCCATCACCCGGGCATCCTCGAAAAAGCCCGGATCTACTTCGAAAAACAGGGCACGCGCAGCGTGATCCTCGCGCGCTTCATCGCGCCGCTGCGCGCCGTGGTGCCCGTGGTCGCGGGCATGGCGGGCATGTCGCCGATGCGCTTTTTCGTGATGAACGTGATCTCGGCGCTCGTCTGGGCGCCCGCGCATATCGTGCCAGGCGTGGTGTTCGGCGCGTCGCTGCAACTGGCGGGCGCCGTGTCGTTCCGGCTCGTGGTCGCGCTCGCGATCATCGTGTTCGCGGGCTGGCTGGTCTGGACCATCACGCACATGATGCTCGGCCACGTGGACGCCTGGGCCGGCGCCTCGCGCCGCGCCGCCGCGCGCTGGGCAGCGGGCCACCACGGTCCGGCGGCACGCCGGCTCGCGCGGGTGCTCGATCCGCAGCAGCCGGCGCTCGGCGCGCTGCTCGCCGTCACGGCGCTGGTGCCCGTGTGCGCGGCCGTGTTCTCCTACGTGCTCAGCAATCTGCTGCACGGCGCCCCGCTCGTACAGGTCGACCAGTCGGTGCGCCAGTTCCTCCATTCGATCCACACGACCTGGGCCGACAATGTCCTCGCCCACGTCGAAACGCTCGGCAGCAACTACACGCTCGCGGCGCTCGTGGCCACCGTCACGGCCTGGATGGCGCTCGAGCGGCGCTGGCGCACCATCGGCTACTGGGCGCTCGCCGCGGGCGTCTCGCAGGCGCTCATCGTCGTGCTGCGTGTCGCGATCCACTACGACATGGCCAGCGCGGCGCACGTGGGCGCTTATGTGTTCCCGAGCGACCGCGTGGCCTCGATGGTGATCGTCTACGGCTTCGCGATGTTCCTGCTCGTGCGGCGCGTGAACATGGCGCAGGCGGCCATCGTCGCGACGGTGGGCAATGCGATCGTGGTGGCGGTGACGTTCGCGGGGCTCTATTTCGAGCGCTTCCTGTTCTCCGATGCCATCGGCGGCGCGGCCTTCGCCTCGATCTGGGTAGCGGCGGTCGTGCTGCTCTCGCTATGGCGCTATCCGCAGCGGCCTGCCGCTCGCAACGTCATGCCTTCCATCGTGCTTGCCGTGCTCGCGCTGGCCTTCGTGCTGCAGCGCGGCGCAGCCGACCGCGAAGCGGCGCACGAATCGCACGCCGAAGTGCCGCCGGTGGCCATCGCGCAGCTCATGTGGACCGATTCGCTCTGGAGGACGTTCGCGTGCTACCGCATCGACATGAAGGGCGAGCGGCGCGAGCCGATGACGATCCAGTGGGCCGCCAGCGCCGCCGACCTGCGCGCGGCGTTGCACGACGCCGGCTGGAGCGAAGGCACGCAATTCTCGCTGAAGAGCGTGCTCTCGCTCGTCGCGCCCAATGTGGATGCGCTTTCGCTGCCGCTCCTGCCCAAGCTGAACAACGGCATGCCCTCGCCGCTCGTGTTCGAACGCGCGCATCTGCCCGACAACCCCGCGCGCCCCGGCAGCCGCCGCGACGTGCTGCGCTTCTGGCCGACAGGCTATGCGATCGAGCGGCCCGCGGGCGCGGCGGCCGGTGCGCCCACGGGCGCAAGCGCGGGCAAGGCAACGGGCACGAGCGAAACCGCCGGCGCGGGCGCGGCGACACGCGGGACGACAGGCATAACGGACACAACAGGAACGAGCACGCCGCCCCAGTCATCGGGTGACGCTGGGCTCACGCCCATCTGGGTAGGCTCGCTCACGCACGAGCGCTTGCTGCGCGCGTCCTGGCCGTTCAACGTGCTGGCCACCTATACCGACAACAGCGCGGACAACAGCACCGACAACAGCACGGACAACGGCGCGGACAACCGGGCAGACCACAGCGCAGAGAACGATAACGGCGGCGGCAGCAGCGGCAGCACCCGCAACAGTACCGGCAACGCTGACAATCGCGCTGACAATAGCGCCAGCAATAGCGCCGGCAATAGCGCCAACGCCAGCAATGGCGGACACGCCGGCCGCGCTCGCAGCGCCGGTGCCGGCATAGACCTCGCCGCGCCGGGCCGGCCCGCGGGCTGGCGCGCGATCACCAAGCCCAGCAGCGAGGGCTGCGACGGCCGCTCCGTGACGCTGATCGTTTCCGGCCGCCACTGAGCCCGCCAGGCCCGCTGAAACCGCGCGATACGCCGCCCCGCATCGGGGCTTGCGGGGCGCTAGCCGGCGTGGCTTTCGGCCCAGCTTCCCGTCGCGCGAAAGCGATCGATGCGCTCGCGTGCGTCGGAATAGGCCGCATCGAGCGCGGCGTCGGGGCCGATGTAGTTGCGCATCAGATCGTGGAAGCGGATGCTGCGCCCTTCCACATGCGCGTCCGCGCCATGGCGGCAGATGTAGCCGCTGTAATGAAAGAGCGGCTCGGGCGAACGCGGCCCGAACGCCGGAATCGGCAACACCCAGATCTCGAAACCTTCATGCTCGGTGTGATCCCACATGATGTGTCTCTCAGAGGCCGTGACGATGTCTATCCTCGCACGTCAAGCCACTTGCCTGCAAACCGCCCTTTTTCACGAGTTTGGCTAAACTATGCGGGCAGCGAATCCCGCCGAACCAAGCCGAACCCGGTCAAGCCCAGTCAAGCAATAAGCCCAAACCATGATGCCGCCCACCCCAACGCCCGATCCCCAGTCCGTCTCCACCTCCGTCACCCGCAGCGCGTTCTTCATCGTCGCGACTGTCAACGAGGACGCCACGAGCCGCGCCACCGTGCGCGCCTGGTGCGCCGACGTCGCCAACCTCGCGCGCGCGGTCGGCAAGCGCGTGCCGGGCGGCAACCTCTCCTGCGTGGTGGGCTTTTCGTCTGACGCATGGGATCGCCTGTTCGGCGACCCGCGCCCGGCCGAGCTGCATCCGTTCCGCGAATTCGGCTCGGGCGAGCGCGTGGCCCTGGCCACCCCCGGCGACCTGCTCCTGCACATCCGCGCCGACCAGACCGACCTGTGCTTCGAGCTGGCCACACAGTTGATGAACCGCCTCGAAGGCGCGGTCACGACCGTGGACGAAGTGCACGGCTTCCGCAATTTCGACATGCGCGCGATGATCGGCTTCGTCGACGGCACCGAGAACCCCACCGGCAACGAAGCCGAGCATTTCACGGTGATCGGCGCGGACGACGACCCCGAATTCGCGGGCGGCAGCTACGTGCTGGTGCAGAAGTACCTGCACGACATGAAAGGCTGGAACGCGCTTTCCGTGGAAGCGCAGGAGCGCGTCATCGGGCGCACCAAGCTGCAGGACATCGAGCTCGACGAAAGCGTGAAGCCGAGCTGCTCGCATAGCTCGCTCACCACGCTCACGGACGCCAACGGCGACGAAGTCAAGATCCTGCGCGACAACATGCCGTTCGGCCGGCCAGGCTCGGGCGAATTCGGCACCTACTTCATCGGCTATGCGCGTTCGCCCGCACCCATCGAGCAGATGCTGGAAAACATGTTCGTCGGCAAGCCGCCCGGCAACTACGACCGGCTGCTCGATTTCAGCCGCGCCGTCACGGGCAGTCTCTTCTTCGTGCCGTCGCAGCCGCTGCTCGAGGCGCTCGCCGAGCGCGAGCCGGGCGCGGCCGGCACCGTGGACGCGAGCCTCGATGCCCAACCCGAACCCGAGCCCGCCGCCGCGCCAGGCGCGGACGGCTCGCTCGCCATTGGATCACTCAAAGGAGCACCCCGGTATGAATAATCTGCATCGCGAGCTGGCGCCCATTTCCACAGATGCGTGGTCGCAAATCGAAGAAGAAGTCGCGCGCACCTTCAAGCGCTCACTCGCGGGCCGCCGCGTGGTCGACGTGAAGGGTCCCGGCGGCGTGAATCTCGCCGCCGTCGGCACCGGTCACCAGAGCGGTATCGCCGCGCCGCTGGAAGGCATCCGCGCGCGCCAGCGCGAAGTGAAGGCGCTGGTCGAACTGCGCGTGCCGTTCGAGCTGTCGCGCGAGGCCATCGACGACGTCGAGCGCGGCGCGGAAGACTCCGACTGGCAGCCGGCCAAGGACGCGGCCACGCGCCTCGCGTTCGCCGAAGACCGCGCGATTTTCGATGGCTACAAGGCCGCGCAGATCACGGGCATTCGCGAAGGCACGTCGAACCCGCTGCTGCAAATGCCCGCCGACGTGGCCGATTACCCCGCCGTGATCGCCAAGGCGCTCGAGCAACTGCGTCTGCAAGGCGTGGACGGCCCCTATGCGGTGCTGCTCGGTTCCGACGCCTATACGGCGGTAAGCGAGGCGAGCGACTCGGGTTACCCGATCCTCGAGCATATCCGCCGCCTCGTGAAAGGCGAGATCATCTGGGCGCCGGCGCTCGAAGGCGGCAGCATTCTCACGACGCGTGGCGGCGACTTCGCGCTTCACCTGGGGCAGGATGTCTCTATCGGCTATTCGTCGCATGACGAGAACACCGTGCGCCTCTATCTGCAAGAGAGCTTCACGTTCATGATGCTCACGTCCGAGGCTTCGGTTACGGTCGCAGGGGAGTAAGCGCGGCGCGCGCATGATACGCATGCCATCAAAGCGCGCATAACCCGCAATCCACTTGCGCGTGGTCGACGTGACCGACGCATAAGTCTCGCTCGACACCGTTGCGCCCGCGCCCACCGTGAGTTTGGGCAGCACGTCATAGCTCAGCGTGACCGTGGTGGGCGTGTTCAGGCCGAACGCGATCGATGGCGCAACGCCCCAACGCTTGCTGTAGATATCGGTGCGGCCCGGCTGGTCGGCGTCGTGGCCCATCGCGTTCAGGCGGATCGCCGTGGTGTCGTTGAGCTTCTGGTTCCAGTCGACGGTCGCGCGGCGGTAGCTGTCCGTGCCCAGACCTACGCTACCGTTGATGAAGTTGTCGTTTTGCGGCGTCTTCGTGGTGATGTCGATGCTGCCGCCCACCGAGCCGCGTCCCGGCATCCCGGACGGCGCCGACATGACCTTCACGGCGGGCAGCGTGGCATCGGCCGTTGCTGCGGCAATGCCGGCACTCGCGGACGCGCCTGGGCCGGCATGGGCGCCTGTGTCGCCGGCATTGGCGGGATTGGCCGGATTCGCCGCGTGCGTCCAGTGCCGGTATGATGTCGGTCCCGCTGCGGAGTGCGCAGAACCGCGCCCGCCTCGCGCCAACACATCCATTCACGACGACTCAGAGGAAGACAGCCATGACGGCCGCAACACAATTCGACCAGGTTTCCGTAGTCCGCAAGGCCAACGTCTATTTCGACGGCAAGTGCGTCTCGCACACGGTGCTGTTCGCCGACGGCACGCGCAAGACGCTCGGCGTGATCCTGCCGGGCCAGTTGAACTTCGGCACCGACGCGCCCGAACTGATGGAAGTGCAAGGCGGCAAGTGCCGCATCCGCCTCGACGGCAGCGACGAGTGGAAGACCTACAGCGCAGGCGAATCGTTCTCGGTGCCGGGCAAGAGCCGCTTTGATATCGATGTTGTCGAGACGCTCGATTACTGCTGTAGCTATCTGTAAAGTGCGCCTACGCGCTAGCGGCTGCAAGTCCACGCCGCCTTGCCTCGTGCATGGCGGGCGTTGATGAGATGGCCACTCGCACCCTCCGCACGATACAGTGTGCGGTATCGCAGGGCGATGGAAAGCAGATGTGTCTGTCTCGACTGTATCCGCAGACAGGAGCGAAAAGTCAGCGGCCGAGCCATGGCGGCCTGATGCCGTTCGCGCAAAGCCAGGTGCGATGCTCTTTTTTCCGCAGGTGACGGGAACACTTCGTCACATAGGTAGCGTATGGGGTCGATCTCCTCCGCGACCGTGCTCATACAGCCCCCGGCCGCAGACGGATCGAGTTCACGACGGTGTCCCACAACTCGAGCGCCTCATCGTCGCTTGAAAAGGACTCCCGGTTCGTCGCATAGGCACTTTCACCGACCCGAAGCGAAACATTCAGGTTGGGCTCGGCCAGCGAATAGTCCTTGCCCGGCGCCTCCCATTTGAAGCCGTAGCCGCGCTTGCCGTTCTGGTTCCCCGCGACGAGAATTTCGTCGGCCTCAATGGGCCCCACCGGACGGGCGTGATTGCGCAACTGCGTCAGTCCCGCCGCCATGCCGAGCATGCTTGCGAGGATGCCCCCGGCACGTTTGCGCAGCCCCTCATCCGTTGCCCCCACAAAGCCGCTGACCTCGAATGTCACATCGGGCTTGGCCGCAAGCTGGATGAGCAGACGCCAGCTTTCATAGTTGGGAAGGTCGTCCGCGAGAATAGTGTCGCTTACTACAAAGCCGATTCCTTCGGGAATCTGGCCGACTTCAATCTCGCGCCATTTCTCGCTGCATCGCTTGAGAAATGCAATGGCCTTGTCTTTGTTTTCTACTGGAATCGCATCTTTTTTGTACATTAGAATGCGACTTCCTGCCCTGAAAAACGTATCTGTCGAGTAAATAGTCTCCGCCTCACTCAGTCGCCACGAAAAGAGCGCCGTCGAGCCATTGGGCAACGACACCCGTTCGGCGAAAGTAGGCTTTCCCGATTTCCGAATGCGCGCTTTCAGCTCTGCCTCACGCTGGGCTACGAGCCGGTCAAATTGCGTGTCATCGCCTGGTGCGAGTAGCTCCAGACGGTCTCTGCTGTATTTCCAGCTCTCAATGAGTTGTGCACTCGCCGGAACATCGACGAGATGGCGTCCAATCGCGTGAGTTTTCCAGTCGGGGTTCATGCGGAATCCTTTTTATGCCATTGCGCCTGCTGCGCGATCTTGACGATTGCATACATCGTGGCGTACAGCGACCGCTGGTATTTGTCGCCGTAACTTCCCTGATGGTCATACCCGAAATGCTCGTTGCACTGCCCGGGATTGCCCTGACCGTGCACAAAACAACCGGCAATGCCGGCCTTGCCTGGTGCCGCACCCGAGTAGCACGGAACGGTACCGTCCCCCGGGCAATCGGGGGCGCTTAGCGTCAATTTGACACCGGAAGTCGTGATCAGCGTACCCTTGCCATCGTCACGGGACAGTGCAATCCGTGATGGGGCAACACTGTCAATTCCTGTGCCTTCCCATGCGATTTCCCCCCATGTGAACAGGTGGTCGGCTTCCATCAGGCTTGTGCCGAACAGCCCGTCGCGCTCCTTTGCCGGCTGAGTCCGGTTGCCCTGTGCGCCATAGTGAGCGTAGGTTGGACTCTTGTATTTCATTTCGATAGACTCGTGAAACTTCCTGACGTCATCGATCATTTCGGCTAATTGGGCACGCAAGCCACTACCGTCCGAATTGAAATCCGCTGCCGCCTTGTTCCCCGGATCCATCAACCCCAGGTTGCCATCCGGCACCAGGCCATACCACGCAGGCGAAAGGTAGATCTCGTTATAGGGATCACCTCCCATTGGCAATGCCAGAATCTCAACTCCCGGCCGGTCCGTACGCCTGGTTTTCTCCCGCACCTTCAGCCACGGCTGGCCATCGTTGTAGTCCGCAGTCGGGAGTAGTTCCAGTCCGCCCGGCGCCTGCGACAGGATCGCCACAACGTCCGCTGCGTGGCGCCCAAGAATGAGCTTCGCCGCCCCCTCGAATCCTGCCCGCATGCGCTTGTACGTAGCCGGTGCACCGGTGGCCGGTTGCACGCCGTGCGAAACCCCCATCACGCTGTCGCACTGGTGTATCTCGGTGAGTGCCCGGCTCACCAGGCCACCCATCGAATGCGTCACGACAATCACCTTCTCTGCCAGCGGCCGGTTAGGCTTTCTGCGCCGGATGGTGCACTGGGTACCGCCTTCGCCATTCGGTGCATCGACGATCACTTCCCGGCCCTCGTTGTAGTACGGCAGGATAGTGTTTTCGATCAGGTCGCGGATCGCCGCCCCAGAATCGCGGTTGCTCTGCAGCCAGTTGTATCCCCCTGCCCAGACATCGAATTGATAATTGGCAGCATGAAGGATTTCCTCCCTCGTAAGCGGCTCGCCGCCGGCGGCGCCCCATTCCGTGGGGGCCTCATGCCCATGCTTTTCGGCCCACCCCTTCAGGTCGGCTTCGCAACGCTTGAAATCGAACTGGGCAAGCGCGTTGAGCTGATGCTGCAGCTGCGCCATGAACGGATGATAGGACGAGCGCATCAGCGCTCCCCAGCCACGCGCGACCAGCACGTTTTTCGGCAGGCCGCTTTCGCCTGCATCGATGGGGCCACTCGGGTCGACCTCCGCATCGCTGGTCGCGAGATCGCCAACGCGCTCCTGCGTATTCTTGAACGCATAGCTGAACAACTGGGCAATCATGTCCACCGCACCACGCGCATCGGCATTCGGCGGCTGCCAGACAGCTTGCTTGCCATCTTTCTTGCGTAAATTCGTGCCCATGATGCCCGGCAGAAAAAGCACGGGAATGATGTACGGCTTCGAAAGAACAATTTTTTCGCGCGTATCGTCTGTTGGCGTTAGCGTAGCCGTCGCATATTGATTGCCGTCGCTGTCGACGACACTGTAAAGCAGGACAGGGGAGGCATCATTCATGGCTATCGTTCGAGGGAAGTCGCAGAAGGGTTGAGGGCCGTGATGCGTGACAGCCTGCTCTGCGTTGTAACCCTGGCGAGATTTCACCTCAATAGCGGACAGCCAGAAGAGTCAGGAGCGCTTGATGGGAATCAATGGGGATGGTGGAATTTCGGCTGCTAATCCTAAGGGCCTGCCGGTGGTTTCGCCTGCGCCACTGGCTCACGCTGGTCGGGCTGCAGCCTGTCCGGGAGATCGCGGCGCGCATGGCGCCGGGATTGAAGTGATCGGATGTGATGTGACGCGGCGCGCAGTCGATCCACGCGCACCGCTGAAGTTCAGCGCATGAATCGCATCAAGCGCCCAGATCCGCCAGCGGATGCGTGTCCGCGCGCCACGGCGAGCACAGGAAATGCTGCACGCGCGCCTCGCGCAGTTCGGAGAGCGTCGCGGGCGCCCAGCGCGGCTTGCGGTCCTTGTCGACGAGATGCGCGCGCACGCCTTCGCAGAAGTCGCCCTCTTCGATTGCGCGCGCAACGATCCCGAGTTCCATGCGAAAGTTTTCCGCCAGCGTCATCTGGCGGCCGCGCAGCAGCGCCTCGCGCGTAACTTCCAGCATGGTCGGCGAGTAATGCGTGAGCGCTTCTAGCGTGGCCGCGAGCCACGCGCGCACGTTCTCCGGTTGCGCGTGTTCAAGATCAGCGCGCAACGAAGCAACGATCTGCTCGACGCGCGCACGGCGACCGAAATACCGCGCGATCAGCGGCGCATGCGCGGCCAGTGCGCTTGCGCTTGCCTGCGTGCCTGGTGCATCGCCCGACGCATCGCCCGCTACATCGCGCGGTACATCAAACACTCGGCGCAGCGCTTCGGGCACGTCGCCGTCGAAGCTGGCCTGCGCGAGACGCGCCTCGTAACCGTCGAGCCATTCGCCCGGCACGCAGACATCCGCGAGATTGCAGTGGAGCGCATCGGCGCCCGTGAGCAGCACGCCGGTCAGCCCCACATAGAGTTCGGTTTCCACCGGCATCTTCGCGAGGAAATGCGTCGCGCCCACGTCGGGCAGCATGCCAATGCGCGTTTCAGGCATCGCGATCTTCGTGCGCGTTGTGGCCACGCGCAGCGCCGCGGCCTGACCAAGGCCCATGCCGCCGCCCATCGTCACGCCGTCGAGCAGCGCGACGAGCGGCTTGTCGAACGTATGCAGCGCAAAGTCGAGCCGATATTCGTCGACGAAGAACTGCTGCCAGCCGTTTTCACCGAGCCGCTCGCCCGCGCGCGCGAGGCTGTCGATCGCGCGCACGTCGCCGCCGGCGCAAAAGCCCTTCGGTCCCGCGCCTTCGAGCACGAGCGCGACGATATGATCGTCGCGGCGCACGCGTTCGAGCAGCACGGCAATCTCGCGCACCATCGCATGCGAGAGCGCGTTGAGCGCGGCGGGACGGTTCAGCGTGACAATCGCAACGCGATTGACCACGCGAAACAGCACGTCCGGTCCGGCTTCCGGGACGGCCTGTGCGGAAGCGGGTGTTGCATTCATTGCTTAATTCTCCGTATCAATATGCCATTGCGGCTTGCGCTTCTCGAGGAAGGCGTTCACGCCTTCGCGCTGGTTGGGCGAGTCGAACAGGTCGACGAAGCGCTCGCGTTCCACGGCCAGCGCGGCGCCGCGCGGCACCCCATTGCGCGCCTGATGAATCAGCGACTTGCTGAACGACACGCCCTGCGGGCTCAGCGAAGCCACGCGCGCGGCCATGGCGAGTGCGACTTCGCGCGCGCCGCCCTGCGGCACCACTTCCTCGACGAGGCCGATGCGCAGCGCCGTGGCGGCATCCACGCGCTCGCCGGTGAGGATGATGCGCTTGGCCCAGCCCTCGCCCACCAGCCAGGGCAGCGTCTGCGTGCCGCAACCGCTCGGCAGCAGGCCCACGGCGGGCTCGGGCAGCGCGAGTTGCGCGTGCTCTTCGGCAATGCGGATATCGCAGGCGAGCGCGCATTCGAGCCCGCCGCCCATTGCATAGCCGTTGATCGCGGCGATCACCACGGGCCGTGCATTCTGCAGCGCCTCGAACGCGGCGCCGAACTCCGCAGCCGCCGTGCGCGCGACCTCGCGATCGCCGGTGGCGAACGCGTTCAGGTCCGCGCCCGCGCTAAAGAACTTCGGTCCGTTGCCGGTGATGACGATGGCGCGCACTTTCGCCTCGCGATTGAACGCCTCGATCACCTGCTGAAGCTGGCGCAGGCCATCGACGGTAAAGGCGTTCGCGGGCGGTCGCGCGAGCGTGATGAGCGCCACCGCGCCGTCATGTGCGTACTCGAATTCGATCATTTTGGACTCCATGCTTGTTTCAACGCAGTTCGGGAAAATCCTCTTCCCAGTATTCGTCGGGCTGGCGCGCGGGTTCGTCCGTGCGTTCCATTTCCCGGCGACGCAACTCGACGCGGCGGATCTTGCCCGAGATGGTCTTCGGCAAGTCGCTGAACTCGAGGCGGCGAATGCGTTTGTACGATGCGAGCTTGTCACGCGAAAAGCGGAACACCTCGCGCGCGAGATCGGGACCGGCCTCGTAGCCCTGGCGCACGGTCACGAACGCCTTGGGTACCGAAAGCCGCAAAGGGTCGGGGCTCGGCACCACGGCCGCCTCGGCAATCGCCTCGTGCTCGATCAGCACGCTCTCCAGCTCGAACGGGCTCAGGCGGTAATCGGACGACTTGAACACGTCGTCGGCGCGGCCCACGTAGACGAAGTAGCCGTCATCGCGGCGCATCGCCATGTCGGACGTGTGGTAGTAGCCGTTGCGCATCGCCTGCTCGGTCGCCTTCGGGTTGTTCGCGTAGCCCGTCATCAGGCCGAGCGGGCGCTGCACCGGATTTTGCCCAAGACGCAGTGCGATTTCACCTTCGCTCGCGGGTTGGTCGTCGGGGTCGACGAGCTCGACGCGGTAGCCCGGCAGCGGCCGGCCCATCGCGCCCGCCACCACGGGCTGGCCCGGCGAATTGCCGATCTGGCAGGTGGTTTCGGTCTGGCCATAGCCGTCGCGAATCGTGATGCCCCAGGCGTGACGCACGCGCTCGATGATCTCCGGATTGAGCGGCTCGCCCGCGCCCACGATCTCGCGCAGCTTCACTGCGTGGCTCGCGAGCGGCTCCTGCACGAGCATGCGCCACACCGTGGGCGGCGCGCACAGCGTGGTCACGCCGCATTGCACGAGCGCGTTGAGCGTATCTTTCGGCACGAAGCGCGCGTAGTTGTAGACGAACACGCAGGCCTGCGCATTCCACGGCGCAAAGAAGCAGCTCCACGCATGCTTGGCCCAGCCCGGCGAGCTGATGTTCCAGTGCACGTCGCCGGGCATGAGGCCGATCCAGTACATCGTGGAGAGGTGGCCAACAGGATAGCTCTGATGCGTGTGCTCGACGAGCTTGGGCTTGGACGTGGTGCCCGAGGTGAAGTAAAGCAGCATCGGATCGCTCGCGCGTGTCGGGCCGTCCGGCTCGAACACGGCGCTCGCCTCATAAGCGCGCGAGAGGTCGATCCAGCCTTCGCGCGATGCGCCCACCGCGATGCGCTTCACGCTCGCATCGAGCGCGTCGAACTTCGCGAGTTCCGCCGCATCGACCACCACGAACCGTGCGCCGCCCGCTTCCACGCGCTCGCGCACGTCGTCGGGCGAGAGCTGCGTCGTGGCGGGCAGCACCACGGCGCCCAGCTTCATCGCCGCCAGCATCACGTCCCACAGCTCGACGCGGTTGGGCAGCATCAGGAGAAGACGATCGCCACGGCCCACGCCCGCTTCGCGCAGGAAGTTCGCCATGCGCGAGGAACGCTCGGACATCTGCGCGAACGAGTAGCGCGTGCCGCCGTTCGCGAGGTCGTCGACGATCCACAGTGCCGGGTTGTCGTTGCCGCGCGCCATCACGTCGAAATAATCGAGCGCCCAGTTGAAGGTATCGAGCTGCGGCCATGCGAATTCTTCATACGCGCGCGCGTAATCGGTGCGGTGACGCAGCAGCAGCTCGCGTGCGTCGATGAAGGCCTGCGCGGAAGGGGTGAACCCGGTCATCGTCGTCTCCTAAGTCACGGCGCGTTTGCGCGCTTTATCGCTCTTTATTCAATGCACCGAATACTTCGTCATCCTTTCTTATAGCTGACGTGCAATCACCATGCGCTGCACTTCGCTCGTGCCTTCGTAGATTTGCGTGATGCGTGCGTCGCGATAGTGGCGCTCCACCGGATAGTCGTTGAGGAAGCCATAGCCGCCGTGAATCTGGATCGCGTGCGAGCACACTTCCTCGGCCATTTCGGAAGCAAAGAGCTTGGCCTGCGAGGCCTCGGAAAGACAGGGCTTGCCGAGCGTGCGCAGCTTGGCCGCATGATGCACGAGATGGCGCGCGGCGTTGATGCGCGTGTGCATGTCGGCGAGCATGTTCGCGACGCTCTGATGGCGGATCAGCGGCTCGCCGAACTGCACGCGCTCGTGCGCATAAGTGCGCGCCGCGTCGAAGGCCGCGCGCGCGATGCCGAGCGCCTGCGCCGCGATGCCGATGCGCCCGCCTTCGAGATTCGAGAGCGCGATTTTGAGGCCCTCGCCGCGCTGGCCGAGCAGATTCGCCTCGGGAATCGCGCAATCGACGAGCGAGATCGGGCAGGTGTCCGAGGCGCGAATGCCCATCTTCTTCTCGTGCGGCCCCACGTTGAAGCCCGGCGTGTCGGTGGGCACGACGAAGGCCGAGATGCCGCGCTTGCCCGCATCGGGATCGGTCACCGCAAACACGATCGCGAGGCTCGCGCGCGAGCCGTTCGTCACGAACTGCTTGTTGCCGTTGAGCACCCACTTGCCGTCGCGCAACTCGGCGCGCGTGCGCAGGTTGTTGGCCTCCGAGCCGGCCTGCGGCTCGGTCAGGCAGAACGCGCCGATCATCTCGCCGCTCGCGAGCTTCGTGAGCCAGCGGTCCTTTTGCGCGTCGGTGCCGTACTGGAGAATCGGCCCGCAGCCCACGGAGTTGTGCACGCTCACGAGCGTCGCGCACGAAGCGCAGCCCGCAGCGATCTCCTCCATCGCGAGCGCATAGGCCACGTAGTCGGTATAGGAGCCGCCCTGCTCCTGCGGCACGATCATGCCGAGAAAGCCCAGCTCGCCCAGTTGCGCGACCACCTCGTCTGGCAGCTTGCCGTCGCGGTCCCATTGCGCCGCGTTGGGCGCGAGGCGCTCGGTCGAGAAGTCGCGCGCGGCGTCGCGAATCATGCGCTGGTCGTCGGTATAGAACTCGTCCATCTGTGTCCCCTTCCTGTCTTGCCTGCGCGCTCGCGCTGCGAGACGCGCGTTCGGTGCATCCACTGTCGCGCCGTGCGGCCGCTGCCGCAAGGTCTACGAAAAGTTTAGACATCCGCGCCCGCGCATTCGATGCCCGCCACGATCAAAGTCATTGAGCGAATTTGCCATAATGCCTCCAATAACCCCAACTGGAGGCCAATTCTTGCAGCCAGGGAAAACCAGCAGAGTGAGCGAAAAAGGCACAATCGCCATGAGCCTCGTGCGCGAGACGCTGGCGCGGGCGCACGGAGTCGACGTGGCGCCCATCGTCGACGCAGCGGGCATCGCAGCGAGCGCGCTCGATGCACCGCATGCGCGCGTGAGCGCCGCGCAGTACGGCGCGCTGTGGGCGGGCATCGCGCGCGCGCTCGACGACGAATTCCTCGGCCAGGACTCTCACGCGATGAAGAGCGGGAGCTTCATCGCCATGACCCGCGCGGCGCTGGGCGCGCCCACGGGCCGCCAGGCGCTGCAGCGCACCGTGCAGTTCATGCGCCTCGTGCTCGACGACCTCGCAGGGGAGATCGACATCGACGCCACGCGCGTGCGCATCGCCTTGCGCCAGCGCGCGGGCACGCCCGTGCCGGCGATGTTCGCCTACGCTACGTGGTTCATCCTCGTCTATGGGTTGCTTTGCTGGCTCGTGGGGCGGCGCATTCCGGTGATCGCGGCGCGCTTTCGCTGCCCGGCGCCGGCCGACGCGCACGCGTACCAGCTCATGATCTGCGAGGACATGGCCTTCGATCAGCCCGACTCGTGGTTCGACCTCGCGCCCGTGTTCCTCGACCTGCCGGTGATCCAGACCACCGCCTCGGCACGCGCCTTCCTGCGCAATGCGCCCGGCAATTTCGTCGTGAAGTATCGCAATCCGGCCTCGTTCGCCGCGCGCGTGCGGCGTGCGCTACGCGCGCTGCCTGCCCACGCGTGGCCGGACGCCGACGCCATCGCGCAGCGCCTGAACGTCGCGCCTGCGACGCTGCGCCGCCACCTGCGCCAGGAAGGGCACAGTTGCCAGTCGATCAAGGACGAGTTGCGCCGCGACCTCGCACTCGAGGCGTTGCAGGACCCCGCGCGCTCGGTCGCCGACATCGCGGCCGCCGTGGGTTTCGCGGAGCCGAGCGCGTTCCATCGTGCGTTCCGCAAGTGGACCGGGCTGCGCCCCGCGGAGTACCGGCAGAGGCGCGAACGGCATGCTTCGAAGGCACGCTGAAGACGAGCGCATTTTTCTCATTGCAAACCTTTCTCTTATCGAGATAAGACCTATAATTTCAGGGTTATCCCTTATACGAAAGGCACGGCCATGAACACTCTTTCGCGTGTTGCGCTTGGCTTGCTAGCCGCGGCATGTTGCGTCGCTTCAGCGAGCGCGCTGGCCCAACCCTACAGCCCTACGGGTCCGTTGACGCGCGCCCAGGTGGTCGCGGACCTCATTGCGTGGCGTGCGGCGGGCTACGAGCCGCTCGACTGGCTTCACTACCCCGAGAACGCCCAGCGCGCCGGGGCGATCGTCGCGCAGCGACGTGCCTCGGGCGCGATGCCGCAACCGGCGCAGTAAGCGCATCAGGCTGAAGGCTCTCCCCTCGGCGGGAGCAGCGATCCGTCTGCAATGACGGACCGATGCTCCCGCTTTGTTCTTTTTGCCGCCGCTTATGTGCCGCTTATGCGCACACGTACCTGCCCCCCACATCTGACTCTCCGCAAACTGTTGCGGCCCTTCCACGTTCGCTCCAGCTTTTCTGCCCTTGCCGGGCAATTGTTTACAATCGCGCCCGTAAGCACGTGACCCGCGCGTAAACCACGCGTGAACCGGCTCCGGCGACGCCCCCTGTTATCACCTGTCGCCCACGCCGAGCGCCAGCCAGAACAAATCAAATCAACCCGCACGACTCTCGAGGGCCCGACTTTCATGGACGCCATCAAACGCTATTTCGGATTCGAAGAAGCAGGAACGAACCTGCGCACCGAAGTGCTCGCCGGCTTCACCACCTTCCTCACGATGGCGTACATCATCTTCGTGAACCCGGCGATTCTCGGCGACGCCGGCATGCCGAAGGACGCCGTGTTCGTCGCCACCTGCCTTGTCTCGGCGCTCGCCTCGATCATCATGGGGCTCTACGCGAACTATCCCATCGCGCTCGCACCCGGCATGGGCCTGAACGCGTACTTCGCGTACGCCGTGGTCAAGGGCATGGGCTTCACGTGGGAGGCGGCGCTCGGCGCGGTGTTCATCTCCGGGTGCCTGTTCTTCGTGGTCACGCTGCTGCGCGTGCGTGAGGCGATCATCAACGGGATTCCGCATTCGATCCGCGTGTCGATCACGGCGGGCATCGGCCTCTTTCTCGCGATCATCTCGCTCAAGACTTCGGGTGTGATCGTCGCCAGCCCGGCCACGCTCGTCGAGCTTGGCAACCTGCACGACCCGCACACGCTCCTCGCGATCGTCGGCTTTTTCGCCATCGTCACGCTCGACGTGCTCAAGGTGCGCGGCGCGATCCTGATCGGCATCGTGGGCGTGACGATCCTGTCGTTCTTCTTCGGCGGCAACCAGTTCCACGGGATCTTTTCGGCGCCGCCCTCGATTGCGCCGACCTTCGCGCATCTCGATATCAAGGCCGCGCTCTCGACCGGCATCCTGAACGTGGTGCTCGTGTTCTTCCTCGTCGAGCTGTTCGACGCGACCGGCACGCTGATGGGCGTGGCCAACCGCGCCGGCCTGCTCGTGCACGGCAAGATGCACCGCCTGAACCGCGCGCTGCTCGCGGACAGCACCGCGATTCTTGCGGGCTCGGTGCTCGGCACCTCGTCGACCACGGCCTATATCGAAAGCGCCTCGGGCGTGCAGGCGGGCGGCCGTACGGGCGTGACCGCACTCACCGTGGCCGTGCTGTTCCTCGCGAGCCTGTTCGTCGCGCCGCTCGCGGGCGTGGTGCCCGCCTATGCAACGGCGCCGGCGCTGCTCTATGTGTCGTGCCTGATGCTGCGCGAGCTCGCGGCGCTGCCGTGGGACGACGCCACCGAAGTCGTGCCCGCCACGCTCACGGCGCTTGCCATGCCGTTCACGTATTCGATCGCGAACGGCGTGGCCTTCGGCTTCATCTCGTATGCCGGTCTGAAGCTGCTGACGGGCCGCGCGCGCCAGGTGCGCCCGATCGTCTGGATCATCGCGGCGGTATTCCTGTTCCGCTACTTCTACCTGGGCTCGGAGTAAGCGTCTTTAGTCTTTGTGGTTCGCGCCCGTGGCACGGGTACGCGGGGCCATGTCAAGCATTCCGGCCACGCAGGCGCACGGGGCGCCGCGTGGTCCTTATCATACGAATACTCGACCCAGTCGACGCTCACGCCCCATCCCGTCCCACCCGCAAGGAGCCGCCCCGTGGCTACGTACCCCGCCTCCGCAGAACGCTATTCGAAACCCGCGATCTTCTTTCACTGGGCCATCTTCCTGCTCGTGGCGCTCGCTTATCTCGCAATCGAAGTGCGCGGCCCCAAGGGCTCGGACAGCCGCGTGTTCTGGAGCAACGTGCACTTCTGGGCGGGCACGCTCGTGCTCGCGTTCGCCGTGCTGCGCCTCTTGTGGCGCATGTGGGAAGGCGCGCCGCAGGACATCGATTCGAACCGCGTGCTCACGTTCCTTTCGCGGCTCGTGCACGTGGCGCTTTATTTGTTCATCTTCGTGCAGCCGCTGCTCGGCATCCTGACGATCAATACCGGCGGCAAGCCAGTCACGCTCGCGGGCATCGACCTGCAGATCATGCTGGTGGGTGCGGACCCGGTCGCGCGCCAGATCATCAAGGATGCACACGAACTGATCGGCAATGCGTTCTACTGGATCATCGGCCTGCACGCGCTCGCGGCCATTGCGCACCACGTGATGTTCCGCGACAACACGCTGCGCCGCATGATCTGACGCGATCGCCAGCCTGCCCCCCGTGCGAGTGCGGCATGGCCCACGCCTCGCGCGAACCAG
Organism: Paraburkholderia tagetis; assembly: GCF_022213065.1. GTDB lineage: Bacteria > Pseudomonadota > Gammaproteobacteria > Burkholderiales > Burkholderiaceae > Paraburkholderia > Paraburkholderia tagetis. The sequence goes on from NZ_JAKLJA010000008.1 coordinate 59,359, forward strand.
ATAGAAACACGCCGGCGATCTCCGAGAGATCGCCGGCGTGTTTCAAATCCTACGTGAATAAGGGCAAAAAGCTCAGGACACCGCGCCGTGCGCCTGCACGAAGCGCACATAGCCGCTGCGCAGCGTCAGGCATTGCGCGCGCGTTTCGGAGAGCAGCCGGCGCGCCACCGCCTCGATGCGCTCGCGATGGTGATCGAATGCGTCGAGCATGTCTTCGGCGCGTGGCGAAGCCGCGCCGAAATGATCTTCCAGCGCTGCCGCCGTGATCGTACATTCCACCCGCTCTCCATCGATCATTACCGGAAACGCCAAGGTCAAATCGGGACCCGAGTATTCGGGCACCTCATTCGGAAACAAGATCTGCATGAGAATGGCCTTAGGTTGAGGGTGAGCGGGCCGCGCCATTCGATGCTCCTCCTGGACATACGCGCGGTTTAAATGTCGACCGCCGCAAGTGTCGCTTCGTTCGACACGATTGCGGCGGTCGTCTGGATTCACTTTAGGACACTTCCTGAGACCCGCAAGCTCGACTTTGTCACACGCGCGAAAAGATCTTCGTATCCGGTATTTTTCAGTGTCTTGCGAACCGGCCGTTGCGCGCGCAAACGGCCTCTCCCGCACCCCGCCCGCGCGGCATGGCGCACTGCAGCATCGTGCGCGCCACGCATGCACTGGCGTCGCCTCGGGTATTGGGTCCGGCAGACCCGCGAGCTCACGATTCGCGATGCTGGTGATGCTCGATCTCGATGTCCTTCGGGTGCACGGTGAGCATCGCCACGAACGCGACGATGCCGCACGACACGATCGCCATGCCGTAGAGCACGACGCGCTGCTCATCGAAGAGCAGCCCGTGGATCGCGACCGCGAGGCCCGCCAGCACGGCAAAGACGGCGAGCGCCGCCACCAGGATCCTCAATTCGCCTTGGACCATGACGGCCCTCCGCAAGGAAGCCGCGGTGGCGCCAAAGACCCCGTAATGCCCGCTGCGCCGCCGCCGGGACGCTGCATGCATGCGCCCCTGCTTTTATCCTGGCACTCGCGCGCGCAAAGACAAGCCGCACATGAAGCGCGCGCGGATACGCGCATGCGCATACTGTGCCGCCTGCCTCCGCAACTGTCCCCCATCGACCGGATTTACCCGGACTCGCCCGGATTTGGCGCGCGCCCACCTTCCTGTACTATGGCTCGCGCGGGCCACGCCGCCGGATCCGCGCCGCCAGGTTAAGCTTCGCTGGAACGAAACCCCCGCGCGCATCATGGCCTCCACCCAGGAACTCCACCGCTACCGGCGCAATCTCGCCGACGAACTCGACAGCGCCGCCGTCTACGACACGCTCAGCGCCGTCGAGAAGGACGCGGACCGGCGCCAGATCTTCGCCGAACTCGCGGCGTCGGAGCGCGAGCACGCTCAGGTCTGGCACGACAAGCTCGCCGCCAACGGCGTGCGCGTGCGCTCGCACCGGCGCAGCGCGAAGACACATCTGTTGCAGACGCTTACACGCGTATTCGGCCCGTCGCTCGTGCTGCCCACCGTCGCCGCCGGCGAATACGCCGACCGCGACCGTTACGCGCGCGAACCCGGCGCGGAAACGCTCTCGGCACAGGAACATCAGCACGCCGCCATCGTGCAATCGATCGTGGCGAGCAAGCGCGCGCACGGCCAGTCGAGAGGCGCGCAAATCGCGGGCGCCGAGTCGTGGCACAAAGGCGCGACCTCGGGCAACGACCTGCGCGCCGCCGTGCTCGGCGCCAACGACGGGCTGGTCTCGAACTTCTGCCTGATCATGGGCGTGGCCGGCGCCGGCAGCGCCAACCGGGCGATCCTGCTGACCGGCCTGGCCGGGCTGGTCGCGGGCGCGTGCTCGATGGCGCTCGGCGAATGGCTTTCGGTGACCAACGCGCGCGAACTCGCGCGCACCCAGCTCGCCAAGGAAGCCGACGAACTCGAGCACACGCCCGACGCCGAACGCCACGAACTCGCGCTCATCTACCAGGCAAAGGGCATCGACCCCGACGAAGCTCGCCGCGTGGCCGCGCAGATCATGCGCGACAAGAACGAGGCGCTCAACACGCTCGCACGCGAGGAACTCGGCATCGATCAGAAAGAGCTGGGTGGCAATCCGTGGACCGCCGCAGCCGCATCGTTCTGCCTGTTCGCGCTCGGCGCGGCGTTTCCCACGGCGGCGTTCCTGTGGGCGCACGGCACGGCGGCCATCGTCCAGTGCGTCGTGCTGAGCGCGCTCGGGCTCGCTGCCGTCGGCGTATTCACATCGCTATTCAATGGGCGCAGCGCGGCGTTCTCGGCGTTCCGGCAGATCGCGATTGGTCTTGCCGCCGCCGCGTTCACCGCCGGCGCGGGCCACCTGCTGGGAGTATCGGTTTCATGAGTGCCGGCGATTCGAACCTGCGCGCGAGCGACGAGAAACGCGAGAGCGCCACGAGCGCCGATAGCGTCCCGTCCGCTGACGCCCCCGAAGCCTTCGCTGCGGATCTGCCGGCTGCTGCACCATCGGTGCCGCTCGTGCGCGTGGAGCCGCTTGGCCGCACGTTCGAGGCGCCGTCCGAACTCACGCTGCTAGAGGCCGCCGCATTCGCCGGCATCCGCTTGCCGCGTCTGTGCCGCAACGGCACGTGCCGCACCTGTCTGTGCCGCGTCGTGAGCGGCGAGGCGAGCTTCACGATCGAATGGCCGGGCCTGTCGCGCGAGGAAAAGGCCGAGGGCTATGTGCTGACCTGCGTCGCCGTGGCGCGCACGGATCTCGTACTCGACGTGCCTGAAGCCGAACTTTTGTAGGTCATGCCCTCTCCCGAAGTCCGCCCAAAATGAAACCGGCCCGCGACTTCGCATCGCGGGCCGGTTTGTCCTGGGTGGAACCCGGGCGTCCGACGCCCCGGTATTCCGGTGCCTCAGTACCCCGAACTCAGTCCCGGTACCTGACAGGCAGCGTTACTGGCCGCCGGCGTACACCGACAGCGGCCCCTTGCGCGCCGCTTCGGAAACATACTGCGCGCCGGCCATCGACGTCGAGCTGCTCACGCCGCCATACGAGCTGTCGCCTTGGGTGACGGGCGCATTCACGGCCGTCGAGACGACGTTCTGGTTGCGCTGGGTCTGCTGGAACTCGACGAGCTGGGCGCGCACCTGCTCACGCGTGAGGCCCTGGTCGGACTGGGCGAAAGCGGCTAGCGGCGCGGCGCAGGCAGCGGCGATGACAACGGCTTGGATGAGCGACTTCATGACGATTACCTCCAGAATTGTATGAATCGCCTGGCATGCTGGATCGTGCCGCGCACAGCAGGCGTCGACTGGATTCTAGGCAAGTGCGGGTTCCGGATATAGGGTTATCGCGGTGAATTCAAGTTGCGGATTTCGCAATAATTCGTGCCCTTCGGCACGAACGCGCCCCAAATAAGCAGCCAATCCAGCCGCTCCATCCAATAATCAGACGAAACACCCACCGGATTGTTACTTCCAGAAGAACAGTGAATTCGTTTTATTGGTATTTACCCTGATGCCCCGAAGGCCTAAAGTGCGGCCATGGGTCACGCCGTCGTGCGAACCCCTTAAAAGAACCCGGAGGTCATCGTTATGAATTCGCTTATCAAGGCTGCGGTCGTGGCCGCCATCGTCGCCGTTCCGGCGCTCTCGTTTGCCCAATCGCAGCAGCAGCCTGTCACGCGCGCGCAAGTTCGCGCCGAACTCGCCCAGTTGCGCGCAGCGGGCTACGACCCGAGCGACTGGATGCACTATCCGGAAAACATTCAGGCTGCCGAAGCACGCGTCGCCGCCGACAAGGCCAATACGGCTTACGGCCCGTCGACGTCCGGCACGTCGCAGTCCAGTCAGTAATACGGTCGGTTAGCTGCCGGGTTATTCCTCGGTTATTCCCTCGGTTATTCCGTCAGCTATCCTGCCAGGCAGCGCTGAAACAAATCAGGCCCGCCGCTCCATCGAGCGGCGGGCCTGATCGTTTCTACCGTCAACGCATTGACGTCAGTGGAGGCTTTGCCGGATTTCCGCACCACCCTTGCCGCCGCCAGACGACCACGACCCGCCACGGCCTCCACCGCCATGCGAGCCGCCCGAGTCGCCGCCACGGCCACCACCGCCGGCCCAGCCGCCCGGATTGCCGCCACGGCCACCACCACCGCCCTGCCAGCCGCCTGGATTACCGCCACGAGTTCCACCGCCAGCCCAGCCACCCGGGTTGCCGCCACGCTCTCCACCACCGCCGTGCCAGTTGCCCGAATCGCCGCCACGGCCGCCGTTGCCATGCCAACCGCGCGAGTCGCCACCGCGGCCGCTGCCGGGCCGCCCCCACCATCCACCGTGGCCACCATTCCAGCCGCGGCGGTCGTAGTCGCGGTCGCGGTAATAATCGCCGCCGCCGCCCCAAATGCCGACATTCACGCCGCCGTACGCCGGCGCCGCATAGGCGGGCGCGTAGTCGTAATCGTCATAGCCGGTTTGACCGTAACCGTAGTCGTAACCTGGCGCCACACACCCTGCGAGCAGGGCAGCAGCGCAAGCCACTAGCGCATATTTGAACATGGCGAAGCCTCCTCCTTTCTGATTGTAAGAAGGCGGCGCCTGTCTCAGGTTGCTGAATTGTGAGCGTGGGTTACGAATGTAACGGCGCAGTCGGCCCAATCCGCCATCCATGCGCTTCATGCTTTGCGCTTAGTTGCGGCGGCCGAACGCGTCGTCGATCTTTCGATCGGTCTGATATTGGCTGAGCGAATACACAGCCCAGATAGCGGCGGGAATCCAGCCGATCAACGTGATTTGCAGGATCAGGCAGATGATGCCCGAGACAGGCCGGCCAATCGTGAAGAACAGCAACCACGGTAAAACGAGTGCAATCAGTAAACGCATCCTGGAACCAGCCTCGTAAGTAACAACAGTTAGTTGACGGGAGCAAATCGCGGCACGAGTGCGCCTTCGAATTCGACCTGCTCGAAGAAGACGGAAGCCGGCCGCGTCCAGATCGTGCCGTTCGCGGCCCGGTACACGATCATCGTGACCGATGGATCGGATTCGAGCGTCGCCTCGCAAACCAGTTCGTAGATGCCACCCTTGTAGTGCCGATAGCGCACCATTATCGTTCCTTCGTCGATCAAGCAAGGCGCCTAGTTTATCAACGGATCGTGCGAGCCTTCGGGGAGGCGTTTGTCCGCGCCGCCGCACCGCAGATGAGCGCCACGCCCGCCGCCGCCGTCGCGCGCAGCGCCGCGCGCGGTTCGCCGGCGCGCGCGCAAGGCGGTGCTGTGCAGCAGCGCCGAGGCCACGCGCGCAAGCATCGCCGGGTCGGCATCCGCCGGCAGTTCGCCTTGCTGCACGGCATGCCGCAAACGCCGCTCGAAGGCCTGGTCGAACGCACGCAAGCCCGCCGCGAGGCGCTCGCGCACCGCAGTGTCGGCGACCGCCTCAGCAGCCGCCGTGCCGATCAGCAAACACCCGCGCTGCGCCGCGCTCGGTGGCAAATACCACGCGAGTGCGCCATCGAATACGCGCAGCAGCGCCTCGGCCAGCGGGAGTGTTTCGTCGAGCGCCGCTTCCATCGCCGCGCGGCCCGCTTCCTATCTCGTCACCGTGCTCAACTGGGCGCCCTATGCCGGCATCGATCTCGCGCGCTGGCCCGCTGTGGCGGACTACGCGCGACGCATGCGCGAGCGCCCGGCCGTCGCGCGCGCCATGGCCGAGGAACTCGAATTTTTCAGGCGCGAGCGCGAAGCAGAAATAGCGGACGGTGTCGCGCACGAAACCGATGCACCACACGCTCAAGTCGCCAGATCGGCGAACACGGCCTTCAGGTCGCGGCCCGCGCGCAAGCGCGCCTGGCGCACCACGCGCTCCTCGATTTCAGCCAGATGCTCGCGCATGGTGGCGAGCGCCGCTGCCTGATCGCCGGCCTCCAGTGCCGCGATGATCTGCGCGTGCTCGTCGGGCGCGCACGAGGTGGCTTTCGACGGATCGAACAGCGCCTTGTAGAGCTCCGTGCGCGCCACGAGCTGCGCGAGCGCCGCCACTAGCGCCGCGCCACCCGCGAGCTCGGTCACGATCAGATGAAACTGGCCCGCGAGGCGCACCGCCTCATCCACGCGGCCCTCGCGCAGCGCCTTCTTTTCGTCGCGCACGTGCGCGGCGAGCTTGCGGCGCATGTTCGCGTCGAGCGCGCCACACAGACTCACGGCCACCCCCGCCTCCACCACCTGGCGCGCCCGGTACGTCGCGCGGATGTCCTCCTCGGAGGGCGACGGCACGAACGCGCCGCGATTGGGTTCGAGCACGAGCTTGCCTTCGAAGCCCAGCCGCGCGAGCACCTTGCGCAGCGCGCCGCGCGTGCAGCCGAACGCGGCCGCGAGCTCGCGTTCCACGAGTTGCTGGCCGGGCGCGAGCTTGCCTTGCAGGAGCGCCGAGTTGATCGAGGCGTAGACGAGCGCTTCGACGTCGTCGGCGCTCTCTCCCTGGGCAAGCCCGGCAGGTTTGTCGATAAGCGCGTCGACGTGGGCGTCGGGCGAGACGTGAGGCGCTTCGCCCGCGCGGGTGGGTCGTGTTGCAGAAGCCATGAGAGTAGGCGCATACGAACGGAATCAGGCGGCATTGTAGCGACGCGCACGCACTGGCGATATACGCAATGCGTGCGCCGCCACGCATTCTCCCGCTATATCGGCCATAGCAGCAGCGCCTGAGTTGGTTGACAATCCTTTTGTATAATGGTCAACCAAAAGTTGCAACCAAGGTTAACCAGATGAGCACGACTTACGACCCCATTGACTCCTGCGCGCGCGGCGCGGCCGTATCTGAGCGCACGAGCGCGCTCGTCTGGTATGCCGCCATCGTCGCGATCGGGCTGAATCTGCGGCCGTTGCTCACGTCGATCAGCCCGCTCATGGCCACCATCCGCGAGGCCACCGGTCTGTCTTTCTACGGTGCCTCGCTGCTCACGAGCCTGCCCGTTGTCGCGATGGGGCTCGGTGCGCTCGGCACCGGCCTGCTCGCGCGGCGCCTGGGCGACACGCGCGGCGTGGCGCTCGGCCTGATCGCCATCGCCGCGGCGTGCGGCGCACGCGCGTTCGCGGCGACGGGCGGCGCGCTCATGCTCACGGCCACCGCGGCCGGCGCGGGCGTCGCGGCCATTCAGGCGCTGCTGCCCGCCGTGATGAAGCAACGCTTCGCGCACCGCGTGCCGCTCGCGATGGGGCTCTTTTCGGCATCGATCATGGGCGGCGGCGGTCTTGGCGCGAGCCTGAGCCCGCTGGCCGCGCGTCTTGGCGGCTCGTGGCACGTAGGGCTCGCCGTCTGGGCGCTGCCCGCACTCGCCGCGCTCGCGCTGTGGAACGGGCTCAATCGCGGTGCGCGCCAGGGCGCATACGCCACGGCAGCGGGGACGAACCCGGCGAGCCACGCGGGAACGAGCACGGCCGCTGCCGGCGCTCACGCCCACGTGCCGGTGTGGCGCAAGCGCCGCGCATGGACACTCGGCCTGCACTTCGGCCTCGTGAACGGCGGCTACACGTGCCTCGTGGCGTGGCTGCCCACCTACTACCAGCAGCACGGTGCGAGCGTCGAGGCCAGCGGCTCGCTGCTCGCCGTCATGACGGTCTTCCAGGCCATCTGCGCGCTCCTGCTGCCGCTCGCGGCAGCCCGCTTCGCCGACCGCCGCCCGTGGCTCACCGCCGGACTGGCCGCGCAGTTGATCGGCATCGTCAGCCTCGCCGCCTGGCCCGAAGCCGCGCCGCTCCTGTGGGTGGCCGTCGCCGGCGCGGGACTCGGCGGGACCTTCTCGGTCTCGCTCGTGACCGCGCTCGACCACTCGGGCGATCACCGCATCGCCGCAAGCCTCGTCGCGTTCATGCAGGGGCTCGGCTTCGTGATCGCGGCAATCGCACCGGTCGTGGCCGGTCGCGTGCGCGACCTCACCGGCGGCTTCACCGGCGCGTGGATCATGCTCGCCGTCTCCCTCTGCGCGATGATCGCGCTCACGCTGGCTTTCTCTCCACGCAGCTATGGCCGCTGGCTCGGCCGGCACGGAAGCGCCGCATCCGACGCCTGAGCGCTGCCGCCTGAGCCGGGGCTGTTCGCGCTAATTCGCGCTAGTAACAGAACAGGTCCCAGGAACATTCGCACGTCGGCTGCCGTATCCACGCAACATTGGCGCGGTATGTTCCGACAATCGTTTGCATTCACCGCTGTACGAATGTACAGTGCGTGCAGCACGACCCTCCGTGCCGCCCGCTTGCCGTACCGGGCCGCGCCGCCCTCGGGCGGGCGCGCCAGCCAACCTCGCGCACTGCGCGAGACCGGTGCGCAAGGCGGGTCTGCTCACCGAAACGGAGATCACGACGTGCGTTCAATCTTGACGGGGACCTTGCTGTGCGTCCTCGCATCCACCGCGCTCGCTGGGGAACACTACACCGAGGTCTGGAATCCGCCCGAGGCACGAACGCCCGAGGCACGAATGCCCGCGGCGCGAACGCCCGCTGCGCATCCGGCCACCCCCGAAAAGAAAGCTCACGCGCATCACGGCGCGAAGCACAAGCTCGCCAGGCTGGATACGCGCAAGGTGGCCGAGCCCGCACTGCGCGCTTCGGCAGCCACCGTGCCGGTACTGCCCAATATGCCCAACGGGGTGCCCAACGGCGCCGCGCACGGCGGCTCAAAGTCGGACCGCGACGGCACGCCCTTCATCCCGCCGCAGATCGGTCCCGATGGCAACGTCCTGCAAGTAAGCTATGCAGCGCCCGCGCGCCGCGCGCAAAAACCGCTCATGCTCGTGCCGACCACCATTCCGGCCGCTGGGTCGTCTGCTGCGTCGTCCGCTGGGTCGTCGATCTCCCGCGCGCGCTGAGCGCCGCCTTCTCCCGATCCCAATCCGGAAAATCGCGAAAAAAAAGCCCCGTCACCTTGCGGTGCGGGGCCGAATCCCATGTCAAGGAGATGAAGCTCTGCATGGGATGGGACTTAAGCGCTGAAGCGCCAAGTCCCATCGACAGAAGACGGTTTCATGCTAGCCGCCTCCGTGACGCGGACCAACCAATGCGTTCAGCTATGCATATGGCGCGCGCCATGCACAGCCAGGCTGCCCCGTGTGCATATCCTTAGAAAAAAAAGTCGTTTAGCGCAGCGCTGCGCGCTCACTAAGATGGCGGTTCAGGCTTCGTTCGCACCGGCCCGCAACAGGCCACCATCGGCCCGTGGTAGCTCATCGTCGAGCCACAACCGGGCGCCGGAAGCGAGATCACGCGTTGCCGCGCGTCGCCGATGGCCCGCATCGGGCCACTACCGCTTTTCCGAGGAGCACCCCTTGAGCATTACCGATTCCAGACACCGCCCGCTCGTCGTCGGCATTGGCGGCACGACGCGCGAAGCTTCGTCGACCGAGCGCGCACTCGCCTTCGCGCTGCGCGGCGCGGAGCAGGCCGGCGCGCGCACGCGGTTGTTCGGCGGCACCTTCTTGCACAGCCTGCCGCACTATGCCCCCGAAAACGCCGTGCTCACGGACGCCCAGCGCGAGCTGATCGAAGCGGTGCGCGCTGCGGATGCCGTCATCATCGCCACGCCCGGCTATCACGGCGGCGTCTCGGGTCTCGTGAAGAACGCGCTCGACACGCTCGAGGAACTGCGCGCCGACGCGCGCCCTTATCTCGACGGCCGTGCCGTGGGCTGCATCGTGACCGCCTATGGCTGGCAGGCCGCCGGCTCGGTGCTCACCTCGCTGCGCTCGATCGTGCACGCGCTGCGCGGCTGGCCGACGCCGTTCGGCGCCGGCATCAACACGCTGGAAACGCACTTCGAAAGCGCGCATCAATGCTCGGACGCGAAGGTCGTCGATCAGCTCTTCACAGTCGGCCAGCAGGCCGCGCAGTTCGCGCTCGCGTTCGGCTCGCAGCGCGCCGCTTCGCCGGCCGGCGCCGCATGCGCGATCGCGGCGGGCGCCAGTGCGGCGCGCAATGAGGATCGCCTGAGCGTCGCTGTCTGATATCCGGGCAGCGGTCCCGCCCACCGTCGGACGGTCGGACGGTCGGGCGGCGCGGCCTTGCGCCCACCGCGCCCTTCCCTCCTGTTCCCCCCGCTCCGCACACGGGATTGCCCCGCCGCCCGCGCTCTGCGCGCTGGCGCACACAGGCACGCGCGTTGCGTCATCCAGCCCACAGACGCCGCGTGCGGCGCGATCCACATTGTAGGCAAACCGTAATCTCGCCTCATCCGGATCATTCCGCTGACCGCTCCCCGGCCACCCGTGATTAGCTTGCGACGAATGATTGGTTCCGCCCGCACGCGGCAGCCCCTACGCTTCGCTCGTACCCGTAGACGAACGAGCCACGAGGCGCTCATGCGCAACACGCATCAAGGCAGGACGCACCAGCAGGATCCAGAGGCCATGAACACGCCTATTCGCTACAAAGGCTACGAAGTCGCGCCGAGCGCACAGCGGCTTCCAAACGGGCTGTACGCCGCCAATCTCACGATCGGCACGCTTGCGACGCCCCAGACGCCGTCGCAGCCCGTGACCGCATCCGGCACCCTCCCGGACACACCGTCCGCACCGACCGCATCGGACGCAGCGCCCCCACCGAACACGGCGAACACAGCGAGCACAGCGGACTCGCCACGCAGCACGACACGCGGCGCGCTGGTTTCGTTCGACGCGCTCGACTACTTTTTCGACGAACGCCACGCGCTCGCCTACGCATGCCGCTGGGCGCGCATGTGGATCGACGAGCAGCGCCGCTGCGCGTGACGCCGCCCCTTCCCTTACAGTTATGACAGAATAGGAGTCCGATCACCGTCATCCCATCGCGATCCTTTACGCCCAATGTCCGAAACCCTGACGCATTCAGCCGAAGGTGCAAGCGACGACGAAAGCGCCCTCGCCGACCAGGACGCCGCGCTGCGGCACTGGACTTACGACAGGCCAGGGCCAATCAGGATGGGTTCGGACGAGCATCGGAAGATGTTTTGCCGGATGCTGCTGGACACGCACGATCCCTACCGCCCGGCCGTGCTCGACTGGCCGAAGCTCGAACCCGATGCGCTGCGGCGCCTGACTTCGCTGCCGATCTGGGACATTGCCGTGCAGACCGAAGGCCGCGCGTCGATCCGCGTGAAAACCTATGCGGCCACGCTGGCCGATCCACTCTTGCGGACCGCCATCGACATGGACGGCGAAGAAGAAGCGCGCCACAAGGTCGTGCTCTCGCATCTCGTCGAGGCCTACGGCATCGCGCTCGCACCCGAGCCCACCTATCCGTCGCCGAAAGACCCCGAATGGGCATGGATGTTCACGGGCTACAGCGAGTGCATCGACAGCTTCTTCGCGTTCGGCCTGTTCCGCTCGGCGCAGCGCTCGGGGTTTTTCCCCGCGGAGCTCGTCGAAACCTTCGAACCCGTGATCCAGGAAGAAGCGCGCCATATCCTCTTCTTCGCCAACTGGGTGGCGTGGTATCGCAGGAATCTGCCCTGGTGGCGCCGGCCGTGGCACTCGCTGCGAGTCGCCGGAATCTGGATCAAACTGGTATGGGACCGCGTGGCGATTGCGCGCGGCATCGACGCCGAAGGCGTTGCGCACGACTCGAATTTTCTGCCCGCCAACCGCGATGTGCTGGGCGACTCGCTCAAGCCGTGCGAAATGATCGAGCTGTGCCTGCATGAAGACCAGCAGCGCATGCGAGGCTACGATTCGCGTCTGTTGCGCCCGACACTCGTTCCCGCGCTCGCCCGCATCGCGCTGCGCTTCATCAGGAAGTAGCGGACGTCGCCCACACGGCCGCACGAGGAGGAGATTGCATGACCTGGACTGTCGACGAGCAACTGGAACTGAGCGCGACGCAGGCCGTCGCGGCCATCCGCGCGGGGCGGCTCAAAGCCGCCGATTACGTCGCCACCTTGCTCGCCCGCGCGCAGGCGCTGGAGAACCTCAACGCGCTCACGACGCTCGACGTGGAAGGCGCGCTCGCCGCCGCGCAGCGCATCGACACGCTCGGCGCCAACGAGCGCGCGCACCTGCCGCTGGCGGGGCTGCCCGTGGTCGTGAAGGACAACATCAACACGCGCGGCCTGCAAACCTCGGCGGGCACGCCCGCGCTCGAAGGCTTCATCCCCGCGCGCCACGCGCCCTCGGTGCAGCGGCTCGTGGACGCGGGTGCGATCGTGCTGGGCAAAGCCAACATGCATGAGCTCGCGTTCGGCATCACGAGCACCAATCTCGCGCCGCACGCGGGCCCCGTGCGCAACCCCTGGGATCCCGAACGAATTCCCGGCGGCTCGTCGGGCGGCACGGCCGCCGCCATCGCGGCGCGCATCGTGCCCGCGGGCCTTGGCACCGACACCGGCGGCTCCACGCGCATTCCCGCCGCGCTGTGTGGCATCGTCGGCTTGCGCCCGAGCGTGGGCGACGGCGGCACGCAGCGCCGCTACCACGACCCGCACGCCGTCGTGCCGATCAGCCACACGCGCGACACGGTCGGGCCAATGGCGCGCAGCGTCGCCGATGTAGCGCTCATCGACGGCGTGATCACCGGGCACGGCCCGCTCGCCCGGGCCGCCGTGACGAACCTGCGCGTGGGCTTGCCCGCGCCGTTCTGGGCGGGCCTCGAGGCCGCGACCGAGCGCGTGGCCCGCGCCGCACTCGCGAAACTCGAAGCGGCCGGCGTGACGCTCGTGCCCGTGGAAATGAGCGAAGTCTTCGCGCTCAATGACCGCGTGAGCATGGCCATCGCGCTGCACGAACCGATCGAGGACCTGCAAGCCTGGCTCGCCGCCAACCACACAGGCGCGCGGACCGTCGCGGACGTGGCGGCGCGCATCGCGAGCCCGGACGTGCGCGCGGCCTACGACGCCATCCTCGCCGATACGCGCGGCGGCGATTACCAGACGGCGATGACGGTCTGGCGTCCGCGACTGCAGCAGCTCTATGCGCAAACCTTCGCCGCCAGCGGGCTCGACGCGCTGCTCTTTCCGACGACGTGCCTCGCGGCGGTGCGCATCGACGGGGTGAACGGTTCGTCGAGCGTATCGATCGATGGCGGCGCGCCGGTGAACGAACTGGAGGCGTATCTGCGCAATACCGATCCCGCGAGCAATGCGGGCATTCCGGGACTGGCGCTGCCCGCCGGGTTGACGGATGGGCGGACGCCAGGGTGGACGGCGGGGCGAACCGCGGGGCGAACTGCGGGGCCGACTGACGGGCTAACTACGGGGCGGCTGCCGGTCGGCCTCGAGCTCGACGGGCCGACCGGCAGCGACCGCCGGCTGCTGGCGATCGGGCTCGCCTTCGAAGAGATTTTGGGAACCTTGCCGGCACCGGACATTTGACGGGGTAAGATGCTTTCGCGCGGCATCGCGCAGTCCACTATTCGAAGAACCAGGAGACGAGTAATGAAGCTTTCGAAGCTCTTCCTTACAAGCGTACTTGCCGTATCGGCATTTGGCCTGAGCGCCGTTGCCGCCCATGCGGAAGATCTGCTGGACAGCGTGAAACAGGCCGGAGTGCTCAAGATCGGCCTCGAAGGCACGTATCCCCCCTTCGACTCCCGGGACAGCAAGGGCGAACTCGTGGGTTTCGACGTCGACGTCGCGAAAGCGGTTGCGGCCAAACTGGGCGTGAAGCCGGAGTTCATTCCCACCGAATGGAGCGGCATCATCGCGGCGCTGCAAGCCGGGAAATTCGACGTGATCGTCAACCAGGTGACCATCACGCCACAGCGCCAGCAGGCGCTCGACTTCAGCCAGCCCTATACGTACTCCGCCGCCCAGTTGATCCAGCGCGCCGACGACAAGCGCGATTTCAAGTCGCTCGATGCGTTCAAGGGCGACAAGAAGCTCGGCGTCACGCTCGGGACGAACTACGATCAGATGGCGCGCGCCGTGCAGGGCATCAATGTGCAGACTTATCCGGGGGCGCCGGAAAAGCTGCGCGATCTGGCTGCGAAACGTATCGATGCCACGATCGACGATCGCCTGATGCTGCCGTACATCATCAAGACTTCACAACTGCCGCTACGCCCGGGCGCCGTGCTCAAGGGCGCCAATCAGGACATGGGCATTCCGTTCCGCAAGGGCAATCCCAAGTTCGAGAAAGCGATCAACGATGCGCTCACTTCGTTGAAGCAGGATGGGACGCTGAAGAAGATCTCGGAGCATTGGTTCGGGACCGATGTCACGGTGCCGATCGCGCAGTAGTGGCGTCCGGGCCGTTGCCGCGGCGGTCGCCGCTGAGATACGCGTAGACCGCCGCAGTTACCGCGATACCGCCCAATTCCTCCGGCGATGCCAGACGCGCGGCGACGATCTCACGATGATCGAGCCGAAGTTCGGGCATGCGATCGAGGCGCAGCTCGAAGAAATACACCTGGTCGCGGCGTCCGTCCCAGATGCCGGACGCGCTGCCCGCGGGGACTAACGGGCACGACGAGAGACCGATCTCCTCGTCCATTTCGCGCTGCGCCGCTGCTTCAGGCGCCTCGCCCGGATGGATACTGCCGCCGGGAAAATTCCACTCGGCCCGGTACGACGACTTCACGAGCAACAACGCCTGCCCGACATAGATTGCCACCAGCGCGCCCTCATGATGAGGCCGTCGAACGTGCCACCAGACACGAGCAAGGCGGAATCCGACGCGAAGCACCAGGCGCCAGACAGCGTCGATAAACCTGGCCGGTCGCGCTCGCTCAAAGCTCGGCATCGAGTCTCTCCTTTCCTTTCTCCTACGCGGCCTCTTCATCACTTACCAGATCGCGAGCCGCGAAAACGACTGCACGCTGGCAAGCCGCCGCCGCGACTTCGCGGCCGCAGCGCAGCGCGAGCAACCTATCATGTTTCATCCGCGCCGGAAATAAGCACGCCACATTGGCTGGGCTACACTCGCGGCAGCAAGACAAGCCCGCGCGAGCGCACCGACTGCACGATTGCCGTTGAGCGCATCGCACGGCCCATTCCTGGTTTGCCCGATATACCCGCTTAGCGCCGATGCCTCACGTCTTCTTTGCCGCCGCTTATCGCAAGTCCGCGTTCCCCGCGCTTTTCGTTTCGTTCGCTGTCGCGCTGGCCGCCACCGGCTGCGTGCGTCTTTCGACGTTCGACGCAAACGGGCTCTGGAAGGTCGTTGGCGAGCAATGCGTGCCGAACGCGCGCAACACCGCCAACCCTGGCCCATGCGCGAGCGTCGACTTCCAGAAGCGCTATGCGCTGCTCAAGGACATCAACGGACGCGCGCAATATCTGCTGATCCCGACCGACCGCGTGCCCGGCATCGAAAGCCCCGAGATTCTCTATGGCGGTTCGCCCGAATACTGGGCGGGCGCATGGGCGGCGGGCCGCTACGTGGACGCCAGGCTGAAGACGACGCTCGCGCCCACGCAGCTCGGCCTCGAAATCAACTCGTCACAGCGGCGCTCGCAGAACCAGTTGCATATCCACGTCGATTGCATGCGCAACGATATTGCCGATGCGCTCGCGCCGTATCGTCACGATACATCCGGCACCTGGCGCTGGACGACGCTGGACGGCAAGCGCTATCGCGTCATGCGCGTGATGAGCCTTACCGATGGAGGCAATCCGTTCCGCGTGGTCGCCCGCGACCTGGGTGCGCAGCAAAGCATGGGAGCGCAGACGATCCTCGTGACCGGCGCCGGTCCAGACACCACGCGCGACGGCTGGCTCGTGGTCAATAGCGGGCTCGACGTGGAAGGCGGCACGGGCACCGCAGAAGGGCTGCTCGATCATTCTTGTGCGCTCGCTCGCGCGCGATGATGCGATGAAAGAGGCGTAGAAAGGCAGAAGCAGCGGCACGCGGCAGCCTTGTCGCGACGTTCCAGCAACAGGACATCAGCCGCATCACCGTCCGTGTCCGCTTCGCGACACAAGTACTTCCACTCGCCGCGCACGTCGGCGCACGTCGGCGCACGTTTCAACCATCCGGCAACGCCTGCGGCCAGGGTTTTCCCACGTTATGCGAGTCCCGCATAAGAACATGCCATCCCCGCATTACGCTTCTTTTGGCTACTTCTACCATGCGATCTGACTCTGGTGAGAGGCGTGATCAATCCCGCTACACATCAAATTCGGAGTCGTGGGATCGCCCGCTTTTTCAGGTCATCGATAAGTCGGGTGAATTCGCCGTTCCTTCCGTCCAAGGTCTCTTCCATTTGCAAACGATCATGAATAAATTCGCGCATCCCGTTTCAGGTCGCTTTCGTACGACCATTGCCGCGGCACTGGCGGTGCTCATTGCCCTGCCCCTGTACTCCATGTCCGCCGCGGCAGCGGACACCATCCCGGATCAGCAAACCAGCGCTGCCGTTCAGACAAAGCAGTTGCCGCACGTCATCGTGCTGGCAACCGGAGGCACGATCTCCGGTACGGCAGATGCACGATCGGCCATCGGATACAACTCTGGTGAGCGGACCGGACAACAACTGATCAAGGATGTGCCGGGCATCGAGAAATTCGCCACTATCTCGGCGGAGCAAATTTCGAATATTGGCTCGCAAGATATGAACGACAAGGTTTGGTTCCAGTTGGCCAAACGCATCAACGAGATCTTTGATCGCGGCGAGGCGGACGGTGTCGTGATCACGCACGGCACGGACACCATGGAGGAAACCGCATTTTTTCTGAAGAACGTTATACATTCCACCAAGCCGGTCGTTCTCGTTGGATCGATGCGACCGGGTGGCGTCACCAGTGCCGATGGTCCCAACAACCTGCTCGAAGCCATCGAAGTCGCTGCGAGCCCGCAGTCACAGGGGCGTGGCGTAATGGTGGTCATGAACGATACGATTCATGATCCGCGCTGGATCACCAAAACGAATACCACTTCACTACAGACGTTTGTGTCTCCCAACGCCGGGCCGACCGGCTATGTGGATCCGGCGTCGATCCGCTTCGTTGCGCCCGTCCTCGCGGCTCGCAAGCCTCCATACACGCTGCCCGCCGACGGACAATTGCCCAAGGTCGAGGTTATCTTCGCGCATAGCAACATGGATGCAGTACAGATCGACCATGCAATCGCGGACAAGGCTAAGGGGATCGTGATTGCCGGAGTGGGCGACGGCGACGTTTCCAAAGCGGCCATGCTTGCCATGCAGCGCGCCGCAAAAATGGGCATCGTTGTGGTTCGCTCCTCGCGGGTTGGATCGGGCTTCGTGAATCGCAACGTCGAAGTCGACGATGATAAAAGCGGATTTGTCGCGTCCCTCGATCTCAATCCAGAGAAGGCTCGTTTGCTAACGCAGTTGCTGATTGCGAATGGGATCACGTCGCCCGCCCAGGTACAGGCAGCATTTTCCGCGACTTATTAGGACCTCACATTAGAAACACGCTTTGTGTCGGGTTCGCGGCTCCATGGTTGTCGCGGTTCCTCGTGCGCACAAGGAACCGCGAAAGCGGGTTAACCGAACCCTGACGCAACGCTAGCAGCGTAAGATCGAAACTTCCTGCAACCGGTGTTTCGCGTCCAACAAGGCGGGCCCTGCGTATGGAAATCAAGTGGGTCGAGGACTTCATCGCCCTTGCGCAATACCAGAGTTTTTCGCGCGCAGCGGAGTTCCGCAATGTGACTCAGTCCGGGTTCAGCCGGCGGATTCAATCGCTGGAGCAATGGGTCGGGGCGGAATTGATCGATCGCAGCAGCTTTCCTCCCGTGTTGACGCCCGCAGGTCAACTATTCCGCGAAGCCGCTGAAGATATCCTCCACAGACTCTTCGATACGCGCGCAATCATCAGGACTGAAAAACGGATTGGAGGCAAGAGCCTCCAGATTGCGGCTGGCCACACGATTGCGCTGAATTTCCTTCCCGCCTGGCTCAAAGCGCTTTCCGCCCACTTCGGGGACGTGCGCGCGCGAGTGGTCCCGACCAATGTGCACGACTCGATTCTGATGCTCGTGAACGGCAACTGCGAATTGATGTTCGCTTACCACCATCCCGAGCTGCCCTTGCATCTCGACCCCGCGAGATACGAGCATCTCACTGTGGGTATCGACACCCTCATGCCGGCCAGCAGACCAAACCAGCGCTCCGCACCGATGTATCGACTGCCTGGAACAGCAAAACAGCCATTGCCTCACATTTCATACACAGAGACGAGTTATTTCGGGCGTTGCGTTGCGGTGCTGCTTGGCCGAGCCCCTTCTTCACCGTCCTTATTGCTTCACTATGAATCGGACATGGCCGAGGTGCTCAAAAAAATGGTCATGGAAGGCGAGGGGATGGCATGGCTGCCAAAGAGTACGATTGCCGCCGAACTGGATGAAGGTGAACTGGTTCCCGCTGGTCCGCCGTCCTGGAATCTGGATATCGAGCTTCGCGTCTACCGCGATGCATCGAATCGCAGCGAGTTTCTCGATACGCTCTGGCAGCATTTTCGTGCGGTATTACAGTCCGGAGCTTAAGGCTTGGGGTTTTCCCGCGTTATGCGAATCAGGAATAAGCACATGTCATAGCGGCATCGCCGTTGCTTCTCGCATCCCTAATATGCCTTTCAACGCTTGACGGAAGCGCAGTCGATCTCGCTCCAGGCGTCTCTCAACGTACACCGGTCAGGCCTTGACCGCATTGCGTCATTCCAGGACAAACGGAAATGAAAAATCGCCTCACCTTTTATATTGCGGTTGGCATGATATTGGGCGTCATTGCGGGCTACGCGTGCCACGCCAGCACATCCGATCCGGCCACACTCAAAGCCATTGCAGGATACTTCTCGATCGTCACGGACATCTTCCTGCGCCTCATCAAGATGATCATCGCGCCACTAGTGTTTGTCACGCTGGTGTCGGGCCTGGCCGGCATGGACAGCGGCCAGGACGTGGGCCGCATCGGCTTGCGTTCGGTAGGCTGGTTTGTTTGCGCGTCGCTGATTTCGCTCACGATGGGCCTCATCTTCGCGAATCTCCTGCAACCGGGCGCTGGCCTGCATATGGTCGCGGGTACAGGCGAGGTCGAAACCGGCCTGAATACGTCGGCATTGAACTTCAAGGACGTATTGACCCACGCCTTTCCGACCAGCCTGCTGGACGCCATGGCGCGTAACGACATCCTGCAGATCCTGGTCTTCTCCGTGTTCCTCGGCCTGGCGCTGGGCGCGACGAAGCGGGACGCGCGCGTCAAGGTCGTGATCGAAATAATCGACGGCATGGTGCCCGTCATGCTGCGCGTGACGAACTACGTCATGCGTGCAGCACCCTTCGGCGTGTTCGGTGCGATCGCTTCGGCGGTAACGCTGCGCGGCCTCGACGTCATCTACACCTACGGCAAGTTGATTGGCTCCTTCTATGTCGGGCTGGCCGCGCTGTGGGCAATTCTGGTTTTCGTCGGCTATCTGTTCCTCGGCCGTAGCGTCGGCGCCTTGCTCAAGGCGATACGCGAACCGGCGATGATCGCGTTTGCAACGGCGAGCAGCGAGGCGGCGTATCCGCGGCTGACCGAGCAGCTGGAACGCTTCGGCGTCGACAAGAAAGTCGTCGGCTTCACGCTCCCGTTGGGTTATGCATTCAATCTTGACGGTTCGATGATGTATCAGGCGTTTGCAGCCATCTTCATTGCTCAGGCGTTCGGGGTTCACATGCCGATCTCGCAGCAATTCTTCATGCTGCTCGTGCTGATGCTGAGCAGCAAGGGCATGGCCAGCGTGCCGCGCGGTTCGGTGGTGGTGGTCGCAGCAGTGGCGCCGATGTTTCATTTGCCGGTCGAAGGAGTGGCCATGGTGCTCGCGATCGACCAGATTCTCGACATGGGCCGCACGATGACCAATGTGATCGGCAACAGCGTGGCGACCGCTGTGATCGCGAAGTGGGAAGGCGCGCGCCAGAGCAACGCCTCCGACTTCATCGACGACGAGCAGGTCTTCGGCCCGGCGCAAGGTGGAGCAAAATGACTTCCGGCAACGCCGACCACAAGCGAAAGTTCGGCATTGTCGGCGGACTGGGTCCGCTGGCAAGCGCAGACGTCTTCTTCAAACTGGTGAAGGCGACGCCTGCATCGACCGATGCCGAGCACTTCGACGCAATCTTTCAGCAATCGCCATTTCGCAGTTCGGGCTCCGGAAGTGCCGCCACGACCGAACGGAAGCTGTATGTCTTCGAGATGATCCGGGACTTCGAGAAACGCGGTGTGACGACGATCGTGCTGCCGTGCTTTCTCAGTCACACCTTCATCGACGAACTACGCGCGAACACCAGCTTGCAGATCGTGGACATGGTCGAGGCGGTTCGCAGCCATGTTCGACGCAAGTTCCCCGGTGCAAGCCGCATCGGCGTGCTCGCCTCCGACTACACACGGGAAAAGCGCTTGTTCGAGCATTACTTTGCGGCCCCCGAGTTCGAAGTCATCCATCCCCGATGCCATGAGCGCTCCGATCCTGTTACGGAAGCCGTATATGGATCGGACGGCATCAAGAGCGGGAACCTGCGCGGCCGTCCCGCCGAGCTATTGCGCAAAGCATGCGAGGATCTGATCGAGCAGGGCGCCGAGGTGATCGTACCCGGCATGACCGAAATCGCGCTAGTCGCAGACGAAATCGGCCTGCTGGACGTGCCGCTCGTCGATTCCAACCTGGTATACGCACAGTACGTCGTATCTGGCGGTTACGCCGCGCCGGCGCACGCCTTCAAGGTGGGCGTCGTGGGCGGCGTCGGCCCCGCGGCAACGGTTGATTTTCTACAGAAGATTGTCCGGAACACGCCGGCCGCGCGCGACCAGGATCACATCAAACTGCTGGTCGAACAAAACCCGCAGATTCCGGACCGCACCGGGAATCTGATTGGTGACGGCACCGATCCAACGGTCTCGCTATATGCGACGTGCAAGCGTCTTGAAGACGGCGATGCGGACATCATCGCGATTCCGTGCAACACGGCGCATGCATTCGTCGAGCGCATCCAACCGTACCTCAGTATCCCGATTGTGAATATGTTGACCGTCACGGTCGGCTATCTGCGCGAGACGTATCCGACACTTCGCGATATCGGCGTTCTGGCGACGTCGGGCACGATCGAGAGCGGAGTCTATCGAAAGGCGCTCGAATCGCAGGATTTTCGTCAGGTTACCCCCTCCCCCGCGCTACAGGAGCGCGTGATGGAATCCATCTACGGAAAGCATGGAGTCAAGGCGGGATATACAAAGGGGAAGTGTCAGGAAGACATCGCTGCCGCAATGGAAGAACTGATTGCCGAAGGCGTTGAAGTTGTCGTCCTCGGCTGCACCGAACTCCCGCTCCTTTTGACCGGAAGTGAATTCGCAGGCAAGAGCGGTGCTCGCGTCAGGCTGGTCGATCCCACAGACGTTCTCGCTCGGCGGTGCATCGCGTACGCATTGTCGGCGGACGCCGCCATCGGTCGAATCCAAAGTTAAACCGAAAACTCTCCAACGGAGCAAAAACATGCAAGACCGTTCCGAACGCATCGAACACGATCTTCTTGGCGACCTCGCTGTACCCAACGAAGTCTATTACGGAGTCCACACGCTTCGCGCGCTCATCAATTTTCCGATTACCGGTATTCCCATCTCGACCTGGCCGAATCTGATCAACGCATTGGCGTATGTGAAAGAGGCCGCGGCAATCGCGAACTGCGAGTTGCGCCTGCTCCCCGAGCACAAGATGAAGGCCATCGTTCACGCGTGCCAGCAGATCCGGGAGGGGATCGCTCACGATCAGTTCGTCGTCGATGTGATTCAGGGCGGGGCCGGCACGTCGACCAATATGAACGCGAACGAGGTGATCGCCAATCTCGCCCTCGAACATCTTGGCCACAAGCGAGGAGACTACGCGGTGCTGCACCCGAACGAAGATGTGAATCTCGGGCAGAGCACCAACGACGTTTATCCGACTGCGTTGAAAATCGCCACCTATATGGGCATTGCGCAACTGGTCGATGCGATGGGTGTCTTGCGAGCATCGTTCGAACGGAAGGCGGTGGAGTTTCGCGACGATCTGAAGATGGGCCGAACCCAGTTGCAGGACGCGGTCCCCATGACATTGGGACAGGAATTCAGCACCTTTGCAGTCATGCTCGACGAAGATCAGGAGCGTCTGCGGGAAGCATCGCAATTGATTTGCGAAATCAATCTGGGCGCTACGGCAATTGGTACGGGCATCAACACGTCGCCCGACTATGCGCCTCTCGTCTGCCGCCATCTGGCCAGCGTCACGGGTATCCCTGTGACGACGTCCCCCAATCTCGTGGAGGCGACGCAGGACGTCGGCTCATTCGTGCAACTGTCGGGGGTGCTCAAGCGCGTGGCGGTCAAGCTCTCGAAGGTCTGCAACGACCTTCGCCTGCTTTCGAGCGGCCCACGCGCAGGTCTTGGCGAAATCAATCTGCCGCCGGTTCAGGCGGGCTCCAGCATCATGCCGGGCAAGGTCAACCCGGTTATTCCGGAGGTCGTGAACCAGATCGCTTTTGAAGTTATCGGCAATGACGTGACGGTGAGCTTTGCCGCGGAGGCCGGCCAATTGCAGTTGAACGCGTTCGAACCGGTCATTGCGCACAGCCTGTTCAAGAGCGTTGCGCATCTGCGTGCGGGATGCCTCACCCTTGCATCGAGGTGCGTCGACGGAATCACGGCCAACCGCGATCGGCTTCGCTCGCTCGTTGAAAATTCGATCGGCATCGTGACTGCGCTGAACCCGTACATCGGCTATACGAATGCGACCCAGGTGGCGCAGGAAGCACTCGTATCGGGAAGAGGCGTCGCGGAAATCGTCATCGAGAGAGGACTGCTCACCCGGGCTCAACTCGAAGACATTCTCAAGCCAACGATGTTGACGCAGCCGAGGCATAACCTGCCCCTTGCGTAACGCCACCAGCATCGGGCTGACGACCGGAGCATTCATGCAGCGACGAACCGGTGCCAGCATGATGCTGCCGCTGCGCGAGCGCGCCTTTCCAGACTTCGTCGCAGTCCTTGCGCTCGGCCCTTCTGGCGGCCAGCGCAAGCCCGTTATGAATGTGAACAGGCCCAAGACACACCTGAAGTTGCAGGCGTGATCCTCACTCGGCCTCGAGCATCAGCAGTTGCGCACCATCGGCAACCTGGTCGCCCACGGCGTACAGCACTTCGGTCACCTTGCCCGCTGCCGGCGCGCCGATGGTGTGCTCCATCTTCATCGCCTCCATCACGATGAGCGGCGCGCCCTTCTCCACCACCGCGCCCGGCTCCACGAGCACGGCAATCACCTTGCCGGGCATCGGCGCCGTGAGGCGGCCTTCGCCGTGCTCGGCATCCGCCGCGTGCGCGAGCAGGTTCTGCCATTCGAACGACATGGCCACGCCAAGGCAGAACACGTGAAAAACATCACCGTCGATGAACACGTGCCCCGTCACGCGATTATTGCCAATGGTCGCGCCGTATTCGTTCTCGCGCTCACCGCGCCACCACGTGTAACGCTCTTCTTCGCCCGCGCATGCGAGCGTCTGTGCGCCGCCGTCGTGCGTGAATGCCGTCGACAATGCCGTATCGCTTTCGGTATCGCGCCACGCGAAGGTCTGCGCGAAGCCGCCATTCAGCCGCCAATGCGCCAGCGCCTGCCACGGCGACGCGCCCAGCCCCACGCCGCCCTCGCGAGCGATCAGCGCCGCGCAAGCCAGCGCGAGCGCCTCGCGCAACGGCTTTTTCTGCGCAGCGAACAGCGCATCGTGATGACGCTCGATGAGGCCCGTGTCGAGATCGGCGCCCGCGAACGGCTCGCAGGTCACGAGCCGGTGCAGGAACTCCACGTTCGTGTGCGGGCCGACGATCTCGCACTCCTCCAGCGCGCGCCGCATGCGCGCGAGCGCTTCGTCGCGCGTCGCGCCGTGCACGATGAGCTTGGCGATCATCGGGTCGTAGAACGGCGTGATGGTGTCGCCCTCGCGCACGCCGCTGTCGATGCGCACGCTCGCGCGCTCGCCCGCCTCGCCAATGCTGAACTCGACGCCCTCAGGCATGCGCAGATGCTTGAGCGTGCCCGTCGAAGGCAGGAAGCCGCGCGCGGGATTCTCGGCGTAGATGCGCGCTTCGAGCGCGTGCCCCGTCACCGTGAGTTGCGACTGTTCGAGCGGCAGCGGCTCGCCCGACGCCACGCGCAGTTGCCATTCGACGAGGTCGAGTCCCGTGACCATTTCCGTCACCGGATGCTCGACCTGCAGGCGCGTATTCATCTCCATGAAGTAGAAGTCCGCGCCCGTCATGATGAACTCGACGGTGCCCGCGCCCACGTAGTTCACCGCGCGCGCGGCCGCAACCGCGGCCTCGCCCATCGCGCGCCGCACGCTGTCGTCGAGGCCCGGGGCGGGCGCTTCTTCGAGCACTTTCTGGTGGCGCCGCTGCACGGAGCAGTCGCGGTCGAACAGATACACGGCGCCGCCGTGTTGATCGGCGAACACCTGCACTTCCACGTGTCGCGGGCGCGTGAGGTACTTCTCGATCAGCACGCGGTCGTTGCCGAAGCTGCTTGCGGCTTCACGCTTGCATGAAGCGAGCGCCGCCGCCAGATCTTCGCTGCGCTCGACCACGCGCATGCCCTTGCCGCCGCCGCCCGCGCTCGCCTTGAGCAGCACGGGATAGCCCATCGAATCGGCTTCGCGTTGCAACAGCGCGGCGTCCTGGTCGTCGCCGTGGTAGCCCGGCACGAGCGGCACGGCTGCCGCGTGCATGAGCGCCTTGGCGGCGGCCTTCGAGCCCATCGCGGCAATTGCCGCGACCGGCGGCCCGATAAAGACAATGCCGGCTTCTTCGCACGCACGCCCGAAATCTTCGTTTTCCGAAAGAAATCCGTAACCCGGGTGAATCGCTTGCGCACCGGTCGCTTTTGCGGCTGCGATGATGCGCTCGATCCGCAGATAGCTCTGCTGGGCGCTAGCCTCGCCGATATGTACGGCCTCGTCGCACGCGGCCACGTGCTTGGCGTTCGCATCGGCGTCCGAATAGACGGCCACGCTCTTTACGCCGAGGCGGCGGCAGGTGGCCGCGACCCGGCAGGCAATCTCGCCCCGGTTGGCGATCAGAATCTTGTTGAACATAGGAGGTCTCGCTATCGTTCTGGTTCGCCGTCATTCAAGCCGAATCACGCCAGCGCGGCGTGCGCTTTTCGAGGAACGACGAAACACCGTCGCGCCCCTCATCGCTCGCGCGAATGCGCGCGATGCGCACCGCCGTGTCTTCGATCAGCGCGTCATCAATTGACTCGCCCGCGATGTCCTGCACGAGCTGCTTGCACTCGCGCACCGCGTTCGGGCTGTTTGCGCAGAGCGTATCGGCGATGCGCTGCACGGTGGCATCCAGTTCGCCCGCGCTCACCGCTTCGCTCACGAGGCCGAGGCGCAGCGCCGTCGCGCAATCGAATGCTTCCGCCGTGACGAAGTAGCGGCGCGAAGCCTGCTCGCCGAGCGCGCGGATCACATACGGCGCGATGGTCGCGGGCATCAGGCCAAGACGCGCTTCGGACAGGCAGAAGTGCACCGTCTCCACCGCCACGACGATATCGGCCGCGCACACGAGGCCCATGCCGCCCGCGTAGGCGTCGCCATGCACGCGCGCGATCACGGGCTTCGGGCAACGGTACACGGCGGAGAGCATATGCGCGAGACGCAGTGCGTCGGCGCGGTTCTCCTCGTCGGAGTAGCCGGCCATCTTGCGCATCCAGTTCAGGTCCGCGCCCGCGCAGAAAGCCTTGCCGTTGCCCGCGAGCACGATGGCGCGCACGTCGTCGCGCGCGCCGAGCGCCGTAAAGGCGGCGGTCACGTCGGCGATCATCGTCTCGTTGAACGCGTTGCGCACGTCGGGGCGATTGAGCGTGACAGTCGCGACATGACCGGTCACCTCGACCAGCAGCGTTTCGTATTGCATCGTCATGTTCTCCTTCTCCGCGCGCTTACATGCGGAACACGCCGAAGCGCGTGTCTTCGATCGGCGCGTTCATCGTCGCCGAGAGCCCGAGGCCGAGCACGTCGCGCGTCTGGGCCGGATCGATCACGCCGTCGTCCCACAGGCGCGCGCTCGCATAGTACGGATGCCCCTGGCGTTCGTACTGGTCGCGAATCGGCTGCTTGAACGCCTCTTCCTCTTCCGCGCTCCACGTGCCGCCCTTGCCTTCGATGCCGTCGCGGCGCACCGTCGCGAGCACGGAGGCGGCCTGCTCGCCGCCCATC
The DNA here is from genome assembly GCF_022213065.1 of Paraburkholderia tagetis. Taxonomy (GTDB): domain Bacteria; phylum Pseudomonadota; class Gammaproteobacteria; order Burkholderiales; family Burkholderiaceae; genus Paraburkholderia; species Paraburkholderia tagetis. Next base: position 85,488 of record NZ_JAKLJA010000008.1, read on the forward strand.
ACCGAGATGCGCGCATTCGGCCACATCCACAGAAAGCGCGGCGAGTATGCACGGCCGCACATGCCGTAATTGCCCGCACCGAACGAGCCGCCGATGATGACCGTGAACTTCGGCACCTTGGCCGTGGCCACCGCCGTCACCATCTTCGCGCCGTTACGCGCGATGCCTTCGTTCTCGTACTTGCGGCCCACCATGAAGCCCGTGATGTTCTGCAGGAACACGAGCGGAATCTTGCGCTGGCAGCACAGCTCGATGAAGTGCGTGCCCTTGAGCGCCGACTCGGAAAAGAGAATGCCGTTGTTCGCGACGATCCCCACCGGATGGCCCCAAATATGCGCGAAGCCCGTGACGAGTGTGGTGCCGTAGCGCGCCTTGAATTCGTCGAAGGCCGAGTCGTCGACGATGCGCGCGATTACTTCGCGCACGTCGAACGGTTTGCGCGTATCCACGGGAATGACGCCGTAGAGACTCTTTGCGTCGTAACGCGGCGGCAGCGGCTCGCGCAGCACCACGGGCGACGTTTTCGTGCGATTCAGATTGCCGACGATCGAACGCGCGATGGCCAGCGCATGCGGATCGTTTTGCGCGAGATGGTCGGCCACGCCCGAAAGGCGCGTATGCACGTCGCCGCCGCCGAGGTCTTCGGCGCTGACTTCCTCGCCGGTCGCGGCCTTCACGAGCGGCGGGCCGCCCAGGAAAATCGTGCCCTGGTTCTTCACGATGATCGACTCGTCGCTCATCGCGGGCACGTAGGCGCCGCCCGCCGTGCACGAACCCATCACCACGGCGATCTGCGGGATGCCCTGCGCCGAGAGATTCGCCTGGTTGTAGAAGATGCGGCCGAAGTGGTCGCGATCGGGAAACACGTCGTCCTGGTTCGGCAAATTCGCGCCGCCCGAATCGACGAGATACACGCACGGCAGGTTGTTTTCCTGCGCGATTTCCTGCGCGCGCACGTGCTTCTTCACGGTGACGGGATAGTACGTGCCGCCCTTCACAGTGGCGTCGTTACAGACGATCACGCACTCCTGGCCCGCGATGCGCCCGATGCCGGTGATGATGCCGGCACCCGGCGCGGCGTCGTGGTACATGCCGTAGGCCGCGAGCTGCGAAAGCTCGAGAAACGGCGTACCCGGGTCGAGCAGTTGCGCGATACGCTCGCGCGGCAGCAGCTTGCCGCGCGAGACGTGCTTGTCGCGCGCCGCCTCGCCGCCGCCCAGCGACAGCTTCTGGATTTTTTCGCGCAGGTCCGCCACCAGCGCTTCGAGCGCGGCGGCGTTCGTCTTGAAGTCATCCGAGCGCGGATTGAGCTTCGATTCGATAATCGGCATCTCGTCTATCCTCAGGATTGCGAAATCAGGCAGTTTCCGCGAACAGCTCGCGGCCGATCAACATGCGGCGAATCTCGCTCGTGCCCGCGCCGATTTCGTAGAGCTTCGCGTCGCGCCAGAGACGCCCCACCGGATACTCGTTGATATAGCCGTTGCCGCCGAGAATCTGAATGGCCTCGCCGGCCATCCACGTGGCTTTTTCCGCCGTGTAGAGAATCACGCCGGCGCAGTCCTTGCGCACCTGGCGCACGTGCCCCTGGTGGAGTGTGTCGAGCTGGCGACCGACCGCGTAGAGATACGCGCGGCACGCCTGGAAGGTCGTATAAAGGTCGGCGACCTTGCCCTGGATAAGCTGGAATTCGCCGATGGCCTGGCCGAACTGCTTGCGCTCGTGAATGTACGGCACCACCGAATCCATCACGGCGGCCATGATGCCCGTGGGGCCGCCCGCGAGCACGGCGCGTTCGTAGTCGAGGCCGCTCATGAGCACCTTCACGCCGCCGTTGAGCTGGCCGAGAATATTTTCTTCGGGTACCTCAACATCCTGAAACACCAGTTCGCCCGTGTGCGAGCCGCGCATGCCGAGCTTGTCGAGCTTTTGCGCGACGGAAAAACCCTTCATGCCCTTCTCGACGATGAACGCCGTAATGCCGCGCGGACCGGCTTCGATATCGGTCTTCGCATAGACCACGAGCGTGTCGCAATCCGGGCCGTTAGTGATCCACATCTTCGTGCCGTTGAGCACGTATTTGTCGCCCTTTTTATCGGCGCGCAGCTTCATGCTGACGACATCGGAACCGGCGTTCGGCTCGCTCATCGCGAGTGCGCCCACGTGCTCACCCGAAACCAGCTTGGGCAGGTATTTGCGCTTTTGCGCCTCGGTGCCGTTGCGGTGGATCTGGTTCACGCAGAGATTCGAATGCGCGCCATACGAAAGGCCGACCGAAGCCGAGGCGCGCGAGATTTCCTCCATCGCCACCATGTGCGCCGTGTAGCCCATGTTCGCGCCGCCGTATTCTTCGGAGACGGTCATGCCGAGCACGCCCAGATCGCCGAACTTGCGCCAGAGGTCCATCGGGAACTGGTCGGTGCGGTCGATCTCGCCCGCGCGCGGGGCGATTTCCTTTGCCGCGAAGTTCGCGATGCTGTCGCGCAGCATTTCGACTTCTTCACCAAGCGGGAACTGCAAACCGGGTACGTTGCTCATTCTGTGTCTCCTCAATGGGGCGCGGGCGCTCTCGCGGGTGACGCGACTTGCCCTTCGGGGACATATTTCACGCCACATTTACGTTAACGTCAATAGATATTTTTGAGTCACACTCAGATTTCCGCATTGCCAGCATTTTTAGCGCCCTTACGACCTTGAAAAGCGCTAGATATCGTGCATAATCAGCACCAATCCCGCCGTAAACTGAACTTCACTCAGAATGTCGACCGCCCCCAACACCTTCATGCCCGCGTCACGCCGCCAGCCCGCGGGCCGCAAGTCCCAGCAGCGCGTCAAGGAGATTCTCGCGGCCGGGCGCGAGGTGTTCTCCGAAAAGGGCTACACGCGGGCCACCACGGCCGAGATCGCGCAGCGCCTCTCCATTTCCGAAGCCACGGTGTTCAGCTACTTTCGCGGCAAGCGCGAACTGTGCGCACGCGTGATCGGCGACTGGTACGACGAATCGATCGGGGCCATCGAGGCGGGCCTGCCGCGCGACGGCACCGTGCGGCAGCAATTTGCGTTCATCGTACGCATGCACCTGCGATTAATGCTGGAAAGTGGCACGGGCATCTGCGAGCTGGTGCTTTCGGAAGGGCGCACGCGTCACCACGAACTCAGCGAGGCGCTCACGGAAATGCAGCGGCGCTACACCGCGCCGCTCATGCGCGTGCTCGCGCGCGGGCAGGAATGCGGACAGATTCGCCGCGACATGCCGCTGCGCCTGTTGCGCTCCCTTATTTTCGGGCCGATGGAACATGTGCTCTGGGACGCGACGCTCGCCAACCGCCGCACCGATATCGACGCTACAGCGGAGAAGCTCGCCGATGTGCTGTGGAATGCGCTGCAACCACCCAATATCGAACTGGCCGCGCTCGCGCAATTCAGCCAGGACGTGGGCGAGGCCATGCGCCGGCTCGAACGCGAGCGTTCGCCGCGCAAGGCGGGAGCGCCGTCGTCTCTGCACGACTAGGGTCTGTTTGTGTAGATCGCGCGTGCCGGCTCGCAGCGTGCCTCGCTCGCGCCAGGCACCGGCAAGACTTGGGGGTTTCGCGCTAAGCTGGCGCTTTCGCATCAGCGCCCTCCACGTCGCCACGTCGCCAAGTCGCTACGCACAGACCATCATGGACACCACGCTCACCGCTGCGCTCGCCTCCCGCTTCGCGTCCCTCGCGCTCGCTCACCTCACGCGCGAGTACCCCAACAAGCTCACCCATTCGCTGGACGGTCCGCAGGACGTGCAGGGCCCGCGCGCGCTGCATCCCGTGTTCTACGGCAGCTACGACTGGCATTCATGCGTGCACGGCTACTGGCTCGTCGCGCATCTGCTGGAGCGCTTCCCCGACTTGCCCGAGGCGCCGCGCATCGTCGCCGTGATCGACGCGCATTTCACCGATGCGAACATGGCCGGCGAGCGCGCCTACCTCGACCTGCCGCACAACCGCGGCTTCGAGCGCCCCTACGGCTGGGCCTGGCTGCTCGCGCTCGCAGCGCAACTGCACGGCATGAAGACGCCCGAGGCCCAGCGCTGGTCGCGCACGCTCACGCCGCTCACCGAGGCGTTCGTCGAGCGCTTCGAGGAATTTCTGCCGAAGGCGACCTATCCGCTGCGCGTGGGCACGCACTTCAACACCGCGTTCGCGCTCACGCTCGCGCACGATTTCGCGCGCAAGACGTCGCGCGATACGCTGGCGCGCCTGATCGAGGAGACGGCACGGCGCTGGTACGCAGGCGATGCGGGATGCCAGGCGTGGGAGCCGTCGGGCGACGAGTTCCTCTCGCCCGCGCTAATGGAAGCGGTGTTGATGAGCCGCGTCATGAGTACAAACAAGAACGCCGAAGAATTCGCCGCCTGGTTTGCGCGCTTTCTGCCCGCGCTGGCCGCGCGCGAGCCGGCCACGCTGTTCCAGCCCGCCACGGTCACCGACCGCACCGACGGCAAGATCGCGCATCTCGACGGTCTGAACCTGAGCCGCGCGTGGTGCCAACGCACGCTCGCACGCGTGCTGCCCGCGGGCGACGCGCGTGCGGATGTGCTGCGCGAAGCCGCGCAGACGCATCTGGACACGGCGCTCGATCACGTCGCCGGCGACTATATGGGCGAGCACTGGCTCGCCAGCTTCGCGACGCTCGCGCTCGAGGCTTGAGCGCTTCCGGGAAAATCAGGGCGACACATAAGCGACATAAGGCCCCGTCGGCCCCGTCGCGCTCGCCCCCGATGCCGTGCCATCGATCCCGTAATAGATACGCCGGCCGTAGAAGAACGGCATGCCCAGATCGACGGTCTGCGCCAGGAACGACGCGAGATTGCTGAACGCGAAGTTCAGCGACGTAAGCAGCGCATCCGCATTGCCGATCGCGATGCTCATCGTGGCGTTCACGCCTTTCGAGTCGGACACCGTGACGGTGCGCTTGAGCGGCGTGGCAGGCACATAAAAGGTGTTGTTGTCCTGGATGATCGCCCAGTCCTCGAAACTCAGCGTGTTCGAACCCGAGTCGATGAACGTTTGCACGGTGCTGCCATTGCCGACGCTGCCTCTAAAATTGCCCCAGCCGTTGGTCGCGAGGACGGTTGCGCCCACACCCGCCAGCTGGTTGTTCGCCTGCGTGCCGATGCCGAAGGTTAGCGTGCCGCTCGCCGTGGGCGCGCCGTCGGCGGCAATCTTCGGCATGTCCACAATCACGCCGTTATTGTCGACGGGGAAAAGCGCCACCGGATTCGTGACCTGATTGACGAGCGGCATCGAGATGGGCGTAGGCGGTACGGTGTCGGCGTAGTAGTAGCCGGTGCGCGGCGTGCTGCGCGTGCACGCGGTGCCGCAATCGTTGCGCGCGACGCCTACGCCGAGTATGCCGTTCGCGCCCATCACCGCCGGGCTCGTGAGCGCCGTGTTCCACACGCACGAAGCCGGTACCGGCGAGACGATCGAGGCGTCCCCGATTATCTGGATGGGCACGGCGGCGGCCACCTCCCGCGCGAGCTTCACGTCGGCGGCGCGCAAGCTTCCCCATGTATGGCCCGAGCCGAAGACGCCGCACGCCGCCACGTTCTTGCCGCTGGCAGGGTCGGTCTGCACGGGCAGCGCGGCGAGCGTGGCAGCGGGAATCGCCGACGCATAGAGGCGCAAGCCGAACGAGCCCGTGTCGAGCAAGACGTTATCGATCGTCGAGCAGTTCGTCTGTGCGCCGCTGCCGGGCTGACAAACCGTCACGCTCACGAGCGGGAAGTTGCGCACGGCGCTCGCCGACGAGACGAGTACTGGAATCGTGTTGCCGATATCGGCAGTGGAGCCTCCACCCGAGGAGCCGGAATTGCCGGAGCCTGAGTCGGACGTGCCGGATCCCGAGCCACCTGAGCCGGAACCGCCCGAGCCAGAATCACCGGAGCCAGAACCACCCGAGCCCGAGCCACCCGAACCTGAACCACCCGAACCCGAGCCGCCTGAGCCGGAACCGCCCGAACCTGAACCACCCGAGTTCGAACCACCCGAGCCCGATCCGCCTGAGTTCGGACTCTTGCCGCCCGTTCCGCTGCTGCTTGCCGCGTCCGACGCCGCCCAAGCCCCGGCGGCGGCGCCGCTCGGTATCGCGGCGCCGCTCGGCACCGCGATGCCGTCCGAGCCGCCGCCGCAAGCCGTCAGCAGCACACTTGCGCCGAGCGCGCAAACCATGATGATCTTGTGCATCGCGCGTCCCTCGCTTATTGGATCTGATCGACGCCGAAGCCTTGCGGCAGCGCCTTCGGCAACCACGCGCGGCCCGTCAACGCGCCCATATGGCCGCCCGTCTCGACGACGAGATCGGCTTGACGCACGGCAACCGGTCCATAGCCGCCACCACGCGCGGCCTGCGCCGCCGCGAGCCCCTTTTTCCACGCGGGAAAGTAGCTGCCCAGCAACGTATCGAGCGAGCCGACGCGCGGCCCGCGCCAGGACACGGCGAATACAGTGCCGCTAGCGTCGAGGTACTCATGGATCACCGTGTCGTTTTCGAGCGTGGTCGTCGTGACGGTCCACGGCGCCGCGGCCACGTTTGCGGCAGCCATCAAGCGCGTGGCAGGCGTACGCTGCGCATCCGGAAACGCCGGTGCGCCGCCCAATCCGGCCCATGCGGGTGCAGTGGCGAGTCCGATCGCCGTCGCCGCACTCACTGTCAGAATCCCCTTCATGTTGTAGTCCTTAGTAAATCGATGGCGTGCAATAGATGAACCACGCCTCGCACGGAGCGCCCGGCGAGTCTAAGCGGGCCAACGTCGGACATCGCGATCAGCGAATCGAAATGACTATTCGAACTTTTGGCGTCGGCCCGGAGCGTCGACGTCTTTCACCTTGAAAGCGCCCATTTCGTCGGTGTCGAGCGCGCCCAGGCGCAGGAATGGAATCGTATGAACCGCGGGGCGCATGGTCGCACCTCGTTGCCTCGTTGTAACAACTCGAAAAATCAGTGGTGTTCGCGTAATTGCATTGAACGTCGCAATGTCATAGCGTTGCAGAATGCGCGGGCGCGCAAGGCCAGGCCGGCACGAGCCCCCGCCCAATCCCGTTCTGGAGAGCGTTGTGAGAAGGTCGAAACTGATTCTTGGGGCCGCCATGGCCGCGCTGACCTGCGCGAGCGGCGCAGCGCACGCGGCGCGCGTGGGTGTTTTCATCGGCGGCGGCGTGCCTTACTACTACCCGGTCGCCCCCGCGCCCTACTACTATGCGCCCGCGCCCGTGATAGTCGCGCCGCCCCCGCAGCCGCCCGAATACATCGAGCAGGGCCAGCCACAAGCGCAAGCGCCTGGATACGATGGTAGCGACGGTGGCTATGGCAGCGACGGCGGCGAAAACAGCGACACGTGGTACTACTGCGACGCCTCGAAGACCTACTACCCGTATGTGAAGCAATGCTCATCGGGCTGGCGCGCCGTGCCGGCCCAACCGGCGCCTTGGAACTGATTTGACCATATCGAGCTGCACATGAAACCGATCTATCTCGCGCTGCTCGCCACTGCGGGCCTCCTGAGCGCATGCGCCGTGGTCCCGTCCGGACCGAGCGTGATGGCCCTGCCGGGCACCGGCAAGAGCTTCGACCAGTTCCGCAACGACGACTACAACTGTCGTCAGTTCGCCTTCCAGCAGGTGGGCGGAACCACCACCAACCAGGCCGCCAGCAATACCGCCGTGGGCAGCGCCGTGGTCGGCACGGCGCTCGGCGCCGCCGCCGGTGCGGCGTTCGGCGGCGGCAACGGCGCGGCCATCGGCGCGGGCGCCGGCCTGCTCGCGGGCAGCGCCGTCGGCATGGGCAACGCGCAGGGCTCGGCCTACGACGTCCAGCGCCGCTACGACTACGCGTATCTCCAGTGCATGTACGGCACGGGCAACCGCGTTCCCGTGGCGGGCCGCATGCAGACGCAGCAGCCGTACTATCAGCCGCAGCAGCGCTATTTGCCGCCTCCGCCGCCGGGATCGCCGCCCCCGCCGCCGCCAGGTTCATATTGATCGAGCGAGGCTAACCAGGCCGCGGGCGCACCGGGCGCGACGCTCGCCAGCGCGAGCGCTTCGGCCTGCACCAAAACAAACGCGCCCGGAAAGGGCGCGTTTTATCGAACGCAAGGTTCGCTCGCCAGCGCGAGCATATCGAATCGGGCGGCCCAGCAAAGCTGGCCGCCCGACGCTACGTCATTTCACGTTCATCCTTGCCTTAACTGATTCGGCATCCGAATAAAATCCCGGCACCGTGCTGGACCAGCTCGCTATCGCGCGCAGTTGCCCGAGCGGCACGCTCACGTGCTGCACCGCGCCCGTCTGCTGATCGATCAGCGTCATCTCCTGTGAGTCGGTTGCGGCCTTCAGCTTGCCGTCCGGTGTGTCCTTCTCCTCCAGCAGCGGTTGCAGCACCGGGGCGAGCGACTTCAGTAACTGTACGGACAGCGCACTCGTGAACGAGTAGCGGGCGGCGTACGGCTCGTGCACCCAGGCGGTGAGCGTGCCGTAGAAACGGTCGCCGATAACGAACACGAACGTCGCGCTGCGGTTCACCTTGCGCGACTCGATGAGGCGCGCACCCGGCGCATAGACATTGAAGCGTTGATCGCCCGTGCCGGTCTTGCCGTAGACCGGCAGCGTCTTGCCGCCGGGGAACGCCATGCCGTCGGCGAGCCGCTTGGCCGTGCCGCCCTCCACCACCGACGTCAGCAGCTCGCGCACCACCTGCGAGATTTCCGGCGAGAACAGCGGCTGCGGCTGCGCGGCCGCGTGCACGAAGCGCGTTTCATACGGCGTGCCGTGCGCGAAGTCGAGCGATTCGAAGCTATGCGTCGGCCGTTTTTCACCGTTGCTGGAGACGAGGCCGATCAGATACGCGAGCGCCGACGGCCGGTCGCCCGACGCACCGATCGCCGCGCCATACGATGGCGTGATGTTGTCGAACGGATAGCCGAGCGCGCGCCACGACTTGCCGATCTCGGCATACGCCTTCAGTTCGATCATGTGGCGAATGCGCCGGTTCTGCGTGGCGTAATAGCGCGTCTTGAAGAGCCACTTATAGGTATAGAGGCGCACGTCGCGGCTTTGCTGCTGGACCTGCGCAAGCGTCGCTTCGGGGTGCGTGTGCAGATAATTCAGCAGCCACAGTTCGAGCGGATGAATGCCCGCGATATAGCCGCGATCGTTGAGGTTGAATTTTTCAATCGCGTACTTGTTGTAGTACTTCGCGAGGTCTTCGTCGTCGAGCCACTGGAACCTGGTGTGCTTTAGTTGCGCGCGCATCAGTCCGTTGAACCACGTCTGGTCGCCGTTCGGATTCACGCTGCGCAATACCGTCGCGATCCGCGCCGGGCCCTTGCGCGTGTGCTGCAGCAGAATCTGCAACGCCTCGTCGTTGCTCTTGCCCGCATAGCGCGTGTAGAAACGCTTCATGTAGACCTGGCTCTCGCCGTCGGCAAACTGCGTGAGGTAGCGGTTGCGCACCGCCGGGTCGTCGAGATAGTTCGAGGGCGACCCCGCAACCTGGATCATCTCGTAGTGAACGATGTCGCGCATGAGCCGCACGAACACGAGATTCACCGAATGCTGGAACGCACGCTGCACAGTGAGGATCTGCGCGTTTTCGCTCGACTCGAAATTATTGAAGCTCTGCGCGCCGCCGCCCGTGTAGAAGGTCTCGCCCGGATTCCCCGAATACTTGCGCTGCACCGCCGCTTCGAGCATGGCGGACAGCGAGCGATCGGGCGTCTTCGAGAGGTAGTCGAGCGCCCAGCGCGTGAGTGCATCGCTCGGGTCGATCTGCGGGATCGTCGCGCGCAGCGTCTTCGCGTCCTCGCCGGCGTATTTCGTGTGCAGCGCGCTCACGATCTGCAAATACGTAATGAGCGTGCGCAGCTTCGCGGTCGAGCCGAGATTCAGGCGCGCCCCGGAATTGATGTCGAACGGCTCGTTCACGCTATCGGTCTGCACACGCACGAGATTTTCGCCGCCGCGCCGCTCGAACAGCGTGAAGCTATAAGCGATCTTCGACGGATCGTCGGCGGGCTTGAGCATATTGAAGCCCACGAGCCCCGCCGCGCGCGCGCCGTCCTTGGTCGCCGCATCGGCGAGGCGGTCGCTCACGGCCTGCTGCACGGCGTCATCGAGCGTGGAGCGTGCCGAAAGATCGAGGCGGTCGAGATCGTAGATCGTCTTCAGGCCGAGCACCTGCATCAGTTGCGTGCGCATCGTGAGCACCGCCTTGCGTTCGACATAGGAGACCGGCGCGCGAGGCACGGACTTCGAGCGGTCGAGCGTGAGTTTCGCCGCGAGCGCGGCGTCGCGCAGCGCGGGCGAGATCACGCCGCCGCCGCCGAGCAGGCGTAGATAACTGTCGGTGAGCTTCGCCAGGGCGTCGTTGTTTTTCTGCAGGAAATACGAGGGCGCACGCTGGGCGATCAGGAGCGAGAGCACCTGGCGGAACGCGAGCGCCTGCTCGTCGAGCGTCGCGCTCGAAATGGGCTCGCGCAGGATGCGGTTGACGTCGCGGAAGTCGCGTCCGTACCAGGCCGCGAGACCGTCGCCGATGCCATTGACCTCGCCCACGCCCGCCTTCGCGGAGAGCGGCACGGAATTCAGGTAGTGCACGAGGATCTGCTGGCGCGCGGGCATCGTCTGCGGGCCGTCGAGATAGGCGCGCACCGAGGCCGACGCGATCTGGCGCAGCTTCTCCGGCGGCGTGGCGGTGCGCCCGCCCGAGGAGTGGCGGAACTTCTCGATCTGCGTGGCGAGCGTGCTGCCGCCCGGCGTGTGCTGGTGCTTGTTCACGAGCCTCGCGCCCTGATCGACGAGTGCGCGGCTAAAGCGCCCCCAGTCGATGGCCGGATTGCGGTTGGGCTGATCGGCGGCGAGCAGGTATTTGTCTTCGATGAAGAGCAGCGAATCGCGCACGAGCGGCGGCACGGCTTCGAAGCTCTCGTAGGCACGCTGCGGATAGCGCGTATGAAACAGCGTCGCGCCGTTCGCGTCGCGCAGCACGATGCCGGCCTGGTCCTTTTCCTCATAGGGCAGGAAAAGGCCTTCGTCGGCGAGCGAAATCATCCGCGCCGAATCGCGCGCCTGCGCGGCGACCGCGAAGCCGCGCTTTTCGAGCCGCTCGGTAAACGCAGGTAGCTGCGCGTAGCCGAGCCGCACGTCGTAAGGGCCATTCGTCGTGGGAAAGCGGATCGTGTGACTCTCTCCGGGCTCGACCGCAAAACCGACGTCGCGCGTAAGCTCGGAGAAGTAGCGCGCCTGAAGTCTCGACGTGTCGATTTCGATCTGCACGATGCGCACCACGATGGCGATGGCAACCAGAATCGCGACGAAGAAACCCCACTTGATCCACCGCCAGACTGAACGGGCATGGGTGGCAGGAAGAGGAAAACGGACCGACGGGCGGCTCATGGTTATTCTCCCTGACGTCGCGTCAGATTGCGGAGTACACCGCAGAGATAGTCTATCTCGGCTGGGTGATTCGTGTGCGGCTGTGTCGCGTTGCGGCGGCGTCAGTCGTGTGCCCGCAACACGCGTGCCCGCGTTGTGCGTGCGGTTCCGCACATTTCCTGTTGTATTACTAGTCGTGTTTCCACTGTATGTCGCGTGTATGGCGCGCAGATGGCGGCCGCCAACCCGCGCACCGGCACGCGACGTGCTGCCCTTATAATCCCCGGTTGCTTGCCGTTTGCGACCGTGTTTGCGGCCGTGTTTGCGACCACTCACTCCGGTCGAGAGCCTTGCATGGGACCGGAGTAACCGCTAAAGCGCTAACTCCGGTCGACACAGGAGAAATATGAAGAAGCTTGCCGCGCCCCTCGCCCTTTCGCTCAGCCTCGGCGCCTGCGCCTGGTTTCAGGGCAATCCGGATTCCGGTCAACCCGTCATCGATTCCACGACCAGCCGGTCGGTTCAGGACATCGTCTCGTGCCTGACCGCGCAAGCGTCCCAGCACGGCGCGAGCTTCCAGACAAGCGCACTGCCGCAGGGCGAAATGCTCGACTTCGGCGATTCGAACGTCATCAAGATTCGCACCGACAACGGCACGACCACCTATCGCTTCTACGCCGGCAAGCGTCACGCAGCGAATCTCTGGATCGAAGGCGCCAGCAAGACCTGTGCGCCCTGAGCCAACACCTCCACGCCATCCGTTTTTCCATCTGTAAATGAACATGCAAGCGGCCTTGAACGCCACCGGCGCAAGCCCGCTTATGAACGTGCTTACGAACGGACTTACAAACACGCTTACGAACAATTACGGTGCGTAACGCCGTGCAGTACGGCGACACATTTCCACGGCGGGTTTTAAGAATCGCTTAAGTCTTCGTCCGCATCATCGCGTCACCCCGGAAGAAACGCTGCAGGAGGTGCCAGTGAACTGGACAGGATCGAAGAAGCAGGCAGCAACCGAAGCACAACAAGCCAAGCCCGCAAAGCGCACCATGCTGCGACGTCTGCTGAGCCATCACGAACTCGCCACACTGCTGTTGCTGCTGCATGCCCCCATCGACGCGAGCGCCAAGCCCGAGATCACTACGCTCCAGGAAGCGGGTCTCGTCGAGCAGGTGCCTGGCGACGCCGCTGCGGGCGCCGCGCAGATCCGCCTGACGTCGGAAGGCAACGCGGTACTGCAGGGGCTCGGCATCGCACGCTGATACCGCTGCGCTAACGCGCGCGAGCGTCCATGCACCGCGCATCGAACACCGCATCGAACACCGCATCGAACACAGAAGCCAGGACTGCGGACCAGAAATAGCAAAACGGCGGCACGCTACCATGCGTGCCGCCGGCAAGAACCACGAGACGACGCAACGTCACGCCGCCGCGCGCTCGAGCGAGATCGACTCATCCTGCAAGCGCAACAGCCGGTAGCCGCTCTTGTAGACGGGCTGCAAGCGAAAGCCGTTGTGCTCCTCGATCTCGAGCAGCACGCGCAGGCGAGAGACGTGACTGTCGATGGTGCGCGTGAGCGTGTGCAGCTCACGCCCCCAGACCATCGCGTAAATATGGTCGCGCGAGAGCACGCGGCCGACGTTCGCGAAGAACAGCGAGGCCAGCCGATACTGCGTGCCCGAGAGTTCGACGGCCTTGCCGTGCACGGTGACGCTCTGGCGGTGCATGTCGAAGTGATACGGACCGGCTTCGAGCACCACGTTGTCGTAACGATCGGGAAAGGCACGCCGCAGCAGCGCGTTCACGCGCGCGCGAAACACCGACGGGCAAACCGGCAGGCTGACGTAATCGTCCGCGCCCACCGAGAACGCGCGCACCACGCTTTCGTCCGAGTCGTCCTCGGAGGCAAACAGCACCGGAATCTGATTGCCGTTCACGGCGCGCACCATCTTCAGCAGTTCCGTACCCGAGAGCCGCGAGCCCTGCCAGTCGAGCACCAGCATGTCGACGGTCGAAGCGGCCAGTGCCTTGGCGAGCGTGATCCCGTCGCTGAATGGCATGCACGCATGACCGCATTGTGCGAGCGTGCGCTCGATCAGCCCGCGCTGAACGTCGTCGCGCTGAAGAATCGCGATACGCATAGAACCTCCCTTATCCGAACAAAGCGGGTGCAATTCTGTGGAGATGTGCAAAGGCCGCCCATAAGAGGACTCTGAATTGCGACGAAGGAAGGACAATTCCTGCTGCGTCGGCGGGTAGGCCTGACAGTCATGAGGTCAGAACGAGGGCGAGCGCCGTCGGGCGCGGCGACATGCTTCGACCTTTCACGTCGCGCTGAAACGTCGTCGCGGCCAGCGTCCTAAGATACGTCGCATGAACACGCCACCTGACTCTTCGCCCTCCCCGACTTCGTCGCGGCCCGACCACCCCGTGCACTTCACGCCCGCGCTCGCGCGCATCGTGGCGACCGTGAGCGTGGGCTTCGTCGTGACGCAGCTCGACGTCACCATCGTCAATATCGCGCTGGCGCGCATCGCCACCGACCTCCACGCGAACGTCGCCCGGCTGCAATGGATCGTCGATGCCTATACGCTCGCCTTCGCCGTGCTGATGCTCTCGGGCGGCGTGCTCGGCGACCGCTACGGCGCGCGTCGCATGTACGCGGCCGGCCTCGTCGTGTTCGCGCTCGCCTCGCTGGCCTGCGGGATCGCGGCCAATCCGGTCTTGCTGATCGCCGCCCGGGCGCTGCAAGGCGCGGGCGCGGCCGCCATGCTGCCCAACTCGCTCGCGCTCCTGAACGAGGCCTGCCGCCACGAACGCACGCTGCGCGCCCGCGCCGTGGGTCTCTGGACCGCTGCCGGCGCGGTCTCCATCGCCGCCGGGCCGATCGCCGGGGGCCTGCTGATCGCCGCGTTTGGCTGGCGCAGCATCTTTCTCGTCAATCTACCGCTCTGCGCGGCGGGCCTCGCTGCCACGCTGATGTGGATTCCCGCGTCGCGCCGCGCGGGCGCTGCATCCGCAAGCCAAGCCGCAAGCCGGGACGCCAGCCAGTCCGCGAGCGAGGCCGCGCCCCAGGCGGCAACCTCCGCCGACACACCCGCACAACGCCCGCGCAGCCTCGACGTGCGCGGCCAGTTGCTCGCCGTCATTGCGCTCACGGCGTTCACGGGCGCGGTGATCGAATGCCGGCCGCTCGGCTTCGCGCACTGGGCCGTATGGGGCGGTTTCGTGCTGGCCCTCGCGGCAGGCGCGGCATTTGTCGCGCTCGAAGCGCGCATCGAAGCCCCCATGCTGCCGCTCGCCATGCTGCGCAACCGCACCTTCAGCGCGGCCGTGCTGTTCGGCGTATGCGTGAATCTGACCTACTACGGCACGGTGTTCGTGCTCGCGCTCTTTTTGCAGCACGCGCGCGGCCAGTCGCCGTTGCAGGCCGGGCTCACCTTCATCCCGCTCACTGGCGGCTTCCTGCTCTCCAATATCGCGAGCGGACATGTGGTCGCCCGTTACGGCACGCGCTTGCCGATGATCGGCGGCGCGCTCGTTGCGGGGCTCGGCTATGCGCTGCTGATCCCCGTCGATGCGAACACGCCGCTCATCGCGCTGCTCGCGGCGTTTCTGCTGATTCCAGCTGGCATGGGGCTCGCGGTGCCGGCCATGACGACGACAGTGCTGGCCTCGGTCGAGCCGGCGCGCGCGGGCACGGCATCGGCGCTGCTCAATACCGCGCGCCAGGCGGGCGGCGCGGTGGGCGTAGCGGCGTTCGGCGCGCTCACGGGCGGCGGGGCGGCGGCTGAGGTCGTGAGCGGCCTGCACGCGGATACGGCCATCTCGGCGGCGCTCCTGCTGGTTGCGGCCTGGCTCGCCTGGAACATGCGCGCGGATGCTGCGCATCTGGCACACCAGGCACATCCGACACATCCGGCCCAGGCCGCCACGGACGCGGCGCGCACGAAAGCGTCGCGCCAGGGAAAACGCGCATACGAATGAGGCGCGAACGATAACGAGGCTGTGCCGCAATCCCGGGGATCGGATTCGCGGGCACCGCCGCCCGGCCCTTGCCCGGGCTCCGCGCAGCGCCCGCAGAGCGGACTCGAATTCGGATTCGGCTAAAGCGACGCTTCCTGAATCGAGCCCGTGCTCAGTGCACGTTCGATCAGTCCATCGGTTTGCGCTTTGCGAATGGCATGCGCAATCAGCCGATCCGGCTCCTCGAGTTCGGCCTTGAGCGTGCCGATCAGCCCCGAGGCGTCGAGTATCACCAGCGTCTTCGCCGTATCGGCGGCGCTGATCAGCACGCGGTGCGTGCCGTCCTCGGCAAGGCTTGCGCAGAACCGCCCAGCCTTGCCCCCCACGTTGAAATCGAAGTTTTCAATCACAGCCGGCTCCCAGGTTTCTCAGTGGTCTTGTTTGTTGTCGGCGTGCCGCGCCGCATGAGCGCGCTATCCCGATGCACTACGCGGGCGTTCAGCCCCGCAACCCGCCGCGCGGCGCACGCAATCCATCAATGGAAGCACGTCCCGCGCCCGTGACCGTGAGCAGCAAGAATCCGCCGGCGATCGCGATGTTTTTCCAGAAGTGCACGACCGCGTCCTGTTGCAGCGCGGCCTCGGTGACGTTCCAGAAATCATGCCCGAGAACGGCCGTGACGAGCGCATAGACGGCCAGCACGAACGCCACGAAACGCGTGCGCACACCGAACACGAGCGCGAGCCCGCCAAGCAGTTCCACCGCCGTGGCGACCGGCGCCGTGAATTGCGCATAGGGCACGCCGTGCGCATGCAGATAAGCGATGAACCCCGCATACCCCAAAAGCTTCATGGCACCGCCCCACAAAAACAGGATCGCGAGCGCAATACGGGCGATGAAGATGATCAGGGAATCTGCGGGACGTGTCATGGAGGGCTCCGATATGCAATATGGCAGTGACACCGGCCCTATCCTACAGTTCCCTACCTAATGGATTACGCGCATATCAGCGGCCCGCAGGCTTGCGTCCGCCGGGCTGAGCCGCACCCGGAAGGCGGGCGCCGGCGGCTGTGCAGCCAGCGGTGGCGGTCGGGATATTGATTCGCACTGCCAGCTATCTGATACCCGATGTCCCGCCTGCCGGGCGCATGATACGCGTTTACCCGCGCACGCTTGACTTCAGAGACCGGCTTGCTGGCACGCTCAATGCTTGTGACGCATGCCGTGTCCGCGGTGTGCATTGAGCCAGCGCGTCACGCGCTCTTCGAGCACGCCCCGGCTGTGGCGCGACATGGCCCACATGGCCGCGCACACCACCACCATCACGGCCGGACCCAGCAGATAAGCAACCACCGTTTCCCTCATGGCTATCTCCTCGCCATGCCATCGAACAAATTGTGAGATATGAATTCTAGGCGAAACGCGCGGACAGCGATAAGCATCCTGCGCGAACGTCGCAAACATTTTTTCGCGCGGATTGCTTATGACACCCCGCCTGGGCGTCCCCGCCCGCCGCGGCGGCTCCGGCGAAGCGCAGGCCGCGCAGGCCGATGATTACCTCACGGGTAATCGATCGAACGCGCGGTTTCGCTAGAATCGGCGCCATGAACACGCCCGCGAACGCCTTCGTGGCGCCCTCCATCGTGCAACCGGCCAGCGGCTCGACACGCCGCAGCGTGGGCGAACTGTTGCGCGAATGGCGGTTGCGCCGCCGCATGAGCCAGATGCTGCTCGCAAATGAAGCGGAGATCTCCACGCGGCACCTGAGTTTCGTGGAATCGGGCCGCTCGCTGCCGAGCCGCGAGATGGTCATGCATCTGGCCGAGCGCCTTGACGTGCCGCTGCGCGAGCGCAACGCACTGCTCGTCGCGGCGGGTTACGCGCCGCTCTACCGCGAGCGCGCGCTCGACGACCCGCAACTCGCGGCGGCGCGCGAAGCCGTCGAGCTGGTGCTGCGTGGCCACGAGCCCTACCCGGCGCTCGCGGTCGACCGGCACTGGAACATCGTGGCAGCCAACGCCGCGCTCGCGCCGCTCGTCGGCGACGCCTCACCCACGCTGCCGGCCGCGCCCGTGAATGCGCTGCGCCTTTCGCTGCATCCCGAGGGCGTGGCGCCGCGCATCGTCAACTGGCATGCCTGGCGCGCGCATCTGCTCGCACGCCTGCAACGGCAGATTGAAGCGAGCGCCGACCCGGTCCTCGTCGCGCTCCACGACGAGCTGGCTGCCTATCCCGCACCACCGCATGCGTCTGCCGCCGACACTGAGCCGGTTCAACACCTCATCGCGGTGCCGCTGCGCATCCGGACCGCGCTCGGCGAGCTGTCGTTCTACAGCACGACCACCGTATTCGGCACGCCCGTCGATATCACGCTATCCGAGCTCGCGATCGAAGCGTTCTTTCCCGCCGATGCACAAACCGCACAAATGTTGCGCGCGCAATCATTTTGACGCGCGCTCCATACACTGCGTGCCGCTTCGATTCGACCATTAAGCAAAGCGCCGATCCGGATTTTCTCCGCATTCACCAACAGCGAAAAGGTCGCTTAACCGCGATTAACGCATATACGTAATTTATGCCATACATCGGGTAAACATCCCATTAACCCCGCGGAAAAATATAACAAACGATTTCTAACGTTTCAGATTATCCAATCGAGCGCCTAATCGGGGCGGACACTCAGAAAACATCCGCATTCCGCCTCATGCACAATGGCGCAAAGGGGTTGGCATTCGTTCAAGTCGCATTACATGCGCGGCGCGTAAATGCATGGCTCCCAGGGTATTTATTTCATGTCCGGGCCTTTACTTATTTTCGGCCTTCCCCTTAAATCACCCCTGTCCCCGAAACAGTAGCTGGAGATACCATGAGTCATTTTCTCGATCGCCTGCGTTACTTCACTACTGCCAGAGCGCAATTCGCGGACGGTCACGGTGCCGTTACCGATGAAGACCGAAAGTGGGAAGATGCTTATCGCACGCGCTGGGCGCACGATAAAATCGTGCGCTCCACGCACGGCGTCAATTGCACGGGCTCGTGCTCATGGAAAATCTATGTGAAGGGCGGCATTGTCGCGTGGGAAACGCAGCAGACCGATTACCCGCGCACGCGCCCCGACATGCCCAACCACGAGCCGCGCGGCTGTTCGCGCGGCGCATCGTACTCGTGGTATCTCTATAGCGCGAACCGCCTGAAATATCCGCTCGTGCGCAGCGCGCTCGTGAAGCTGTGGCGCGAAAAGCGCCGCACGCTCTCGCCCGTGGACGCGTGGGCCGCGATCGTCGACGACGAAGAAGCGCGCAAGAGCTACCAGACGCGGCGCGGCCTCGGCGGCTTCGTGCGCGCCGACTGGAGCGAGGTGACCGAGCTCATCGCCGCCGCCAACGTGCATACGGTCAAGCGCCACGGCCCGGACCGCGTGATCGGCTTCTCGCCCATTCCCGCCATGTCGATGGTCTCGTATGCGGCGGGCTCGCGCTATCTCTCGCTGCTCGGCGGCGTGTGCCTCTCGTTCTACGACTGGTATTGCGATCTGCCGCCCGCCTCGCCGCAAACGTGGGGCGAGCAGACCGACGTGCCGGAATCGGCCGACTGGTACAACTCCTCGTTCATCATGCTGTGGGGCTCGAACGTGCCGCAAACGCGCACGCCCGACGCACACTTCATGGTGGAGGCGCGCTATCGCGGCGCGAAGATCGTGTCGATCTTCCCCGACTATGCCGAAGGCGCGAAGTTCGGCGACATCTGGCTGCATCCCAAGCAGGGCACCGACGCCGCTCTCGCGCTCGCGATGGGCCATGTGATCCTCAAGGAATATCACCTCGCGGGCAAGAGCGCGTATTTCGCCGACTACTGCCGCCGCTTCACCGACATGTCGTGCCTCGTCACGCTCACCGAGCGCGACGGCCAGTACGTGCCCGAGCGCTACCTGCGCGCCTCCGATTTCGCCGATTCGCTAGGCCAGGCCAATAATCCCGACTGGAAAACCGTCGTGATCGATTCCGCGAACGGCGCGTTCGCGGTGCCGCTGGGCTCGGCGGGCTTCCGCTGGGGCCAGCAGGAAGGCGGCGACCTCGGCAAGTGGAATCTGCGCGAGGAAAACGCCGGGGGCGCGCCGCTCGAGCCAGCGCTCTCGCTCGTCGCGGCCCACGACGACGTGGTGGACGTGGCGTTCCCGTACTTCGGCAACGTCGCGCATGCGCACTACTCGCATACCGATCACCAGTCGGTGCTGAGCCGCCGCATCGGCGTGCGCCGCGTGGCCACGCGCGAAGGCGAGCGGCTCGTGGCCACCGTCTACGATCTCTTCATTGCGAACTATGGCCTCGATCAGGGTCTCGGCGGCAAGGACGTCGCGCACGGCTACGACGACGACGTGCCCTACACGCCCGCCTGGCAAGAAGCGATCACGGGCGTGAAGCGCGCGGACGTGATCAACGTCGCGCGCCAGTTCGCGGAAAACGCGGACAAGACCCAAGGCAAGTCGATGGTGATCATCGGCGCGGGCATCAACCACTGGTATCACATGGACATGGCGTACCGCGCCATCATCAACATGCTGGTGATGTGCGGGTGCGTGGGCCAGTCGGGCGGCGGCTGGTCGCATTACGTCGGCCAGGAGAAGCTGCGCCCGCAAACGGGCTGGACCGCGCTGGCGTTCGGGCTCGACTGGAGCCGCCCGCCGCGCCAGATGAACGCGACGTCGTTCTTCTACGCGCACACCGACCAGTGGCGCTACGACCCGATGAACCCCACCGACCTGCTCTCGCCGCTCGCGGACAAACAGGCGTATCACGGCACCCCCATCGATTACAACGTGCGCGCCGAACGCATGGGCTGGCTGCCCTCGGCGCCGCAACTCGCGTGCAACCCGCTCGAACTCGGGCGCACGATCGGCGACGCCGCACAGGCGGGCGCGGCGGTGGCGGGCAAGCTCAAGGACGGCAGCCTCAAGCTCGCCTGCGAGGACCCCGACAATCCCACCTCGTTCCCGCGCAACATGTTCGTATGGCGCTCCAATCTGCTCGGCTCGTCGGGCAAGGGGCACGAGTACTTTCTCAAGCATTTGCTCGGCACCACCAACGGCGTGCAGGGCGAGGAAGTGGCGAAGAACGGCGCGGCGCGTCCTGAAGAAGTCGTCTGGCACGAAGAGGCGCCGAGCGGCAAGCTCGACCTGCTCTGCACGCTGGACTTCCGCATGTCCACCACCTGCATGTACTCGGACGTCGTGCTGCCCACGGCCACGTGGTACGAGAAGGACGACATGAATACGTCCGACATGCACCCGTTCATTCACCCGCTCTCCGCCGCTGTCGACCCCGCCTGGCAGGCGAAGAGCGACTGGGAAATTTTCAAGGGCATCGCGAAGCGTTTTTCTGAGCTGAGCGTGGGGCACCTGGGCCGCGAGCGCGACGTGGTGCTCTCGCCCATTGCGCACGACGCGCCGGGCGAGCTCGCGCAGCCCTTCGGCGTGGCCGACTGGAAGCGCGGCCAATGCGAGCCAGTGCCGGGCAAGACCATGCCCACAGTCGCCGTGATCGAGCGGAACTATCCCGAGACCTATCACCGCTTCACCTCGCTCGGCCCGCTGATGGACAAGCTCGGCAACGGCGGCAAAGGCATCAGCTGGAACACCGAGACCGAAGTGAAGGCGCTCGGCGCCCTCAACTATCGTCACGCAGATGAGCCACGGTTCGGCGACGCCGCGGGCCGGCCGCGCATCGAGACTGCGATCGACGCAGCCGAAACGATCCTCTCGCTCGCGCCGGAAACCAATGGCGAAGTGGCGGTGAAGGCATGGGAAGCGCTCAGCAAGATCACCGGCATCGAGCACGAGCATCTGGCCGAGGCGCGCGCCGACGAAAAGATCCGCTTTCGCGACATCCAGTCCCAGCCGCGCAAGATCATCTCGTCGCCCACGTGGAGCGGCATCGAGTCCGAGCATGTGTCGTACAACGCGGGCTATACCAACGTGCACGAGCTGATCCCGTGGCGCACGCTGAGCGGCAGACAGCAGCTTTATCAGGACCACGAATGGATGCGCGCGTTCGGCGAGGCGCTGTGCGTGTACAAGCCGCCCATCGACACGGGCAGCTACGCGCACATGGAAGGCACGCGCTCGAACGGCAACCCCGAGATCGCGCTCAACTTCATCACGCCGCACCAGAAGTGGGGGATTCACAGCACCTACACGGACAATCTGCTCATGCTCACGCTCTCGCGCGGCGGGCCGATCGTCTGGATCTCGGAGAAGGATGCCGCGCAGATCGGCGTGGTCGACAACGACTGGATCGAGTGCTTCAACTCGAACGGCGCGCTGTGCGCGCGCGCCGTGGTGAGCCAGCGCATTCCGCGCGGCATGGTGATGATGTACCACGCGCAGGAGAAGATCGTGAACACGCCGGGATCGGAAATCACCGGCACGCGCGGCGGCATTCACAACTCGGTCACGCGCATTTCGGTCAAGCCCACGCACATGATCGGCGGCTACGCGCAACTGGCCTACGGCTTCAATTACTACGGCACGGTCGGCTCGAACCGCGATGAGTTCCTGCTCGTGCGCAAGATGAAGAAGGTCGACTGGCTCGACAGCGAAGAAACGCCCGTTGGCAACCTGCCCCCCGCCGTCCGCGAAGGAGAAACGTCATGAAGGTGCGCGCACAGATTGCGATGGTGTTGAACCTCGACAAGTGCATCGGTTGCCATACTTGCTCGGTCACCTGCAAGAACGTCTGGACGAGCCGCGAGGGCATGGAATACGCCTGGTTCAACAATGTCGAAACCAAGCCGGGTATCGGCTATCCGAAGGAATGGGAGAACCAGGAGAAGTGGCGCGGCGGCTGGGTGCGCAAGGCCGACGGCAAGATCGAGCCGCGCCTCGGCGGCAAATGGCGCCTGCTCTCGAAGATCTTCGCCAACCCGCATCTGCCCGAGATCGACGACTACTACGAGCCCTTCACCTTCGATTACGCGCATCTGCAGGAAGCGGGCAACACGAAGGCGACGCCGGTTGCGCGGCCGCGCTCGCTCGTGAGCGGCGAGCGCATGGAGAAAATCGAGTGGGGTCCTAACTGGGAAGAAATTCTCGGCGGCGAGTTCGAGAAGCGTTCGAAGGACTATAACTTCGAGAACGTGCAGAAGGACATCTACGGCGAGTTCGAGAATACCTTCATGATGTACCTGCCGCGCCTGTGCGAGCACTGCCTCAACCCGGCGTGCGTGGCCGCCTGCCCGTCCGGCTCGATCTACAAGCGCGAGGAAGACGGCATCGTGCTGATCGACCAGGACAAGTGCCGCGGCTGGCGCATGTGCGTGTCCGGCTGCCCGTACAAGAAGATCTACTACAACTGGAAGAGCGGCAAGGCCGAGAAGTGCATCTTCTGCTATCCGCGTATCGAGGCGGGACAGCCCACGGTGTGCTCGGAAACCTGCGTGGGGCGCATCCGCTATCTGGGCGTGCTGCTCTACGACGCCGACCGCATCGAAAAAGCCGCGAGCGTGGCCGACGAGAAAGACCTCTATCAGGCGCAGCTCGACGTGTTCCTCGATCCGTTCGATCCGGCCGTGATCGAGCAGGCCGCGCGCGACGGCGTTCCGCAAGCGTGGATCGACGGCGCGCAGCGCTCGCCCGTCTACAAGATGGCGATCGACTGGCGCATCGCATTCCCGCTGCACCCTGAATACCGCACGCTGCCGATGGTCTGGTACGTGCCGCCGCTTTCTCCCATCAACTCGGCCGCGAACAGCGGCGACCTGGGCATGAACGGCTATCTGCCCGACGTGGAGTCGCTGCGCATTCCGCTGCGCTATCTGGCGAATCTGCTGACCGCCGGCGACGAGCAGCCCGTGAAGGTCGCGCTCGAACGCATGCTCGCGATGCGCGCGTTCATGCGCGCGCGTCACGTGGACCGCGTGGATGCCACCCAGGTGCTCGATCAAGCGGGGCTTTCGCTGCATCAGGTCGAGGAGATGTACCGCTATCTCGCGATCGCGAATTACGAGGACCGCTTCGTGATTCCCACGACGCACCGCGAATACGCAGAAGACGCCTTCGATCTGCGCTCGGGTTGCGGCTTCACGTTCGGCAACGGCTGCTCGGACGGCCGCAGCGAGGCCAGTCTGTTTGCCCCGAAAGCCGGCCAGCGCCGGATTCCGATTCAGGAGATCTGAATGTTTGCGCCCCGCCCCCCCAATAGCCTCACGTTCCGGCTGCTGGCCGCGTGCCTCGAATATCCGACCGATGCGCTGATTGGCGCGCTCGATGAAGCACGCGAGCTCGTGCGCGCCGAGCGCGCCCTGCGCGGCGAAACGCGCGAGCACCTGCTGCGCTTTCTCGACTACATCGGCTCGCGCGACCTGCTCTCGCTGCAGGAGAACTATGTCGCGCTGTTCGACCGCGGGCGCGCCACCTCGCTGCATCTGTTCGAGCATGTGCACGGCGAGTCGCGCGAGCGCGGCCAGGCCATGATCGACCTGAAGCAGATGTACGAGGGCCACGGGCTGCTGCTCGGCCCCGAGCAGTTGCCCGACTATCTGCCGGTGTTCCTCGAATATCTCTCGATACTCGAAGCCGGCGAGGCGCGCACGCTGCTCGGCGAGACCCTCGCAATCTTGCAGGCGATCACGGCCGAACTGAGCCGCCGCAACAGCCACTACGCGTATGTGACGGGCGCGGTGCTCGCGCTCGCGGGCAACACCGCGAGTGACATCGAAGCAGCGCTGCCCCAAGCGGCGCACGACGACGACGCGAACGCGCCGCACGACAGCCAGGATCTCGATGCGCTCGACGCCGCCTGGAGCGAGGAGCCCGTGCGTTTCATGGGCAACACGCCACCGGCGGTGGCGCCCGTGGCGTTCCATGCGCGCCGTCCGCCGCGCTAAAAAAACGCACGCGAGCACCCAGTACCCGGATCAGTACACCACGCAGTACCCCGCGCATTCAGCAAGGAGCAGTCATGGGCCAATATTTCCATCAGTTCCTGTTCGGCATCTATCCGTACATCTGTCTGGCGGTGCTGCTGTTCGGCTCGCTCGTACGGTTCGACCGCGAGCAATACACATGGAAGAGCGACTCGTCGCAACTACTAAGGCGCGGCGCGCTGCGCATCGGCAGCAATCTCTTCCACTGGGGCATCCTCGTCGTGGTAATGGGCCATTTCGTGGGCTTTCTCGCACCGCACTGGCTCGTGGCGCCGTTCATCTCGGCGTCCATGCACCAGTTGCTCGCGATGGTCGCGGGCGGCACGGCGGGCTTCTTCGCCATCATCGGACTCACGATGCTGATCGCGCGGCGCCTCTCCGACTCGCGCATCCGCCACAACAGCAAGACGTGGGACATCGTCATCGTGCTGATGCTGTGGGTGCAACTCGCGCTGGGGCTCGGCACCGTCGTGCTCTCCGCGAGCCACATGGACGGCGCGATGTTCGAGCAGCTCACCGACTACGTGAAGGGCGTCGTGACGTTCCGCGGCAACATCGCGGGCCTCCTCGACGGCGTGCCGCTCGTCTACCAGACGCACATTGCGCTCGGCTTCACGATCTTCCTCGTTTCGCCGTTCACGCGCATGGTGCACATCTGGAGCGGCATCGCCTCGGTGGCCTATCTGCTGCGTCCTTACCAGCTCGTGCGCAAGCGCTGAAACATCAAGGAGACCTGTGCATGAACGCCGATTCGCAAAGCGTAGCGGGCGCCGAAACTAACGCGCCCGCTCGCGTGAACCATATCGAAATCGATCTGCCGGCGATCGCCGAAGAAAGCCGCCATCACGCCGACGATCCCGACCCGCAGCTTGCGGCGCGCCGGGCGCTGGTGGTGCGCGAGTTGCTGCGCCAGCGCGCAGCCCAGCTCGCGCTGATCGACACAGAGGGCCCGCTCGAAGACGACACGCTCGACGCGCTGCTCGCGCAAGAGCTGCGCACACCGGAGCCGACGCCCGAGGACTGCCGGCGCTTCTACGAGCAGCACCCCACGCGTTTCATACGCAACGAGATCGTTTATGCGAGCCATATTCTCTTCGCCGTGACGGACCGCGTGCCGCTTGCGCTGCTGCGCCACAAGGCCGAGGAGACGCTCAACGCGCTGCTCAGCGCGCCGGAGACCTTCGAGGCGCGCGCCCGCGAACTTTCGAATTGCCCCTCGGCCGGCGTGGGCGGCAGCCTCGGCCAGTTGATGCGCGGCGACACCGTACCCGAGTTCGAAAGCGCGCTGTTCGACCATCCCGACGAGGGCCTGCTGCCGCGCCTCGTGCGCACGCGCTTCGGCTTTCATCTCGTGCGTATCGAACGGCGCGTGGCCGGCGAGCCGGTTGCGTTCGAGGACGCCGCCGACGACATCGCGCGCTTTCTCGCGGAGCGGGTGCGCCACAAAGCCATTCAGCAATACGTAGCGATTCTGGCTTCGGAAGCCACACTCGAAAATGCCGCCGTCGAAGCGGCGACGAGTCCGCTGGTTCAGTGATCCGCACAACCCAGGCAACCAAGGAAAACGTCATGAATCTGCGCAACACTCCAGTCCGCGAACCGGCCCAGGCCGACGCCGTACCCACCGTGGCGGACGCCAAAGCGTGGTCCGTGCTGCTCGTGAGCACGCTCGCATTCCTGGTCTGCTTCGTGGTGTGGATGATGTTCGGCGTGCTTGGCGTGGGCTTGCGCGAGGAACTCAAGCTCAACAGCACCGAGTTCGGCCTGCTCACAGCCACCCCCGTACTAACCGGCGCCGTGATGCGGCTGCCGCTGGGCACCTGGACCGACCGTTTCGGCGGCCGCATCGTCATGACGATCCTGCTCGTGGTCTGCGCGGTGCCCGTCTATATCGTCAGTTTTGCGGACGAGTACTGGCAATTTCTCGTCATCGGCCTTTTTCTCGGCTGCGTGGGCGCCTCGTTCGCGGTGGGCACGCCCTATGTCGCGCGCTTCTTTCCGCCGAAGCAACGCGGCTTCGCGATGGGCTTTTTCGGTGCGGGCACGGTGGGCGCCGCGGTCAATCTGTTCGTGACGCCGGAACTCACCAAGCTCTATGGCTGGCGCTTCGTGCCGCGCGTTTATGCGATCGCGCTGCTCGTGACCGCCGTGATCTTCTGGCTTGGCTCCGCGCGCGATCCTGGGGCCGGCAAGGCTAACGGCTCGTGGCTCGACGCGTTCAAAGTGCTCGGCGACTCCCGCGTCTGGCGCCTGTGCCAGTACTACTCGATCACGTTTGGCGGGTTCACGGCGCTTTCGCTGTGGATTCCTCAATATCTGAAGGCGGAGTACGGCATGTCGCTGGTGGTGGCTTCCGCGTTTGCGGCGGGTTTCTCGCTG
Source organism: Paraburkholderia tagetis (assembly GCF_022213065.1). GTDB lineage: Bacteria > Pseudomonadota > Gammaproteobacteria > Burkholderiales > Burkholderiaceae > Paraburkholderia > Paraburkholderia tagetis. The sequence goes on from NZ_JAKLJA010000008.1 coordinate 112,163, forward strand.
CCGGGGTCGGTGCTGCGCGCGGTGGGCGGCGTGCTCGCCGACAAGCTTGGCGCGCATAGCGTCACGTGGTGGGGCTTGTGGGTCGCGTGGATCTGCCTTTTCTTTCTCTCGTATCCGGCCACGGACTTCGTGATTCACACCATCAACGGCACCGAGACGCTGCACATCAGCATGCCGCTCGCGGGCTTTGTCGCGCTCACGTTCGTGCTGGGCGGCGTGCTGGCGTTCGGCATGGCCTCGACCTTCAAGTATGTTGCCGACGACTTTCCCACCAACATGGGCGTCGTGACTGGCGTCGTCGGCCTCGCGGGCGGGCTGGGCGGCTTCCTGCTGCCGATCCTGTTCGGCGTGCTGCTCGACCTGCTCAAGATCCGCTCGAGCTGCTTCATGCTGCTCTATGGCGTCGTATGGGTCTCGCTGATCCTGCTCTATATCACCGAGGTCAAGCGCGCACCGATCTTCGGCGACAAGCAGGCGTCGTCCGCCGGGATGCACGCGCACTCATAAGGACACCCAGGATGCACCCGGGGCGCACCGGGCTCAGGCGGCCGCCGCTTCGGCGGCCTCCGGCGCCGTCACCACGAGCACGCTGCACGACACCCGGTCGAGCAGCTTGCGGTCGTCCCGGCCCTCCCACCAGCGCTTGAACGGGCCTCTGCGGTGATGGGCCAGCACGATGAGGTCGGCGTTGAACGACGCGCTCGCACGCGCAATCTCGTCGATCGCCCGGCCCACGGCAAAATTCCCCGTTGCCTCCAGCCCGAGCGCCTTCAGGCGCGCCACGCCGTCTTCGAGAATCTCCTTCGCGGCCGCCTCCGCAGCTTCAAAGGGCACCGCGGACGCCACGTCAGTGCCCCACTGCAGCGGCGACTGGTCGAGCACGGCGAGCAGATGCGTCTGCGCCTTGCATTCGAGCGCCAGATCCTTGCCCTCGCGCAGCGCGCGGCGCCCTTCCCGCGTGGCGTCGTAACACAACAGAATGCGGCTGAACGCGCCCATCTCGCTCCTCCCTGGCTTCCCCTCGTGCTCTCTCCGAGCCCAAGCTGCCGATCGTTACCGTTACACTATTTATATCATGTCGTGATATAAAATAACAGTAAGGGCCCGTGTTGCCCGGCTTGTGCTGGGACACGGGCAGCAACTCCTCAGGGACAGGAGGCATCATGGCCATCAACAACGACTTTGAGATCGCGTATCTGCTCGTCGCCTTTGCCCTGCTGGGCGCAATATTCCTGGGTGCGCTGATCAGCGCGTTACATCTCGACAAATGGCATCCGAGGCTGCTGGGCGCGGTCGTAGGTGCGCTGGTCGGCTTCGCGCTGATCGAAGCCGTGCCCATGCTCACCTGAGCGCCCCGCCCTCCCACGGCGGCGTCGGCAAACGGACTGGATCGTGCGATTGACTTGGCCGCGTAATCTGATGGTGTTACAAAGTCGCGCCGACAGCCCGGAGCACCGTTTGTCACATTTAGATAGAAACAGTTACACAGGGTCGAAACGACTGTTACAAATTGGCGCTCCTGTGAGTGGTATTTGCAACAAGAATTTATTACCGGCTACAACCACCTCATTCAATTAAGCCGTCAATAAAAAGTCACAAAAACGCCTTTCGCAATTCACCCTGCATAGTGTATCCCTGCCTCGGAAAGCCCTTATGTTACGGCTACTTACCGGGAATTGCCCGTCCCATAAGGGCGCTCGGGCTACCTTGCAATCTGGGCATCCGTCAACCAGAAAAAATTACCGAAAATATTTGTAACAAGTAGATTATTTTTTGCAGAAGGGATTGATTTCTGGGATCTCTACTCATACAATTCGCTCCAACATGTTACGAGTTGTAACGTGTTGTATCAAAGAGTCAGGACCGCCACCAAAGAGCGGCCGACCAAGGACCAAAAAGTTACAACGGCGATCAACGCCGGGGGGTTAATCGGGGCTTCGGAAAAGAGAAAATGGACCGCAGCAGCGAGACGCTGGATTCAATCCGCGAAATTAACTTGTCGTACCTGATGCTCGCGCAGCGCATGCTGCGCGAGGACAAGCCAGTCGGTATGTTCCGCCTGGGCCTGTCGTCGGAACTGGCCGATCTGCTTTCCGGTCTGTCGCTCGCGCAGATCGTGAAGCTGGCCGCTTCCGACCAGCTCCTTTGTTTGTTCCGCTTCGACGACCATGCCATGCTGTCCGCGCTCACGCAGGCAACCCGGCATGCCGACGTGGCGGCCACCCACGCGGCCATCCTGCTCGCAGGACAGTCCGCTGTGCAATTCGCCTGAGGAAACGCGTCATGTCGACGAGCCGGCGCAGCCTCACCGAAGACGCACAGGAAGTTTTTCGCGCGATCGCGCTGATCGAGCTGGGTGCGCGCATGCAGGTGCTGGAGAGCGAGCTGTCGCTCTCGCGCGACCGCATGATCCGCCTGTATCGCGAGATCCGCGGCGTGTCGCCGCCCAAGGGGATGTTGCCGTTTTCGGCAGACTGGTACATGACGTGGCTCGCGAACATTCATGCTTCGCTGTTCTACAACACGTACCTGTTCCTGAAGAATGAAGCGCGTTGCTCGCATCTCGACGCGCTCACCAAGGGGTTCCGGCTGTACCTGGAACACTGCCAGCACAGCGGGACCGAGCCGGTGCTCGATCTCACGCGTGCATGGACCCTGGTGCGGTTTTTTGATGCCGATATTCTGCAGATGACGCCTTGCTGCCGTTGTGGCGGCAAATTCGTCGCGCACCGTCACGACTTGCAGCACAACGTCGTGTGTGGCGCATGCCAGCCGCCTTCGCGCGCTGGCAAGACGAAAAAGGCGGCTGCAGCGCGACGGGGCGCAGAGCAGACCGACCGCGACCTTCCGGTGCCAACGCCGGATGGCATTGCCGAGGCTGCATAAGCGTAGGAGACCGAAGATCCGGAGGGCCCCTCAGGCTGAACTGGACGCATCAAGACTAGACGCGAAGCCGTCCGGTGCTCGGAACGAGGGCCGGACGGCGAAGCGCATTCGGGATCGCAGCGCCGCTTGCGCACCGCCGGCGCTTTGCGCATCGCCTTCCCGTTGTTCCGCACAATCCCTCTCAACTCCCGCTAAACATCTGCAAGACGAGCCACAGGTTCGCCGCCGTGATCACGGCGAACAGCAGCCATGCAATCAGGCGCGTGGGCAGCCGGTTCACGAACGCCCCCATCAGCGCGCGATCGTTCGTCATGCGGATGAGTGGCCACAGCGCGAACGGCAATTGCAGGCTCAATACCACCTGGCTTGCGACCAGCAGCTTGCCTACCGCGCCGTTGCCGAGCATCCACACTCCCGCGAAAGCGGGCATCAGCGCGAGCACGCGAGTGATGAGACGCCGCTGATAGCAGGGGATCTTCATCTGCAGGAAGCCTTCCATCACGACCTGCCCCGCCACGGTGCCGGTGAAAGTCGAGCTCTGCCCGGAAGCAAGCAGCGTCACGGCGAACAGCACGGCGGCGGCACCGCCGCCCACGACGGGCGCGAGCAGCTTGTAGGCATCTTCGATCTCGGTGACCTGGTTGTGGCCGCTCGCATGAAAGGCCGCCGCCGCGAGAATCAGAATGGCCGCGTTGATGAGCAGCGCGAGCGTGAGCGAGACGATGGTGTCGATCCGCGAAAGCCCGATGGCCTGTGCGAGGCTCGCGTGATCTCGCTTCACGGCGCGCGTCTGCACGATGGACGAGTGCAGATAGAGGTTATGCGGCATGACGGTCGCGCCGAGAATGCCGATGGCGAGGTACAGCGGCTCGCGCAACGAGAGCGCGTGCCACGACGGCACCGCGCCCGCGAACACCGCGGGCCAGTGCGGCTTCACGAGCGCCAGTTCGATCACGTAGCCCAAGCCGATGGTGGCGATGAGGCCGGCCATGATCGCCTCGAGCGTGCGGAAATTCTTGCCCTTGAGGCCGAGCACGATAACCGTGTCGAACGCCGTGAGCACTACGCCCCATAGCAGCGAGCAGCCCAGCAGCAGATGGAACGCGAGTGCGCCGCCCAGCACCTCTGCAAGGTCGCACGCGATGATGGAAAGTTCGGCCAGCACCCACTGCCCGAGCGCGACAGGCTTCGAATAGCGTGTGCGCGACAGCTCGGCCAGATCGCGCCCGGTGACGATGCCAAGGCGCATCGCGAGACATTGCAGCGCCATGGCCGCGACGCTCGACAGCACGACGACGAACAGCAGCTGGTAGCCGTAGCGCGAACCGGCCTCGATATCGGTGGCCCAGTTGCCGGGGTCCATATAGCCGATCGACACCAGCAAGCCGGGTCCGGCGAATTGCCAGAATTTTTTCCAGAACGACGCCCGTGGTGAGACCTCCACGCTGCCCTGTACTTCGGACGGGCAAAATGGCGCCGTCGCCGTGGTCGGTAGTCTGAACTCCAACGGAACGTTCCTCGAGATGTGGATTGTCGCGCGTTGGGTTCCTGTTCCTGTTCCTGTTCCTGTTCCTGTTCCTGCTTGCGGCGCGCGGTTGGTTCGTTGAGTGTACCGTTTCCTGGGGCGCTTGCTTTTTCGCGCTTGCTTTTTCGCGCTTGCTTTTTTCGTGCTTGCTTTTTCGTGCTTGCTTTTTCGTGCTTGCCTTTTCGCGTTTCCTTGTTTTCGTGTCGGTCTGCAAGCGTTGCCCCTGTGCGGGGCGGCACCTACTTTTCTTTGCAGCCGCAAAGAAAAGTAGGCAAAAGAAAGCGGCTCAAACCGCCAGTGTGACGCCGTGCACCACTTGTCCTTAATCGGAGTGGTTCCGGGGCATCCGTCACCTCGCACCTTCCAACTCAGTGACAAAGGAGTCATTCATCCCGCTGCTCGCTACGCGCGCAGCGGTCGGGTCTGCAGGGGAAACCACACGTACTGCCAAGCATTCGAATAGGCATGCACCCCATCGATTCGTATGCATTCCTCTGGTTTTGGATTATGCCCCACGGCGCGCGTAGCGCCGCCGGAGGGATGAGTCCTTAGTCACTCTGTTGTATGGCGCGTGGTGGCGGACGCTCCGGAACCGCTCCGATCACAGGCAAGTGGTGGACGGCGTCACACTAGCGGTTTGAGCGGCTTTCTTTTGCCTACTTTTCTTTGCCGCGGCAAAGAAAAGTAGGTGCCGCCCCGCACAGGGGCAACACTAATAGACCGACACGAATACAAGGAAACGCGAAACACCATGCCCCACGAAATCCAGAAAAAAACGCACTCAGCGTAAAGCGACCGGCACAGCAGATGCACTACCAGGCTGCTGCACACCCTCAGCCTTCGCGTCACCCCACCCGCCGCCCAACGCGCGAATCAGATTGACGGCGGCCACCGCCTGCGAGCCTTGCAAATGGCTCGCCTGCAACTGCGAAACCAGCACCGAACGCTCGCTGTCGATCACGTTCAGGTAGCTCACCTCGCCCTCTTCGTACTGCGTGCGCGAAAGATGCGCCGCGCGTTGCGAAGCATTCACTGCGTCGTTCTGCGCGCCGATCTGGTCGTCGAGCAGGCGCAGGTCCGAGAGGTTGTCCTCCACCTCGCGAAACGCCACGAGCACCTGCTCGCGGTACTGCGCCACATCCTCGTCGTACTTCGCGCGCGCCTGCGCGAGATTGGCCTTGCGCCGCCCGCCATCGAAGAGGGGCAATGTGAGCGCCGTGCCAGCGAACGGGCCAAGCAGAAACGCGCGGCTCGACCACATGAAGAGGTCGCCGAGCGAAGCCGATTCGTATCCGAACGCGCCGGTGATGTCGAGCTTCGGAAAAAACGCCGACTTCGCGAGGCCCACGCGCGCGTTCGCGGCCGCCATCGCGCGCTCGGCGGCGGCGATGTCGGGGCGGCGTTCGAGCAGCGTCGAAGGCAGGCCCGGCGGCACGCTCACGGTCACCGGTGCAAGCGGCGTCTCGGGGAACGTGAAGTCCGCCGGCGCCTTGCCGAGCAGGATCGCGAGGCTGTGCTCCGAAGCCGCGCGCTGGCGCGCCACGCCCACGGCGTCGGCGCGTGCGCTCGCCACTGCGTTGCGCGCCTGCGAAACGTCGAGCTCGCTGATGTCGCCTTCCTTGAAGCGGCGCTCGACGAGCTTGAGCGCGTCCTCGCGCAACGCCACGGTGCGCCGGTAGAGATCGACGTCTGAGTCGAACTGGCGCAACTGGAAGTAGTTTTGTGCGACATCGGCCTGCAGTGCGAGCTGCACCGAGCGGAACAGCGCCTCGCTCTGCTGCGCGTCGGCCTGCGCGGCGTGCACGTTCGAGCCCACGCGGCCGAACAGATCGACTTCGTAGCTCGCCGTCGCCTGGGCGCGCCAGAGCGTTTGCGCGGGCACGTTGGCGTTTTGCGGCAGATACTGCGAGGCCGGCGAGGCGCGCTCGCGCGTAGGCCCGAAGCCCGCGTCGATCGACGGGAACCACGAGGCGCGCGCCGACTGCGTGAGCGCACGCGCCTGCTGCACGCGCGCGGCGGCTGCCTTGAGGTCCTGGTTCGCGGCCTGCGCCTGCGCTTCGAGCTGGTCGAGCGCGGGGTCGCCGAACACCTTCCACCACGCGCCGCGATGCGCGTCGTCGGCGGGTTGCGCGGGCGTCCATAAACCCACGTCGTGCGGGCCTGCGGGCTGATTTTGCGCTTGACCCTGCGCTTGACCCTGCGCTTGACTCTGCACTTGACCCTGCGTTTTTCCCTGCGCTTGTCCTTGCGTTTGCAGCGGCGCTTCCTTATACGCATTCGGCACGCCCGCGTCGGGCACCTTGTACGTCGGTTCGACATTGCACGCGGCAAGCCACGCGAACAGCGCGACACTCGCAGCCAGCCGCGTCAAGCGCCAGAAGCTGCCCATCTCTTCCACACCGCGAGGTTTCGCGGGCGAGGCCGAATAGTTAGTCATCTTTATCATCCTTGCTTACGCGTCCACCGTGGACCGGGCCGCGCGTGCGTTGTCCTTTTGCGCGACGTGTATCGTGCCGCCCGCAATCGTGCGCAGCACCACGTAGAACACCGGCGTCAGCAGCAGGCCGAAAGCCGTCACGCCGAGCATGCCGAAGAACACCGCCACGCCCATCGCATGACGCATCTCCGAGCCCGCGCCCGACGAAAGCACGAGCGGCACCACACCCATGATGAATGCAATGGACGTCATCAGAATCGGGCGCAGGCGCAGGCGGCTTGCCTCGATGGCAGCCGAAAGCGGCGTGTGTCCGTCGTGTTCGAGCTCGCGCGCGAACTCCACGATCAGGATCGCGTTCTTCGACGCGAGCCCCACCAGCACCATCAAGCCGATCTGCGTGAAGATATTGTTATCGCCGTGCGTGAGCCACACGCCGGTCAGCGCGCACAGCACGCTCATCGGCACAATCAGGATCACGGCGAGCGGCAGCGTCAGGCTCTCGTAAAGCGCGGCCAGCACGAGGAACACCAGCAGCACGCTGATCGGAAACACCCAGATGCCCGAGTTGCCCGCGAGAATCTGCTGATACGTGAGGTCGGTCCACTCGAACTTGATGCCGCGCGGCAGCACCTCGGCCGCGATGCGCTCCGCCGCCGCCTGCGCCTGGCCCGACGAGTAGCCCGGCGCGGGCCCGCCGTTGATGTCGGCAGCCGTGTAGCCGTTGTAGCGCACCACCATCTCGGGACCGTAGGTGGGCGTCACCGTCACGAGCGATGAAAGCGGCACCATGTCGCCCGCGGCGTTGCGCGTCTTCAGTTGCAGGATGTCGTCGGCCTTCTGGCGGAACGGCGCATCGGCCTGCACGCGCACCTGGTAGACGCGCCCAAAGCGGTTGAAGTCGTTCACATAGAGCGAGCCCAGATAGATCTGCATGGTCTCGAACACGTCAGTGACCGGCACGCCAAGCTGCTTGGCCTTGGTGCGGTCGAGATCCACGTTCAGTTGCGGCACGTTGATCTGATAGCTCGAGAAGGTCGGGCCGAGTTCGGGCGTCTTCGCCGCGCGCTTCACGAAGTCCTCGGTCGCACGGTTGAGCGCTTCATAGCCGAGCGCCCCGTGATCCTCCAGTTGCATCTTGAAGCCGCCCAGCGTGCCGAGGCCGAGCACCGGCGGCGGTGGGAACACGGCAATGAACGAGTCCTTGATGTTCGCGTACTGCTGGTTGAGCGCACCCGCAATCGCGCCCGCCGCAAGCGCCTTGCCCTTGCGTTCCTTGAACGGCTTGAGCGTGACGAACACAATGCCGGCGCTCGAACTATTGGTGAAGCCGTTCACGGAAAGGCCAGGGAACGCCACCGCGCTTTCCACCCCCGGTTGCTTGAGTGCGATCGCGCTCATGTCGCGAATCACGTTCTCCGTGCGGTCGAGCGAGGCGCCATTGGGCAGTTGCGCGAACGCGATCAGATATTCCTTGTCCTGCGCGGGCACGAAGCCGCCCGGCACGATGCGCGCCATCAGCACCGTCGCGCCGATCAGCACCGCATAGACCGCAAGCATCCCGCCCTTGTGACGCAGCACGCTGTTCACGCCGCGCCCGTAGTCTTCCGAGCCGCGATGGAACACCTTATTGAAGCGCCGGAAGAAGCCGCCCAGCACGCGGTTCATCACGCGCGTGAGCCAGTCCTCCTTTGCGTCGTGGCCGCGCAGCAAGAGGGCGGAGAGCGCCGGCGAAAGCGTGAGCGAGTTGAACGCGGAGATCACCGTCGAAATGGCGATGGTCATCGCGAACTGCTTGTAGAACTGGCCCGTGAGACCGCTCATGAACGCGAGCGGCACGAACACGGCCACGAGCGTGAGCGCAATGGCGATAATCGGCCCGCTCACCTCCTGCATGGCCTTGTAAGTCGCGTCGCGCGCGGAAAGCCCGCTGGCGATGTTGCGCTCGACGTTCTCCACCACCACGATCGCGTCGTCCACCACAATGCCGATGGCGAGCACCATGCCGAACAGCGACAAAGCATTGATCGAGAAGCCGAACGCCAGCAGCAGCGAGAACGTCCCCACGATCGACACCGGCACGGCAATGAGCGGAATGATCGACGCACGCCAGGTTTGCAGGAACACGATCACCACGACCACGACCAGCGCGATGGCTTCGAGCAGCGTATGCACGACCGCCTCGATGCTCGAGCGCACGAACTGCGTGGGGTCGTAGACGATGCGGTAGTCCACGCCCGCGGGCATGTCCGCCTTGAGCTCCTTCATCGCCTCGCGCACCTGGTCGGAGATCGCGAGCGAATTCGCGCCCGGCGCCTGATTGATTGCGAGCGCAACGGCCGGCTTGTTGTCGAGCAGCGAGCGCAGGCCGTATTCGGATGCCGCAAGCTCGATGCGCGCGATGTCGCGCAAATACGTTACGCCACCGTCGGGATTGGTCTTGACGATGATGTTGCCGAATTCGCTTTCCGTACGCAGACGACCGCGCGCATTCACGTTCAGTTGCAGCGGCGTGCCAGGCACGCTCGGCGAGGCGCCGATTACGCCCGCCGCGACCTGCACGTTCTGCTCGCGAATCGCGTTCACCACGTCCTCAGCCGTGAGATTGCGCTGCGCCACCTTCTGCGGATCGAGCCAGATGCGCATGGCGTAATCGCCCGAGCCCCACAGTTGCACCTGGCCCACGCCCCGGATGTTCGAGAGGCGGTCCTTGACGTTGAGGAGCGCATAGTTGCGCAGATACGTCATGTCGTATTGATTGTTCGGCGAGATCAGGTGCACCACCATCGTGAGCGTGGGCGAGCTCTTGATGGTCGTGATGCCGAGGCGCTGCACGTCCTCGGGCAGGCGCGGCAGTGCCTGGTTCACGCGGTTTTGCACGAGCTGCGTGGCCTTGTCCGGGTCGGTGCCCAGACGGAACGTGACCGTGAGCGTGAGATTGCCGTCGCTATTGGCCTGCGACTGCATGTAGAGCATGTTCTCGACGCCGTTGATCTGCTCTTCGAGCGGCGCGGCCACGGCTTCGGCAATCACCTTCGGGTTCGCGCCCGGATACTGCGCGTGAACCACCACCGAAGGCGGCACGACCTCGGGATATTCGGAGATCGGCAACTGGAACAGTGCGATCACCCCGGCCAGCAGGACCAGCACGGACAGCACGCCCGCGAAGATCGGCCGGTCGATGAAGAATTTCGATATGTTCATGGGTCGCTCTTAATTTCGGATGACTAACTGGATGCGAGGATCGCACTCGCCGCTATGACCAAAGCCGCGGCGAGTGCGGCGCGTCAGGAAGTCCTGGCAGGCGTTGGTGCTGACTTTGAGGCTGAATTCGCGACTGAGGGCGCAGACGCATTGGCAACACCCGCGTCCGGGTCGCCGTTCATCGGTACCTCGTGCGAGCGCACGGCCTCGCCCGGCCGCACGCGCTGCGTGCCGTTCACGATCACCTGGTCGCCCGCCTGCAAACCGCCCAGGATCACGCGCAGATTGCCCTGCTGGCCGCCGATTCGCACGTTGCGATATGCGACCTTGCCCGCGCCGTCCACGACATAGACGAACTTCTTGTCCTGATCCGTGCCGATGGCCGCTTCGTCGACGAGCAGCGCCGGATGAGGCGCACTGCCGCTCACCTTGATGCGCGCGTAGAGGCCCGGCACGAGCGCGCCATCGGTGTTGTCGAAGCGCGCGCGCACGCGGATCGTGCCCGAGGACGTGTCGAGCCGGTTGTCCACCGACTCGATCGTGCCGCTGCGCGAATAGCCGGTCTCGTTCGCGAGCCCCAATTCGACCGGCACTTTCGAGCCCACTTTCATGCGGCTGATGTAGTCCAGATAGGTCTGCTCGTCGGCGTCGAATTCGGCGTAAATGGGCGAGACCGAAACGAGCGTCGTGAGCGGCGGCGCGCTCGCGCCCGCCGATACCACGTTGCCCACGGTGATCTCGGCGCGCGACACCCGCCCCGATACTGGCGCGACGATGCGCGTATAGCCGAGGTTGATTTGCGCGGCTTCGAGCGCCGCTTGTGCGGCCTTGAGATTCGCGCCCGCCTCGCGCGCGGCGTTCTGCTTCTCGTCGTAATCGCGCTTCGCGATGGCGTTGTCGCCGATGAGGCGCTGCGCGCGCGCCCAGTCGCTCTGCGCGTAGCCGGTGCGCGCCTGCGCGGCAGCCACCTGCGCTGCGGCCTGGTCGACGGCGGCCTGATACGGGCGCGGATCGATCACGAAAAGCGTGTCGCCCTTTTTCACGAGCGCACCGTCGCGGAAATTCACGGAAACGATCGTGCCCGAGACCTGCGGCCGGACCTCGACTTTCTCGACGGCGGCCATGCGGCCCGAGTAGGTCTGCCAGTCAGTGACATTGCGCTTGAGTACGGCGGCCACATCCACCTCGGGCGCCGGCGGGGCTTCGGCGGCGACAGCCGGGTGCGAATCCAGACGCATGGCAACGAGCGAGCCGAACCCCGCAACGACGAGAACAGCGGCCACCGCGAGCGCAATACGCTTACGGGAATGCGAGTTGAGTGACATGGCGAGCTCCAGAAAAATGAGTACTTGTTTTTCGATGAATACGTTCTTCGGCGCGCTGCGGCAGTGCTAGCAGGCCGCGCCGGATTCGAAGCAACAGCGGAAAAAGCGCACCGCTTCGGCGAGCGCTTCCGGATGCGCGCCAATCTGCGCGTGCGAGACACTCGGATAGCGCATCACATGGGTGCGCACGCCCGCTTCGATCAGGCGCGATGCGTACTTCTCCGCTTCGATATGCAGTACGTCGTTTTGCGCCGTGACGATGAACGTGGCCGGCAACCCGGCAAGGCGCGAAGACTCCAGCGGCGCCGCATACGGATGCATGCGCTGCGAGGCCTCGGGCAAATACGCGCGATAGCAGGCCGCGCATTCGCTCGCGGAAATATCCGAAGCGAGCCGCGCTTCGTCGCCAAGGCGCGTGAGGCTCGGGTCGAGCATCGGCGCAAAGAGCGCCTGCGCAGCGAGGCGCACATCGCCACGGTCGCGCGCGATGAACGCGAGCACGTTGGCGATCTGGCCGCCCGCGTCGTGCCCCGCCGCAACGATGCGCTTCGTGCTGCCGCCGAATGCGCGTGCCCGTGTGAGCACCCACTGCGCGGCGCGATAGGCGTCTTCGGGCGCGGCCGGAAAAGGAAATTGCGGCGCGAGCGAATAACCCACTGAAACGACCAGCGCCGGTAAGCGTTCTGCGAAAAAGCAGGCGGCCGCGTCGGCATCGTCGAGCGTGCCGCGCACGAAGCCGCCGCCGTGGAAGTACAGCAGCACGGGCAGATTGTTCGCGCCCCGCGGACGGTACAGGCGCAGCACGATGTCCTGCGCATGGCCTTCGATCGTCGCCTCGCTTATGTCGATGGGCGCCAACGCGCGCGCCTTGCCCGACGGGGCCGCCGCTACGCGGGCGGATTGCGGCGCAGGTGCTGGCTCAGCGGCGCTCGCGGGCAAATTGGCGGAAATCCAGGGCGTCGAACGTTTGAAGGCATCCATGTCGAAACGGCGCAAAGCGCGAAATTAGATTCGAATGGTGCGCATTGTGGGTTCGGCAGACTTGCAAATAAATGCCTATAATCCGGCAACACAATTCGGCGCACCTGAACAATCCGTTTCCTTTTATTCGCGCGACTGGTCTGGCGTATGACCGCGCGGCGTGCGTCCGATGTCTTTCGGAGAGTGGCAATGGACCGCCTTCAGGCCATGCAGGTGTTCACCCGCGTCGTCGATACCAATAGCTTCACGCGCGCAGCCGAAACGCTCGACATGCCGCGCGCCTCAGTCACGACGATCATCCAGAATCTCGAAGCGTTTCTCGGCGTGCGCCTGATGCACCGCACCACGCGCCGTCTTTCGCTCACGCCCGACGGTGCCGCGTATTACGAGCGCTGCGTGCGCATTCTTGCGGACGTCGAAGAAACCGAGCTGACTTTCCAGGACCGCAACCGCAAGCCGCACGGCAAGCTGCGCATCGACATGCCCGGCTCGATCGGGCGGCTCATCGTGATTCCAGCGCTATGCGAGTTTCATGGACGCTACCCCGATATCGACTTGCAACTGGGCCTGACCGATCGCCCGGTCGACCTGCTGCAAGAGGGCGTGGATTGCGTCGTGCGCGTGGGCGCGCTACAGGATTCGTCGCTGGTCGCGCGGCGCATCGGCCTGTTCGAAGGGGTTTCGTGCGCGGCGCCCTCGTATCTGGAACGCCACGGCACGCCGCAAACGCTCGAGGAACTGGCCGAGCATCGCGCCGTGAATTACTTTTCGTCGCGCACGGGGCGCGTGATCGACTGGGCGTTTCTCGTCGACGGCAAGGAAGTGGAGATCAAGCTCAAGAGCATGGTCTCGGTGAACGACGCCGATGCCTATGTGACCTGCGGCATCGAAGGCTTCGGCCTGATTCAGGGGCCGCGCTACATGGTGCTGCCGCACCTGAAATCGGGCGCGCTCGTCGAAGTCCTGCCCGACTTCAAGCCGCTGCCCATGCCGATCTCGGCCGTGTATCCGCATAGCCGGCATCTGTCACCGAAGGTGCGCGTGTTCGTCGACTGGATCGCCGAAGTGTTCGACCGCTGCCCGCTCCTCTCCGGCCGCGCCTCGCTCGACAAGACCTGCACGATGCGCACGATCGAAGAGCGCGAGCAAGCGCCCGCACTCGAAACGCCGGTGATTTCGGAGTGGGCCGCATAGGCTGGGCCGCATAGGCTCGCGTTTCCACGATTGTTCTGGTTTTTCGACAATTCCTTTCGCTTTCGGGACATTTATCGCGCGAGCCCGTGCATCTACATTTGCTCCTGTCGCCACGGCCACTGATCGATCATCGATTGATCGCATACGGCCAAAGCACCTTAAAACAGGAGCAGATCATGAAACGCACTCTCGCAACCGCACTCGGCGCCACCCTCGTCATCACGCTCGCTGCGAGCGCATCGGCTTTCGCGGGTGGCATCGGCCGCGCGGGCACCTATGGCCCGCAACCCGGCACGCAAGCCGCACCGCAAGCCGAACAAGCGGCACAACAAGCCGCAGCGCCACAGGTCGACAACAGCGCGCCTAAAACGCGTGCGCAAGTGAAGGCGGAGGTCGTCGAGGCTTATCGCAACGGCACGCTGCCCTCGCTCAACAAGACGACTTATCCGGAGCAAAGCCTGATCGGCCGCACGCAGGCGCAGCGCATCGCACTTCAGGAAAGCCGCGCCAACGACACCACGCGTCTGGCCCGTGCCGGCGAATGATTTTTGTCATTCCGATTCGATAAGGATGAAGGCCCGGCGGTCTAAAGACCGCCGGGCCCGAGCCAGCAAGACAAGCGCTTAACGCTTTGCGAAGTCCGGCTCGAAAAACACCCAGCGCACCACCGGAAAATGCGCCTGCAGATCGGCTTCGATTGCGTTGATCGCCTCGACCATTGTGCGGCTATGGTCGTAATCGATCATTTCCGCCTGCACCGCCACAACCACGTCCCTACCCCATTGCAGGGTAATGAGACTGATGATGCCGCGAATCTCCGGTCGCCCGCGCAAAAACGCCTCGATATCGCGCCGCATTTCCGGGCTGGCCGATTCGCCTACGATCATCGACTTCACTTCGCGCGCGATGAACCACGAAATCAGCATGAGCAGCACGCCCACGCCGATCGAGCCGCACGCGTCCCATACCGGATTGCCGGTGACGACCGTGAGCAGCACCGCCGCAAACGCAATGGCGAGACCCGCGAGCGCGGCAATGTCCTCGCCGGCCACCACGAGCAGATCGGAGTCGCGCGTTTCGCGCGCCCAGCGCCACAGCGATTTCGTGGGCGAGCCCTTGCGGATTTCGCGCAAAGCGCCATAAAGCGAGAACGCTTCGAGCACCACGGAAATACCCAGCACCACGAGCGCCACGTAAGCGTATTGCAGAGGCTCGCGCGCAACCAGCCGGTGAACGCCTTCGTACACCGAAAACGCGCCGCCCACGAAGAACAGCAGCAGCGCCACGAGCAGCGAATAGAAGTTGATCGCGCGGCCCGCGCCCATCGGATGCAAGGGCGTGGGCGGCTCGCGCGACTGGCGCAAGCCGAACAGCAACAGCAGTTGATTGCCGCAATCGGCCGTCGAGTGAATGGCCTCGGCGAACATCGAGCCTGAACCCGTAAACGCCGCCGCCGCGTACTTGCAGACTGCGATGCCGGCATTCGCCGCGAGTGCGTAGAAAATGGCCTTCGGCGACTCTGCGCTCATGCGACTTCCACGCGCGCAGGCCCATCCGTCAATTCGCCGATCACGCGCGCATCCGCAAAGCCGTCCGCGTGAAAACGCGCGAGCACTTCATCCACTCGCTCCGGCGCGCAGGCCACCAGCAGGCCGCCCGACGTCTGCGGATCGGTGAGCAGCGTGCGCGCGCTTTCCGGCAACTGGGCCGCGAGCGTCACGCCCTCGCCATACGAGGCCCAGTTGCGGCCCGAGGCACCCGTAAACACGCCTTGCGCAACGAACGCCTCCACACCCGGCAGCCACGGCAGGTCGGCGTAGCGCACGCGCGCGGTGAGATTCGCGCCGCGCGCGATTTCGAGCGTATGGCCGAGCAGGCCGAAGCCCGTCACGTCGGTCATCGCGTGCACGCCTTCGAGCTCCGCGAGCGCGGTGCCCGGCTTGTTGAGCATCGTGGCGGCGGCAACCATCGCCCGGTAGCCGGCGTCGTCGAGCAAATCTTTCTTGAGCGCGGCCGACAGCACGCCCACGCCCAGCGGCTTGCCGAGCACCAGCACGTCGCCCGCGCGCGCCGAGGCGTTGCGCTTCACGCGCTCGGGATGCACCACGCCGAGCGCGGCCAGGCCGTAGATCGGCTCGACCGAGTCGATCGAATGACCGCCCGCCACCGGAATGCCAGCCGCCGCGCAAACGTCCTCGCCGCCGCGCAGCACCTGTGCGATCACCTCGTGCGGCAGCACGTTGATCGGCATGCCCACCAGCGCGAGCGCAAGGATCGGCTTGCCGCCCATCGCGTAGACGTCCGAGAGCGCGTTGGTGGCAGCGATGCGGCCGAAATCGTAGGGGTCGTCGACGATCGGCATAAAGAAGTCGGTGGTCGCGACGATGGCTTGCTCGTCGTTGAGCTTGTAGACGGCGGCATCGTCGGCTGTTTCGGTGCCGACCAGCAGGTTCGGAAAAGCGGCGGTAAGCGGCGTGCTGCGCGCGAGGAGCGCGGAAAGCACGCCCGGCGCGATCTTGCAGCCGCAGCCGCCACCGTGCGAAAGGCTCGTGAGGCGCGGCGCGGCCGGAGCAGCCGGCGCGGGCGCGAGGCGGTCGTTGTCGTTCATGTGCGGAATGTGTTCCAAGGGAAGCCGGAAAAACGGTCCCGATATTATGGAGCAAACCCCGCAGGCGCGATGGCGCGGTGCGGCCGGGTCCCGCGCATGCCGCCGCCACTCCCCAAGCCGCATGGCTCCGGATCGCACCGCCTGCCCCTCCCATGCCTCATGGCCCCCGGATCGCGCCGCCCGGCGTCTCGCATACGCCCGCGAGGCCTGGAAAGGCCGCGCAGAGCGCATCGACGACCCATTGCGGATCGTCGTGAGGCAGATCGTGCCCCGCCCACGGATGTTCGCGATGCGTCGCGCCCCATGCCCGCGCGAGCCGTGCCGAGCACACCGGGTCCACGAGGCGATCCTCGCGCGAGGACAGCACGAGCACCGGACAAAGCGGCACGCCGCGCACCGTATAGCGCGCCGCCGCCAGCAACTGACGCAGCGCGTTGGCGCGGCTCACCCTCGCGCTCGCGCGGATCGCACACCAGGCGTCGAGATCGGCGGCAAGCGTATCGCGGCGCGCGCAGGTGCGCGCGTGAATCATCGTTTCGACGATATCGTCGCGCTCAACTTCGCGATCAGACCCGCGATCGGCGTCGGAATCCGCCCCGCGCCAGTGGCATGCCGCACGCAGCAGCGCCGGCCATGCGCCAGGCCGCAAGCGCTCGTAAAAGCGGCTATAGGGCCGCATGCTCGTGTTGACGAGCACGAGCCGCTCGATCTCATCCGGAAAACGCCGCGCCCACGCCGACGCCACCATGCCGCCCAACGACATCGCCAGCACCCGATGCGGCGGCTGCACGCCAAGGCGCCGCGCCTCGGCGCGCACGGCGTTCACATAGGCATCGACATCGACGGGCGAGCACAGATGCGCGAGCGCGCCGTTGCCCGGCAAGTCGATCGGCAACACCGCGCCGCAACGCGCCTGGAGCAACGGCGCGAACGCGCCCCAATGGCGCGATTCGCGTGTGAGGCCGCGCAGCAGGATCCAGTTCGCGGTCATGAGCCCGGCTTCCGGTACCAGTGCCCGATCGCGCTTTGCAGCACCTGCTGACGCGCCACGCCCTGAGGCAGCCAGCGCGACGCGGAAAACGCGGCGCGCGTGAGGAACTCGAACAGGTTCGCGTGACGCCGCAATACGCGCGCGGTGCGATGCTGCATCACCGGATTGAACATGCCCTGGCGCGAAAAGAGCTGGCGCGGATTCTTCTTGATCCAGAGCCACGAGCCCAGTTCGAGCGTGAGCGGCAGGAACACGCTGGCCGCGGGCGCGCGGTCATACGCGCAGTCCCAGAGATCGCCGTGCAGCAGATATTGATGGCTCTGCGGCTCGAACGTATAGCCGTGATGCGGATGCGCACGCTCGAACATCGTCTTGAGCACGTACATCTCGGGCAGATGGCGCATCAACTGGCGCGTGCGCGCGTAGGGAAACCAGATGCTGTCGCTCCAGCCGTAGCCCGAATGGCAATCGAGCGCGAAGGCGAGCGGCCGATGCGCCAGTTCCTCGTCGACGACCTTCAGCAGCGCCGCCGCCTCGGATTCCATCGGCGCGCCGCGATGCCCGCGATACCACGGCAGCCAGGAGCCCACGCGCTGCCCGCCCGCGAGAAACGGCACGTGCTCGTCCGCGTCTTGCGGCGCGTTGCGCATGAGGTCCACGCCATTCGGATTCGCGCGCGTGGCGAGCCACATACCGCCGGGATTGCAAATCGGCATCATCACGAGGCGCACCGACTCGAGCTGGCGCATCAGCAACTCGTCCCATGCGAGGCGCCCGATTAGCGCGCGCATGTAGTCGAGCACGAGTTGCGTGCCGATGCGCTCGAGCCCGTGAATGCCGCCAAAAAAACCGATGGCGGGCGCCTGCGGATCGCGCGAGCCCACCGCCGCCACGTAGAGCGAGAACGCGCGACCACGCACTTCGACCTCGCCTGCGCTGCGAATGTCGAACCAGTGCGCGCCCGCGTCGAGGAGCGTTTGCAGGTCCTCGTATTCCGCGAAGCTGTTGGGTAGGAAGCTTAGGGCTGGCATCTTTTTTTCTTCGGGTTGGGCGCGGTTCCTTGTTTGTGGCGGTTCCTTCCTTGTTTGGCGCGGTTCCTTGTTTTCGTGTCGGTCTATTAGCGTTGCCCCTGTGCGGGGCGGCACCTACTTTTCTTTGCAGCCGCAAAGAAAAGTAGGCAAAAGAAAGCGGCTCACACCGCTAGTGTGACGCCGTACACCTCTTGCCGTTAATCGAAGTGGTTCCGGAGCATCCGTCACCTCGCACCTTTAAACGTAGTGACAAAGGGCTCATCCATCCCGCAGGGGAAACCAAGGGTTCTGCCTGGGCACTCGAATACGCACGCGCTGCATCGATTCGTATGCATTCCTCTGGTGTTGGACTATGCCCCACGGCGCGCGTAGCGCCGCCGGAGGTATGAGTCCTTAGTCACTCTGTTGTATGGCGCGTGGTGGCAGACGCTCCGGAACCGCTCCGATAATGGGCAAGTGGTCCACTGCGTCACACTGGCGGTGTGAGCGGCTTTCTTTTGCCTACTTTTCTTTGCCGCTGCAAAGAAAAGTAGGTGCCGCCCCGCACAGGGGCAACGCTAATGGACCGACACGAACACAAGGAAACGCGACAAACAAGAAAACGCACAAATCACAATATATCCCGTTAGCCGCGCGTTGCGCGTGACACATGCGAGACGTCACACAGATGTCACGTGTGCTCGCGCTGTCACGCCATCGACATGTTCCACCCCCACTCGAAACGCGCAGTAACGCAATCACATAAGACATATAGTCATCTAGACGTTTAGATGCCTTCACTCGACCGTCATAGTCGCTTCCTGGAATGCCCCCGACTCAATCAAGGACTCGCAGCCATTCCTGCCGTTCCGCACAGTTCTGGCGCTGCGGCGCATTCGCTGGAATAATCGGCTGCTTGCGGCCGCAACCTCCCTTCTCCCATTCATTGCGCTCGTTCGATGGCAAGCTTCGTGGTCCTGCTGGTCCTGATTTCGGCGCTCATGCACGCGAGCTGGAACGCCTTTCTCCACCTCTCGGGCGACCGCGTCTGGCTGCTCGGAATGTTCTCGGTGCCTTATATGGTGGTGAGCGCCGTTGGCGTGTGCGTGCTGCCGCTGCCCGCCCCCGCGAGCTGGCCGTATATCGGCGCATCGGCGCTGCTCGAATTCGCGTACTGCTTCGCGCTGATCCGCGCCTATCGCAGCGGCGACTTCGGGCAGATCTACCCGATCGCGCGCGGGCTCTCGCCACTGCTCGTGTTCGCGGGCGCGCTGGTGTTCGCACACGAGGAATTGCACCCGCTCGCGGCCACCGGCGTGGTGCTCGTCTCGCTCGGCATCATGTCGCTCGCATTCCGGCGCGGCATGCGCTTTTCGGGCGAAAGCGTGCCGTGGGCGCTGGTGACGGGCTTCTTCATCGCCACCTATTCGATCGTCGACGGCCTCGGCGCACGTCTTGCCGGCAACCCGCTCAGCTACATCATGTGGGTCTATCTGCTCTGGAACGTCCCGCAGTTCGTCGTGGTCTGCAGGCTGCGCGGCGGCGCGGCGCAGATGTTCGTCTCGAAGGCCAACGCGGTGCGCGGCATGCTAGCCGGCGTGCTCGCGCTGAGCGCGTATTGCCTCGTGATCGAGGCGTTCCGCTATCTGCCGATCGCCATGGTGTCCGCGCTGCGCGAGATGTCGTCGATCTTCGCCGTGCTGATCGGCTGGCTCTTCATGCGCGAAAAGCTCACCGCGCGCCGCGTGGTGGCGTGTGTGCTCGTGACGTGTGGGGCGGTGTTGATTCGGATGTGAGAAGGCATGGCATCGAGCCGATGCCGTCCAGCCACTCCCGCGGATTCAGGCAAATTCGGGCAATTCAGGCAAACGCCGGCAAGCTCGCATCAATAGCCTCAGCGAGCATCTCGAACGCAGGCGCGATCTCCTCGTCGGGCACGCACGCATAGCCGATCAACAGCCCCGACGCCGCGCGCTCGCGCTCCGAGTAATAGCCAGAAAGCGGCCGCACGACGATATTGCGCGCGAGCGCGGCCTCGGCCACGGCGCGGTCGTCGCTGCCTTCGGGCAATTGCATCACCACATGCAGGCCCGCGTCGCCGCCCATCGCAGGCAATGCATCGCCGTAACGGCGCACGACCGCATCGAGCAACACCTGTCGACGCTGACCATAGAGCGCGCGCATCTTGCGGATGTGCGAGGTGAAATGCCCTTCTGCGATGAACTCCGCCAGCACGGCTTGCTGCAACAGTTGGCCCTCACGATAGAGCTCGGCGCTCGCGGTCGCGAAGCTCTCGGCGAGCGGCTCGGGCGCGACGAGATAGCCCACGCGCAGCCCCGGAAACAGCGTCTTGCCGAAGCTGCCCACGTAGATCACCTGCCCCGCCGTGTCGAGCCCCTGTAGCGACGCGAGCGGCCGGCTGCCATAGCGGAACTCGCTGTCGTAGTCGTCCTCGATGATCCAGCACTGGTGCTGGCGCGCGTACTCCAGCAGCATGCGGCGGCGCGCGAGGCTCATCACCATGCCGAGCGGGTACTGATGCGAGGGCGTGACGAGAATCAGCTTCGGCGGCGCAGCGGCGAAATCGGCCGGCGACGGATTGATGCCCTCGCTGTCCACCGCGATCGGGCGCGGCTTGAGCCCGGAGACCTGCATCACGCTGCGCACGCCCCAGTAGCACGGGTCTTCGGTCCAGATCGTGTCGCCTGGGTCGGAGAGCAGACGCACGGCCAGGTCCACCGACTGGTGGATGCCCGTCGTGATGATGATCTGCTCGGGCGAGCAGCGCACCGAGCGCGAAGTGCGCAGGTAGTCGGCGAGCACGTGGCGCAGGAGCGCGAGGCCGCCGCCCGGCGCATAGGTCAGCAGATCGGGACGCAGGCTGCGCCAGTACTTGTTGTGCAGCCGTGTCCAGATACGCGCCGGAAAGCGCGAAACATCGGGCACGCCCGGCATGAACGCGCCGCCCTGGCGCTTGGAGACGCCCGCACCCGCGATCAGGCGCGCGCCGCGCGTGGACAATGCGCGGGCCGCCGTGCGCTGCGCCTGCGTGGGAGCGAGCCGCGCCTGAGCCTCGGGTGCGGATCCAAACTCCATCGTATTTTTCCGCGCGCGCAGGGAGCCAATTTCCGCCGCCCCGACGATCTCGTCGGGCGAGGTATCGGCGACATAGGTCCCACGCCCCGTCGCCGAAGTCACATAGCCTTCGAGCACCAATTGCTCGTACACCTGCGTCACGGTATTGCGCGCGATGCCCAGCTCTGCCGCCAGCAGCCGCGACGACGGCACCCGCGCGCCCGCAGGCAACTCGCGCGAGAGGATCGCCTGTTGCAGCAGCCAGTGAAGTTGCCGGTAGACCGGCTGACCACTGCCGCGTTCGATCCGCTGGGCCAGCCAGTCGGACAGGACACTCGCTCGCATCGAAATTGGCTCCTAAAGATTGCGCCGAATGGCTCTGAAATTTAGAGCCAAACCTGAGTATAGTCGCTGCATGGAGTGAATGCGGACCACTACCGGTCCGTCCGCCAAACCAGCAACCGACACTGTTTTCGAAGGAGACGAACGTGAGCAAGAACGCCGATCTGCAGAGCCGCAAGAACGCCATTACCCCGCGCGGCGTGGGCGTGATGTGCGACTTCTACGCCGAGCGCGCCGAGAACGCGGAACTGTGGGACGTCGAAGGCCGCCGCTTCATCGACTTCGCGGCGGGTATCGCCGTGTGCAACACGGGCCACCGCCATCCGAAAATCGTCGCCGCCATCAAGGCGCAGCTCGATCACTTCACCCATACCGCGTACCAGATCGTCCCCTACGAGTCGTATGTCTCGCTGGCCGAGAAGGTCGCCCAGCGCGCGCCGGGCAGCTTCGCCAAGAAGACCGCGTTCTTCACGACCGGCGCCGAAGCCGTCGAGAACGCTGTCAAGATCGCCCGTGCCCACACCGGCCGTCCGGGTGTGATCGCCTTCGCGGGCGGCTTCCACGGCCGCACGCTGATGGGCATGGCGCTCACGGGCAAGGTCGCTCCGTACAAGCTCGCGTTCGGCCCGTTCCCGGCCGACGTCTACCATGCGCCGTACCCCAACTCGGTTCACGGCATCAGCACGGCTGATTCGCTCAAGCACATCGAGATGCTGTTCAAGGCCGACATCGATCCGAAGCGCGTCGCCGCGATCATCTTCGAACCGGTCCAGGGCGAAGGCGGCTTCTACCAGGCACCCGCCGATTTCGTGCGCGGCCTGCGCAAGATCTGCGACACGCACGGCATCCTGCTGATCGCCGACGAAGTGCAGACGGGCTTCGCGCGCACCGGCAAGCTGTTCGCGATGGAGCACTACGACGTCACGCCCGACCTCATGACGATCGCCAAGAGCCTCGCGGGCGGCATGCCGCTGTCGGGCGTGGTGGGCCGCGCGGAAGTGATGGACGCGGCAGCACCTGGCGGCCTCGGCGGCACGTATGCGGGCAACCCGCTGGCCGTGGCTTCGGCGCACGCGGTGATCGAGATCATCGAAGAAGAAAAGCTCTGCGAGCGCGCCACGAAGCTCGGCGACAAACTCAAGGCCAAGCTCAACGCGATGAAGGCCGAAGTGCCGCAAATCGCCGACGTGCGCGGCCCGGGCGCAATGAACGCCGTGGAATTCTGCAAGCCGGGCACGAACGAAGCCGACGCCGACTTCACCAGGCGCGTGCAGACCGCCGCTTTGAATCGCGGCCTGCTGCTGCTCGTTTGCGGCGTGTATTCGAACGTCGTGCGCTTCCTGTTCCCGCTGACGATCCAGGACAACGTATTCGACGAAGCGCTCGCGATCCTCGACGAGTCGATCAAGGAAGCCGTGGGCGTGCCGGCGTAAGTGGATAGGAGCCAAAGCATGAACCTGAAAGACGCATCGCTGCTGCAAAGCAAGGCCTATATCAACGGCGAATGGCAAGGCGCCGAAGACGGCGCCACGCTCGACGTGATCAACCCCGCCACCGGCGCGCTGATCGGAACGGTGCCGCGCATGGGCGCCGCCGAAACGCGTCGCGCGATTGCCGCCGCGAACGCCGCCTGGCCCGCGTGGCGCGCGAAGACCGCGAAAGAGCGCAGCGTCATCCTGCGCAAGTGGCACGATCTGATGATGGCGAACGCCGACGACCTCGCACTCATCCTCACCACCGAGCAAGGTAAGCCGCTCGCCGAAGCGAAGGGCGAAATCGGCTACGCTGCGTCGTTCCTCGAATGGTTCGCCGAAGAAGGCAAGCGCATTTACGGCGACACGATTCCGACCGTGGCCAACGACAAGCGCATCGTCGTGACCAAGGAGCCCGTGGGCGTGTGTGCCGCCATCACGCCGTGGAACTTCCCCGCCGCGATGATCACGCGCAAGGTCGGCCCCGCGCTCGCGGCAGGCTGCCCGATCGTGCTCAAGCCCGCCGAAGCCACCCCGCTCTCCGCGCTCGCACTGGCCGTGCTGGCCGAGCGCGCAGGCGTGCCGCCCGGCATCTTCAGCGTCGTCACGGGCGACCCGAAGGCCATCGGCGGCGAGCTCACGAGCAGCCCCATCGTGCGCAAGCTTTCGTTCACGGGTTCGACGCCGGTGGGCCGCCTGCTGATGAGCCAGTGCGCGGCGACGGTCAAGAAAGTCTCGCTCGAACTGGGCGGCAACGCGCCGTTCATCGTCTTCGAAGACGCCGATATCGACGCGGCAGTGGCAGGCGCCATCGCCTCGAAGTACCGCAACAGCGGCCAAACCTGCGTGTGCACGAACCGCTTCTACGTGCACGACGCCGTCTATGAGACGTTCGCCGCCAAGCTGCGCGAAGCCGTGGAAAAGCTCAAGGTCGGCCTCGGCACCGAAGCCGGCGTCACGCAAGGCCCGCTCATCAACGAGGCGGCCGTGCTGAAGGTGGAATCGCACATCGAGGATGCGCTCGCGAAGGGCGCGCAAGTGATCACGGGCGGCAAGCGCCACGCGCTCGGCCACGGCTTCTTCGAGCCCACCGTGCTCACGAACGTCACGCCCGCGATGAAGGTCGCGCGCGACGAAACGTTCGGCCCGCTCGCGCCGCTGTTCCGCTTCTCGTCGGATGAGGAAGTGATCGGGATGGCGAACGATACCGAGTTCGGCCTCGCAGCGTACTTCTACAGCCGCGACATCGGCCGCGTGTGGCGTGTGGCGGAAGCGCTCGAATACGGGATGGTGGGCATCAACACCGGCCTGATCTCGAACGAAGTCGCGCCGTTCGGCGGCGTGAAGCAGTCGGGCCTTGGCCGCGAAGGCTCGCACTATGGCGTGGACGACTACGTCGTCGTCAAGTACATGTGCATGGCGGGCATGTAAGCCGCCGCTGGAGATCGGCGAGAAAAAGAAACGGGCGCCACGAAAGGCGCCCGTCGATGATCGGGACGCCGGCCTGTCGTGATGCATTCGTTATGCATTCGCGATGCGCCGGCGTTTTCCGCATGTGCAACCGTGCGACGGGCGCCCGGACGACCCGGCCGCCCCCGGCCCGGCGCTGCTTACTGCGCTGCGCCCACCGGCGTGACCTGCGTCGCGTAGGCAGAGACGAACACGGCGTGAATCGTGTCGCCAACCTTCAGCTTCTTCAGATTGACGTCGGGCGTGGCTTCGAGCGTGACCGTCTGATACGCACCGCGCAGCGTGACCTCGCGCTTCTTCGCGTTGATATGCTGCACGGTGGCCTGGACCTCGACCTGGCGCGCGGCATCATAGCCCGACGAGGCCGGCAGGTAGACGTTCGTGTCGACGCGCTTGCGAATGCCCTTGTCCTTGCCCGTCACCTTCTCGGCCGTCACGAGCAGCGCGTTCTTGTAGAGCACGTCGACGGTATCGCCCACGTTGAGCTGGTCGAAGTTGCCCACTTCCTTGCTGAGTGCGACCTGGACATCATTGCCGCGCGGACCGCGCAGCGTGACCACGCGCGACGCACGATCGATACCGACGATCCTGGCCTGCACGTGAACCGGCTCCGCATTGGCGACGATCTCCTGCGCAGCGCTCGCGAGTGCCGACTGTGCCTGGGGCGCCGACGCCGGCTGCTCCGTTTGCGCCGATGCGGCTTGCGCGAACGCCATGCCCATTACCACTGCTGCCAACGTTGCTGCCTTAATCATGCGTATTCTCCTCAAAAGTCGGGTTTCATTTTCGCAGCTACGGCTTACGCCGAAGTGTGGAGAATTCTACGCGTGCCAATTAAAAATCGACTAGTAAATGGCCACGAGCCGCATCAGATTAAGCCAAACGCATAATAAAAAGACATCGCTTTATTGACCGACATCGAATATGAAACAATCGCGATTATCTTTACGTATTTTGAAATGTTGACGCGGCAAATTCCGATATGGATCGTCTGGATGCGGAATAAAAAAACCGCGAATCAAAAGATTCGCGGTTTTCGCGGTATTCGCGGTTTAGGTGGCGCACTTACCAGAGCGGTGGCCGAAGCAAACCTCAGCACACCTGAACAGAATCAAATGCGCTCGATGGCGATGGCGATGCCCTGGCCCACGCCGATACACATCGTGCACAGCGCATAGCGCCCTTGCGTGCGGTGCAGCTGATACATCGCCGTAGTCACGAGACGCGCGCCGCTCATGCCCAGCGGGTGGCCCAGCGCGATTGCGCCGCCGTTCGGATTGACGCGGGGATCGTTGTCGGCCACGCCAAGCATACGCAGCACGGCCAGGCCCTGCGAAGCGAATGCTTCGTTAAGCTCGATCACGTCGAACTGGTCGATGGTCATGTTCAGGCGTGCGAGCAGTTTCTGCGTGGCGGGCGCCGGCCCGATGCCCATCACGCGCGGCGCAACGCCCGCGGTCGCGATGCCGATCACGCGTGCACGCGGCGTGAGGCCGAAGCGCTTCGCGTTTTCCTCGTTGGCGAGCAGCAGTGCGCATGCACCGTCGTTCACGCCCGATGCGTTGCCCGCAGTGACCGAGCCATCGGGGCTCACGACGCCCTTGAGCTTCGCCAGCGTCTCGAGGCTCGTCTCACGCAGATGCTCGTCGCGCGACACCACGAGCGGATCGCCCTTCTTCTGCGCGATCGTCACCGCGACGATCTCCTGCGCGAGCGTGCCATCGGCCTGTGCGCGCGCCGCCTTCTGCTGGCTGTGCAGCGCGAACGCGTCTTGATCGGCGCGGCTCACGCTGTAATCGACGGCGACGTTCTCGGCGGTCTCCGGCATCGAATCCACGCCGTACTGTTGCTTCATCAGCTTGTTGACAAAGCGCCAGCCGATGGTCGTATCGTAGATCGCGGCATCGCGGGCAAAGGCGCTAGCAGACTTGCCCATCACGAACGGCGCACGGCTCATGCTCTCCACGCCGCCCGCGATCATCAGGCCCGTTTCGCCCGACTTGAGCGCGCGCGCGGCAATGCCCACGGCGTCCATGCCCGAACCGCACAGCCGGTTCACCGTCGAGCCAGGCACGACCTGCGGCAGGCCCGCCAGCAGCGACGACATGCGCGCGACGTTACGGTTATCTTCGCCGGCCTGGTTCGCGCAGCCGTAGATCACGTCGTCGATTGTGGCCCAGTCCACGTCCTTGTTGCGCTCCATGAGCGCCTTGAGCGGCACGGCGCCGAGGTCGTCGGCGCGAACCTGCGCAAGTGCGCCCGCGTAGCGGCCGATCGGCGTGCGAATCGCGTCGCAGATGAATGCTTCCGTCATGAGAGTCTCCAGTTCCGGTCGCACTGGGTGCGATCCGAGGCAAGGCTGATTGAGATTGACGGACTGCGCGGGCGAAAAAAAACGGTGGGACTCGAGCGCGCATGTCCAGATGCGATTTGTTCGTTACACGAACTCGTGATCGTTTATCGAACAATTGGCGCCCATGATAGGCGGCGCGGCGCGCGAGTGTCAAGCCGGCATCTCTCCTGGCATCTCCCCTGATGGGTGAGGAAAATTCCATCATATGAAACGAAAACGGCCGCACAGAACCTTGTCTGTGCGGCCGTCGGCCTGAGCGAAGGGCGCCCCGGATGCTCTCCGAGGCGCCGGGCAGAGCCCGTGGATTATCGCGACATCATGTTCATGCCGACGTTGTGCATGACCCAGATCGTGCCAACGATCAGGAACGCGGCGGCCAGCACAGTATAGGCGAGCGAGAGCACGTTCCAGCCCTGCTCCGACGACGTGTTCAGATGCAGGAAGAACACGAGGTGCACGACCACCTGCACGAAGGCGAGCACGGCAAGCACGATCATCATGACGTTTGGCGCCATCGTGCCGTGCATGACAATGCCGAACGCACCGGCGGTCAACAGCACCGCGAGGATAAAGCCCGCCACATAGCTGCCGAGGCTGCCATGAGCTTCGCTATGAGAATGCGCCATTTAAATCACGCTCCCGAGATAGACAAAGGTAAACACGCAGATCCACACCACGTCGAGGAAGTGCCAGAAAAGGCTCAGGCACGTGAGGCGGCGCACTTCCCGCTCGTCCAGTTGAGGGCGGCGGATCACCTGCATCATCAACACGGCCATCCAGACGAGGCCGAAGAAGACGTGCAGACCGTGCGTGCTGACCAGCACGAAGAACGACGAGAGGAACGCGCTGCGTTGCGGGCCAGCGCCCTCGGCGATCAGGTGCGAGAACTCGCGCAGTTCCAGCACGAGGAAGAGCGCGCCCAGAATGAAGGTCACGCCCAGCCAGCCAATGACCGCGCCGCTCTTGCGCTGCTGCGCGCCGAGCATGGCGAAGCCGTAGGTGATGCTGGAAATCAGCAGCACGGCGGTTTCGACCGCGACGTCGCCGATATTGAACAGGTCCTTGCCCGTGGGGCCGCCCGCGAACTGATGGCCGAGCACGCCGAATGTCGCAAACAGCGCCGCGAACAGGACGCAGTCCGTCATCAGATATACCCAGAACCCGAACACGGAGTGCGACGGCGGGTGATCGTCGTGATCGAAATCGGCAAGCGTTGCCGTATTGGTTTTCTGTAACATCGATTAAGCCTCCACAGCTTCCATCTTGCGCTCGACGGCAACCGCCGCGCGATGGCGCTTCTCTTCGATCTCGCGAACCTTCGCGGCCGGAATGTAGTAGCCGTCGTCGTCGCTGAAGCTATGGGCCGCGACGATGACAACGATGGCGATGAAAGCGAGCACGCCAAGCCACGTGATGTGCCAGACGCCCGCGAAGCCCAGCAGCAGACTACACACGCCGACGAAGAAGCCCGCCGACGTATTCGACGGCATGTGAATGTCGCTGTACTTCGCGGCGAGGCCCATGCCACGGCCCGTTTCCTTCATATGGGCGAAGGCGTCGATGTCCTGCACCTGCGGAATGAGCGCGAAGTTATAGGCCGCCGGCGGCGACGAGGTCGCCCATTCGAGGGTGCGGCCGTCCCACGGATCGCCCGTGACATCCTGGCATTCCGCCTTGTTGCGGTTCACAAACGCCATCACCCACAGCACCACCTGGAGCACGATGCCGAGTGCGATGATCGCCACGCCAATGGCCGCCACGATGAAAAACGGATGCCATGCGGGGTTGTCGTAGTGATTCAGGCGGCGCGTCGCACCCATGAAGCCGAGCACGTACAGCGGCACGAACGCCACGTAGAAACCCACGAACCAGCACCAGAACGACGCCTTGCCCAGCTTCTCGTTGGGCTTGAGGCCGAACACCTTCGGGAACCAGTAATGCAGGGCCGCGAGGTAGCCGAACACCACGCCGCCGATAATGGCGTTATGGAAGTGCGCAATGAGGAAGAGCGAGTTGTGCAGCACGAAGTCCGCGCCCGGAATGGCCATCATCACGCCGGTCATGCCGCCGATCGAGAACGTGACCATGAAGCCGATGGTCCAGAGCACCGGCGCGGTGAACTGGACGCGCCCGCGGTACATCGTGAACAGCCAGTTGAAGATCTTCACGCCCGTGGGAATCGCGATGACCATGGTCATGATGCCGAAAAACGCGTTGACGTCGGCGCCCGAGCCCATCGTGAAGAAGTGGTGCAGCCAGACGAGAAACGCCAGCACCATGATGGCGCACGACGCATAGACCATCGTCTTGTAGCCGAACAGCGGCTTCTTGCAGAACGTGGCCATGATTTCCGAATAGATGCCGAACGCAGGCAGCACGAGGATGTACACCTCGGGATGGCCCCACGCCCAGATCAGGTTCAGATACAGCATCATGTTGCCGCCACCGTCGTTCGTGAAGAAGTGCATGCCGAGGTAGCGGTCGAAGCCGAGCAGCGCAACGGCGATCGTGAGGATCGGGAACGTGGCCATGATGAGCACGTTCGAGCACAGCGCCGTCCATGTGAACACCGGCATTTTCATGAGGCTCATGCCCGGCGCGCGCATCTTGATGATGGTCACGAAGAAGTTAATGCCGGTTATGAGTGTGCCCACGCCCGAAAGCTGAACTGCCCAGATGTAATAGTCGACCCCGACGCCTGGACTGAATTGCAGTTCGGACAGCGGCGGATACGCGAGCCAGCCGGTTTGCGCGAACTCGCCGATTACGAGCGAGAGGTTAATGAGGATCATGGCGATGGCCGTCATCCAGAACGAGAGCGAGTTCAGGAACGGGAACGCCACGTCGCGCGCACCGATCTGCAATGGCACGATGAGGTTGAACAGGCCGACCATGAGCGCCATCGCCATGAAGAAGATCATGATGACGCCGTGCGCCGAGAAGATCTGGTCATAGTGGTGCGGCGGCAGATAGCCTGGCGCGTCGAACGCGAGGGCCTGCTGGAGACGCATCATGACGGCGTCGATAAAGCCGCGCACGAGCATGAGCACGGCCACGATCATGTACATGACGCCAATGCGCTTGTGGTCCACGCTCGTGATCCACTCGCTCCAGATGTACTTCCACTTGCCGGTCACGGTGACAAGACCCAGCACGCTGATCACGATCAGCGCCATGAATGCCGCGGCGCCCATGATGATCGGCTGATCGAACGGAATTGCCTCTAATGTAAGTTTGCCGAACATGCCGCTTACCCCTTGGTCACGCACGACGGGTCGGTGAAATCCGTGACGTGGCCGTTGTTGTACTTCCCGATGATGTTGTTGAAGAGCTTCGAATCGACCGTCGAGAAGTACTCGACCGGCGCCTTTTCGCTCGGCTCGGAGACCTTCGCGTACTGGTCCATCGAAAGCGACGTTTGGGACGCCTTCACCTTCTGGACCCAGGCGTCGAAATCCTGCTGGCTCGTGGCGAGTGTGCGGAACTTCATGTCCGAGAAGCCTTTACCGCTGTAATTGGCCGAGATGCCCGCGTAGTCGCCGGCATGGTCGGCGATCAGGTGCAGGCGCGTCTGCATGCCCGCCATGGCGTAGACCTGGGTGCCCAGTTGCGGGATGAAGAACGAGTTCATTACCGAATCCGACGTAATGCGGAAATTGACCGGCGTGCCCACCGGCACAGCCAGCTGGTTCACCGTGGCAATGCCGAGGTCGGGGTAGATGAAGAGCCACTTCCAGTCGAGCGCGACCACCTCGACATTGATGGGCTTGACGTTCGATTCGAGCGGTTTGTAGGGATCGAGCTCGTGAGAGGTCTTCCAGGTGAGGATGGCGAGAAAGAGGATGATGACGATCGGAATGGTCCAGGTCACCGCTTCGATCGCCGTGGAGTGCGCCCATTTGGGCGCATAGGTGGCGTTGCGGTTGGACGCGCGATAGCGCCAGGCGAAATAGAGCGTGAGCAGGATCACCGGTACCACCACGAGCAGCATGGCCCACGTGGCTGTGGCGATGAGGTGCTTTTCGGCCACGCCGACGCTGCCTTTGGGATCGAGCACGGTCAGTTCGCTGCACCCCGCGAGGGAGGCTAGCAGCCCGCTGCCGAGGGGGATTAACCACCTTTTGAAGGCTTTTCTCTTCATGTTTGCCTGTTTTTCCGTTTAACCACCTGAACGCTTCTATGCATTTACATCGCAAAAAGCGATGCAAAATACACCCCTAACGTGTTTGGCGAAATTCTACGGAAATGCGTTATCCAAAAATTTGATCTCAGCCAAGGTTTAGGCCCGTGACAAATCTCGCTTGGGCAAGCGCGACAGAAAGACGCATTTAACTTTCAGCTTCCTTCCACAGGGGCACACAGCCCCGCATAGCGGACTGCCAGCGCGCGCAAGACTACTGAAAATCTAAAAACACGGAGGATGATGGGGCATCATTGGAGGGTTAAAGCAGCGAGCCCGCCATTAGGTCTGACATTATTATTCGACTGGCTCAATGGAAGATAATTTGATAATGGGAGACAAATCTAATTCGCCGCGTTTATATCTTTTCTCGCATTACGTCAATTCCAATACAAACCCTCGGAATTATGGAAAATCAAATATCAATGCAATAAAGTCCGCCAGAACCGCGATTTTTCCGTCTCGACCGGCGCCGCCCGCCGCGCGCCGGTTGGCGAATCCATGCGCTTGCGCTATCGTCATGGGTTCCTTACGCGCCGCCTCCAGCCCTTGATCCGACGCCACGACGCCATGAATCCCCCCAGCCGCGCTACGCCCGCCCCTTCCGACGAGCAACCGGAGATCCCCGAAAAGCCAGGCGACTCCTACGTGCAGTCGTTCGCGCGCGGGCTTTCCGTGATCCGCGCGTTCAATGCCGAGCACCCCGAGCAGACGCTCACGGACGTCGCCGCGGCCACCGGCCTCACGCGCGCCGGCGCGCGCCGCATCCTGCTCACGCTGCAAACCCTCGGCTATGTGGAGGCCGAAGGGCGCCTGTTCCGGCTCACGCCCAGGATCCTCGACCTCGGCTTTGCGTATCTCACCTCGATGCCGTTCTGGAATCTGGCCGAGCCTGTCATGGAAGAGCTCTCGGGTCAGGTGCACGAAAGCTGCTCGGCCGCCGTGCTCGACCGCACCGAGATCGTCTATGTGCTGCGCGTGCCCACGCACAAGATCATGACGATCAACCTCTCGATCGGCAGCCGGCTGCCCGCCTACTGCACGTCCATGGGCCGCGTGCTGCTCGCGGCGCTCGACGAGCCGGCGCTCGACGCCACGCTCGGCGCCACGCCGCTCTACGCTCACACGCCGCGCACGGTCACCGACAAGGACGAGATCAAGAAGATCGTCGCGCAGGTGCGCCAGCAAGGCTGGGCCATCGTCGACCAGGAACTCGAAGGCGGGCTCATCTCGATCTCCGCGCCCATCCGCAACCGCCAGGGCCGCGTGATCGCCGCCATGAACATCAGCGGCAACGCCCAGCGCACCTCGGCGAAGCAGATGGTCAAGACCTTCCTCGAACCGCTCCAGCAGGCCGCCCAGCGCGTCTCGGAGATGGTGGCGCTGCGCACCTGATCGGGTCGATCCGCGCTATCCGCCCCGGCGCCCCCTTCATGAAGCCAGCGTGAAGCCAGCGAACGGCGCGGCGCTCAGCCCGCCGCCACCCGCTGCACCGCCTCGACGAACGCCACACCGGCCTCTTC
The DNA here is from genome assembly GCF_022213065.1 of Paraburkholderia tagetis. GTDB lineage: Bacteria > Pseudomonadota > Gammaproteobacteria > Burkholderiales > Burkholderiaceae > Paraburkholderia > Paraburkholderia tagetis. The sequence goes on from NZ_JAKLJA010000008.1 coordinate 144,736, forward strand.
CAGCCGTCCCGAGTTGTCGATGTGCGTGAGCGACGTGCCCGCGGGCAGTTCGAACGGCGCGCGCCGTGCAAGGCGCGCGGCGACCTGCTCCGGCGTCTCCCGTGCGCGCGAGGCAAGCCGCGCGGCCAGCACGTGCTGCGCGGCGTTCACATGCACGAGCGTCATGCGCGGATAGCGCGCCAGCGCCTCGCTCAGGTAGGCGCGCGAGCCGTTCAGCACCACGGTGCAACCCAGCGCAAGCCATTGGTCGATCTCCACGCCGACGCCATACCGCAGCGCGTGGCTGCGCCATTGCAGCGCGAAGAGGCCATGGCGCGAACGCGCCTCGAACTCTGTGTTGGTGAGCGCGATGTGGTTCTCGCCGCCACCCGCTTCGCGCGTGATGTAGCGGTGCGCGAACAGCACCCCGTCGGCCGCGAGCCGCGCGCGGGCAAAGCCGAGCAGCGAGTCCTTGCCCGCGCCCGAGGGCCCCATCACGTAGATCAGGCGGGACGTCATGCGCGTCCCCGCGCCTGCAAGTTCGCGGGTCGGCTCACGGGAAAATCCACGCGCCGCCACAGCGCGAACGGCTCGCCCGGAAGCGGCTCGACGTAAAGCGCGACGCCTTCAACCGGCAGCGCTCCCGCGTCGCGCATCTGCGCATTCCAGGCGAACGCGAGCGCGGCGCGCACCGCGTCGTCGTCGAGCGAATCGGAGAGCGTCATGTGGAAGCGGAATTCGTCGAACACATACGGGTAGCCCCATTCTTCGACATAGGCACGCTGGCGCGGCGTGAGCGGTCCGTCGAGGCGCTTCGCGAGTTCGTCGGCCGTTTGCGCGGCGCGCAGGTGGCCGAGCGTGCGCAGGGCGTCGGCGGCGAGCTCGCGCAGCGCCCGCGCGCCGCTTTCATCGGCGGCCCGCAGCGCAACGAAGCGCGCGAGCATGGCCGCCTCCACCGCGACTTCGAAGCGCGCGCGCCCCTCGGCCCAGGCCTGCGTGGCGGCGAGCAGCGTTTGCGGCGACACGCCCGCGGCGAGCCGAAACGGCGGCACGAGCGTACCGTGCCAGCCATAGCGTCGCGGCGCGGCAGTGAGCGCGTCGAGCGGCTGCGCGAGCCCGGCGGGCTGCGGCGGCACGCGGGTCTCGCCGCTTTCCGGGTCGCGGCCGAGCCAGGCGCAGCCAGCCCGCCACCACTGCGAGGCGCGCGGCGGCGCGTAATAGAGCGCAAAGCGCGTCGTCTCGCTCCAGTCTTCGTGCGCCGCGCTCATACGTCGTGCTCCACCATCAACTGCACGCGGTCGGCTGCGAAATGCGTAATGCCGTACTTGATCGGCACGCCATCGAGATCGACGTCGACGTTCTCGACCCACAGCACCGGCTGCTGCCGGTTGATGTTCAGGCGCCGCGCCACTTCGGGCTCGGGCAGCACGCTGCCGATGCGGCTCCACTTGCGCAGATAATCGCTCACGCCGAATTCGGCGAGCGCCTTCGAGGTGCTGTCCACGCGCTCCATGACCGCGGGCAGATCGGCAAAGCGTGCGGCCGGATACCAGCTGCGCGCGTAGGTGAGCGGCACGCCTTCCGACTCGTGCAGCTTCTCCAGCCGGTAGACCAGCGCGCCGGCGCGGATGGCGAGCGCCTTCGCGACGCTCGGGTCGGCCTTCACGCGCGACGACGCGAGCAGCCTGCCCGCCGCCGAGTGCTGTTGCCGCTTCAGGTTCTCAGTGAAGCGCGTGCGCTTGCCGATGGTGTAATCGATCGCACCGGGCTGCACGAAGGTGCCGCGCCCCTGCTCCACGCTCACGAGGCCGAGCGCGGCGAGTCCCAGCATGGCGCGACGCACCGTGTGCCGGTTCACGTCGAAGCGCCTCGCCAGTTCGCCTTCGCTCGGCAGGCGGCCGTCCTCGCCGAAGCCCTTTGCCGCGATCTCGGCCGCGAGGATCTGCTCGATCTGCCGCCACACCGCCACGCCTGCGCCCCGCTCGAGCATGCTGTGCGGTGCGTCGTCGTTCGATGTCATGGCGCTGTCATTCCTTCCGGGTTCAATATGGACGTAGCTTGCGCATTGTAGTTCGCCAGGCGTGATGGAAATATGAAAACATCGCTCGTGCGCACGGCCTCACTGCGATTTTAAACGTCTAGACGTTTAGATGAATAAATACCGTTCGCCTCGCGCGAAATGCCGCTGCCGTATGGCTGTGGCACGGGCGGCATCGCCACGACCTACGACTATCCTGTGACGGTGAACGGCCGCTATCTCACCTCGCCCTCGCCGATTCCGAAATTCGACAACCCCAAGTAGCCTCCGTTCTGCCGGTATAGGACGAGCCATGACTCCGGATCCATCGATCGCGCGCGCGTTCGCCGAGCGCCCGCGCCGATGCTGCGCACGCGCAGGCGGCTATCGCTGAACCAGGCTGAAAGTGCCTGAAAGTGCCTTGAAAAGCCGCGGCCTGTCATTTGCGACAGGGCAAACTGGCGTTTGAATTCGCGCCTTAATTCGCGCCCTGACCGCACCAGGAATGCGACCCGATTTTCGGAGCCCGACGATGTTGATCAAGAACGCGCGCATCGTGACGCGAGACGAAATTTTCACCGGCACGCTGCGTGTCGAGGACGGCCTGATCCGCGAGCTCTCGCGCGGCGCGACCGCCGCGACCGATGCACAGGACTGGGAGGGCGACTTCCTGCTGCCAGGGCTCGTCGAGCTGCACACCGACAACCTCGAAAAGCACCTCGCGCCGCGCCCCGGCGTGCACTGGAACACCGATGCCGCATTTGTGATCCACGACGCGCAGATCGCCGCCGCCGGCATCACGACGGTATTCGACGCGCTCGCCATCGGCACGCGCGCCGCAGTGGGTGCGCGCGGGCGCGAGGTGCAGCTCGCGAGCGCCGCCGCGCTCTCGCGCTTTTCGGAGCACAAGCTGCTGCGCGCCGACCACTTTCTGCATCTGCGCTGCGAGATCGCGACCGAAGACGTGATCGAGCTTTTCGACACGCTGAGCGAGCACCCGCTCCTGCGCCTCGCCTCGGTGATGGACCACACGCCAGGCCAGCGCCAGTGGCACGACCGCACGCAATGGCGGCGCTTTCAGGAGCGCCACGGCAAATGGACCGACGCGCAGGCCGAAACCACACTCGCCGAGATGGCCACCGAGCAGGAGCGCTACGCCGACGCGCATCGCCGCGCGATCGTCGAGCGCTGCCGCGCGCGCCATATCCCGCTCGCGAGCCATGACGACACGCTCGTCGAGCACGTCGAACAGGCGGCGCGAGAAGGCATCGTCCTCGCCGAATTCCCGACGACGCGCGTGGCCGCCGCGGAGGCGAAAAAGCGCGGTATCGCCACGATCATGGGCGCGCCGAACGTGGTGCGCGGCGGCTCGCATTCGGGCAACGTCTCGGCGCTCGAACTGGCGCAGGCCGGCCTGCTCGATATCCTGTCGTCGGACTATGTCCCGTCGAGCCTGCTCACCGCCGCATTCGATCTCGTGACCGGAGCCGACTGGACGCTGCCGCGCGCGCTCGCCGCGGTCTCGTGTGAACCGGCGCACAAGGCGGGCCTCACGGACCGCGGCGCGATCGAGCCGGGCCTGCGCGCCGACTTCGTGCGCGTGACGATGCTCGACACGCTGCCGGTGCCGCGCGCGACTTACCGCGCGGGCACGCGCGTGGTCTGAGCGAAGCGCAGAGCGCGCTTTTTGCTGCATCTGCACACGCCGGCAGCCTGGCTGACACCGAAACCCAACGACACGCCGTCGTTTCGTTTTCGACTCCCCAACATGCGTGCAGCGCATTCTTCAGACTGTTGCGGCGAAGCATCGCAATCGCGCTCCCGGGCGCCGCGCACAGCCACTGCCTTGAACCCCCGCAAGCCTTGTCCCACAAGGCTTTGCGCCCTCGCTTCGCCAGTGCGCGAACGTTCGTTAAGCGCATTGAATCCCGCCATCCGGTATTACACTAGCGACGCGGCAATTTTGACCCTGGTAAGCTTTGCGCCGCCGCTCGCTTCCAAGCCAGCGAGCTCAACCAAAGTTCCAGCGCGAGCCGCGCCGGAGCAATGCACGGCGGCGGCACGACCGCACGCTGCGCGTCCTGAACCATACCGAGGAGTACACATAGTGAAAAAACTGCTTGCCACCCTGTCGGTCGCCCTGCTCGCGGTCTCGGCTAGCGTCGCCCACGCGAAGGACTGGACCACCGTGCGCTTCGGCGTCGACGCGAGCTACGCGCCGTTCGAATCCAAGGCACCCGATGGCAAGCTCGTCGGCTTCGACATCGACCTCGGCAACGAGATCTGCAAGCGCCTGAACGCGAAGTGCGTGTGGGTCGAGCAGGACTTCGACGGCATGATCCCGGGCCTGAAGGCGAAGAAGTTCGACGGCGTGCTCTCGTCGATGACGATCACCCCGCAGCGCTCCGAGCAGATCGCCTTCTCGGCGAAGCTGTTCAACACGCCCACGCGCCTCGTCGCCAAGAAGGGCACCGCGCTCCAGCCGACGGCCGACGCGCTCAAGGGCAAGTCGGTGGGCGTCGAGCAAGGCACGATCCAGGAAACCTATGCGAAGGAAAACTGGGCGCCGAAGGGCGTGAACGTGGTGCCTTACCAGAACCAGGACCAGGTCTACGCCGACCTGCTCTCGGGCCGCCTGGACGCCGCGCTGCAAGATGAAGTGCAAGCCGACCTCGGCTTCCTGAAGACGCCGCGCGGCGCGGGCTTCCAGTTCGCGGGCAAGGAAATCCCGACGGGTGCCGCCGCCATCGGCCTGCGCAAGGAAGACGCCGACCTGAAGACGAAGATCGACAAGGCCATCGCCGACATGATCAAGGACGGCACGTACAAGAAGATCGAGTCGAAGTACTTCGACTTCGACGTGTACGGCGGCTAAGCACCGCAAGCACGGCCTGAAAGCCGGCGCCGCGTGAAAGCGCGGTCCGGCTCGACGACGGAAGAAAGCCCGGCCTTTGCGCCGGGCTTTTTGTTTTTGCGGTGGTTTCTTGGCTCGCGCGTCCGCGCCCGGGCCGGCGAGCGCCACCTTTCAGCCCGCTGTCCAGATCGGCTAAGATCATGGGCACCGGCCCGCCAGCGGGCCATTCATACCTTCACTCTGAACGCGCCGCGCGCTCCGACGCGCCACGCGAGTCCATCATGCAAACCCACCACCATCCGTTGATAGCGCCCGCGCTCGGCACTGCGCGCCAGCTCACGAGCTTCCACTACGGCCAGCCCGGCGGCAAGAAGGTGTACGTGCAATCGTCCCTGCATGCCGACGAGCTGCCCGGCATGCTCGCCGCCTGGGCGCTGCGGCGCAAGCTTGCCGCGCTCGAAGCGGCGGGAAGGTTGCGCGGAGAAGTCGTCGTGGTTCCGGTCTCGAACCCCATCGGCCTGAACCAGCATTGGCTCGGCCACCTCATCGGCCGCTTCGAGTCGAACACCGCGCAGAACTTCAATCGCAACTTCTACGATCTCACGGCGCTCGTGCTGCCGCAGATCGAGGGGCGCCTCGGCCCCGATGCCGACGCTAACCGCGCCGCCATTCGCGCCGCGATGGGCGAGGCGCTCGCGGCGCAAAAGCCGAAGACCGAGATCGATTCGCAGCGCCTCGCGCTGCAGCGCCTTTCCTACGACGCCGATATCGTGCTGGACCTGCACTGCGACTGGGAAGCCGCGCTGCACATCTACACGAATCCCGAGCTCTGGCCCGAGGTCGAGCCGCTCTCGCGCTACCTGGATGCCAAGGCGTCGCTGCTCGCGCTCAATTCGATCGGCAATCCGTTCGACGAGATTCATAGCTTTTGCTGGTCGGAGCTGCGCGAGCGCTTCGGCCAGCGCTTCCCGATTCCGCACAGCTCGATTTCGGTGACGGTGGAGTTGCGCAGCCAGCGCGACGTCTCGCACGAATTCGCCGAGCGCGATGCGCAGGCCATCGTCGAGTATCTGACCGGCTATGGCGTGATCGACGGCACGGCGGCTCCGCTGCCGCCGCTCGCGCATCCAGCCACGCCGCTTGCGGGCACGGAGCCGATCGCGGCACCCACGAGCGGCGTGATCGTGTTCCGCGCCGAGTGCGGTGCGTGGATCGAAGCCGGCGCGCCGGTCGCCGATATCGTGGACCCGCTCACCGACACATTGACCACGCTATACGCCAGCGTGAGCGGCGTGATGTACGCGCGGCATAGTGCGCGCTTCGCAACGGCCGGCATGGAGATCGCGCGCATTGCGGGTGACAAGCCGATCCGCACGGGGTCGCTGCTGTCGCTTTGATGTTTTTCCAACTTTGACGTCCATCCCACTGGCTCGTGCCTGACATGACATGAGCCAGTGCGCCTCATCGGCAAATCCCCTCCCAATTAATTCGTATCGCTAATCAACACAGCGATCCGGATACCGCCAGCCCCATCCCCGCGCGACTCACGTCCACCTTGTGGCATCCGCGCCACATCAAGACAACATTCATCCCGCATATTCTTACTGTCACATTACTTTCGTGATCGACCCTTAAATTGCAGCGCGTCGCATCAACCGGCCCCCAAGAGGCCGGGGAATAACTTTCCTTCATCCGGAGAAACAGTTGAAAAAGAAGATTCTGACCACCGCTATTCTCACCACGTTTGCCGGGGCAGCCCACGCACAAAGCAGCGTGACCCTGTATGGCCTGATCGACGCGGGCGTGAACTACATCAATCACGTTCAGGACGCTTCGAAAGGCAGCTCGAAGGCCTTCACGTTCGGCGACGGCGTCGTGCAAGGCAGCCGTTGGGGCCTGCGCGGCTCGGAAGACCTGGGCGGCGGCCTGAAGGCAATCTTCGTGCTCGAAAACGGCTTCAACGTCGGTAACGGCACGGCCGGCCAGGGCAACTCGATGTTTGGCCGCCAGGCGTTCGTCGGCCTCACGAAGAGCAACATCGGTTCGCTCACGTTCGGCCGCCAGTACTCGTTCAGCACGGACGTGCTCGGCTCGCAGTACTCGACCGGCGGCAACACGGTTTCGGGCAACTGGGCCTACCACGTCAACGACGTCGACCAACTCACCTCGAGCCGCATCAACAACTCGGTCAAGTTCCAGAGCGTGAACTTCTCGGGCTTCACGTTCGGCGGTCTCTATGGCTTCTCGAACACGACCTCGTTCGCCGGCTCGCCGGCGGGCACCACGACGGCTTCGTCGCGCGCGTACAGCTTCGGCGCGAACTATGCCTACGGCCCGTTCAGCCTCGGCGGCGCGTACACCGACATCACCTACCCGGCCGCGGCTTCGCCCACCTCGTTCTCGACCTCGCTCGCCAATGTCAACACGACGGGCGGCGGCACGGGCGTGATCCGCGATCTGCGCTCGTTCGGCTTCGGCGGCCGCTATATGGTGGGCGCAGCGACGATGTGGCTGCTGTGGACCAACACGCGCTTTGCGCCGGTCACCGGTTCGTCGACGCTCTACAACGCCTACGAAGTGGGCGGCAAGTACGCGTTCACGCCGGCCTTCACGGGCGCGGTGGGCTACACGTACTCGCGCGCATCGGGCCTCGTCACGGCGCACTGGAACCAGGTCAACGCGTCTGCCGACTATGCGCTCAGCAAGCGCACGGACGTGTACGCCCTCGTGGCCTACGAAGACGCATCGGGCACCTACAAGGGCGCTCCGGTGCAGGCGCAGATCGGCGATTCGTCGTCGAGCATCTTCGCGCCTTCGGGCAGCGGCTCGCAGAACCAGGTCGCACTGCGCGTCGGCATCCGCCACAAGTTCTAAGCCTGCTCGCCGCAACAAGCACGGCATGGCGTCCGCTCCGCGCGGCGCCGTGCCGCCGCCTTTTTGCGCCGGCTTCTGGTACGCTGCGCCCTTTCCCCTCGCAGCGATCAACCGATGGAACTCCCTTTCAACGAAGCCGGCGTCTCGGTCACGCGCACCGCGCTCTCCGCAGCAGGTCAGGTCTTTCCGCTGCGCGACATCGACGATTTGCGCATCGTCGCCGGGCAGCGCAAGCGTGCGGTGCCCATCGCGCTGTCGCTGATTGGCGTGGCGCTCGCCGCCGTGGGCGGCGCATACGGCTCGGGTGCCGGGCTCGCGTGCGGCGTGATGCTGGTCGTGGTGGGATGGCTCGCGTGGATCTGGCAGGAGGCCAGGCACCAGTTGCTCGTGGTGACGGGCGGCGAATCGCGCGAAGCGGTCTGGAGCGCCGATCTCGCGTTCCTCGAGCGCGTCGAGCAAGCCGTGCGGGCGGCTAAAGGTGTCAGCGCCACCGGCGCCACCCGCACCGACGCAAGCGCTGCGCCCCCCGCCGCACATTGAAGCCGCGGTAAGCCCGCGGCAGGTTCGCACCGCTACAGTGCGAATCATCGCCCCGTATCAATCGACTTCGTATGCCAGATCTCGCGCGCATACTCCGCAATCGCGCGGTCCGACGAGAACATGCCCATGCCCGCCACATTCTCGATCGCGCTCGCGGTCCAGCCAGGCACGTCGACAAAGCGCCGGTCCGCGGCCTCTTGCGCCTGAATGAACGCGGCGTAGTCGGCGAGCACCATGTAGTGATCGCCCCAATCCACGAGCGTATGGAAGATTTCCGCATAGCGCGCCGGATCGCCGGGCGAGAAAAAGCCCCGCCGGATCTGGTCGAGCGCCATGCGCAGCTCGGCGTTCTCTTCGTATAGCTGACGCGGCCGGTAGCCCGCGCAGCGCAGCGCATCGACCTGGTCGGACGTATTGCCGAAGATGAAGATGTTATCCGCGCCCACGGCCTCGCCGATCTCGATGTTCGCGCCGTCCAGCGTGCCCATCGTCAGCGCGCCGTTGAGCGCGAGCTTCATGTTGCCGGTGCCCGACGCCTCGGTGCCCGCCGTCGAGATCTGCTCGGAAAGATCGGCCGCCGGAATCACCACTTCGGCCACGCTCACGCCGTAATTCGGCACGAACACCACCTTGAGACGATCGCCCGCCACGGGGTCGTGATTCACTTTCGCGGCCACGTCGTTGATGAGGCGAATGATGGTCTTGGCCATGCGGTAAGCCGAGGCCGCCTTGCCCGCGAACAGCACGACGCGCGGCACCCAGTCCCGTTCGGGTTCCTGCACGATGCGGTTGTAGCGCGTGATCACATGCAGCACGTTGAGCAATTGCCGCTTGTATTCGTGGATGCGCTTGACCTGCATGTCGAACAGCGCGTCGGGGTTGAATGCGAGGCCTGTGCGCGCGGTCATCCTGCGGATGAGGCGCAGCTTGTTTTCGCGCTTGGCCGCGCGGAACGCCTGCTCGAACGCCGCGTCGCCCGCGACCTTGCGCAGCGCGCCAAGCTCGAACAAGTCGGTGCGCCATTGCGTGCCGATGGCCTCGTCCACGAGCCGCGCGAGCGGCTGGCTTGCCTGGGCCAGCCAGCGCCGCGGCGTGATGCCGTTGGTCACGTTCGTGAAGCGCTCGGGAAAGAGCCGTGCGAAGTCGGCGAAGATATCGCGCGTCATCAACTGCGAGTGCAGCTTCGAGACGCCGTTCACCTTGTGGCTCGCGACGATCGCGAGATACGCCATGCGCACGCGCCGCTGGCCGTATTCGTCCACGAGCGAAATGCGGCGGATGAAGTCGAGATCGTGCGCGCCCTTTTCACTCGCCTCGTGCAGGAACGCGGCGTTGATGTCGAAGATGATCTCGAGATGGCGCGGCAGCACGCGCGCCAATAGTTCGATATCCCAGGTTTCCAGCGCTTCGGGCATCAGCGTGTGATTGGTGTACGAGAACACGCGCTTGACGTGGCCCATCGCCTCGTTCCAGGGCATGTGATAGACGTCCACGAGCAGGCGGATCAGCTCGGGAATCGCCAGCACCGGGTGCGTATCGTTCAGGTGCACCGCGACCTTGTCGGAGAAGCGGCCGAACGTGCTGTGCGTGCGCAGGTAGCGGCGGATCAGATCCTGCATCGTCGCCGAAACGAAGAAATACTCCTGGCGCAGCCGCAATTCGCGTCCCGCCATGGTCGAGTCGTCGGGATAGAGCAGGCGCGAGACGTTTTCGGAGATGTTGCGCGCCTCCACCGCGCGCTGATAGTCGCCCTGGTTGAAGGCAGAGAGATCGAGCTCCTCGCCGGCGCGTGCCGACCACAGGCGCAGCGTGTTGGTGGCGCTCGTCGCATAGCCGGGAATGATGGTGTCGTAAGCCATCGCGTTCACGGTATGCGTCTCGATCCACTCCACGGTGCCGTTGTTCTGTACGGTGCGCCCGCCGAAGTGCACGGGATACTGCACCTCGGGGCGCGGGAATTCCCATGGGTTGCCCGAGCGCAGCCAGTAATCGGGCTCCTCCACCTGCTCGCCGTTGATGACCTGCTGGCGAAACATGCCGTAGTCGTAACGGATGCCATAGCCGAAGCCCGGGATGCCGAGCGTCGCCATCGAATCGAGAAAGCATGCAGCGAGGCGTCCGAGGCCGCCGTTGCCGAGCGCGGCGTCGGGTTCGAGCTCGATGAGCGCTTCCATGTCGACGCCGAGGCCCGCGAGCGCCTCTTTCATCGGGTCGTAGATGCCGAGCGCGAGCAGCGCGTTGGAGAAGGTGCGGCCGATGAGGAACTCCATCGACAGGTAATAGACGCGCTTGGCGTCCTGGTCGTACTGGCGGCGCGTGGTCACCATCCAGCGCTCGACGAGGCGGTCGCGCACGGCCAGCGCGGCGGCGTGCAGCCAGTCCTGCGGACGCGCGGTCACGGCGTCCTTGCCGACGCCGTACATCAGGCGGTTCGACACGGAGCGACGCAGCGCGTCGGCACTGCTCTTCAATTGGTCGAATTCAAGACCCACTGCTGTCATCGAATGTCTCCCTCAAAACGGCGCGCCGCGCAGCGGAGGTGGCAAATGCGGGCAAATAGGGGGCAAATGCAGCAGCAAATGCGACGGCTGGGCAGGCGCAAGTCAGTTTGCAGAGTAGGACATTTTTGGTTTTCGCGCGGCGCTGCGCCATTCGGGTTGCGCGGGGCGGCTCGCGTGGATGCGCAGCGTGGCGGCGGCTCGCGGGCATTGAGCATACTTGGCAGTTAGTTGCATTGATTTCCGGCGACATGGCAACCAGGGCGTTTTCGCGTGCGCGCCCCGCATTGGGACGACGCATCCACAGCGCTTGAGTGAGGCATTCGCTTTGAAGCGTCCGCTGCAGAATCGCGCCAGGTCTGCAACAATCGCGGGGTTGCCCGCGCCGCACCTGCCACACCTGCCGCGTCCGCGCGTTTCCCGCCCAAACTTCGCATCACCCGAGATCCGCCGTGTCCGATACCCGCACTGCGCAAAGCCTCATCGAGCGCGCCGACGCACCTATGTCGCCCGCGTCCATGTCGCCCAGAAACCGCCGCGCGATGGCGGCGATCATGCTCGCCGTCGCGCTGGCGACGCTCGACACCGCCATCGCCAACACCGCGCTGCCCGCCATCGCCGCCGACCTGCACGCGGCGCCCGCGGCCTCGGTCTGGATCATCAACGCGTACCAGCTCGCGATGGTGGCGACGCTGCTGCCGCTCGCCGCGCTCGGCGACATCATCGGCCACCGCCGCATCTATATCAGCGGGCTCGCCATCTTCACGGTGGCGTCGCTTGCCTGCGCGCTCGCGCCCACGCTCACGGCGCTTGCCGGCGCGCGCGTGCTGCAGGGGCTCGGCGCGAGCGCGATCATGAGCGTCAACACGGCGCTGATCCGCTTCCTCTACCCGCCGCACCGGCTCGGGCGCGGCGTGGGCATGAACGCGCTGATCGTGGGCGTCTCGTTCGCCGTGGGGCCGACCATCGCCTCGATCATTCTCTCGGCGGGCACCTGGCCGTGGCTCTTCGGCATCAACGTGCCGCTCGGGATCATCGCGCTCGTGTTCGCGCTGCCCGCGCTGCCGCACACGGAGCGCGGCAAGCATGCCTTCGACCCGCTCGCCGCGCTGCTCAATCTGGTGACCTTCGCCGCGCTGATCTTCGCGCTCGGCGAGGCGGCGCAGCGCGCGCCGTTCCGGGAAGTGGCCGTGGCGGCGGTCACCGCGCTCGTGTTCGGTGCCCTGCTGATCCGCCGCGAGGCGGGCCATCCCGCGCCGATGCTGCCTGTCGACCTGTTCAAGCGCCCCGTATTCGCGCTCTCATCGGTGACGGCCATGTGCTCGTTCGCGGCCCAGGGGCTCGCCTTCGTCTCGCTGCCGTTCTATTTCGAAACGGTGCTGATGCGCAGCCAGGTGGAGACCGGCTTCCTGATGACGCCCTGGTCCGTGGTCGTGGCCGCTGCCGCGCCCATTGCGGGGCGACTTTCCGACCGCTATCCGCCGGGCCTGCTGGGCGCGATCGGCCTTGCGATCCTGGCAGCCGGCATGGCGTCGCTCGCGATGCTGCCCGCGCATCCTGGCGTGCTCGACATCGTGATCCGCATGTCGATCTGCGGCGCGGGCTTCGGTTTCTTCCAGTCGCCGAATCTGAAGGCGATCATGTCGTCCGCGCCGCCCGAGCGCAGCGGCGGCGCGAGCGGCACCATCGCCATCTCGCGCCTGCTCGGGCAGACGACCGGCGCGGCGCTCGTGGCGTTGTGCTTCGGCATTGCGGGCACGCATGGGCCCACGCTGGCGCTGGGTCTGGGCGCGGTATTCGCGGCGGCGGCGAGTGTGGCGAGCGGGTTGCGGCTGTTCGCGCCCTCGCATCGCGCAGTGAGCAAGTGAGGATGCGAGCGCCGTGCGCGCCGCATCCCGCTTCGGCTGCTTCGGCTGCTTCGGCTGCTTCGGCTGCTTCGGCTGTTAGCGCTTGAAGTAGCCCTTCACCGCCGCAACGAACGTGTCGATATCGGCGGCGCTCACGTCGAGGTGCGTCACGAAGCGCGACGCATAGAGCATCTGCGTGAGGATCCCGCGCTCCTTGAGCCACGCCTCCAGCGGCGCGCAGTCCGCCGGCGGGAACTGCGCGAACACCATGTTGGTGGCCTGCGACGTCATCTTCACTTCATCGATCTGCGCGAGCCCGGCCGCGAGGCGCTCGGCATTCGCGTGATCGTCGGCGAGACGCGCGACGTTGTGATCGAGCGCGTAAAGACACGCCGCCGCCAGCACGCCTGCCTGACGCATGCCGCCGCCGAGCATCTTGCGCCAGCGGTGCGCCGAGTCGATCAGCGCCTTGCTGCCCACCAGCACCGAGCCGATCGGCGCGCCCAAGCCCTTCGAAAAGCAGATCGACACCGAATCGAAGCCCTCGGTCAGCGCCTTGAGCGACTGGTTAGACGCGACCGCCGCATTGAACACGCGCGCGCCGTCGAGGTGCGTGGCGAGTCCGCGGCCATGCGCGAACTGCGTGGCCTCGGCGACATAGGCCGCAGGCAGCACCTTCCCGCCAATGGTGTTTTCGAGCGCGAAGAGGCGCGTGCGCGCGAAGTGATCGTCGATCGGCTTGATCGCGGCGGCGACGCGCTCGAGCGCGATGGTGCCGTCCTCGGCGTTCTCGAGCGGCTGCGGCTGGATGCTGCCGAGCACCGCCGCGCCGCCGCCTTCGTATTTGTACGTGTGGGCCGCCTGGCCGACGATGTATTCGTCGCCGCGCGCGCAATGCGCCATCAACGCGGCGAGGTTGCTCTGCGTGCCGCTGGGAAAGAACAGCCCCGCCTCCTTGCCGGCCTCCTCGGCCACGCGCGCCTGCAGGCGCAGTACGGTGGGATCGTCGCCCCAGACGTCGTCGCCGGTTTCGGCGCGGGTCATGGCGGCGAGCATGGCGGGGCTCGGGCGGGTGACGGTGTCGCTACGCAGATCGATCATGCGGATGGCATCCTCGTAATGGCTGTGCGCGCACGGCGCATTCCGCCGCATTGCGCGGCGTCGAAACCATCGAGTGTATTTTCAAACGGCGGGGAAAGGGAAGCCGGGGCTAACGCACCAACCGCCTGGACACGCCGGGGGCGCATGGCCCCGGCGCGCAGTTAGATGCCGTTACGTGCATTTGCAATCGCACGAGCGATCACACACATGCAAACGCGCACAGATAGCGCCGCAACGCGCGTGGCGTGCTTAGCGCGGCAGCAATTGCAGCGGATCGACCGGCTTGCCGTCGCTGCGCACTTCGAACACCACGCCGGGGATGCCGTTGTTGTCGACGCCCATTTCGGCGATCGGCTGGCCTTGCGAGACGGCGTCGTCTTCCTTCACGAGCAGTTTGCCGTTGTGACCGTATGCCGTCACGGTCTGGTCGTTGTGCTTGATGATGACGAGCGGGCCATAGGCCTCGATGCCCGTGCCCGCGTAGACCACGCGGCCTGCGGCGGCAGCCTTGACGGGCTCGCCCTGCTGGCCGCCGATCACGATGCCGTTGGACTTGCCCGGCGAGAAGCGTTGCAGGATCGGGCCACGCGCCGGCCACGCGAGCGCGGCCCCAGCGGGTGCGGGCGCGGCCACGCCGGCGGCCGCGGGCGCTGTGCTGGTATAGGCAGGCGGCTGGGGCGCCGCATTCGCGTAGCTCGGCGGCGGCGCCACGCGCAGCACCTGGCCAGGCAGCACTTGCGCGTTCGGCGGCAGCTGGTTCCAGCTCGCGAGGTCCTGCGGGCGCTGGCCATAGGCGCTGGCGATGCGCGAGAGCGTGTCGCCCGGGTTGACGCGGTAATAGCCGGCGGGCACGCCGCTGGATGTCGTGGTGGAAGGAGCCGAAGTCGTACCGCCCTCCCAGGGTGGCATGAGCGTGCTACAGGCGCTGCAGGCGAGCGTGAGCGCGGCCAGTGCCGCGTACGTGCCCAGGTTTCGCCGTTGTCGATTCATCTTGCTGTACCTCGCTGGTTCCTCGCTACGTACGACCGGAATACGTATTTGAATGCGCGTGGGGCCGCTGGCGTAAGCCTGCGATACCTTGATTAAGCCGGAATGGGAACGGCCCCCATTATATCGTCCGATACGTGACGACCTATTTTCGTGCACAGGCGCGCCGCTCGCGCACGCACAGCCCATCCGCTTGAGGGCTCGCCTATACTGGGTCCTGCTGTTCTCATCAGATAATCAGACGAAAGGCCTCTCGCTGTGGTGCAACGTCCGTGAGGAATCCGAGGATGAACAAAGCCACTTTCCTTTCCGTGCAGATCAACGTCGAAGACGTCGCAGCATCGCCTGGTCTCGTCGAACTGCTGAACAACCACCTCGTCTTCGCTGCCGACGTCGCGGAAGCCGCCGACGAACTGATCCAGCATGCCAGTATCGCCCGGCTGTCAGGAGGCCTGGAAGCCACAGTCGAGATTCCGGCCATCGTGATCGAGCGCCTGCGCGACGCGCTCGATACCCTGAGCGGCTATGACGAAACGTGGCTCTTCGCACTCGAGCCCGGCCGCGCGCTCTTCGACGATATTGCACGCCGGCGGCGCCTGCTGCACTGAGCTTGCGCGCACCGCGAACCAAACCCTGAGCGGGCCACCTGTGCCCGCCCCCGCCTGCCATCCGCCAAGCCCTGGCCGCCGCGACGTCCGATATGCCATTTTGGGGGAAACGCCGTGAAGTCGTTCCTGAATCGCCGTAGCGCCGGGCTCTCCGACGGCGCGTCGCACGTCGTCGCCGTAGAGCTCGAAACGCAGCACGAAGCAACACCCATGGGAAGTTCTGCGCGGCTGGCCGATGGAGGCGCCGTCATCGACGATGGCGCGCCCGCCGACCCCGAAACGCTTGCCCCGAGCATGGCCGACACCACCGCGCCACCATGCCCAGTGTCCACGCTGCATGCGGTGCCGGCCGTGCCCGCATACTTGAGCAACCGGCCCGTGCAAGTCGCCGAAGGCGCTTCGTTCGAAGCGCTCGCCGCCGCGAACGAACTCACCACTTTCCGCGTGTTCCGCAGCTTCGACTATGCGGTGACGCTGCTGTTTCATGGCCGCACGCTTTCTTACTTCACGACCCTGCATCAGGACAACACGCTCTGGCATGCCTTGCGGACCACCGATCTCGAATCAGCCAGCGCGGCGTTTCATCATCTCGAAGAGCAAGCGACGCGCCTCGCCGAGGGCGAAACCCGCCTGGCCCAACTGGCCGCGCAAAATGCGATGCTCACGAAGCAGATCGAACAGTCCGAGGCGCAAGCCGAGCGACTGCGCGTCGACTTGCAGCGGCACGCGGAGCAGGAGCACCGCGTGAGCGCGCGCCAGCATCAGGTGCGCAAGGACGTGGCGCAACTCGAAGCGCAACGCGTCGCCGCCCAGGCGCAGTTGAACAAGGCGCACAGAACGATCCATCAGCTAAGCGTGGCGAGCAACGAAGGCGTGCCGCACCTGCCGGGCCGCTGACGGCACGCGTTGACAAATTCACGGCAGATGAACCCGGGCTCGTGGGGAATTGAGGCAATCCGGCATCCATAAAAGAAAAGCGCGGGCCGGTCTGTACCGGGCCGCGCTGGACTGCATGCTGCTACTGCGTACTGCAACTGCTTGCTACGTACTGCAACTGCTAATGCAACCTCTTTGCTTACTGCGCCTTCTACTGCTGACTACGTATTGCTACCGCTTACTGCGTAAAGCAACCGCTACTTCAACATCTACAACGTATTGCAACTTCCACTTCTGACTGCGTACTGCTACCACCCTACTGCATAAGCAACAACAACTACTGCGCACTGCTTGCTTCTACTGCAACTACACCTCTTTGCTTGCTGCACCTTCTACTGCGTATTGCTACTGCCTACTACGTAAAACAACATCCACCAAAAAATTTACTACGCACTACTTACTTCTACTGCAACTACACCTCTTTTGCTTACTGCACCTTCTACTGCGCACTGCAATTTCCACTACCGACTGCTCACTACTACCACCTACTGCGTAAAGCAACATCCACTACGCACAACAGCTTCCAACCGCCACAGGCGCGAAGCCACTCGACGCGACTCCGCTTCAACCTGCGGCCACTACACGACTTAGTGGCCGAAATAAACCGATTGCGACGGAGCAACACGTTGCGGCTGCACCGAAGCACCCGACTGCGACGTGCCGACAGCCGGCGCGCCATAACCGCTCGTGTCGCCGCTCGCCAGCTTTTCCTGGGTTACGCGGGTCTGTGCGGCCTGGAGATTTTGGGGGTAGTTCACCCGGTCGCCCGTCGGGTTGTAACCGGCCTTCTCGAGCTGGGCGAGCTCTGCGCGCACCTGGGCGCGGGTCAGTCCTTGCTGGCTCGACTGAGCGAACGAAAGAGCCGGAATAGCGAGTGCTGCGGCCACGACAACTGCGGGGATAAGCTTCTTCATGATCTAACCTCCATCTATTTGATGTCCGCTTCGAACTCGGTGTTCGTTAGCGCTTGATGAAAGTCTAGGCGTTTACCCTGACCAGGGAAAACCCTTATTACGCAATACATCATTGCAAAACCGGTAATAAAGAAGGGGAACCAGATGGTTCCCCTTTTCATTCAGCGACGACCCGAAACAGCAATGCGGTCAGGCGCCGCAGTAAGCACTAACTTCTGACAACCTCAGGACCAGTCGGCGTGGAAGCTGCCTGGCTTGTCGATACGTTCGAAGGTGTGCGCGCCAAAGAAGTCGCGCTGCGCCTGCACGAGGTTCGCGGGCACGCGCTCCGAGCGATAGCCGTCGAAGTACGCGATCGCCGACGAGAACGCCGGCACCGGCACGCCCGCGTTCACCGCCTGGACCACCACTTCGCGCAGCGCCGCCTGGTAATTCGCGGCGATGTCGCGGAAATAGGGATCCAGCAGCAGGTTGTCGAGCTGAGGGGCCTTTGCGTAAGCATCCATGATCTTCTGCAGGAAGCGCGCACGGATGATGCAGCCCGCGCGGAAGATCCTGGCGATAGTGCCGTATTGCAGATCCCACTTGTACTCGTCCGAGGCCGCGTGCAGTTGTGCGAAGCCCTGCGCATACGAGATCACCTTCGAGAAGTACAGCGCGCGGCGCACCGCTTCGACGAACGCCTTGCGCTCGCCCGCGAACGGCTTGGCATCCGGGCCCGCGAGCACCTTGCTGGCCGCCACGCGCTGCGTCTTGAGCGACGAAAGCACACGTGCGAACACGGCTTCGGTGATGAGCGGCAGCGGCGCGCCGAGGTCGAGCGCGTTCTGGCTCGTCCACTTGCCGGTACCCTTTTGCGCGGCGCGATCGAGAATCACGTCGACGAGATCCTTGCCCGTCTCCTCGTCCTTCTTGCCGAAGATCTTCGCGGTGATTTCGATCAGATAGCTGTCGAGCTCGCCCTGGTTCCACTCCGTGTAGACCTGGCCCAGTTCCTCGTTGGAAAGACCGAGCACCTGCTTGAGCACCGCATAGCTTTCGGCGATCAACTGCATGTCGCCGTATTCGATGCCGTTGTGGACCATCTTCACGTAGTGGCCCGCGCCGTCCGGACCCATGTACGCGACGCATGGCTCGCCGTCCGGCGCCTTCGCGGCGATCTCGGTGAGGATCGGCGCAACCAGATCGTAAGCATCGCGCGGGCCGCCCGGCATGATCGAGGGGCCCTTGAGCGCGCCCTCCTCGCCACCCGAAACACCCGTGCCGATAAAGTGCAGGCCCGCCTTCGCGAGTTCCTGGTTGCGGCGGATGGTGTCGGTGAAGTGCGTGTTGCCGCCGTCGATCAGGATGTCGCCCTGGTCCAGTAGCGGCCTGAGCGCGGCGATGGTGGCATCGGTGGGCTCGCCGGCCTTGACCATCATCAGGATGCGGCGCGGCTTTTCGAGCGACGCGACAAACTCTTCGAGCGTATACGTGGGCACGAGCTTGCGCTCGGGATACTCAGCGATCAGCTCGTCGGTTTTCTCGCGGGTGCGGTTGAACACCGACACCGCGTGGCCGCGGCTCTCGATGTTGAGCGCGAGATTGCGCCCCATCACGGCCAGACCCACCACGCCGATTGGCTGTTTGCTCATGTTGAATCTCCACTTCAATCGATTGGGGCGACGCCTCGCGACTCAGCGCGCGGCGTCGATCGTGCAAGGATAAGGGAAACGTCCACGCGGCGTGCCGCAGCGTACATGTCGTGCGCAGCGGCTCAGCGGACCTCGGCGGCAACCGTGAGCCCGCCCGCGTGTTTGTTTCCATGCGCGTCTTTGCGCGCTGGTGTTTCCCCGAGGGCCGCGATTATCGCTTACTGGCTGGCCGTGGCCGCCCGCTTGCGAAAAACCACGCTGAAATTATTGGCCGGCATCGGCACGAGCGCTTCGCAGGCAAAGCCCTCGGCCTGCGCGAGCGCCTCGACTGCCTCCAGATCGCGCACGCCCCACGAGGGATCGCGCGCGCGCAAGTCGGCATCGAAGGCCTCGTTCGAGGGCGCCGTGTGCGCGCCGCCGCGCCGGTACGGACCGTAGAGCACCAATGCGCCGCCCGCAGCAATCCGCGCGCCCGCGCCTTTCATCAGCGCGACAGCCGCCTCCCAGGGCGCGATATGAATCATGTTGATGCAGACGATGGCGTCCACGGCGCCCACCGGCCAAGGCTCGCGGCGCACGTCGAGATCGAGCGGCTCGCGCAGGTTCGCGAGACCCGTGTGGGCACGCCACGCGGCAATGGAAGCGCGGGCGCGCGGGTCGGCGTCGCTCGGCTGCCACGCGACGCCGGGCAGCGCGGCCGCGAAATGCGCGGCATGCTGGCCGGTGCCGCTCGCGATCTCCAGCACCGTGCCGCTCGCGGGCAGCGCGCCGCGCAGCACGTCGAGGATCGGTGCCGCGTTGCGCGCGGCGGCAGGCGCCGTAAGGTGGTGAGTGTCCTGATCTTGCGGATCGTTCATCGTATCGTCGTTTGAATGGCGTGGATCGGTCAGTAGCAGGCCGGCCTGCAGCCACGCCACCACGTTGCGCAGGCTGGCCGCGTCATGTATGCAACGTTACGCAGCGAAACGTGCGGCCAGCGCTTCGAGCGTGGCCGCGCACGGCGCCGCCACTTTGAGCGCGAGCAGCGGATCGGCGCGCGTCTTGCCGAGGTTGATCGCCGCCACAGGCTTGCCGCGCTGCTGCGCCCACACACAGAAACGATAGCCCGAATACACCATCAGCGACGAGCCGACCACCAGCACTGCATCCGCTTCGTCGAGCGCCGCCGAGGCCGCCGCCACGCGCTCGCGCGGCACGTTTTCGCCAAAGAACACCACCGACGGCTTGAGCATGCCGCCGCACGCCTCGCAGGCGGGTATGTCGAAAGCCTCGTCGCCACCGAAGTCGAGGTGCGCGTCGCCGTCGGCGGCGGGCTCCGCGTTCGCGCTCGCAAGCGCCGGATTGCCCGCTTCCAGGCGCGGCTGCAACGACGCGCGCGTGTACTGCGCGCCGCAGTCGAGACAATGCACGTGGCCGATGCTGCCGTGCAGCTCGATCACATCGGGGCTGCCGGCGCGCTGATGCAGGCCGTCGACGTTCTGCGTGACGAGCGCGCCCACGCGCTGCGCAGCGCCAAGCTGTGCGAGCGCGCGATGCGCGCCGTTGGGCTGCGCGAGGCCGACGGTCGGCCAGCCGATCATGCTGCGCGCCCAGTAGCGCCGCCGCGCGCTTTCGGCGCCGAGAAACTCCTGCAGCGTGATGGGCGGCGAGCGTTTCCAGGCGCCGTTTTCATCGCGATAGCCGGGGATGCCCGAGTCCGTGCTGATGCCGGCGCCGGTCAGCACAAAGAGACGCGGATGGCGTTCGACGAACGCGTGCAGCGCGTCGAGCGCGGCGGAATCGGGCTGGCTGGCAGCGAGGAGCGAAATGGAAATGGAATCGGACATGACGATCTACTGGGGATTCGGAGTAGATGACGTCTCGCTGCCCTGCGCAGCCGCTGCCTGACGCGCGGCCTCGCGGGCTTCCCATGCCGCCAGCGCGATGCGCCAGCGGCCCACCTCTTCATCGTAGAGATCGAAGATGCAAGGACTGCAACCGCTCTGGCAGCACTCTTCGTTACTGGGCCGCTCGGGCGGTGACGGACGCGGGTCGTCCTCGGGACGAGAAGGCAAAGACATGGGAATTCAGGCGATGTGACGGGTGGTGGCGCGTAATGACACGTAATGGCACTGACGCGGTATGGCAATTCGGCACGCCCAGTATACGGGAGCATGCGAACGCGCGTGCGGCACGCCGGCAGCGGCAGCGCCCCACTCACCCCGCTGCAAGCAGGGCGCGCAGCACATCCACGAACGCGTTGCCCGCCTGCGAATCCATGCCGCCATCGCGCCACACCGCGAATACGCCCACGGTAAGCTCGGGCTCCACGCGGCGGATCGCGACCGGCTCGCCCGCGCTCCTCGCGGTAATTTCGTCGAGCAGCACGCGCCCGACACCGCGCGCCGCGAGCGAGCGCGCCACGTACCAGGTCTGTGCCTCGACGGCGGCAAGCCGCCCATCCACGCCCTGAGTCTCGAGCAGATGGCCGATGGTCTCGCCAAGCGGATCGACATTGCCGATGCTGATCCAGTCGCCGTCGACGAATTCCTGCAGCGCGAGCGGCACGCCGGCCGGCGTGGGATCGTCGGGCGGCGCCACGCATACCACGGCCGTGCGGCCGAGCTCGAGCGTCTCGATGCCGGGGCGCGCGGGCGGATTGAGCGCGACGCCCACGTCCAGCTCGCGCGTGAGCAAGGCGTTGAGCAGTTCGGCGGTATGGCGCGTCTGGATTTTCAGCGAAACGGCCGGGTAGCTCGCGCGAAACGTCTGAACGGCCTGCGGCATGAGACTGAGACCGAGGCTCGGCAGGCAGCCGATGCGCAGTAGTCCTTGCGGATGCAGCGCGAGATTGCGCGCGAGGTCGCGAATGCTGTCGAGGCTCGACTGGAGCTTCTGCGTTTCGGCGAACAGCAATTCGGCTTCGCGCGTGGGCTGCAAGCGGCCATGTGCGCGCGCGAACAGCTTCAGGCCCGCGCTGCGCTCGGCATGTGCGAGCACCTTGCTCACGGCGGGCTGCGAAACGCACAGGAGCTCGGCGGCCTTCGAGAGCGAGCCCGTGCGCATGATCGCGTGGAAGACTTCGATATGACGTAGACGCATGAGACGCGAACCGCATGGCGCGGCGCGCATGCGGCGGGACAAAAGCGCAAGGATAGCGCGTTCGCGCCCGCGGCCGATCAGATGCGGAAATCGGCGGCCATGTCCTCGTCGCTGCGCGCCACGATCTCGCCGCTGCGCGCGGCCTTGACGAACGCGTCGAAATCGCGCTCCACCTGATCCGCGTAATGGGCCGCATAGCCCGCGAGCGCTTCGGCGAACGAGTCGCCGCGCCCGACATACGAGGCGATCTCGATGGCCGCGTTGCCCGACTTCGCATGCGCGCGCGCCATCGCCCAGCCGCACATGCGCGCATAGCCCGCGAGCAGTGTGCTGTCGAGCGTCTCGAGCTCCACGGAGAGCTTCATGTCGCGCAACTGGCGGAAGTAGAAATGGCGCCCCGAAGGCCCCGTGGACCAGCCGAGAAAGAGATCGCTTGCGGCCTGCAACAGACGCTGCCCCTGCACCACGCGCGCGCCCTCATGCCCCCCATGCCCCTCGTGCCCCTTCTTGTGCTTGAATGCGGGCGCCTTGAAATACTGGGAAACGACGGACTGGCGCGCCTCCTTCAACTGCAGGAAGAGCGGCTTGCCGTGATGATCGACGAGCAGCACCACGAGGCAGCGCGTGCCCACGCTGCCCACGCCCACCACCTTGAAGACGAGATCCTGGATCTCGAAGTGTTCGAGCAGCTCGCGGCGGTCGGGAGCGAGCGTCTTCAGATAGGCCTCGTAGATGGGCAAGATCAGCGAGCGCCAGTCGCTGAGCGTCAGCCAGTTGTCCTCGTGCTCGTAAAGCGAGTTCGGGCCGTGCACGTGAAAGAGCGCGGGCGGAGCGTCGCGAATCGTCCAGTGCGCGTCGGCGTGCCCTTCGCGGTCGTCATGTTCGTTACGGTCGCTACGATCGTTTTGGTAAGCGAGCTTTTCCAGCATGCTCTCGTGCGTGCGGCCCGCGGCCTTCTCCATGCCGCGGCGAATGAGACGCCGGCCCTCGGGCGTGAGCGCGGTCTCCACCATGCGGTCGAACGTGATCTTGTCGTACCAGAGTTCGAGCGCGCCGAACTCCGCGTACTGGCGCATGTGGTTGCGATAGGAGGTCACGGCCGTCATCACGAGATCTTCGGCCACGCCGCGCGAAAAGCGCAGGTGCCGCGCGGCCACTACGAGACTCGCGGCGAGCCGCTTGAGGTCCCACTCCCAAGGGCCCGGGGCCACTTCGTCGAAGTCGTTCAGATCGAACACGAGCTGACGCTCGGGCGTCGCGAAGCCGCCGAAGTTGAGCAGATGACCGTCGCCGCAAATCTGCATGACCATGCCCGTGTTCGGCACCTGGGAGAGATCGTGTGCCTGCAGGATCGCGCTGCCGCGAAAGAACGTGAACGGCGAGACGATCATGCGCCCGTAGCGCAACGGCACGAGGTTGGGCACGCGGCCCTCGCTGCTCTTCTTGAGCAGCGCGACCGGATCGCGGTGCAGTTCACCCACCTGCTTGTGACTCGAACGCTTCACGCGCTCGCGCGCAGCGCGGCCGGCCGCTTCGCGCTCGGCAACGGTCCTTCCGTTCATGAACGGCTCCCTTTCTCGAGGATGTTCGTGGATGCTTTGTAGTTGCTCGTGGATGCCTGTGATGCACTCCGCATCGGCCCGTCAGCAAGGCAGGACGCGCCCGGCATATTTAAGCGTGCGGCCCCTTTTTACGCAAGCGCGCCCGCGGCCAACCGACTGGGCCAACCGACTACGGGCCACTCGACGGTGCCGCCGGCATCGAGCAGCACGGCGCTTGAAATCGCGGCCTTTGGCAGACCCACTTCGCGCTAGAATCGCTCGATGCGCCATCGGGCGCATTACTGTTGCATTGCATCAGCACATTGTGTCGAACCACGATCATGTCCCTCACCGCCTGGCTCTTTTTCCTGCCCGCCTGCTTCGCGCTGAACATGGCGCCCGGGCCTAATAACCTGCTGTCGATCAACGTAGCCGCGCGCCACGGCTTCATGCGCGCACTCGTGGGCGGCACGGGCCGGCTGGTCGCCTTCGCGGCGATGATCGCGCTTGCGGCAACAGGGCTCGCGTTCGTGCTGCGCGCCTCGGAGGCCATCTTCTTCGCCATCAAGCTCGCGGGCGCGGCCTACCTCGTCTGGCTCGCCGTGCAGCTCTGGCGCAGCGACGCCGCGCCGATCGGCATGAAGCTCGACGACGACGCCACGCTCGCGCGCATCGCACGGCGCGAATGTCTCGTGGCGGCAGGCAACCCGAAGGCGATTCTCGTGTTCACCGCATTCCTGCCGCAGTTCGTCAACGTCGCCAAGCCGATGCTGCCGCAATTCGGCGTGTTGGGCGCGAGCTTTCTCGTGCTCGAATGCGTGGCCATCGCGCTCTATTCGCTCGCCGGCATGTACCTGGGCCGCTGGCTCACGCGTGCGAGTGTGCGCCGCTGCTTCAACCGCGCGTGCGGTGCGTTTCTGGGCGCTATCGGTGTGAGCTTCCTACTGGTGCGGCGCGCCTGATCCTGTCTCTTCTCTCATCTCGCATCACCTCGGGAAAACGCGTAGTTCATAATGTATTCCTGATGATTAAGCCGATAAACTTTAACTGTCGTTAATCGACGGCAGCCCCTATGCTCGAACCATCGTCTGCGTGTGCAGCGAGTGGCCAGATTTACCTCTGTCACTTGTGCGGCACTCGCGGACACGCGGTTTTCAACGTCATTGGGGGAATCCATATGAAGATCTGCATCTTTGGAGCGGGCGCCATCGGCGGCATGATGGGCGTGCAGATGGCCCGCGCGGGCGCCGACGTGAGCTTCATCGCACGTGGCCCGCATCTGGCCGCCATGCGCGAGCACGGTGCTCGGCTCTTGATGGACGGCGAGGAATATGTCGCAAAGGTCCGTTGTACGAACGATCCGCGCGAGCTGGGCGTGCAGGACGTGGTGATCATCACGCTCAAGGCGCATTCGGTGGCGAGCGTGATCGACTCGATGCAGCCGCTGATCGGCAAGCACACCGCCATCGTCACGGGCACCAACGGCATTCCCTACTGGTACTTTTACCGCCACGGCGGCAAGTTCGAAGGCTCGCGGCTCGAAAGCATCGACCCGGACGGCTCGCAATGGACGCGTCTCGGGCCCGAGCGCGCGATCGGCTGCGTGCTCTACCCCGCCGCCGAGATCGACGAGCCGGGTGTGATCCGCCATGTGTACGGCAAGAAGTTTCCCATTGGCGAGCCTTCGGGCGAGCGCACCTCGCGCATCGTGCAACTTCATGAAATCATGACGGCCGCCGGCTTCGACGCGCCGATCCGCGAGAATATCCGCGACGAAATCTGGCTCAAGCTGTGGGGCAATCTCTGCTTCAATCCGATCAGCGCGCTCACGCACGCCACGCTCGACGTCATCACGCAAGACCCGGCCACGCGCTCCGTCGCGCGCACGATGATGCTCGAAGCGCAGCGCATTGCCGAGCAGTTCGGCGTGCATTTCCGCGTGGACGTGGAGCGGCGCATCAACGGCGCGGGTGCGGTGGGCGCGCACAAGACCTCGATGCTCGTCGATCTGGAACAGCGCCGGCCGATGGAGATCGATCCGCTGCTGACCGTCGTGCAGGAAATGGGGCAACTGGTGGGCGAAGCCACGCCCGCCATCGACACCGTGCTCGCGCTCATCAAGCAACGTGAACGCATGGCGCAACAGGCAGCCTGAAAATACACAGAGGGGCGTTGAACGGGCCGCGCGAAAAGCGCGGCCCGTTTTGCGTTTACCGCCGGAGCTTTTGCTGCTTTGGAGAAACGCGGAGGGAAAGAAAATGCGCGCGGAGAAGCGCGTGGCGAATCGAGGGGAATCGAGGGGAATCGCGAGGAATCAAGTGGACTCGCGCGGCGATTGGCTCAGGACATGGCCTGCGCCAATCGCCGACGAAAATCAACCGAAAATCAACCGGCAATCAACCGATACGCGCAAGCGCAGTGGCTTCGCGTTCGAAGCGCTGCGCGACGTGAACATCGTGGGTCGGATCGGAAGCGTGGTTCTGCTCGAAGTGGCTGTCCGCAGCAAACTGAGACCACGCTGCCTGAGCACAAGGACGCAAGGAACGATTGCGGCGGCGCACGAGCATCGTGCTCACCGTCACGACGGGATGCAGCACGCGCGCAACGAGCGGCCCGGCCGGCACCGGCCAGTGACACGCCGCAGCCGCCGCGTCGCCATGCGTCGCACGCGCGCCGTCGCTGCTGATGGGCAGCACGCCGATGCCCATGCCCAGTTGCGCCATGCGCGCGACGCCTTCGACGTGCGCGAGCTCCTGGACAGGACGCCCTTCGGGCCGCAGCCCCTGGAGTGCGCGCATCACCGCGCCACGGCAGCCCGCATCGCGATTGAGCGTGACGAGCGGCTCGCGCGCCAGTTCGTCCCAGCGCAACGCACCTTGCAGCGCCAGCGGATGATGCGAGGGCAGCACGGCGCACAACGGCGTGGCCGCGAGCGGCTGCACATCGAGATTGGCGCTCGCGAACGGCATGGCTTCCGCAATCACGCCAAAATCGGCTTCGCCCTGCTCGACCGCCTGCAAGACCGCGGCCTGCGGCAAGTCCCGCAATTGCAGCGAAAGCGAAGGAAATGCCGCGGCACAACGCGCAAACGCGGCGGGAACCCAGCCTGAGGACAGCGCCGGATTGCTCGCCACGAGTACGACGCCGCTATGTTCCTGGTGCGCGTCGCGGCCTTCGTTCAAGGCCATGTCGATTTCGTCGAGCAGGCGCCCGATGCGCCGCTCGAAGCCGCTGCCCGCGAGCGTGAGCTCGACCTGGCGCGTCGTGCGATCGAAGAGCTTCAGATCGATCGCCTCTTCGAGATCGCGCACGCAGCGGCTCACCGCCGACTGCGTGAGCCCGAATTCGCGCGCGGCGCGCGTGAAGCTGCGCTCACGCGCCACCGCGACGAATACCTTGAGTTGCTGGAGCGAAACATTCATCGCCATGGCCGTGTCAGCGTTCGCCGCTCATTCGCCGGTCTGCAGGCCGCCGGCCGGATTTGCAGCGAGCGTGGTGGAGTGCTCGTCGCTGCGCTCGATCAGGCGGTGACGCATTGGCGCGAGGATGAACTTGGCGCTCACACCCGCCGCGATCGTGATGATCGCTGCGACGATGAACACGGCGCTCCAGCCACCCGCTGCGGAGAGCACGGAGGCCACCGGCACGAGCAGCGCGGCAGTGCCCTTCGCGGTATAGAGCGTGCCCGCGTTGGCGGCGGCGTACTTGCTGCCGAAGGTGTCTGCACAGATCGCCGGGAAGATCGAGAAGATCTCGCCCCAGAAGAGGAAGATGAGCGCGGCGAACGTCATGAACGCATACGGGTTCGTGCCGTACTGCATCATGCCGAGCAGCGCGAGGCCTTCACCCACGAAGATGAAGAACATGGCGTTCTCACGGCCGATCTTGTCGGAGACGAAGCCGCACAACGGACGCGTGAAGCCGTTGCAGATGCTGTCGATCGAGAGCGTGAGCGTGAGCAGCGGCAGCGTCGCGCCGAACACGGTCATCGGCATGCGGGCGAGGCCCCAGTCCTTGGCGATCGGGCCGATCTCGGCAGTCGCCATCAGGCCGCCCGCGGCGACGGCAACGAATGCCACGTAGATGACCCAGAATACCGGCTGCCTGACCATCTGCCCCGGTGTGTAGTCGACACGCGAAACGAGGCGGCGGCCCACCGCCATCGCGGCGCGCGGCGCAGGCTTCACGAGCAGCAGCGCGAGGATGAAAATCGCCACGCCCTGCAAGATGCCGAAGAAGAAGAACGTGTGCTCGTAGCCCGAACGCGAAATCATGTTCGCAATCGGAATCACCGTGACGGCCGCGCCCGCGCCGAAGCCCGCGGCGGTCAGGCCTGCCGCCAGGCCGCGACGGTCCGGGAACCACTTGAGCGCGTTGCCCACGCAGGTGCCGTACACGCCGCCCGCGCCGAGGCCGGCGAGCACCGACCCTACATAGAGCATCGGCAGCGTGTCCGCATACGAGTAAATCACCCAGGCGAGGCCCGCACATACGGCGCCGCCCATGACGACCGGGCGCGGACCGAACTTGTCGACGAGCCAGCCTTCGATCGGCACGAGCCAGGTTTCAGTCAGGATGAAGATGGAAAACGCCAGCTGAATGGAGGCTTGCCCCCAGTGATGGCGAGCGTTCATGGGCGCGACGAAGAGCGTCCACGCGTACTGCAGATTGGCAACGAGGGCCATGCATAGCATGCCCAATACCAGTTGACCCCAGCGGTTCGTCCAAAACGGACCGCCCTCGCCCTTCTGACTGATTGCATTCATCTCGGTTGTCTCCACTATCCATTCACGGATTGCAGCCGTTTTTCCGGCTTGCATAAATTTCATCTTATGGTCTTTCGATCCATCCTTGCTTACTGCTTATTCTTATTGGATTCAGCACACAAAAAATCGAGTGAAAATACGTAATTCCCCTTTCATTCCACGAATTCATGAAGCGCCTGAGAAGTCCGGTCACCACGCTTTGAGATTCGGGTTTTCCCGCTAAAAAAACGCCTTTTTTGATCAATCCAGGCGTTAACCCGCATCTAATTCACGGCATTCGAACGCCTTTCAACTCATGCTAGGGTGATTACTCGATTACTCATAATTAAAGTTTGTTATTATGTTGATTCAGTATCCTTTATGGATCAGTCATGACCATGCGAAACGCCACGCTGCGCCAGTTGAAAGTCTTCGAGACCGTGGCGCGCCACCTCAGTTTTTCGCGTGCCGCCGAAGAGCTTCATCTCACGCAGCCTGCGGTCTCCACGCAAGTCCGGCAGCTCGAAGACCATGCGGGCCTCCCGCTCTTCGAACAGCTCGGCAAGAAGATCTATCTCACGCCTGCCGGCACGGAGATGCTGCACTACAGCCGCACGATCATTCAGCAGTTCCATGAAGTCGACGAGGCCATGAGCCAGTTGAAGGGCGTCTCCGGCGGCAAGCTCAACGTGGCCGTGATCAGCGCGGGCGACTACTTCTTTCCGCGCCTGCTCGCCGAATTCACGCGGCGCTACAAGGGCGTGCAGCTCAATCTCTCGGTGCACAACCGCGAGCAATTGCTGCAGCAGCTCTCGACCAACCAGACCGATCTCGCGGTCATGGTGCGCCCGCCGCACGCGACCGACGCCATCAACGAAGTATTCGCACCCCACCCTTATGTGATCGTGGCGGCACCCACGCACCCGCTTGCGAACAAGCGCGGCATCAAGCTCAGCACGCTCGCGAACGAAGCCTTCATCGTGCGCGAACGCGGCTCGGACACGTGGAATTCGATGGAAGAAGGGTTTGCAGGCAAGATCACGAACCTGAAGATCGCGATGGAGATCCAGAGCACCGAGACGATCAAGCAGGCCGTGATCGCCGGCATGGGCATCGCATTTCTCTCCGCGCATACGATCAGCCTCGAATTGCAGGTCGGACACCTCACCGTGCTCGACGTCGAAGGCTTTCCGGTCATGCTCAACTGGTACCTCGTGCACCGCAAAAACAAGCGCCTGCCGCCCGTCGCGCTCGCGTTCAAGCGCTTCCTTCTCGAGGAAGGCGAGCAGCTCATCGAGAACATCACACGTGTCTCAGAGTCGTCGTTGCATAAATAAAATTGAATAAATCCGCGCGGATCCATCAGGCACCACTAATCGTTCGCGCCCATCGCCGGCAAACGCCGTTGCAACGGGGTGCGAATCAATGCAGCGCCCTTCCCCGAATCGTTGGATGAGTGACTTCAGTGCAGCCCCTGGCGCAGCCTGAGCGCGCCATAGCGGCTGCGATCGCGCCGGCGGCGCGGTAGATCCTGCGAGGCATGGTGCAACGTGCGCGGCGTCTCGCTGGGCAGGTCGCAGTCTGCCAGCCATATGTCGAGGCTCGCGGGTTCGAGCGCAGCGCGCCCGCACGCCGCCACGAGCCATTCGCCCGGCACGCCCGCGAAGCGCGCTAGCACAGGCGATTTCGACGCAATATGCGAAAACGCGTTGGTCTGCTCACCGGCGGATACACGCACGATGCCCGGACGCGGCGCGACACGACCACGCGCACCGCCCATGAGACGCACGCCGAACGCGGCGGCAAGCACGCAGGCGGCCACGAGTACGGAGAGCCCGAGTTCGTCCGAGGACAGAATATGCACCGCGGCAAAACCGTAGCCCAGTATCGCGAACAAAACGAACGCAATGGCATGCACTACGCGATCGCCCGGCCGGAACGGCAAGCGGCGGCGCTCACTCATGCTCGCGCCGCTGCTTGCACCGGATACGAATGCGTTCGTAGCGGCGCCTGTGAGCAGCGCGCCGAGCGTTGCCGTGACGTAAAGCGCAGCGCGCCCGGAAGCGGGTAGCACAGGCAGCAGCAGAAAACCGGCAAGGCAGACGCAAATGGACACCGCGCCCACGCTGCAACCCGCGATGGCGGTCGCCCGCGCGTGCCTCGCGAGGTCGTGCCGCGCGCCCAGCCATAATCCGGCAAGCGCGCCACATTGCGCAGCGGCGAGCGCATCGGGCCGATATGCAACGAGCGCCGCCAGCAAGCCCGGCGGCAGCATCAACAGTAGTGCGAACGATATGGCGAGCGCGTTGCGCACCCGCGGCTTCACCTCGCGCGCAAGCTTGCAGCGCGGCTTCGCGCGCACCGGGGCGCGCCGCGCCCACGCTGGCGCGAGCGCCGCCAGTTGTGCAATCGCACACGCGAGCCACGCGAACAGCAGGCTGCCCGCCAGCCATGCGACGTCGCCCGCCAGTTGCTCCGGCATCTCTCCTCCTCGTGCGCGGCACTCATGCCGCGCACGTAATAGTTCGCGCTTCGAATGCCTGCTGCGGCGCACACTTGTTTTGCGCCCCGGTCGAGAGTCAAGCCGCGCGATGCGTCACGTCGTGCATCGCGCGGCTCTCCTGTCCGTTCCGGCTTGTCCCCCTGCTACAACAACCTGCCGTACAACTGCTACATAGTTTCTTGCACGATCTCTTAAGAGCCGCTTAACAACCTCTTAAGCACTCGTGGCCGACTCGCGCTCGCGGCCTGCGCGCGCCGGATCCTGCGTGTCGCCCGATCGCGAGCCCAGCGTGTTCACCAGCGTGCCGATACCTTCGATGGTGACCTCGACCGTCGCGCCGTCGCCGATCGAGCCCACGCCCAGCGACGTCCCACATGCGATCACGTCGCCCGGTTCGAGCGTGAGATCCTGCGAAATCAGGCTCACTTGCTGCGCGGGCGTGAACACCATGTCGTCGAGCCGATAGTTCTGCCGCTCCACGCCGTCCAGTCGCGTCACGACGCGCTCGTTGCTCCAATCGAGCCCCGAAACGATAGCCGGGCCCAGGCAACAAAATGTATCGAAACCTTTGGCGCGGCACCATTGAGGGAAGTGCGGATTTTCGGCAAGCAGGCCCGCAGCGGTCACGTCGTTGACGATCGTGTAGCCGAAGATCGCGTCCTCGGCTTCAGCAAGACTCGCATTGCGGCAACGCTTGCCGATCACGATGCCAAGCTCGCCTTCGAAAACAATTTTTCCCGAATAGTGGGCCGGACGCCGGATCGGCACGCCCGATCCGATCACCGACTCCGCCGGCTTGATCAAAAAGAGAGGATGCTCTGGAACCGGCTTTTCGAGCTTCAGCGCAAGCGCATGAAAATTGTTCCAGAGCGCCACGACCTTGCCCGGCGCGCACGGCGCGAGCGGCGTGAGTGTGCGCAGCGAGAGCACCGCGCCCGTGGGCACCGGTTGATCGAGCCCTTCGTATTCGTGCAGGTAACCATCTTCTACGCGTCCGAACACGATACTGCCGTCGTTCGCCATCAAGCGCATCCATGTGTCCATGCTTCGCTCCATCGTTGCGTGGCGCGCGGCACGCCTGTACCGCGCAGTCCATCGGTTCAAAGATTCAGTCGTTCATGGGCACGGGCGCATGGTTGCGCCCGCATCGATCTTCGCGTGCCGCTTCGCACCTTCGCCACACCTTCATACGGCGGTCCGCGGCGTCGTTCAGATCGCGCCCGAAGCGCGCAGTGAACGGATGTCCATCGCGCTATAGCCGAATTCGGCAAGCACTTCGTCCGTGTGCTCGCCCAGAAGCGGCGAGCGCGTGACCTCGGTGGGGCTGTCCGAGAGCTTGATCGGGTTGCCGACCGTGAGGTACTTGCCGCGCACGGGATGGTCGACCTCGACGATCGTGCCGGTTGCGCGCAGCGAGTCGTCGGCGGCAATCTCCTTCATCGAGAGAATTGGACCGCACGGAATGTTCTGACGATTGAGCACGGCCATCACTTCGAACTTGGTGCGATGCATGGTCCAGTGCTCGATCTCGGCGAAGATCTCCTTGAGATGCGGCAAGCGCGCATTGGCCGTGGCGTAGAGCGGGTCATCGATCCATTCCTCGCGGCCGATCAGCTTGCAGATGCGGTCCCACACGGGCGCCTGCGCGATGAAATAGATGTACGCGTTCGGATCGGTCTCCCAGCCTTTGCACTTGAGAATCCAGCCCGGCTGACCGCCACCCGAGGCGTTGCCCGCGCGCGGCACGGCGTCGCCGAAGCTCTCGTTCGGGTACTGCGGGTACTCCTTCATCACGCCGTTGCGATCGAGCCGCTGCTGGTCGCGCAATTTCACGCGGCACAGGTTGAGCACGCCGTCCTGCATGGCGGCCAGCACCTTCTGGCCGCGCCCGGTGTGCGTGCGCTGATACAGCGCCGTGACGATGCCGAGCGCGAGATGCAGACCCGTGCCGCTGTCGCCGATCTGCGCGCCGGAAACCACCGGCGGGCCGTCGTCGAAGCCCGTGGTGGAGGCGGCGCCGCCCACGCATTGCGCGACGTTCTCGTAGACCTTGCAGTCCTCGTAGGGCCCCGGGCCGAAGCCCTTCACGGAAGCGACGATCATGCGCGGATTGAGCGTCTGGATGTGCTCCCAGCTGAAGCCCATGCGTTCCAGCGCGCCGGGCGCGAAGTTTTCGACGAGCACGTCGCAGTCGCGGATCATCCGTTCGAGCACGCGCTTGCCCTGCGGATTCTTCGTGTCGAGCGTGACCGAACGCTTGTTGCCGTTGAGCATCGTGAAGTACAGGCTGTCCGCATCGGGGATATCACGCAACTGCTCGCGCGTGATGTCGCCGGAGCCGGCGCGCTCTACCTTGATGACGTCGGCGCCAAACCATGCCAGCAGTTGTGTGCAGGTCGGACCCGACTGCACGTGCGTGAAATCGAGAATACGCACGCCATCCAGTGCCTTGCCCATGTCATGTCTCCCTTGGTTAGTCGTGGCCGGGCGAGTTTCGAAAAATCTGTGGACTGCGGGGGCGCCTGTGGGCGTCCGCGCGGGTTGCTGCTTTTGCTGCGTCCTTGCTCAATACAGTATGTGATATATCACAGCGAAGCAAGAGGGAATTTACCGAGAGCCAATGCAGGTCGAATGAGCCAGAGGCCATACCTGGCGTGGCTTTCAAGGGATTTATGCGCTTTTAGCGAATCACGAGCAAGGGAAAACCCCGAGTCGATAGTGGTGAGATATTTCAGATTTGGTGTTCGAGATTGGACGATGCCTCACCTTGATGCGCATAAAGTCTCGTCCAACCTCACCCGGCAGCGGCTATCAAAGCCCACCAAAAACCCGCCGCACAAACAAAAAAGCGGGAGACCCCATCAGGTCTCCCGCTTTTCAAGCGGATAACTGCCTTGCCGCGCTCAGTCGAGGAAATCGCAATGCTTCTCGATGTACGCAGCGAGATCGAGCGAATGCTGGCGCACGAGTCGCTCCGCGAGTTCGGTATCGCGCTTCTCTAGCGCCTCGATAATGCGCAGATGATCGACGATCGAGCGCGATGCACGATCGCTCTGCGAGATCGTCATGCGCCGGATCGCGCGCACATGCACGAAGATGTTCTTGATCGTCTCGAGGATCAACTGCGACTTCGAAAGCTCGACGATCGCCTGATGGAACGCGATATTGGCGTCCGAGTACTCGGCGATATGCTCGGCCGGCGTACTGTCGCGGAAGTCGTCGAACATGTGACGCAGCTTCGCGATTTCTTCGTCCGTGGCGTTGGTCGTCGCCAGACGCGCGGCCATGCTTTCGAGCGCAGCCCACATCTGGACCATCTCGACGATCTCGCGCTTGCTCTTGCGCACGATATAGATGCCACGGCGCGGCACCATGCGCAGGAAGCCTTCCTGCTCCAGCAGCGTCATGGCCTCGCGTACCGGTGTGCGGCTCACGCCGAGCGTTTCGCTCAACACGCGCTCGTCCAGCCGGATTTCTTCGTGCGTCTGATAGATATCGGCGTCGGCGATAGCCTGACGCAACATCGCATAAGCCTGATCGCGCAGGCTCAGGGTCGCGTTGATGGGCTGCAGCGCCAGCTTGAGTGGCGCGGCGTCCCGGGTGACGACTGCTTCAGTGTGTTCTGACGACATTCATTGCCTCTTTAACAACCTGCACGCCGACCAGCGGGCGACGCTGCGCGGGCAAGTCCAGCATTGCGCGCGGCGCCTCGCCGAGACCGGCAAAACGGCTATGTTGGACCGCCTGTTCGATGGCCGACTGCGGCAGCCACTGCGCGATCATAACCGTTGCTGCCGTGCCTAAGCCGACAACCGCCAAGCCAAGAAGCGAGAGAAAGATGAAATCCATTTGAAGCTCCGCAAAGTTGAATCATCGAATGACTCAATCATATGCTGCATCGCGACAAAAATCAATATTTCGTATGTGATATATCAAATACGAATACCGTTATCACCTTTCTCTATGGCTCCCCCCTCTGGCACAGATTCGAAAGCGGCACGCCGGCGAAGGCGTCCCGCCACTAAGCGTCCCATTTCGGACGCCAGAAGGCCTCCGAAATCGTTCCGCGTGGAAAAAATTCCATCCTGAAGGAAACCGTCGCGCGCGGCAAGGGGCGGGATGACAGACCAAGGGCAAAACCGAAGTGTCCGCGGCAGGTCCGGCAGCGCATTCCCACGTGCATGCCTACCCCAAATGGCGACTCGTCCTACAAATCTTGTTGACAGTGCCCACACGCGCCCCGCACACTCGACGCATGCACACCTCCACCTCTTTCATCCACGCGAACGCGATGAATCACCCGTGGCATATGCCCAATGGCATGGCACGGGGAAGGTGTGCGGACGAGCAATTCAGGTAGTTCAGTCTGTCGTTACGCAAATCACACAGCCCCGCCGGCATCGACGGGGCTGTTGTTTTTTGGGTGGTAGTGGCAGTGCCCCGTCCGTCGGCTCCTCATCATGGAGAACACGATGGATTTCGCTTCGCAGCAGGCCGATCAAGACAGCGCCTCCGGCGCCCTTATACACGACGATGCGCTGCCGGCCCTGTCGATCCACTTTGCCGTGCCCGCGACCGGGACGTTCACCTGGCGCGTGCGCGCGGACAGCACGCTGCGCGTCTACGGCGCGCGCATCTGGCTCACGCGTGCGCGTTCGCCCTACGACCATTGGCTGAACCCGGGCGAAACGCTGCGGGTCTACCGCGGCGAACGCCTCTGGCTTAGCGCGGACGGCGAGAGCGCCGCCGCCCGCGTGACGCTCACGAGCGCATGGCGGCCGCCGTTTGCGGCTGTGCGGCGCGCAGGCGGGCGCTGCGCCAGCCGGCTCGCGTTGCTCGCGGTGCGTCTCACGGGTTAGCGGCGCCGGCCGGCTCGACCGGCCCCACTGGCTCCACTGGCTCCACTGGCTCCACTGGCTCCACTGGCTCGACCGCCGAGAGCGCCGAGAGCGCCCCCTTGCAGCGCAGGCGAGTGCCGCTTCCCCACACCGCGAGGCAAAAAGGCCGGACGCGCCACCCACATGGCGCGCCCGGCCTTCACGAAACGTCATACGTCTAGCACGGCGCAAACGCAAAACGCAGCGCGCCAGCGCGCTCAGAATTTGTGCCGCAGGCCCAGATTGAACATGGTCTGCGTCGCCGTTCCGTTATAGCCGTATGAGCCGATCGACGCTTCGGCCGGCATCGAGCCGCCCACGCCGTCGCCCTGGTCGCCGCTCGCGTGCTGCCAGCCCGCGGTCATGTAGACGTCGGTGCGCTTCGAGAGGCTGTAGTCCGCACCGATCGACACCTGGTGGTAATTCGCGCTCGTGTCGCCATTGGCATGCGTATAGCTGTAGCCGAGGCCGAGCAGGAACACCGGGCTCAGTTGATAGTTCACGAAACCCTGGCCCGTATTGTATTTCTCAGTGCTGCGGAACACGGAACTCGCGTCTGGCGCGTATTGCGCGTTGCTGTAGCCGAGACCGAACGTAAACAGGCCGAGCGAGTACTGCGCCGCCGCCCGCGCGATGGAAAGTGAGTGAGCGCTCGCATAGCCGCCGTTGATGGGACCGTCGAAGGTGCCGTCCGAGGTGCTGTTCCAACCGGTGGTGCGAATGCCGATGGCGGCTTGGCTATTGGCCGCGTAGAAGTAGCCGCCCGCCAGCGAAATGGGGCCGTTGTTGTAGGCCACGGCCGCCGAATACGACTGTTCGGAGCCGGTGGAACCCGCGATGCCGCCGAACGAGTACATGGCGGCGGCCTGCAGGCCGTTCCACACCGGCGTGGTGTACTTGACGGCATTGTTGACGCGGAAGCTGTTGTCGTAATTGTCGACGTCGCCGGGGGTCGCGAAGACCGAGCCGAAGTAATTGTCTGCGGTGATGCCCTGCACGAGGTCGATCAGCGGGTCATATTGGCGTCCGAGCGTGAGCGAACCGTATTGCGCCGCCGTCAGGCCTACGTAAGCCTGGCGGCCGAACAACCGGCCGCCTTGGCCCAATCGGCCGGTCGACGGATTAAAGCCGCTCTCCAACTGGAAAATGGCCTTGAGGCCGCCGCCCAGATCCTCGGCGCCCTTCAAGCCCCAGCGCGAGCCCGAGAGATTGCCGAAGCTGCTGTTGCCGAGCGCCCAGAGATTTTTATTGCCGTTTGCGTGATTGACGTAGGTGAGGGAAGTGTCGATGGTGCCGTACAGCGTGACACTGGTCTGTGCATGCGCCACGCTGGCGGCGCCGAGCGTGACGAACGAAAGCGAAGTCAGGGCGAGTCTGTTCACGTCTTTCTCCCGGCGCAGTCAAACTTCCGCAGTCAAACAGCACGTGATCGAATCAGACTACCTCCACGGACACGCGAAGTAAAAGAATTAAAAAGCGTGTCTCGAATTGGTAACAACGGTTTCAGAAAAAGTCCCGCGCAGCCGTAAATCATTGTGTCGCGCGGCGACACAATGGCGGGCCGGGCGCCCGTTGCAGCGCGACCGTCCGTGTCCGGAGCTTGGGATCCGTCAGGGTTTTCAAAGACATCCGCGTCGAATCCTCAAGCAAAAGTGCTCGGGCAAACTCAGGTAAAGTCGCGCGCATCGCACTGTTACGTTCGCAGCGGCGATCTTTTAAAAATCATCCGGTCCCGTTTGCGTTTCGCTTCAGCGTTCGTTCGAGGT
Source organism: Paraburkholderia tagetis (assembly GCF_022213065.1). Lineage (GTDB taxonomy): Bacteria > Pseudomonadota > Gammaproteobacteria > Burkholderiales > Burkholderiaceae > Paraburkholderia > Paraburkholderia tagetis. The sequence goes on from NZ_JAKLJA010000008.1 coordinate 182,038, forward strand.
TTCCGAGGTTTCCGAGGTTTCTTGCGGCACGGGTCAACCACCAGGTCGCCCCATGCGTTTCCAGCTTTACAGTCATTACCAAACGTTTACGTTTTGGCAAGCTGCCACGGCTTGCTGCTACGGCTCCCCCCGCTACGGCCCCTTGCGCTGCAAGCCGCAACGGCCAGCCGCCGGACCACCCTAACAAACAACACGCGATGCCGCCCCTGAAGACGCCGGCCACGGCGCCAAGGCGGCATCGGAGAATCGCCAGGCCAACCCATGTTTGAATCGCCTCCTTCGCGCATTGCGCGCGCCGCCGCCGTGGCGCTGCGCCGCCGCGCCCGCGCGTTGCGTTTGCAGCGCTTCGTGGCGCCGGCCCTCGCCATCGGCATCTGCGCGCTTTTGCTGCTGGTGTTTCAGCACCTCTCGCAGTCCGTCGACTACCGCTCGGTGATTCGTCAGCTCTGGCGCCTGAGCCCGGCGCAATGGACCGGCGCGCTCGGCGCCACCGCCGTCAGCTTCGTCGCGCTGGTCGGGCGCGACGCGGTCGGCCTGCGCTACCTCGGTGCGCATGTCTCGCGCGGCGCGCTTTGGGTGGGCGCCATCGCCGGCTCGGCGCTCGGCAACGTCACCGGCTTCGGCGCGCTCACGGGCGGCGCCGTGCGCTGCCGCGTCTATGGCGGCGCGGGCGTCACGGCCGCGCAGATCGGCCGCATGACGGTGTTCACGAGCGTCACGCTCGCGCTCGCCCTCGCGCTCATGACCGCGCTCGGCATGGTGGGCGCCGCCGATACGCTTTCCGGTCTGCTGCACCTCTCGCCCGAGGCGCTGCGCTGGATCGGCGGCGTCGTGCTCGCGCTCGGCGCCGCGCTCATCGCGGCCTGCCCCGGCGAGGCGCGCGAAATCGAGCCGCTCAAGCGCGCCTGGCTGCGCTTCGCGGTGCCCGCGCGCCGCGACCTCGTTGCGCAATTGCTGCTCGCGGCACTCGACGTGGCGGGCGCCGGTCTCGCGCTCTGGTCGGTGATGCCGCACGCGCATATCGGCTTTGCCGAGTTCCTGACCGTCTATACCGCCGCCCTGCTGCTCGGCCTGATCGGCCACACGCCCGGCGGCATCGGCGTGTTCGAAGCCGCGATGGTGTTCGCGCTCGGCGCGAGCGTGCCGGGCCCCAAGGTGTTCGCCGCGCTGCTCGCCTATCGCGCGATCTATTTCGGCGCACCGCTCGCGCTTTCGGCCGCGCTGCTCGCGGCATTCGAAGGGCGCGCACTCAAGAATCCGCTCAACACGGATTTCGCGAGGCGCGGCGTCCATGGCGTCTCGCAGCTCGCTCCGCTGTTTCTCGCCATCGTCACCTTCGTGACCGGCAGCATGCTCGTGATCTCGGGCGCCACGCCCGCGTTCACTCATCGCATCGAGCTCCTGCAGAATTTCATTCCGCTCTGGGTACTCGAAAGCTCGCAGTTGCTCGGCAGCCTGTTCGGCGTGCTGCTGCTGTTCGTCGCGCGCGGCCTGTTGCGCCGCCTCGACGCCGCCTGGTGGCTCGCGCTCATGCTCGCTGTCGCCAACCTCGCGCTCTCGCTCACCAAGGGTCTCGCATTCGTCGAAGCGGGTGTGCTGTGCGTGCTGATCGTGCTCCTGCTGGTCACGCGCCAACGCTTCAACCGTCATTCGTCGCTGTTCGCCGAGCCCTTTACGCCCGCCTGGCTCGCCTCGGTGGGCTGCGTGATCGCACTCGCCGTGTGGGTGTTGTTCTTCGCGTTCCGCGATGTCGAGTACTCGCAGCATCTCTGGTGGCAATTCGCCTTCGACGAACGCGCACCGCGTGCACTGCGCGCGACGCTCGGCGCGGGCGTGTTCGCGGCGGCGCTCGCGTTGTGGCAGTTGCTGCGCCCCGCCGCGGGCCGTTTTGTGATACCCGCGAGCGAGGATCTGGCCGAAGCCGCGCGCATCGTGCGCGCGCAGGAACGCAGCGACGCGGGCCTCGCGTTGATGGGCGACAAGAGCTTCCTGTTCTCGTCCTCGCGCAACGCCTTCCTCATGTACGCGAAGCGCGGACGCACGTGGGCCGCGCTGCATGACCCGGTGGGTCCGCGCGAAGAATGGCCCGCGCTGATCCGCGAATTCGTCTCGCTCGCGCACGCGCACAGCGGCCGCGCCGCGTTCTATCAGGTGCGCGCCGACGCCCTGCCGCTCTATCTCGACGCCGGTCTCACGCTGATGAAGCTCGGCGAGGAAGCGCGCGTGATGCTCAAGGAGTTCGATCTCAAGGGCCCGCAGCGCGCGCATCTGCGCTATGCGCTCAAGCGCGGCGAACGCGACGGCTTCACGTTCGAGCACATCGATCCGGCACGGATGAGCGACAGCCTGCCGGTGCTGCGCACGATCTCCGACGCGTGGCTCGAAGAGCGCGACGTGCGCGAAAAGAGCTTCTCGGTGGCCGCATTCGACGACGACTATCTCGCCGCGCAACACGTGCTGCTCGTGCGCCAGAACGGCGCGCCGCTCGCCTTCGTGACCTTCATGACGACCGACCTCAACACCGATGCGACGGTCGGCGTCATGCGCCATCTGCCGGGCGCCTCGTCCTATGCGATGGAGTATCTGTTCACGCAACTCGCGCTGCATCTGAAGGGCGCCGGCTATCAATCGCTCTCGCTCGGCATGGCGCCGCTCGCCGGCATGGCGCCGACGCCGCTCGCTTCGTCGTGGCACCGCCTTGCCGGGCTGATCTGGCGTTTCGGCGGCAAGTTCTACAACTTCCGGGGGCTGCGCGGCTTCAAGAACAAGTTCGCGCCGCGCTGGGAACCGCGCTATCTGGCCGCGTCGGGCTCGATCAGCGTGTTCATCACCCTCGCGGATCTTTCGTTGCTGGCAGGAGGCTGGCGCTCATGACTCTTCGTATTCTCTCGCTGCCGCGCCTCGCCGGCGCCGCGGCGGGCGCAGCCTTGCTCGCGCTCTGCGCGGTTCAGGCCAACGCTGCTCAGGCAAGCGCTCCGGCGCCGTCGCACACCGCGCCCGCGCACGTCTCGGGCGGCCGCTATGGCGATGTCGCCGTGACGAAACCCGCCGGCGCGATGCGCGGCTTTACCGTGCTGTTCTCGGCGGGCGAGCACTGGAACGCAGCAGACCAGACGCGCGCCGACGCCCTCGCGCAACACGGCGCCCTGGTCGTGGGCGTGGACACGGCGCGCTACGCCGCCAATCTCGCGGCAGTGAAGGACGAGACCTGCCACAAGCTCTACAGCGATGCAGAAGCGCTCAGCCACCAGCTCGAGCGCCAGCAAGCGTCGAACCAGTATTTCGCGCCGATCGCGATCGGCAGCGGCGAAGGCGCGCTCATCGCGCAACGCATGCTCTCGCAGGCGCCCGCGAACACGATGGCGGGCGCGGTGTCGCTCGATCCCGCCGCGAAGCTCGACGCGCGCTTCGCCCCCTGCCCCGCCGACCCCACGCTGTCGCGCGGCAAGGGCCTGCCCGGCTTCTTCGAACAAGGCGCGACGACAGTTGCTAGCGCAACGAAATCGCCGGCCTCGACGAGCGCAACAGTTGTTAGCACGACCTCTTCAACCAACGCGAAGCCGCACACATTTGCCGCGAATCTCACCGATGCCGAGAAGCTCGTCGCGCTCACCTCACCGCATCTGCGCGTGCAGACGGAAAGCGAGGAAGACGTGTCGGACCTGCCGCTCGTCGAGCTGCCTGCGGCGCATCCGACCGACATGCTCGCGGTCGTGATTTCCGGCGACGGCGGCTGGCGCGATCTCGACAAAACCATCGCGGAAGCCCTGCAAAAACAGGGGGTTTCGGTGATCGGCTGGGATGCGCTGCGCTACTTCTGGAGCGAGAAGACGCCCGCGCAGACGAGCCACGATCTCGCGCGCGTGCTCAACACCTATACCGCGCGCTGGCACGTGAAGCACATCGCGCTCGTGGGCTATTCGTTCGGCGCGGACGTGATGCCGTTCGCCTACAACCGACTGCCCGATGCGCTGCGCGCGAAGGTGTCGTACATGTCGCTGCTCGGCTTCGCGCCCGATGCGGACTTCCAGATTCGCGTGACGGGCTGGCTCGGCATGCCCGCGAGCGACAAGGCGCTGCAGGTGCGCCCGGAACTCGCGAAGGTGCCGCCCGCGATCGTGCAATGCGTCTATGGCGCCGACGAAAAAGAAACGCTTTGCCCAGCGCTGGCGAACACGGGCATCGAGCTCGTGAAGACGAACGGCAGCCATCACTTCGACGGCGACTACAACGCGCTCGCGGCAAAGATCATCGCCGGGTGGAAAAAGGAGATTGCAGCGCGAGGGTGAGCCAGTCAGCAGGCCGCTCCTCACTCCCCACCAGCCCCTCTACGGCGCGCCACCTGGCGCGCTCCCGCCAGCCTGACCTTTCATCGGAACACGAATGAAAGGCCTCAGTAAAAATCTCCACTTTCATTACAAACAACTTTCATCTATAACGGCATCACATGTCGCGATCTCCACTATCTCGCACATGACTCAGCCCGCCAGGCCTTGCCTGCGGGCTTTTTTTTCGGATTTCTGGGCATCGATTTTAAGCTTTCAACAAACTTACTCATCAATGCCCCATAGGTAGTGAAAACACCGACGCCGCCCCTCTTGACTCTGTTGATATATCACATATTGTGTAAACAACTGTCAGCGAAACGACAGGATTCAAAGGCCGCGGCCAGGTGCAAAACTGCAAAACGGCCTCGCGGGACTCCATTCACAGTCAATAAACCGCAATCAACCCGTATGGAACCGGAGCAGGTGCAAGGCACCCACTTCGGTCGACAAGGAGACACTTATGGAGCATCGGCAAGGAGGGGCGTCGCGCTTTGCGTCGCCGTGGGTTCAGCTCGTGTTCGGCGTGATCTGCATGGCAATGATCGCCAACATGCAGTACGGCTGGACGCTGTTCGTCAATCCGATCAACGAGAAGTACCACTGGGGGCGCGCCGCGATTCAGGTCGCGTTCACGATCTTCGTCGTCACCGAGACCTGGCTCGTACCCATCGAAGGCTGGCTCGTCGACAAATACGGCCCGCGTCCCGTGGTCGTCGGCGGCGGGCTGCTCTGTGCGATCGCATGGGTGCTCAACTCGGTCGCCTCGTCGCTGCCCTTGCTCTATGTCGCGGCGGCCGTGGGCGGGCTCGGTGCGGGGGCCGTCTATGGCACCTGTGTCGGCAACGCGCTCAAGTGGTTTCCGAACCGGCGCGGGCTCGCGGCGGGCATCACGGCGGCGGGGTTCGGCGCGGGATCGGCGGCCACCGTCGTGCCCATCGCCCACATGATCAAGAGCAGCGGTTACGAGGCCACGTTCCTCTGGTTCGGTCTCGGTCAAGGGATCGTCGTGCTCATACTCGGCCTCGCGCTTGCAGCGCCCGTGTCTCACGGTGCCGCCGCGGCAAAACGCATCATCGGGCAAGCCGCGAAGCAAGCCGCGCAAGGGGTGAGCGCCGTCTACAACGCGGGCCCGCGCGAGGTGATCGCCTCGCCCATCTTCTGGGTGATGTACGCGATGTTCGTGATGATGGCCGCCGGCGGCCTGATGGCGACCGCGCAGCTCGGCCCGATCGCGAAGGACTTCGGCCTGCACGACACGCCCGTCTCGCTGCTCGGCCTCACGCTTCCCGCGCTCACGTTCGCGCTCACCATCGACCGCGTGCTCAACGGTCTCACGCGACCGTTCTTCGGCTGGGTGTCGGACCGCATCGGCCGCGAGAACACGATGTTCGTCGCGTTCGCCGTGGAGGCAGTCGGTATCGTGCTGCTCTCGCAGTATGGGCACAGCCCGGTCGCGTTCGTCGTGCTCACGGGTATCGTGTTCTTCGCGTGGGGCGAGATCTACAGCCTCTTTCCCGCCACCTGCGGCGACACCTTCGGCCCGAAGTTCGCCGCCACCAACGCCGGCCTGCTCTACACCGCGAAAGGCACCGCCGCGCTGCTCGTGCCGTTCTCGAGCGTGATCACCGCTGCAACCGGAAGCTGGCATGCCGTGTTCATGCTCGCCTCGGGCATGGCGGCGGTCTCCGCGCTGCTGGCCGTGTTCGTGCTCAAGCCGCTGCGCAACACCCATCGCCAAAAGCATGCGGAGCCGGCTGCCGGTTTTTCGTATCGCAGCACGCTCGCACAGGAGTGAGTGACTTCGCCAGGCAATAAAAAAACGCCACGGAAGTTCGTGGCGTTTTTCATGGTGCTGCGCCGTCTTCGGATGCGAACTTACGCGCTCGCGGCGCAGATCATCGCCGTGTGGAAGAAGGAGATTGCGAAGCGGAGCAGAGACACCGCGTTTTGTTGGCATCGCTTAACTTCAGGCAGATTTCGAATAACTATAACGCCACGCGTCATATGATGCGTGGCGTGGCGCAATGGAAACGCATACGACGTGGAAATCGTCGACTACCACTAACCGAGGCGCAGACTATGAAAAAACTCGCGAACGTTCATCCCGGCGTCGTTCTTCAGGAAGAGTTTCTGACGCCGATGGAAATGAGCCAAAACGCGTTGGCCCGCGCCATGAGCGTTCCGCCGCGCCGCATTAACGAGATCGTGCACGGCGAGCGCAGCGTCACTGCCGACACGGCGCTACGGCTGTCCTTTGTCTTTGGCACAACGCCGCAGTTCTGGATGAGCTTGCAGACTGACTACGACCTCGAAGAAGCCGCGAAGCACGTCAAACTGACCGATCTGCAGCGTCTGGCCGCCTGAGCAGCCGGTGGCCGCGCGACAGCGGCACGACGATTAAACAGAAAAAATGCGGACCTAAAAAAACGCCGGCTAAAAGCAGCCGGCGTTCTCCGGGAAAAACAACTTGACTGGCCTCGGGGCTCAAGCCTCCACAGCGGCCGCGCTCGCATCTTCTTCCTGATCCACCGACGAGCGGATCAGGTAGTCGAACGCGCTGAGCGAGGCCTTCGCGCCTTCGCCCACGGCAATCACGATCTGCTTGAACGGCACGGTCGTCACATCGCCTGCGGCGAACACGCCCGGCACCGAGGTCTGGCCCTTCGCGTCCACTTCGATCTCGCCGTGCTTCGAGAGCGCCACCGTGCCTTTGAGGAATTCGGTGTTGGGCACGAGACCGATCTGCACGAACACGCCTTCGAGTTCGACATGATGCGCCTCGCCCGAGGTGCGATCGAGGTACGCGAGGCCCGTGACCTTCTGGCCGTCGCCGGAAATTTCCGTGGTCTGCGCGTTCACGTGCACCGTGACATTCGGCAGGCTGCGCAGCTTGCGTTGCAGCACTTCGTCCGCACGCAGTTGTGCGCCGAACTCGAGCAGCGTCACGTGGCTCACGATGCCCGCGAGGTCGATAGCCGCCTCGACGCCCGAGTTGCCGCCGCCGATCACGGCCACGCGCTTGCCCTTGAAAAGCGGGCCGTCACAGTGCGGGCAGTACGCCACGCCCTTGTTCTTGTACTCCTGCTCGCCCGGCACATCCACGTTGCGCCAGCGCGCGCCCGTGGCCAGCACCACGCTCTTCGCGCGCAGCGTCGCGCCGCTCTGCGTGCGCACTTCGAAGCCGTTGCCCACTGCGCTGAGCGCTTCGGCGCGTTGCAGATTCATGATGTCGACGTCGTAGGCACGCACGTGCTGCTCGAGCGCCACCGCGAACTTCGGCCCGTCGGTTTCCTTCACCGAGACAAAATTCTCGATGGACATCGTGTCGAGCACCTGGCCGCCGAAGCGCTCGGCGAGCACGCCGGTGCGAATACCCTTGCGCGCCGCGTAAATCGCGGCCGCGGCGCCAGCGGGTCCGCCGCCGACGATCAGCATGTCGAAAATGTCCTTCTGGTTCAGCTTTTCGGCGGCACGCGCCGAGGCGCCGGTGTCGAGCTTCGCGAGAATCTCCTCGACGCCCATGCGGCCCTGGCCGAACACTTCGCCGTTCAGGAAGAGGGTCGGCACGGCCATGATCTTGCGCTGCTCGACTTCGTCCTGGAACAGCGCACCGTCGATGGTGACGATTTGCACGTTCGGGTTGAGCGCGGCCATCGCGTTGATCGACTGCACGACTTCCGGGCAGTTCTGGCACGACAGCGACATATAGACTTCGAACGAGAACACGCCGTCGAGCGCCTTCACCTGTTCGATCACATCGTTCTCGAGCTTGACCGGGTGGCCGCCCACCTGGAGCAGCGCGAGCACGAGCGACGTGAATTCATGACCCATCGGAATGCCCGCGAACGTCACCTTGACGTCGGAGTTCGCGCGCTTGATCTCGAACGAAGGGGTACGCGCGTCGCCAACAGCGGCGCCACGGCGTTCCTCGAGCGTGATGCGCTCCGAGAGCGAGGCGATGTCCTGCAGCAGTTGCTGCAATTCTTGCGACTTCTCGCCGTCGTCCAGGTACGCAACGATCTCGATCGACTGCGTGACTTTTTCGAGGTAGCTTTTCAGTTGGGTCTTGAGATTTGCGTCGAGCATGGCGTGTTCCGGCTGAAGAAGAAGCGTTGGAATGCTAAGTAATTCCTGCTGCTAAAAAAGCCTTGTGGGCTTGCAGCAAGATGCCCGGACCGCAAGCAGCTAGCGTGCGGTCCGGAGGTACAGCTCAATGTGATTCAGCGTCAGGCGCAGCGTCATGCGATCAGGTCGACCGCATCTGTGCGCGTGAACAAGCGACGCTTAGATCTTGCCGACGAGGTCGAGCGACGGCTTGAGCGTTTCTGCGCCCGGCGTCCACTTGGCGGGGCAAACTTCGCCCGGGTGAGCCGCAACGTACTGGGCAGCCTGAACCTTGCGCAGCAGTTCCTTGGCGTCACGGCCGATGCCGTTGTCGTGGATTTCGCACAGCTTGATCTCGCCTTGCGGATTGATCACGAACGTGCCGCGCAGCGCCAGGCCTTCTTCCTCGATCATCACGTCGAAGTTGCGCGTGAGCGCGCCAGTCGGGTCGCCGACGAGCGGGTACTGGATCTTGGCGATCGTGTCCGACGTGTCGTGCCATGCCTTGTGCGTGAAGTGCGTGTCGGTCGACACGCCGTAGATCTCAACGCCCAGCTTCTGGAATTCTGCGTACTGGTCGGCCAGGTCGCCCAGCTCGGTCGGGCACACGAAAGTGAAGTCGGCCGGGTAGAACACGACCACGGACCACTTGCCCAGGAAGTTCTCTTCAGAGACCGGAACGAACTTGCCATTGTGGAATGCGGTGGCCTTGAACGGCTTGACTTGCGTGTTGATGAGAGACATCAGTTGTTTCCTCGCTCTGGGTTGGAAAAGGTATGGACACAGGTTACGGGAACCTCGTCCATTTGAAAAATTGATTACGTTGATCGGCGGAATAAACCAAACCTATCGAGCCTCATAGAAAATCCTGAAAGGACTTCCGAAGCCTGCCAGCGCGGCGTTTCGGGCCCGTTTCAGAGCCCGTTTTTCAGGGTCCCGTTTTCAGAGCCCCGTTTTTCAGAGCCGATTCAGCGCCCGTCTCAGGCCCATTCCGCGCCCGCATCAAGCGCCCCGAGCAACCCTCGGGGCGGTGAGCATACAACGAAACTGCGACATTGCGCCTCACGTGCCCGATGCTGCCCGAGGTCGACTCGCTGATCGTCGCGAGCCGCACGTCAAACCCATGGGAGTGCGTCCTGCCCACCAGGTTCCGCAGATTCGCTCCGACCAGCCAGCGGCGCGCCGCCGGGGCGGCAGCCCACTAGATGCGGGCGCAACCGGCAAATCACAAGGCCCACGCGCCCGATCCGCAGACGGCCCGCATCAAAGCGCGCCGCCACGCGCCGTTGCCGCACGCGCGGCCAGACGTTCGCGCAGAAATTGCGTGAACGCGCGTATGGTCACGGAAGCTTCACGATGCTGCGGATACAGCGCGTGCAGCGCATTGGGCGGCGGCATGAACGGCTCGAGCACTTCCACCAGCAGCCCCGCATCGGCCGATCCCGCCACGATGAAGTCCGGCAGATAGCAGATGCCGAGGCCGGCCACGGCGGCGTCGCGGATCACTTCGCCGTTGTTGGCCCGCAGCGGCCCGTGCACCTCGAACGCAGTGCGCACCCCGTCGATCATGAACTCCCATGACGCGCGCCCCTGCTGTCCGTAGGGCAGGCAAGCGTGCTGCGCCAGATCGGCGGGCGTTTGCAGCGCGCGGTGGCGGCGCAGGTAGCCGGGGCTGCAGCAGGCGATCATCCGCACGTCGACGAGCTTCTGGGCGATCAGCGTGGAGTCGCCAAGCCGCCCGATGCGCAGCGCCATGTCGAAACCCTCGCCGATCACGTCGACGTTGCGGTCGCTCAAATCCATGTCGAAGTGCACGTCGGGGTGCGCGCGCAGGAATTCGGCCACGAGCGGCGAGAGATGGGCCATGCCGAACGACATCGGCGCGCTCACCTTGAGCAGGCCGCGCGGCTCCGAGCGGCGCGCCGACATGGCCTGCTCCGTGTCGGCCACGTCGGCGAGGATGCGCTTCGCGCGCTCGTAGAACTCCTGGCCAAGGTCCGTGGCGGCCAGCTTGCGCGTATTGCGCACCAGCAGGCGCGCGCCCAGATCGGCTTCGAGGGCCGCCACGCGGCGGCTCACGAATTGCTTTGAGAGCCGCAGGCGGTTCGCCGCCGCCGTCAAGCTGCCTGCGTCCACGGTGCTCACGAAGATGCGCATGTCGTCGAGTTGCATGGTCATCGTCTACTTGAATGTGACAGTGATTCGTATTTTACGGTGTTCCACGTCACATAGATTGACCTAAACTGTGTTCATCGCAACCGGATATCGGAACAAACGGAGAAACGAACATGATCGAACTTCGCAAGGCAGACCAACGCGGCCGTGGCGAACATGGCTGGCTCAGCTCGCGCCACACGTTTTCTTTCGCGAACTACTACGATCCGCAGCAGATCGGCTTCTCGGACCTGCTCGTGATCAACGACGACCGCGTGGCCCCGGGGCGCGGCTTCGGCAAGCATCCGCACCGCGACATGGAAATCTTCTCGTATGTGCTGGAAGGCGGGCTCGAGCACAAGGACTCGATGGGCACGGGCTCGGTGATCGTCCCCGGCGACGTGCAGTTGATGAGCGCCGGCACGGGCGTCGCGCACAGCGAGTTCAACCACTCGGCCGAACAGCCGGTGCACTTCCTGCAAATCTGGATTGCGCCGAACGTGAAGGGCGCGCAGCCGCGCTATCAGCAAAAGAACATTCCGGACGCGGAAAAGCGCGGCGCGCTGCGCCTGATCCTCTCGCCGGACGGCGCCGACGGGTCGCTCGAACTGCGCCAGGACGCACGCGTCTATGCGGGCCGCTTCGACGGTGCGCAAAGCGCGAAGGTCGAGATCGGCGCCGAGCGCTTCGCCTATGTGCACGTGGCGCGCGGCAGCGTGAAGGTCAACGGCGTGGAACTGGGCGAAGGCGACGGCGCGCGCATCCGCTCGGAGCGCGAGCTGACCTTCACCGACGGACACGATGCAGAGGTACTGGTGTTCGATCTGCGTAATATCGAGGTGTCGGAGCTCTGGTCGTAATCGAAGCCCTGGCGCCCACCTTGCATTGAGGTGGCGCCAGCGGCCCGGCGCGGTCCTGCGAAGTACCGGGCCGCGCCGCCGACAGGCGCAACAACGCAAACAAGCCACGGCAACGTCTTGGGAGAATCAACATGCGATATAACCTCTTCGGCCAGGGCAACGACGTCGCCCTGCTTGTCTCGCGCATCCTTCTGGTCACCTTGTTCCTGATGTTCGGCTGGCCCAAGCTCACCGGATTTTCCGGCACCGTCGCCTACATGGCGAGCGTGGGCACACCCGCGCCCACGCTCGCGGCTATCATCGCCGTCGTCATGGAAGTCCCGGTAGCCATTCTGATCCTGCTTGGCTTCTATACGCGTCCGCTTGCGGTGCTGCTCGCGATCTACACCATCGGCGCCGCGCTCGTCGGCCACCACTTCTGGACCATGACCGGCGCGGAGCAGATGGAAAACATGATCAACTTCTACAAGAACGTCGGCATCGCGGGCGGCCTGATCGCGCTCGCCGTGGCGGGCCCGGGGAAGCTCTCGATCGACAGGAAGTAACAACAGAAACTCACCCGCGCGCCGGCAAAGCGCGGTGCGGAAAAGCGCGATGGCCTTCGAGGCATCGCGCTTTTTTTGCGTCTCGTCGAGAGGTGTTTGCGTTTCGTTGTGCGGCGTTTGCGCTTCGTCCGCGCTTCATTCACCATTGCGCAGCACGCGAACCATCGCACTCAGGCACCGCCAGCATACGAGGAAACGCCCATGCAAGACCAAGACCGCCACGGCGTGAACCGGGAGCGCGCGCAGCATTTGCTGTTCGGCGTGCCGCTGCACTGGATGAACGAGACGACGAACTCGAGCACGTCATCCATCTGTATCTGCTCAATCGCGGCGTGCGCATCACGCCGTTCCACAACATGATGCTCGTGTGCCCCGATACCACCGAAGCCGACATCGAACGCCTGCTGGGCGCGTTCGACGCCTGTCTCGGCGAGTTGCGCGCGTAACGAGAAAATCGGGAGAATCACCGCCGATGAATGCCCCGCAAGAAGACCTCCTCGCCTATCTCTCGTCGCTGCAGCAGTCCGCGCTGGGCGCGCTCAAGCTCCTGCCGCTCAAGAGCCGCGCCGCGCAAGGCGTGCTGATGGCACTGCGCGCCGTCTGCGGCGCGGGCCTCGCCTATAGCATCGGCCGCGCGCTGCATACCGAGCAGGCGTTCTGGGCGGCGATCACGGCCATTGCCGTCACCCAGCACGATTACGCCGATACGCTCTCGCAGTCGCGCGACCAGTTCATCGGCGCGATCGCGGGCGGCGTCGTGGGCTTCGCGGCGGCAACGCTCGGGCCGGAGAACACGGCCGCATATCTCGTGGCGGTGGCCGTGGTGATCGTCGCGTGCTGGTGCCTGCGCGTGAGCACCGCCGCGCGGCTTGGCGCAATCACCACGACCATCGTGCTGCTCGTGCCCACGAGCGGCCCGGTGTGGGACGTGGCGCTCTTTCGCGTGGCGGAGGTGGCGATCGGCATGGCCTGCGCACTGCCGGTGTGCTGGGTGTTTTCGTATTTCGAGCGGCGCTGGTTGCGGGTGTAGATGGGCTCATCGCGCAGGCTTGCACACGTATCTCGCGCGCTTTCAACCATCACGAAATAATCCATCTCCGCACGCTGCACAATAAATAACGCATTGGCAGCGATAATCGGGGCCACCGTGCAAACGATGCACCCACGGGCCTGTAACGGAGCATCTAAAGGTGCGGCCAGTGCGCGCGGTCCGCGCCCAATCGTGCCCAATCGCCCCCGCGGACGCGCAAAACATGCGAAACTCGTCGCCCCGCGCCCTGCCCGCCCTGCCCGGTTTGGGCACACGATGGCGGCGCACCCAACATTCGCATCCGTATTGCATCCGCACCCATGAACACGAATCGTCAATCCGTCCCCGTCACCCCGAACGCGCCCGCGCGCAAGTCCATCTCGCTCCTGCAGATGCTCTCGCTGATCGCCTTCGGCGGCATCGCGGCCTCGCTCGTGCTCCGACACTTCATCTGAGCGCCGCACCGCGCGGAACGCCCCTCTACCGTTTTCGCTTATGTACAAGAAAGGCGTCGCCCTCGAAATCCAGTTCTCACCCGAGCGCCTGAACGACGGCGCAGGCGATCCCTACTGGATCGACCTCACCGCTGCGGAAGCCGCCGCGCTGCTCGAAACGCTGCAAGCAAAGCTCGCCGCGCGCGAGACCACCTCGGCGCCGCTCGTCGTGGCGCTCGACACGCCGCGCGAACCCGCGCCGGATGCATCCGGCGCCGTGTCGGGCGCCATTGCAAGCGCCGCACAGTCCGCCTGCGCCGATGTCGGCTTCAAGCAATGGGTCTGCGTGATCTGCGGCTGGGTCTACGACGAAGCGGCCGGCGCCCCCGACGACGGTCTCGCTCCCGGCACACGCTGGGCCGACGTGCCCGACGACTGGCGCTGCCCGTTGTGCGACGTCGGCAAGGAAGATTTCGCGCTGGTGGAGTTCTAACCTTCGCGCCCGTGCGGCTCGTAAAAAAGCGCAAATAGTTCAGACTGCGAACTAACGCCGAGCTTCGCGTAAATGTGCTTCTTGTGCGCCCGCACGGTCTCGAACGAGATTTCGAGCCGCTCGGCAATCGCGCGCGTCGAAAAGCCCGAAAGACTCTGGCGCACCACTTCGATCTCGCGTGCGGTGAGCGGGGTGCGGCCGCTTTGCCGCGCGACCGCTTCGAAGCGGCTCGCGTAGTCCACGCCTCCCACGCCGCGAGCGCAAAGCACTGCTCCACTTGCCACCATGGCCCCGGACTGCGGCACGCCCTCGGCCACATTGATCGCGTCGGCCGCATCAGCCATATCGGCCGCCCGCGTCGCGACGAGCGGCTCATGGGGCAGCCGCTGCCGCATCAACGCCATCACCCACGGCGCGAACATCGCGAACAGCGCAATATCGCGCTCCGCGTAATGGTGCGCTGCGCCCAGCGAAAAAATCAGCGTGCGGCACGCATCGAGCGGGTGATTGAACTGCACTTCGTCGCCGATGATGTTGCTCTTGAAATAGCGCTGGTAGTAGTCCGTCATGCGGAAGTTGTCGGGCGCGACTTCGGCGAGCGTGACGAGCCCCGCGCGCGGCTTTTCGCATGCGTTGATATAGAACGGGTCGAGCTGGTACATCCCCTCCAGATACGCGCCGAACAAGAGATCGACGGTGCCGTCGGGCATCGGCGATTCGGCGCAGACGAGCGGTGCGCGATCGCGTATGAAGACGAGCGCGACCCAATTGTCGAAGGCGACGAATCGCTCGATCACGCGCGTCATGCGGGTCCAGAAATCGGGGCCATCGAGGGCGTCGATGAGCGTCGCGATATGGTGATGGAACGCGCGGTCCTGCCAGTCGAGTTCCATGCTTCCTCCGGTCAGGGTAACCCTGCAGGGTAATTTCTGAACAAAAATAACGTGGTGATAATAGCCGCTCCTGACGCTCGCGCGGCCAATTATCAAGCCCCATAGCCGGATATCCCGCGAGCCTGAAAGTTTGAAGCACAACGGAACCCGCGCAACGCAACGCGCGATGGAACCGGAGCAAGGAGACAAGCATGCAAATCGAACTCGCGCAGATTCCCCTCGTCGATGGCGTCGTCGCGCCCAACCTCGCGCGCACGCTCGATGCCATCGGCAAGCGCCGCGCGCTCACCGACCTGATGGTGTTCCCCGAAGCCACGCTCACTGGCTTTCCCACGCGCGAGAACGTGCGCGACGTGGCCGAGACGCTCTCCGGCCCCTCGCTGACCGCCGTGCGCGACGCCGCGCGCAATGCCAACGTGGCCGTGGCCGTGGGCCTTGCCGAACGTGACGGCGAGCGCTTCTACAACACGACGGTGCTGATCGACGAACGCGGCGAGATTGCGCTGCGCTACCGCAAGACGCACCTGTGGGCCACCGACGTGGGCGTGTTCACGCCCGGCGATCGCTTCGAGGTCTGCGAGTTCAAGGGCATGACTGTCGGCCTGCTGATCTGCTACGACATCGAGTTTCCCGAAACCGCGCGCGCGCTCGGCATGCTCGGCGCCGAGATGCTGGTCGTCACGAACGGCAACATGGATCCGTTCGGTCCCGTGCACCGCCGCGCCATCGTTGCCCGCGCGATGGAGAACCAGATGTTCGCGGCGCTCGTGAACCGCATCGGCAACGGCGACGACAACCTCACGTTCCCCGGCGAATCGGCGCTCATCAGCCCGTTCGGCGACGTGCTGGCCGAGCTCGAGAACGAAGATGCGGTCCTGCCCGTCACGGTGGATCGCGCGCTGCTCGCCCAAAGCCGCGAGCACTACAGCTATCTGCACGACGCGCGCGTCGCGCTGAATCTCGCCGACGAAAACGACGCACAAGGGCGCCGCTCGCTCAACATCCGCGCACGTCCCAGTCGCTAATCCGCTGCTTATCTGCCGCTTATCCGCCGTCACTTCGCCGGATCGGCGACGCAGCCCCAGCCACTGAGCGGGCTGCGCTCGCGGTCATAACAACAAACCAACAACCAACAAACGCTTGACGCTCACAAGGCGCGCTGCCCTGGGCCAACGCTCGGGGCCGCACGCTCGCGCGCGGACTTCGCATGGCCACGCCGCAAGGCAGGCCTCGCCAATTTGCGCAGACCCAACCCGCAGCACTTCGGAGACACCTGCATCATGAAGCCTTCCTCAACGCCCGCCGAGCGCGGCACGAACAGTACGAGCAGCACAAGCAGCGCCGCGCGCGAACCGCATCTCAAGCGCACGCTCGGCCTGCCGTCGGTGCTCCTGTTCGGCCTCGCCTACATGGCGCCGCTGATCGTCTACGGCACCTACGGCGTGCTCGCGGGCGCGAGCCAGGACACCGCCGCGCTCGCCTACCTCATTGCGCTGATCGCGATCGTATTCACGGCGCTCAGCTACGGCAAGCTCGCGCGTCTGTTCCCGGTGGCGGGCTCCGCCTACACCTACACGCGCAAGAGCTTCAACGCGCACATGGGCTTCATGATCGGCTGGGCCACGCTGCTCGACTACTTCTTCCTGCCGATGGTGATCTGGCTGATCGGCGCGGCCTATCTGGGCGCGGCGTTCCCGCACGTGCCCGCGTGGATCTGGATCGTCGCGTTCATCGTGCTCACGAGCGGCCTGAACATGATCGGCATCGAACTGGCCGCACGCTTCAATATCGTGCTGATGATCGTGCAGCTCGGCATTGCCGCGATGTTCGTCGTGCTGTGTCTGCACTACGCCTCGGCCGCAGCGGGCCCCGGCGGTCTCATCACGGCGCAGCCGTTCTTCCAGCCGCACGTGCCGCTTTCGGCCACGATGGCCGGCGCCGCCATCGCTGCGTATTCGTATCTCGGCTTCGACGCCGTTTCCACGCTCACCGAAGAAACCATCGAGCCGGAAAAGAACATTCCGCGCGCCATCGTGCTGATCGCGCTGGTGGGCGGCGCGATCTTCGTGATCGCCGCGTACACGCTGCAACTCGCGCATCCGGGCGCCGTGTTCAAGGACCCGGATTCGGCCGCATTCGAAATCGCGCGCAAGGTGGGCGGCGATATCTTCGTGACGATCTTCCTCGCCGGCCTGATCCTCGCGCAGTTCGCCTCCGGCATCTCGGCGCAGGCGAGCGTGGGGCGTCTGCTCTACGCGATGGGCCGCGACGAAGTGCTGCCCAAGTCGATCTTC
The DNA here is from genome assembly GCF_022213065.1 of Paraburkholderia tagetis. GTDB lineage: Bacteria > Pseudomonadota > Gammaproteobacteria > Burkholderiales > Burkholderiaceae > Paraburkholderia > Paraburkholderia tagetis. The sequence continues at coordinate 199,173 of NZ_JAKLJA010000008.1, forward strand.
GGCTTCATTCACCCGCGCTTTCGCACGCCCACCATCAACATCGCGATTGCCGGCGCCATCGGCCTGATCGCGTTGAAGCTCGACGTGGCCACGTCCACTTCGTTCATCAACTTCGGCGCGTTCCTCGCGTTCACCTCGGTGAACCTGTGCGTGATCCGCCAGTATCTGAGCGGCGCGGCCGGCACGCGCGGCTTCGGCTTCCTTGGCGGCCTCGTGTTCCCGCTCATCGGCGCCGTCACCGATATCTGGCTGCTGTGCAGCCTCGAGAAAGCCGCGATCGAGCTTGGCGTGATCTGGTTCGTGCTCGGTCTCGCGTATCTCGGCTGGATCACGCGGTGCTTTCGCCGCGCGCCGCCGGAAATGGCCGTGTAATACGTACCGGCACGCGCCGGCACGTACCGGCGAGATTGCGCAATGACGCAATTGCGGGGTCAGGGTGAAACAAGCGATTCGGTCACGCGAGTCCGAACCGAACTACAATGCATGCCGTCCTCTGCTTTGCCGGCACGCTTGCCGTTATTCGTACGCACCATGCCCCGTTTTTCAAAAGTTGTCCCGTTCCTGCTGATTCCGCTTGCCGCCGCCCTCAGTGCATGCTCGTCGCCCAAACCGTCGTTTCGGGACGATCAACTGCTGAGCAACGCACCGAGCCCGTTCTCGCACGGCTTCAACTACGCCAGCGCGGATGCCTGTGAGGCATCGCGCCGCGCGCTCTTGAGCCAGGGCTACATGACGACGATAACGCGCAACGACACCGTCGACGCCACCAAGAACTTCCAGCCGTCCATCGACCAGCACATCGTCGTGGAGGTGCACGTGGTCTGCACGCCCGCCGACGCGACGAACACGAGCATGGTGTACGTCAACGCCGTGCAGAACGGCTATGCGCTCAAGAAGAGCGCGACGTCGGCGAGCGTGGGGCTATCGATTCTCGGGTCGATCTCGCTGCCGATTCACTCGAACAGCGACGAAATGGTCAAGGTCTCGAGCGCAACGGTCCAGTCGGATGAGTTCTACAAGCGCTTCTTCGATCTCGTGGGGCGCTATCTGGGCTCGGTCGCGCGCAGCGAGCCCGTGCCGGGCAGCGGCGAAATCAAGACCGCACCGCTGCCGCTGCCGCTCGAGCCGACCGCGGCGATGGTGAACGCGGCGGCGCCGGGCGCTTCCACGGCGCCAGCAGCGGCGGCGGCGGCTGCGGCGGCGACCGGTGCGGCGGTGCTGCGCACCGGCATTGCGTCGACGACGCCTGCGCCGTCCACACCACCCGCGACGCCCGTGCAAAGCGCGCATGCGGCGGCGCCCGCCGCCGCGGCAAGCGGCGTGCGCGCGGTCTTCCCTGCGTCGCCCGCCTCGGAGGCGACGCTGCTCACGCCGGTATTGCCTGTGGCGGCATCGGCTCCTGCTGCTGCTTCGAGTGCTGCTTCGAGTGCTGCTTCGAGTGCTGCGCCAACGCCTGCTGCTACGGCAGGCGCCGCGCAATCGACAAAGACCACAGCCTCCCCGGCCCCCGCCAGCGGCGCTCAAAACGCCGCGGCGGCCTCGTCGGTCACGGCCAGCGCGGCCAATGTCCCTGCTTCAAGTTCGGCACCAGCAGCCACCTCAGCGCCCTGAGCGCCCTTAGCGCCCTGAGCGAAGTGCGTATGTGGGCGGCAATACGCACGCCGCCGCCCCAACCCAACCCAACACATCGTGGTAGAGACGCACACAATCCGGACGCCTGTCCCTGCGTCCGGCGCATAGCGCTCGCGCCTCGCCGCAGCGCTGCCTAGCGCAAGCCCGCCATCATCGCGCCCATACCCACGAGCAAACCGCCCATCAGCCGGTTGACCGCGCGCAGCCGCCGGGGCCGTTGCAGCACGTGGCGCAGGCGATGCGAAAACAGCGCCATCGACGCCACGCCGCCCGCGAACAGCAACGCGAACGTCGCCGCCAGCACGAGGTACTGCCGGTTCGCGCTCCATGCCGCATCCGCGCTGATGAACTGCGGGAAGAACGACGGAAAAAACAGCAAGGTCTTGGGATTGAGCCCCGAGGTGGCAAATCCGCGCCAGAACAGATCGCGCCGGGAAGTGAGCGCCGACTCTTCGGGCTCGGCACCCGCCTCGCCGCCGAGCGTGCGGCTGCGCCACTGCTTGCAGCCGAGCCAGACGAGGTAAGCCGCGCCCGCCCAGCGCAGCACGGTAAGTGAATGCTCACTTATGAGCAGCAGCGAATTCAGGCACAGCGCCGTGAAACCGAGCTGCAACAGCACCGCGAGCGTGCCGCCCCAGACGCAGGGCAGCGCGCGGCGCCAGCCGGCGTGCAGCGCGTGGCTCATCGTGAGCACGTTGACGGGACCGGGGGTATAGACGAGGACCAGCGCGGCGGCAAGAAACGACAAGTACAACTGGAGCGACATTTCTGGAAGTTCTGGCGAAAACGGGTGACGGACGGCGCTTCACGATCGAGATCGAAACGGCGAGCAACAAAAAACCGCGCAAAGGCGCGGTTTCAAATGCCATCTGCCCGATCGAACGTCGCTGGCCGCGTGATGAACGCGCGCAACGCCCAATGGCCGCCGCAGGGTGCAACGGAAACCGGCTCTGACGGTCCACCGCGGCTTGTGGCTGCGGCGGCGCACCCCAACGCGGGGAGGTGGCCGCGTGGGTCGTGCCGGGCAAGAAGGCATGTGGAAAATATACCGGGGACGGGCCAGTATAGGCTTCCTGTTTTCAGGCAAAAGTCCGACATTTGCGGAATCTTCTTCCGTTAAAATAGCCATTCCCTGTAGAGAATTCCATTCACCATGAGCTCCCGCGAACGCCCGCCCAAAACGCTCGACAACCAGGACCGCAAGATCCTGCGCGCCCTGCAACAAAACGCCCGTCTTTCCAACGCCGAGCTTGCGGAGCAGGTGGGCATGTCGACCACGGCGTGCTGGAACCGCACGCGCCAGCTCGAAGCCGATGGCTACATCGACGGCTATGTCGCGCTCGTGAATCAGCGCAAGCTGGGTTTCGCCGATATCGTGATTCTCGAAGTCACGCTCGACCGCCACGAAGACGACGCGCTCGCACGCTTCGGCGCGGAGCTTGCGGCGTTGCCCGAAGTGCTGGAGGCCTATCTCGTCTCCGGCGAGTACGACTACTGGATCAAGGTAGCCGTGGATGGCACGGCGGGCTATGAGCGCTTCCTGCGCGAAAAGCTCTATCGCATTTCGAGCATCCGCCACAGCCGCTCGATGTTCGCGTTGCGTTGCATGAAGGATGTCGCGTCGATGCAGGTGTAAGGCTGGTGTGACTTGGTGTGAGCTTTGCGGGCGCAGCGCAGGATTTGGTTCGGCATCCGTATCAAATCAAGATCAGATGTACAGCGCGGCTCACACCTCCGGTGAGCGCGCCCCGCTCGCGCGCAGGATCATCTTCACGACTTCCTCGGTCGTGGCCTCGAAGCTCGCGGCGGATAGTGCACGCTTGCCCGCGAGCGCGCGAATCTGCGCCTCGAAATCGGCGTAATGCTGCGTGGTCGCCCAGATCATGAAGAGCAGCGTTTTCGGGTCCAGCGGCGCGAGCAGCCCTTCGTCGATCCAGCGCTCGATCAGTTGCACGCGCGACTCCATCCACGGCTTCACGCGCTTCAGAAGAATGTCCTGCATATGCGTGGCGCCGCTGATGATCTCGTTGGCCCAGACTTTCGAGCCCAGCGGCCGGCGCCGCGAGAGCGCCATCTTCGCGCGCACGTAGCCGCCTATCGCGACGACCGGGTCGTCGCTCGCGTCGAAGGTGTCGGCGGCGGCGTTCCATTCTTCGAACAAATCGTCGAGCACGCGCCAGTACAGCGCGAGCTTGGTGGGAAAGTAGTAGTGCAGATTCGCCTTGGGCAAGCCGGCACGCTCGGCAATTAGCGCCGTGCTCGCGCCCTCGAAGCCGCGCTCGGCAAAAACTGCCTCCGCGCATGCCAATAAGTGCATTTCGTTCGATGCGCGAATCGACGCCTTGCGGCGCGGTTTGTGCGCTGCATCAGCGCCCTCGCGCGCGCTCGCACTCGTGCGCATGGCAAGGTTCGCGGCTGGCGTGTTCGGGTCGTCATCGCGCATGGCGTTCGGTCCGCTCAAGGATGGAAGGGCGCCGCGCGCATCATTCGCCGCGCAACGCCGGTTTCATTGTAGTCACGCCGAAAGCGCATTGTGCGCACGCGCGTGACCCGCCTTCGGGTAAACCTGCGCGCCATGCATGCGCTTTCGCGCAGTGCAACATCGATGGCACGCTTTTCGCTCGTAACACCGCATTGAATTCCCGAAGTTTATAGCCTACAACCTGTCCAATCGGACAGGATTCGGCAAGCGCGGTTCAACGGCGTCGACGCACCGCCCAAGCGCATGCACCATCGCGGCGCAGTGCGCCCCGCAATGTGCCCCGGGACGGCACGAATGCACACGAATTGCACGCTTAAGGACTACGAGGAGAGCACGCATGAACACAGTAAGCGAAGCCGCGCTGACCACCGCGATTCACGTAAATGGCCAGCGTCTCTGGGACAGCCTCATGGAGATGGCGAAGATAGGCGCGACCGCGAAAGGCGGCGTTTGCCGCCTCGCGCTCACCGATCTCGACAGACAGGGCCGCGACCTCATCGTGAAGTGGGCGAAGGAGGCGGGCTGCACGGTGAGCGTCGATCAAATGGGCAACGTCTTCATGCGCCGCGCGGGCCGCAACGACGATCTGCCGCCGGTGATGACCGGCTCGCACGCCGACTCGCAGCCCACGGGCGGCCGCTTCGACGGCATCTACGGTGTGCTCGGCGGGCTCGAAGTGATCCGCTCGCTCAACGACCACGGCATTCAGACCGAGCACCCCATCGAAACGGTGATCTGGACCAACGAGGAAGGCTCGCGTTTCGCACCGGCCATGGTGGCGTCGGGCGTGTTCGCGGGCGTGTTCACGCTCGATTACGGGCTCTCGCGCAAGGACGTGGACGGCAAGACCATCGGCGAGGAATTGCAGCGCATCGGCTATGCGGGCGCGCTGCCGTGCGGCGGGCGCAAGATTCACGCGGCGTTCGAATTGCACATCGAACAGGGGCCGATACTCGAGGCGGAGAACAAGACCATCGGCGTCGTGACCGATGCTCAGGGCCAGCGCTGGTACGAAGTCGTGCTCACGGGCCAGGAGGCGCACGCGGGCCCCACGCCCATGCCCCGCCGCCGCGACGCGCTGCTCGGCGCCTCGCGCGTGGTGCAGCTCGTGAACGAAATCGGCCTGCGCCATGCGCCGCTCGCGTGTGCGACGGTCGGCATGATGCAGGTGCATCCGAACTCGCGCAACGTGATTCCGGGCCGCGTGTTCTTCACCATCGACTTCCGCCATCCGCAGGACGAAGTGCTCGCAAAGATGGATGTCGAGCTGCGCGAAGGCATCGCGAAGATCGCTGCGCAAGGCAAGCTGGAAACCGAGCTTGAGCAGATTTTCTATTACGCGCCGGTGCCCTTCGACAAGGCCTGCGTGAAGTCCGTACGCGCGGCGGCGGAACGCTTCGGCTATTCGAACCGCGACATCGTCTCGGGCGCGGGCCACGACGCGTGCTATCTCGCGACGGTCGCACCCACTTCGATGGTGTTCGTGCCGTGCATCGACGGCATCAGCCATAACGAAATCGAAGACGCGACGCAGGAATGGATCGAGGCTGGCGCGAACGTGCTGCTGCACGCCATGCTCGAACGCGCGAGCGAACCGGGTTGATCCTGCACGATTCGACATGAGCGGTCTCAGCGCCGCATAGCAATTCCAGTGCTTCCCCACCTTCCGGCTGCCGCGTGATGCGCGCAGCCGGCGGACCCGTGTTTTGCCTCGCAAGGAGCATCCGGATGTCCCACTCGAACTCGCGTGCCACCGCTTCTGCCACCGCTTCTGCCGCCGCTTCTGCCACCACGCCTGCAACGCAAGGCATCGCCGCAGGGCGCCTCAGCGCTGAAGAACTCGGCTGCAATTTCGCCGATGTCGCCCCGCCCCTCTCCGCCGATGCCGCCGTGGTCGCCGCCGACCGCTGCCACTACTGCTACGACGCGCCGTGCGTCGCCGCCTGCCCCACCGGCATCGATATCCCGAGCTTCATCCGCAAGATCGGCAACGGCAATCTCAAGGGCGCGGCGCGTGACATCCTGAGCGCCAACCCGCTAGGCGGCATATGCTCGCGCGTGTGCCCCACCGAGATTCTGTGCGAAGGCGCCTGCGTGCGAAATCATCAGGATGGCGAACCAGTCAGGATCGGTGCGCTGCAACGCCATGCCACCGACTTCCAGATGGTGCGCGAAGCCGAGGGCGCAGCGCCGCTCTTCAAACGCACGAGCGAGACCGGGCGGCGCGTGGCTGTGGTCGGCGCCGGTCCTGCCGGCCTCGCCTGCGCGCATACGCTCGCGCTGGCCGGGCACACCGTGACGGTGTTCGACGCGCGCGAAAAACCCGGCGGGCTCAACGAATATGGCATCGCGGCGTACAAGACCGTCGACGGCTTCGCCCAGCGCGAGGTCGAGTGGCTGCTCTCCATCGGCGGAATCACGATCGAGCAAGGCAAGCGGCTCGGGCGCGATCTCACGCTCGAGACGCTGCGCGAAACGTTCGACGCAGTGTTCATCGGCGTGGGGCTGGGCGGCACGCAGGCGCTTCGCATCGAAGGCGATGCGCTGAATGGCGCGCGCGACGCCGTCGAATTCATCGCTCAACTGCGCGAGGCGCAGGACCTCGCGACGTTGCCCGTGGGCCGCCGTGTCGTAGTGATCGGCGGCGGCAACACCGCCATCGACGCCGCCGTGCAAAGCCGCAAGTTGGGCGCGGAGCACGTCACGCTCGCCTACCGGCGCGGCAGCGCGCAGATGAGCGCCACGTGGGCCGAGCAGGAATTCGCACGCACCCAGGGCGTGACGATCGTCGAGTGGATGAAGCCGTTGCGGATTTTAGGCGCGGATGGGGGCGCGGGTCGCGTCGCGGCCGTCGAATTCGAGCGCACGGCGCTCGATGCGAACGGCGTGCTCCAGGGCACCGGCGCGATCGAGCGCATCGAGGCCGACATGGTGCTCAAGGCGATTGGCCAGAAGCTGCTGCCAGCGGGTCTCGAAGCACTGCAATTGACCGAAGGCGGTGTGCGCATCGCCGTGGACGCCGATGGCGCGACTTCGCTCGCAGGCGTCTGGGCGGGCGGCGATTGCGCAGGGCACGGCGCAACCGATCTCACCGTGCAGGCGGTGCAGGACGGCAAGCTCGCCGCGCGCGCGATCGACTGCTACCTCGCCGCGCAGGCGACGAAAGCGGCATGAGCAGCATAAGCGGCATAAGCGCTAACTTCGAATCGACACAAGGAGCCCCATCATGGCCGATCTGCGCTGCACGATTGCCGGTATTCAATCGCCCAACCCGTTCTGGCTCGCCTCGGCGCCGCCCACCGACAAGGCTTATAACGTCAACCGCGCCTTCGAGGCCGGCTGGGGCGGCGTGGTCTGGAAGACCCTCGGACTCGACCCGCATGTGGTGAACGTAAGCTCGCGCTACGGCGCCACCACCTGGCGCGGCCAGCGCATCGCCGGGCTGAACAATATCGAGCTGATCACCGACCGGCCGCTCGACGTGAACCTCAAGGAGATCGTGCAAGTGAAGCGCGACTGGCCCGACCGCGCGCTGATCGTTTCGCTGATGGTGCCGTGCACCGAGCAGGACTGGAAATGGATCCTGCCGCTGGTGGAAGACACGGGCGCCGACGCCGTCGAGCTCAACTTCGGCTGCCCGCACGGCATGAGCGAGCGCGGCATGGGCTCGGCGGTGGGCCAGGTGCCCGAGTACATCGAAATGGTCACGCGCTGGGTCAAGGAAGGCACGCGCCTGCCCTGCCTCGTGAAGCTCACGCCCAACGTGACCGATATCCGCCACGGCGCGCGCGCCGCGTTCAAGGGCGGCGCGGACGGCGTCTCGCTCATCAACACCATCAACTCGATCGTGGGCGTGGACCTCGACGCCATGGCGCCGCTGCCGACCGTGGACGGCAAGGGCACGCATGGCGGCTACTGCGGCCCCGCCGCGAAACCCATCGCGCTGCACATGGTGGCCGAAATCGCTCGCGACCCGCAGACCCAGGGTCTGCCCATCTCCGGCATCGGCGGCATTTCCGACTGGCGCGACGCCGCCGAATTCATGGTGCTGGGCGCGGGAAGCGTGCAAGTGTGCACCGCGGCGATGCATTATGGATTCCGAATCGTCCAGGACATGATCGACGGGCTCTCGAACTGGATGGACGACAAGGGCTACGCGAACCTCGATGCGATTCGCGGCCGCGCGGTGCAGAACGTCACCGACTGGCAGTACCTGAATCTGAACTACGACATCAAGGCCCGCATCGACCAGGACCGCTGCATCCAGTGCGGCCTGTGCCATATCGCCTGCGAGGACACCTCGCACCAGGCCATCACCGCGACGAAGGACGGCAAGCGGCACTTCGAGGTGGTCGATGCGAACTGCGTCGGGTGCAATTTATGCATGCATGTCTGCCCGGTCGACCAATGCATCACGATGGAGCGCGTCGACTCGGGCCGTTACGCGAACTGGACCACGCATCCGAACAATCCGGCCCGCACGGCCGATCCGAAAGCGGCCTGATCCTCCCGATCTCGACCGAACACCAACGAAACCGCAACGAGCAGTCACGGAGAAACCGCACCATGAGTCAGCCAGCCGCAAGCGGTGGTGTAGAAGGCGACGCGCACGCGCGCCGCAGCGCCAGCGAGCTATACAACGACGACCTCGCGCCCACAGGCGCCGCGCAGCGCACATGGCGCTGGTATCACTTCGGCGCGCTATGGGTGGGCATGGTGATGAACATCGCCTCGTACATGCTCGCGGCGGGGCTGACCGAGCAGGGCATGTCGCCGTGGCAGGCGGTGATCACGGTGCTGCTCGGCAATGTGATCGTGCTCGTGCCCATGCTGCTGATCGGCCACGCGGGCGCGAAGTACGGGATTCCCTATGCGGTGCTCGTGCGCTCGTCGTTCGGCACCCAGGGCGCGAAGCTGCCCGCCATGCTGCGCGCCATCGTGGCGTGCGGCTGGTACGGCATTCAGTCGTGGCTTGGCGGCAGCGCGATCTATACGCTCGCCAACATCCTCACGCACAATGCGCTGGTGGGCGACGCGCTGCCGTTTCTCGGCATCTCGATCGCCCAGGGCGCGTGCTTCCTGATCTTCTGGGCGCTGCAACTCTACTTCATCCTGCACGGCACCGATTCGATCCGCTGGCTCGAAAGCTGGTCGGCGCCCATCAAGGTCGTGATGTGCGTGGCGCTCGTCTGGTGGGCCTGCTCGAAAGCGGGCGGCGTGGGCTCCATGCTCTCGCAGCCCTCGCAGTTCGCGCCGGGCGGCAAAAAGGCCGGGCTCTTCTGGGTCACCTTCTGGCCGAGCCTCACCGCGATGGTGGGCTTCTGGGCCACGCTCGCGCTCAACATTCCCGACTTCACGCGCTTCGCGAAGACCCAGAAGGATCAGCTCGTGGGCCAGGCGCTGGGCCTGCCGATCCCGATGGCGCTGCTCTCCGTGGTCTCGGTCGTGGTCACCTCGGCCACGGTCGTCATCTACGGCAAGGCGATCTGGGACCCCATCGATCTCACGAGCCGCATGGAAGGCATCGGCGTGGGCGTCGCGCTCGTGATCCTCACGCTCGACACCATGTGCTGCAATCTCGCGGCAAACCTGGTTGGGCCTGCTTACGATTTTTCCAGCCTCTGGCCCAAGGGCATCTCGTACAAGGCGGGCGGTCTGATCACGGCGACCATCGCTATCGTGATGATGCCGTGGAAGATTCTCGCCACCACGCAAGGCTATATCTTCACATGGCTCGTGGGCTATTCGGCACTGCTCGGGCCGGTGGCGGGCATTCTGATGGTCGATTACTTTCTCATTCGCGGCACGCGCCTGAACACCGAACAGCTATTCGAGGAGAGCGGCGAATACGCCTATTCGAACGGCTGGAATCTCGCCGCCGTGATCGCGTTGGTCGCGGGCGTGCTGCCGAATCTGCCGGGCTTTTTGAACGTTGCGTTTCCGAATGCCTTTCCTTCGGTGCCCGACGCGTTCAAAGGACTCTATACGTATGCGTGGTTCGTGGGACTCGCGATTGCGGCCGTCGTCTACGGCGTGCTGATGAAGCTCGGCAAGAGCCGTAGGCCAAGCATCGCAAATGCATAGTGAGTGCATGGGGCGTGCATAAGCACACACGCGCATCCGAACATGTAACCGAAGGAGACATTGCATCATGGCCATTCTGATTCGAGGCGGCACCGTCGTCGACGCGGACAAGAGCTATCGCGCGGACGTGCTCTGCGAAAACGGCATCATCCAGGCGATCGGCGAGAATCTCGACGCACCTGCCGGCGCCACCGTGGTCGACGCGGGCGGGCAATACGTGATGCCGGGCGGCATCGACCCGCATACGCACATGGAGTTGCCGTTCATGGGCACCACGGCGAGCGACGACTTCTTCAGCGGCACGGCGGCGGGTCTGGCCGGCGGCACGACATCGATCATCGACTTCGTGATTCCGAACCCTAAGCAGCCGCTCATGGACGCGTTCCGCGAATGGCGCGGCTGGGCGGAAAAAGCCGCCGCCGACTACGGCTTTCACGTGGCCGTGACGTGGTGGGACGAGAGCGTGCACCGCGATATGGGACTGCTCGTGCAGGACCACGGCGTATCGAGCTTCAAGCACTTCATGGCGTACAAGAACGCCATCATGGCCGACGACGAAATCCTCGTGAACAGCTTCTCGCGCGCGCTCGAACTGGGCGCGCTGCCCACCGTGCACGCGGAAAACGGCGAGCTCGTGTTTCAGCTACAGCGGCAGTTGCTCGCGCGCGGCTTCACCGGACCGGAGGCGCATCCGCTTTCACGTCCGCCCGAGGTGGAAGGCGAGGCCGCGAACCGCGCGATCCGCATCGCGCAGGTGCTGGGCGTGCCCGTGTATATCGTGCACGTCTCCGCGAAAGACGCGCTCGAAGCCATCACGCGGGCGCGCTCCGAAGGCCAGCGCGTATTCGGCGAAGTGCTCGCGGGTCATCTCGTGGTCGACGAGTCGGTGTACCGCGACCCCGACTGGACGCGCGCGGCCGCGCACGTGATGAGCCCGCCGTTCCGCACCAAGGAGCATCGCGACGCGCTCTGGCGCGGGCTGCAAGGCGGCCTGCTGCACACCACGGCCACCGACCACTGCGTGTTCTGTGCTTCGCAGAAGGCCATGGGCCGCAACGATTTCACACGGATTCCTAACGGATGCGGCGGCGTGGAAGACCGCATGGCTGTGCTATGGGATCAGGGCGTGAACACGGGGCGACTCACGCCGAACGAGTTCGTGCGCGTGACGTCCACGAATGCGGCGCAGATATTCAATCTCTATCCGCGCAAGGGCGCGGTGGCCGTGGGCTCGGACGCCGATCTCGTGGTCTGGGACCCGCAGGGCACGCGCACGATCTCCGTGAAGACCCATCATCAGAACGTGGACTTCAACGTATTCGAAGGCATGACGGTGCGCGGCGTGCCCACGCATACGGTTTCGCAGGGAGAACTCGTGTGGGCGGACGGCGACCTGCGTGCGCGGCGCGGCGCGGGGCGCTATCTGAAGCGGCCCGCGAATCCGGGCTACTTGCAGGCCTCGCGGCTCGCGAAGCAGTTGAAGGAGACGGAGCCCGTGCATCGCGAGGGGGATCAGCCCGCCTGAACGCATCGCGAAGAAAGCATCAGTACTGCACGACGATCGTCACGCGCCGGTTGAGCGCGCGGCTTGCAGGGTCGGTGCCGGCAACAAGCGGAAAGTTGTCGGCCCGCCCGATCGCTGCGAGGCGATGCGACTCGACGCCCCGCTCGACCAGATAGCGCACGACGGCGCCCGCGCGCGCCGAAGAAAGCTCCCAGTTCGATGCGTAACGTGCGTTCGAGATCGGCGTGTTGTCGGTGTGGCCTTCGACAAGGATGTTGCCGTTGGGCACCTGCGCCAGCACGCGTGCGATGCGGCTCAGCACACCGAACGAATCGGGCAGCAGCGCCGCGTCGCCGGCGTTGAAGAGAATCTTCGCGTTGATGCCGATCTCCACGCCATGAGCCACGGGCGCGATCGTGATCTCGCCGCGCTCGCGCAGCGGAGTGAGCGACGCCAGCAACGCACTGTCGGCAGCCTGCGGCTGCGCGGCCCGCGCGGCAGCAACGGGCGCGGGCGCCGCCTGCGACTGCGCGCGGATCGCCTGTTCGCTGTGCTTCGCGAGCTGCATCGCGTAGAGCGCGAGAAACAGCACCATCATCGTGGTGATGAGATCCGCGTAGGAGAGCAGCCAGCGGCCGGATTGCTCGCCGCCTTCGTCCCCTTCGTGCTCGAAGGCGCTAACGAGCGCCTCGTGCACCGGCCGGCTTTCGGATGAAGTCTTCATGTGCGCCCGCGCGTTGTGGTCTCAGTTTGCATGCGCGCCGGCTTTTGCGACTGCTTGAGCGCCGGCTTGAGCGCCTGCCTGCGTTCCTTGCCGCGACCAGGCGTTCGCCTCACCCGCCATGCCGGCGCCGCGCCCTCCGACCTCCCCCGCGAGCCGGGTCGCGATCGTATGCGGCGTTTCCTTGCGCGAGATGGCGAGCAGCCCGTCCAGATAGAGCTTGCGCAGCCGCAGTTCGCTTTCGATGTGCGCACGCATCTTGCCGTACAGAGGCAAGAACACGAGATTGGCCAACGCGAGCCCGTAGAGCGTGGCGACGAACGCCACCGCGATGCCCTGCCCCAGTTGCGAGGGCTCGACCAGATGCGCGGTCACCTGAATGAGCCCCAGCACCGAGCCCAGAATGCCGAAGGTCGGCGCATAGCCGCCCGCCTGCTGCCAGACGCGCGCGGCCGCCATATGCGCGCGGCCATACGCTTCGAGCTCGCGATTGAGCGCATCTTCGATCACGGCGGTCGAGACGCCGCTTGCCAGCAGTTCGAGCCCGCGCCGCGCGAACGGATGAATCCCCTGCCAGTCCATCGACTCGAACGCGAGCAAGCCGTTGAGCTTGGCCTGGTCGCCCCATTCCAGCACGGCAGCGAGACTCGTTTCATCCACCTGCTGCGCGCGCACGAATACCGTGCGCAGATGCAGGATCGCATCAAGGAAACGCGCCCACGTATTCTGGATCATCACCGCCGCCAGCGTGCCGCCCAGCACGACCAGCAGTGCCTCGGGCTGCAGGAGCGAGGCGAACTGCCCGCCTTCGAGCGAAAAGCCAATCGCGATGGCCGCCCCGCCCAGCAGGACTCCGAATAAAGTTGCCAGATCCATACGCCTCCCTTATTGGGCGCCCTTCGCCTTGATCTCGCGCACCGCGCCAATCAGGCGCTGCTCGATCTCCTCGATCTCCACCGGATCGGATTTGATCTCGCGCCGCATGAGCCACGACACTTCGTTCTTGCGCGCCTCCGACATCACCGAGAGCAGGCGTTCCGACACGGCCTGATCTTCGAGCGATGCAAGCAGCTTGGCGAGATCGTAGCTGTCGAGCGAACCGATGGCTTCGAACAGCGTGCGCTGATCGACGAAAAGCAGGTCGTCGAGCGCCGCGAGTTCGCCCGAGCCGCGGTTCACGCGCCGCGTGAAATACGACACGCCCTTTTGCTCGACGAAATTCAGCACCATCGACTTCCTGAACGCGAACAGTTCGTCGGCGATTTCGTCGTGCGAGAGCTTGTTGAGCAGCAGCTTGCGCTCGACGCCAATCAGCGCTTCGAGATCGGCGAGTTCAATCAGTTCGAGTTCGCTGTTGATGGAAACGTCGAGTTCGTGGTCGGCCACCATCGCGGCGCGCTCGACGATACGCACGGGATCGAACGTGACGACCTGGCGGCCCAGCGCGCCTTCGCCGGCATCTCCGCCGGCCAGATGCGACGACACGAGACCCGATTCGATCGCGACCAGATTGAGCTTTTCCATGCGGCGCAGCATGGCCATCACGTGCGGACGCGAATGCCCCGCCACGGCGCGGCACTTCTGCACGACCTCGGCCAGCGCCACGCTCACTTCGCCAGCCGCTGCGGCGCCCGGGCGCGACCAGCCGCTCTTCGCCTCGGCGGCACGCTCGGCGCGCGCGGCGCCGGCGAGCAGCGAGAGCACGTGTGCATACGAGAGAACGCCCGGCAGGAAGTCTGCGTGCGTGTAAGTCGCGAGTTGATCGTCCTTGGCCTTGGTGCGGCGGATCATCGTGCGCACGATGTGGCGCAGCAGTGGCGAGACGCGTTCGAGTTCGTCCTCGACGATACTCGCGGGCACGACGGTCAACTGGCAAAACGCAAGCGCTTTGGCCGTGCTCGGGCGTGGCTCGGGGCCAAGCAATGCGCTTTCGCCGAAGAAGTCGCCTCGACCCAGCGTAGCCGTCACGACCCGCTTTTCGTCGCAACGCGTAGAGATTTCGACTTTGCCTTCAGCGATGAGGAAGAGCACGCGCTCGCCCGCGAAGCCCTCCGAATAGATTACTTCGCCCGGCGCGGCGGTGCGCGACCATGTCTGACTGCGATTCAAGGTAATACCCCGTAAGCGGATGCCGTTCTTTTCGATCCCGTAAGCTGGCCGGTCTGCGCCGACATGGACGAACGGGGTCTCGTCAACGCCGTTTACGGCTTGGTGATGAGGTTCTTGAGTCGTTTTGCATCGCCGCACCCACTGCTCGCGGGCAAGTCGAAGGCGAGATCACAGGGTATGCAATGCGCGTGCTGCCATTTGCGCGCGAAATCGGCGAACGCAAACGATTGCGCACGCAGATGCGGAAATTGCGCGCGAGAAGGCCGGACGCGCGATCCGCCCGGCCATGTTTGGGTTGCTTAATGCTGTTGTCGATGCTGTTGTCGATGGCGCGCACGCTCAGGCTGCAAGCTGACCGACAGCTCCATTCGCGGGCGCACGCACCACGCCCGCGCGCGCGAAGCGGATAGCGTCCATCAGCGCCTCGTGCTCGCCCACGTGATTCGCGAGCAGCAGGATCAATTGCGCATTGGCCGACTGGCTTTGCGCGTCGTCCAGATCGCGATGCATGTCGATCAGCGCTTCGTAGAAGTCGTCGGGCCGTGCGAGATTGGGTTGGGTATTGAGCATCGTTGTCTCCTTTGCTCCTGATTCTGTTTTCGTCTGCGCAACAAAATTGAAGGGCGGCGACGCCTCACGTGCGCCGCCCTTCGTCTCGCTGCTTCAAGCCGTACCGGCCACGCACAGCGCTCGCTTGAGCGCACGCTCGACACGCGGCGCGTCGGCGTGACGCCAGCGCGCGCATACGTGCTGATCCGGCCGGATCAGATAGAACGCACCCTCCTGCGCACCGTAGCGTTGCGCGGCCAGGCCCTCGGCATCGCGCATCACCGTCGTACCCGGCGGCAGGCCTTCGGGCGCTGCGCCCTCGCCGTCCAGGACGGCCACGAAATGCATCGGCACCGGGCCACGCGCAAGCGCATCGAGCGCGGCGCGCGCATCGCTTTCGAGCGCCGCTCCCGCGCGGCAGAACAGCAGCCCCGTGAAGCGTCCGCCGAGCTGAGCGAGCAGCCATTGCGGCGCGCCTTGCGAATTGGAATCGGCACAGGCCAGCGGTGCATCGGCGCACGACGCGCCCGGCACCATCTGACCCGCGAACGTCTCCTCGTCGGCCGTATTGAGCGTCGATTCGTGCAGCACGGCAGGCACCGATAGCCGTCCGCTGTTCACCAGTTGCCGCGCGAACGCGTGCTCGCGTGCGAGCGTCAGCACGGCGTCGCGGAACACACGGCTCACCGCGCTCTTCGGCGTGATGAAGTCGGTCGAGCGCGTGGAGTTGCGGATGTTTTCGTCGGCGGCGTATTCGCGTTCGCTCGCATAGGTGTCGAGCAGCGCATCGGAGGCGCGCTTCTCCAGCACCATCGCGAGCTTCCATGCGAGGTTCTCGCTGTCCTGGAAGCCGCTATTCGCGCCACGCGCGCCGAACGGCGAGACGAGGTGCGCCGAGTCGCCCGCGAACAGCACGTTGCCGTGGCGGAAACTGTCCATGCGCAGGCACGAGAACGTGTAGATGCTCACCCACTCCAGCTCGAACTTCACGTCGGGGCCGAGCAGCGCGCGCACGCGCGGAATCACGCGCTCGGGCGTCTTTTCGACCACCGGGTCGGCGTCCCAGCCCAGCTGGAAGTCGATGC
Organism: Paraburkholderia tagetis; assembly: GCF_022213065.1. GTDB lineage: Bacteria > Pseudomonadota > Gammaproteobacteria > Burkholderiales > Burkholderiaceae > Paraburkholderia > Paraburkholderia tagetis. The sequence continues at coordinate 215,339 of NZ_JAKLJA010000008.1, forward strand.
GCCAGACGTTGTCGGGCTGCCGATGCAGCAGCACTGACTGGTTCGGATGAAACGGCGGATCGAACCAGAACCAGCGCTCGGTGGGGAATTCGGCTTCCATCTTCACGTCGGCGATCAGGAAGCGGTCCTTGAAGGTGCGGCCGTGGCTGTCGAGGCCCATGAGCTTGCGCACCGGGCTGCGCGAGCCGTCGGCCGCCACCACGTAGCGCGCGAGCAATTCATATGGGCCATCGGGCGTTTCGATTTCCAGCGCCACGTGTGCGTCTTCGGTGCCCGGCGTGCCGTGCTGCGCGACGCCCGTCACCTTGCTCTTCCAGCGGATCTCGAGGTTGGGCAGTTCCTGCGCGCGCTCGAGCAGGAAGCCTTCCACGTAGTACTGCTGCAGATTGACGAACGCAGGCCGATGGTGGCCGCTTTCCGGCAGCAAGTTGAAGGTGTAGACCAGTTCGTCCTTGCGGAACACCTTGCCCACGTTCCAGCTCACGCCTTTCTCCACCATACGCTCGCCGCAGCCGAGCCGGTCGAAGATATCGAGCGAACGCTTCGAAAAGCAGATCGCGCGCGAACCCGTGGAAAGCGTGCAGTCGTCGTCGACGAGCACCACGGGCAGGCCATGCTGCGCGAGGTCGATCGCCGTGGCGAGGCCCACCGGCCCCGCGCCCACCACCACGACCGGACGCACGCATGAGGCGGCATCCGGGCCTTGCTCGCTACAGCGCGTGTATTCGAAGGTCAGCGTCTGATAGTCGATCATCGTTGTGTCTCCTGTCGGCCGGAGTGAGTGCTCCGGCCCATGCAAAGCTGCATGTCGTTCTCACGCAAGCCGCTTCAATCCTGCAGCGCGTCCCACATGTCCTTGTCGCGCTGCGCGGTCCAGATGCGCGGATGCGTGATGCCGCTCGCCTCGTCGTAGGCGCGCGAAACGTCGAACGGCAGGCAATGCTCGTAGATGAAGACCTGGCCGAACTTCGGGTCCATCGCTTCGCGCGTGAGCGCCATGGCGTCCTTGAGGTCCAGCTTCTGCGCGACCGCCTTGCGGCCTTGCGCGAGCAGCGTCGTCACGAAGTCCTTCGTGTAGTCGAGGCCCTTGTTCACCTCTTCGGGCGTGACCAGCGCGGGGCCACGGCCCGGCACGAGCTTCTCCGCGCCAAGCGAGCGCAGCGCTTCGAGCGTGGCGGGCCATTCGGCGAGCTGTGCGTCGCCGCAATAACAGGCCGCGTCGTATTCCACGAGATCGCCCGAGAACAGCACCTTCTGCTGCGGCAGCCACACCACGGTGTCGCCCTTCGTGTGGCCCGAGCCCAGGTGCGCGATCTTCACTTCGAGCTTGCCGAGGTACAGCGTGATGTCCTTCTCGAACACGAGCGTGGGCCACGTGAGGCCCGGCACCGTTTCCACGCCCGCGAAGAGGCGCGGGAAGCGCTCGATTTCCGACTTCATGTCGGCTTCGCCGCGCTCGACGATCATTTCGTAAGTGCCGCGGCTCGCAATGATCTGCTGCGCGCCTTCCTTGAAATACGCCGATGCACCCAGCACGCGCACCGCGTGATAGTGCGAGAGCACGACGTATTTGATGGGCTTGTCCGTGACGCTGCGGATCTTCGCGATGAGGTCCTGCGCCATGGCGGGCGTGGCGGTGGTGTCGACGATCAGCACGCCGTCGTCGCCGATGATGACGCCCGAGTTCGGGTCGCCTTCCGTGGTGTACGCGTAGGCGTTTTCAGAGAGTTGTGTGAAGGTGACCTGCTTCTCTTCGAGATCGGCCTGCGATGCGAACGCCTTTGCCATCTGAATCTCCGTATCTGTTGGGGAGCGAACGACGGAGCGAGGCAAGGCAGCCTGCGCCAGCAGGTGCCGGGATGGCGCGCGTGACACCTATGACACGCGCAACACGCGTGACAAGCATGACGCCCGCCGGATTGTCTCGCCCCGCCTGGTTGTGAATGAGCCGCTGTTTTGCCGGGGTGAGGCCATGATCGCCCGCCCGCTTTTATTTGTCAATGGCGAATACACTAGCCATATGCAAATATTCTGACGGCGAGTGTTCGTCCGCCGTTCGGTTAACATGGACCCTTTTTCAGCCCGAGACAACGAGTGAAGACCCCTCGCAATGCGCGCGCCGCCGAGCCACCGCAGCCGGCCGCGTCCGATGCGGACGCCGGCGCCGGCGCCGGTGCTGGTGCGGGTGCCAGCGCCGCAAAGACGCAGCGCGGCATCCAGAGCGTGGAAGTGGGCGCGCGCCTGTTGCGCGTGCTCGCCGACGCGCGCGTGCCGCTCGCGCCCAGCGATCTCGCGGCTGGCGCCGACATCGCGTCGAGCCAGGCGCATGCCTATCTGGTGAGCCTCACGCGGCTCGGCCTGATCAAGCGCGACGCGCTTTCCGGGCGCTACGAGGCGGGGCCGCTCGCGCTGCGCCTCGGCCTGCTGCATCTGGCGCAGGAGCCCGCGTTGCGCGAGGCCGTGCCGCGCGCGGCGGCGCTAGCCCAGGCGCACAACTGCAGCATCGCGCTGTGCATCGCGGGGCCGCAGGGGCCGACCATCGTGCGCTACGAGCACGCGAGCCTGCCGCTGCACGTGAACCTGCACGTGGGCACGGTGATGTCGCTGCCGGCCACGTCCACGGGCCGCGTGTTCTGCGCGTTCCTCGACGACGACGCGCTGCGCGCGATGTGGCGCAACCAGACGGCGCAGCCGGTCTGGCGCGGCACGGCGGATCGCGGCGCGGCCGGCGCGGCCGGAACGACAGGGACGACCGGCATGACAGGGACGGCGGCAGCAGGTAAAGCGCCGTCGAAACCAGACGATGCGGCACCCGAACTCGATGCCGCGTTCAAGGCCACGCTCGACACCATCCGCGCGCGCGGCTTCGAGCTCGGCATCGACGCGCCCAGCCCCGGCGTGAGCAGCATCTGCGTTCCCGTGCTCAAGCCGGGGCTCGATCCAGGACTCGATCCAGGACTCAAGCCGGCGCACGACCCGCGCCGCGCGTTGCGCCTCACGCTCACGGCCATCGGCGCCACCGGCGCGCTCGACGTGCGTCCGGCAGGCGCGCTCGTGCGCGCGCTGCGCGAGGCCGCGCACGAGATCGCCGAGGCCGCCTTTCCTGCGTCTCCTGCGTCGTCCGCTTCCTCCGCCTCTGATTCGAACTGAACCGCCACCATGCCCCGAGCCCGCACCCCGTCCGCCTCTCCCGCCACGGACGAAGCCCGCGCCGATAATGCCGATACCGCCCCTCAGGCGGAATCCGCCGACAAGCCGCAGCGCGGCATCCAGGCGCTCGACGCCACGGGCGAGCTGCTCGCCGCGCTGGTGGCGGCCGGCATGCCGCTCTCGCTGCGCGATCTCGCGGCGGCGGCCGGCATGCCGAGCGCGAAAGCGTTCCCGCACCTCGTGAGCCTGCTCAAGACCGGCCTGCTCGCACGCGACGAAGCGGGCCGCTACGAAGCCGGCCCCTTGAGCCTCGAACTGGGCCTGCTGGGACTCGCGCGCCTCTCGCCCGTGCGCGAAGCCGACTCCGAGCTGGTCGACCTCGCCGCCAGCACCGGCATGAGCGTGGCGCTCGCGGTGCCGGGGCCGCTCGGGCCCACGGTCGTGCGTCTCGAAGAATCGCCCCAGCCCCTGCACGTCAGCCTGCGGCCGGGCACGGTGATGTCGCTCGTGAACACGGCCATCGGCCGCGTGTTCGCCGCCTGGCTCGACGACGACGTGCGCGCCGAGCTGCTCGCGCAAGACGGCTTGCGCCTCGCGGGCGTGCCGTCACCGTCGTCGTCGCCGTCGTCGCAGCCGTCGCCGTCATCGCAGCCGTCACCGTCGTCGCAACACGCGTCGCGACAAGCGCAGCAGTCGGCACAAGAAGCCCACGACCCGCGCTACGCCGAACGCCTTGCCGCGATCCGCGCGCAACGGCTCGACACGGCGCTCGGCAATCCGATCCCCGGCATCAGCACGGTAGCCGCGCCCGTGTTCGACCACACCGGCAGCGTGTGCCTCGTGCTCGCGCTGATGGGGCCATCAGGCAACTTCGACACGGCAAACGAAAGTGACAGCGCGCAGCGGCTGGCCGCAGCGGCCGAGCGCCTGTCGCGCCGCTTCGGCTATGTGCCGGGGGCCGCGCCGCTATAATCGGCGTGCGCGACCTGGCCGAAGCAGCCGAAGCGGCCGAAGCAACACAAGATCAACGAACACCCCGCGCGCAGTCCGCAAGCCACTCGCACGCAGCCCCACGCAACCGAACAAGCCGCCACCAAGGAAGCGCTCATGAGCACGGCCTCCACCGCTTCTCGCGCCGCGCAGCGCCAGGTCGCCGACCTGCCCTGTCCGCGCGGCCTGCCGCTCGTCGGCAATCTGCTGCAGCTCTCGCCCGCGCGGCTGCATCTGATCCTCGAACGCTGGGCCGCCGAGCTCGGCACGCCATACCGCTTCCAGGTGGGCAGCATCCCCATCACGATCTGGACCGACACCGAGCTGATCCAGCAGATCATGCGCGAGCGTCCGCATCGCTACCGGCGCTATCAGCCTGTCGAAGCGGTACTCGAAGAGATGGGCTGCAACGGCCTCTTCTCCGCCGAAGGCGCGGCGTGGGAGCCGCAGCGCCGCCTCGTGATGCAGGCGCTCTCGATTCCGACCATCAAGGCGTTCTATCCCACGCTCGCCGAAATCACCGGGCGTCTGCGCGCGCGCTGGCTGCGCGCGGCCGAGCACGGCGAGATCGTCGAGATGACCGACGACCTCAAGCGCTACACGGTGGACGTGACGAGCGCGCTCGCATTCGGCGAAGACCCGCGCACGCTCGAGCGCGATCATGGCGTGATCCAGGAGCATCTGGAGCGCATCCTGCCGAGCGTGATGGGCCGCATCAACGCGCTCTTTCCCTATTGGCGCTACTTCAAGCTGCCCGCGGACCGCAAGCTCGATCAGTCGCTGGCCGAAGTGCATCGCTACGTGGACGCGATGATGGCGCGCGCACGAGAACGCATGCGCGACGAGCCCTCGGAAACGCCGCGCAACCTGCTCGAAGCGATGCTCGTGCAACAGCAGCAGGCCGAAACGGAACCGGGCGCCGCGCCCATTACCGATGCGCAGATCCGCGCGAACGTATTGACGATTCTGCTCGCGGGCGAGGACACCACCGCTGATTCGATCGCATGGACGCTGCCCTACCTCGCGGCGGACTCGCAACTGCAAACGCATCTGGGCGAACAAGCGCACCGCGTGCTCGGCGAGGCGAGCGTATGCCCCGACTACGCCACGCTCAAGGAGCTCGACATCTTCGAGGCGATCTGCATCGAGGCGACGCGCCTGCGGCCCGTGGCGGCCGTGCACTCGTTCGAGCCGCTCGAAGACGTGGTGCTCGACGGCGTGGCGCTGCCCAAGGGCACGCGCATGTTCTTCGTGGCGCGGCCCGCGATGGTCGACGCAAAGAACTTCGTCGATCCGCAGCGCTACGATCCGTGGCGCTGGATGCACAAGCGGGAGCACGGCAATGAACATGACAGGCCGCATGACAAGCCAGGCGGCCCGCACGACGTGCGTGCCTATTTGCAGTTCGGCGCGGGGCCGCGCGTGTGCCCGGGACGCCATCTCGCGACCGTCGAAATGCGCCTCGCGCTCTCCATGTTGATGAACGAATTCTCGATCGAGTTGGCCATCGATCCCGCCAAGATCAACGAAGTCTCCGCGTTCACGATGGTGCCCGACACCATGCCGGTGAGGCTCACGAAGCGCGTGCGCGGCGGTTGAGCAGGCCGCTCGCCCGGAGCAGGCGAGCATGAGCGCTAGCAAAGAAAGTTCAACTCTTCGATTTCAAGACGTGCGACCGATATATCGTGGCGCACGATCGAACAACCCTGAGTTGAACTTACCATGTCCATACGTCCCGAACTCGCCATCCTGAAGCCCGCAATCGCCGGCGCCGTAGTTTGCGCGCTGCTCGCCGCCTGCAACAGCAAGCAGGACGCGGCAAATGCCGCCCCCGATGCACCGGTGCTCTCCGTCCCGATCCAGCGCAACGGAGGCTGGGTGGTCGAGGCGCAAGACGCTGGGAACAAGACTCATCGGGTTCTGCTCGATACGGGCGCGAGCTTTAACCTGTTCGAAGCCGACGGGCCACTGGCCGCCGCGCCTCTCACCACGACAGCCGGATCTGCCCTCCTCAGGCAAGGAGTGCTAACAAGCTCGACTGCCGATGCAAGCCTGACCATCAACACGCTCAGCGGCGCACATCGAATCGAACTGGGCCTCAGTCCTGCGCTGCGCGTCCAGGGCTGGTCAATGCCAGCAGGCGCGCTGGCATTCCGGGGAAAAATCGGTCGCATGGCTTCGGCGGACGATCAGCCATTCGACGGCATCATCGGCATGGAGAACATGCGCAATCTGACTTGGCGCGCCGACCATGTCGCCGGCCGGCTCACGGCCTACGCAAACGCAGCGCCCGCGCACGCGTGGCAGCAGTGCACGTTCATGACACTGGATACGCGCACCCGTTTGCCGCTCATCGAGTTCGGCTTCGACGGCGAGTCCAACCCGTTCATCCTGGACACAGGGCTCGACTCGGACCTCTTGCTGCCTCAAGCGTTGTTCGACAATCTGCGAAACGCGAAGAAGTTTCCACGCGTCCAGACCGTCTTCACCACCGACATCACCAACCGTGTCGTCCCTCGCCCCGAGGGCCTGCTCGCCGGCCTGACCATCGGACAGAAGGCCATGCCCAAGCTGGCGGTAAGGGGCGGCTCGCCGGATCTGCGTGTCGGCATGGGCCTGCTCGAGAAGATGGACCGCTTCGAGCTGGATTTCCGCGGCTATCGATTCTGCTTCGACCTTCCCGCCGCACCGAAGGACAGCGTGCTCACCAAGGCGAACTCGGTCCTCGAACGCCGCGGCGACCGCTACGAAATCCTGGCACTCCTGCCCGGCGGAAGGCTGGCCGAGAGCGGCGTCAAGGTGGGGGACCAGATCACGATGATTGACGAGATCTTCGTGAATACGCTGAACCTCGCCCAAATGAGCGCGCTGCTGAGCAATCCCGCTACCAGCGAGTTGACTTTGCGACGAGGCAATAGCCCGTGGGTCGTAAAACTGACAAAGCCGAAGCACCCTTGACTAACTCAAGCGCTGCCAGAAGGCCGCGCCGCACCTGGCTTGCTCACGCCCTCCGCACGTTCAGCACGTTCAGCACCTTCAGCACGTTCAGCACGTTCAGCGCCTTCGTGGCCGCTGCGCGTCTGCGCGTCGCGCATCTTTTCGAGCGTCTTCGGCTCAAGCCCGAGCGCCACGCCCATCGCGAGCGCATCCATCACCGCGAGATGCGCGATGCGCGACACGCCGGGTGCGTGGGAGACTGCGTGCGGTAATTCAGGCGCCTCGGATTCCGGCACGCGCAACAGCAGCGGAATGTCGACCACCCACGCGAGCCGCGAGCCCGCATTCGTGAGCGCGATGGTGGTCGCGCCGCGCTCCTTCGCGATCTGGATGCTCTCGTTCACTTCCACGCTGCGGCCCGATTGCGAGATCGCGAACGCCACGTCGCCGGGTTCGAGCAGTCCGGCATAGAGCCGCTGCAAATGCGCGTCGGCAAACGCGCTGGCCGCAATGTCCAGACGCAGCAGGCGCAGCGCCGCGTCTTGCGCCACGAGCCCCGAGCCCGCACCCACGCCGAAGAAGTAGACGCGCCGCGCACTGGCGAGCGCCGCCACCGCTGCCTCGAACACCGCCGGATCCAGCGAGGCGCGCGCGTGCCGCACGCCCTGCACCACCTGCTCGGTCACGCTGTCGAGCAAGGTGCCGGCCTGCGTGAGGTCGCCGCTCGCCACTTCGCGCGCGGCGGCAAACGGCATGCCGCCCGCCGCGCTCTGCGCGAGCCGCATCTTGAAGTCGCGCAGGCCGTGCGCGCCCACCGCGCGGCAAAAGCGCGTGACAGAGGGTTCGGACACATCGGCGCGCAGCGCAAGCTCGGTGATGCTCGCGCGCATCGCGAAGTCGATGTCGGTGAGCACCATCTCCGCGACCTTGCGCTCGGCGGGCCGCAGCGACTCCGCTACGTTGCGGATGTGATGGATCAGGTTGGAGACCGGCAAGCTGTATTCCGTGGATAAGCCGTGGAAGGTGCATGGATCAAGCATGGATCGCAACGCAGCCCAATGCGCATGGATCCTTGCTTCGTCAGTCGAGCCGCTTGCCGCTTTCGGTGTCGAACAGATGCAGGTGCGCGAGCGGCAGATCCAGCGTCATGCGCTGCCCCGGTTCGATGCCGGGCCGCGCACGCGTCGTGACGCACCATGTCGTGCCGCCTATTTTCCCGTACAAGTGGGTTTCCGCGCCAGTCGGCTCGATCACCTCGACGTTGAACGGCACCTCGCCGTGCTGCGTTTCGATGTGCTCGGGGCGAATGCCTAGCGTCACGCGCGCGCCCGCTTGCATGCCCACACTCGCGCGGCCTTCCGGAATCGCAATGCGCACGCCATCCTCGAGCACGAGCGCCGTGCCGCGCGCGTCGCTCATCACGGTGCCCGCGGCGAAGTTCATCGAAGGCGAGCCCAGAAAGCTCGCCACGAACAGGTTGGCCGGCTTGTCGTAGAGATCGAGCGGCTTGCCGATCTGTTCGATGCGCCCCGCGTTCATCACCACGATGCGGTCGGCCATGGTCATCGCTTCGATCTGGTCGTGCGTGACATACACCACCGTGTTGCGCAAGCGCTGATGCAGCGCCTTGATTTCCGTGCGCATCTGCACGCGCAGCTTGGCGTCGAGATTCGAGAGCGGTTCGTCGAAGAGAAACAATGAGGGCTCCCGCACCACGGCACGCCCCATCGCGACGCGCTGGCGCTGGCCGCCCGAAAGCGCGCGCGGCAGGCGGTCGAGATAGCTCGACAGATTGAGCATTTTCGCAGCGGCCTCGATGCGCGGCTTGAAGCCCTCCTCGCGCTCCTTGCGGATGCGCGGCCCGAACGCGATGTTGTCGTAGACCGAGAGATGCGGGTAGAGCGCGTAGCTCTGGAACACCATCGAGACGTTGCGCTGCTGCGGCGGCAGCGTGTTCGCGCGCGTGCCGCCGATGGTGAGATCGCCGCCGCTGATGTCTTCGAGGCCCGCGATCATGCGCATCAACGTAGTCTTGCCGCAACCCGATGGCCCGACCAGCACGACGAATTCGCCGTCCGCGATATCGAGGTCCACGCCGTGCACGACCTGAGTGTCGCCGTAGCGCTTGTAGATGCCGTTCAGTTGTACCGCTGCCATGCTGTCCTCGTGTGCTGTCGTTGCTTGCCGTGCGGGTGTTTTCGTGCGCCTCAGAACGGATCGAGCGTGAGCTCGTTCGCCATCAGCCGGTTGCCCGCCATGAGGCCCGCGTCCACCGGCAGCGCCACGCCGGTGATCACCCGCGCCTGCGGCGAGGCGAGAAACTGCACGGCATCGGCGATGTCCTCGGGCGTGGCGACATCGCCGAGCGGATACCATTTCCTTAGTTCTTCGAAGATCTTCGGATGCTGCGTCACGCGCGTATGCCATGCAGGCGTCTTCACAGTACCGGGGCAAACGATGTTCGCGCGAATGCCGTGCGGCCCAAGCTCCATCGCCAGCGCCTTCGTGTAGCTCACAAGCCCCGCCTTGGCGGCGCTATACGCGGGATGGCCCAGCGCGGCAAGCCCGTTCACCGAGCCAATCAGCACGAGCACGCCGCGCCCGCGCTCGATCATCGAGCGGCGCACCGCTTCGACGGTGTAGTAAGTGCCGTTCAGATTCAGATCGATGTCGCGCCGCCAGCTCGCGGCGTCGGTATGCGCGAGCGTGGTGCCGAGCGCACCGCCCGCGTTGGCAACGGCCACCTCCACCGGGCCGCGCGCAGCCACCGCGCGCGCCACCGCGTCCTGGAGCACAACCGGATCGCTCACGTCGGCGGCCAGTGCTTCGAGACGCGCGGCGCCAAATTCGTCCGCCAGCGCCTGCACGCCGGCCTCGTCGCGATCGAGTGCGAGCACGGTGTCGCCCGCCTCGTGAAATCGCTTGCATAGCGCACGGCCAATCCCGCCGCACGCGCCCGTTACCAGCACCACCCGGCTCATCGTCGACTCTCCGCGAAGGATTCGAAAGGCCCCGCCGGCGCATCTAGCTGGGCTGTAAATTTCCTACATAGTGGGCATTGCCCGCGATCCCGGACATCGGCTTGCACGCGCAGCCCACTGTTGCGATGCCGCATGAATTTTCCCGGTTTTACAGCATGTTAGGCAATTTCAGGCATGCAAAACAATCTCGCGTTTCCCAGGTGACAACGCTTTTTTCATCCTGTAGGATTTTTTCAAACAACGCAACACGGTCACAACACGGTCAGCTCGACGACCGGGGCCAAGGCGGCGGCAATATCCGAAAAACCAGGCAGCAACCACCCCGCACGGGATGGAACGAGGTGCGCGCGCACCGGCTTCCATCGACACAGGAGACAGAGAATGGCGTTTAAGGCACGTGCATCCATCACGCTCGGCAAACTCGCCGTCGCGCTCGCGGCAGGTATCACCATGGCAGGCATGACCGTGGCGGCGCACGCCGACACGGTCCGCGTGACCGTCGCCCACTACAGCGACGCCACGGCCCCGTACTTCGAGAAAATCGCCAAGCAGTTCGAGGCCGCCAATCCCGGCACCACGATCAAGATCGAAGACGTGAACTGGGACTCGCTGCAACAGAAACTGCAAACGGACATCTCCGGGGGCGCGAACGCCGATCTCGCGATCATCGGCACACGCTGGCTGCTCGACTTCGTGAAGGACGACATTGCCGAGCCGCTCGATCCCTACATGGACGCGAACTTCAAGGGCCGCTTCATCGGCCCGTTCCTCGCGCCCGGCGAAATCAACGGCAAGATCTATGGCCTGCCGATTGCCGCTTCCGCGCGTGCGCTTTACTACAACAAGGACATGCTCGCATCGGTGGGCTATCCGAACGGCCCGAAAAGCTGGAACGACGTGATCGAGGCCTCGAAGAAGCTCAAGGCCAAGGGCATCGCGGGCTTCGGCCTGCAAGGCAAGGAAATCGAAACCGATGTGTACTTCTACTATTCGCTGTGGACCAACGGCGGCGACGTAGTGGGCAAGGACGGCAAGGCCGCGTTCAATTCGCCGGCCGGCGTGAAGGCGGCCACGCTCTACAAGACCATGATCGACGAAGGGCTCACGGAGCCGGGCGTGACGGGCTATAGCCGCGAAGACGTGCAGAACCTCTTCAAGCAGGGCCGCGTGGCGATGATGATTTCCGCGCCGTTCCTCGCCAAGCAGCTCAAGAAGGAAGCGCCGAACATCAAGTACGGCATCGACCCGATTCCGGTGGGCACGACGCCCGCAACTTACGCGGTCACGGACTCGATCATGATGTTCAAGAACTCCAAGGTGAAGAAGAGCGCCTGGAAGTTCCTCGACTTCCTGTTCACGAAGCAGCCGCGCGTGGAGTTCACGAGCACCGAGGGCTTCCTGCCGACGACGAACGCCGAAGCCACCGACCCGGCGTTCCAGGATCCGGACACCAAGGCGTTTGTCGCGCTGTTGCCGCATGCGCGCTTCGCGCCAACCGTGACGGGCTGGGAAGACACCGCCAAGGCCGTGACCAACGCGATGCAGTCGATCTACCTGGGTAAGGCCAAGCCCGCCGACGCGCTGAACCACGCCGCCGCCCAGGCCAACAAGTCGCTCGGCAAGTAGTTTTCGGCACGCCGCTTTCACGGAGTTCGTACGCAGTTTCGTACGCAGTTGGGTACGCATTTTCGTAATCAGGCAGGCGCTTCATCGCCGCAAGAACCGGCGCGTGGCGTAGCACAGGATTCGCTACGCGGCGCGCCGGTTCGCTCATGTAACGACCGCACCACCGGACGCACCACGCCATGCCCCTGGGTCCCCATAAGCAAACGCCGCCAGCCGGTCCGGCGACCGGCGAAGCGCCCGACCCCCCACGCACACCGAACCGCCGCCGCATGAGTCGCATAAGTCACCACATGAGCCGCTCACACCGTGCCGTCGCCGTGCCCCGCGCCCCCTGGCTCCTGATCGTGCCGAGCCTCGTGCTGGCGCTGTTCATCATCAGCTATCCAATCTTCAACATCGTGTACCAGTCGCTGCACGACGTATCGCGCTTCGGCCAGATTCGCGGCTTCAGCGGCTTGCAGAACTTCTATAACGTGTTCGCCGACCCGGTGTTCCTGAGCGCGCTCCAGAACACGTTGATCTGGACGTTCTGCGTTGTGGTGGGCACCGTGGCGACCTCGGTGCCGGTCGCGCTGATACTCAATCAGGACTTCTACGGACGCGGCATCGCACGCACCATCGTCATGCTGCCGTGGTCGGTCTCGCTCACCATGACCGCCGTGGTCTGGCGCTGGGCCTTCAACGACGACTACGGCATGGTCAACGTCACGCTGCAGCGGCTGGGCGTGATTGCAGGGCCGATCCACTGGCTCGCCACGCCGCAGTACGCGTTTCCGGTGGAGATCGCCGTGGGCATTCTCGTCTCGATACCGTTCACCACGACGATCCTGCTGGGCGGGCTCTCCTCGGTGCCCGGCGACATCTACGAAGCCGCGCGCATCGACGGCGCGAGCGCCTGGCAGCAGTTCCGCCAGCTCACGCTGCCGCTGCTCAAGCCCTTCATCAACATGGCGATCCTGCTCAACGTGATCTACGTGTTCAACTCGTTTCCGATCATCTGGGTGATGACGCAAGGCGGCCCCGACGACAGCACGCACATTCTCGTGACCTACCTCTACGAACTGGGCTTCCGGCTCGGCCGGCCCGGCGAAGCGGCTGCCGTCTCGCTCATCATGCTGGTGATCCTGTTCGCATTCTCGGTGGCCTACCTGCGCGTGCAGGCCAGACGCGGCAGCGGTGGCGCGCAAGGAGACCTTGCATGAACAATCGCAAGCTCAAACGCTCGCTCTGGTGCTGGCTCGCGCTTTCGCCGCTCGTGGTGGCCGTGCTGTTCCCGTTCGCGGTGATGTTCTTCACCTCGTTCAAGCCCGCCTCCGAGGTGTTCGTCTATCCGGCGCGCTGGCTGCCCATGCACTGGCGCTGGGAGAACTATGTCGACATGTGGCAGGCCGCGAACTTCGGTGTCGCGCTACGCAACAGCATCGTTGTCTCGTGCCTCTCCACGGCGCTCGCGCTCGCGGTGAGCCTGCCCGCCGCCTACGCACTCGCGCGCTTCCGGTTTCGCGGACGCGGGCTCTACCGGCAATTCCTGCTCGTCACGCAGATGCTCTCGCCCATCCTGCTCGTGGTGGGCCTGTTCCGGCTCGCCGCGATGATCCCTTACGGCGACGGCAATCTCGTCGATTCGAAGATCGGCGTGATCATCTCGTATGCGGCGTTCAATATTGCGTTCGCGGTGTGGATGTTGTCTTCGTACTTCCAGACCGTGCCGCGCGACCTCGAAGAGTCGGCCTGGCTCGAAGGCTGTAGCCGCAGCGGCGCCGTGCTGCGCGTATTTCTGCCGCTCGCGGTGCCTGCCGTGGTGGTGACGGCGATCTTCACGTTCATCAGCGCCTGGAATGAGTTTGCGGTGGTTTATACGCTGATCCGCTCGCCCGAGAATAAGACGCTTACCGTGCAGGTCACCGACATGGTGGCCGGCAAATACACCGTGGAATGGGAACTGGTGATGGCAGCCACGCTCGCGGCCACGCTGCCGGTTTCCGTGGTGTTCGCGTGGTTGCAGCGCTATATGGTGAAGGGGCTCGCGCTCGGTGCGGTGAAGTAGCGAGGCGTTAGAAGCAGGCTTGTGGTGTGGGTTTTTTTGTACTGGTTTGTCGGGTTGTCGGGTTGTCGCGTTTCCTTGTTTTCGTGTCGGTATGCCAGCGTTGCCCCTGTGCGGGGCGGCCCCTACTTTTCTTTGCCGCGGTGTACAGACTGGAGACATGGTTGACACATGTACGGGGACATCGTTGACACATGATGTTCAGGTTTTTGCTGTCTTCAGGTCAAGTGTCGTGAGGCGGTGATG
>NZ_JAKLJA010000080.1 GCF_022213065.1 Paraburkholderia tagetis
TTACTGCTCGCTTACGCGTGGAATTCGCGCTCGGGTGTGCGTGGAATTCGCGCTCGGGTCATCGTGGAATCGGTGCTCGGGTCGCCGTGGAATTCGCGCTCGAGTACGCGTGGAATATGCAGCCTTCCGCCCGGAGAACGCGCCGTGGGTCGAATCTGACCGGCTCATCGAGTTCAAAGACCAGAAGGGCTTTAGCAGCGTGATCGAGGTCAAGACCACCGACCTGTCGATCAGTGGTCGGCGCGCAGAGGACCCGTGGGACGATCGCATTGAGGATGGCGGCCGCCTGCGCCCGCTCCCCGCTTCCGAGCAGTCAGTGCTGCTTGAGTCGTTAGCCGCTCTCCGCAACACGGAGATGACGCTTGTTCATTTGTTCGCACTGTTGACGGGCGCTCGCATCCAGACGGTACTGACCATGCGCGCGAAACACGTGGCGCGCAAGCCGGGCGACTTTCATGGCGACGACATCCGTCTCGCCTGCGGGCCAGGTACTGGCATCGACACGAAGGGCGCTGTCAAGGGTGTGTTGCACCTGCCACGCGCTTTCTACGAGCGGCTGTACATCTACGTGCACAGCGATCGTGCGCGCAAGCGTCGCCAACTGGCAGACGGCGGCGATCACTGCGACCAGCCGCTTTTTTTAAGCCATCGCGGTGCGCCGCTCTACGAGAATCGCGCATCGCGCGGCCCAGTCAGCACTGGCACGCAGGTGCGTCGCCACGTCAAGACCGGGCAGGCCGTGCGCCAGTTCATCAGGGATGAACTGCTGCCAATGATGCGCATGCACCTCGGCAACCCCAGGTACGAGTTCAGCTTCCACGACCTGCGCGCGACCTTCGGGCTGAACATGGTCGATGCTATGACAGCGAAGGAGACGAAGTACATGCGGGCGCTCGATCAGTTGCGGCAGTTGATGTGGCACGTACGACTGTCCACGACCGAGCGCTACCTTGCTTACCGCGAGAACCGCAAGCTGTTCGACGCTGTGCAGGACGGCTGGGGCACTCACCTGTCGACGCTGGTCACGCGCACCCTCGACACGGCGGTGGCAGTATGAGCCGCCAGTACGAGGAAGTGCGTATGCCCCTCGCCGAAGGCACGCTGCTTTTGCATCCCGAGCGCGCGCTGCTCAGGTGGGAAGGCATGAGCAGCCGTTCCGATATCGGGCAGATCTGCTATCTGAGGCGTGATACGTCAAGCTCGCAGCGCAGGCGCCGCACTTTCGACCATTCAAGCTTTAGCAGCGAACGCGCAAGCGTCGTTCGTCTGCTGGTGACGCAGCTTTCCGGGCGTATGGCCCTTGGCGCGATGCGTCCGAAGACGGTTCACCGCGCTTTGCGTGTTGTGCTTGATTTCGCGAACTGGGCCGACCGGCAGGGTTTGCATCAAGTACTCTGTAACGAGAAGGCTACAGCGAAGGCGGTTCATCGCTACTTCCGTGAGAAGCGCGAACAGGTCTCGCTGGGTAACGTGAACCGCAATTCCGTAGCCACCGATCAGCGTAATTTGTTGTCGATGCTACGTGAGTTCTTCCGCAATGACGACTTCTGCGCCGATGTGATGGTGCTGCGCCAACAACGGGAAGCTTCTGTGCCGACAGTTGTGCCTGACGCTCAGGCACAAGCCGACCTGCTCACGTGGGCTGACGCGCTATTCAGCAGCATCAGCAGGTTGGTGCTCGACTTCAAGCCCTACCCGGTGCGGGTGACCACAGCGCGAGGTGAGAATCTTTGCCTTGTTCCGCACATCTACGGCCGTGGTGACGGAGACGACTCGCGCGGCCTCTTTGGCTGGAATCTGGAGACAGGAGAGCCGCGTACACGGGAGGAACTCAGGACGCGCATGGCTGGGGCAGGAGCTAAAACTCCTCGCGAGAGTTCGTGGAACATCGCCAGGCTAACGGCTAAAAATCTTGCGGCAGCGAACGCGGACGCGCAGTCGCCGATCCGACGCTCGCACGCTTCGATAGCGGCATCTTGCTTCGCCGCGCTGTTTCTGGCCGAAACGGGCATCAACCTCGCACAACTGCTGGCCATGAAGTGGAGCCCGGAGCTTGCCGCGAGCCTTAAGGATGCGTCGGTTGCGCGTCAGAAGTTTCGTGAGGTCAAGTACCGGGCAGGCGGGAAGGAGGTTACGTTCACCGTCTCGCTGGGCTTCATGCCAAAGCTCAAGGCGTATCTGGCGTTGCGCGAGTATCTGGTGCAGGACGCAGACTGGGACGCGTTGTTCGTCGTAGTCGGGCATCATGCGCAGCTGCGGCGGCTAACGGGTCTCTCAACACAATTCCTGGAACGGCTTTACCGTCGACTCGACACGCTCGGGATCATGCTGCCGCGTATTAGCGCACGTCAGTGGCGTGCGGCAAAGCAGGATTGGGCGGTGAGCAACCACGACCCTCTCGTCGCAGCCAGGCTGATGGGGCACTCGCTGGCCACGGCGCTGCGCTCATACTCGAACGGCACGGATGCCGCGCACAAGGCCGAGATGGGCGCGTTCCTCGCTTCGGTCGAGAAGACCGTGCTCAAGCCCGGCAACGACCCGGCGGGCAGCATCAGGAGCGCGGTGGGCGCCTGCATCGAGTTCCACAAGCCTGCGCCGATCGCCGCATCGGTCTCCATCCAGCCGGACTGCCGCTCGACCGAAGGGTGTCTCTTCTGCGACCAGTACCGCGTGCATGCCGATGCTGTCGACATCCGCAAGCTGCTGAGCTGCCGTCACTGCGTCAGGCTCGTCAGCGGGCATGCTGACTCGATCGAGCAGTACGACAGCTCGTTCGGCGCGGTGCTGAGACGCGTCGACTTCCTCCTGTGTGAACTGCGCAAGCGCGACGCGGCGCTGGTCGATCACATAGAGCAGGACGTTGATGTCGCAGGGAATCTGGACGCTTTCTGGTCGGCCAAGCTCGACCAGCTATTCGAATTGGGAGTGGCATGAACAACACGCTGGTTCTGCCTATCGCTAACCGCCCCGACTGGTACCGTGTCGAGGATGATACGGTCGTCACGCGCGATACGGCAGGGAAGACTGTTTCGCTGTTTGGTGACGACGCCTGGAACGTCCGTGCGTACGCGGTTGGGCTGCGTTGGACCCATATCTTTTTCAGAGGCCACCTGCCTGACGGCGCGAGCCGTGCCTTTTCAGAGGCGACTACGCGTCAGTGGAAACAGGTCATGTACTTTCTGATGCACGAAGCGACCGATACGGTACCTGCATCCGGTACGCTTCAAGCTCGTTCAACCTACCTGAGGGAGTTCACGTTCTTTGCCGCCGCACGTCAGCTTACGCTCTACCAGGGATTGTCCAACGTCGCCGTTGTTCTGGACTATGTGGCCCCGGCCGGGATGGAGGCGAAGGCCCAACGCCTTCATTCGATTCTGGTGCAGCTTCACCGTCTGGGCGTTGAGACCACAGGGCTGCGCGTACCACTGGCCCAACTGCATAAGCCGCTGCTCGAACGCTTCGCGCAACACGCAGGATACTCACAACACCCCGTCATCCCGACGCGGATCTACCAGCACTTTCTGTCAACCGGTGAGCATGATCTCGGCGTCGCTGAGGGCATTGCCGACATGCTGTCGGACTACCTCGCACGACTGTACGCCGGTGAGAGTCCAGGCGTCCCCTCTGAACTGGTAAGGATTGCTGCGCAATTTGGTCGCAAGGACTCCCCTTACGTCGTGTCGTCACTTGTGGCTTCGATCAGGGCGTTATGCCAGCTTGTCATCCTGTCATTCACCGGCATGCGTGCGACGGAAGCGGAGAACCTCCCGTACGACTGCCTGAGCGAGACCCGCCTGGATGGCGTGACCCATTACGCCATCCAGGGCATCACGACCAAGCTGTCGGGCGGTCGTCCGAGGCGCGCATGCTGGGTGACCAGTCCGCTCGCTGCACGTGCTATCAGGCTCGCGCAAAAGCTGTCGGGCGAGGCGCATCGTGCGCACGGCGCACAAGGCTATGCCGAATCGACAGACGGTTCGCACCTGCTGTTCTGCCGGATGGGTCTGAGTCAGCGTTATGGGTACATGGCAAACCGGGCGGCGAGTAACGTACACGACGATATCGAAGCCTTTCGTGAGCGCGTCTTCCCGACGATCACGGTCGAGGACATCGCTGAGCTGAAGCGGGTCGACATGCACCGCGCGTGGGAAGACGAGTCGAAGTACGCGCTCGGGCAGCGGTGGCCGTTTACGCGCCATCAGCTTCGCCGCACGCTCGCGCTGTACGCGCACCGCAGTGGTCTCGTAACGCTGCCGACGCTCAGGCGTCAGCTGCAGCACATCACGCAGGAGATGAGCATGTACTACGCTCGAGGCTCGGCATTCGCGAAGGGCTTCATCGACACCGACAAGACCCACTTCGCGAAGGAATGGGCCGAGACACAGGGACTGTCAGAGTACCTCGCGTACGCCGAGCAGGTGCTGTTCTCAGACGAGCGGCTGTTCGGCGGGCACGCAGCGTGGACGCAGAGCCGTGCCGTGCAGGCCTCCCCTGTGTCGGTCTATTCGCGCGAGCAGACGGTGAGGATGTTCGGGAAGGGTGAGCTGGCGTACCGCGAGACGGTGCTCGGAGGCTGTGCCAGCGTCGAGCCGTGCAAATCGACGCCACTCGACTGGATGCGTCTGGATTGCCTCGAATCGAACTGCCGTAATCTCGTCGTCGTGCCGTCGAAGCTTCAGCGCGTGATCAAAGCGCAGCAGGTTACGGTCGCGAAACTGCACGCGGTCAATGAGACGAGCGTCGAATACCGTATCGAAGCGCAGACGCTGCAACGACTGTTCGACGCCCAGAAGAAACTGATCAAACCGGAGGCGGCATGAGCGACGCAATGACCGACTACTACGCCGCCCTTGAGCGGCTGAAGAAGCGCAAAGGTGCGCGTATCAACAACGACACCGTGGCGATCGAGGCTGGCCGCAAGAAGGGGAGCATCAAGAAGTCGCGCCCGCAATTCACCGAACTGATCGCAGCGATCGACGCGGCCAACGTGGTGGCCGGGCGCCCGAAGCTCGAACTGAACGAGCGTCTGAACCGTGCGAAGGGCGACGCGAAGGATTTGCAGGCACAGCTTGACGAATCGCTCGCTCGTGAACTCTCACTGCTGCGTCAAGTATTCAACCTGCGCAAGGAACTGGCCGCACTGCGTGGCGGTAGCGTCCTGCCCTTGCAGCCGCGCTAGATCGGGGCGGGCGCCTTCGCTCGAAACGGGTGCCTGGGCTGCTTCGCTGTGTCGACCTGGTGCCCGCGAAGATTCCCACTACCGGTCACCCGGCGGGTGACGCATCAAATCCGATCGTGGTTCTGTGACACCGCTGAACGGGTCAAGCGGGTGCAGCCCGGCGAAGTGAACCCTTGACGTGCGATGGGTTGACACGCTCCAGCATGGTTGGAAGCCCGGCTTTATCGGGCTTCCAACCATGCGAAACCTGCGGCGAAAGATGGACACGCCGACGGTCGTTCTGTCCATTATTTCGGCTGATCCGATGGACACTCCACAGACTGCTGATTTCAGCAATTTCAAGGCTCCGGCTGATGTCCATTGTTTTTTTCTTGCGCGTAAGGGAAGCAACGCGTCGTAGTCGTCGACGGTCTTCGCCAGAGGCAGGCGCTGGAACAGCCAAGTGAGGTACCGGTAGGGATCGATGCTGTTTGCTTTGCAGGTTTCGACGAGCGTATAGAGATTGGCGCTCGCGTTCGCGCCTCCGACGGTGTCCGAGAACAGCCATCCGCGGCGCCCCACGCAGAATGGTCGAATCGCATTCTCAACAGCGTTGTTCGAGATAGGCCAGTCGCCGTTCTCGACGTAACGGATGAGCTTGGGCCACTGCGCGCGCAGGTAAGTCAGTCCCTTGCCGAGCAGGCTTTTCGGTACGACGCCGGGCGATTGCTCGAGCATCAGCGCGTGGATGGCGTCGAGTACGCGCGCGCTGTATCGTCGTCGCAACCGCTGTCGTCGCTGTGAGGTCCACGTCGTACTGCGCGCCTCGGCCACGAACAGCTTGCCGATCAATTTGATGAAGCGCGTCGCCAACAGATCGGGCGTTCGGGCAGCCTTTGGTACGCTGTCCTCTGCTTTGACGAAGTACCGTCTCAGGTGAACCCAACATCCAAGGTGCACGAGCTGGTAACGCCGGGCAATGTCGTTGTAGGGCTCGTAGCCATCGGTCATCATGACCGCGCCCTCGCGGATCCCGGTGAACAGCTTGTCGGCCAGCCTGGTGCCACGCCCCGGTGTATAGGTGAAGCATCGGATGGGCACGCCCGAATCGGTCATCTGCGCCCAGAGATAACTCTTCGTTTGCGGTCGACGGCCCTTTTTCTTCAACACCTGGAGTGTCGTCTCGTCGCAGTAGATCAGCTCGGCATCGAGCAACGCATCACGCATCAGGTTGATTACGGGTTGCGTTCCGAGACCCACACGGACCATGCTCGCAGCAATCGTGTTCGACGAGATGTCGCCGCCGAAGCGACGTAGCAGACCGGCCTGGCGATACAGTGGCATCCCGAACTGATACTTGCCGGCGGCGATCCATGCAAGCGCCGATTCGCTCAACAGGCCGCGAGGGATGATGCGAGGCGGCGCCGGCGTCACCTTGATGCCGAGATCGCAGCACGGACACGCATATTTGACGCGTTGGTGCTGGATCACGCGAAGCTGCTCCGGAATCACGTCGAGCTGCTCGCTGATCTCCACGCCAAACTCGACGAGCGCGTGACCATCGTTCATGCAGAAGCGTTCAGCCTCAGGCAGCTCGTGCCGCACCACGTCGCGCGGCAGGTTGGGATCAAGCGGCTTGCGATGGCCCCGCTTCTTGCGCGTATGTGCGCCGACCGTCGATTCTGGCGTATCTTCCTGAGCAGGTGAGCTGCTCGCGCCGAGCACCTCGGCTTCGTTGAACCGGCTGGGTTGATCCGAATCTCGTGCCTCGCTCTTTGCGCCGAACAACTCGCGACGGTAGGCCCGGAGTCGTTCCTCGGCGAGATCGCGTTCCGCTGTCACGAGCCGCAGGGCGCCGCGTAATGCCTCCTGTTCTTCTCGCAACGCACGAGCGGCATCGCGTTCGGCGAGCAGCTCTTTCAGTTCGTCGGCGGTGATCGTGACGTTGACCGGCATGCTGGGTTAGACCAGCACACCGTCTGCCTGTTCAGCTCACACGCAGATATTCCTGCTTCGGATGTCGTCGAATCGTAGTGATGTCATCGCCATCGAGCAGCGCGTGCAGCACGTTGGTCGTCATCGTCACGACCTCAGCCTTGTTGTCGGGCCAGATGAAACGGCTGGCCTCCAATCGTTTGTAACATACCTCGAAATGCAGGCTCTGGGGCTGCCACAGAACATCTTGTCCGCATCACTCACCCGTTCCACCCGTTCAGCGGACAGCAACTTCTTTGTGTCGGTGAACGCTATAACCGGTCTGGCCGACGTCTCCTGCTGCGCATCGACGACAAGAGTTATTGCTCCGTTCCTCCGAAGTGGACCGATATGAGCGAGCCTGATCCCGAGATCTTTATGGGACGAGAGCGCGCGTTGTTCACGGTCAACGACTTGATGGAGCTTGCGCTACTCGTGAGACGTCTTTCGTACGCGCGTGCCGGAAGCAGCACTTGGCCGTAAAGGGATCTTTGCCGCAGGTGTAAGGTAATTAACGCCGCTTATTCAAAAGCTGCGTCGTAAGCGGTCGGACAGATATCGTCAATTTGGCGCTTGTAAACTGAACATAAAAGACCTTGACAAAGCGAATGTGGCGGCATAATTTATTTACAGTGAAATGCACCCATTTGGAGTGAACGTGCCGCCCAATGAACGCAAGCGCTCGAAGACGGATGTCCTCGCGGAGGACGGTACGCTGAATCCAACGCCGTCGAACGTTCTCGACGCCAAGTTCCAAGAGGGTGGATTCTTCGATCCCCATGACGCTGTGCAAGTCAAGTATGAGATGTTGCGTCGCGTTTCTGTTGAGAAGGGCTCCATAACACAGATCTCCGACGAATATGGTGTTTCGCGGCCAACCTTCTATCAGGCGCGGGCGGACTTCGAGCAAGGAGGAATCGCTGGGCTGGTTCCGAGGAAACGAGGGCCGCATGGTCCGCACAAGATCCAGGGCGAGGTGTTGGCGTTCCTCAAGTTACAACACACGCCAGGAGAACCACTTCGGGCGCGCGAACTGGCAAAGCTAGTTCGCAAAGAATTTGGTCTGGATGTACACCCGAGAACGATCGAGCGAGCGTTCGGTGTAAAAAAAACGGTGGAATAGCGGGATGCTGTGCTTGGCCGTCGGCCGTGTCGGCGCCGATCACCGCGCAATACGAGGTGATGCGTTCCGCCGCGCTTGGTCAGGCCTTGCCTGTAGAAGCCCGGCGCGGACTCAGCGTCTTCCTTGCGCGAGGGATGTGGGCGTGGGCACGCATGATGGTTCCGGGGCGTGCACCGCCCGAACCAGATGTCACTCGATCATCGACGAACGCTCAGCCCATCGAGCGTCAAGGCTTTATCTACGTACTCGCAGGCATGGCTGTGACGGTCAATGAGCGGAGAACATCGTGAACGCGTCCCTTAAAGTTCAGCCTCACCACCTCGAACGGAGTGCTTATCTCTACGTCCGGCAGTCGTCGATGCGGCAAGTCCTCGAGAACGTCGAGAGCACAAAGCGACAATATGCCCTGCGTGGACGCGCGACGGCGCTTGGCTGGCGTGACGAGCAGATCGTCACTATCGATAGCGACCAAGGGGAGTCTGGAGCATCGGCGTCCTGGCGGGAGGGGTTTCAACGATTGGTCACTGACGTGGGCATGGGCCGCGCAGGCATCGTCATGGGCCTGGAGGTGTCGCGCCTGGCCCGAAACAATGCTGACTGGCATCGGCTTCTGGAAATCTGCGCGCTCGCTGATACGCTGATTCTCGACGAAGACGGGATATACGATCCAGCAAGCTTCAATGACCGGCTCCTGCTTGGGCTCAAAGGAACAATGAGTGAAGCGGAGCTTCATGTTCTCAAAGCGCGCCTACGAGGCGGCATTCTGAACAAGGTGAATCGAGGCGAGTATCGGTGCCTGCTACCGACCGGCTTCGTATATGACGACCTTGGCAACGTAGTGCTCGACCCAGATTCCCAAGTCAGAGAGACCATCACATACTTCTTTGAGACGTTCTTGCGAGTCGGCTCTGCCAGCCAGACAGTCAAGGTCTTCAAGAAGGAAGGCCTCCTGTTTCCATCCCGTATGCGCAACGCGAAGTTCTTGGTCTTCCAGCACCTCACCGCGTCGACGGCACTTCGCATGTTGAACAACCCGCGCTACGCAGGCGCTTACGCCTACGGCCGGAGGCACTATCGCAAACTCGCAGACGGGCGGAAAGTGCCGAGAAAGCGTGATCGCAATGACTGGCTTGCTTGCATTCCGGACGCCCATCCTGGATACATTACCTGGGAGCAGTATCAGCAGAACCTTGCTGTTCTGGCGACGAATGGTCGCGGGTATAAAGTCGCGCGATCATCGCCACCTCGCGAGGGAGCTGCTCTTCTCCAGGGACGCGCCATCTGCGGTCGTTGTGGTCGGTATCTCCGGCTCCGGTACGCTACGCGACGCGGACGACAGGAAGCCTGGTATGTCTGCGATCGAGCACATGGCGCTCGTGGAGAACCTTGCTGCCAGTCAATTGCCGGAGCGCCGATTGATGAAGCAGTTGGCGCATTGATCGTCGCGTCGATGACTCCGGCTGCCGTTGAGTTGGCATGGGAGATACGCAGGGAAATCGAAGCGCGTCATGATGAGGCCGATCGATTACGCCTGCGCGCTATCGAACGCGCCAAGTTCGATGCAGATCTTGCGCAACGGCGCTTCATGCTGGTCGACCCAGGTAACCGACTGGTCGCCGACACACTCGAGCAAGAATGGAACGACAAGCTGCGCATATTGGCCGACGCGAGAGAACAAAGGGAGCGTAGCCAGCAGCAGGAGCGTCTCATACTCGACGATGCGATCCGCGACCGGCTCATCGCAATGACAGCGGACTTCAAAACACTTTGGCGTGATCCATCGCTGGCGAATCGAGAGCGAAAGCGGCTGCTAGCCTACATCGTCGAGGACGTCACACTGGTCAAACTTCCAGACGAAGGGACAACAAAGATTCACGTTCGCTTCAAGGCCGGCAAGACTGAAACGCTCACGGCGCAGAATCCCAAAACATCTGCACAACAGGTCAAAACCCAGCCAGAGGTCCTCGAGCTCATCGACAAGCTTCTCGATGACCATACATGCTCTCAGATTGCGCAGCTCCTTAATGATCGGGGCATCCGTCCCGGCGGTTGTGTCCGTCCAGGTAAGAGCAACATTCGGTTCGACGCACTGCGCGTCTCATACATCGCACACCGAAACGGACTTCGATCCCGCCGCGACAGACTGCGCGACCGAGGCATGCTCACAAAACCGGAGGCTGCAGCTCGACTCGGCATCCACGAAGCAACACTCACCAGGTGGGTCGAATACGGCCTTGCCAAACGACATGCCTATAACGATCATGCGTTCCTCTATGAAGTCCCGGATTCCCACCCGCCTGTGAAGCACAGCAGCAGATGGGACCGACTCACTGACCGTGCGAAAGCGGCGCACAGCGAGCGTGGCATCTAAAACCCTCTGATCCGCGAATAGGAGTTGCAGTATGAATGCAGCTAGTTCGTCATAAGCCAGAAACCGCTGCCGTCCCAGCCAAGGATCTTGATCCTGTCGCGACGCCGGTTTCCGAAGATGTAAAGCGACGAGTCCATCGGATTCAGGCGCATCGACTGTTCAACGAGAATCGACAGGCTGTTCATGCCGTACCGGAAGTCGACAGGATCGCGGTGCAGATACACCTTCAGATTGTCGTCGAACCGGAACACGGCATCCTCCCAAGGATCTGAACCAGGGTTGTCAGTTCATCAATGGTCGCGATGGCTTTGCCCAGTTCGAGTTCGACACCGTTCGAGAGATGCACATGTAGCGTGAGCGTCATCGACGGGGGCGGCGGTGTGGACGCAGGCGGTACCGCGATGACAGGTACGAACGCAGGTGGTGGTGCCGCGGCAACGACGAGTTGGTGAGAACTCGGAGGATCGATCGCCAGGCTGTCAGTCGCATCACCCGAATGCGGCAAGTCGCCGCCGTTATCCTGCGGCGTCGGCGAGACGCCTTTCTCGCGCTCCATCAGGTATTTCGTGATCCACTTGCGCAGCAGGTTGGCGTTGATCCCGTGCTCTTGCGCCATGCGCGCCACCGAGACGCCGGGGCGTAACGCCGCCTCGATCAATGCCCGTTTGCCATTTTCATCGTAGCGGCGACGGCCGTCGCTGCTTTGCCGAACTACTCTCAACTCTGAGTCTTTGTCAGCCATAGGTGTCCACCTCACAAATAGGTGGACACCTATGCTCCTCGCTCAGAGTGCTGTTGGGTAGACGTCGATAGTGGATCGCTTACGATTAACCAGCGAGCGGTCCGCTTCTCCACTGCGCAGACGCTCGAGCGCAATCCGTGCACGCAGCGCAAGATCCGAGGATTCCTTGCGGGGCATGGGAAGAAAGAGCGATTTTGCATGCGCACTGGCAGACGGACGACGCGGGGATCGATAGTTTTTGTTGGACATGTTCGACAGCGGGCGAATGGATTTCGGCTTCGCATGTTGGGATGCTTCACCCCGCCGCAAGAGCGAGCGTCAAAATTTGTCCCTGCATCGCCGCTCGTCACTTTTATTACGGGCGCGGCCCGCGATGATCGGGCTGCAGCCATGTCAGAAATCGGCCGAGTAATGCGACTAACAGTCCGCGCCTTCTGCCTCCAACCAGCGCCTGCCGGCGGCATCCACGAACTGCTGAATGCTGAACAGTCGAGACAGACAAGGGCCATTCGCGGCATGACCCTTATTTTGGGGAATTGTTGGGACGACCCTCGCCGTCGCAGGAGTGATGCTGCATGACGCTCCTCGGGCGCTCGAGCCTCCTCTGGTGCAACGCCGTTTCGGGGCGCATGACTTGAATTGGTTATGATCCGGTGATAACATTCGGTATGACCAAAAGAGACTTCAGCCTGGACACGCTCCTGCCGCTTGATGGAGAGGTGTTCGTAGTCGATGGGGCAGGAAAGTTCTGGGTCAAGTTTGAGGTGAAACAGGTTGATGCATCGCCTGAACGCCCTCATGGACTTAGATACTCCCTGACCCTGCATGATGCACAAGGTGATCGTGTTCTGGGTTTCGACAATGCTCACCCGGTCACGGAAGGATCCGGGCCAGGTGCGCGAACACGGATCGAGTACGATCACCGACACTCAGGAGAGCGGATACGCTTTTACGAGTATTTCGATGCGGCCAGGTTGCTTGAAGACTTCTGGGCCGCAGTCGAAGCCGTTCTGCAGGAAAGGAGCCATTAGGATGACCAACACGACCACGTTGAAAGTCGGCATTGCGTCGCTGGAGCAGTACAAGGCCAGAACGATGGCGATCGCGCGCGGTGAACACAAGCCGTCTCCGGACGAACCCAAGGTCTGGTTTCAGTCCATCGAAAGCCTTTCGCAGGTCCTGTCCGAAAAGAACCGTGCCCTTCTTGCGCTGATTGCGCAGACGGAGCCGGAGTCTGTCAACGAGCTGGCGCTCAGGACGGGACGAGCCAAGTCGAACCTCTCAAGGACCTTGAAAACGCTCGAGCAGTATGGACTGATCCATTTTGAAAAGGGACCCGGCCGTCAGATGGCGCCGCGGGCCAACTATTCGGGTGTATCGCTCGAAATGTCCTTCCAGTAACGCTACGCGGCAGCTAATTCCTCCCCCAGCGAGCGCGGGAGGAATGGCTTGGGCAACGTCGCGTGAGCTGACAGTAGAGACTTCAGGGCAGCAGTCGCGCGAGACACCCCCGCCTGGCCAGGTGGAAACGGGGCACGTGACGCCACAGGTGCATGGCTGGAAGCATTGTCACGCGACCGACGCTTCAATTCTCACCCGTTCGTCTGGAGCAAGCCCGTCGGTGAAAGAGCGTCGGATTGATTTGTACCAGCAACGCATCGGAGTGAGTGCCATGGACATTGATACTGCTGCAGTTGACGATGCTGTTCTCGCACTTCTTTATTTGACGCTCCATGACTACAACCGTGCATGGAAGAGCTTCGATTGGGATGTAATGAATCGGCTTCATGAACGAGGCATGATTGACGATCCCGTCAACAAGGCGAAATCCGTCGTGCTCACCGACCAGGGCCTGCGCGAATCCGGGCGCCTCTTCAGGCAACACTTCGTCCGCGCAAGCAGAAAAGAATAACGATGAAGAGAATCTCCAGCCCGCGACAAGGGGTCTTCGTGTGTTCTGGCGGCCGGGAGGTAACCCATGAGCCCGCATCGAGACGGCAATCATTGACGTTAATCGATTGCGGGAATTCGCGCGCAAACCTGGATCCGCTGCTTAACCTGGACGGCATCGTGTTCTGAGGTGCGGCGCGACAGCAATCCGTGTGCGCTCGTGTCACAAAAGCACGCTGCACGAAGCTCTAGACTCCCCCTATGGCACACCGCGAACCCACTCACAAGGATCGAACATGAACCCGACTGAAAGCGTTGTCCCCGCGCTGTCCAACGACTACTCGGAGGCCTCCGAGGCGTTGACCGGGATTTTCGCTGTTAAGCTGAGTGACGGTGGCTGGAGTGTCGCCGACGGCATCGGCTCCTCGATGACACGTCTCGAATGCGCCCATGCCGACGGTTGGCACCTGCCGGTGCGTTTCGAGACCGAAGACGCTACGCTGGTGGCCATCTACAACGGTCCCGATGCATCAACATACGACACGTCGCCCGATGGCGTGTGGGCCCGGTACTGCCTTTCCAATGGCGGGGTTGCGTGCGAGACCTATCGCCGTCAAGAGGGCCAGGAGTAACAGTCTCGCAGTTCCTCGAAGGGCTCCGCCGTCGATTGTGTACCTGAAGCCGGGTGACCCTATGCGCGCACCGGACCCAGACCACCTCGATGCGTTATATGCGTCACGGCACGAGAGGAGCCTGGTCCGCTACGACAGGCTCATAACAGGATTGCCTGCTGCAGCAGTTCCAGGGCCTTCAGTTCGTCCAGGTGACCCGTGCGTGCCTTGCCTGCCAGCGTCTTGATCAAGGCTTCCGCTATCGGCTCAATGCCGTGAAGATTGTCCAGGCTCGTCACGCAAGCCAGGGGGAGCGTTTGGAGCGCCACCGGCTTTCGCTGCGGTACTGTGGACGCGGCGAACGACTCAAGGGGTGCCGGTGCGGCTGCCGGTGCACCGGCATCATTTTCTTCAGGCAGGCGACCGGTGACGTCGTCGGGAAAACCATTGACATGATCTTGCGCGCTGGTAACGATCGCCTCTTGCTCTCCTGCGACATCCGCCGAAACAGTTGAGCTTTCTGGATCGCTCGCCTGCGTGCGCCGCGCACGCGTCTTAGTACCGGTGGCCTTCACTGGCATGTCATCGTTTGTTGCGGGCGCAAGCGATTCGTGCTGTTGGGCGGATACGCGTCCGCGCGAAGCAGGCGTAAGCAGTTGCGACACCGACGCTGGAATATCGGCTTCAGCGCGCGGGGTGTCCAGCCAGCCAGCTGGTAAACCAAGGCGCTCCGTGAACCGGTTTGCTTCAACAGCGTCCAGGCGTTTCTTGCCATGCAGCCGGTGGGCCATGTTGGACCCACTCAGTTCCATGACGACACCCAGTCTTGCTTTCGAGCCGTTGCGACCCGTGAGAACGTGGAGGTTGGCGCGCCGGATGTTCTCTACGTCGGCGTTATCGTTCAGTGCCAGTGACTGCTGCTGGGCCCCTTCAGGGGGCGTGCTGTGTTTCGAACGCGAAGCCTTTCGCGGCGTCTGGGCGTTGGGCTGTCCGGCCGCTTCGCCCGGACGGGTCTTGACGGCCTTGGGCGTGCCGCCCGTTGCTTTCCTGGGCATTAGTGCTTCCTCGGACAAACTGTCTTCAAGAGAGGGTTGCGGGTCGACGGTCAGGGCAGAAGCCGGCGCGAGTGCTTCGGACTCTGCGTCTGGTCCGTCGTGGGTTTGAATGAAGTCGAGCGGTGACTTCAGCCGGGCGATGGTCTCGGTTGTGAGCCCAGGATTGGGCTGGTCAAAAAAACCTTGTGGCAACCCGAGCGTAGTTTCCATATGAAAGGCGGTCTCAGGTGTGAACCTCTCGCCCTTCATCAGTTCTGCCACGCGCGTCATGCTGGATTCAAGCGCGATGGCGATATTTTCCGCGCCCACTGCGTCGACGAGAAACTGGAACGATCGTGTCTTGAAAATGGAGGCGGTCTGGGCGGAGTCCTGAGCAGGCGCCTTCACATACGGCTGTCTTGGCCGGTTGGGCTGCGACTTCTTTTCGTGGCGAGCCTGGCGTTGGCCGCTGTCGCGGGATCCCGCATATCGCCCGCGGGCATGATTCATAAAGTAGGGCTCCATGCGATCGTTGGAATGTATTGATTATAGACGCGGCGATGTGGGTATTTGATACGTCATTCGCATCATGACGCGCAAATGTATGCCCGGGTGAGGCTGGCGGGCTCCTTGAAGTACCCGTTCTCCGAGAGTGGGTATGAAA
The DNA here is from genome assembly GCF_022213065.1 of Paraburkholderia tagetis. Classification (GTDB taxonomy): domain Bacteria; phylum Pseudomonadota; class Gammaproteobacteria; order Burkholderiales; family Burkholderiaceae; genus Paraburkholderia; species Paraburkholderia tagetis. Next base: position 15,568 of record NZ_JAKLJA010000080.1, read on the forward strand.
TGTAGAGGATAACGAATGAATGCCTAGGGGAATTTCAGGTGACCATTCATGGATCCGCGATGAACCCGGCGCACTGGTCAACGGTGCCGACGGCAAGCCGATATCCCTTTCAAGGCAGGGCGCGGCATTCTGATTATCACAGGAATCGGCGCTTTGGCGAATGGAGCGGGGGCTCTACTGACCTGCTCATCACGCCGGCCGCCGTCGACCAGCAGCTCGATCACTCGATCATTTTCGAGTGCAACGTGCTTCGCCTGACAAGTCATTGGGTGACGGCCCTCGTGTCTGATGGCGTGGTGCCCGCTGCGCACACAGCACATGTCATTCAGGCTCACGCCCGGCGGCCAGGATGCCGGGCGCGCTATGTCCCCGGCATGACGTCCTGGCGGCGCGATTCCACAGTATTCGACCACGTTGCGCGAGCTTCATCGCCTTTCATTCTCCAGCTACGAAAATTTATCGATGGAATAACCTTTCAGGTGGAATCGTTTCAGTCATGTCGAAGGCCCAGTTGCTGTGGTGCAAGAACGCGATCACGAGGCCGACACGCAAAGACGTTTGCTGCTCTTGTGGGCGACTCAGCTCGCGGGTGCAGCTACGATCTCGCGACGGCATTTCCAGACTGGCCGGGTTACATCCTCGATGTCTGTTCTGGAGTGTTCGTTTTGCGTCATTTCCCGATGGCACGCCGAGCTCGATGCCCTGACTCCTACACGCGTACGGCGATCGCGTTTCACTGGATACTTGCGGCGCTAATCGTTTGTGGCTTCTCCCTGGGCTGGGTGATGGTCCGCATCCCGGGCATCACGCCCGACAAGCTTCGCTACTTCTCCTGGCACAAGTGGGTCGGCGTGACTGTGTTCGTACTTGCCGTGCTGCGCTTACTCTGGCGCGCAAGTCACGCGGTGCCCGCGCTACCTGCCGGGATGAGTGCCTGGCAACGGGGCGCAGCGCATGCCGTGCATGCGCTCCTCTACGTGCTGATGATCACGATTCCCGTCACGGGCTATCTCTACAGCATGGCTGCCAACGTGCCCGTCGTCTATCTGGGCACGATTGAACTGCCGCGCATTATCGGACCTGATCCAGTGCTGAAGGTCGTATTCAGGACGGTTCACATTGCGCTCAACTACGGCCTGCTCGCGCTCGTTTCCATACACATTGCGGCGGCCATCAAGCATCAGTGGCATGACCGCGACCGTCTGCTCTCGCGTATGCTTCCTTTCCTCAAATAGCAGGACTGGTCGATGGGGCCGTGCGGGGTTTCCTCGTGTTGGACGACGGCAAAACGGCAATGTAATCATTCACGGATCACCGCGTTCCCTGACGAATTCGGCCTGAATCCTCATGTGCACGTCATCCCCGACAGTGGGAGACCATCTCGAGAGCCCGAACGCCGCCCGGCTGAAATGGCCATCGGCGGAAAAAGCCAGTGTTTCGGGAGCGCCCGGTGGATGGGGCGGACTTTCGTCGAACGTCACGGCGAGCGCGACGGGATACGTCTTCGCACGGATTGTCAGATCGCCCATCAAAAGGCCAGTGACGGTACTCGTGCGGGAGAAGCGTTTGCTCACGAAGAGAATAGCCGGATATTGCGCGACGTCGAGCATGTCGCCTCCTTTCACGATCCCGGCAACGAACGGTACGTTTGCCTCAAGGCTTGCCGCATCGATTGTCACCGTGACGCGGCCCGCGACAGAGCCCCGGAACCCTTCTAGCTCAGCGCATATGCGGCTAAAGCGCATCGTGAGGCTTGAGTGCCAGTAGTTCGCTACCTCGAACGTCACACCCGAATGGCGGGGATCGAGCCGATACTGTGCCAATGGCACAGACGTAACGATCTGCTCGCCAGCAACCCCAAACCCTGAACAGGCAACGCAGGCGAACGCTGCGATCATGGCGGCGCATGCGCTCACACGATGCATCGCCGCACTTCGTCGACGGATGGGACGGCGATACCGCATGTTGCTACCTCCACTTCTCAGGATGCCCGCCAAGCGCGCTGCAGACCTCAACAGCAATCTTGCGCAATTGACCCTTCGCCATCTGCCCGGAGAGCGCATAACCCGTGTGGTCGATTGCCCAACTGAACGTGCGGCGATCACCTTCCCGCAGGAATCGCAGGGTCATTTCGCGTTGTGAGGCCGCGCTCACATAAAGCGCCAGCCGCGCGCCGGTGAGCTATCGTTGAAAGTGGTGTACGCGGCGTAGGGATGAGGCAGGAGAAGGCGGTGGCAATTGAAGGAGAATGTTGCTTCTCACGGTAACACTTCCTCGATCGAACTCCACCACCATGGCGA
>NZ_JAKLJA010000081.1 GCF_022213065.1 Paraburkholderia tagetis
CCTCGATGCTCAGCACGTCCTGCATGGGGTCTTCTCCGGGCAAAAGCCAGAGTAAACGCGTCATGGCGCGGGTTTACAACTTTTGTGACAGGCGTTTTTACATTTCATGCGATTGCCCTGCGAGGTCCGACAAATAGCCCGGTAAATCGGTTTTATCTGATCGAACGCACCAGGCAATCGTGCAAAGCTCGCAAACGAGCCGCGATGGACCGAGAAATGAGCGAAACCCTCGCAAGTCCTGGAACTTGCGAGGGTTTCACCGCTGAATGTGGCGGAGAGGGCCCGAAGGACTGTCCTGCGAAGCAAGACAGCGGCATCAGGCAGATCCAGAGCCGGCGGCGCCTTGGCCGCGCGGCCCCGGTGCCAGCTTATTCAGCCGTTGCGAGTTGGCCTTTGCGGGCCACGGCACCTTCAGCATGCTCGCTGCTTTGCTGGTGCGCGCGCGAGAGGCGGCCCATCAGCGGCAGCAGCAGGATCGCGAGCAGCGCACCCGCCGCCGCCAGCCAGCCGAGGCCGTTGAAGAGCTTCTCGTAGAGCGGCAGCGATTCGAGCGGCGAAAGATTGCCTTCGGGCATCTTCGCGTAGGTGGCAACCACGCTGCCGAGGTATTGCGACACGCCCGTGGCCACGAAGTACGCGCCCATCATGAAGCCGCTCATGCGTGCGGGCACGTAGCGCGCGATCATCGCGAGGCCGAGGCCGCTCACGAGCAGTTCGCCGAGCGAGTAGAGGCCGTAGCCCGCCACCATGAACCACGACGAGACGCGGCCTTCCACGGCGTAGCGGCCGCTCGCCGCGAACACGAAGAAGCCCGCCGCCACCACGACGAAGCCGAGCGCGTACTTGGCCGCGACCGGCACGTCGCCGCCACGGCGCGCGAGGCCCGAGTAGATCGCCGCGAGGATCGGGCTCATCAGCATGATCCAGATGGGGTTCAGCGCCTGGAATTGCGCGGCGCTCCAGCTAAAGAGCGTCGTGCCGAACAGGTTGAACGCGGGGTCCACGTTGTGCACGGCGAACAACGTGAGCGACGTCGACATCTGCTGGTAGAACACGAAGAACAGGATCACCTGCAGCGTGAGGATCAGCGCGGCGGTGAGGCCCGCGCGCTCCTGGCGCTCGCAAGTGAAGAGCATCCAGCCGAAGATCGCGAGGATGGCCGCGGCCGCCGTGTAGACGCACGCCACGGCGAGCTGCTTGTCCTTGAGCACGACGAGCGTGGCCGCGCCAAGCGCGACGCCGCCGGCGAGCACGCACGCGAGACGCTTCCATTGCACGGGCTCCGCGTCCGGCGCCGAGCCGATTTGCGCGAGCGTGCGATGCATCAGGAAGAAGTTGGCGATGCCGAGCGCCATGCCGGCGCAGCAGACCGCGAACGCGGTGTGCCAGCCCCATTGGTCCTTGATCCACGGCGTGAGCAGCATCGAGAACGTCGAGCCGATATTGACCGCCATGTAGTAGATCGTGAAGGCGGCGTCGATGCGCGATTCGTCGCCTTCGTAGATGCGGCGCACGAGGTTGGCCGCATTCGACTTGAAGAGCCCATTGCCGACCACGATCACGCCGAGCGCGGCGTACATGAGCGTGAGCCCGTCGTCCGGCAGCGCCAGCAACAGATAGCCCGCGAGCAGAATGACCGCGCCGAGCACCATCGAGCGCCGCGCGCCGAGCACGCGGTCGCCGATCCAGCCGCCAATCGCTGGCGATGCATAGACGAGCGCCGCGAACGCGCCCCATGTCAGCGTCGCATGCTCTTCGGTGAAGCCGACGCGCTGGACCATGAACAGCACCAGGAGCGCCGCCATGCCGTAGTAACCGAAGCGCTCCCACATCTCGATCAGGAAGATCGTCGAGAACGATTTCGTCTTGGAAACCGATAAATTCATTGTGACCTCAATGTGCTGCGAAGGTGGCGAAGACACGCGTGAGCGTGTGAAGCGCGCGGCAACTTGCGCCAGACGTTGCGCGGCTTGCGTTGACGGCGCTTATGGCGCCCCTTGATTTCATGCCTCCTCCTTGCTGGTGTGCGGATCGCGCAGGCACCAGGTTTACAATTTGATATTTCTTAACGTTGGTCCGGCAGTGGCGGTTGCGGGTCGCGCAGGCGCACTGTTTCGGTGCCGGATCCTATAGGTGGAAATCCGGCAAGCCGGAAGGGTATCAAACAAGGTTTACTGTAATCAAACAAATTTTGATGGACTTGAACGCTCTCACATGGCTTCTACAGATGGAAAGCAGGATCCGGCTGCGCTGGCGTTAGGCGAGAAAATCCGCGCGCAGCGCCAGCGGCTGGGCCGGACGCTCGATCAGACGGCCACGGCGGCTGGCATTTCGAAGCCCTTTTTGTCGCAGGTGGAGCGCGGCCTGGCTTCGCCGTCGCTGACTTCGCTCTCGGGAATCGCGCGGGCACTGGGCGTGACGATGCAGTACTTCGTCGATACGCCTTCGGAGGAGCGCTCGGTCAAGCGTGGCGAGCAACTCGAATTTTTCGGTTTCGCGGATTCGGCGAACCTGTTTGCGCGGCTCACGAACACGGCCGGCGGGCGCCAGCTCGAATCGATTCTGGTGCGCATGCCCGTCGGGCAGAAGCGCTCGGAGGTCACCACGCACGCGGGGGAGGAGTTCCTCTACGTGATCGACGGCGTGGTGTCGCTCGAGCTGGAAGGCAAGGCGTTCTTGCTGCTCAAGGGCGACTCGGCGCATTACCAGTCGACCGTGCCGCATAGCTGGAGCAATGACGGCGACAAAGAAGCGGTGGTGGTCTGGGTGGGGACGCCGCGCCTGTTCTAGCGCGAGGCAGGGCCGGATGCTTGCGCGCGACCGGCGCTCTCCTGGCGGAGTTTGTTTGAGTCGATCAGGGCATGCGGGTCGGGCGCTTTTGCTGCTGCTTTTGCTGCTTTAGCTGCTCTTGTCGCTTTTGCTTGCAGGCGCTTTCTTCGTTTTCTTGAGCTGATTGAACTCGATCGCCGCGCGAATCAGCGCCTTCAAGGCGCGCGCATTGACCTTGTCGCCCTCGAAGAAGTCGATCGCGCGCCGCGCGTTGCCGTCGAGCCCGGCGTTGAAGAGCTTGTCGGGGTCGGGGAGGCTCGCGCCGTACTGGAACGTGAGCTTCACCTTGCCCTTGTGCGCGTTGGCCACCGCGATGATGCCATCGCGGTACCACACCGGGCTGCCCATCCACTTCCACTCCTCGACGATCTCCTTGTCCGCTTCGAGTATGGCCTTGCGCACGGCGGCGAAGGTCGCGCCGCGCCAGTCGGCGATACCTGCGATCAACGCGTCGATCTGTTCGGATGGGGTCATGGGCCGCTCCTTACTTCACCTTATTTCGCCTTACTTCACCGTGAAGCTGTAGTGGCCGGTCGTGCGGTGGCCGTCCGCGGCCACGGCGACCCACTTGACCGTGTACTTGCCCGCGGCGAGCGCATCGAGCGACACCGTCATGCGCTTGCCGTTGGCCGGATCGACGGCGGCTTTCTCGCGGATGACCGACTTGCCCGCCGAGTCGATGACGTCGATCGAGCTGAAGGCCGGTTCGAGCGCATCGTCGAAGTCGATCGCGACCGTGTTCTGCGCCGTCGTCACGGTCGAGCCCGCCGGCGGCTGCTGGTGGGTCGGATGCGCATGAGCCCAGGCCAGTTGCGCGCCGGCGAGTGCGAGCGCGCCCGCTGCGAGGCGCAAAGAACGGGGTAGCGCGATTTTTAGTTTCGTCATGATGGGTCGTTGATCGGGGCGGACGAGGTGCGGCGATTATGCCACGCACCCCGTTGCGTCCCCGGTTGCGTTCCTGGTCGCGTCCCCGGTCGTTTCCTGGCCCGTTTCCTGGCCGTTTCCTGGCCGCTTCCCGGCTGTTTCCCCGGCCATTTTCCCGGCCATTTTCCCGGCCATTTTCCCGCCATTTCCCGGCCATTTCCCAGCCATTTCCCGGTACCGAAGCCGGCGCGCTACTCCGCCATTTCGAGCAGCCCGAGCATGAGCGCGCGACGCACGGCGTGCTTGCGCGAACTGGCGTCGAGCTTGCCGAACAGATTCTTCAGGTGCCACTTGACGGTGGCTTCGCCCACGCCCAGCGCCAGCGCGATCTCCTTGTTGGAGAGCGCGCGGGCGAGCAGTTCGAGGATTTCGCGCTCCTTGGGGGTGAGGACGACGCCGGATACCGCCCGCGTTTGCGGCGTCGCCCGGATCGCGCGCGGCGCCGCAATCGGGCTCGGGCTGCGCGCGGCCTCGCCGGGCGATGTTTCGAGCGTGCGCCGCGCCCAGTCGGCCACGGCGGGGTGCAGATCGGAAAGCGTGCGGGTGAGATGGAAGGTCTGTGCGAGATCCACGGCTTCGAGCAGCAGCGCGCGGCCGCCCGCACCCGTTTGCTCCAGCGCGTAGGCGCGCAGCGCCATGATCTCGATGCCTTCGCAGCGGCGTTTCATCGCGTCGGCAAGCTGCGCGGCCTGATCGAGCGCGTCAAGCGCCTGCTGCCAGCGGCGCGCCGCGATGGCGGCGCTCGCCTGGGCCTGTGCCTGCATCAGCAAGACCTGGCGGCGCCATAGCGGGCGGGGCGACGCGGCTTCCTCGCGCGCGAGTTCGTCGATGCGCTGCATGAGCGCCTCGCAGGTCTGCACGCGATAGCAGTTCGCGTGCATGCGCACCTGCTCGGCGAGACTGGCCATGGACAGGCGCGGCAGCCGCCGCGTCACGCCGAGCGCATGCAGCGATTCGAGCAGATCGAGCGCGCGGTGCTCGGCGCCGCGTGCCGTTGCGACGCGCGCCGCCGTGCGCCAGGCGAGGACCACGGTGTCCGGCGTGCCGCTGCGCTCCAGAACGTCGAGCCGGTTGGCGAGCAGCGCGGCCGTGTCGTCGATGCGGTCGGCTTCGTAGGCGAGCGTCGCGCACAAGGTGGCCAGCATGCCACTGAGCGGATGACGGCGGCCGAGATCCGCGTCGGCGCTGGCGAGCGCGGGCATCAGCACGCTCTCGGCTAGCTGAAGCTGGCCCTCCTGGAGGTAGCTGAGCCCGACCACGAAGGTGCCCCAGCGACCGACGTAGCTTTGCGGCGCCTGGGGCTGGGTGTGCGTTTGGGCTTGCGTTTGGGTTTGCGTTTGGGTGTGAGTCTGCGTGTGCGTTCGCGTTTGGCTGTGCGTCGGCGCGGGGCCCTGCGGCGCGCGCTGCAAGAACTGCCGTGCCTGGGCGGGCTCGCCCAGCGCGAGCGCACGCGCGCCAAGCCGGTTCGCGTGCACCTGGGCAAGCCACGGATGCGTGCTCGGCGCCGCATCCGCCCACGGCTCGAACAGGGCGACGCAGCGGTCGATATCGTCGGCGAACCACGCGGCGGCGCTCAGGATCAGCGCGCATTCGTAGCGCAATTCGGCATCGACGCCCGGCCCCGCGAGCACGCGCTCGACCTGCCGCTCGGCTTCGGGGTGGCGCTCGCCGAGCGCGAGCGCCCATGCCGCCGCAAGACGCAGGCGCGGGCGCGCTTCGAGCTCTGCCTCGGGCAGCAGCTCGAGCCACTCCAGCATGGCGGGCAGGTGCCCTTGGCGCACCGCGTCCAGCAGGCTGCGCTCGGCCAGCTCGAACGCCAGCCCGTGCTGTCCCGCCGCGTGCGCATGGCGCGCCGCCTGCTCGGTCATGCCTTGCGCCGCGAGCCAGGCGGCGGCGCGTGCGTGCAATTGAGCCTGCGGCTGCGTTTGCGATTGTGGTTGCGGCTGCGGCTGCGACTGGGTTGGCGTTGGCGACTGCGGTTGCGATTGCGATTGCGGTTGTGTTTGCGACTGCGACTGCGACTGCGGGTGCGGTTGCGGCTGCGATTGCGTCTGCGTTTGACCCGGCGCTTGCGGTTGCGTCCGGGATTCCGCGTCTTCGGCTTGCGGCCATTGCGCGAGCCGCGCGCGCAGCACGTCGCGCACGAGCGCATGGAGCTGGAGCCATTCGTTGCCGTCCGCGGCCGTGAACATCGGCGTGTCGCGCGCGAGACGCGCGAGTCGCTCGGGCGCCTGCGCCTCGCCGGTCAGCGCGACGCACAGCGCCGGATGGAGCGTGTCGACGATGCTGATGCGCGTGAGAAAGTCGACATCGGCGGGCGCGAGCCGGGCGATCAGCGCTTGCAGCAGACGCTCGCGCAATTCGCCGGACGCACCCTCCAGCGGCTCGACGATCTGGCGCGGGTCGCTCGCGCGCTCCATCGCGGCCAGCGCCAGTTGCAGGCCCAGCGGCCAGCCTTCGCACAGCTCGAAGAGCCGCGCGCCGGCGTCGGCGTCGGCGCGCTCGCCGAAGCGAGCGGCCACCAGCGCGATGGTTTCGTCGATCCGCAGACGCAGCGCGTCGGCGTCCACCCACACGCACTGGCCATAGGCGAGCAGATCGGCGAGCGGCGCGTCGAGCCCGTGCCGCGCCGCCACGACCGTGCGCAGGTTCGGCGGCGCGTTGTGCAGGATATAGACGAGCGCGCGCACGCCGGAGGCGGGCAGCCGCTCCGCTTCGTCGACGATCAGCACCAGCTCGAACGAGAGCTGCGCCACCTCCGCGAGCCAGGCCGTCACGCCTTCCAGCTCGGACGCCGCGCCTACCGTGCCTACCGTGCCCATCGCCCCCATCGCCCCCATCGCACCATCGGCCAGGTGGCGCGCGAAGGCGGGGCGCGCGCAGGCCGTGCGCACCGCCTGCACGAGTCCGGGCACGAGGCGCTGCGCCTCGTCGCGCTCATCGGCGGAAAACCAGGCGACGGCGGTGCCGTGCGAGAGATATTCGCGCCGCCAGAGTGCCAGCAGCGAGGTCTTGCCGAAGCCCGCGGGCGCTTGCACGAGCACCGCCGCGCGCTCGCGCAAGGCGGCGTTCGCGGCGCTCAGCCGCGCGCGCGTGAGCAGGTGCGCCGGCTCGCGCGGGGCGACGGTCTTCAGGACGAGCTCGCTGGCTGCGCGCTCCGTGCCCGGTGCGTTTTTAGACGAGGACGGTACCGAGGGTGGCAACGAGGGTGGCAATGAAGGTGGCAACGAGGGCGGCACTGAAGGGGGCATCTGGCGGGCAGGATCGAATCGACCGGCCAGCTTTGCGGCTGGCGGGCGCGGGGATGCGGCATCAAAGCATCGGCTGGACAGGCGGCCCGCGTCAAGCCCCCTCTCGCGCCGAACCCCTCCGCGCCGAGGGGGGCGCTCGCGCGCCGCGTCACTATCATCTGTTTCAAGGCGGGCGAGGCAGCGCGTCGGGAGGGACCGGCACCGGACGGGCCGGCGCGCTACCGGCAAGGTACTGGCAAGGTCGGCACAAGCGCGCGGCCCGCCTGCTGTGTCCGCCGGATTTGTGTGAGTGGGAGCCCATGTATCGTCATTTTCTCGTTCCCGTGGACGATTCCGATGCCGGCATCGACACGGTGGCCCATGCGGTTGCGCTGGCGCGCTCGGTGGGCGCGCGCATCACGTTCGCGCACTTCGCGCGCGCGTCGCAGGACGGCGAGCGGGCGGCGGCCGGGCGCCTCTTCGACGACTGCGTGCGCGAGATGGTCGCCATGAAGGCCGAGGCGGCAGCGCGCGCGCTGGGCGTGCCGTGCGAGTCGATGGGCGTGGCCGGATCGGCTGCGCAGCATGCGCTTGCGGATGCCGCGCGCGCATGGGGCTGCGACCTCGTTTGCGTCGCGCCGCAGGCGCTCGTGGCGCGCGATGGCGTTGACGAGGGCGGCGGCGAGGGCGAGGGCGGCGGCGTTGCTGGTTTTTTCGCGGGCATGGATGCCGAGCAGTTCGCGGCGCTGGACGTGCCGGTGCTGAACTGCGTCGTGCGGCGCGGCCCGGCGGCGGCGCGCGTGGTGGCGGCGCTCTACCGCGCTCATCGCGCCACGGCCGTCGCGCTGTGCGAGCGGCTGGCCCATTTTGGGCTGGCCCATCTCGGGCTGGCCCAGTCCGGGCAGGCTCTTCCAGGGTTGGGCCACGACGGGTTGCCCGATCCCGGGATAGACGCTTTGCGTATCCCGCGCTTCGGCTCCAGCGACGTCTGCGGGTTTTCCTCGCTGCTGCGTGAGCGCACGAGCGTGGTCGACGCCGAGCTTGGCGAACTGGAGCACCAGCATCGGCGGGGTACGGCGCTGTTCGCGGAGCTAATGCATGCCGTCGACGAGGCCGCCAAATCTACCGGATCTACCGGCGTCGCGCCGCCCGCGCGCGTCGAGGAAGTGTTGAACGGCTACGCGCAGTTCGTCTGGGAATACTTCGGGCGCAAGGAAGGCGTGATCGTGCCCGCCGCGCAGCGTTATCTGCGCGAAGACGACTGGCGCGAGCTCGAAGCGGCCTTCGCCGCGAGCGCCACCGGGCGGGCCGTAGGGCCGTAGCGCCAGCGAGCCAGAGAAGTCGAATAGTGAAGGAGACAGAGTTGCATACGCATTCCATCGAGATCGGCACCTGCACGCAGGACGCGGCCGATGCTTCCCCGCGAGCCTATGCGTGGGTCGTGTTCGCGCTGACGTTCGCGCTGCTGCTGTCCGACTACATGTCGCGCCAGGTCCTCAATGCGGTCTTTCCGCTGCTCAAGGCGACCTGGGGGCTGTCCGACACGCGTCTGGGCTCGTTGAGCAGCATCGTCGCGCTGATGGTCGGCGTGCTGACGTTTCCGCTCTCCGTGATCGCCGACCGCTGGGGGCGCGTGAGAAGCATCGTCCTCATGGCGGGGCTCTGGAGTCTCGCCACGCTCGGCTGCGCCGCCGCGGCCAGCTATGGCGAGATGCTGCTTGCGCGCGCGTTCGTGGGACTGGGCGAGGCAGCGTATGGGAGCGTCGGCGTCGCGCTGATTCTCAGCATCTTCCCGGCGCGTCTGCGCTCGACGCTCACCGGCGCCTTCATGGCCGGCGGCGCGTTCGGGTCGGTGCTGGGCATGGCGGCGGGCGGCGTGCTGGCGGTGCATCTGGGCTGGCGCGCTGCGTTCGGCACGATGGCGTGCCTCGGCTTCGCGCTCGTGGTCGCGTTTCGCCTCGTCGTCACGGAAGCGCGCATTGCGCAGGACCGCGGCGCTCGCGTGCCTGGCGCGGCGCAAGACGTCAAGCGTCCCGGCCTGCGCAGTGTGTTCGCGGGACTGTTCTCCACGGTCTCGGTGATCTGCGCGTATCTCGGCAGCGGCCTGCAACTCTTCATCATGGGCGCCGTGGTGGCCTGGATGCCGAGCTACCTGAACCGTTACTACGACCTGCCGCCCGACCGCGCGGCAGTGGCGGCGGCGGTGTTCGTTCTGCTCGGCGGAACCGGCATGATCGTGTGCGGCGCGATGACTGACCGCGTGAGCCGGCACGTGCCCGGACGCAAGTGGACGATGGCGATTGCGTTTTCGCTGCTGTCGTTCGTGTTGCTCGGCGGCGGCTTTTACGCGAGCCCCGGCCCGCTGCAACTCGCGTTGCTCGGCTGCGGCATCTTCGTCGTGGCCGGCACCTCGGGGCCGGCTGGCGCGATGGTCGCCAATCTCACGCATGAGTCGATCCATTCGCCGGCGTTCGCCACGCTCACGCTCGTGAACAACCTGATCGGACTCGCGCCGGGTCCGATAGTCACGGGCTTTATCGCGGATCGCATCGGCCTGGTTGGCGCGTTGCAGGTCGCACCGCTCGTGGCGCTCGTGGCGGCCCTCGCGTTTGCGCTCGGCAAGCGTCGCTATGGCTCGGGGATGCAGGCTGTGCGCAGCCGTTATCCGGCGTCCGCGCCTCAATGACTGTGACCCATGACCACGCCGTGGAGCATGTATCGATGACTCATTCGCTTTCTCCCGCTTCTCCTGGTTCTCCCGCCCGGCTGCTGCGCGTCGATTTCCACTTCGACTTTATTTGCCCGTGGTGCCTGATCGGCAAGCGCAATCTCGAAGCCGCGATTGCCGCGCTAGAGGCGCGCCAGCCGCACATGAGCGTGCAGGTCGTGTGGCACCCGCTCGAACTGCTGCCTCATACGCCGCCGGGCGGCCTGCCTTACGAGGCGTTCTACCTGGCGCGTCTTGGCAGCGCGCAGGCCGTTGCGCAGCGGCGCGCGCAGGTGCGCCAGGCTGCACATAGCGCGGGCGTCGAGCTGGCGTTCGAGCGCATTCGTGTGATGCCGAACACGGCGGCGGCTCACGAACTGGTTGCGCGCGCAACCGACAAGGACGGCGAGCGCGGACGCGGCCTGCAGGCGGAGCTTATCGAACGGCTCTTTAGCGCATATTTCGTCGAGGGCGAGGATATCGGCGATGCGCCCACGCTCTCGCGCATCGCGCGCGCATATGGCGTCGACGATGCGGCACCCGCGCCGCGTGTGGACGGTGCTTCGCTCCGGGTCGATGGCGTGCCGTTTTTCGTGTTCGAAGGGCGCTACGCGGTGAGCGGCGCGCAACCGCCGCAGGTATTGGTCGACGCGATGCTGCGGGCGGTGGAGCTGGCTCAGGAGCGCGAACATGAAGCGTGAAGTCGCCGTCGGCGCGGCGGAAGGCCTGGCGCAGGGGCAGCGCAAGCTCGTTTTTATCGACGGGCGCAGCGTGGTGGTCTTCAATGTGGCCGGTAAACTGCACGCGATAGAGAATAGTTGCCCGCACAACGGGGCGTCGCTGGCTAATGGAAATCTGGATGGCAGCCTGCTGACTTGCCCGGCGCACGGATTGCGATTTGATTTGAGTACCGGCTGCATGCCGGGGGCGGGTTTTGGGCAATTGTGTCTGGATGTGCTGCCTGTAAGGACGGTTGACGGGCAGTTGATGATTGAGGTCGAGCAGGCCTGAGTGCTTTTGGTGCGTTTCCTTGTATTCGTGTCGGTCTATTAGTGTTGCCCCTGTGCGGGGCGGCACCTACTTTTCTTTGCAGCGGCAAAGAAAAGTAGGCAAAAGAAAGCCGCTCAAACCGCTAGTGTTACGCAGTGGACCACTTGCCTATTATCGGAGCGGTTCCGGAGCGTCTGCCATCACGCGCCATACAACGGAGTGACTAAGGGCTCATTCCTCCGGCGGCGCTACGCGCGCCGTGGGGCATAATCCAAAACCATCAGGATGCCTGTGCATCGATGCTGCGCAAGCGTATTCGAGTGCGCAGGCAGCACGCTTGGTTTCCCTTGCATACCCGACCGCTGCGCGCGTAGCGAGCAGCGGGATGAATGAGTCCTTTGTCACTAACGTTGAATGTGCGAGGTGACGGATGCCCCGGAACCACTTCGATCACGGGCAAGTGGTGGACGGCGTCACACTAGCGGTTTGAGCCGCTTTCTTTTGCCTACTTTTCTTTGCGGCTGCAAAGAAAAGTAGGTGCCGCCCCGCACAGGGGCAACGCTGGCAGACCGACACGAACACAAGGAAACGCGAAAAACCGAAAAACCGGAAACAGCAGAAAAACTCAGTGCCCTCCAAAATACACCGCCCGCCAGCGACTTGGCGGCTGCCCAAACTCCGCACTAAACCACCTTGAAAACGCGCTAGGCTCCGAAAACCCCAACCGATCACTAATATCAGCCACCGTATGGCGCGGCTGCGCCAGATACCGCATCGCAAGCGACGCGCGCACCTCGTTCACGAGCAACGAGAACCGCTCGCCACGTTGTTCGAGTTGCCGCTGCAACGTGCGCGGCGCGACGCCGAGGCGCTCGCTCACGAGCTCGATCGTGCCCGCGCCGCGAGGCAGCAAAAGATGGATCGCGCGGCGCACGTTGTCGGCGAGCGAAACTTCGCCATAGCGCGGCTGCAAATCGAGCAGTTCCTGCGCGTAGCGCGCGAGATGAGCATCGGCGAGCGGGCTAGCACGATCGAGATCGCGGCGGGCCAGCACGATGCCGTCGAACTCGCTGTCGAATTCGATTCGTGATCCGAAGAAACGCCGGTGCACTTCAAGGCGCTCGGGCGCCGCATGCGCGAAATGCACGGCGCGCGGCGCGTACTGGGCGCCGAGCATGGCGCGCACGAGACTCAGCACGGCACCCACGGTCAACTCCACGATCTCTGGCCCCGGTTCCGGGCGCGCGGTGACGAGCGCGACGTGCAGCACCGCCGTATCGTCGATTTCCTCGAGTTGCACCGACACCGAATCGCTCAGCAGATGCCGGTAGGGCTCGACGCGCGCGAGCGCCTCGCGCAGCGTGGGCTGATGTTGCAGCAAGAGACTGAGCGAGCCGAAGTCGGAGAGACGCCATGCCTCGCCTATGCGCGCGCCGAGCGTGCGGCACTCGGCCCGCCCGGCGCCGCCCGCCAGCGAGACCTCGAATACGCGCGCCAGGCTCGATTCGGGAATGCGCAGGTCGGGCGTCGTGAGGCAGGACAGATCGAGCCCCGCCTCGCGCAGCGCACGGACCGGATCGATGCCCGCGTGGCGGGCAATTTCCGAATACTTGGTCAGGGAGGCGCTACGAACCAGAATGGACATGGGGTCACAAGAGGGGCTGCAATGATGATCGCGGGGCAGGTGCCGCACGGCGAACTTTTCGAACATAGCGTCGCGCCGGCGCGTCGTCTGTGCGGAATAACCATGAGCGCGCGCATGTCGCCAGGCGTCAGGTCGTGGCGCGCAGGGTCAAGCACGCGGGCCGCGCGTTTTACACAATGGCCACCGATGCCGTTACAGCAGTACAGGCCCGCGCCGCGCGAATTCGGCCGGACTCAGTGAACGCGGCTCAATCGCCGCTTTCCAGCAACCCCAGCAATTGAGCGCGCAGCACCGCATGCTTGCGCGAGCTCGCGCTCAGCTTACCGAACAGGTTCTTCACATGCCACTTGGCGGTGACTTCGCCGACGCCGATTGCCTGCGCGATTTCCTTGTTGGAGAGATTGCGCGCCAGCAATTCGAGCACCTCGCGCTCCTTGGGCGTGAGCACCATGCTCGGCACCGCGCGCGGCGCGGCCTGCGCGCGCCGGGGGCTGCCGCCGGGCTGGGCCATGCGCGCAAGCGGCGCCGCCGCGAAGCCCGCCTGCTCGCCGCTGCCTTGCGCGATGCCGCGCACCCAGTCGGCCAGCGCCGGATGCGCGTCCGCGAACACGCGCACGAGGCCATAGGTGCCGGTCAGTCCGATCGCCTCGCGCAGCAGCGGAAGGCCGTCTTCGCCATTGCCTTTGCTCGCGAGCGCGCGCAGTCCCATGATCTCGATACGCTCGCGCCCGAGCTTCATGGCGTCGGCGAGCGTTTGCGCGCGGCTCAGCCACTCGAGCGCACGCGTCCAGTTCTGCTCGGCAAGCGCCGTGTACGCATGCGTCATGGCCTGGCGCCGGGTCACGTCGCGGTGCCAGAGCGGGCCACGACGCGATGGTTTCGTTTCTTCCGCTTCGTCCGCTCCTTCGGTTCGTTCGGACTGCTCGACGAGTGTGTCGAGCTGCGCGCTCAGCGCGCGGCAGGTTTCGGCGCGCGCGTGGCCCGCGTGAATGCGCACGCGCTCCGCGAGACTCGCAATACACAGGCGCGGCAACTCGCGCGCGGTGCCGGCGGCGTGCATCGCTTCGAGCAGATCGAGCGCGCGCCGCTCCACGCCTTGGGCCTGCGCCACGCGCGCCGCGCACACATAAGCGAGCAGCGAAGTTTCGGCGGTGCCGGCGCGCTCGAGCACGTCGAGCCGGTTCGCGAGCAGCGCATCGGCTTCGTCCACGCAGTCGCGCTCGAAGAGGGCGGCCGCAAGCACGGCCGCGAGCATGCAGGGCAGCGGATGGCGGCGGCCCAGCTCGGCTTCGGCGCTCGTCAGCGCGGGGCGCAGCACGGTCTCGGCGAGCACGGCCTGACCTTCGCTCAGGTAGCTCAAGCCGCTCACGAACTCGCCCCAATGCGCGGCGTAGCGGTGCGCCTTGCCGAAGTCGCCGCGCGGCGTGAGTTGCAGATGGCGGCGCGCGTTGGCGGGCTCGCCTTGCAGCAGCTCGGCGAGCGCGAGGCGATTCGCGTGCGTCTGGATCTGGCGCGGCTCCGCGAGCGGCGGCGGCTCGCGCCACGGCGCAAGCAGCGCGAGGAAGCGGTCGGGTTCGTCGGCGTAATAAGCCGCGACGCTCAGGATCAGCGCGCATTCGTAGCGCCGCTCGGGCGCGCAATCGGGCGCCTCGGCCATGGGCGCCACGAGTTGCCCGGCCTCGGCGTGGCGCTCGCTGAGCGCGAGTGCCCAGGCCGCCGCGAGGCGCAGGTCGGGCTGCCGGTCGAGCTCCTCGCCGGGCAGCAGTTCGAGCCATTCGAGCGCGGCGGCGAGGCGCCCCTGCATGACCGCGCCATAGAGCGAGCGCCCCGCGAGCTCGAACGCCACTTCGCGCTCGCCGGCCGCATGCGCGTGGCGCGCCGCTTCTTCGTGGATGCCGTGCTCGGCGAGCCAGCGCATCGCGCGTCTGTGCAGGCCGGCGAGCTCGTCGGGCGGCAGCTCGGCAAGACGCGCGCCGAGCGCCGCGCGCGCGAGCGTATGCAGGCGGCACCAGTCGCTGCCATCGCTGGCCATGAAGATGGACGTATCGCGCATGAGCCGCGCGAATTGCGCGGGGGCCTGCGGGTCGTCGAGCAGCGCGCGGCACAGATCGGGATGCAGCATGTCGACGAGCGCGAGGCGCGTGAGGAACGCGACGTCTTCGGGCGCGAGCCGCGCGAGCAGGCTGCCCACCAGATTTTCGCCCTCGACGCCGGGCTGACCCTGCATGGCGTCGATGACACCGCGCGGATCGCCGCTCTTTTCCATTGCTGCGAGCGCGAGTTGCAGGCCGAGCGGCCAGCCATCGCTGAATTCGTGCAGACGTGCGCAACTGTCGGTGTCCACGCGCTCGCCAAAGCGCCGGCGCACGAGCGCCAGCGTTTCATCGAGGCGAAAGCGCAGCGCCTCGGGACCGAGGCAGACGCACTGCCCATAGGCGCTCAGGTCATCGACGGCGGTCTCGAAGCCGCCGCGCGCGGCTACCACGATGCGCAGATTCGCGGGCGCATTGTGCAGCAGGTAGAGCAGCGCCGCGCTGCCCACGGGCGAGAGCCGTTCGGCTTCGTCGACGATCAGCACGAGGTCGAGCGCCGACTGCGCGACCTCGGCGAGCCAGGCCGTGAGGCCCTCGGTGGCGTCGGGCGTGGCGAACGGGCTTTCGAGCAGCGTGCGCCCGAACTCGGGCCGCGCGCCGCCCACGCGCACGGCGAGCACGAGGCTTTGCAAGAAGCGTTGCGGGTCGTCGTGCGCATCGGCGGACACCCACGCGACGGCGGCACCGTGCGCGAGATGCTCGCGGCGCCATTGCGCGAGCAGCAGCGTCTTGCCGAAGCCGGGCGGCGCCTGCACGACGATGGCGGGCTGGTTGCGCAAGGGCTCACTGTCGAGATTCAGGCGCTCGCGCGCGAGCAGGTGGCGCGGCGCGCGCGGCGGCGTGGTCTTGAGCGTGAGTTCGGAAAACGGGGGCGGTGCGCCGCGGTTCGCGGGGGTCATCTGGTGAATCGAAATAGGCCTCGCGGCGCGGAGTATCGGTCGGACGATTATATGCACGGCAGCGCCCTCGCTGACAATCCGGTGACTGCCGGGTGGCTTGGGGTGCCACTTTTTTTTGCGGCTTCTGGTTTTTCGCGTTTCCTTGTGTTCGTGGTGGTCTATTAGCGTTGCCCCTGTGCGGGGCGGCACCTACTTTTCTTTGCAGCCGCAAAGAAAAGTAGGCAAAAGAAAGCGGCTCACACCGCCAGTGTGACGCAGTGGACCACTTGCCCATTATCGGAGTGGTTCCGGAGCATCCGTCACCCCGCACCTTCAACGGTAGTGACAAAGGAGTCATTCATCCCGCTGCTCGCTACGCGTGCAGCGGTTGGGTCTGCAAAGGAAACCGAGGGTGCTGATGAACGAGCAAGAATGCATGCGCCCTATCGATGCGTATGCGCTCCACTGGTTTGGGGTTATGCCCCACGGGGCGCGTAGCGCCGCCGGAGGGATGAGTCCTTAGTCACTCTGTTGTACGGCGCGTGATGACAGACGCTCCGGAACCGCTCCGATTACGGGCAAGTGGTGGACGGCGTCACACTAGCGGTGTGAGCGGCTTTCTTTTGCCTACTTGTATATTCTCTCCTGTGGTGCCAGCCTGATCAGTTGTCGCCGCATTGGACCGATAGCTCGTCTGCCTACAGGGTCTTCGAGCCCGCAGAAAAGCCTGA
>NZ_JAKLJA010000082.1 GCF_022213065.1 Paraburkholderia tagetis
CGTTTCGTCAACATCTTTTTTTAACGTCACCGCTTAAAAACTGTCGACTCACGCAACCGCCGTTTCTCGCGGCGGCCTTCGCGTCAGGCAATGCATGAAGCGAAGGGGGCGAATGTTAGCGCTAGCGAAACCGATGCGCAACCCCTTCCGAGCAAATTCCTTACTTTCCGACCAGCGCCGCCAGCGGCACAGCGTTCGCCATCGCCGCGTAGCCCGCGTCGCTCGGGTGAATGTGGTCACCGCTGTCGTATTCCCGGCGCAGACGCAGCGGATCGGCAGGGTTGCGCAGCGCCGCATCGAAGTCCACCACGCCGTCGAACGCATGGCTCGTGCGGATCCACTCGTTCACCTTCACACGGATCGCTTCGCGCTCGGGCGGCAGCGCCGCCGGCGTGAGCGTCGCGCCAAGGATGCGCACGCCGCGTGCATGCGCCGCCGCAATCACGCGCCGATACCCCGCGATCAGATCGTCGGCGTTCACGCGCGTATGGGGAAAATCACAGTCGAGGCCCGAGCGCGCCGGCATCGCCTGGAAATTGATGTCGTTGATGCCGATGAGCAGCACCGCCGCCCGCACGCCTGGGCGCAGCGCGTCGCGCTCGAAGCGCCGCTCGAGCGCCTCGCCGTAGCACGGAGAATCGCTCAACAGGCGGTTGCCGCTGATCCCCATGTCGATCACGGCCAGATTGGTGCCTTGCTCGCTCGCGAGACGGCGCGCCAGCGCATCCGGCCAGCGGCGGTTTTCATTGAGCGACGAACGCATGCCGTCCGTGATGGAATCGCCGATCGCAGCGATCGTCAACGCCCCCGGCGCCTCGACCGCCAGCCCCGTCACCCACGCGTATTGGGTGAAACGCTGGGTGAACGCACCAATCGATGGATCAGCCACATGATCGCCCGGCCGCGACACATAGTTCAACTGGCTCGCCACCCGGTGCCATCCGACCATCTTCTGCTGCGGGCCCATATAGGTGCTGATTGCATACGGCGCGGCGCGCTTCAGGCCGATCCGGACCGGATCGCTATCAAGCTCGGCGCCGGGCGGCAATGACACCGCCGCCCGCCCACCGAATGTCACCCGTACCGTCTCCGCGCCACTGACCGCCGCGCCGCCAGCCGAAGGTGCGATCGCCATGGACTCGATCACGAGCGGGGTGCGTCCATATAGATTGCTGATATGCACGCGAGCAACGTCGCCGCCGAGCGTCGGATAGATGATCTGTCGAACCGTGCGACCGGCGACGTCCGGAGCGCGATAGAGCGGCGGCAGCGCATCGCGCTGGGGAATGGACTGAAGCGGAGTCGCCCAGCTCGTCACCCATTGGGCGCTGGAAGGCTGCTCGGCAAAGGCCGGTGCGGAAAAAGCAAGCGGAACGAGCAACGCGGCGCCGGCCGCGATGGTGGCAGGGGAAATCTTCATCCGGGAATGAGTGAGGAGGTAAGCGGGTAAAGCGCCCATTGTGCCCCATAGCCCTGCTCGCGACCTTCCATCGTCCTGACAAAAGCGACGGCGCGGCGACGGCGCGGCGACGGCGCAGCGACGGTACGGCAATCGCGCGGCGATCATGCCTGGCACGCGCAAAATTCGCCACGCCTGGCTGCCAATCCACTAAAACTCAAAGGCGGAGCATCCGATGCTCACCCTCACTCGCGCCCTTATCGGTTGCCATTTAACTTGAGCGCCACGATCCAATAAAATCAGCTACTTAGAAGAATATCTGCCACGGCCGCTCCGAGCGAATTGACACCCAAGTCGAGCGAAGCCACGCAAATTGACGGGAAGATTGAGCGTTTTCGATTTCTCGGTCACAGGATGCCCGGGACGGCGAAAGCAACTCTCCTGCTGTGATAGTCACGTGGCGGCGATGCCGCTTCGCGCAATCGGCAGTGAACGGTCGGCGTGTACTAACTTCGAGTTGTGCCAGTGTTCTCTGCTGTACCGCAAAAATGGGACGCAAAGTGCGCATCGCCCGGAAGACGCATTTCGACCCGACGCGGTCTGCGGTCCCGAGGATGCGGTACCGCAAGGGGGACCTGCCAAGCGCAACTGCCACTGACGCGCAGCCACTCCAACCGCGACCGCTCGTAACGGTGCTCCGCGCGCGCAAGCGCAGCGAGGGACGTCGCTGGATCGTGCTCCAGGCGTTGCAGATCTATGACGCAGAGGACCCGATTTGCGCCATGCGCGCGACGCCTTCGATTGGCGTGTTAGCCGTTCCACGACTCGACGTTCAGGACGATCCGTGCAGCCCGCTGCACATCCCTGGATGGCGACGGGCTTTTCAATCGTGTGCGCTGGCGCTTTGGTGCACGCTCAGGGGGGGAGAAATGCAGACGTTCTTTCCCTGCAGCAATCCGGCGTGCGACGAGGGATTGGAAACGCTCAAACATGAGTTTGGCACTGCCTGCCAGCAGTGCGCGTGGTGCCGCAGGACGGGTGGCGACTGGCGCGAGAGCGCCGAGGGCGACGACGCCTGTCTTTGACGGCGGGGATCAGCCGTTCAGTTGCGACTCGACGTTGAGGACGATCCGGGCGACCGGGTTGTTGTCGGCGGAATCCGGAGCGAACTTGAGCTGGGCGAACGTGACAGCAGCGAAAGCGACGACGACGAGGGCAGCAGATGCGGCGATGCGGGGAATGTATTTCACAGGGACTTCCTTTCGAGGTGTAGGCAGAAACTGGCGAGGCTGACAGGGGGCCGAATCACTTCGGGGCCATGACTGTCGACAACCGGCAAGGCCGCACACGGAGTCCGATCGCGCCCGGCGATCTGGACCGCCCTGCAAAAAGAGGGGCGACCCAAACCCAGCCACTATAAAGGTTTTACCCGTGTGTGCAGTGCGACACCCGGTCGCTAGTGGGTGCTTAGTTCTTGAGCAGCGTTTCGTGATTGAAAGGTCCATGTAGGCCGTAACGAGCAGTGCGGCACTGCGCTTTAGACCAACATGGGATACGCACGCCACCAACGGCGCGTAGGAGATTCCATGGACCATTACATTGTGCTAGCCGTGATTCTGCTAGTCGCTTCGATCGCGTTTGCGTCCGTGCTTTATGTTTGCAGTAGCTCAGGGCAGGAGGCCGGAGCACAGTAGCGCATCTCCATCGAATGACTGGACTCGGCGGCGCCTGGGTCGTTCGAAGCTGCATGGTGGCTGTCTCTTGGTGGCCGGGTGCCGGCGCATGCAATTTGCATACGCAGGTTCAACCTCGTCATGCCGCGATCGGCCGGAAGCGACCCATATCGGACAATCAGTCGAAGCGCACTCCAACGTCCCGTTTCCGGCAGCGAGCGGCCATTCTCATCTCGCGCCATGCCATCGTGGTCCAATTCGAAAAGTCTAACCTAGGCGGTCTGCAAAACGGCCTGTACAACTCGACTTGCTGATCTCTGCACAGCAGGCGAATAGTGTCGTTGTCTTTCGCTCGCATCTCGATTACGAAGGGCGGCTCCATGGCGTCCTCAGTTAGCTTGAAACGCTCTCGAAGTGCTCGTTGAGCTTACTGAAACGTGGGCATTCCTCCGGGGAATATTGCATGCCGGAAATTCGTTTGTCCGGGCGACGCGATTGCCCTATTGTCGGACGGATACGTCTACACGCAATGGAAGTGCCAAAGAGCACTTTTCGTGCATACGCTGGCTTTGAGCAGCCGCAATCACGGCGCGCCGAATCATTTGCACTCCATGCATGCCACATCGGTCGCGCGTCTGATATCAAGGTGCCGCGCCCGCAGACAACACACAAAAAGAACAATTACAAAGCAGTCACAAAATCCGGGAATATACAGGAGTGAATTGTTGAGACAACCCAATCTTTTCATTGAGGATGCGCCGATTAACCGGTTTCATCATTTATTGACCGTGCGCGCATCTGGCGGCTGGCTGATGGATGGCTATATCCTCAGCATCATCGGCGTTGCGCTAACCAGGGTTTCGAGCGCGCTTGCGCTCGACAACTTCTGGCAAGGCATGGTGGCGGCATCAGCGCTCATCGGTATCTTTCTCGGCGGCTTTATCGGCGGTAGCCTCACCGACAAGCTCGGACGCAAGAAGCTGTTCCTCGCCAGCCCGATCATTTTCCTCGTATGTTCGGTCGCGCAGTATTGGGTCGATTCAGGCGTCACGCTTTTTTTGCTGCGACTCATCATCGGCATTGGCGTGGGCATCGAGTATCCGGTTGCGAGCGCAATGCTCGTCGAGTTTTTGCCCGCCCGATATCGCGGCCCACGCCTCGCTATGGTGCAGATCCTGTGGTTTGCAGGGGCCGCACTCGCGTATCTGTTCGGTAATCTCATCTCGGCTTGCTTTGGCGACGATTCATGGCGCCTGGTGCTCGCCAGCCCCGCTTTGTTCGCCGCAGCTGTGCTTGCAGCGCGTATCGGCACGCCCGAGTCGGCGCGCTGGCTCATCAGCAAAGGGCGCAACGCCGAGGCGGAGCAAGTCATTCAGCGCGTGTACGGTGCGGGCTATTCGCTTGCGAATATGGCCATTGCGGCTTGCGCGAAAAAGCATGCCTCGTTCATGAGCGTGTTGCGCTCCGGTTATGGCCCCCGTATGTTTTTTATTGTGGTCTTCTGGACATGCGCGGTCGTGCCGGTCTTTGCGGTGTATGCGTTTGTCCCCAAGGTACTGGCGGCGTTCGAACTGAAGGGCGGATGGGCGGATTTTGGTTCGACCGTCATCACTTCGCTTTTTGTCGTCGGATGCATCGTGGCCACGCAGTTGATCAATCGTCTGGGCCGCCGGCGCATGCTGATTCACAGCTTCCTATGGTCGGGACTCGCGTTGCTCGTTCTCGCTTTCTCCCATCAGGACAGCAAGTTCCTGATTCTCTCGCTGTTCGGGTTCTATGCCGTGTTCATCGGTGGTGCGCAGGTTCTGCAAACGGTTTATCCGAATGAGCTCTTTCCCACCGAAGTCCGGGCCGCTGCAATGGGAATGGGCACGTCGCTCTCACGCGTGGGGGCGGCCATTGGAACCTGGTATGTGCCCGTCTCGCTGCAATCGCTCGGTATTGGAAATACGATGCTGGCCGCCGCAGTCATCACGTTCGTCGGCTTGATCGCTGCGATTTTCATGGCGCCCGAGACTTGCAACATGAGTCTGGAAAGTGCGGCGTCGCTCGAACGATAAACGCCGTAAACTGAAAGTGAAAAGCGGAGACCGGATTCGAAATCCGGCCTCCGCTTCTTTTTTACTGCTTGATTCGAGCGCTTTCGGCCTTATGCCGTAGCCGTTCCGCTCGTCGCGGCAATCGCCCACTGCGGCGCGTCCTGCAACGCGACGGGGCGCAGGAAGCGCTCGATCGCCGCATAGCCGACCGAGGTCGTTTGCGGCTGCGTCGAAGCGGGCCACGGGCCGCCGTGCTGCTGCGCGTCGCACACTGCCACGCCGGTCGGCACGCCGCCAAACAGCACACGCCCCGCGATACCCTGCGCAGCCGCGGCGAGCGCGCGATTCGCGGGCGTATCGGCTTGCGCGCCCCACAGCGTGACCGTGAGCGAACCTTCCACCGCGCGAAGCACGTCGAGCGTTTGTGCTTCGTCGCGCACCTTCACGATCAGCGCGGCCGGGCCGAACATTTCTTCGTGCAATGCGGGGTTGGCGACGAACGTCTGCGCGTCGGTTTCGAACAGACGCGGGGCGGGCGCGGCAGCTTCCTCGTTTTGCGCCGTCGCGGCGAGACGCACGCGCACGCCTGCTTGCGCGGCGATGTGCGCAGCGGCGTTTTCGAAGCCGCGGCGCATGGCTGCCGTGAGCATCGGATGCGACTTTTGCGTAGATAACGCCTGCGCCAGTGCCTGTGCAAAACCCTTGCCGTCTTCATTGTCGCGCACGACGATCAGACCGGGGCTTGTGCAGAACTGCCCGCAGCCCATCGTGATCGAGGCAGCGAGCGTCGCAGCGGGCGTGTCGACGCCTTCGGCAAGCGCCTGCGGCAGCACGACCAGCGGATTGATAGAGCCAAGTTCGCCATAAAACGGAATCGGCCGGCGGCGCGCATTTGCCGCACGCCACAAGGCCACACCGCCCTGATACGAACCAGTGAACGCCACGGCGGCCACATCGGCGTGACCGACGAGATGCACCGCCGCCTCGCGCGACGCCTGATCGACGAACGCGATCACGCCTTCGGGCAGGCCCTGTTCGCGCAGCACACGCCCAGCCAGCGCATGCATGCGGCGCGACAGTTCGGGATGGCCCGGATGCGGCTTCACGATGACAGTGCAACCCGCTGCGAGCGCCGAGGCCGTATCGCCGCCGAGCACCGAGAAGGCGAACGGAAAATTGCTCGCCGAGAACATCGCCACGGGCCCGAGTGGCAGATGCACGCGCGTGAGGTGCGGACGGCCCGCGGGCGGTGCGCCGGGCACGGCTGCGTCGTCGACGTGACGGTTGGCGATGCCTGCTTCCACGCGCTCGGCAAAGCCGCGCAGCTGGAATGCAGTGCGTGCGAGTTCGCCGTTCAAACGCGTGGCGCCGAGCGACGTTTCTTCATCGGCGATGGAAACGAGTTGTGCCGCATCGCGCTCCAGCGCGTCGGCGAGGCCGCGCAGCAGGGCGCTGCGCACGGCGCGCGAAGCGGCACCGTAAGTCGCCTGGGCTCCATGCGCGAGCGCGACGTTTGCGTCGATGTGCCCGAAAGCCGCCGTCATGTGGTTTTCTGTCTGCATTACGTATTCACTCCGGGTTAAAAGAGACCGCGCGCGGCGAGATTGGCGTAAAGGGCGCGCACGCCGAACGTCCACGGTTCGATTTGAGTGCACAGGCGCACAGTGTTGACGATGGCGCCAAGCGGCGGCGCGCTGATCGTGACGCGGTCGCCAATGTGATGGGTGAAGCCGCCGCCGGGCGCGTCGCGGTCCTTGATCGGCGAGAACATCGTGCCGAGGAACAGCATGAAACCGTCGGGATACTGATGGTGGCGGCCCCAGGCCTGCGAGACGAGATCGAGCGGGTCGCGGCTGATTTCCTGCATGTGGCTCACGCCTTCGAGCAGGAAGTCGTCATCTGCGCCTTCCACGCGCAGCGACACGCTGGTGGCGCGAACCGTATCGAGCGTGAAGGTTTCGTCGAACACGCGAATGAACGGGCCAATCGCGCACGAGCCGTTGTTGTCCTTGCATTTGCCGAGGAGTAGCGCAGAACGGCCTTCGATATCGCGCAGATTGACGTCGTTGCCGAGCGTAGCCCCGACTACTTCGCCGCGGCTGTTCACCGCGAGCACGATTTCGGGTTCGGGGTTGTTCCATGCGGAAGCGGGATGCAGACCGATATCGGCGCCGAAACCGACCGAGGACATCGGCTGGGACTTCGAGAACACCTCGGCGTCCGGCCCGATGCCGACCTCCATGTATTGCGACCACGCGCCACGGCGCTGCAGTTCTTCTTTCAGCTTGCTCGCGGCTTCGGAGCCGGGTTTGATTTTCGAAAGGTCGGTGCCAATCAGTTTCGTGATTTCTGCGCGCACGTCCTGCGCCTTTGCAGGATCGCCGCCGGCCTGTTCTTCGATGACGCGTTCCAGGAGACTCACGGCAAAGGTCACGCCGCAGGCCTTGATGGCCTGCACATCACATGGCGCGAGCAAATGAGGTTGGTTGGCGTCCCGTTCCGCGTCGAGGCTGTGCTCGAGCAGTGACCGTACATCGCCAAGGGGTTCGCCAGGGGAGTTGCGCACGATCTCGGCCAAATCCTCTCGATCGAACAGATCTGCTGTGGTCGGCGCAGTTTGAGAGATGTCGAAGGCCATACCGTCGCGAACGGCGACGACGCATGGGCCGGCGCCCGCAGGAGTTTCTCGCCAGACTCGTCCAACCAGCAAGGCACGTCCGAAATCGCGTGGAAGATAAGCGGATGTTGAGATCATTATGAGCATTCAAAGAGTGATGGACATATGACCCGAATCGTAGGGAGCAACATCGCCCTGAAGCAAACGAAATCTCGTCATGGCGCCTTCCGGGGCGGAATACCTTGCCTCCACGTCCGGAAATCGCGAAAGCGGCATGTGGCAGGCGCTTCCGGTGAGCGCGGCCACACGACCGGGTTACTTTTACGTTCGCCGTGTTCTGCCGACAATGCCACCCGGATCCATTGGAAAAGAGTAGTTCAACGTATGCCTACTGGGAATGGTCGCCGGGAAACCATCTCCGTATAATCGGATGATCTGGAGGGAATTCCCGTGGCGACGCAAAGGTGAAGCGATGACTAACGTTCTGAGGATGTTGAATTCGTTGCCTCCGATCGAGACGCTTGTGTGCTTTGAGTCCGTCGCCCGGAGCGGGAGTTTTACGGCAGCAGCGCGCGAGCTTTCGATTACACAGAGCGCAGTGAGCAAGCAGATCAAGGCTTTGGAAGAGGCGCTTAATTGTGCGCTGTTTGACCGGCATGCGCGCGGCATCACGGTGAGCCGGGCGGGCGCAAGCTTTCTTGAGGAAATAGAGCCCGTGCTGTACAGGCTGCAGCGAGCGGTACAGAAAGCCCGGAACGCGCAGTCCGGTGAAGCTGTAACCATAAGCTGCACACTGTCCGTTGCACACTATTGGCTTTTCCCCAGAATCGTTCGTTTCAATCAGAAGTATCCGGACATTACGGTGAGCGTCGTTTCGACCAACGCCATGAATGAACACAGCGTAGGGGAAAACGACCTGGGCATCCTTTATGGATCAGGCGACTGGACGACCTTGGAGAGCGCACCGCTCATCCACGAGATCGTCTACCCGGTGTGCAGTGCCGATATGCAATTTCCCGAACCTGCAACACCAGGTGAACTGCGTTCGTTGCCGCTTATACAACTTGATTCGCACCAATGGGACTGCCTCGACTGGCAGGACTGGTTCGATCATTTTGGTGTCGACTATCAAATCCCCGGAAAGGCGATTACGTTCAACCAGCTGACTTTGACGCTAAACGCGGCGCTCGAAGGACTCGGGGTGAGTCTCGTCTGGGATTCCATGGCGCGCACGGCCATCGACGCCGGCAAACTGAAGAGAGTCGGCCAGTTCCAGTTTGAGACGGGGCGTGGCGACCATCTCGTCTATGTGAAACACCGTCCTCTCAGCACGCAAGCCGCTACATTCCGGGATTGGCTGCTCACCACGATCTGATCAGCAGGCATTCCTTTGACGCCTGTCCGGCTGAGTTTGGTATGTCCTATGCCAAACGGGAATGTCGGTTGACTTTGCACAGCGCTGGACGCGTCTGGCAGCGCCTGGGGAATACCCGATACGAAGTGCCAGCTGAACCACGCAAGCAGCCATTCCTTTCACGTTGCATTCCGCGCAGGAATGTCACATGACGCGAATTCGTTTGTGCTGAACCCCGTGTTCTTGCATCGTCCCGGTATGGCTCAACTGAGAACGGCAATGCAAAAGATAACGAGGTTTCCACGTGTGGATGGCGATTTGGGTTGGCTTGAGACGGCCCCCGATACCAATGTCGCGTTTGGTCCACGACTGAAGGGCAACCACGAATTTGACTACGTCGTGATTGGCGCCGGTTTCACCGGAATATCCGCCGCCATGCGGCTTGCTGAGAATGAACCTTCGGCACGCATCGCGTTGGTGGACGCCTTGCGGGTCGGGGAAGGGGCATCAGGGCGGAACGCCGGGTTCCTGATCGACTTGCCCCACAACATGAACTTTGCGAAAACCGGTGTGGAGCATGCTCGCTCGCTGTTTCGCCTGAACACGTTTGCCATTGAAAGGCTGCGACAGTTCAAGGACAGGTACGCGATCCCGTTCTGGAATGACGCGGGGAAGTACATGGCGGCACATGAGGAGAGCAACCTTCCTGGTCTGGAGAACTTCGCAGGCATGCTCAAGCACGCAGGGTTCGACCACGACCTCGTTACCGGTCCGGAACTGACCCGACGGCTCGGCACGCCTTACTATCGTTCGGCGGTTTACACGAAAGGGAATGTACTGGTCAATCCGGCGGCCCTTGTCCGCGGCCTGATCAAGGCGCTCCCCCGGTCTGTCACGTTGTTCGAAAACAGCCCGGTTCAGGCTATCGAATACGGTCCCCCTCACAAGCTGAAGTTTATCGGTGGGGAAATTTCGACGCCTATAGTTGTGCAGGCAACGAACTCATTTGTGGAGCAGTTTGGAAAGCTTCCCAACCGGATCGTACCGATCTTCACATACGCGAGTTTGACTCAGCCCTTGACTGAGCGACAACTTGCGCAGCATTTCAAGGGAGTCAAACCGTGGGGGCTGACGTCGGCGCATATGGCGGGGACCACGGTCCGGTTCACAGACGACAACCGGATCTTCATCCGTAACACGTACGACTATCTGCCTGAACTGAGAAGCACGGGCGATGAACTCGACGCGGCATGGCGTCAACACCGTGCCTCGTTCGAGGCGCGTTTCCCATTCCTCAAGGAAGTGACTTTCGACTACACCTGGGGCGGGGTGTTCTCGATAACCCAGAATCACGAGCCGGCGTTTTCGCGGGCTGACGAAGGCGTCTACGTGATCAGCGGCTGCAACGGCGTCGGCGTGGTGAAGGGCACCTATCTCGGGTACTACATGGCGGACTATATCTGCGGAATCGAGAGCGATGATCTGAGCTTTATTCTGGAGAATTCGAACCCGTCATGGGTGCCGCCAGATCCGCTTCGCTTTGTCGGTGCGCGCGCTCGTATTGCGTGGGCGGGCGTTACAGCAAAGGGAGACGTCTAAAGGCTCGCGCGAGCCCGTATGCTATGACGCCATAACGCGCTGGCTTTTCAAGCTAACCCAGATTAGGGGGACTGGTGGGGATTCTGTCGATCCCCTCGTCCGCATTCGACGCCTGGGGCATTTACGCGACCGTATGCCAAATGCCCAGACCATGAAGGGGTAGCGGGAGTGGTTATCCCTCTCACAAGGGAGTGAGCGTCCCCGTCAGGCGAACACGCTCGACCACTGCCCAGCAGCAGTACAAATGGGCCATGTGCCCCTCTGCAAACGGGGCGAGCCAGGCACCTTGGGATCGCCACCGACTGATGCCCCAGCGGCGCGTGAAGCGGTCACAGCCCGTTCCTGATTGCACGATGCCCGCCGCGAGGCGCCCGAATCGTTGTCCCCAAAGCGAAGTACGACTTGCCCGGCTTTGACCTTTCCTGGTTTGCGAAACGTTCCCAACGCAGCATCACATTCGCTACGGCATCGCGCTGAGCGGGATACGTGTATTCCACTACTCGTGTTGTTGCGCGTGAGCATCTTGCAGTGCAGTGATCAAAACGCTCGCTGCGGTGGCCGTGCCTCCACCGTCTTGCATTCCCACCGGGAATTGCTGCTGCTTCGCAGCAAGCAAATATAGGGTTACCCCTATAAAAGGTATTCCAACTCAGCATATCTCATGCGGCGATTTCGTTTGTGCGGTCGATATCGGCTTCGTAATCTCATATCAACGGTAGCAACCGAGTAGCTCGGTAGCGGTGGGAATGGCCACTACCGACATCGCCTTAACATTCAACCTGGTATCGCAATGGACATCTTTATCCAGCAGCTCCTGAACGGACTCGTACTCGGTAGCATCTACGCCATCATCGCGCTCGGCTACACGATGGTGTATGGCATTCTCGGCATCATCAACTTCGCGCATGGCGACGTGCTGATGGTCGGGGCGATGGTCGCGCTCTCCGCGATCAACGTATTGCATAACCACTTCCCTGGCCTCGGGAGCATTCCCACGCTCTGCGTTGCGCTCGCGGTCGCCGCGGTCGTGTGTGCGGTCGTCGGGTACACGATCGAGAGAGTGGCGTACCGGCCGCTGCGCCGCGCGCCGCGTCTCGCGCCGCTGATCACCGCAATCGGTGTGTCGATCCTGCTGCAGACGCTCGCCATGATCATCTGGGGCCGCAATCCGCTGTCGTTCCCCCAGCTCATCTCGACCGACCCGATCAACGTCATCAAGCCGACTGAAACCGGTGTTGGCGCCGTGATCTCGCCGACGGAAATTGTCATCATCGTCGTCGCATTCCTGGTGATGGCGGGCCTCCTGCTCCTCGTGCACAAGACCAAGCTCGGCCGCGCCATGCGCGCCATCGCCGAGAACCCGAACAATGCCTCGCTGATGGGCGTGAACCCGAACTTCGTGATCTCGGCCACGTTCATGATCGGCTCGGCGCTCGCGGCGCTCGCCGGCGTGATGATCGCCTCGGAATACGGCAACGCGCACTTCTACATGGGTTTCATCCCCGGCATGAAGGCCTTCACGGCCGCGGTGCTGGGCGGTATCGGCAATCTCGGCGGCGCGATGGTCGGCGGTGTGGTGCTCGGCCTGATCGAGCAGCTTGGCGCGGGTTACATCGGGAATCTGACCGGCGGTGTGTTCGGCAGCAACTATCAGGATGTTTTCGCATTCATTGTGCTGATCATCGTGCTCGTGTTCCGTCCGTCGGGGCTCCTGGGCGAACGGGTTGCAGACCGCGCGTAAATGATGCGGCCTACATATCAATATCGGAGACACGAAACCATGACTTCCCTTCAACGCATTGAGCCGTCTATGTCGCTCAACCCGGAGAAGAATCTGACGAAGACGCTGACGGTGGGCATCGTCACTGCCGTTATCGTCGCGCTGCTGCCTGTTCTGGTGGGTGCAGCAGGCGGCAACTACTGGGTGCGCGTGCTCGACTTCGCGATGCTCTACGTGATGCTCGCGCTGGGCCTAAACGTGGTGGTGGGCTTTGCCGGCCTGCTCGACCTGGGCTACATCGCGTTCTACGCGGTGGGTGCCTATACGGCCGCATTGCTTACTTCGCCGCACCTGACAACGCAGTTCGCCTGGCTCGCAAGCCTGTTCCCCAATGGCCTGCAAACGCCGTACTGGATTGTCGTGCCGGTCGCGATGGGCGTCGCTGCGATCGCCGGGGTTCTGCTCGGCGCGCCGACACTGCGTTTGCGCGGCGACTACCTCGCAATCGTGACGCTCGGTTTCGGCGAAATCGTGCGGATCTTCATGAACAACATGGACCGGCCGCTGAATATCACCAACGGTCCTCAAGGGATTACGGGTGTTGCGCCTCTGCACATCGCGGGCTTCAACCTCGCGCAGCCCCACACGTTGCTCGGTTTCGCGTTCACGTCCGTGTACATGTATTACTACGTGTTCGTGATCTGCGCACTGCTCGTGATCTGGGTGTGTACGCGCCTGCAGCATTCGCGAATCGGCCGCGCGTGGGCCGCGATCCGCGAAGATGAAATCGCCGCCAAGGCCATGGGCATCAATACCCGCAACGTGAAGCTGCTCGCGTTCGCGATGGGGGCGTCGTTCGGCGGTCTCTCGGGTGCCATGTTCGGTTCTTTCCAGGGTTTCGTTTCGCCCGAGTCGTTCACGTTCGTGGAATCGATTGTGGTTCTTGCCTGCGTGGTGCTCGGCGGTATGGGCCACATCCCTGGCGTGATTCTCGGCGCTGTGCTGCTCGCAATCTTCCCCGAGTTCCTGCGCTCGACAATGGGTCCGCTGCAGCACCTGCTGTTCGGTCACCAGATTGTCGACACGGAAGTCATTCGCCAGCTGCTCTATGGCCTCGCCATGGTCGTCATCATGCTGTATCGCCAGGAAGGCCTGTGGCCTGCGGCGAAGCACGAAGACAAGATCGCGAAGATCGCCAAGCGGGCGGGCAAGACGCCGGTGCGCGTTTAACGGACAGGAGTGAAACGAGATGAGCAACCAACCTATCCGCCTGTCCGTGAAGGGCGTGAACAAACGCTTCGGCGGCCTGCAGGCGCTGTCCGATGTGGGCCTGCAGATCGAGGCCGGCACCATCTACGGACTGATTGGTCCGAATGGTGCAGGCAAGACCACGTTCTTCAACGTGATTACCGGCCTCTATACGCCGGATTCGGGCGAGTTCCGGCTCGACGGCGACACCTACACGCCGACCGCCGTGTACCAGGTGGCGAAGGCCGGCATTGCGCGCACATTCCAGAATATTCGCCTCTTTGGCGGCATGACCGCGCTCGAGAACGTGATGGTGGGCCGCCATGTGCGCACTAAGCACGGCCTGCTTGGTGCAGTGTTTCAGACGCCGGCCGAGCGCAAGGAAGAGCGCGAGATCAAGGAGCGCGCGATTGAACTGCTCGAATACGTGGGCATTTCGCAGTACGCCGACTACACGTCGCGCAATCTCTCGTACGGCCACCAGCGCCGTCTGGAGATCGCCCGTGCGCTAGCGACAGATCCGAAGCTGCTCGCGCTCGACGAGCCGGCGGCCGGTATGAACGCGACCGAGAAGGTCGAACTCACGCGCCTGCTAGACAAGATCCGCGCCGATGGCAAGACCATCCTGCTGATCGAGCACGACGTGAAACTGGTGATGGGCCTGTGCAACCGGATGACAGTGCTCGACTACGGCAAGGTGATCTCCGAGGGGCTGCCGCAAGACGTGCAGAAGGACCCGAAGGTGATCGAGGCATATCTGGGCGCGGGGGTTCACTGATGGCTACGCCGGTTCTGAAAATCAACGGGCTGCAGGTCAATTACGGCGGCATTCAGGCGGTCAAGGGCGTGGACATGACGGTCCAGCAGGGCGAGCTCGTCACGCTGATCGGTGCGAACGGCGCAGGCAAGACCACGACGATGAAGGCCATCGCGGGTCTGAAGCCTTACGCGGCAGGCAACATCGAGTATATGGGCCAGTCGATCAAGGGCGTACCGGCGCACGAGCTTTTGAAGCGCGGCCTCGCGATGGTGCCGGAAGGCCGAGGCATCTTCGCGCGCATGTCGATCCTCGAAAACATGCAGATGGGTGCGTACCTGCGTACGGACAACGACGGCATCAAGAAGGACGTCGAGCGCATGTTCGGCTTCTTCCCGCGCCTGAAGGAACGGGCCACGCAGCTCGCGGGCACACTCTCGGGCGGCGAGCAGCAGATGCTGGCCATGGCGCGCGCGATCATCAGCAAGCCGAAGCTTCTGTTGCTCGACGAGCCGTCGATGGGCCTCTCGCCGATCATGGTGGAGAAGATCTTCGAAGTGGTCCGCACGATATCGAAGGAGGGCATCACGGTGTTGCTTGTGGAACAGAACGCACGGCTCGCGCTGCAGGCGGCGAACCGCGGCTACGTGATGGATTCGGGTCTTGTGACGATGGAGGGCAATGCGAAGCAGATGCTCGACGATCCGAAGGTGCGCGCGGCTTACCTCGGTGAATGATTGGGTGCTCGAGAGTGCCGAGTTCTTGCTCGCCATTTTCACGGTCTCGGCTCGACGCTCGAGAGCGTTAGTCCACTTCTCGGCGATCCACTGCCGTTTGCCTAAGCGCCGCAGCACTTCTTGTAT
>NZ_JAKLJA010000083.1 GCF_022213065.1 Paraburkholderia tagetis
GCTTCATGTGGCGGTTCTCCTTGGTTCCCTGTCCGGGAAGGTTGGTCGTGGAAACCCGATTCTCTCGGATTCCCAACGGGGAACCGCCGCCTTCAACCTTCAACTACGCTTGGGACATTGCCTTGCTGCGTGATGGGGTCACCGTGCGGGAAAAACTGATTCGCGAAATAAAGCGCGAACGCCGCATAGGCATAGAAGTCGTACCACTCGACGAGATTACCCAGCGAGCCAATAAAGATGGCTCGCAATCTGCGTGCCGCACCGATAGGCTGGCTGAGGTCGGTCACCGCCTTAGGAAGCGCGGGATTGAGGGTGTCCTGCGAACTCATGTCTCCTCCGACGCATTCGAAGAATGCATTTCTGGATGGGGTATTTAGCGTGCCGCCACTTCTCTTCAGGAAGTCGTTCGCGGCGAGCTCTCTTTGGTTACTGCGTCATGGCGGTGTCGTCGGGGTGGTCAAAGTGGCCAACCGGATGGAAATCGCGCTGGAAGTAGACGAGGCCGCCCTCCTCCTGGTACGCAACGGCCCTGACTTCAACGAAGAAGACAGCGTGCGTTCCTTTGTCAACAACGGTAGTGACCACTCCGTCGAATGCGGCAGCAGCTCCCTCAAGAACGGGAGCGCCCGTCGCAAGCGTCATCCACTTTCCGGAGTCAAAGCGCTCCTCCGGAACACACTTTGTCGCTCCAGCAAACACTGCGGCGATGTCGCGCTGGCGCGCGCTCACCGTGTTGATACAAAGCACCGCGTTCTTCCGAAACACCGCCTCGCTACGACTGGAACGATTGATACAGACTGCGACTGTTGGCGGCTCGTCAGTGACGCTGAATACAGCGCTGGCTGTCATACCTGCGCGTCCGGCGACACCGTCAGACGTGATGATGTTCACCGCGGCACCAAGATGAGCCATCGCCTCGCGAAACGCCAACCGGTCGACAGACATGACTGCTCCCTTGTGACGGTAGTTGGTTACGCGGACACACCTTCTTCTTCCGGTTCAGTCTGGAACTCGGGAAGAATCTCGCTGGCGAATCGGTGCAACGTGTCACGCGAGCCGCCGAGAATGCTGCAGATGAGATAGCCAGCACCCGCTTCTTTGAGCGCATGAATCTTCTCGCGGATTTCCTCGACAGTACCGACGAGAGCGCTGTCGGTCGGAGGCAGGCCGCCCTTCGAGTACGACAGGATGTGCGAGCCGCCGGCTTTGTCCGGAGCACGTGCATGCTCAATCGTGCGTTGGCGGGACTGGTTCAGGCGTTCGATGGCCGCCTGCTTATCCTGTTCGTCCTTTGCGATGAAGAGGTCGCGAGCAACCGCGACTTCATTGCGGTTGTACGCCCTGCCCTGCTCGCTGATTGCTTGCTTGAAGAATTCGATGCGCTGGCCGGTGAGATTTGCGTCAGCGAACTGGTCCAGCAGCAGATTGAAGCCTCGAGCCGCGACTTTGCGAATCGACGGTTCGCTACCCGCACCCATCCACATCGCCGGCCGTTGCGCGACATTCGGCTCCACGACAACGTCGTTGAAGTTCCAGAATTTGCCGTGGTGGGAAAAGCGCTCACTGGCGCCCCACGACTTGAGCATGATGTCGAGACACTCCTCGAAGCGCGCTTCTGCTTCTTCGATAGGAATATTGAAACCCGTGAACTCGGCATGACGATAGCCTTTGCCCACGCCGAGGTCGAGGCGACCGCCAGACAGCAGTTCGAGCGTTGCAGCCTGCTCAGCGAGGAGCACGGGGTTGTGCCACGGGAGCACCATCGTGGCGGTTCCGACGCGCAGCGTTGTCGTACGTGCGGCCAACCACGTCAGGAGGTTGAGCGTGGACGAAACCTGTCCCCAGCCAGTGAAGTGGTGCTCCACGAGAAAGGTGCTGTAGAAGCCGAGTTTCTCCGCTTCGACGTTGAAGTCGATGTAGTCGTGAAACCCCTGACCGATGCCTGCGCCCAAGGTCGAGCTGTTTGCCTGAGCACTACCGAACAATCCGAAAAGCATGTCTATCTCCTTAGGCGGATGCAACCGCAGTGTTTGTGGAGGCAGTATCACTCGATGACCTATCGAGCAGAAGGCGATGCACTGGCAACCAGCCTTGCAGAATTTGAGGAGATGGGGGCTTGCAGCACTGCGGCGCCCTAGATGGGCGAGAGAGGATGTGCGACGGCGGGCGAATGAGGAAATGCGAACGCCCAATTCGGGAAGACCCCGAGCGAGACCAACGGCAAGTAGGCCGCAGGTCTCCCGATTCCGAAAGCTTGCCTACAGGGCGCTTCTAAACTCGGGAACCGTGTCGAAATCCGTCTTGGAGAGATGTTCGACGAAGTAGTCGAGCAGAGACCTGACCTTCACTGCCATCAAACGGTTGTGTGTGAACACCGCATTGATTGGACGCGGCGGCAGCTCGAAATTGCGCAGGAGAACCTGGAGCCGCCCCTCGGCAACGTGCTGCGCGACCGACCAGGCGGGCGCATAGACGAGCCCAGCGCCCTCCACTGCCGCGGCGACGACACCGTCCAGCGTATTCGACCGCATACGAACGGGGACCTTCACGTTGGTTGGCTTGCCGCCACTGAGCATCTGCCATTCCGAGCTGATGCTGGATTGCCCGTAAATCAAGCAATCGTGCTTATCCAAGTCTTCGATTGTCGTTGGAGTACCCCGCTTTTCCAGATAATCCGGTGCGGCGCTGATGACCCATCGCAGCGAGCCTAGCCGACGTGCAATGAGGCTTGAGTCCTCCATATGACCAATACGCACCGCGATGTCGATACCCTCTTCGACGAGATTCAGTTGCCGGTCCAGGAGCATGACATCAAGTGTCACTTTGGGATTATCAACGAGGAACTTGGCCAGGATAGGTAGCATGAAGACTCGCCCGAACAAGGTGGGCCCGCAGACATGCAGCTTGCCGACGGGAGCCTCTGACGCTTCCGTCAAGCTGGCTTCCATTTCGTCGATTTCCGCCAGTAACCGTTTTGCCTTCTCGTAGTAGGCACGACCAGCCTCCGTAAGTGCCAGCATGCGCGTAGAACGGATGATGAGCCGGGTGCCGATACGCTCCTCGAGCATCGTCAGGTATCGGCTCACGGAGGAAAGCGATAGGCCGCGTTCGCGCGCAGCCGCTGAAAGACTACCTGCGTCGATAGCCGTGACGAACAGGGCCATCGCGTCAATCCGATTCATCAGCATGGTGGTCAGTACGTTGTTTCGGATGGGCGCTTCCGGCAAAAGTACCGGATTGCCATCAGGGTTGAAAGAGTGGTTCGCAGTTTTTTGGCTTCCCGCGTGCAGGATGAGCGGCAATACTGAAGTCATGAAGCGATGGACGGATGCGATACATCCAGGCGCATAGAGCGCCACCTTGCAGCCCAGACCGCGCTTCCCCTCTATCCCTAAGGAGACAAACATGTCTGTCGAACGCCAAGACTTTCGCAACGCGATGGCGCAGCTCGGTGCCGCAGTCAATGTCATCACGACCGACGGAGCGGCGGGTCGTGCGGGCATGACGGCCAGCGCCGTTTGCAGCGTCACCGATGAACCGCCGACGGTCGCCGTCTGTATCAATCGGACGAGCCGGAGCCATCCGCTCTTCAAGGAAAACGGCGTTCTCTGCGTGAACACCGTCAGCGCCGAGCAGGAGGACGTTTCCTCTGTGTTCGCCGGTGCGACCAAGTGCAGCCCGGAGCAACGCTTCGAGACCGGCGAGTGGACGAAGATGGCCACCGGCGCACCGGTGCTCCGAGACGCGCTCGTCTCGTTCGACGGGCGCATCACCGACGTGGTCGAGAAAGGCACTCATACCGTATTCTTCGTCGAAGTAGACGCCGTGCGCCATAGTGACTCTGCAGGGCTGGTGTATTTCCGTCGCAGCTTTCATCCGGTCGGTGCGGCGCAAGAGCAACTGGCCGCTGCATAAAGTGGTTGATGGATGGGCGATATCGTGCAAAGCGGTATCGCCCTTTCGGCTCTCCAGTGGCTGCATCAAGCAACATCACGAGCGGCCACTCCTCAAAAGAGTGGATAGCGCATGCCAGCGGCGCGTGTTACGCCGCCCACTGACTTCCTAGTAGCGCTTTCTCGCTCCGCAAGGCTGCAGCGCCAATTGGTAGCTGAAACACGCGCCTCGTACATTTCGTAGCTCCTACCTACTATAGCCGGCCTAAACCACGGTACCGCTGTCGCTCGCGTGGTCGACTGTTCTGCGGGAGGAGTCCATGGGCGCATGTCCAGCGGCGCCGAATCCGGCTTGCTCGACGGCCCTGAACATTAGTTCGGCCATGTGAATCGAATGCTTGCCAGTAGCCGCAATCTGTTCCTTGCAACTGAAGCCGTTGGTCACAACCCAGGCGTCGGGCGAGGCCTTGCGGAGCTTCGGAAGCAACGAATCTTCAGCAATCTTCATCGACAGCTCGTAGTGTTCAGTATTGAAGCCGAACGAGCCAGCCATCCCGCAGCAGCCCGTGTCGAGCAACGACCAACGAACACCAATCTTGTCGAGAAGCACCTTCTCTCCGTTCATACCGAAGACCGATTTTTGATGGCAATGTCCATGGACGACGACATCAGCATCGAGGCGTGGCCATTCGACGTCCGCTCGTGCGACAAAATCCGAGAACAGATGAGTTTGTTCCGAGAGCTTGGCAGCCGCTCGATTGTCAGGTAACTGCTTCAGCAACTCGTCCTTGAAAACCGACAGACAGCCAGGCTCAAGTCCGACAACCGGTACGCCGGCGGCAATTTCGGGGGACAGTTCCACCACCGCCGTCTCGAGAAGTGCGCGAGCCCTGTCTACCAGGCCATAGTCGTACAACGGACGGCCGCAGCACAATCGGCGCCGCGGCAGCACAACCTCGTATCCCAGCCACTCCAGTACCTTCACTGCAGCAATTGCTACGTCAGGTGAAAAGTGGTCGTTGAATGTGTCGACCCACAATATGACCTTCCCCGCCGGACCGGCTTCTTTGGTCGGCATGTCTCTCACCATCGAACGGAAGGTTCGACGTGCAAAGACTGGTAGGCTGCGCTCCGGCGCAACGCCCGCGACCCATTTCCCGAGTCGGCCGGTGATGCCAGACGTCAGAAAGTTCACTAGGCGCGGCGCTTTGCTCGCAAGCGGTGCCCATTGACCAATCATTCCCATGAACCAGGCCTGACGGGGCCGCGCATGCGTCTCATAGTAGTGGGAAAGGAACTCGGCCTTGTATGAGGCCATATCGGTATGGGTCGGACAGTCGGACTTGCAACCTTTGCACGCAAGGCATGTGTCGAGTGCTTCTTTGACTTCACGGCTGTTCCAACCGTCCGAGATGACCTCACCCTGCAG
Source organism: Paraburkholderia tagetis (assembly GCF_022213065.1). Classification (GTDB taxonomy): domain Bacteria; phylum Pseudomonadota; class Gammaproteobacteria; order Burkholderiales; family Burkholderiaceae; genus Paraburkholderia; species Paraburkholderia tagetis. Next base: position 5,323 of record NZ_JAKLJA010000083.1, read on the forward strand.
CATCTCCCAGAACAGGTGCGCCCGTCCACGCGTTGAATATTTCTCTTCGCGCGTCGCCCTGTAGCTCGGGCACATCGTCCCGCCGTCGTGCGAGCGACATTTGCCCATGCCAATGCATCGTTCAACGGCCCGTTGCATCCCGTTGCCTTCGCGACTCGTGAAGGTCAGCCGGGTTGCCAGCGTAACCGGCTTGTACGCTGGCCCCATCCGCAGATTCTCGTCGACGCGATATGCATTAACGACCTTGCCAGGGTTCAGCCTGTTCGCCGGGTCCCATATTTCCTTGAATTCGGCCATCGCCTGCATAATCTCAGGGCCGTACATGATGGGCAAAAACTCCGCCTTGGCTTGCCCGTCTCCGTGCTCGCCTGACAGCGACCCGCCGAAGTCAACGACCAGTTGGGCCGCCTCTCGCAAGAACTTTCGCCACGTCGCGACGCCTTCAACGGTCCGAATGTCGAAGGTGATTCGCGCATGCACGCAGCCATCGCCAAAATGCCCGTACAGGCAGGTCTCGTAGCCGTAACGGTCGACGAGCGCCTGGAACTGTCGCAGGTAGTCACCGAGGCGCAACGGGTCCACGGCTGCGTCTTCCCACCCGGCGATTGGGTCCGGCTTCGATGGGTCGATGGAAAGCGCGACCGCCGATGCTCCGGTCTCCCGGATAGACCAAATCTTCTGTTGCTGACTCTTGCTTTCAACGACCATGCCGCTGACCCGCGAACCAGCGTGCCCCGCGCCAAAATACGCATTGGCCTCATGTGCCTGCCTGAGTGCTTCATCCGCAGTATCAGCGCCAAATTCGAGCACGACCCAGGCGTCGCCAGCAGGTAACAACGCGATTTCTTCGCCCTTCAGACCTCGCGCCTGCAAGCCCCGGATGATGCCGCGGTCCAATCCTTCGATAGCGATAGGAGAGAAGCGGTTGAAATGGGAAACAGCATCGGCAGCGATGAAGATGTCATCGAATCCGAGCACGAGCAGCACGCGCTGAGCTGGGCTATGCACCAACCGCACTTTCGCCTGTAGCGTGACCGCGCAGGTGCCTTCGGTGCCAACCAGCGCGCGCGCGACATTGAAGCCGTTTTCGGGAAGCAGCTGGTCAAGGTTGAAACCCGACACACGCCGTTTGATTTGAGGGAATTCGCTTCGAATCCTTTCGGCGTATCGGTCGCGCAGTGCGCGAAGGCGCGTATAGATTTCACCGCGTCGTCCACCCCGCGCAATGATTTGTTCCAACTCCGTTTCGGTGGTCGGTCCAACCCAAAATTGGGCACCGTCATACGTCGCGACGTGAAGTGCCTCAACGTTCTCGACCGTCTTGCCGGCCATCACCGAGTGTGCACCGCAAGAGTTGTTAGCTATCATTCCGCCCAATGTGCAACGACTATGCGTGGCAGGGTCCGGCGCGAAGGTCAGGCCGTATTGCTCCGCTGCGTCGCGCAGAGAGTCACAAACGACTCCCGGTTCAACCAGGGCGGTTTTGTTCTCAGCATCGATGGCCACCACGCGATTCACATACTTGCTCACGTCGGCGACGACAGCCACATTGACGCCCTGCCCGTTCTGCGAAGTGCCACCTCCGCGCGCCAGGAACGGGACATCGTTGCGTCGGCATACCTCGAGCGCGAGAACGAGGTCGTCGACATCCTTGGGCACCACCACGCCGATTGGGATTTGCCGATAGTTGGAGGCATCCGACGCATACAGCGCTTTGGAGCCACTATCGAATCGAACTCCCCCCTTCATGTGGCTTCGGAGGTCCGACGCAAGTCTGCTGACCAGGTCGGAACTTGCATCAAACGGCGTGGCTGACTTCACGTTACTTACCTGCGTTCGCGGTCATCTTGAAGATACCCTGTGCATTGCCCGCGTCAAAGCGAAGGTCGGTCGTCCAGCGTTGCGTTTCGCGGTCGAGTTGGCGTTTGCGTGTGATGAACTCGTAGAACGACCCGGGCACGGTTCGCGTGACCACGTCGCCGTGACCAGACAAGAACTGCCGCTCGACGAGGTCAGCGCGATACGCGGTCTGGAAAACACGCCCCGAGCGGGAACGTTCCACTTCGGACTTCATCGGTCGCCCATTTGCGATTTCGCGCTCGGACAATGCAAAAACGTCAGCGACGCGGTCGGTTGCGTGATTGAACGCGTTACCCTCTGTCGCAATCCAGGCCATCTCTGCCGACTCGCGCAGCAGCGTCTCGTAGTCGCGCAAATGCGGGATGTCGTGTTGGCGGGAGAACGCGCCGACAATGACCGGAAGGAGCGCGTGCGCAGTGTCGATTGAAATCGAACCGTCGCGGTCCAATTCCCAAAGCTGCAAGACCGCCACCGGCGACAGCGGGTCTCGCGAGGTGCTCACAACATTCGTGACGGCCTGTTGGAACTCTTCTGAAAAGCGTTCCGGGTGAAGCTCGCTAACGAAGAATTGAGCGATGTCGTCGGGTGCATCCTGATGCGCATAGGCCCGCCCCGTCATGCCGAGCTTATCGAGCGGATAGCGACCATTGAGCCGATAGCCGAGAGGGCGCAGAATACGCGCGAAGGCCACTTCTCCGGGCGGCAGCGCGCCGTTGTTTGCCCACCGGACGGTGCGCAATGCTCCGTGGTCGAAATGAACAGAACCGCCGTTCGCCACCGCTTCGCGCGTATACGTGCGGCCGTTCTCCGAACGTTCGAGCAGGTCGTCAAAGAGCGCCATGTTCATCGCTTGAGCGAGTTCAGCTCTCGTCACAACGCCATCTTCCCATTCGCCCAACAGCTCGGGCACATTCAACGTCGAAAACAACGAGTCAGTCTTCTCCTGGCCGAGCATCCGGACAAGAAGGGCTTCGAGATTCGGGTTACGCATCGCTTTCTCTCACGCAAAAGTTGGTCGGGTCAAAACAGGTGCAGCAAAATGAGGCGTCGGCCGTGCCATCGAACGCGGCGCGCACGCGTGGAATCCGCTTAAGCTCGCCTTGGTGTGAACAGTCGTAGTACGCTCAATACGCCGCCGAGCAATGCGAACAGGCAGCCCGACCAAAGTGCGATGACCGGACCGTGCTGATGGGAAATGCCGAGTGTCAGTGCGACAAGGCTCGCTCCGGTCGCCTGACCCAATAGACGTGCGACGCCAAGAATTCCGCTCGCTGCTCCACCTCGTTCGGGTGGGGCGCTCGACATGATGGTGCGTTGGTTCGGCGACAGAAACAGTCCGAAGCCGAATCCGCACAACGTCATCGAGCCCGCAATGAGCACCGTGGAGGCATCGTTCGGCAGAAGCGCCAGCACCGCGAACCCGACGCTTAGAAGTGCGAGACCAAGTCCGCCGAGAAAGCCTGCTGGCACTTTGTCAGAAAGGGAGCCAGAAATTGGCGCCATGATTGCGCCAAGGACAGGCCAAGGCGTAATGAGAAAACCCGTCTCAATCTGACTGCGTCCCATCGAGGTCTGCAACAGAAACGGCAACGAGACGAACGCAATGCCTTGAGCGGTGAACGCGCAGATAGCGGCAACAGCCGACAGCGAAAAGACCGGCCTGCGGAACAGGTCGACCGCCAGAAGCGGGGCCGCCTCTCCCGATTGACGACGCGTGAGTGCGTAACCACACGTCACGGCAAGGGCGAGTTCAGCCAACAGCACTTGAAGCGGTGCTCGGTGGGTCCCTTCACCGATACCGTGAACAATGAATGCAAACATCGCTGCACATAGAAGCGCCGCGCCCCAGTCAAATCGGCGTTGGGCAGTCGTCGTAGCAGGCAAAAACTGCCATGCGAGCAGTGCCGCGACGCCACACGCGGGAACGTTGACGAGGAATAGCCAATGCCACGTGGAAACCGAAAGAATAAGCGACGCAACGGTCGGACCTGCCGCAAAGCCGGCAGCGATAACTAGCGCGTTTAGGCCCAGTCCACGACCGAGTTTCTGTTCCGGATAAATGAAGCGGACCAGCGCAGTATTTGCGCTCATAATTGCCGCCGCCCCGAGACCTTGTATGGCGCGGGCGGCCACAAGGCTCGACAATGACCACGCCAATCCGCAGCCGAGTGAGGAAAGCGTAAAGAGCACGAGCCCAGCCACGAATACTCGATGGTGGCCATGAATCTCGCCGATAGCCCCAAGCGGAAGCATGGCCGCGACCATGACAAGTTGATAGGTGGTCACAATCCAAACAGCATCCGCACCGAGGATGTGTAAATCTCTGGTGATTGTCGGAAGCGCGGTATTCGTGACAGCTGTGTCAAGCACCGCCATAAACACCGCAATCGAGATGGCAAGCATCGCCAACACGCGGACGCGCGCGGGCGGTTGCATCGATTGGGCATCGGATGAAGAGGTAGATTGGCAGGACACTGACATGTGTGGTTTCCGATAGAGCGCCGTTCATTCGGCATTACCTCAGACACTGACGACGTCGTCCTGGCACGCACGAGCCGACCGATGAATCTGTGATTCAGGTCGTGGCGTGTTCGGCGCCTTCGGCCGCCGTTGCAGCTTGTTGCAGACTGTGGAGCGTGCTCAGGCAGGCAAGTGCGACCTCACGCCCTTTCGTGACGAAGTGCGATTGGAAGAAGGAGCTGTGCTCTTCACACTCGTGGAAGTTGTGGGGCGTCAGGACGGCGGAGAAAACTGGTGTGAGCGTTTCAAGTTGCACCTGCATCAGTCCACTGATGACGGCTTGCGCGACGAACTCATGGCGATAGATTCCGCCGTTCACCACGAAGCCGGCGCCGACGACGCCGGCGTATTCGCCGGTGCGGGCGAGAATCTTCGCTTGTAGAGGAATTTCGAACGCGCCGGGGACGGTGAACACGTCGACAGCGTTCTCGTCGAACCCATTTTCACCTAGCGTCCGCAGAAAAGAGTCTCGACACTGGTCAACAATGTCCTGGTGCCAGCATGCCTGGATGAAGGCGATGCGGCGCGCTGCGGTGATGGGGAGGTTCATTTCGAACACCAAGCTTAGATTGATGAACGTACTGTAGACCTCGTCGCCAGTGCCGAGAATGGGCGAAAATGGCAACCATCCTTGCAGAATTTTACTAGCTGATTCGCCCCTAAATATGGGTGGGTGAACCGGCAGTCTGGTCAGCCGCCAGAGTCGATGGACAATCCAATTGCGGTACCTACGATACCGACTACAGTTGAAGCACTGACCTCTACGCCTTGGGGAGCATATGAGACTGTTCGGTTCGCGTTCCCGTGTGCAGCCTTCAGCTACCGCGCTAGCCACAATTGCACTATGTCACGAGCAGTTGAGTGAACCACATCTGCTACTGCTGAGTCGTTTTTGCTTCCCACAAAACTGGCGCACCGGCGGCGGGTACGAATGGGACAAGGTCCTCGGCGAGCCTGCGGAAACAGCAATTCAACGCTTTCTTTCTGAAGGCTTGCTTGTGCCGTCGGCACCCCGCTCGAAACTGGAGGCCTTTTCGGTAAAAGACCTCAAAGTTTTTCTGAAGGAGCGGCAGTTGCCCGCGTCGGGAAACAAGGAAGTGTTGATTGAGCGCCTAGTTCGGGCTAACGATGCGACTCTGACGGCAAAACTGGAGCAGTTCGATATCGTAGAGTGTTCACCGCAAGCGCGAGACTCGACCAGCAAATATCTGGAGCAAAAGAGAGCTGAAAAGCAGACCGCATTGAGCGAATCCCTTGAATATTTGCGAAATGAAGATTTCGCTAGCGCGTGTCGGGCGGTAGCGCAGTACGAGTCCCGTCAGGTGTTTCCTCGCGGAACCGGAGTTAACTGGTCGAAGTCTGATGCGGATGAACCTAGACGTCTGAAGACCTTGTTTGATGTACAACCAAAGATTCTCGCGGACTTGCTTGATAATGATTGGAAGCCGCTTCGAATTGCGGCGGGCATGATGCTCATGTGGGGCACAAAAACCGCGTCCGAGTGGTTGCCGGACGACTTCGTAGGAGTTTCCAGATTCGATAACGACACGGCGGCCCGCATGTTGGTGTTCCACTCCAACTTCGTCGCTAATATGGCGAACTATCGGGAAATGGATGTCCAGACTGCGACCATCTCAGCGTGCAATGACTCTTGCGAAGCCTGTCTCGCGTTGAACGGTAAGTCACTGCCGCTAGACAAGGTACCGGAACTCCCGTTGTACGCCTGCACTCATGCGATGGGCTGCCGATGTTTGCTGCTCCCGGACATGCGCACTCCCCTTACTGACTAGTTCGGGTGGAGCGAACCAATCGCAGCTCGCCCCCCCGCTGCGCACTCATCCCCTAGATGAGCACTCAGCGCTCGAAACGCATCATCTACTTCCGAGTACGCTGTAACATCAGCCGACGATGACAATTACCGGCAGAGGGAACCATGGTCGAACCAATTACGGCTTTAACTGTAGGCTATTACGTCGCCGAAAAGGCAGGCGACAAGCTCGTCGATTCCGGTGTCGAGTGGCTTGAGAAGAACGTCATCTCTCGCTGGAATAAACATCGAGGAAGGCAGTTTTTCTCTCAGTTGGTTGATGAGTTGCGCAAGCAAGAAGACGTCAGATATGAGTCAGCGACTCTAAACGAACTGCTGGCAAAGGTCATAAAAGGTGACAAAGAAACATCCGAGCTATTCGACGCATATCGGCGTGTAGCGCTGTGTGCGAGTAAAGATATCGGACCGATGGTAATCGCAGTGTTCGTCGCAGCCCTTTGGAAGAAAAACATCGAGGCAGGTGACGAAGAAGAGCAACTTTTCATGGCCGCTGAAGCATTGAACGACCGCGATTTCGTCGATTTCATTCGCTGGTTCACGGAAAAGAGCGAAGCGGCAAATACGCCGAAACACGAGAATCTGAAGTTGCCAGATGTACCCGGCCTGCGAGTCCTTGAGCTGGTTACGGCCAAAGCAACGAGAAATACTTTCCACAATGGCGAAACGCCTATCAATCTCTTCACAGATGTAGGCGCTTTTGCCCCAAAGTTACAAAATCTCGGCGTGCTGGTGCACTTCACCAGACCTGCTAGAGGTGGCGACCCACACCGAGTGGACCATTTCGTTGGAGTTACCAACGCTGCCGTTCGGCTGCATGTTGTCGCGAGCCGGGTCGCGGCAGTAAAGCGCGCCGCGACGTAACCGACCGGCATGAGTGCTTCATACCGGCCCAAAGCCAGTGGCAGGGGTATTGCAGCAAGAGCGTCGGGGGCAACGGCTTCGCAGTGTCCGGGAGCATTACCTCGCTTGGCCAGCAGCACAGCGGCGAGTGCGGCGACACCAGGACCTTCATCCAAGGTCGCTTTGCGAATGTCGTCAATGAGGTCTCGGCAAGGAGCATTGCGTCGACGCTTACACTCTTACGACGACCTGATACAGCTTCGCTATACTGTAATCCCTGCATCGCCGTCGGAATAGTTGAGCAAGGACCACAGGGGCGCGTTGCCGTAGCGGCGGCTGATGTAGGCGTCGTGCCCCCGCTTCAAATCCTGCCGTCAGTCTCTCAGAGTCCGATAACCTGACGCGAACGACTCCGGAGCTTACGCAGATAGTTGCTCGTTTTCGGGAAGGCGTAGCTCCACCAAGCGGCGCGGGCGGGCTTCTCAGCTTGGGAAGTTGGGACTCGTCGGCCGGCGGTGACGGCAAATGCCATGCGCTCACCCCGCAGTTGGAGATGTGGCGTTTCGAGAGCTACTTAAATCGCACCAGCATCTTGCGGCTCATCAGCCTACCACGCGGGCCAACGGCAAGGCGTCCATCGCGCAGCGCCTCATACCGGTTCGCGTAGACCGAAAGGTTGCCATGTGAGATGACGTGAACTTCCCTCGGCTCCTCGACCTCGACGCGCACGTCCGCATTCGCGCTCGCCGCGGCCCGCGCCAGAGTACGCGCCAGGAGGGTGCTCGTGGACTTCGCTGCCAAAAGCGGCGAATTGAACGTCAACGTACGCGCATGGCATATCCGGGCGATGCGCACTAGTTCGTCGACCTGCGCGCGAAGTACCGCGACATCGCGAGGGCGCACGCTCGTATCGGGCAGATGCACGCGCAACTCGCGGCCGTAGCAGGACGTCACAATCATCGACGCCTTGCCGGGGTTCAGCCTGAAGTACATGCTCTGCAGCGGCAAGAAGGTCACCAGCAGCAAGGCTGTCGCAAGGTCGCTTGTGGGGTTCAGCCACGCAAATACGCTAGTGGTCACCATGCACGCAAGCGTGACGTAAAGGGCGTTCACGCGCGCGAAACTCACGAATGCCACGCGCTGCACCGGCGTGGAAATCCACCAGTCCAGCACGCGGCCCACCACCTTGTGTCCGAGCGAAAGGACACTGGACATAAGGCGGCCGATGTTGAAACCGACTGTCTCGAATCCGCGCGAAAGAACGTTGCTGCCCATCACCGCATTTCCTCATCAAGTTGAAATGGCGCACCGTATTGCACAGAACGAGGCCTTTCCCGTGCGTCATCGGCCAACTATTGCCTTTCGGAAATAACGGCTGCGACGAGGAACTCTTTAGCCGGCGAAGATGACATGTACTGGAGCCCATCACGCTATCTGGCATGCGTCTGGAGTCGTACAGCGAGCAATTCGCAGCACCGCCCTCAGTGCTCGAGCCAGATTGAATCCTGTCGCGGGCTCGCAAGCTTTTCTGCGCTGCTCCGTCCAAGCGCTTTCGTCACTGATGTGCACGCGACTCAAAACGGCCACCGCTGCTAACGGACGTTGGCGGGGCAGTTCAATCTAGCCGAATGCACAGTCGACCGCCGCATATATTTCAGCACAAACCGTATAACGTTTATTTAGTAATGCGCAAGTAGTCTGCTAGCCAGCGCTTTTTCCCGAGGTGCTCTGCTTCGCACGCTCATTCAGGCGGCGCAATCGAAATACTTGAACTGGGGTAGAGCATTTGCTAGATTGGAACACGGGCGCAATGCCCATTTGACCGATATCGCGCCCGAAGACGTCGCACGGCCCTATGACGGGGGCCACCTCGCCTATTTATGAGAGGGGTACAGTGACGAGGATGCGATGTGGCAAGCAATCGAGCAGCGAGATGGGATTTGTCATTGGCGGGTTGTCAGCGGTCCGACTTGTCCGCGGCCGACCGCCAATACTAGAGGTATCTCCGACCGCCGTGGTCGCTGCCGAGGAGAGCCGCGGGACCGGCGAGACCTCCTTTCGCTACATTTTCCCCGCAGAAGCAACCGTCCCAAACTGGCTGCGGAACACAAAGAGTTCTGTACTGCGAGCAACACTACAACTACTGCTCGAATCTCGGCTCATTGTCCGTCTCCACTCACCGACCATACCACCTCGCCCTTTCGAGTGACACTTGGTTTAACTTCGCTCGTTCAATGCGCTCCTGTGCGTGGTGACTCAAGGTGCGCCATCCGAAACAGCTTCGCTGGAGCAGACGATGGCGCAGCTTGAATACATTCGTCACGAGTTCTTCGATGCGTCCTTATCCGAGAGAGAGGAACTGGTCTGGTTAAGACAATCGAAGGAACCTATCGAGCGGCTGCCGCAAATCTTCTGGGGTGACGGTCGAGGCTGGGACGAAGCAAATCTTTGGGCTTTGGAGAGAGCCGCGCCTCGTAACGTCGACATCGAAACTGTCAAGGCGACAATGAAGCACCTTGGCCGCTATGCCAAATTCCTTGAGGTGTTACGTCCCGAACTATTTGAGTTTTAGCGGGAGGCGTTTATCTCGCGAACGTCGGGAACGATTTTTTGAACTTCACCGCGCGAAGCGCGGGACACGAGGGGCGTAAAGAAGGCCGGT
>NZ_JAKLJA010000084.1 GCF_022213065.1 Paraburkholderia tagetis
TTCTTTACGGCGATCATGGAGTGGCTCCATTACGCCGATCATGCACTGGCTTCAATACGCCGATCCTCAGGTGGCTTCACTACGCCGATCACGGATTGGCTCTATAACGCCGATCCGTGACAATCCCGAAGCTGAATGAACCTCTGGAAGTCGCGTTGCGCCGCTTTCGCCGTGCGATCGAGACCACCGGCCTGATCAAGGAACTGCGTGCCAGGACGGCCTATGAAAAACCGACTGCTGAGCGCAAGAGAAAAAAGGCTGCGGCTGTGGCCCGACTGCGCAAACAGATCAAGCGGTCATTGCCGCCCAGAAAGCAGTACTGACGCTTGTGGGCGGGCCCACCGCCCGCAAAATATGCGCGCGTTGACGCAATCAGAGAGCGGACAACAATCGGAGCTGGTGTTCGCTTTCAACCCCTTGAACCAGTGCGTAGGCGCGCATGTCCATGCGCTCAAGGATCGAAACGGATTCCAGGCCCGAAAAGTCGTCCCACGCGTCGTCCGCGATTGAAGTCGGCGCGCAGCGGGCTCTCGCGAACGCCCGCAGGAGAAGGCTTGCCTCGCGGCGCAGCACATGCCGCTCAGCGTTCAGAACATACGGTGCACAGCCAGCGCGTAAAACGAGGTAATGCGGAATTGCGTTGCGATTACTTTGCATGGAGGCGGTACCAGTTCGGAAGAATGGAGGCGCTCAGTTTCGTGCGCCGCTGCGGCCGACCGATGCGTCTGGACGAACGGGCAACAATGCCCCGAAGGATGCACTCTGCCGGTGAACACTTTTTGAAGCAACGACAGACGAATCGGCCATCAACGAGAAAGCAACTCGCTACTCGACAAAATCAGCGCATGCCACACCAGCAGCGCTTTCAAATATCCGCGACCGAAGCCCCGCTCACCTTTCCGTCGATGATGTCCTTCCCCCCCTGGCAGGCGGCACGCCTAGCCGTGCCGAAGTCGCAGAGCGCGTGCAGTTGGTCGAGCCTAAAAACACGGCTTGCGGCGGAAGCGGCTATCGCCCCAGGGCGAGATATGCGTACCGCAATGTCATACCCTTCGGCGTAACGGGAATGTCCGTCAAAGCGGTTGAACGTGCGGGCAAAGACGAGGGGATGAAGTTCATACCCCTTGTAGAGAAGAAGCGGCTGTGTCGACATTTTGCTCACTCCACGGGGGACAACTCACTATACCCTGAAACGATCAGCGTAGGTGACACGTCGACTACACCCCTCGGAGAATTCAATCCACGACACGCAAGTTTGAACAGGAACGGGCTGGCCAATACAACTGGTTTTTTCAGCGCTCGAGAAAGGGCCTCAACTTGTCAGCTTTGACGGGATCCCTCAGCGTGCGCATCGCCTGGCTCTCGATCTGGCGGATCCGCTCCCGGGTCACGTTGAACTGCTTGCCTACCTCGCCGAGCGTGTGGCCAGTGGTCGTATCGAGCCCGAAACGCATCCGCAGGATCTTGGCCTCACGGGGCGACAGTCCATCAAGCGCCTCATCGATTGCGGCGCGCATGCTCGCATGAATCGCTGCCTCGGACGGTGAGCTCGCCGCGACATCCTCGATCATGTCGCCGAGCGTCGCGTCCGCATCGTCGCCCGCCGGAGTTTCAAGCGACACGGGTTGCCGCGCGGCCCTGAGGAGGCCTCGCACTTTATCCTCGGACATCTCCAGACGCGTGGCAAGGACGGCGGGATGCGCGTCCTGTCCCGTCTGTTGCTTGATTTCGCGAGACATGCGGTTCAGCTTGTTGATCATCTCGATCACGTGCACCGGGAGGCGAATGGTTCGCGCCTGATCGGCGAGCGCACGCCCGACAGCCTGGCGGACCCACCATGTGGCGTACGTCGAAAACTTCCAGCCGCGCCGGTATTCGAACTTGTCCACCGCCTTCATCAGACCGATATTGCCTTCCTGGATGAGATCAAGGAACGGCAAGCCGCGATTCACGTATTTCTTGGCAATGGCGATGACGAGACGGAGATTCGCTTCGATCATCTCCCGCCTGGCTTGCCGCATTCTCGACTCCGCGGCCCCCATTGCACGGTTGATCTCCTTGAGCTGCCGCAGCGGCAGCGAAACCCTCGCCTCGATGTCGGTGAGTTTCTGCTGCCCGGCATGGATGGCGGGCAGATGCCGCTCGAGCGCAGCGCCAAGCTGGGATGAACTCGCTGCCACGCGGCTCGCCCATTGGAAGTCGGTCTCGTGACCCGGGAACGACTCGACAAACGACTCGCGTGGCATACCGCAGCGGCCAACGGCGATCGCGAGGATACTGCGCTCGATCGCGCGAACCTCCGTAACCTGTTCCTGCACGCTGGCACACAGGCGATCAATGATTTTCGGCGCAAAGCGGATCGTCGTCAGTTCGCGCCGGACTTCAGGGCACACTCGCGCATCGACTGTCGACCGGACGTCGCCAGTATCCTGCACATCCATCGTCTGTTCGAAGAGCGCCCGCACACGAGCGAAGACCGCGAGACTGTCGTTCGTGAGTTGATCGAGACGGGCAGCGTTCGCTGCCTCCGGATCATCGGCGTCCGGTTCAACCTCGTCACCACCCGCGTCATCGACCCGCATGGATGCTTCCGCTTCATTGTCTTCGACGTCCAGCGTCATGGCGCTCGCGCTCGCGTCGTCGCCGACGCCAGCCACCAGTTCATCGATACGCAGTTCGCCGGCAATGACGCGGTCCACATCGGCAAGAATGGTGGCCACGATCAATGGACATGCGGCAATCGCCTGAACCATGTCCTGCAGGCCGCACTCGATGCGTTTCGCGATTTCGATTTCACCGGCTCGGGTCAGCAGGTCCCGGGCTCCCATCTCCCGCATATACATCCGCACCGGATCAGTCGTGCGGCCGTATTCGGAATCGATAGTCGACAGTGTGGCTTCCGCTTCTTCGACTGCCTGATCATCGGATGTAGCGGGCACTGCGCTGGTGAGCAGGAGCGTCGCAGCGTCAGGTGCCTGTTCGTACACTGCCACACCCATGTCGCTGAACGTGCTCACGATCGCTTCCATCGCGGCAGTCTGCGAAAAGTCGTCTGCCAGGTGATCGTTGATGTCCACGTGCGTGAGATAACCGCGCTCGCGGCCCAGCACGATCAGTGCGCGCATCTGGCTTTGTCGCTCTTCATCCTGTCGTGCGATTGCCTCGATGTCTCGCGGCACTTCGACGGCCCGGGACTTTCCCTTTGCCGCATGGCGGCTAGCCTTTGGTGCAATCGCGATCACGGGGGATGCTAAATCGTCACGAACTGGTTTTGCCAATACGTTCTCCTCGACAGGTTGGCTGACGATCGTCGCAGGCAGGACGGCAGATCAAGTTGACTGTCGGGGTGCAAACGGAATCGTGAAATGACGCTCGGACAAAAGAGGCTGGGATGCCCCCGGCGGGATCCGGATCGCGAAGAATGGGGGGAATCCTAAATAATACCGGACGTTGTCATGTGACGCAACGTGCATTACGCGTTCCGACCTGGCAGGACAGGCAGCGATACGGGCGGAAACGACGCAATGTCACGGACACCCGGCGCCCCACCCTGCGTGTGCCCGAGCATCCGACCCACATGCAGACATTGCATACAGGGCTGCCCCCACGACACGGGCCGGCGGGAGCCTGAGACGGAAATCCCTTGACTTTGAACGCGTTCCCCGGTACTTTGGCTTGCTGAAGTCTTCAAGAAGCGCGATTGCTGCTCATCATTCACCGCACACCGCGGTACTCGTTGTCCTCTCCCTCCTTGATCCTTTATTTCCGCGTTCTTCGGGAGCGCACCCATATCCGTTCATATTCAGGAGAATTCCATGGACACCGGTACCGTAAAGTGGTTTAACGACAGCAAGGGTTTTGGATTCATCACGCCGGACGCAGGTGGCGATGACCTGTTCGCGCATTTCTCGGAAATTCGCGGCGACGGCTTCAAGACCCTCGCAGAGGGCCAGAAGGTCAGCTACGAAACGAAGCGCGGCCCCAAGGGCATGCAGGCATCCAACATCACCCCGCTGTAAGTCGTAAGTCATCTGCGTGTGTGCCGCCGCAATGGCGGCACCGCCGACTCTCTCCCAAAACGGGATCCACTGGTCATCTCGTGCCAGGTTGGCGAAACTGCCAGCCGGTCGCCGCCGATGCACTACATCCCGTTCGGCCGGTCTCTCCATGCAAGACGACCGGCTCCAGTTTTTCCAAAAAGTGCAAAATCTGTCGCCAGGCACCACCGCGGTTATGCGGTCAGGCCCTCGGCTCACCGTCTTCTCGTCAGTTGTTTTTCTTCGAACCTCACACTTGCACGACCGGGCGATCGCGAAGCAGGCTAATCCAACGTGTTAGGATGGGGCAGTTCCGAAGGAGGCGCGTCGTGGAAAAGCCAGTCACAAGTCCTGAGGAATTCGTCGATGAGATCAACCGGCGCCTCCGGGATCACGATTGCTACAGTTCGGGCCTGCGCATGTTTCTTGTGCCGCGCAACGGCCGGGGTGAAGACGCTATTGGTGTCGACTGGGAGCCTCGTACAGCGCGCAATGGCGTAATCGCCATAAGCGAAACGCACCGCGAGGTAGCTGCAGAATTTGTTGTGAGCAAATATCTGGGGCGGTGCCACTGAACAATCCATCACCCTCCCCCTATCTGCCGAAGCGGCCGGCTGGCGTTCGCCGCTTGACAGCACATCGCGACAGATGCCGGGGCGCCCCGCCAGTTCGAGCGGCTCACCCTCATCAACCAGCCGACCGTGCTGGATGACCCTGAGGTACCACGCCGATAGCCTCGTGCAGGCTTGCCTGGCTGACATTGCACAAGCGTTGCCCCTAATTGCAGACCGCCCCGGAACCGCGCGGTGGGTCGAAGGCGCGTTGCAACAGCGCGAACACCGTGTTCTTGCCGGCGCCTGACGGCCCAAGAAGACCGACGCGCTGGCCAGCATCGATAATATGCATACCGAAATGGTCGAGAACCGGCCTGCGACCCGATGGACCTCCAGGCATTGTCATTTCCGCGCACCCGCTTTTCGGAACATCAGGAGCACCGCCTCACACGGTGCTCTTTTCATTCACTCTGACCCACACTCCCGAGGCACGTTCGAGACCGTTGAACGCGCAACGCATCCGCGGCAGCCGCAGCCTGATTCATCGCTTGTGGCCGCGGAAAAAGAGCCCGATGGCAATCTGGTAGATTGCGATTACGCTTGCTTTTATTCAGTAAAGAGCGCAAGCTCGTAAAGCTCGGTGTATTCTTTGCCACCGGCTCCGCATCGACGTCGTGCGAGTCCTTCGGCTAACACGGCTTCCCAAAGAGAAGTCTGACGATCCCGACCGCAGATCGCGGCGGTTATTTTCTTGCGCCATCCAGTTGGCGAGCGCCCGACAATAATTGGTTTGCCGGACGGTTGAGACGTTTCTCCAAAAACGGATCGAGACGATTTCAATGAGTCATCAGACCCGGCGACAATCCGCGATCTGCAGGAGCACGAACTTGAGTTGCGCCTTGGGGACGGCCCGACAGCCGGCGCGTTCTAACAGGTGTCGACGTAAGCTCGCAATTTAGCCTTTCTTTTTAAATTCTTTTGGAATCAACATGCGCGGACGACCCAAAGTGTACACAGCGTCACCCATCAGCCCGAGTGACTTCGCCAGCACGCAGAAGGCGCGCGCAGCTGCCCTGGAGAGGGCGGACAACGAGCGTGCCCAGAAGCGCCGTGATAGTGACGCCCGCCTCGATGTCAACGCCAGCAAGTGGCGATACGTCTGCACCAGCAACTAAAAGAGGAAAAGCAACGGGTTTCTGGCGGTCTTTGGCCGCTCCTTGACTGTATTCCAGGCCGGGAAAAGAGTCACATAAAGGTGGCCCGCACTTACGCAATCGCGTCTTGTTGGCATTGTTCCCACGCGCTTTCCTGGGAAGCTCCATCAATTTTGTGTCCCGCAAAAGATATCGCGACAATGTTCCCAGATAATCCCAGAATAGTGACACGCAGTTGCTTCCGCGACTGAATAAACAGGAGAAATATGATGGCAAAAAGTCAACTGCGTGGCAATCGCGAGGCAAAGAAGCCCAAGCAACCAAAAAAATTGTTGTCTCCTGCTGTAGCGGGGGCATGGCCGACTCCGTCGAAAACCACTGTAACCAGCAAGCCAGAAAAAAAGAAATAGCCGCTGCCTGTTCGTACTCCTGAAAGAGTCATGAGGGGCGTCACATTTCATCGCTCCACTCAGAAAGACTAGCGGCACAAACGAGAACGTATTGCTCACCCCGATAACGGGCATGAGTGGTACGCGTTGCGAAAGAACTTGTCCGATGACCGGATAATGACTGAGCGTACCGCGCAGCGAAACGTGATCGTGCCTGACCTGATGCGAGTGCGTCCCCTATCGCCCCAAACGTGTGGCCTCCTGCGCCGGTTGCGACGGCATGGGACACGGTACCGGCCAGATGCTTGTCCTTCTACCCAAAAGATCAGGATGAACGAGTCGCTCAAACACAGTCCGCGCCCACGCCCGGGCGTAGCGACCAGAGGAAAAGGGGCGAACGATGGAAATGAAGAAAGGGAATCTGAAGGGAGTGGCTAGCGCTGCATGTCGCCAGCTTTATATGGCGGAACTCGCGCGCGGAGGTTCATACATAGCCAGCGCCCTGTCCGTCGCCAGCGAGCGAGCCGCTGTCCTCGACGTCGTGAGGGAATTTTGCCGTCGGTACGGAAGCAACGATCTCGCCGTATTCATGGAGTTACTGGCGCAAATACTCGAAGGACGAAGCCGCCCAGCCGCTGCGAGCGTCATACGCCGCCTCGTAGCCGATACGAAACTTGTGTCCAGTAGCGCAAGCTAGCCCCCGACCTTACCGGCGCGCCTGTACAGGACTTGCCCACGCTTGCCAACCGGATTCGCGCCCCCTCACGGCTAATTGGCCGTCAGCGTCAATAGAACGTCGGCGTACCACGCATGGTTGAGACCGAGGCTCTCACCGAGGTCTCTATCGCGTGCTCCCATCTCGACGGTCGACGAGTGAATGCCAAGCAGCATCCACGGGAGCGAAGACGCCGCGCCGTCCGCATGCATCGACGCAGCGCTCGTCACCACCGGCGCGCCGCTCGTACCGCGGTGCGTTCGCGCGTCGGTGATGAAACAGCCCTTGCCCTCAAACCGCAGCCCAAACGCGGACGCGATGGCGCCCTGCCTGACGATGGGCAGATGATGCAGGGAATCATGAAAACCCAGCGGAAAGCCAACGATCAGCACGGAAGCGCCAACGGGCATCGTGTGGTCCGGCGTCGGCAGATGTTCCGGGCCAAAGGAGTCAAAGACGGCGCCCGGCGGAAGCCGGTCCTTCCACACTTCCAGCACCGCGACGTCGACGTCGCCACCGTCGTCCGACGCCTGGCGCCAAAGACTCCTGCCCCCTGAGTACAGCGGTAGTGAAAACCAGGCCGAAGCGCCGAGGTTGTCACGATCGATGTGGAGTTCCACCTCGATCCGATCCGGAAAATGCCGGCTGGGCGAGTCAATCACAACGTGACGACTTGTAACGAAAAAGAGGCGATCGTTGCGGGTGAAAAAAAGCCGCTCGCGTTCGTCATGTGACGCAGTTGCAAGAATGTGCGCACGCGGGCTGCGCTCAGCAGAAGTGCTTCAGCAGCGGGTTTGTGCACGATGCAGGCGGTGTGCGCAGTTGCGGTATCGCACTCTGCCTGGCTGGCTGCACGTCGAGTGAGCAATACCTCCAACGCATCGTATTGCGGCCCCGTTGGCCCCGCTTTTCCCGCTGCAAGAAACGCTTCGACGGCCACGTCCGTGACGGCTCCGCCCGACGCAGCGTTTGGCACATGCCTGACGATAGCCGTCTTACTCGCCCCGTCGCAAAACAGCCATTTATCGCCGTTCGGACTGCAATAGAGTTCGATCGTGGTCATTGTCATCCTTGACGTCCCGGTGAATTCGATATGCGTTGCGATCAAACGGCGTTTGCGTGATTCCGCTTGTATCGCTGCGGTAAAAAGCGCATGCTCGATATGAGATATCTTCCACGGCCGCCGGTTCGATATCGAGACCCCAGGTTGCCTCGTCGCCGCTGCAGGCATTCGATACGTCGCTCGTTTAAGTCCTTCCCGGAGGGTCGATTGAAAAAAGGCGGAGTGATGCTCAACTTTCCCAATCCCAGTCGAATCTACGACGCTTCCAGACGCTGCGTGTGCTTTTGGGGCTACGACAAAGCTCGCGAGATTGCTTTTCTGGTCGACAATGCGATGCTCGTGAAGCTGAACCCCGAGGTGATTTCTGACGAGCCCTCGATGCTCGCAACCTTCGACCGCAACCGCGACAGGATTCTGGAACTCGCCCGAACCCTCTATAACGGCGGCCCCCAGAACAGGTACACGATTTCGTGAGTGATGAGGACCAGGAACCAGGTAACATCATCCACGGCGACACACAGCAGCCAAGCCATCGGACTCGTTCAGCGCAATGCGCGATTATCGTGCCTCGCACGCGCCGTCATTCATGTCGCCGGCCCTCTTCTGAAGTTCACCGGCTTCCTCATTAACGCTCACCTCTACTTTGAACTTCGCCGATTTCGAAATCTGAGCACATGCTCGATGGCACGCCTGCAGCCTCGAAAGGCTGTGCTGAAAGCCTCATCAGAGCTATCAAAAGGACCAGCGTCGTTTGCCCCCACTGCCTGATTCAGCGGGCCGCTCACCGAGAACTCCTTGTATGTCACGGGCTCCACGATGTAGTACTTCGCCTCGCCCTTCGAGGTCAGTCTACTTGCGACCGTTGCCCTCATTTGCCAACCATTGAATGTGTCGAGGCGCGTTTCCATAGATCCTCCCCTCGAAGGTTGGGATGACCATCGCGAGCTCGAAAGTCGGATTCCCAAGCCCATGGTGCGCCTAATCCCGGTTGGTCACAAGGTATATAGCAATCGTGCAGCAGAGAGCATGGCAATTAATCGAACCGGTCGCGAACCGCGATAACCAGACGGCCCGGTCACGCTTCCGGACCAATGAGCACATCAACAGCATCCTGGCCAGCAATTTCCGCAGTGAGGTATGCCCAGCGCTGAGTGAAGGGGCCATGCCGGACCCTGCACAGGTTATCCGTTGACAACGTCCGCGTACGAATGCACGCATGCCGGCATGGTTGCATCAGCGCTTTCGCGATGTGCCGTACCTTTGCGCGCACGTTAATGACAGAATTCTCTCTTTCCCCCCAACAGGAGAAGAACATGGCTAGCGAACCGATTCGCGATCCCGCAACCGACCATCTGCTCACGCCTGAGAACGCGGCGTTTGTCGTAATCGACTACCAGCCGGTGCAGGTGAACTCGATTGCATCGATGGACCGTCAACTGCTGATCAACAATATTGTCGGGGCATCCAAGGCGGCGGTCGCCTACAAGCTGCCAATCATTCACTCGACCGTCAATGTCAAGACGGGCCTGAACAAGCCGCCCATTCCCCAACTGCGTGCCGCGCTGGACGGATTCCCGACCTACGATCGCACCTTGTCAGTGGCGGTGGAAAACCGACAAAAAATGGCGGCGTCGCATTTTTAGAGAAAGGAATGACTCTCGTTTAAAGCGGGGGATCGGGGCGATGCAAGCAGGCGATCGGTGTCGTGCGTGTATGCGGGAGCCCGTAGGGCGAGCGCATACACGCACAACTTGCGTGAAGGCCAACCCGGGATGAGGTAGAAAGAGCGGCGTTGAAAATTCAGCGCCGAAAAACAGGCCCGACACCGCAAACTGCCAGGTTCGACCGGTGCCGGGCCTCCACGCCACACTGTCCGGGGACGGTGCCGCGCCAGTATGGCACGGCCTGCCGCCACGGTCGATAGTGTGTGCATTCGGCGCTTACGGGGGCGCCGATGGCGGACTCAGGCCGTTTGTTTCTATGCGCGCGGTGCCGGGCACAGGTGATCGTGTGCAGAGGATGCGATAGCGCCCGGACTTACTGCAGCCCGGAGTGCGCCGATGACGCGCGTCGGGCGAGCCTGCGCACGGCCGCCGTGCGCTACCAGCGCAGCATGCGCGGGCGCATGAGGCACGCCGCCAGGCAGCGCCGCTATCGCCAGCGCCAGAAGGAAAAAGCGCATCGGCGCTATGCTGCCGACGCCGCTGATACGCCACTGGCGGCTTCGGTTTCGACAACATCGGCCAGTGCGCCGCCCATCCCGAGCGCCGGTGCGCACCCGTGTGAGCAATGCGACTGCTGCGGGCACGCGGGCAGGGTTGCACGCGCGGGGGCTCTCCCGTTACAGCGCGCCGCCAGGCGACACCGCTGTCGTCACTGCCAGAAGAAAGTGACGCATCACCCCTGTTCCCCGCCCGCCGCTGATGCTCTACTGGGCCCGACTTCGGCGACGGCGGCCAACCCGGCCGGCACCATCGCGGGTGCCTCGCGCGCGTCCGGACAATGCCACTTCTGCCGTCGCACGTGCGAATTTGTACGTCACGGGCCGTTACGACACCGGGTCATCCGTCCGCTTCGGACTACTACTGGAACAAGGGGATTTGATCCATGACAATCAGCACGGAACTGGAGGCGAAGATATTGCGCTTCTATCACGTGGAAAAGTGGCGATGCGGCACCATCGCCCGTCAGCTGCATGTGCATCGGGGCACCGTGCAGCGGGTGCTCGCCCAGGCGGGCCTGCCAAGGGTGGGAGGGGTTCAGCGGCCTTCGCAGATTGAACCGTTCCTGCCGTTCATCCACGACACGCTAAAGAAGTTCCCCTCGCTCACGGCAAGCCGGCTGTACGCGATGGTACGCGAGCGTGGCTACAAGGGGGCGCCGGACCACTTCAGACATCTGATATCCCTGCACCGGCCACGCCCTCCAGCGGAGGCCTATCTGCGTCTGCGTACCTTGCCCGGGGAGCAAAGTCAAGTCGACTGGGCTCACTTCGGACACCTACAGATTGGTCGTGCGAGTCGACCCCTGATGGCCTTCGTGATGGTGCTGTCATGGTCTAGGCAGATCTGGCTGAAGTTCTTCCTTGATGCGCGCATGGACAGCTTCCTGCTCGGCCACGTAGGCGCGTTCGAGGCCTGGGGCGGGTCGGCCCGCGTCCTCCTCTACGATAACCTTAAAAGTGCCGTGCTCGAACGCCAGGGTGATGCGATCCGCTTTAACCCTCAACTGCTCGAGTTTGCCAGTCATTACCGCTTCGAGCCAAGACCCGTTGCCGTTCGCCGCGGCAACGAGTATGACGTGGTAAAAAATATGTCGCGGTGGATCTCAAACTCCCTTGAGTTACCTCTCGAGTTGACGCTTCTACCGCGACATAATTTTGGGCCGATACTGGTATTCCTCCGATCATCAATTGGGGAATATCATGTTCGAGACTCTCTTTACGCAGCCGCATGTTCTTGCAGCTCACAATCTGGCGCCCTGTCTGGAATCAAGGAGGCGCTTCCTCCTGCATTGTCAGGAACAGGGCTATCCGCCCAAGTCGATCCGGAAGATCGCCTGGGTCCTGCTGGTTTTTTCACAGAGCATGGATCTGTGCCGGCCGGGAAAAATAACGCACGAGGAAATCGCGTTTGCGGTTGACCATCGGATTCGTCTCATTCGAAGTGAGCGCACGAATGAGTCCCGCAGCTCGCGGCTTCTGTTCATCCATACTGCCACGGCCTGGCTGCGCTTTCTGGGGCTTTTGGAGGAACGGCATCCCACGAAAGAACCATTTGTTCACTATATCGAGCACTATGTCGATTTCATGCGCGACCAGCGAGGACTGTCCCCTACAACGATTTCAAACTGTCGCGATGAGATCGGTCATTTTCTGGCAACGGTCTGTCGCCCTGACAAGGAACTCGATTCCCTCACTATCCACGATGTCGACGCCTATCTCGCCTACCAAAGCAACCATGGCTGGGCCAGATCCTCGTTACACGCACTTGCGAGCACGCTCCGCAATTTCTTCCGGTACGTAGAAGGACAAGGGTGGGCTACCAACGTTGCGTCGGGCATTGAAGCACCAGTGCTGTATAGAGAGGAGGGTTTGCCGCTCGGGCCGAATTGGGAAGATGTGCAAAGATTTGTCGCGAGTTTTGCCGGCGACAGCACGATCGATCTTCGCAATCGTGCGATGATCATGCTGCTGGTCGTCTATGGACTTCGGCGAGGCGAGGTAGTACGGCTTTGCTTGGAGGATATAGACTGGTGCGGCGAGATTCTTCATGTCAATCGTCCGAAGCAACGCTGCAAACAGCAATACCCGCTGGTGGCAACCGTTGGAAACGCCATTCTGCGCTACCTGAAGGAAGGGCGTCCGCGAAGCGCCCATCGCGAGCTGTTCCTCTCTGTCGAGGCGCCGATCCGACCGCTGTCACCCGGATGCGTAAGCGGCATTGTCCGCTCGCGTCTCGCGACGCTTGGCATTGATATCCCGCGGCGCGGCGCACATTGCATGAGGCATGCCAATGCCCGGCATTTACTTGATGCTGGTTTTGCTCTGAAGGAGATCGGTGATCACCTCGGCCATCGCAGCGCTTCGTCGACGAGAACCTATGCGAAGGTTGACCTGACCGGACTGCGGTGTGTGGCCGAAATCGATCTTGGGAGTCTGCTATGAAGCTCTCCGAACTTGTCGCCCAATACGTCAGCCACAAACGGGCGTTGGGCATGCGCTTCGATTTTGAGGCGGCCACGCTTGCCTCATTCTGCCACCGGCTTGGCGGCAATATTGATGTGGAATCGGTGACGGTCGAACAGGTACAGGACTTCCTGACTGGCAATAGGCCGCTGACCAACCATTGGAGTAAGAGAAGGTCGGTACTTGACTGCCTGTTTCGTTTTGCCCTCTCGCGTCGGTACGTCACGGTATCTCCGCTTCCTCGCTACAGTCCGAAATTGCCGCCACCGCTAACACCCTATATTTATTCGCAGGAGGAGTTAAAGCGCCTGCTCGACGTGGCGTCAGCGGCATGCAGCCCACACGTTCCGCTGGATGCATATGTTTTGCGTGCACTCATTCTGATTCTGTACGGTGCTTGCCTCCGCCATGGCGAAGCCTTGCGGTTGACCATGCAAGACGTCAATCTTGACGAAGCCGTTCTGTACGTGCGCGAGAGCAAATTTTTTAAATCGAGGCTGGTTCCGCTGGGCGCAGATCTAAACGGTGCGATGCAACGTTACGCCCGGCAACGCAATCAGAAATTTGGGCAGACACCAGATGCGCCGTTCTTCTGTTTCCGCGACGGTCGTCCCCTGACCCAGACCGCTGTGCGCAGGGCCTTTCAGCGACAGCGCATCCTGGCAAATATCCAACGCGAAGGCGGTGCGTCCTGCCAGCCCAGGTTGCATGATTTGCGGCACGCAGGCGCAGTGCACCGACTAATTTCGTGGTATCGCTGTGGCGCGGATTTGCAACTGTTGTTGCCGCAGCTCGCCACCTATCTCGGCCACATTGATCTCGCCGGCACCCAACGCTACCTTACCCTGACGCCCGAGTTGCTGAATGAAGCGAGCGAGCGCTTTGAAGCTTACGCACTGGAGACGCATCATGAATAACTCATCCCTGCTGGGTCCGTGGATCCGGCGTTTCCTGATCGAGTATCTGGTGGGCGAACGTAACCTTGCCATCAATACGCAAAGAAGTTATCGCGATATGCTCATGCTGTTGCTCCCGTATCTGGCCGCCAAGGTCGACAAGCGGATCGATCGCCTGACCGTTGAGGATCTCTCCGCGCAAATGGTCCGCCTGTTCCTGACGCACATGGAAGAACAGCGCCACTGTATGGTCAGTACACGAAATCAGCGGCTCGGCGGCATCCATGCGCTGGCTCGTTTCATCGGCGAACATGCACCGGAATACGTCGACTGGTGGGCACAGATTCATCTGATTCCCATTAAGAGAACCAGTCGGCCGGAGATCAGCTACCTTAACAAGCAGGAAATGGACGCCCTGCTCGCTGCCTCTGATGTGAATACAGCGCAGGGACAGCGCGAACATGCGTTACTGCTCTTCATGTTTAACTCAGGAGCGCGTGCGAGCGAAGCTGCGCAGCTCAAGATTGGCGACATTGACTGGCACACGCGTTCGGTCAGTATCGTAGGTAAGGGGAACAAACATCGCCGCTGCCCGCTCTGGAAATCCACGCTCGATGCGTTGCGCTCACAGACTGAAGGGAGGCCCGCCGCCGCGCCGGTGTTCCTCAACCGGTTCCACCAGACGATGACGCGCTCCGGCATTCATGCCCTGGTGAAGCGTTGCGCTGTCCGTGCTGCAGCCAACGCGCCGTCACTTGCCAGCAAGAATGTGCACCCACATGTGATTCGGCACACAACCGCCTCGCTACTACTCCAGGCCGGTGTCGATATCAACACGATACGCGGCTGGCTTGGGCATGTGTCTTTGGAGACGACCAACGTCTATGCCGAGATCAATCTGGCAACAAAGGCGCGGGCGCTGGCGACATGCGAAGTGGAAAGCAGTGCTGAAGGACAAAAGAAATGGCGGGATCAACCCGACCTGATTGTAACGTCCCGGGATATTTAAGAAGTGACGTCCCGCGCTATTCGGGGTGAAACGAATCGAGTCGTCTCGCGCTTTGATGGAAATGCACACGATCACGCAGAGCGCGAAACGGGGTTCAGAG
>NZ_JAKLJA010000085.1 GCF_022213065.1 Paraburkholderia tagetis
CGACTGCGGGAAGCCGCCGCCAGACTTGCCGTCACTGAGGAATCCGACGCATAATCCGCTCGTCCTGCCTGGGGGAATTTAGCCGCCCACAAGTGGAGGAGTTTGAGCTGCCCATCGGGGTCGGCGAAAATGATTCGGCATTATGAGGAGACCGGACTCGTCAAGCCTGCCAGCCGTACGGGGTCGAATTACCGGGTGTACGGTTCGACCGATATCGAGACACTTCGCTTCGTGAGACAGGCGCGGCGGCTGGGGTTTCCGATGAAGCAAATCGCCGTGCTGCTGGGGCTATGGCAAGACCGCAGCAGACCGAGCAGCGAGGTCAAGCGTCTCGCGAAGCAACACATCGCCGAACTCGACCTGCGGCTGCAGGAGCTGAACGAGATGAAGGAAACGCTGGAATACCTCGTCCAGCATTGCAAAGGAGACTCTCGCCCTGAGTGCCCGATTCTTGATGAACTGGCCGGTACGCGTCACTGAGGTTCTGCGACTGTGCAGCAATCGACGGAGCCGCCGCGCCGTATCGTCTGCATACCGCTATGCAACGTAGGCGTGTGCCCAGCAGTGCTCGAGCGCAGCATATGCGACCGGCATCTCGCCTTCGAATTGTACCTGTGTAATCTCCTCAGCCATCTTTCGGGCGAGAAGTGTTTTCCGTTGAATGTTCGCGAACCGCGCGCGGAGTGCCGCCGGATAATAGTCTTCCAAGCCGTTCACCGGCAAAACGTGCAGCTGGCCGTTCCGTTCGAGGTGCCCGTTTGCGGCCCTAAATGCGTTGAACCTTCGCTGTTTGTCCTCACCGTTTGGCATGTCGCATAGGAGAACCAGCTTGCTGCCATAAATGGGGGTCTGCCGGAGCGGGTCGTACACCGTTGAGATGGCAGAAAGATATTGCCTCTGACGCTCGTCATCACCGTCGGCCGCTACCACTTGAATATTGGGTTTATCGGCATAGAACCGCTTGATGATGCTGCGGAGAAAAACTTCCTCGCTCGGTCCTTCCACGAGCAGAAAATTGGCGGGCAGCAACAGGTCAGCGGGGTTCCCTCCAAGTAGTTGGTACACGACCTCCTGTCGGTCCATGTGTTCGACGATGCCTATGGTCGTGTTTCTGTCCAATTTTTCCACACGGAAAACTTTTTGGTCCGGATACTCATCTGCGATAAACACCGACGAGTGTGTCGTAAGGAAGACCTGGTCGCCAGACGCCGACAACGACAACAGGGCAGTCTTCAACTGGCGTTGCGCCGTAGGATGTAGGTGCAGTTCAGCTTCGTCCAGAAAGAAAATGAAAGAGCGGCCGAGAGCCGACTCTCGCCGAAAGTCCGCGTGGGTGTTGATTACAGCGAGCATCAGCGCCCGCTGCATTCCGTCGCCTTTCTCCTCGGCGGTTGTCGCCACGCCATCGTCAAGATGAGTGGTATATGTTTTCAGCAGTTCGTCAAACTCCGGTTCGTCGACCCGGAAGTCCACTCGACGACAATCTGGAAACTGCTTCTCGAGATGTTTTTGAACCCGCTCGCTCAGGTCATTGAGCATTTTTCGCACGCCGGACTCCGGGGAGCCGAAGAGAGCTTCAAACTTTTCCCGAAACTCCCTGTAGGCCTCGTCTTGCTCCAAAACTTCCGTAATGATGCCACTCAGCATCTGGCCGATAGGCGTCGTATTTTTGTACGCGAGAACCTCCTTCAGACTCTTGGTGGCCTCCACGAACTCAAACCTTGGCATGCAATTATTAAACGTGCTGTCGACACCAGTTGGTTGCCTGACCCAATCGCCGTTGCCAGGGTGCAAAAGGAAACGGTTCTTCGGGTCAGTCGATGTCCTGCGCACGCGCATCGTGTCACTTTCGCCGATGATGCGACTCAGCTTCGTACGGTTATCCTCGTTGGATATTTGCGCTAAACCCGCCTGCACGCCTGAGAATTCGACTTCGACCACGACCTCTGCATCGCCTGCGTCGACATGGCGAAGAACCCCCGGTTCGGATTTCCCGGAATAGAACCACGCAAGGGCCTCGAGCAGGTTGGTCTTCCCGTGGTTGTTCTGTCCCACAAGGATATTGAAATTCCCTACCGTCAACTTGATGTCGCGTAGTGAGCGAAAGTTCTGAGCTGAAATGGCAGATATGCGCATGGTGTCCCCGTCGTTGTTTTGATGCGTTTCGGATAACGTTGATGCTTTCGGCCCGTCTGTTGAGTCGCGTTCTCCGAGAAATTAAAGATAGTGCCTAATGAGCCGTTATGCCAATGGACGACCGCTGGAGAGCGGCATTCCGAGGAACAGGCAGGGCAATGTCAAACGCGCAACTCAGTCAGCAGGGCCGAAACCTGCTACAAAATCTTCGTCATCTTTTCGCCGGCAATCACGTAAATGACCGCGACATTGCTTCAACGGGCGAATCGACGGAGCGATACCTCGTGACAGCCTACGTGGCCTGGCGATTCGAGCACGATATAACGACATCGACTTCAAAGGGCAACGCAGCGGTATCCGGCGGGCATTTCGACTATCGGGCGACCGACTATCAAAACCACCTTCAACGGTTGTGCCAACAGGCCGTACGCAGCCGTGACATTCGCGGTTCCTTTATGCAACGGGTGGACGCCGCACGGTCGAAAGCGCTCGACTGGTCTTCCACCACCCAGATTGTTCACGACTTCGGCTCGTACTCCGTTTTCAGGCGATGCGGAAGCTGTCGGGGGAGCGGCCGCGTGTCATGCGGCGGCTGTTCGGGCAGCGGAAAGAGGGGGTGCGGCGGCTGTGGCGGCCTTGGCTGGCGTAACCACACGGCGACTCACACTCGATGGAATGGCCGAAATAACGAAACCTACTCACAAACCGTCCGGCAGACCTGTTCATCCTGTGGTGGGCGCGGTCGTGTGGTCTGTACGAGTTGCGGTGGGTCGGGCAAGCAAACATGCGGCGCATGTTCGGGGCATGGCTTCTTTACGGATGTTTCAAGGGTTCAGGCAGTTGCTCGACCGTGGTGGAGTGTACCCAAACACTCCGGGCTTGCAGCGGAAGCGTTAGTTCGCGCCCTTATGGCTCGCGGGCCCTCAGGTGCAAGCGCGCTAGTTCCGTTTGACCTGGCGGGGACCGAGTACAACGAGAACGACAACTGGGTCGCCCGTTACGAGGGCTCGGCAGAAGTAGTCGAGCTCGGCATTGATGTGCTCAAGAGCCCATACCGCGTCGCTGCCGTCGGCGCGAATGTAGTTCCAGTCACCACCCCGCCCGTTTTCGACCAACTGCTGCGCGCAGAACTCGAACGCATCGCGTCCCTGACCACGGGAAAGCGTGGCCCGTCCAACGTCCGACGGGAGGCGAAGAAGCTCTTTTTGGCGTTCCGCAGTGTGCCGGTTCTGGACCGCGCCCTGCAGGCAGTGGCGAAACTTGGCAAGGACAGTCGGGCAAATCCTGCTCCGGCGATTGTTCGCGTTGCTCAAGGATTCGTGTCGTCTGAAGCCGCGAAATCTATCGGCGACGCGTTTCTCCACATATTGGATAAGGTGTCGCCGGCGAACTCGCGCGTCGCGTGGGCGGCCGTCGCCTTGTTCCCTGTCGTCGGCGGCTTCGTCGCAACGGCCGACAGCTTTACTTCTTTTTCACCGTCCGACCCAGCGGGAGCCCTACTACCTCTGGCCTATGCGCTGATATCGTCGGCGTTTGCGATGGTGGCAATTTCGCCATTAGGTTGGCTCTTCAGCGCGGTGGCGAGTTCTCTCATGCGACTAAAGGTGCCGGTTGAGTATCGCCAGCGTGGCCGTAACTGGGCTCCATTGAAGGGCGCATGTATCTTTTCCGTTACCGCGTCGCTCGTCGGAGCAATGTACGGTGTTTCCGGAGCAATGCATTGGGTGCCAACGATACGCGATACCGTCGCACCTGTTGTCACGTATGCCATTGCACACACGGAGCCGGGCACCAACGCCTACCGCTATCTTGTCCGACTTGGCAGCTACCAGACAGTGTCGGCACCTGTCAGCGCCACGACCGATGCAGATACCCGGCAGGATATTCAACGCTATCTGATAGCGCACGGATATTTACACGGCCAGGCAGATGGAAACATGGGGCGGCTGACAAGCGCCGCGATTGCAAGGTACGAACGCCATGAACATCTGAACATGTCGACGTCGCAGACCGAGCTTCTTGCACATATGGTGCAGCGCTAACAAAACAATGGATTGAAGCCGATAGTCGTTATTGAGATGAGTCTTCGGCTTTCGCTCACCAGAGTTATGCGCATGCCACGATGCCTATGGCATAGTGCGGACATTCATCATTCGGACGGAGTCCATATGGCAACACTAGAACAGATACAGGCAAAAATGAAGAAGCTGCAGGCACAGGCCGAAGCTCTGGCGGCAAAGAAGGCGCAGGCTGTCGTGGACCAGATTCGAAAGCTGATGCTCGAACACGGTTTGACGACAACAGATATTGAAGCCAAAGCGTCGGCAAAGCGGGTGACAAAGGGAGTGAAGGTCGGCGCTGCCGGCAAGAAAAAGACCACTGCTGCTGACAAAAACAAAGCAGCGCCGAAATATCTGAATCCCAAAACGGGAGCGACGTGGAGCGGCCACGGTCGCGCGCCGGCGTGGATTGCTGAAGCGAAAGACCGTAATAAGTTTTTGATTGCAGGTGCCGCTGCAGCGACGGAGGTTGCGACCGCGGGTGCCGCGAGCAAGGCCAAGACTGCGGTCAAAAAGACGTCGAAGTCGGTTGGTACGACTGTGGGCAAGGGGCAGCGAAAAGGTCCGCAGCCGGCAAAATACCGTGACCCCAAGTCGGGCGCGACATGGAGCGGCCGGGGTCCCGCGCCGGCTTGGCTTGCTGGCGCCAAGGACCGCAGCAAGTTTCTGATTGACGGCGCCAGTGCGGCGGCCGATGCGAAACCGGTGGTCACAAAGGCTGTTGCGAAGAAGGGCGCGACCGCGAAGAAGACTGCTGCCAAGAAGGCCACGAGCGTGAAAGTGCCGGCAAAGAAAGCAGCAGCGAAGAGCACGGTGCCGGGTGCAGTCAAGAAAGCGTCGGCAACGAATGCACCGCGCAAGGCCGCAGCCAGGCCGACTCCGGTGGCGGCAGTCGAGTCGGGCGCCGAGTTGACGAGCTAAGGGTCGTTGCCAGATGCCCGGTGGACCGGCGATTTTCTGGTTCCACCGGGTGCAGCAAGCCGACGACATTTCGTTTTATTGCACCCGCGCTGCCTGGCGCTGCGCGGCCTGCTGTTGAGCTGCTTCCTGTTGCGCGTGCTGCTTCGCAAGATGCCTGCCCACCATGCAACCACCAACCGCACCAACGACAGCGTGGTGTCCCGCGTAATGCCCGGCGACGCCGCCTACCACCGCGCCCTTAAGGCAGCCGGCGGCGTTTGCCGTGCCTGCTGTCGCCAATGCCAGCGTCGTTGCAACCAAGGCGATTCTTATTGGACTAGCTTTCATTCGAAAATACTCTGACGTTTGATTATTCGGATGTGGTGCTTTCCGCCGCTATTTCAATATCCTCGCCAATCACGACGCTCGCGCCACTCGTGCTCACGCCACTCCTGCCGACGCCATTCGCGTTCATGCCATTCGCGCCGTTCGCGCCATTCACGGGCTCGCCAGTCGTCGTCACCGCCGTACGCGACGGCGACTGACGGCGGACCGTATACGGCGGGAGGCGGCGGAGCATAGACCACGGGAGGCGGCGGTGCGTACACTGGCTCTGCCGGCGCATAGACTCCGACCGGAATACCGATGCCTACGCCAACGTCGACATGCGCCGACGCGGCGGTGGACGCTGCCAACGCGGTAAGACCGAATGCAACGCCAACGATTTTGGTATTCATTTTCCCTACTCCCCCGCACATTCGAGTGCGATTTCAGTGACCACGGCTCGAAGTGTAGGAGGGGAAGTTAGACACAGGTGAAACGGCCTTGCGAGATTGGTAACGCAACATTACTGGCGACTGCGCACCGCTGGGCTGTAGACGTCGCGCCCTGCTATGCCGCGTGGCGGTTAGCGGGGACTGGCATCAAGGGTCGCGCGAGATAAATCGATAAATCAAGTCCGCCGTACCCGACCATGTCGATTGCTTCAATGAGCGCCCTGTCTGGAACGATGTGACAGTTCCTTCCATCTTTTTTTGCCGTAGCGACGCCTCATTGCTACCTGTGCGTGCCCAATGAGGGCACGGCGTACGTCCTCTGTCACACCCGAGGCGGTGGCGGCGTCTTCAAAGCTGTTCCTGATGGAGTGAAATACGTATGCAGAGTCATCCACCACATGTTTACCCGACGAATGAACGCGTGCGCTGCTAAATGCGCGCCGGCTGCTGTCTGACGTTTCACAGATGACATCTACGGCGGATGTCGCGACGCTCAGAGAAAAAGCGGTTTCCGTATTGCGTCATTACCCCGACGATGGAATGGTTGCGCTAATTGCGCGCAAGTCCTCGTGGCTAGACTGGCCGTGCCGAGCCCAAGACGCTTTATCGCAGCGGTGGGGGAGCGAATGCACGATGGCACCTGTTGTCGCGGGACTAGCCGCCTTGCCGAGCGCTCTGACAGTTTCAAAGCTGCTGCAGATTCTCGCCGACGCGGACCCCGAAAGCCGCGTTCTGTTTATGACGCACTACGCCGACGCAGATGAGTCCGACGAGGTTCGCGAGGTGTTCGCGCCAGAGACAAGTTGGACGCACGAACGTGGCAGGTATATGGGCGGCCAGTACAACGTTTGGTACCCGGGAAGCCCAGAGTCTCGCGAAGTTGGGTATCGCGACGTAACTTATGAAACGGTACGCGTTGTGGTCCTATCCGACGGACCGACGAATCTCCGATTCGTCAAGCCACGCTAATGCCGCACGTTGCGACGTTGGATGAATGACCGTAGTTCGTGCTCACCTGCCCACGCTCTTTGCAATTACAGTTTCTGGCAATCCAAACTTAGCTTCTTGAGCCTTGCGAGGCTGCGCGAGGCAACAGCAGAGGCGGCGCACTGCGAACCTGTTTTGGCTGAGCGATGCCAAAAAGGGGGCCATGCGTTGCGCCGTGCCGTGGCCGGCCCCGGCTCGCCGCGAACGCAAAAAACTGCGGAGGTGCAAATAGAATTGCATGAGATGCCCGGTTTCATGCAATTCTATTTGCACGTGAGGGTGCGAAATCGTGGGCATTACAGATGAGAGCAAGAATTCGTCTCTCAATCGAAGGCTTGTGCAGCTCGTCGAAGTACGAGATGAGACAGGAGCGTTTTGCCAACGTCGCCGACCGGTGCCGGCTACCGCGCCCGGTGCGCATCAACTTTGAAACGGAAGAAGTAGTTGACCGAATGATGTACGATTGTGGACCGTAGCTATTGGTCAACTACTTGACAGACAGCCATCGCGCTGCGCTACGCGACCCGTCAGAGCTTGCAGAGAAAGCGGACAAAGGCTTCCGATGTCATCAGAACCTTGCGCCTAGGTCGCCACAGGTCGGTGAACGCTTGCTTGAGAAATCCTTGCTCGTTCGATACCAGAATGTCCGCGTGGAGGAGGTGCGTCATTAGGTCAAGGTCCGCCTGTGCATTCAAGTCGATTGGCTGATTTGCCTGCAGCATCGAGTAATGTGCCATGTACACCATATTGACGACGAACATCGTGAAAAATGGGTATGCCTGCTTCGCTCGTGCCCATCGGGATGCCACCTCACGAGGATTGTGAGCCTTTATCAGGGCCATTGCGAACTCTCGCCCGGTTAGGTCCACCTCATTTTCAAAAAGGTCATGGATAGGTGGCCTGCCGTGGCGCTTGGGCTGATAACGCGTCGCCTTGCGCCAGTCCGCTACCTGTTCACGCATCTGCGCCGATATTTTTCGTTGTGTGCTCCGCTTCGTGTCCTCGCGAGCAATCTCTGCCTGTGCTGAATGCCACGCACGCCAAGAGCCGTCCAGAGGGATATTGGGCAATCGGCTTACGAGCAACTCACGGTCGCGCTCAGGCATGAATATACGGGCGCGTACACCTCGGCCTTGCACGAGTTCCTCATGCCAAATGGTCAAAAAGTCGTTGCACAATCTGTCGGCGCTCGCCGCAATGAACGGCAGCCAGCGGCGCACCAAATCATCACGCCTTCGCAGGGAACCGTATGCTCGCAACGTTTCCTCAATGAACACGTGACTATAGATGGGGATGATGCGACCGCTTCGGCAATGTCTGAGCATGGAACTCTGCTCCAACAATTCGAAAGTCCCCGGCTGGAACGCATTGGAATCAAAGACTACTCGAAGGGCTGCCATGAAGTTCCTTGTGCAACGGGCGTTCAGCCAGGAGTGTCCGGCGAGGTGTTGCATCCAAGATTGTCAAAAGCCTATGAGCCGTCGGCCTCGTTCGAGTATCTTGGCGTTTCGCCATCACGCATCTGGACGATGTAAGTCGTCTGACATTGGAGCTGTAAAGTCAGCCAAAGAGCTCTTCAATCCGTGCGTCTATCTTTCGTCCGTCGATTCCGCCACTCTCATCGTCGTGGGTTACGACCAGCGTCGCCCTGTCGCCCCCACCTTCCTCGAGCGGGAGGGCGCCGTTCTCCCGGTACCACTGCAGCTTACTTTCCCAGCGCTTCCGGTATCCCTCGTCGGACAACATCCCACAGTGCTCCCATAGGATGGTGCGTCCTATTGCCTGGTCTTCGATGGTGAAATCCGGCAACCGGTAATGCTGGCCGTCTCTGCTGAAGAACGGCACTTCATATCCCGCAACTACGTCGTGCGCAGCTAACGCGTCGTCGATGATGACCTCCGACTTCGAACGTAACGCGGTACCTCGACGCGACCGGTGTATGAGCTTCTCGTCCATCCATTTTCCGTTCACTTCCACAGGTGCCGGAAGCATCAAGGGGTTTTCCTTCTCGAACAAATTCGTGAAGCGCCCCGGGATAACAGCGTTCTCATCACTGGCCAGCTTCTGCAGCTCCGACAAGTTACCTTGATGGAGGACGACCACTCGGCGCTGCTGGCGGGTCAACGCCGTGTACAGCATTTCGCGGGTGATGAGCCGGCTCTTCTTGGGCAAGACCAGAATGGTAGTACCAAATTCACTCCCTTGAGCCTTGTGAACTGTCACTGCATAGGCCAGTTCGAGCAGCGGGCTACGCTCATCGTCGAAATCCCACGGCGCGAAGTTATAGACGAAACCAGGTTGCGAAGAGAACTCCACCTTTGTGAGCCAAGGCGCCTTACCGTTCGTGCCGTCTTTCAATAAATCTCCTACGACGACGCCAATCTCGCCATTGGCGATGTACTCGAGTGCTTTTGCTTCCGGGGTAACGTACTTGCGATTGTGATTCCGAACGTTAATGACTTTGTCCCCGTAGACAATACCTTCCGGACCGCGCGGAGGCGGGATTCGACCTCGTTTGTCAGAACGTTTGCCTGCCCACGCAATGGCGTCCTTGCGGAAGGTCTTGTGAAGCAGACGGTTGATGTCTTTGGCGCCGAGCACGTCATTGCGAAGAGGGGTAAGGACCTGCCACGCTTCCACTTCGGACGCTGCTCCAGGATTGAATTCCACGGTTTTGTGACCTAATACGCCACCGTAGCTGGTAGCGAAAGCATGCTGGTCCTCGAGGGACTGCAACTCAAGTTCCGTGCGCAGGACTTCCAGCAACGTCGTGCGAAGTTCTTCCGTCGTATCCCAGCGATGCGTCACGACACGCCCAGTGGTATCCCCCGTCCCTTCCAGAATTGACCAGATTTCGTCCTCGCCGGGCGCCAGCGGTCTGCCACTGAACCAATTGGCAAGCTGCAAGTCGACTGGGTAGCCGTCCTGCTCGCCCGACTGCTTGTGCCGGCGCTGAATGGTCAATTCGGCATACCCTTTCCCGACCATTGGAAACACGACGTTGGGCTGGTCGTGCGTAAGGTACGTGACTGCATCGAAGAAAGGCTTGCCGGCACCGATTGGCGGCAGCTGCCTTGGGTCACCGACCAGGATGAGCCGGTCCACGCTAGTCTTTACTGCGTCGAACAACGCACCCAGCATATCTTCCGTGAGCATCGAGGCTTCGTCGACGATGACGGTCTTGCAGCCTTTGTAAGGCGCGCCGGGAACGGTCTTGTAGACACCCGTCCGTGTGTCGTAGCGTTTGCCACAGCCGGCAAGAAACTGAGCCAATGTCTGGGCGTCATGGCCGCATTTTTGCGACAACTGCACACGCGCCTTACCCGTAGGTGCTAGCAAGAGTACACCCATTGCCGCGATTTGTTCGTGCTGGCACAGCGCTCGCAGCACAGTCGTCTTGCCCGAGCCGGCCGGCCCGACCAGGACGGAAAAGCGCGAGGCAGCAAGCTCAGCCAAGGCTGCGGCCTTTTCCTCACGTGCCCTCATCTCGTCCTTGTCCGCCTCGTCGAGTTCCGGAAGAAGCCTATCCAGTCGTGCTCGCCAATCGTCCTGGAACGTGAATCTGGCGCCCTGCCGTACACGCAAGTGAATTTGCGATGAGAGCAGCTTCTTGGACATGATGTAGCGGTGTAGCTGCAACGCGGGCTTGCCACCTTTCAGCACCACCCTGCTAACTTCGTACGGGAAGAACTCGGCGACGGCGTCGATAACGTCCTCCGTGACGGGGCACGGAGGCTCCAGTTTCGCGTTGCGAATTCCAAGAACCACAAGGTCTTCAGGAAGCATGGTATGACCGCCGGAGAGCGCTGCTTCTTCAAGCTGCCCAATTACGAGGGCGCGCACTCTGCGCTTATCTAGAGGTCCCGACATTCGCGACTGGTCCGGCAGGGGGTGCTTCTCGTTAACCACATCCGCCGGATAGGCACCCCGGTCAATGGTTTCTAGCGTCACGCGCTCCAGCTTTCCCTCGTCTGACGTCGGGACCGAGAAGCGGTCACCTTCATAAATAAGATACGGATTCTCAAGCAGCTGCGAATCTTCGTAGTCAATTCCGGCGGCGTAACGCTCGGCTCGAACGTAAAATCGGCTCGCTTGTTCGTTTGTCAATGCAACGCGAGCAAGGAGTTTGAGCAACTCTAGGCGACTGGCCTTGAGCGCCTTCCACTGGTCGGTCAAGTCACCAGTGACTAGCTTGGCCAGCGTTGGTGGCAGGGACGCCGGCTTGCGCATGACCTTGTCAACAAGAGGCCACGGGTCGTCGTTCTCATATAGGTGGTCTGCCAAGTGCAGCGCCAGGAAGTTCCCGTTCTGGACTCCAAATGCAGACAATGCAGCGCCGAGTCCAGGATACGGGCCCCGCAGCTTCCACAGCTCGGAGATTCTCGCGTCAATCCAGCGCAAGGCTTGCGCGACACTGTCCGCCTGGTAGAGCACGTCTTTCGCCGCTTCAAGCGCCAACCGGCACTCGAGCAGGGCGGACAACGAGCCATCGTGGGTGACGTGTTCAGCTCCGTATGAGAACTCCGAAAGCCGGTCAGCCGGCGAAAACGCCAAACACCGGCCCCAATCCACATCCGCGCCCTGTTCTTGAGCTGCCGCTAGCTCGGCGTACGGCATCAAGAACCCACCTTCACCAACCTCCGCACGAATCGAATGGCGGACTACCACGTCCCAGACATACGACGTATCTGCTTCGGTCAACTTTCCTTCACGTTCGTACTGGAGCGGCTTGCCGATTTGCTCTACACGCCCAATACCGATTAGCACGCGCCTTCGGTCATCCGAGAATGGCGTCTGTTTGGCGTAAAAGAAGCATAGCGAGCGCTTTTCCTTGATGGTAGAAAAGAAGCCTTCGAGCATGGCCCGCTGGTTGCGACCGTTCTGCACCCACCCAGCTTCGGCCAGCCAGCTGGGTTCGGTGGGCTCGCGAGCGAGGTCATAGTCCAAACGCCAGCCCCTGGCGATATCGTCGGCAAACTCGCGACGCATCCATTTGAACGGGATGCAAGCTGCGGAAAAAGGTGGCTGCTGCAGTCCCATCGGCTGCAGGTCGTTGTGCGCGGCACTATCCGAATATTTGTACGGGTGTGTAAGGTTGCGCCGCAAAGTGAAGGGTGCCATAAAGGATGCCCGCTCCTTTACGCACGGCGGCAACTCGCTTTCCTCAATCTCGTCAAAACGGCGGCCCGCAATACATATCTCGGCCTCATCACGCTTGCCCTCAGCGATTTCTGGAAGTACTACGCACGCGCCATTGTCACGTGGCTTCTTGCACACCGTACCCCGCCACTGGTCGTCATGCCAGGGGACCCGAATCGAGATGTGATGAACGAATGCCATGCCTCTCTCCCTTCTTCCTCTGTTCCGTAATAAGTAAGAATGCTTTGAACTACATGAGCAATGCCGCTCGGCTTAATGTCCCGGCCGTCGGCCTAGATTCACATTGCTGTAGAGGATATCGGCTCCCACTGGAACAGCGCATGTTGAGCGCTTTGCGATTAGTCGTCCCTTATGGCGAAGTGATACGTCAACGACATGTAGGGATGAAATTCCGGAATGAGACTTCGGAACTGGCCATCCTGCAGTCTGTGTTGAGCAACGCCCGGGAACATATCGTCCGCTATCGGAATCGCAGCATTGGGATTGTGAAACAATGACAAGCCCTCTGCCCATGTTTCGGTGACCTCACCCGGCTTCACTTCGAAGCGAAACAGCAGCGGTTTGCTAGCGTTTGGGTCATGGTGATGGCACGCGCCCATGCGTATCATCCTCGACGCATCAGTGCCGAATCCAGCGATTCGACCAATGCGATTGAACTTCGACAAGGTTCCTGTACTCGAAAACAGGACACCGCTCACGTGTTCCGCATTCGGTAGATTGAAAAATCCAGCGGGTATCTTTGTGCCGTTTTCTTTGACGTACGGGTCAACCGCTTTGGTTTCAAGGCGAAGGTTGCCGTCTTCGTCGTGGCTTGCGGTCTGTGTGATGCCGTAGAGATACTCAAGCACCGCCGGGTGACTCCAAGTCATCGACTGCGGTTCGTGGAAGTCTGCAAGAGCAAAGACGAGCGGCAGTCCCTTAACGTGTTCGAGCTCCCAGTAGTACGGCTTCTTTGATAGCTTCGAGTGTAGTGTGCTTCCAAATTTAAGCGGCATGTATGCGAGCAAACGCTGCTCAATGTCAGCTTGGTCGCGTGGTTGCCAGTCGGGCTGGTCTTTTCGACGGAGGACTTCCGTGTCACTCGGATTGACAGTGACTGCTTCGACGGCGACCTTTTGACCATATCGACCGAGTACGAAGTCGGGCGCATGCATGTCTCTGTCAAAATGGAATCCCGCCTCCTTGAAGTATGCGAACAGATACAGTTCCCAGAGTCGCGCATCGAATCCCGTTGTCTGAAATTGCTCAACGAAGTTGCCGTCAACATCCACAAAGTGCTTCATCATTTCCGAAACGACCGTTCGGGCGCCAACCCAGAACTTGTTTTCAGAAAGAATGAGGAAGGAGGGATGAAGGCGGTTCCGTTCCACGATGGACGTCAAAATGTCGAAGGCCTGCCCTTGGGTGTCATGCTGAGGGAAAACACTTTGGCCCGTCTCACTATGCCGGGCTATCATGCGTTTCAGTTGACTGCGTGCGGTGCCGATGTGCGGTAAGCTCACTTTCAGGTCGATTGCGCGGAAGCGTCCGACCTCATCACGGCCGAGTACCACATAACTATAGTGCCTCTGTTGAATTTTCAGTGGGTGGTATCGTCCCGGTTTATCCATAACCAAGACGAAGGCAGGTCATGCACAGCAAGCTGTTCGAAGCCGCATTGGGTGTAAGTGATCCATGGTTCGTGA
>NZ_JAKLJA010000086.1 GCF_022213065.1 Paraburkholderia tagetis
GGGAGTCGCCGGATGGTCGTTCGTCTTGCTGTCATCATGCAGGTCCTCTGCTGTGTTTGTGGGGATGTCCGCTTTAACACAGCCTGCGAGTACCAGGAAATCGTTCTTCACTTGCGCATAGGGCAGTCGTACTGCAGTCCCGAGTGCGCCGATGACGCGCGTCGGGCCAGCCTGCTCGCGGCAGGCCGCCGGTACCAGCACAGCCTGCCCGGGCGGACGAAGCACGCCGCCAGGCAGCGCCGCTATCGTCAGCGCCTGAGGGAAATGGCGCATCTTCCCTGTGTTCTCGACGCCGCTGATGCGCCGCCGGCCACGACTTCGACGACAGCGGCCAGTGCGTCGCTCATCCAGATTGCCGGCGCGAATCTGCGCGGACATTGCCATCGCTGCGAGCGCATGTGCGGGATTGTAAGCGTTGGACCACGACCGTTGAAGCGCGCCGCCAGGTGGCGCCGCTGTCGTCACTGCCAGCCGAAAGTGACGCATCACCCCTGTTCCCCGCCCGCCGCTGATGCTCTACTGGGCCCGACTTCGGCGACGGCGGCCAGTCCGCCGGGCACCACCGCGAGCGCCTCGCGCGCGTCCGGACAATGCCACTTCTGCCATTGCGCATGCGAGTTTGTACGTCATGGGTCGTTACGTCGCCGGGTCATTCGTCCGCTTCGGACTACTACTGGAATAAGGGGATTTGATCCATGACAATCAGCACGGAACTGGAGGCGAAAATATTGCGCTTCTATCACGTGGAAAAGTGGCGATGCGGCACCATCGCCCGTCAACTGCATGTGCATCGGGGCACCGTGCAGCGGGTGCTCGCTCAGGCGGGCCTGCCACGGGTGGGTGGTGTGCAGCGGGCCTCGCAGATCGAACCGTTTCTGCCGTTCATCCACGACACGCTCGGGAAGTTCCCCTCGCTCACGGCAAGCCGCCTGTACGCGATGGTGCGCGAGCGGGGCTACAAGGGAGCGCCTGACCACTTCAGGCACTTGATAGCACTCCACAGGCCGCGCCAACCTGCGGAGGCCTATCTGCGCCTGCGCACGTTGCCCGGCGAGCAGATGCAATGCGACTGGGGTCACTTCGGATACCTACAGATTGGCCGTGCACGCCGGCCCCTGATGGCCTTCGTGATGGTGCTGTCATGGTCCAGGCAGATCTGGCTGAAGTTCTTCCTTGATGCGCGCATGGACAGCTTCCTGCTCGGCCACGTAGGCGCGTTCGAGGCCTGGGGCGGGTCGGCCCGCGTCCTCCTCTACGACAACCTTAAAAGTGCCGTGCTCGAACGCCAGGGCGATGCGATTCGCTTCAATCCGCAACTGATCGAGTTTGCCAGTCATTACCGCTTCGAGCCAAGACCCGTTGCCGTAAGCAGAGGCAACGAAAAAGGTAGAGTGGAACGGGCTATTCGTTTTATACGATCCTCATTCTTTGCAGCCCGCAAGTTCACCGACATTGATGACCTGAACGCGCAGGCCGCGCAGTGGTGCAATACCGTGGCCGCTGATCGTCCGTGCCCCGATGAGCCCGACATGACCGTACGTGAGGCCTTCGAGCGGGAAAAAGGCAGCCTGCTGGCACTGCCCGACAATCCCTACGAATGCGACCTGCAGGAGCCAGTGAGCGTCGGCAAGACACCCTACGTGCGCTTCGATCTCAACGATTACACAGTGCCTTCCACGTGTGTTCGACGCACGCTCACAGTGCGTGCCGATCCACACCGAGTACGCATTCTCGACGGTGCCGATGTCGTGGCCGAGCATGAGCGCTGTTACGATCGCGGCAAGCAGGTGGAGATCCCCGCCCACATCGACGAGCTGATACAGCGCAAACGCGAAGCCCGCCATCATCGCGGTCTTGACTACCTCGCCCATGCCGTGCCGGTAGCACACACGCTGATACAGCGCGCCGCCGAAGTCGGCGGCAACATCGGCAATATCACCACGCATTTGCTGCAGCTGCTCGACCGCTACGGCGCAGTCGAACTACAGGCCGCCATCGAGGAAACGCTCGCTAGCGGCGCAGCCCCTCATCCAAACCCGGTGCGTCAGGCACTCGAGCGCCGGCGTATTGAACACCATGTGCCGCCGCCTGTATCGCTAAACCTGCCTGAACACATCCGCAGGAAGGATGCACTGGTCACGCCGCACCGCCTGGAAATCTACGATCAGCTCACGGGAGAACTCGATGACGACAAGCACAACTGATCTCCTGCAGGAGCGCGCCAGCGCACTCAGACTACACGGGTTGCTTGCCCACTGGTCCGACGTACAGGACCAGCCGTGGCTCGGGACCGTGCTGCAGTGGGAAGAGGAGGAACGCACGCGACGCTCGCTGGAGCGGCGCATCCGTGCTGCGCGCCTTGGTAGCTTCAAGTCACTGGCCGACTTCGAGTGGGACTGGCCCACGCGCTGTGACCGCGCAGCCGTCGAGGAACTGATGACGCTGGAGTTCGTGAAGGAGAAGTCCAACGCCGTGTTCATCGGCCCGAACGGAGTGGGCAAGTCGACACTCGCGCTGAACGTGGCTTACCAGGCGCTCATCCACGGCTATACGGCGCTCTTTACCACAGCCGGCAAGATGCTGGGGGACCTGGCCGCTGCCGACAGCGATGCGGCACTACGCCGGCGCCTCAGATACTACGCTTCGCCCGACCTGGTCGTGGTCGACGAAGTCGGTTACCTGGCCTACTCAAACCGCTACGCTGATCTGCTGTTCGAACTCGTAAATCGAAGATACGGTGCGGCAAGTACGCTGGTCACGACCAACAAGGCGTTCTCTGCCTGGTCGGAGGTGTTCCCGAACGCGGCGTGCGTTGTATCGCTGGTCGATCGGCTCGTGCATCGCGCCGAAGTCATACCCATCGAAGGCGAGTCGTATCGCGTCAAGGAAGCCAAGGAGCGCGCCGAGCAACGCGCGCGCAAGCGCAATGCCTCACGCCAGGAGAAAAGGCCATGAGCAGGCGCACTCCGTTGCCTTCGGGCCTGTCCTGCGGGCTGGACTTCCTGATCGACGCGAACTGGTCGCCCGAGCAGGCGTTGGCCGTGTTCGAGTTGCTTGATGATTTACGCGCGCGCATCTGGTGGCGCTATTGCGAGGAGCTTCAGGCGCTCTTGCATGAGCGGCGCTCATTGCCATCAAATGATTGCATAAACGGCATCGGCGGCGAGTTCTGAGGCTGCCTCACAGCCCTGGCGGCCGGCAACGGTCGCCAGGCATGCCCGAGTCTTTTACTCAACCTTGCGCCGCCATCTAGTGTCGCATCTACAGCACCGCCAACACCAGGAGCGGACCTGCCTGCAAGCCACGCGATTTCAGATCGAGCAGCAACTCCTGCCAGGATGCCTTCGACTCGCGATAACCGTCGCCGATTGCGACTCGTTCCTTGCGCCCATCGGGCCGCACGCCGATGATCACCAGCAGGCACTGGCCGTCTGAGTTCTCGCTGCGTAGCCCGGTGTGAATGCCGTCGACCCACCAATAGACATACCGCGACTTCGACAGGTCACGCTGGCTCCAGCTGGCGTGCTCATCGGCCCATTGCGCCTTCAGACGGCTCACCACATTGGCCGACAAGCCTTTGGCGTCCTCACCCAGCAGCACGCTCAGCGCTTCGCTCATGTCGCCCGTCGAGATGCCTTTCAGATAAAGCCACGGCAGCGCGGCACTCACACGCGGCGACTTCCGCACATACGGCGGCACAATCGAGGAATTGAACTTCACACCGGATCCTGATCGATCGCGAACCTTGGGGACCTTCACTGGAATCGGCCCGGCTGCCGTCAACACTTCTCGCTCCGGCAGATAGCCGTTGCGTACCACGGCGCGTTGTCCATGCAAGGTCTTGACGTTCTCGAATCGCTCCAGCAGCGCCGACAGCTCCGCTTCGATGGCCTGCTGAATCACTTGCCGCGCTCCGTGTCGCACCAATTCGTCCAGGCCCAGACCGACTTCCGATAGACCGACAACTGCTTTTTCCGTAAACTTGCTCATGGTGGATGGTTTGTTGTTTGCTGGTTTCCGACTTCGACAATCAGATTCTCAGCTGAAACCTCCACCGCCTTCAATCTCCCGCCTCAACTCCCCCGTACACCAGTTCCGACTTTAGCTCACGATCGAATGAAGGCGATGGTCGCCTTCGAGTGGGCCACCCTGTTCTCGTTACGGGTCGCCCTGCGCAATGGTTCCATCTTCATCGCGCACAGCTTTTCATTCCGCAGCCAGACGCACATGCTTATCCCTGCCGCAGAGTGGCTGATCAAGCGAAACAATCTGTATGGGCATCTTGGCCTGCCGCAGGATCCTCACGCGTTTCTGCGTCCTGTCCTCGAGCAGCTCGATCAGCGCCTTGCAGCGCTGGGGAAAGCAGTTGACGAAGGCACGGTACGGATCGACACGGCGGTACATCTCGATCCGTTGGACGCCCAGGCTGGAGACACAGAAGCGGATCGCCTGAGACGGGCCATCTTCGAAGCTCATCCGCCGGGTCAGTTACCCGAGATCATTCTCGAAATTGATAGCGCGACGCGGTTCAGCTGGATCCTTCTGGGACGCGAGCCTCGCTCACGGATCGAACTGCTGATGGTGTATTCGGCCATTCTGGCGCATGGCACCTCGCTGTCGGCCGCGGACATTTCCCGGATGGTTCCCGAGATTTCGCCAGCCGCCATCCGTCAGATGATGAAGCGACTTGAGGATGAACGAATGCTTCGGCTTGCGGCCGATGCTGTCCTCGAATTCATGCATGAGCATCCAGTTGCTGCCCACTGGGGCGCGCCGATCTCGCATCGTCTGACATGATGTCGCTCGAAACAACGCGTACGGTCTGGCAGGCTCGCGCTGATCCCCGGCGCCGTACCGCGTCCATCGGCATGTACACCCATGTGCTCGATCGTTGGGGCATCTTTTACGATCAGCCCATTGTGCTGAATGAGCGTCAGGCGGGCGCAGCAATCGAAGGCGTCGTTCGGCAAAGCGCGACCTCAGATATCGCCGCGCTGGCCGTTGATACGCACGGGTACACGGATTTTGCGATGGGTTTGGCACGGGCGCTTGGCTTTGATCTGTGCCCTCGCTTGTCCCATCTTCGAGACCGCCGACTTCATGTTCCCCGCCGATACGATGTCCGACCGCAACTTGCCGCGGTTACTGATCGCGATGTCAGGCTCGATCTTATCGCGGAGGTCTGGGATGAGTTC
Source organism: Paraburkholderia tagetis (assembly GCF_022213065.1). Lineage (GTDB taxonomy): Bacteria > Pseudomonadota > Gammaproteobacteria > Burkholderiales > Burkholderiaceae > Paraburkholderia > Paraburkholderia tagetis. The sequence continues at coordinate 5,196 of NZ_JAKLJA010000086.1, forward strand.
GTGAGGATCGCTGCGTCCATACGCTCCGGAAAATGCACTGCGGTCGATGCCCTCACCCGCTTTGGCTCAGCCGCGCGTGGGCAGGCCGTGTATGAAGATGGTGTTCACATCGGGCGGCTGTTCAGAAGTATTTTTCTGATCGACTATTTCACAAATACCGCATTCAGGACGGAGTTGCAGCACGTGTTGAACCGCGGTGAAGCCGTACACAATGTCCAACGTGCGATCCACGTTGGCAAGATTCCCGCTGAACTGGCACGACGTCAGGAATCACTCTCGGCGGTGTCGTCCGCACGGACACTTCTTGCGAACGTTCTTATGGCGTGGAACACCACTCACATGCAACGCGTCCTCGAAGAAATGCAGGCTGCCACAGGCCAGGCGCCCAGCTCGGAACAGTTAAGGCGAATCGCGCCGACGCATCTGGAGGGCATCAATCTGCGCGGGACCTTCAATTTTCCGGTGGCGCGGTACGCCCGGCGAATTCTTCCAAGTCTCGCGAGTGACCTGCCCGCCTCGACGACCAGTCGCCGAGCCTAGACTTTGACTCCGGCCCACTGAATCGAAGTTTCCAGACGGCGTCTGGAATATCGGCTTTTAATACCCCAAACCTGAGGCTCTCTCGGGGCAGTCAGCATGTGTTTGATTGAAAAGAGAATTTATACAGGGCCACAAGGCGAAGCCGCGCCGGGCATAGGGGCCTCTAACCGGAAAAATGCGCGGGAATCAAGGTCATACCATCTGCTGCCATTCAATTACGCCCGCTTGCAGCAGGCCAACGCGACAACTCCCTGACTGACGTCCGCCGCATCCACGCCGACGTCGCCGCTTGATTCCGAGCGCCGCGACGCGGCTACGCTCGCACCTAAACTGTCCGTATGCCGCCATGCCGTGTGCTGGAATCGGCGCTTACGATTGAAAGTGGCTATTGAGAATTCGGCTACCCGCCCCTGTGATCACGGAGAACAGAATGACTTTTCCAGAGAGGTTCGCACTTGTCGCAGCGGCATTCGTCGCTTTGCATGTCGGAACTGCGTTTGGCGCTCAAGCGACCGACGCCGCAGCTCACGAAGCGCATCACCCGGCGGCGGCCAGCGCGGCGTCCACAAAGACCAAAAAACTCGCAGGCGTTGATCAGCAGTTGAAACAGATGCAGGCGATGCACGAGAAGATGACGGCCGCGACTACGCCCGAGCAGCGCGCCGCCCTGATGGACGAACAGATGAAGTCCATGCAGAACGGCATGCACATGATGGACATGATGAAGCAGGATTCAAGCGGGATGCCGATGTCAGGCGAGAAGCACGAAATGATGGAAATGCGCCTCGACATGATGCAGATGATGATGCAGGCGATGATGGACCGTCAGTCTGCGCAGACGCCACCAACGGGCAAGTAGCCACAGCCTGCAACCGGAGATGGCGATGAACGATGCCACGCACGGCTCGCGCCCCTTCTGGAAGTCGCGTTCCGCTATTGCGTTGCTGGGGTTCGCGGCTGTCGCCCTGTTCCTGCTCTTTTCCGAGCACCGGGCGCATTTCCTTGGCGTGTTGCCATACCTTCTGCTGCTTTCGTGTCCGCTGATGCATCTCTTCATGCATCACGAACATGGACACGGGCATGGCCATGGCTCAGCGAATGAAGAACGTTCAGCGAAACGCGGAGGCGACCATGAGCAGCATCGATAACGGCTACGGACTCCGGATTCTGGTCGTCATCAACTCGCTGGTGTTCATCATCTTCGCATTCAGCTTCTTCAAACCGGCGACCAAACGCGACTGGCGCACATTCAGCGGATTTTCGGCCTTTATCGTCGCGCTCTTCGCGGAGATGTACGGATTTCCGCTCACCATCTATCTTCTGTCAGGCTGGTTGCAGACGCGTTTCCCGCAGGCAAACCTGTTCTCGCACGACTCAGGTCACATCTGGTGGATGATGACGGGCCGACACGGCGACCCGCATTTCGGGCTTTCGCACATTCTGAGCATCGTCTTCATTTTCGGCGGATTCTATCTGCTGTCGACAGCGTGGCACGTCCTGTACGAGGCACAACGCGTCGGACAGATCGCCACAACGGGCGCGTACGCAAAAGTCCGGCATCCGCAGTATGTTGCATTCGTCGTCATCATGTTTGGTTTCCTGCTGCAATGGCCGACGCTTGTCACGTTGCTGATGTTCCCGGTGCTCGTGTTCATGTACGTCAGGCTCGCAATACAGGAAGAACGCGACTCGGAAGCGCGCTTCGGGGAAGCCTGGCGAGAGTACGCATTACGCACGCCGCGCTTTATTCCGCGACTGTCAGTGGACCACACAGTCAAGGTCCATTAAGCTGAATCGGGACGCACACGATGGCTTCATCACACACGCATGTTCACGGGCACGCTCAACGAGCGAGCGTGGGTATCGACCACAAACACGGGGCTATGGACGCGGCGGACATCCCTGCGCAGGATAGCGGCGTTATCTACACCTGCCCGATGCATCCGCAAATACGCGCGTCTGCCCCCGGCTCCTGCCCCATCTGCGGTATGGCGCTTGAGCCAGTGCTTCCGGCCGGGACGCATGAGCGAAACATCGAACTGGAGTCGATGACCCGGCGCTTCTGGGTTGGGCTTGTGCTGTCGATTCCGCTGTTGATGATGACGATGGGCAAGATGATTCTGCCGTTCGACATCGATTCAGCAATCGACGGTCTGTTTTCTGGCGCCCCACACTGGATGAGGGCATCGTGGTCCCAATGCATCCAGGCTTTGCTGGCTACACCTGTCGTCGTGTGGGGCGGCTGGCCTTTCCTCGAGCGCGGATTGAAGTCGTTCGTCACGTGGAGGCTGAACATGTTCAGCCTAATCGGACTTGGCGTAGCAGTCGCTTACGTGTTTAGCCTTTTCGCGCTCTTCTTTCCCGATGTCTTGCCTCAGGCGTTCAGGCGGGACCACGAGTTGCCCCTTTATTTCGAGGCGGCTGCCGTCATCGTGACGCTGGTGCTCCTCGGACAGGTGCTCGAACTTCGCGCGCGCTCACGCACGTCTAGCGCGATACGTGACCTGCTAAAGCTTGCCCCGCACACCGCGGTGCGCATCGGACCCGACGGAGTCGAGGAGACCATTCCTCTCGAAGCGGTCGTCGTGGGCGACGCGTTGCGTGTCAAGCCCGGCTCGAAGATTCCGGTGGATGGTGTCGTGACGGAGGGTCGTTCGAGTGTCGACGAGTCGATGATTACGGGCGAATCGATTCCTGCGGAAAAGGTTGCTGGCAGCAAGGTGACGGGTGCAACGGTCAATCAGACTGGAACGTTCCTGATGCGCGCGGAGAACGTCGGCTCCGACACTCTGCTCGCGCGAATCGTTCAAATGGTCGCTGAGGCGGGCCGTTCGCGTGCTCCCATCCAGAAACTGGCTGACCAGGTGTCGGGCTGGTTCGTGCTGGCGGTCATCGGCATAGCGACCGCAGCGTTTCTCGTCTGGGCCGTCGCCGGGCCCGCTCCGGCGCTCGCGAACGCTCTGGTCGTAGCCATCAGCGTTCTCATCATTGCCTGCCCCTGCGCGCTGGGACTTGCGACACCCGTATCTATCATCGTTGGCGTCGGACGTGGTGCCCGGGAAGGCGTGCTCATCAAGGAGGCGGAAGCGCTCGAACTGATGGAAAAAGTCGACACCGTAGTTGTCGACAAGACAGGCACGCTGACGGAGGGCAAACCGCGCGTTCAGAAGGTGGTCGCAGTTAACGCTGCACGGCAATCCCGGATTCTCGGTTATGCCGCAAGCCTTGAAGGCGCCAGCGAGCATCCGCTCGCGCAAGCAATCACGACATTCGCGAAAGAAACGGGCGCAACGACATCACAGGTAGACGAGTTCGACTCGGTGCCGGGCAAGGGTGTAACCGGAAACATCGGCGGACACGCAGTATCACTGGGTAACGCTCGACTGATGGCTGACCTGGGCATTGATTGTGCGTTCGTGGAGCGGGACACGGACCGCTTGCGCGAAGCCGGGCAGACCGTCATGTATCTCGCGATTGACGGCGACCTGGCCGGCTATATCGGTGTTGCCGACCCTGTCAAAGGCACCACGCCTGAGGCTGTTCAGCAGTTGAAGGCGTCCGGTGTCCGGATTGTGATGCTGACGGGCGACAACGAGGTCACGGCTCGCGCGGTCGCAAGTTCGCTCGCTCTCGATGACGTCAAGGCCGGAGTTCTGCCAGAAGACAAATACAGGCACGTCCAGGAGTTGCAGCAGAGCGGACGAATTGTGGCAATGGCTGGCGATGGGGTGAACGATGCGCCCGCCCTCGCTCAGGCGAATGTGGGCATTGCGATGGGAACGGGCACTGATGTCGCGATGAATAGCGCACGCATCGTGCTCGTGAAAGGCGACCTTCGGGGTATCGCGCGTGCTCGCTCAATGAGCGTGGCGACGATGAAGAACATTCGCCAGAACCTGTTCTTCGCGTTTGCCTATAACGCCATTGGAATACCCATTGCGGCAGGGGTACTTTATCCGTGGCTCGGCATCGTGTTGAGTCCGATTATTGCGAGCGCCGCGATGGCACTGAGTTCGGTTTCGGTGATTGGAAACGCTCTCCGGCTGCGAGGCGTCCGCACCTGAATCGTTACCCCTCCAACGCGTGAGGTAGAGAGCCACGTGCTAGCAGCGCGAATGGCCATCCAATGCTGTTTGCCGATATGAAGGTTCCAGATGGAGTTGCCAGGCATGCTATTCAGCAAGTTGTTGCGACGGCGTTCCCACAAGGCCCCAAAGGCTGAAGACAGCAACAGACTGGATTGGCGATTTGTACTTCGCCGTACCGGTTCCGCAAAGTTATTGGCGGCCGTCGTTCTGGTCCTTGGGGGCATCTGGCTATTTCTGGGTATTCTCGAAGACGTTATCAGCGAGGACCCCTTGGTCTCCTTCGACCGGCTGCTTCACGATGGTCTGCGGGGGCTTCATATTCCCCTTTTCGACCATGTGATGGTGGCAGTTTCGGAGCTTGGCGATGCAGCCGTAACGCTACCCGTGTTTCTGGCCGTGCTTGTCGTGCTGCTGTTTCGTCGCGAATGGCGTACCGCCGGCTATTGGCTTGTTGCCGTGGTCACGGCTGGGGCGTCTGTCAAATTGTTCAAATTTGCTGTTCAGCGGTTACGGCCAGTGTCAATCTACGATGGCATTGAGAGCTATTCTTTCCCCAGTAGCCACGCGGCATTGAGTATTGTGGTTTATGGCTTCCTTGCCTACCTCCTCTGTCGCAGGCGCGGGAGGGAGGCGCGGCTCAGGATTGCACTGTTGACCGGCGCGTTGATAGTGCTGATTTCGTTTTCGCGCCTGTACCTGGGGGGCGAACAAGGTAAGCACAATTTCCTATCATAGGCGTCCAAGTTATTATGACTTGGGCAAATCGCCGAAAATTGGCATATATGCCGGGCGTCCCATCTGGGCTCAGAGTTAATCCCAGATTTGCGGAAATGATGCAGCAGGTCAGGCCAGGGAGGCTAAGACTTGGGTTGCCACAAATACCCCGCTTTTTCCAGCCGGGCAAGCCAGGCTCCCCGCTTGCCATGACTCGACATCAATTGCGCCAGACGACGCCGGAATACGGCATCCCGCCTGGCGTTTTCATACGCTTCGGCGAGATCCTGCAACTTCTGGAATGCCTGATCGTAGGCGCTGCCCGTTGTGCGTCGCAGTTGTGCATCGATGCTTGACCACGCCGTGTCTTCCTGCTCGAGAAGTGATGTGAGGTACCGTGTGCGTTCCTCACGACGACGGGCCTCCGCCGCCTGGCGTGCTTCCTGCTCCCTGCTTTCACGGATGGCACGATGAGAGGCGACCCTTGATTCGATTTCGGATATTCGACGGCGCCCGGGCAAATTCAATTGCTTTGCATTCCTACCCTTCTCCCATTTGAGAAAAGCATTTCGAAGCGTTCGCTCCGCTTCACGGCTGCGTCCCTGTAGCAGCATGCGCAGTTTCGCCCGCATTTCCTCAGCCGGCAATTCGCGTAACCAGGGATCAAAGCGACTGTCTTCGCTCACGCTCGATTCTGGGGCCAATAATGACGGGCTGGCCTCGGCGGCGGCGGCGAGCCAATCCGCATCCAGCATCAGAAACTCGGCCAGTGCTACCTGTGCGGGCGTCAGCGCCTGTAATCCCGCAGGCACCGGCGGTTCGATTTCGTCATCGTGTAGTTCATCATTCCCGAGTCGGGCAAGCCACCCAAGATAAAGCGGGCGAGCATCGCCGCCGAGCAGCTCGTCGCGTACTGGCAGCAGGCGCGTCATCCATCCCGCACCATCCATCTCCTCCGAGAAGCGGGCGTGTTCGCCCGAGTCATCGTTGAACGACCAGTCGAGGAGGCACCAGTCATCGACGTCCATGGCCTCGAACGCTTTCTCGAAACGGGAGCGCCTCTTTCGTCCAGCCTTGACGTAATCGCGGATGGTCGCCGCGTCAAACGTCCCGCGCGGCAGGCGAAGCAGCAGGCGGCAGCTCCCCCAGTTGGAGGAGTAGACGTGGGCATCGAAATATTGCTGTACCCACTCGAGCGGGTCGCCCTTGAGGTTTCCCCAGTGATATTCGTTGACGAAGCTCGCGGCGGTGATCGTGGCCCGCGTGGAGAAACTGCGCAACTCCGCCTGCTGGGTCGCCGTAAGCAGCTGGTCGACGCATGCAAACTCGTAGTATTGGTATTCGCTCATGCCAGATTCCCGTAGCGAAGCGCATGGAAGAGAAGAAGGTGAATGTGCTGGTGCGCAACCCGGCAGAGCCATGAAACTCCGGGCCGACGCGAAAGCCGGAATGCTTCATGGCAAGCGCCGAAAGGCGTGCGCGTTGCCATTGTGATGTCCTTTCGGCACGCGATGCGGCGCTTTCAGCCCGCCGCATCCGCGCCGCCCAGCCGCATCCGGTAGTCCACCAGGAGCTGCTGCTGTGCTTCGAGCTGCGCGGCCAGCTTCGTGAGGTCCGCGCGGAGCGCGTCGCGAGCCTCGCGTACCTGGAGCAGCTCGGCTGCCCGCGCATCGGCTGCCGAGTGCGCTGCATCGCGCTCGGCCTCGGCGCGCGCCCGATCGGTGAGCGCACGATTGAGGGCGGACTGCAGCGCCTCGCCATGTGCCTGCTGATCGCGTGCGAGCCTGGTCGTGGCCGTTGCTTCTGCGACGAGCCGCGCGTTGTCCCGGTTCAGCTGGGTGATCTCGTTCTGCCGGACGATGGCCGTCTGGTTCGCCTGGCGTAGCTCAGCCTGCACCTGCTGGACCTGCTGCTCATGTCGGTGCGCTTCCTGTTCGCGCTGCTCGCGCGCGGCCGTACGGAAGTGCTCAAGGGCATCACGCGCATGCACGAGCTTGGCCTCAAGCGACAGGCGGAAGCCTTCCTGCTCGGCAAGGCGCTCGGTCTGGTCGCATACCTGCTGGGTGAGCCGCTCGACGTCCAGGTCGCGCTGATGCAGCGCCACGCGAGCCCCGGCGTGCGCTTCCTGCTCCACGGAAAGGGCGGCGGTCGCGCCAGAGAGCTGCTCCCGCACCGTGGCCAGCTCAGCGCCGAGCCTTGCGATTTCGGACTGCGCCTGCTGGCGCTGCGCGGCCGCAGCGGTGGCCTGCTGGTCGACGAGGGCTTGTGCTTCTTCATGCAGGCGGGCCGCGAGCCGGGCCACCAGATCCTGGATCGCGTCCGAGAGCGACCCGGCGCGTGTGAGTGACGCGCCCTCATCTTCCTCCAGTTCCTTCAGGTACCGGTGGATCGTGGTTTTCGAGCCCGTGTTGCCGAGCGCGATACGTATCGCGTCGATCGATGTGTGCTGCCCCTGCGCGAGCAACGCCTCGCGGGCGCGCTTTACGTCCATGCGCGTAAGACCGGTGCGGGCCATCTGCTTCCTCGCTCGAATATCGTACTGTAATACGTACCATGTATATACGTATCATTGCATGCAGTCAAGGGCGGCCTATGTGGGCATTACTGGCCTGCGATAAAGGAGGATTATCCAGTGTGATGGTCCGAATCCGGCTTGTTCCGCCCCACAACCGGTACGAAATATGGAAATTGACGATCTCCGGGGGATTGCTGGTCAAATTGGGATGTCGCAACCCGGAGCGTGGACCACAAGCGTTTGATGTGTATAATTCAATTGTTTTATACACATTTACGAGGCGCGCCATGCGTACCAATATCGAGATCGACGACCGGTTGATGGCCGAAGCGCTTGCCGCAACGGGCATCCGGACCAAACGTGAAGCGGTCGAGCTTGGCCTGAAAACGATCATCCGGCTCAAGCAGCAGGAGCAGATTCGCCAGTTCCGCGGCAAATT
>NZ_JAKLJA010000087.1 GCF_022213065.1 Paraburkholderia tagetis
TCGCCATGGTGGTGGAGTTCGATTGAGGAAGTGTTACCGTGAGAAGCAACATTCTCCTTCAATCGCCACCGCCTTCTCCTGCCTCCTCCCTACGCCGCATACACCACTTCCGACGATAACTCGAGTTGGGGCGGTGTTCCACACTAAGTATATTTGACCGGCCAGACTTAAGACCAGGTTAGCGTTGTCCTTCACGATTCCATATCCGCTCTGCCAAGGTATTTGCATGCCCTTTGATGGCTGGAACCACGGGGGCGGACAGGCGAGCGCTTCATAAGGACACTGGTGCGCAATGCCGGCACGAGCGGAACATCGCGGTATCGAAGACGATGCGTGCGGCGCGCGAGGCGCGCGAGGCGCGGAAGGCCTCACGACTTGCACGCCGCACAGGCGCACTACTGTTAATGGTGTTCGAACAGCTTCGATCTGTCGTGGTGTGCGCTCTGGGATTGGCCGGATTGCGAACTGCTCCCGGTGCCGCTGCCCATACCCGACGCAGCCATCGCGGCAGCCGATTCTTGAGCTGCAACTCGGGCCTCGGCCGCTTGAATATCCTCCGGATAGTTATTGTCGCGCGCCCGGGCGGGGTTGTAGCCGGCCTTTTCAATCTGTACGAGCTGGGCGCGTACCTGTGCGCGAGTCAGTGGGGTGGCCGTTTGAGCAAACGAAGCCAAAGGGGTGAGCAGAATGCCGATAATGGCGATTCTGGTGATTGTCGTGTTCATTTAACCTCCCGACCTTCAGGTCGTACCAAGAGAACCTGGAATCCATCTTAGGGGGGATACTTATGTCAAAGTTAACGGTCGTTGCGTCCCGGCATCTCTAAACGGCACGCTATTCAGCCAGCGAGTGAGCTTCGCGGTCCGCCGCCACGGAGACGTGCGGTGCGTGCGGGAAGACACTGGCTGCCCCGCAGCTATTCGGCGTCAGCCGTTGTAACGTCGTCACTTTAGGATCGTGGTTTTCTGAGCGGAGGACATATTGTCGGCATCAGGATTTGCCGTCGTCGTCGAAGTAAAAGTGAGAGCGATTTCAGGTTCACGAAAATGTCACACATTGCGGCTATCGTCCGTCGCCACTCACTTAGTTCTGCAAAGGGGAACATAAATGAAACTGAAATCTATTCCAGTTGTGATGCTTGCGTTGCTGTCGGTAACCGCTGCCCATGCTGCAGATATCACAGGGGCAGGTAGTACCTTTGCGCTTCCGATCTACACGAAATGGGCGGACGCCTATCAGAAGTCGGGCGGCGGCAAGGTCAACTACCAGGGCATCGGCTCGTCTGGCGGCATCAAGCAGATTCAGGCGAAGACCGTCGACTTCGCGGGCTCGGACGCTCCACTGAAGGACGACCAACTGGCCAAGGACGGCCTGTTCCAGTTCCCGACGGTGGTCGGCGGCGTCGTGCCGGCGATCAACGTGCCGGGCGTCAAGGCCGGCGAACTCACGCTGTCGGGCACGGTGCTCGGCGACATCTATCTCGGCAAGATCAAGAAGTGGAACGATCCGGCCATCGTCGCTCTGAACCCGAAGGTCAAGCTGCCTGATCTGGACATCGCCGTGGTCCGCCGTGCCGACGGTTCGGGTACCACGTTCATCTGGACCGACTACCTCTCGAAGGTCAATCCCGAGTGGAAGAGCAAGGTCGGCGAGGGTACCAGCGTGAGCTGGCCGACGGGCACGGGCGGCAAGGGCAACGACGGCGTCGCGGCCTTCGTGCAGCGCCTGCCGGGCGCGATCGGCTACGTCGAGTGGGCGTACGCGAAGCAAAATCACATGGTCTACACTGCCATGAAGAACGAATCGGGCGCGGTCGTTCAGCCGACCACCGAAACGTTCAAGGCCGCTGCAGCCGGCGCGGACTGGAAGAAGTCGTTCTACCAGATCCTCACCAATGAGCCTGGCAAGGACGCATGGCCGGTCGTCGGCGCGACCTTCGTGCTGCTGCATACGGCCCAGGACAAGCCAGAGCAGGGCAAGGAAACGCTGAAGTTCTTCGGCTGGGCGTTCAAGAATGGCGGCGCCGCGGCCGACAGCCTCGACTATATCTCGCTGCCGCAGTCGGTCGTGAGCGAAATCGAGTCGCAATGGAAGGCAAAGATCAAGGATTCCAGCGGCAAGGAAATCAGCCAGTAAATGTCATGGGTACAGGTTCGGGTTTGCGCGATCCGTACCTGCCAGACGCTCTGTAGACCAACCTGTGGGACTGCAGGGCGGTCGAGTCCAATCGTCCTCCAGCTGCATGGCTGCGGGTCGTACGCGTCATGGAGCGGGCCCTGCCGGGATGGTTTGTGCCATCGGGTGCACAACATCCAGGGCGCTAATGCCGGTCCGGCGTTGCAGGAGCACTCAATCCCCTTCAGTCCAGATCGATACGATATTTCATACGTATGTCTTTGCACCAGTTAAGCTAAGCTTAAGCACCTCACAGTGACAATCTGGTCACGGTGACTGGAGAATTGCGTGAGGCTGCTACTGGTTGTAGACGACGATGAAGGAGCGCTTCCGGTCATGGAATGGGCGCATCGCTCAGGATATGAGCTTGACTGGGCGAGCAGCGCATACGAGGCGGAGCTTGGCCTGCAGTATCGAACCCACGAACTCGTACTTCTCGATTTTGGGAGTCCGGGTCTGGATCCGATCCGCCTTCTGCGAGGCTACCGAAGAATCGGGGGCCGTGCAACGGTCATCGCCATGCTTCCCCACGGTCACTTTGATAGCCCGGCGGTGGCGCTCGACGCCGGCGCCGACGATTATCTTGTGAAACCGTTTGAGCCGGAAGATCTCGGCGCGCGGACTCGCCTGTTGTTTCGCCGACCGCCCCACGATAAGGCGCCGGTCACGATCGGCAATCTGGCTTTAAACCCGCTCGATTGTTCGGTATCGCTAGACGGGCTACCCGTGGCATTAAGGTCCAGCGAATACCGGCTGCTGGTTGCGCTCATGAATGAACCCACGCGCGTATTCTCACGTGCTGAACTGGCCACGCAGATTTATGGGCGTCCCCGGGGCGTCGCGGGCAATGCGGTCGACGTTCTGATACACCGTTTGCGGCACAAGCTCGGTGGAGAGAAGATCGTGACGGTCCGGGGCGTCGGTTACCGGATGCGCCCAGCAGCGCGCGCATGTCATTTCACCGAGTAGTCTGGCGCCAAAGGGGATAACCCACTCTGAAGAAAATAGAATGAAGCAATACCCTGAAGCCGCCCTTCTCATTTCCCTCGCGGTTCTTCCTGCATTGGCGTCGGCGAAAATGCAGGGTACCGGAGTCGCGGGTCACAGTTCGTGACGTGCTCTCGGATCTGCATACCTATGTGAATCGATTACATAGCGTGGGGTGATCAGGCTCAGCACAGGGAAACACCACTGGGCATGTTGCGAGCCCATCGTGTCCTGGCAGGGTCGGTCGAATCCCGCAGGATATGCAGGTTGGCATGAAGGCGGCCCCTGCGTACCAACGTTACCGGTGCCGCAATGCGCGGGCTTGGGCGTTACGCAGCCACCTTGTGTGCGCCGATGCGCTATCGATCAGGCGTCAGGCGGAGCGACTGGCGAAATCTGCTGGTTTGGGGAGTAATCCGCTATGGTGCTGTCGACCGCGTGCCATTTCGCATTGCCGCATGCCGCCGATCATCGGCCGGTCCGTCAACGAGGTTTCCGTTTGCTTGTGCGGTCGGAGGTCGTCAACCCGATAAATACAGGCATCGCCAGCAGTACGAGCGGCAACTGCACGCTCGCGCCTGCGATGATCGCGATCGCAAGCGGCTGGAGCATCTGGTCGCCAGAGCCACTGATGGCGGCGCCCAGCGGCACAAGTGCGAGGATCATCGCGAGCGTACTCATCGTGATAGGTCGGAGGCGATTGAGTGCCGCTTCACGCAGCGCCTCCCGAGCGCTCATTGTCTGTCGCAGCATCTGGTACTCGGACACCAGGAAAATTGCCATTTCCGTTGCGATGCCGATGATCATCACCATACCCATCATGGCTGTAATGTTGAGTTCGACCCCGGTCGCCCAGAGCCCGATGAACACGGCTCCGGTTGAGACGAGCGATGTAGCCATGATGATGAGCGGAATGACCAGATTGCGATAGAGAAATAGCAGCAGGACAATTTCGGCAGTAACCGCCGCTGCGAATACCTTGATCATTCCCTGCACCGCCATCTGCTGCTGCCTGTACGCGCCGCCAAACGTGTAGGTCACGCCTGCCGGGATCAGGCCCGGCCTGTCCAGCGCGCTGCGGACCGCCGTGATGGTCGAACCAAGATCGTGCGATCCGCTGATCTGGGCCGTCACTGCGACGATTTGCCGAAGGTTGTCGCGCGTCAATTGCGGCTGGCCCGAGATGAAATGCGTCGAGGCTACCGTCCCGAGCGAAAAAATCTGACCATTCGGCGCGCGAATCGGCAGATCGCCGAGCGTGTCGCGATAGATCGGCACCTGTGGTGCGCTCAGCCAGAGCCTGACGCCCACATCCTGGACCGTGCCGAGATAGCGGGTGACCACCGCGCCGTGCAGATAATGGTAGATCTGATCCTTGATTTCCGCCGGCGTCATTCCCTTGAGCGCGGCTGCGGCCAGGTCGACATGGATCTCGAGTGCGTCGCCGGCAGGCACCACCCCGTCGTCGACCGAGGCGGGCTCGACGCCGGGCACCCTGCTGATCGCATCGGCCACCTTCCCGGCCACCGTGCCGAGGACAGCGGGGTCTTTCGCGCTTAACTGGATTACGACAGGCTGCCGGCGGCCCACCATGTCTCCGATCATGTCACTCATCAACTGGTGCGTGTCGAAATTGATCCCGGGAACGAGTTGCGTGACTTTCCCTGAAATGTTGTCCATTACCTTCCAGATATTTGGTCGACCTGACGGATCCACGAGACGAACGAAGAAGTCTCCCTGATAGGTTTCGGTCAGGTCGCCCCCGAGCCCGGCGCCGGTGCGGCGTGAATATGTGTCGACGTAGGGATTGCTTTTTAGGATCGCCTCGACCTGTTGCAACTCACGGTTGGTCTCGGCGAGAGAAGTCCCAGGCGCGGAATAGTAGTCGAGCACGAAGCCGCCTTCGTCCATGCGTGGCAAGAAACCGGTGCCCACGTGGTGGTACGCGAGATAGCCGGCGCCGCCGAGGACGAGCAGTCCCGGCAGGATCAGCCATGGCGCCCGGAACAGCGCGTCGAGCAGGCGCGCATGGGTGCGCCGCAGCCAGGTGTCCTTGCCATGTCCAGGATCCGTCCACGCAGTAAAGTCGACCATCGCCCGGGCAAGCAGCGGGGCCGCAAAGGCGGTGAGCAGAAAGGAAATGATCAGCGACGACGCCATGGTCACCGACAGGAATTTGAAGAACGCACCAGTGACCCCAGACAGAAACGCGAGCGGGATAAAGATGATGGTGGTCGCGAGCGTCGAACCGAAGAGAGGTGACAGGAATTCCCGCGCAGCGTGCAGAACGCCAGCATGCGGATCTTCCTGATCCGGATGGCCGGCGCGACGTGCGATATGCTCGATCATCACGATCACGTCATCGATCAGCAGACCAATCGCCGCAGCGATGCCGCCGAGCGTCATGATGTTCAGTGTCATGCCGAACAGCCACAGGATCAGCACGCTGCAGAGCACCGACATCGGCACGACGATCATCGCGACGGCGGTTACGCGCCAGTTGCGCAGGAATGCGAACAGTACGCCGGCGGCAAAAACGAGTCCGATCGCTATAGCCTCCTCCAGCGCGGCGATCGAAGAGCGCACGAGCTGTGTCTGGTCGTACCATTTGTACAGATGGATCGCCTTCGACTGCGTCTTCATGAACGTATCGAGATGTTGACTCACGAGCTTCGCGAGGCTGAGGGAGTCGGCGCGATCCTGCTGGTACACGTCGAGGGTCACGGCCGGGTGGCCGTTGTCGTTCACGAGCAGCCACTGGGGCACGGAGCCCATTTTGACCTGAGCGATCTGCGACAGCGTCATGACACCACCTTTCCCGGTGCGCACGGTCGCGTTGCGCACCGAGTCAAGCGAGGTGAAGGCGTTGTTGCTGACCGCCAGATAAAGCAGGGCGTTGTCTTCGAGCCGTCCAACAGCCGACACGGTGTTTGTGGCCGAGAGAGAGTGGGCGACGTCGGCAAGTGTCAGCCCATAGGCTTGAAGGGTTTGCGGCGTGACAGACACCTCGACTTCCGGCGTCTGGCCACCCAGAACGCCAACGCGGCGTATGCCAGGGATACCCGTCAGCATTGGCAGGATCTGATATCGCGCGATCTGCCGAAGATCGGCCAGTGGGACGTGATCGGAAAGCAGCGCGTACGACACGAACGGCATGATGACGTTCGGGCTCATCTGAATGACACTGTAGGCTGTGCCCTGCGGAAGATCGGGCAGCTTCTGCGCGAAGGCGGAATCGACGCTCAGGAGCGCCTGATTCATGTCCGAGCCCCACGGAAAATCCACGAAAATCTCGGCCGAGCCACGCGATGTCGTCGACGATACGCCCACCGCGCCCGGAACCGCGCGCGCCGCGGCCTCGAGCGGCTCCGTGACGTCGATCAGCATCTGTTTGGCGGGCATGCTTCCCGCGTCGACCTCGATGCGGATGCGCGGAAAGCTGGTGAGGGGAAACAGGCCGTCAGGCAGGCTGATCGCGGCATAGACGCCGGCCAGCGTCAATATAAAAGCAACGGCGAGAACGGGAAGACGATTGCGGTGCAGCCACCTCGGGAACGTCATTTCGCCCCCTTCTGACCCTGTGCTGCGACTCGGATCTGCATGCCGTCATCGAGCTGGTGGTTACCGGACAGAACGAGTGGCTGGGTGGCATTCAGTCCATTACCTTGAATGACGTCCTTGTCACCCTGCGCGTCTGCAATGCGTATCGTGACTTTGCGCGCTTTCATTCCGTTGGCCTGCACGACGTACGGATTGCCGTGGTCGTCGACGAGAATCGCCGTGTGTGGGACTACGTAGCCCTGCGTTTCGCCGATGATGATCGTCGCATTGGCGGCCTCTCCGGGCAGAAGGCGATCGGCTGGCAGTGAAATTTCGACGGGAACGAGGCCGGTGGCAGGATCGATCATCGAGCCGCGCTGCAGGACGGTTCCCGGCCAGGTCCTGTGGTCGCCGACCGCAGTCAGACGCGCCGCGTTCCCACGGTCGATGAGTGCGGCGTCAGCAGGTGCGACTCCGACCTTGAGCACTACGCCGTCGGGTTTCGCGAGGTCGACCAGCGGTGTTCCTGTCGAGGCGAGCGTGCCTGGTGACGCAGAAACATGCATCACGATCGCGCGAAATGGTGCGCGCACGACGCTGGAGCCGCCGGCTCCCTGAGCTTCGAGCGCAGCAAGGTTCGCCCGTGCATCAGCTTCTGACTTTTGCGCATCTGCGAGCTGCTGCGCAGTCGCCAGATGTTGCCCGGACATCTGCTTCGTCCTCGCGGCGAGCTGCTGCGCGACCTGCAGCGCCGAGCGGGCCTGCGACCAGGCTGCGGTCGTTTGCGGGCTCGGCGCGAGTTGCAGCAGCGGCGCGCCGGCGGCCACTTCCTCGCCTTCCCGGACATAGACGGCCCCAACCGTCGCGGACGTCGGGGCCATCATGGTCCGGCTTGCCGCCGCGGAAGGCTGAATGAAGCCGTATGCGTTGATCGTGCGCGGCAGGCTGCCCTGCTGCAGGGCAGTCAACGTGACGAGCACGCTCGGCTCGCCGGTGTCAGCCTGTGCAGGGGCAGTGTGGCCCAGCCAGAACGCCAGAGCGGCCGCGCCACCTATCCATCGATTTTTCATGATCACCTCACGGAATCGGGCGGAGCCATCCGGGTGGAGGGGAGTCCCAAACCCAGCTCCAGTGCGAGAGCGATACGGGCCTCGTCGAGTCCGCGTTCGAGATCGAATACGTCGAGACGCCGGTGGATCGCTGTCGTTTCGTAGTCTGCCAGCGCGCGTTGATCGAGATTGTCCTGCTCGTAGGCTTTCCTTGCCGCCTGCGCCTGAGAATCGGCCGCAGCAGCATCCTGGCGGGCCTTCACCAGATAGTCGCTGATGCGACTGCTTCGCGCCTGAAGGGCGAGGGTGCTGGACACGCTGTCATCGAGCCGGCCCTGATACTGTTCATGCAGCAGGCGCCTCGTGGCACGTGTTCGGGCGACCTGGCCCTGGTTGCGGTTGAAGATCGGCAGATCGAAGGTTGCGGTGGGCCCGGCCGAGCGCACGTCCGAGGTGTCCGAGTTCCATGCGCCGCCGAGGACGAACGCCGGAAACTGTCCGAGGATGGCACCGCGCACGTTTTCGTCCGCGGAGCGATAGCCGAGCTGAAGCGCGATCAGGTCGGGACGTCGGGCCGGAATGCTGGCGATCAGCGCGTCGATATTGGCCGGCATCGCAGGGATACGGGGCTCGTCAATGGCAAACCTGACATTGGGTTTCATGCCGAGCACAGCATCGATGTCCTGCCAGTTCGTGAGTTGCGTCAGTTGCAGCGAAGCGAGCGCATGTTCGGCGGATGCCTTCGATGCCAGCAGCGGTGCGAGCGCAGGCAGGCTCAGGCTTCCCGCGTCTACCGCAGTGCTGACCTGCGAGGCGGCTTCCGAAATCGACGCGAGCTCGGCCTCAGTGCTGCTGATCGAGCGCTCGCCCCAATAGAGATCGACGGCCAGGAGGCGGGCCTTTTGCGCGACCTGCCACTCCTTCCAGAGCAGCTCCGCATTCACCTGTGAAACATGCGCGTGAGCGGCCGACACGCGAGTTCGATAGGTGAGAAGCGAAGCAATGTCCTGGCTTAGCGAAGCGACATATGCGCCCGTCGTGCCTGGCCCGCCAAGCAGGGCCGCATAGCTGAGGCTTACCGACGGATTGGGCAGCAGGGAACTCTGTATCAGTCTGCCTTGTGCAAGGTCGAACTCGCCGCGCTCGGTGAGAAGCTGCGGCGCGTTGAGTATCGCGAGAAGGCCGATTTGATCCACGCTCAACGGCTTCTGGACATCGATCGTGGGCGAGTCCATTCCGGGTGCCGGCCCGGGCAAGGTATGCCTGATGTCGTCGATGCGATCCGCGAGCCGGGCTTGTTCGGCGAGTGGTAGCGGATGATAGGATGCGCACCCGCCGATCACGAGAGCACCCGCCAACGCGCCCACGATAGTTGAAAATCTTCTTGCCATCTTCCGCTGCCGTAACGTGCAGGCGATGTTGTGCCAGATTATCCGAACGCCACCGTTGTGTTTCCATCCACCCGAAGCGGGCCTGGTGTGTCACGCAAAAATGACTGCGAACCCGGAATACGTCGAAGCATAGGGCGTGAACGGTTAACACTGCCTTAAGAGAGCGCGGCCACGATAGCGCATCGAATGCGACCACGTCTGCATGCCAGCCCACGGGCAGAGATGAACTGTCGCGGGAACGTTGGCGAACGCGATCGCGCAAGCCGTTTGGGCAAGGCTCGCGAGACGTTTCCACAACAATCGACAGCAGCGCGACGCTAACGAATGCGGCCAGTGGAAACCGCGGTACCTCCGGAGGCGCTCCAGAAAAACCCGCCAGGTAAGCACAGACCCAGGTCTCCACGAGTTCGGCCATCAAGGCCCGAATACTTCGACGCAGCCATTCGGACAGGAAGCGTCACCCGCGCCAACCGGAACAAAAGGAAGGCCGTTATTGCCGGCGACTGAATGCGCATCCTTGCCAGTTGGCAGGTTGCCCAGCCAGCGACGGCGGCGAGCGTCAATCAAACCAACCACGGGGCCATCTGGATTGGCCACTGCGGCCGGCGCGTAGTTTCCAGAGCGGCGATCGTACCAGACATCGTCCGCTCCCCGACCCGCGCGAACGATTGGGTTACCTTACCGGAGCGGGTGTCGAGCAATAGTGAATAAGGCGGGAATCCGGCGCTAACTGCATCGTCGCTGCAGCCAACAAACAACTGCGCCGCAGGTCCGACCGCCAATCCGGCCGGTATGCATTGCGATACATGATCCATTCCGACAAGTTTGTGTTGAATCGGATCGGTCACCACCACACGGCCATCGGACGGCGTGCTGCCAAGGACGGGGACAGCAACGTATACCATTCCGCTCGTCGGGTCCCAGACAGGCTGTTCGAGCCCGCCTGTCGCTTTTGGAAACGCGATCTTTGACTCGATGGCGTAGGGCGGGCGAGATGAAATCAGTGTCACGAAAGGCGGGAGATCCGCATTGTTTGCGGCGATCACCAGGTGATCGCGTGGGTCTTGCGCGAGCTCGCCTACACGCTTGGAGCCGCCGGTCGACACCGATGCAATGGTGCGCTTCGATCCTACTTCAATGACCTTGACACTGCTGCCCCGTCACCCGCCCAGACCTGATGGCCGCCGACAATGACGACGCCGTTCGGCCTTCCCAGGTCTGCCTTTCGTACCCCCGCGAAACCTCCGAGCTTTGCAAGGAATCGACGGTTGTGGGTGCCGATCAGATCGACGGAAGCGTTCGATTGGTCAGCCAACGCGTAGATTCCCTGTTCGGCGAAGCGGATGTCGAAGCTATTCAGCGACACGCCAGGTATGTCGATATGGCCGACGAGATGGGCAGGTTGCGTCGCATGCGCCACCGCACAGAGTGCGACTAACGCGATCACGGTTGTACTTCTGGGAATATCGAACATCGTTTCGTTCAGGATAGGGACGTAGTGAGGGAAATATGGCAAAGGGCTATGCGCATTCGTCGCTACTCCGGTCGATCAGGGCGTGGCCCTGCCCGCGGAGGCAGTGGGAATTGACAATGCCCGGGTGGCCCGTGCGTGGACGCGGTTCGCAATCGCTGGACCCGCATGTCGCGCGGCAGTCAAATCACATTCAGGAAGCACCGGGCGGTGGGCCTTTCCTCCCGGGAACCCAGACATGACAGCCAGGCGGGCAAGCTCCACCGGTCCTGTGTCGTCGGGCTACGAACGAGCGGAGCGACCCGCACTGACTTTGTGCGCAATGCGCGGAAAGCCGCGTCGCCATTTCAGGACCAGGTCGCTGCGAATGCTTCGCGCTGCTCCGCTGCTGCCAGGCAGCACATTGTCTTTCACAATCGGTGCCGCCTTCCCTGCGGCGTCGCTTTGGCTACTTTCCGGGATAGCCGTACATTGCACGCCAGTTGTCAGTTGAGAGGCGCTGACCGGACTGAGACACGCCGACAGCCATTCCGCCATAACCGGGATATGCATTACCTTTGCGGAAATCATGGGCACTCACGCGGGCTTCGGCGGCCTGTATATCCGCGGGATAATGAACTTTGCTCGGCTTGTAACCGGCATGCTCAAGCTGGACAAGTTCTTCCCGGATCTGTGCCCGGGTAATCGGGCCGCCCGTCGGCTGAGCGAACGAGATCGCCGGAGTAGCGATTGCGAATAATATCGCGAGCGTCCTGGTGGTGGTGTTCATGAGCAGTACCTCCGTGATTGTGCCTGCTTACAGTGAGCTGGCATCGTGGATGTCTGCGATTGCAGTCTCTCCCCTTGAACTTAAGAGCAGGTTAACGCCCGTTTCCGTAACTCTGTCCCGGCCCTCGAAATGTTCGCGCAGCCGCCTTCATGCAGCACAACCGGTAATGCGGTAGAGAAAATATGGATACCTATGTATTCGATCGCTGATGGCAAAGTGACTGATCCTGTGGCTCGATCCGGATCTGGACGTGGCGGCTCCAGCCGTCTGGCGCGGGTAGCGGCGTTCGTGCGAGAGGGCCAGCAGCAATTCCTGGATACCGCCACGCCCGGGAGCACCCGTGACCGACGACGGCAACGGGAGCGGCGCGAATGAGTCAGTTTTCGTCGTCCTCGTCGCGATGATCGTGCTCTTCGCGCCAGTGGCACTTGTGGCTCCATCCTTCACCTTTTTCGTCTTGATATCCATATCCGTAGAACGGGGCGCGCGACGAAAGCGGTGAACCGCTCGCTTGATTTGCTATTCGGGAACGGCGGGTCCGTTCTCAATTACCTCAAAACCCGGACGACCACCCACGCGCGTAAGTACAAGAACGATCGTGCCGCCGCGCGGGGTAGAGCGGATCGCTTTGCCCAGCAGATCGTTCAGGAGCATGATGAGTCCCTGCGGATCGGCTGTCAGGTCGCATGTGTCGTCGTCGGTTACAGGTGGACGCACTGTGAGCCCCAGGGCTATGTCTTTCCCCTCAGCCAGCAGCAAGAAGTCGCTGATGACCTGCTCACTGAGGCGCCGCAGGCTCACAGCGGCCCCGGCAGTGGCATGAAGGCGTCTTCGCCGGTGAGCTGGAGCCAACTCCTGTGTGAGGCGAATGAGCCGCGTCAGGTGCGTTTTTCCGCGTCCGGCAGTCGGTGACCCGGCGCTCAGCATGCAGTTGTGCAGGGCGCCCTGCAGGGGTAATGCGAGCTCAGGGAGCGTCATCCACACTTGGCGCGCGAACTCGCCAGGTAGGATGCGCCGTGCGTGGGAGGCCGCATTTTGACGCTGGCATAGGGAGTCGAGCCCCTTGAACGGCGTGCGCAACTTGGTGGTCATCGAACTATCAGGGTTGGTCGGTCCGAGCGCGTCATGCGACGAACAATAAATCGGTACGCCGTTTGTGTCCCCAATCCCGACGAGGAAGTAGCCGTCGGCGAAGCCATGCGTATTCGGTACTCCGTGTTTCGCGAGGTTGGCCCCAGGTTCGCCTGCAGTGACAGCACGACGGCGCACCACCCATAGTCGAACAACTTGCCAGCTTCCTTGAGCGCGCGGTCGATGATATCGAAGCCAGCCCAGCACCCGGCTGCGGATCGATTCCATTCGCCCCTTTTCAGCCGATACGCCGCGTCGCTCACCGTGCCGATTTGTTCGGCGTCGATTGTACTGATCTTTCTGCAAGCGTGCATATCGACCTGAAAGCATTCAATTCTTTCAGTAGAAACGTGCGTCATCGATTCTGTTCCGCACCGAATTAAACACGACGACATAAATATTGCAGCATAGTATGCTCGCATGGTTACTCTCTTTTTGTGGAGCATCCATGCGCAAGCTTGAAATAGCAGATGCGGAGATCATGCAACTCGCGATTCGACAG
>NZ_JAKLJA010000088.1 GCF_022213065.1 Paraburkholderia tagetis
TCGCGGTGCTCCCGCACCATGCGGACGGCACGTTCCCGGACTTCAGCAGAAAATTTGCTCGACTTGTTCATGGCTCCATTCTCTCAAGAGTTGGAGCCTCCACCAAATCCGGGGCGGTTCATTCAGCTCTCTTCGAAAGAGACGTTCGCCTTCTTCGTTTCTTGCTTGATCCTGGAGGGTCGCCATCTTTTTGCTCCAAAACCTAATTTGGTTATCGCTGAGCGATCAAAAAAATAGGCGACTCCATTCGAATTCGAATTTGCTTTATCATGACGTCCACGACAGCAGCAACCGCGTTCTAAGCCGCCGCGATCTCGGTCGCCTCTAAGCGGTACACCAGAGGGCCGGATGCGTGTGCCGGCCACCAGTTTGCTCAATACCCAAACGTGACCCGCGGCGAACTTCGCCGCCCTTTACCACCAGAGGTGGACAGATCAGCGAACAAACGCACTTGAACTGGTGCAGACCATGCTGTCCGCGTCTTTGAGCGCTTCGTCCGACAACCCCTACCACTGTTGCAGAAATTCCGCTTGCGCGAAGCCGATCTGCCTCTTCATTCTCGCGGGTCCTTTCCGGTAACTGCCTTCTTCAACGCCTCGTCGGCGTCAGCGATGACCGCCGAGCTTCGTTAATCAGCTCTCTACCAGCATTCTCGAAAGCCGACGAGGACGCGAGGTTAGACGTCTAGTCACTTCTCGCTGCCCCCGCCGAATTGAGGTGGTTAAGAAACCCGCCTTACAGCCGAAATTGAGTCATTCGGAATACCAACATTTTCGACCCAATTGTATCGACCAGGTCCGAAAATACCGGACGCAGGTCCAGTAAAATTGATATCCCTAAAAAACTGCCAGCTTCCGGATAGGACGACAAAGGACGATATTTTGTCATTAAAAAAATTGTCGTCTGGAGAAGCTAAATTGGGCTCCGAGCTGTAAAGGTGCTTATGCGCTCCATGGAAATTAATATGCTCAAACAACACTATTTCTGACATTTTGAAACTCCTTATCGAACACCGAGCCACTAATGACGTATCGTTTCACGTTGCGGACACGTTAGCGTGGGACTCTTTGTCTCGCTGCCGGCAGGCCTGTCTCACTCACCTAGTTAAGATCCGGGGCGAAATTGCTTTTACTTTCTCCTTCTCTCGTTGGTACCCACATGCAAGTATCAGGATAGTAAACGACCAACATTCCGCAAGCAGACTAGGTGGAATATTTTGAACACAAACGGTCGGACAGTTGAACATTTTGATTTCGGCCGGTAGCGTGTCGTCGTAAATTAAGGCTGCCTCCAAGTAGGAAGCTAATCCCGCCGTTGATGGAACGGCGGCAGCACGTGCAAATGTTGCTGCTTTCAACTCCAGCGTCGTTGCCAAGATCAACGGCGAGGCCTAATGTCGCATCTGCGACGTCGGAAGCGCGTCCATGCAACCGCATCGCCGACGGCGCGTATTTGAGAGAGACGGTGTATTTGAGGAGCCAAGAAGAGAGCCGAGCCTGAAATGCGACCGAGCCGACCGCCCTCGCCCTGAGCAGAGTCCATTTTGGCCGCGGTCAGTCGCGTGCTCTCGAAGCTCGATTGCGTTCGGTTGTCATCGTGAAGCGAAGCGACGGCGGGCCCACGGCTGAAGATCCGAACCGGCTCGACACAACGACGCGCAGCAAATCGGCTGCCGAAGAAATCCCAACATGCTCATCGACGCTGCAGCGACGCCTGGCGTCTGTCATCAGCGCCACCGCCCCGAAGAGTAGCGTTCCGCCGCCCGCATCGGCGAGGGGATCGCGACCGTGAACGGACATGGCGGAGTGCATCAGCCGGGGGCCAACCATGATGGGTGACCGCCCTGCAGTCCGCCAGCAATCGTCGGGCAAAGCGAAAAGCCGGCGGCGGCGACGCCGACAGACTACGGGGCACAGACGATAAACAGGGCTCTTGATCCTGGTGCCCTGAGACTAGACCCTACACTGCCAGCAAAGATTTTCTTCGTGAGACGCGTGCGCTCTGGACGAACGCGCCTTTCGGATAGCATCTGTTCACCCGATTGTCGCCGTAGCGCAATCATCGCAGGAGGCAACGACGCTTTGCATGCGACCCGTTGTCGATGACCGCAGTCCGATGCAGAGCCGACGTGCGAATGACGATCAAAGTGCGGAAACCAGTGACCGCAGATGGCCGACAAGCGCACGCTCGCCGGCCACCGGTGATCACACTTCGGTTTGCTCAGCCATTTCGAGAGCATCGTCTACCTCGATCCCGAGGTATCGCACGGTGCTTTCGATTTTTGTATGACCCAAGAGCAATTGGACCGCGCGCAAGTTCTTGGTGCGTCGATAGATCAACGACGCTTTCGTTCGTCGCATGGTGTGCGTACCGTACGCGGTGTCATCGAGCCCGATCGACGCGACCCAACGATGAACGATGCGCGCATACTGGCGCGTCGACACGTGCGCTGCGGCATGCAGTCGACTTGGAAACGAATAGTCGGCAGGCTTCAATCCCCGCGCCGAAATCCAGGCAGAGACACTTTGACGAGTCTGCTCCGTGATTTCGAACTGCACTGGTCGATGCGTTTTCTGCTGCATGAAAGTCGCGCGAGCTAGGACATGACCTCCCATGTAGACGTCCTGCACTTGCAGACGCGTTAAATCGCACGCTCGAAGCTTACTGTCAATCGCAAGGTTGAACATCGCCAGCTCGCGAGCGTTGGACGACATCTGCAGCCTTGTTCGAATCGCCCAGATTTCCAGGAGTTTCAGCGGAGGCTTCTGGCCGGTTAGCCTTCCCTTATTCCACGGCACTCGACGAGCGCCGGAAGAATTAAGCGTTTCCATGACAATCTCCTCTTCAACGAAGGGAGATCGATTGTGCGCTTTGCGAAACGGTCAATCATCGACCCGCTACGGTCAGTCGAGGTTCGGCGACCCCGTCGTCCGATTTTCGAAGTGAAGCTGCCACTCAATGATCCCTCCGACGAACAGGCTAACGGTAGCGCAAGGCTGGGAAGCGAAAACCTGCTGGGCTGGCGCGTTCTTGTTCGTCTGGGCGAGCCCCCGACATTGAGTGACGGATGCGGCCGCTCTTTTATAGCCTTGCGTTCCGATCCCAAGGCGGTTCATCGCCAAACGTCCCGGCGAGGTAATCGACGAACCGGCGCACTTTGAGCGGGATGCGCTGCGCGCTCGGATAAACCGCCTGAATCGCCAGATCAGCCGCGCGGTAAGCCGGCAGCAGTGCCACAAGTTCGCCCCGCCGTAGATGCTCGCCGAACACGAAGGTCGGACCGTACGCGATACCGGCGCCCGCGAGCGCGGCGGCAAGAAGCATCTGCGTATTGTTGGCTGTCAGCCGGCATGGTCCGTCGATCACGTGCGCGCGGTTTCTCGCATCGAGCAATGTCCAGTCGCCGGCCGACACGGCTTCGCTGAAGGTAAGCCGCTGTGCGAGTCGTAAGTCTTCGGGTTTGCGCGGCGCTCCATGGCGCTCGAGGTACGCGGGAGACGCACATACGACCATTCGGCAGGGCGCAAGCCGGCGCATCACCAGTCGTGGGTCCGTCAGCCGTCCTATCCGGATTGCCACGTCAACGCCCGCATCCATGAGATCGACATAGCGGTCCCCGAGCAGCACTTCCACATTGACGCGCGGATGGTCCTCTAGGTAGCGGGCAACAACGTCGCCCAGGTGCATGGCGCCGAACGTGACCGGCGCTGCGACGCGCAGTACGCCGTGCGCCGTGCCTTGCGAATCACCCGCTTCCCGATTCGCTTCGTCGAACGCTTCAAGGATCCGCTTGCAGCGCTCATAGTAGGCCTGGCCGGCATCGGTCAGACTTAACCGTCGCGTAGTGCGCTGGAGCAGACGCGCATTCAGCTCAGCTTCGATTGCGCTTACATGCTTGCCGGCCATCGCTGCCGATAGCCCGAATCGGCGCGCCGCAGCAGCAAAGCTGCCTTCCTCGACAGCCGCGACGAATACGCCAAGGCTCGTCAGTCGGTCCATTTTATGCACTCCAATTCGATAGCCTCATTATCGACTGAATACACCAATTCGGCAATTATCAAACCGGTGACATGAATCTACCATTCAGACACTAACTAACCGGAAGGTGGCACGGAAATGGACATAGACTCGAACGGTACGCGGATTCACGTCACGCAGCGAGGCAGCGGCGAGTTGGCGCTGGTGTTCCTGCACTACTACGGGGGCTCGTCGCGTACTTGGGACGGGGTAGCAAGCGAATTGTCCGACCGGTATCGAATCGTTGCCACCGATCACCGCGGCTGGGGCAATTCCGAGGCGCCTGCCGACGGCTACCGCATTGGCGATCTTGCGGCCGATGCCGAAGGCGTCATCGAGGCGCTGGGCCTGCAGCGCTATGTTCTGGTCGGTCATTCGATGGGCGGCAAGGTCGCTCAGCTCATCGCATCGCGTCGGCCACGCGGGCTTGAGGGCCTTGTGCTCGTCGCGCCGTCGCCTCCGTCGCCGATGCTCCTCCCGGACGAGCAACGTGCGACGTTGATCGGCGCGTATCAATCGCGTGAATCGGTCGAATTCGTGATCGATCACGTCCTGACCGCAAAATCGCTCGATGCCGCTCGCCGCGAGCAGGTCGTCGAAGACAGCCTGAAGGCCGCACCGCAGGCCAAGGCGGCCTGGCCAAACGTGGCCATGCGAGAAGACATCAGTGCGGCGGTGGCATCCATCGATGCGCCGACCATCGTCATTTCGGGTGAGCTCGACCAGGTGGATCGCGTCGCAACGCTGCAGGCGGAGCTGATGCCTCGTATTCCGCATGCGGCGATGCATATCCTGCCCGGAATTGGACACCTGTCGCCGCTGGAGGCTCCGATCGAGGTGGCGCGGGTTATTGCGCGGTTCGTCGCGGCGATCGAAAACAAGTCCGCCGTGTGCCGCACGCCCGAGCAGGTCCCCATCGCTTTCGACGCGGCGCTAAACGCCTGCGATCTTGATTCCCTGCTCGGTGTATTTAGCAATAAAGCCACGATGCGGATCACGGACGGCGAGGTGGTGCAAGAAAGCCCCACCGAATTGCGCAACGGCCTGGCTCGGTTGCTGACACTGCGCCCGCGCATCCACAACAAGGTACGTCGAGTGTTGACAAGCAGCGATATAGCGCTCGTCCTGCTCGACTGGACCCTGAACGTGACGCTACCGGACGGCCAGGAGCACGAGGAACGCGGCACCGCTACGCAGGTTATGGAAAAGGGCCGCGACGGTGGGTGGAGGCTGCTGATCTCTAATCCGCTTGGGTTGAACTGAAGGGTACAGGGGGGACGACGCCATGAACAACCAACAGGAAGCACATCATGAATAAACCTACCATCATTACGGTTCCAATCCTCCCGTTCGGCATGGTCCACTCCCACCTCATCATCGGTGCAACGGGCTGTGTTCTCGTGGACACGGGCACGCCGGGCTCAGAAGACAAGATTGAGCGCGTCCTGAAGAAGCACGGTCGAAGCTTTCGCGATGTCACCTTGATCGTGGTCACTCATGCGCACACGGACCATGCCGGTTCGGCAGCGCGGCTGCGCGAACTGACGGGCGCGCCAATCCTTGCTCATGCCGGAGATCTGGACTACTACGAGCGGCGCAAGGAAATGACGTATTGCGTGACGCATTGGTGGGGGCCTCTCTTTTTGCGCTCCGGCGTGCCCGGCGAGCCGTACTTGCCGTTCACGCCGGACATCCTGCTTCAGGACGACGCCACCATCGATCTAAGCGGTTATGGAATCGAAGGCGTGGCAAGGCACACGCCAGGCCACACGGCCGGCTCCGTGTCAGTTGAACTGGGCAGTGCAGACGCGTTGGTCGGCGACCTCATCGCCTCGGGTGTCTTTCTCGGCGGATTGATCCGTAAGGGGCGCGCCATGCGCCCGCCGTTCGAGGATGACCCGCAAGCCGTCAGTGGTGAATTGATCGGCATGGTGGACGCCGGCATGCAACGCTTTCACATGGGTCACGGTGGTCCGCTAGCCGCCAAAGAAGTGCGCCGGCACGCTCTCTCACTGCGGAACCTGAAGCCCGGGCGCAAATATGGGTTGCAGGCCATCGGGTGTGCCTGCTCTGAGCCCAAGTTAGCTGAGCCGGTTAAATAAAGCGTGGCGCGCGGTTCAGGCGTGTTCTTCCCCACGAATCAATTGAAGTCGGCTCGGCTTCGCCAACTTTCAGGAATGGATTGCCATGCCTCTGGTTCATCCGAAATATAAAGTCGCTGTTGTTCAGGCCGCTCCAGTCTGGCTCGATCTTGACGCCGGCATCGACAAGACCATTGAGCTGATCAACGAGGCCGCCGGCAACGGCGCCAGCCTGATCTCCTTCCCGGAAACCTGGTTACCTGGCTATCCATGGCATATCTGGATGGGCGCGCACGCGTGGCAGGTAAGCCGGGGCTTCGTACAGCGGTACTTCGACAACTCGCTGGACTACGACAGCCCAGAGGCTTCCCGGCTCAGCACCGCTGTCCGGCAGGCCGGGATCACCGCCGTCGTCGGCGTTTCTGAGCGAAGCGGCAGTAGCCTGGTTCTGTCGCAGTAAGGCGGTCCGCTATCATGTGCGGAACAAGATGAAAGACTGAAAGCTCAATGACGACGTTGAATCCGGCGGTAGCCCGTGTGCTCAAGCGCTTGCATTACCCGCTCGATGTAATCCTGATGTGCGTGCGCTGGTATGTGGCCTATCCACTAAGCTTGCGTCACCTTGAGGAAATGATGGCTGAGCGTGGGATCTCGGTGGACCATTCCACCGTGCACCGCTGGGCCATCAAGCTGTTGCCGGTCCTGGAAAAAGCGTTCTGGCGTTATAAGCGCCCGGTCGGCAAGAGCTGGCGTGTGGACGAGACATACGTCAAGGTCAAAGGTCAATGGAAGTATTTGTACCGCGCCGTCGACAAGGCCGGCAACACGGTTGACTTCCTGTTGCGGGCCCATCGTGACAAGGCTGCAGCTCGACGGTACTTTGAGCGATCGATCGCAAAGAATGGGGAACCGGAGACGGTGACCATCGACAAGAGCGGCGCCAACCTCGCCGCGCTTGAGGCGATCAACAATGACCGCGAAACTCCCATCAAAATCCGTCAGTCAAAGTATCTCAACAACCTCGTCGAGCAAGACCATCGGGCGATCAAGCGACGCACGCGGCCGATGCTGGGGTTCAAGACTTTCCGGTGCGCCCGGATCCTCCTGGGCGGGATCGAAGTCATGCACATGATCGCCAAAGGACAGATGACGTGCGCGAGCAGAACCTATCCGTCCGTCTCTGATCAATTCTACGACCTCGCAATATAAGCAGTACTTCGCATATCGACCTTGTTCGCTCCGTGCTCCTTACTGCGACAAAACCACAGATACACCCTCAGGGGTTTTAGCTTGGGAAGCACGAATGGGGGACGAAGAGGGATTAAACCAACCCTTGATGACGCGTTTCCCACCACAAATGACCGCTGTGCCGTTGAGATGTGCCATTGCCACGACGACGGTTCGAGCGGCAGTTGTGGGTCGGCTGCTGCCGGCCGAGCCGGGGCTGCAAGGGCCCGGACTTGCGGCGCAGTGCACCCACGCAGTCGCGGGGAGATCGGCGTCGGCTTGTTCAGGGCCTCCCTTATAATCGGGCATGGCTCAATCTATCCCCCACGCAGCAAGTCTGCGAGCGTTAGCACACGCTGCGCGATTCATCGGCTTACCGGTCGCACATACCTCAACGAACTATTCACCATCCACGCGTGTGGAACGCGCGTTCCACGACCTGCAGGCGGCGGCCGCATGAAAATACCCAAACGACTTTTGCCCCTTCTCGAAGAAGGGCTCATCGACGAAGTCATCGGCCAGTTGATGAGCGGCAAGGAGGCAACGGTCTACATCGTGCGCAGCGGCGAATCGACGCGTTGCGCAAAGGTCTACAAGGATGCGAAGCAGCGCAGTTTCCGGCAAGCCGCATCGTATCGCGATGGTCGCAAGGTCAAGAACAGCCGGCAGTTGCGGGCGATGGAAAAAGGTACGCGCTACGGCCGTCAGATGCAGGAAGCGTCATGGCAGAACGCTGAAGTGGACGCGCTATTCCGGCTCGCCCACGCAGGTGTGCGCGTGCCGCAACCCTATATTTGTACCGATGGCGTGTTGCTGATGGAACTGGTGATCGACGAGGTGGGTGACGTCGCACCACGGCTCAACGACGTCGATCTGACCGATGCCCGCGCCCTCGAACTGCACGCGCTGCTGCTGAACCAGGTTGTCCGCATGCTCTGCGCGGGCGTAGTTCACGGCGACCTGTCGGAATACAACATCCTGCTGGCGGCGGACGGGCCGGTGATCATTGATCTGCCTCAGGCCGTCGACGCGGCCGGCAACAACGAGGCCGCCTCGATGCTCAAGCGAGACGTCGACAACCTGGCCGCGTACTTCGGGCGGTTTGCACCGCAACTACTCACGGCGAGTTATGGCATGGAGATCTGGACGCTCTTCGAAGCAGGGCGGCTGCATGTCGATGTCGAATTGACCGGCCGCATCGAAGTCGACACGCGACCTGTGGACCTCGATGGCGTGCTGCAGGAACTCGAAGAGACCCGTCTTGAGGAAGATATGCGGGTGCGGCGACAGCAGGAACTGAGCGCAGGCCGGTAACCGCGCTCGCTGTCCCCCGGAGACAGCCCGAAAGAGCATTCCCTCCCAGTACCGCCTTTCGCGGACTTCAGGAACGATCAGGTGGCGAGAGATACGGTCACAAGACCCGGAATCCCGGGCCTTGTTCGGGCCGATTGCCTCTTCTGAACGGCACCGGGCGTCGCTCGTTGGGCGGAATCTGAGATGGAGCGATTTTTCACGCACCGGGGTCGACCCACCCCGATGCGCTTTATGTGTCATGGTACGAGGGGCCTGACACGCTACCACCGGCTCACAACAGGATCGCCTGCTGCAGAAGTTCCAGCGCTTTCAATTCGTCCAATCGTCCCGTGCGTGCTTTACCCGCAAGCGTCTTGATCAATGCTTCCGCGATCGGTTCAATACCGTGAAGATTGTCCAGGCTGGTCACGGAAGCGAAGGAGAGCGGTACGGGGTTTCGCTGCGGTATTGCGGACGCGGGAAGGGACTCAACGGTTGCCGGTGTGGCTGCCGGAGCATCGTTATCACTTGCTTCAAGCGGGCGACCGGCAAGGTCGCCGGAGAGATCACTGGCATGATCTTGCGGGCTGACGACGATCGTCGCTTTCTCGTCTGCGACATCCGCCGAAACAGGTGAGGGGCTTTTCGAATCGCCCAGGGCGCCCGCCCGCGTGCGCTTCGTGCGCGCCTTCACAACGGCCGGCTTCTCTGGCACGCCCTCGTTTGTTGCTGCCGCAACCGGCTCGTGTCGTTGACCGGATGCGCGACCGCGCGATGCCGGCGTAAGCAGAAGCGACACCGACTCTGGAATCTCGGTTTCGGAGCGCGGGGTGTCCAGCCAGCCAGTTGGCAAACCAAGCCGCTCCGTGAACCGGTTGGCTTCGACACTGTCCATTCGTTTCTTGCCATTTAGCCGATCGGCGATGTTGAATCCACTCATCTCCATGACTACACCCAGTCTTACTTTCGATCCATTGCGACTGGTGAGAAGGCGAAGGTTAGCGCGTCGGATGTTTTCTACCTCGGCGCCGTCGCTTAATTCCAGCGGTTGCTGTTGTGGCGTTTTAGGCGATGTCCTGGATTTCGAAGGCGAAGCTTTTTGTGGCGTACGAGCTTTAGGTTGTTCGGCCATTTTGCTTTGACGATTCCTTACGCCTCTGGGTGACTCACCCGTTGCTTTCTTCGGCATTTGCGCTTCCTCGGACAAACTATCTTTAAGAACGGGTTGCTGATCGACGTTCAGCGCAGAAGCCGGCTCAAGTGCTTCAGCCTCTACGTCGGGGCCGTCATCCGTTTGAATGAGATCGAGCGGTGACTTCAGGCGAGCGATGGTTTCGGCCGCGAGCGCAGGATTGGGCTGGTCAAAAAAGCCATGCGGCAATCCCAGCGTGGTTTCCATGTGAAAGGCCGTCTCGGGCGTGAACCGTTCGCCCTTCATCAGTTCGGCCACGCGCGTCATGTTCGATTCAAGTGCTATCGCGATATTCTCTGCGCCCACCGCATCGACCAGAAACTGAAATGAGCGTGTTTTGAAAATGGAGGCAGTCTGGGCGGAGTCTCGAGGCGGAGTCTTCACATACGGTTGTCCCTGACGGTTGGACGGGGATTTTTTTGCGTGGTGAGGTTGGCGTTGGCCGCTGTCGCGAGATCCCGCATATCGCCCGCGGGCTTGACTCATAAAGTGGGGCTCCATGCAATCGTTGGCCTTCTGGATTTTTTTTGATTATAGACGAGCCGATGTCGGCATTTGATGCGTCAGTCGCTCCACGGGTTGAAAAGAGCCGCGATGGTTTCGAGGTCGACATCCCTGCCGCCGGACTGGGATGCGATGTATCCGCCGCCAGGATAGTTCGGCGGTCGGTCAGGTTGGCCAATGCTACGATATGGTAGCGGTCAGTCACCAAAGGGCTTGCACCATGGAAGCATACGACCCCGAGCGCGCGCCCGAGCCTGATCCATGGCTCGAACTCGACGAACAGGAGCGCATTGTTCTGGTCGAAGCCTGGCATCGCGCGGCACACGTCAAACTTCCGAATGTCACCGCCCATGCCGCGTTTCACACCGTCGTCGAAAACCAGATCGCGATGAATCTCGAACCGGTGATCCGGGCCATGCATCGCCTGACGAAAGCAGGACTGACGCGACACGATGCGATTCACGCGATCGGTTGGGTGGTCGCCGAGCATCTGTTCGATATTTTGAACACGGGGCAGAGCGACGATGCTGATGCTTCGCAAGCGCGCTACCTGGCAGCAGTGGAGCGCCTGACAGTAGCGAGTTGGCGCCAAGGACGAAAATAGCGACTGACTTTTTCGCACCACCACCTGGCTTGGCACATCTCCGCGGGTATACTCTCTTTCGTGTGCTCAGGTCGACAAAAGGTGAGGATTTCCAGGAGTCGTACCGGTTCTAGAGGGTGTTAGGCACTTCGTGTAGAACCTGGTATCCTGGTCGAATGACGAAGGAAAAGCGCAAACCCTATCCGAGCGATGTGTCCGACGAGGAGTGGAGCTTCGCAGCCCCGTATCTGACGCTGATGGACGTTGACGCGCCACAGCGCAAGTATGAGTTGCGCGAAATGTTTAACGCATTGCGCTGGATGGCGCGAGCGGGCGCACCGTGGCGCATGCTGCCCAACAACTTCCCGCCGTGGGAGTTGGTGTATCAGTGAGGGTGACCCGCTTCGACGGACAGTTTTGCGGTTGGGTTTTACGTTGGGATGCGTCCTCCAGTCGGTGTTGCCTCGCGGGTTGTCCACGGGCGGGCGGCGGGTCGGCTATCACGACCACG
>NZ_JAKLJA010000089.1 GCF_022213065.1 Paraburkholderia tagetis
CCTGACGCCTCACCCGGATAGCGTCCAGACAAATAATATGCCGAGCTATCCAACCCTTCAAGCACGACCGTAGGCCCACTGCCAGCCATCGCTCGACATAAAACGAGACTCGGGATACTGTGCATGACAGGCTACGTGCTGGATCTTGCCGCCGCGGAACAGTGCCGCCCAGCCCGAGTAATCGTCGGCCTGCAGGTAGCCCTGGTAGTTTCCCAGCAGCGCGATGGGATGACAGCCAGCGCGGCTCGCCGTGTAGTCGTAGTACACCACCCTGGGAACCGGCACCCACTGGGCATCGCGCAACACCGCTCCCGCACTCGCATAGCCCCACAGCCGCACCGTGCGGGTCCGCTCCAGTTGTTTGCACAACTGTGGAAAAGGTGTGTCGTCGCCGAAAATCACCTGCGCGCTCAGCAACTGCCGCCTGAACGCCTCGTACAGGCACAGCATCAGCTTCGAGAGCCGGATCGTCCAGTCGCTCATCGTGTTGCGCGAAATGCGCAACCCGTGCATCGCGAACTCTTCCTCCAGCCGGTAAAACGGCATGCCCGAGTCGAAATGCGCCACGATGATGCGCGCAAGCAGCTCCGGGCTCGCATTGCTCTTCATCAGCGGCGACGCCTGGAACGTCACGCCGCGCACCGTCGAGACCCCGTCCTTGACCAGCGCATAGCGCAGGCACGCATGCTCGACGACCGAAATCCTGGCCGGGGTGTACTTGAGCGTGCGCGTGAGCGTCTCGCCGATCACCGTCACCCGGTCGTATTGCGCCAGTTCCTGTTCCGGCATCGCATGCACGACGCGCTCGCGCGGCAGATCGTCTGACAGTGCCGGACGGCCCTTGCTGCGGCGTTTGCGCCGGTGCCCCTCCACCGGAATCGACAGATCCGGCACCTGCGGTGGCAGCGGCGCTTCGTGCTCCTGATCGAAGATGTCCAGTTGCCACTCGTTCATGCGCTCGCGGCTCGCTCCGAACATCTCCTGCCGCGCGTTGATCAGTTTGGCCCGCAGCTCGAGCAGCACCTGCTGCGTCTTCGCCAGCAGTTCGCTTTGCCCCTCGACCCGCTCGCGCAGCTGTTCGATCTCGCGCTGCTGCTGCGCGATCGTCGCATCGCGCGCGGCAATCTCCCCGAGCAACTCCGGAAGGTTCCATGCCCCCAATGCCATCGGCAAGGGTTGTTTCGCGGCAGGGACGTTGAGCGGTTGCATAGGTCAGCATTATCGCCGCGACTGACCCGCTCATGAGCATATCCTCACGATTCATGCGACCACCGTTGCGTTCACCGCACGCACGCGCCGGCGCACACCGACGTCGATTCCTTCAAGCCACGTTGTGAGTTCGGCAAGCGAGATCCCGCGTCGCGCGATTGCAGCGGGATCGGCAAGCGACCCGCACTCGAATCGCTTGTACATCAGCCAAAAGCCTGTGCGGTCGTAAACCAATACCTTGATCTTGTCCCTGCGCCGACCGTAGAACACGAACACGTGTCCGCTGAGTGCGTCCTGATCGAACATCGGGCGCACCAGCATCGAAAGTGAATCGATTGACTTGCGCATGTCGATCGGCTCGGCCGCGATGTAAACCTTGACTGCCGTCGAGAGCATCATCATCGCGCCCCCCCGCCAATACGATCGATCATCGCCTGAAGCAAAGGCTCGATTGAATACACCGGAAGCCGCAGCCGAATCCCGTCGCCCAGAATCAACTCCGGTATGTCGCATGCGCTTGCGTTGGCGGGGGCGTTAACGCCGCCATCGACGATCCCAACGCGCACAAAACCTGTCATGGCCTGCGCTATCGCGCCCGTCGCACTTGCGGCGTGTTGCGTGCCGCCGCTTCGCTCCGCCTGGCGAGCAAGCGCCAGGTACCTCGTCATCGAGGAACGGGAAAGCCCGCTGCGCTCGCAATACGCCTGAATCGTCAATCCGCTTGCCCGATACTCGCCCACAACCTCCCGCCACGGCCGTGTGCCTCGATTGCGCTGCCTTCTCGGAGGCAGTGCACTCGCCACCGCCTCGTCCCCACTCGACTTCTCCAGTTCCTGCATGAATGTTCTCCCGTCATTGCAATGGGAGAATCGTCCGCCATCAGCGCCACGCTCTCAATAATGGGGATTCTCGGGCGGATACCTCGCGACGACGCAAAATCCCAAGGCGCTGTTCGTCACCTGCTCGGACAGCCGCGTCGTGCCCGAGCTCCTCACACAACGCGAGCCGGGCGAACTGTTCGTGATTCGCAACGCGGGGAATATCGTGCCATCGTACGGGCCGGAACCTGGCGGCGTATCGGCAACGGTCGAATATGCGGTCGCGGTACTCGGCGTGCAGGACATCGTGATCTGCGGCCACTCGGACTGTGGCGCGATGGGCGCGATCTCGCGCTGCGCGTGCCTTGACCATCTACCGGCAGTCGCAAACTGGCTGCGCCATTCGGACGCCGCTAAAGCGATCAATGCGGCGCATCAGTTCGATGCGCCTCGCGACAAGCTCGACGGCCTCGTGCGCGAAAACGTTATCGCGCAGCTCGCGAACCTGCGCACACACCCATCGGTGGCGCTCGCGCTCGAACAGGGACGCATGAGCCTCCACGGCTGGGTCTACGACATCGGGACGGGCAGCATCGACGCGCTCGACGGCACGACACGGCGCTTCGTGCCGCTCGCCGAATCACCATCCACCGTCGCAGTGGCTTCGCGCAACCGTGGACAGGCGTGATCGATGACGCAGTCGAATTTCATTTTCGTGATCCTGACCGCTTGCAGATGGCTGCACGGTTCGGCTGCTGAGCCAATCGCAACGCTTGCCGCCTTCCCGCCGCAGCTCCAGGGCGCTTCGGCCGGTTATCTGGCGAAGAAGATGACGACAGTGGTGCGCACGAGATTCTCGACGCCAAGATCCTGCCGCAGATTCCCGTGGAGTCGAGCGCCCTGGCCGCTGCGGGGGGGCGCAGCGGTGGTTGGATGGTTGCGCCCAGTGCCCAACGAGGTTCTCGGGCTGGGGACATGGACGCCTGCACAGGTGAAATGACATGAACCCACCCACCGTGAGGACAAGGTGAGGTCGTGGAGGCCCATGGGCCGACGACACGACGTTGCCCGTGTGGGAAGATCGCGAAGTCTTCACCGGCAGGCGGAGGATCGCGATCGGCGGGCCGATGGCGCTGCGTGCGGCCATCGACGTGATGTTCGGCGAACGCGCCTGCATCCAGCGCTGCCGCACGTGCACAAGGTCTGCAACGTCACCGGGCACCTGCCCAAGAAATCCGCGCCGCAGATTGGCTGTCTACTGACATCGCCCGATCGCGAACCAAATCGTTGACCCTGACCGGAGGTCAGCCTAACCTATCCCCGGTGCCGCCGTCCAACCCGTTAATTACGAATGCGACACCGCCCGGAACGTCTGGGCCTTGCAGGGCATTCGAAGCGATGGCGCTCGCCGGAACGGTGACGTCCAGCGCTCCAGAAGCTTCAATACAAGAGGAAGACTGGCATGGAGATCGATCCGGCGGGTCTGTGTGCATCCTGTAAGCTGCTGCAGATCAACCCTCATTTCGACGTTACGCATGCTTTGTACGAAACAGGCGCGCCGATAGATCTTGGCAGCGCACGAATTCAGTATTTCATCTGCCCCGGTTGCGGCGCGAGGTGGTGCCGTTCCAGCAATGCTTGCCGACACAACGAGGTTCATTGGGCACTTCGATGAGGCGATGACGACCTCTTCCGTGCTCGTTCCGCACGGCGCCCTTGAAGGAAGGGC
Organism: Paraburkholderia tagetis; assembly: GCF_022213065.1. GTDB lineage: Bacteria > Pseudomonadota > Gammaproteobacteria > Burkholderiales > Burkholderiaceae > Paraburkholderia > Paraburkholderia tagetis. The sequence continues at coordinate 3,757 of NZ_JAKLJA010000089.1, forward strand.
ATTCGGACTCTGCGCGGCGTGCGCCTGCGGTTGCCCGTCACGGTCGCGCGCAGCTCGCGTCGGCTACTGGGCCATGACCTGTCTGACGTCACAGGGCTGCGCGATGACCTCAACGGGAGTCGCGACGGCGTTAGTCCGGGCCGTGACGTATCCGTCAGCGCAACCCATCAGAAGGTGGCGGGACTTTGGTATGAGACGTGAGATCAGCGCAAGATGAGCGAGATCGCACCGCGAAGGGCGGCGGGTTTCTGGATCTCAGAACGCGTAATTCTGGTCGTACCAGTAATGCCAGTCCGCGACGACGACTCGTGTCGGCTTGTTGCTGGCCACCGGAACGAGCTGAGCCAGCGGTGCCACGACGTCCCGTTCGCCCCACCGAGCCCAGACGAAGATGCCAACCCGACACAGGTCTCCATGAGCGAGCGCGGTGACCGACACCTGTTCGCCTGCGGGCAGCGGCGAAGAGGCCATCGTCTTGCGAACGCAGGCCTTGAATGGGAGCGAGAGCTGTTCTTCCAGATAGTAGTATCACGACAGCGCACGCTCTTGTCCGGTATACGTGCCGACGACGACTTCCATCTCGATGCGATGTTCGCGTTCTGCGTTGGGTTTGATCCCGGCCATGATGTTGGGCGTTATCGGCATCAATTGGGGTTACAGGTCGACGATATGCCACAGCAAGCTGCAGGAAACGCGCCAGTGCCGCTCCGAACCTGTTACTGCGATCGAGGCGGCTTTCGCGTTCAGCTGACGATGATGCCAATGCGCTCGTTCAGGTGCTTGTCGGTAAATCCCGCAGTATCGCCAATGAAGAACTCTTCGCGTTTCGCGCGCGGTCACGACGGCGGCTCACGATGAACAACTGGGGCAGTGCTGCCGGGCATGATCGCCGCGCAGGGAATCACCCAATGGCGCCGGGTGCCTGAAACGAGGCCGGGCTGCGAAGAGTGTCCTGATGATCGGTCTGCGCGGCGTGGAAAAACGGGATTGCCTGCCCGAGTTCAGGCGAGCGCCAGCTGGCGCGCCTCTCCGGGCGGGCACACCTGGTAGCCCATCGCCCGGTAGCCGCGCTGGCGTTTCTCCCACATGCGCAGCAGCACCGGATGGCCGCCATCCACGTAATCGAGCACCCGCACGCCAGTCTTGCCTGCATGCTCGCGGTGCAGCCGGCCGGCGTACTGCTGCAGCGTGCCCTTCCAGGCGATCGGCATGCCCAGTACCAGCGTGTCCAGCGCCGGGTGGTCGAAGCCTTCCCCGACCAGGCGGCCGGTTGCGAGCACGACGCGGGGCGTGTCCCCGGGCAGCGCGTCAAGGGCCGCCAGGTGGGTGGCGCGCGCTTTCCTGCCCAGCCGTCCGTGCAGCACGAACAGCGACTGCACCGTGTCCTGCAGCATCTGCTGCAGGCTTTCGAGATGCTCCGTGCGCTCGGTGAGGACCAGCACGTTACGCCCCTGCCCGTACTGTTCGCGTACGGCCGCCGCGATCATCTGCGTGCGCGGCGTGTCCTGCGCGAGCTGTGCGAACACCGCCTGGATTGGCGCGTCGGCCGCGACGTCCACCGCGGAGGTGAGCCTTTGCGGGAAGACCTCAAGCACCTGCGGCGCGCCAGCGGGCGATTTCGCCGCATGCCGGATCGGTCCGCACAGCATGAACATCACCGGCTGCTGGCTGTCGCGCCGCACCGGCGTCGCCGTCAGGCCAAGCACGTAGCGTGCATTGACGCCCTTGAGCACGGCCTCGAAGGAATCCGCGGAGATGTGATGACATTCATCGACGATGACATGGCCGTAACGCCGCAACAGCTCGCCGCGGGCACCATCGGGTGCCACGGATTGCAGCATCGCGACATCGATCCGGCCCGTCGCCTTCGACTTGCCGCCGCCGATCGTGCCGATCTCGCGCGCGTCGAGTGCGAGAAACGACTGCAGGCGTTCGCGCCACTGGTCAAGCAGTTCCCGGCGGTGCACAAGCACGAGCGTGTTGACGCCACGCTGCGCGATCATCGCGGCAGCCGTCACGGTCTTGCCGAACGCTGTCGGCGCATGCAGGATGCCGGTGTCATGCCGCAGCAGATCGGCCACGGCCGCCTGCTGGTCATCGCGCAACGTGCCGGCGAACGACGCCACGAGCGGCTCGCCCGCGTAGCGTTCGTCGCGGATGTCGCAGGTGACGTCGTTGTCGCGCAGCAGCATCATGACGTCGTCGAGGCAGCCCCGCGGCAACGCGATGTGGCGCGGGCAGTTCTCGGCGCGACCGATGATGCGCGGCTTGTCCCATACGCTGAAGCCGCGTGCCTGGGCCCGGTAGAACTCTGGATTCTGGAAAGCAGCCAGCCGGATAAGACGATTAAGCAGTGCCTGGGAAAGCTGGTCCTTCTCAAAATAGAGTTGGTTCGCGAGCGTCAACGTAAGCGATGCCGGCATTGGCCCAGGCAACCGCTTCGGCTGTGCGGGTGGCGGCTTCCACGGTTCGGCCTGATCCTCTTCGGCGATGAACGCGACGTCAAGCGGGTGGACGCCGCCCGTGGCGCGGAAGATCACGCCCTCGATGTCGCGCCCGTCCATCGCCCGGATCGCCGCCAGATACGCCCACTGGTCGGCACAGGGCGCGAAGTGCTCGTCAACAAACACGCTGCATCCGCGCTCGCGCGGCTGTTTCTGTAGCGGCAGCGCAATCAGGTTGCCGAAGCCGCCTTTGGGTAGCACATCCTGGTTCGGAAAGAGCCGGTCGTAGGACGACAGTTCGAGTTGCCGGGTCCGGGCACAGGTGTGGCTGATGATGGCCGAACCCAGCCTGCGCGTCGCGGGCGGCGACAGCGGACGAGAAGAAGATCCACCCGTGCGCGCCGTTGCCCGAGCGTGAAATCTCAAGCGAAACAGGCACTTTCAGCTCCTCACACGACTGCCGGAAAGCCATCGCATCTTCGCGCCAGCCTTCCTCGTCGAAATCAACGGCAAGCAGGTAGCAGGTGCCGTCCTGCATCAGGGGATAGAGGCCCACCGTGCGATCGCCAGCCAGATGTGCGTAGATGACCTGGTCATCCTGCGCAAGCAGCACGCGATGCCCGCAGTCTGCGCAACGGATGCGGGGCTTGTCGCAGATGCCCGCTCGCCATTCGTTGGCGCAGGCCGGCGCGTAGCCTGACTTCCCTGAGTTGCGGCTTTCCCAGCGAAGCGGGTAAACATCCGTGCGGCCGCGAAACAGCCGCCGGAAGAGTTGCACCTTCTGCTCGGGCGAAAGCATGGGCGCATCAGTGTTTCGCGCTGCTGGCGACGCTACACGCCCGACCACCTGCAAAGGCTTGCCCTGCGCCGGCGCAGTCACCGGCAGCAAGGTGGCAAGCCTGGCGTTTTCAGCCCGCAGGCGGGTGAGCTCGGCGAGCAGCTCCTCGCGTGTGAAATTTTCCCACTCTGCCTGTAGCAGCTTGTCTTCGTTCATCGCTTCACCGGTCGAAACCCTGGCGCCTGTCGGGCATGCCGACTGGCGCACACGTTCGTTGTTGCATATCATCGTCTCCGATACAGATCACCGATTTTACCCACGAGCCATGTCTGCCATCGATCGCCAGGTTGAAGCCGCGACGCGCGAGCATACCCGGCGCAGTCGGTAGCGCGGCTGGCAATGTCTGTGGCGCTGGGCACGGCGCCGGCATTCGAACAAAGCGCGTTCTGGGTCCACCGGAACTACTTTCACACGGTGAGTGCCTGGCATTGGGTCTTTGCAACGAAGACGGGCAAAACGCCCAGCTCAGGCAAGTCGGAACTCCTGACGCTTTATGACATTGCAGGCACGCCGATCCGGCGACACCGGAAGCTCACGGCGACTGCGAACCCGTTCGATCCGGCGTGGGAAGGCTGCTTCGAGGAGCGGTTAGGTCTCGCAATGCTGGACTCGCTCAAGGGACGGAAGCAGTTGATCCGGTTGTGGCTTGATCAGGCCTGCTCGTGTCCGGTCTGCCAGCAGACGATCACCAAATCCAGTGGTTGGCGTCTCTACCACATGGTTCGGATTGAAGTTGACAATCATTGAGAGGCCTCCCGTCCGCCGAAGTAATGTTGGTGCGTTTTGCGAAGTAAAGTAGAAACTTCTCCAAATTCCGGTGGGTTTGCGCAATCTTGAAGAATTGTTTTCGAGGAAAATCAATGGGTTAGGGAAGTTGCGAAGTAAAGTTGGCGCTTTCCCGGGGGCGATGGCCATGTAGCCGCTGTTGCTAGCGCCCGGGCACACCAAACGCCTGATCGAACTGCCTCGCCCGTTTGACCTCGTCGCCGTGCAGGTAGGTTGACGTGGTCGAGATCGACACGTGGCGCAGGTTGTCCCGCACCATGATCAGCTCAGCCCCGCGCGCGAGCGCATGCGAAGCGTGCGTGTGACGCATCCAGTGCGGGCTCGCCCGGCGCAGCTTCTCCGCCATCGCGGGCCGCTCATCCTTGATGGAGTCGGCGACCAGCACGAAAAAGCGCCGCAGCACGCGACCGAGCCGTGTGGCTTCGATGCCGGTGCCATTTTCCGCGAGGCTGGCCACGATGAACGTAGCCGGATCCCATCTCTCCCGTGTGACGGGCAACCGGCGTTGCACCAGGTACTGATCCAGCGCCATGCGCGCCAGTGCGGGGAGCGCCACCTTGCCAGTCTTGCTGCCCTTGCCGACAAGGTGCAGCCAGTGATCACCATGTTCGTCGACACGGATGTCGCCGAGCAATGCGCCTGTCAGTTCACTGGCTCTCAGGCCGGTCGCGTACCCGAAATCCAGCAGGAACCGCAGGCGCTGTGCGGCGGCTTCGCTCCAGCCGAAGGACCATTCGAGGCCATCGGCTATCGTGCGGAGCAGCAGCCATTCGCCTTCAGTAAAGCCGCGGGTGACGTCGAGACCCGTCTTCACGCGCCCTCGTACCTTGACACCCGCGAACGGATTGGCGAGGACGTAGCGCTGCTCGACCAGCCAGCGGAACAGTGCCGCGAGTACGGTCAGCGCGTACGCGGCGGAGCGCGTCGATAATGGTCCGCTGAACGGCCGCCATTCCACGCTTTGTCGCGGCCGCGACGGCCCGACCCAGCGTTCGCGTGGTGTCGGCCGTCTCAGAAACGCCCGGTATGCGATTGCGTCGTCGGTTGTCAGCGAGGACAACGCGCAGCCCCGCTCGACGATCGCCCACAGGATCAGGCGTTCCGCCTCCTTCCGGTAGGCGCGCTGCGTGGCGGCGGATTCGTGAAGGGATAGCCAGGATTGCACGGCCTCGTAGTCGTTCGACGCCTTGAGCAAACATACGTGCGGTGGTGCGCGAAACTGTCCTTGCGAGCCGTCGACCTCGTGCGGCACGCGCAACTGTTCCCACGGCACGATCGGCCCTGAGGGTGCTGCCGCAACCAGCGCGCGGGCACGTTCAGTCAGCGTTGGGTGGGCGGCAAAGAATGCTTCGACGTGACGTGCACCTGCAGTGCCGAGCCCATCGATCGCCGTCCACCAGCGCCGCCTGCGCGGTATCCTCACCGTCAGGTCTGCGAGCGTCCGGATCCCATGCGCCTGCAGGGCGGCCGCCACCCGCGGCGGCAGCCACTGGTCGATGTCGTCGGCGATGTGTGGCTGCGTATTCCACGACACCCGAGCGCGGATTCCACGCGTAGCCGAGCAGGTTTTCCACGAACACGCGAGCGCTCGTTCCACACGGAAGCGAGCACTTAAGCAGTGACGCGGGTGGTCAGTT
>NZ_JAKLJA010000009.1 GCF_022213065.1 Paraburkholderia tagetis
GAATCTGCTCAAACGAGATACGACCACGAAAGCTGGGCTGAAAAACCGAAGGCTCAAAGCCAGCGCCAGTGATCCGTACCGCGAGAAGATCCTCGGCCTTTGAGCTTCATGCGATTGCCCTGCGTGCCACGCGGCACGCTATGGTGTTTCGAACTATTCTTATTGCACAACGGTGTAACCGCATCCACGCGGCCCTCCCCTCAACACCGTTCCATTCCCAAGGACTACTCCTTAAGACTTAGCGGTGGATCGTCGCGTCCTACCTGCGAGTAATAGTCTGCGGGCGCTGTGCTTCCTACTCTTGTTACGTCCATTCGACAAGAAGAGGAAACACCATGAAACCCGCCCCATCCTCACAGGCGGACGCCGTACCGGACAGCCGTGCCTGGCGCGTGCTCGGCTCGAGCACGTTTGCATTTACGATCTGTTTTGCCGTCTGGATGATGTTCGCAATCCTCGGCATTCCGCTCAAGCAGCAGCTCCATCTCACCGATACGGAATTCGGTCTGGTTGCCGCTATGCCGGTGCTCACCGGGTCGCTCGCCCGCGTGCCGCTCGGCATCTGGACGGACCGCTTCGGCGGCCGCATCGTCTTCTTCCTCACGATGATCGTGACGGTCATCCCGATCTGGCTCGTGTCGTACGCGACCGAACTGTGGCAATTCCTGGTGCTCGGTCTTTTCGTGGGTTTCGCGGGCGCTTCCTTTTCTGTCGGTACGCCCTATGTCGCGCGCTGGTTCCCGAAGTCGCGCCAGGGCTTCGCCATGGGCATCTTCGGTGCGGGCAACTCGGGCGCGGCGCTCAACAAGTTCGTGGCGCCGGTGCTGATCGTCGCTGCCGGTTCATGGACCATCGTGCCGAAGGTCTACTCGGTCGCGATGCTCGTTACCGCGCTGCTGTTCTGGGTGTTCTCGGCAAGCAATCCCGCGCATCGCGTCACGACTTCGACCAGTGTGGCGAGCCAGATGCGCGTGCTCGCCGACCCGCGCGTGCTGCGCTATTCACAGTACTACTCGGTGGTGTTCGGCGGCTATGTGGGTCTTTCGCTGTGGATGCCGCAGTACTACGTGAACCAGTACGGCTTCGGCATCGAGCAGGCAGCGTTCCTCGCGGCGTGCTTCTCGCTGCCCGGCGGCGTGCTGCGCGCGATCGGCGGCTGGCTCTCCGACCGCTACGGTGCGTATCGCACCACGTGGGCCGTGATGTGGGTCGCCCTCGGCTGCTTCTTCCTGCTGAGCTATCCGCCGACCGACTTCGTGATTCACAGCGCGCATGGTCCGCTCAACCTGCACATCAGCACGGGTCCGGTGTTCTACACGGTGCTCATGTTCATCGTGGGCATCGCGATGGCGGTGGGCAAGGCCTCGGTCTTCAAGTTCATCGGCGACGAATACACCGACAACATCGGCGCGGTATCTGGTGTGGTGGGTCTCGCCGGCGGTCTCGCGGGCTTCATCCTGCCGATCCTGTTCGGCCTGCTGGTGGACCTCACTGGCGTGCGCACCACCTGTTTCATGCTGATGTTCGGCGCCACCGTGGTCAGTCTGCTCTTCATGCACTTCTCGTTCCGTCGCGAGGCCGTTGCGCACGGTCGCGCGATGCTCGAGCGCAAGGAATGTGGCGAGATTGCCTCGCTGAAAGAAACTTCGCATCACGAATAATTTGCCAGCCCGGAACGGGCCAGCCCAGAACGGGCCGAACCGAATGATTTCACACGCCGCGTGGGCGGCGCCTACTTTACGAGCACTATCATGTCCAAATATCTTTTGACCAAGTGGGAGCCCGAGAACGCCACGTTCTGGGAGGCTTCCGGCGAGCAGATCGCTACCCGTAACCTGTGGATCTCGATTCCGGCGCTGATGCTGGCGTTCGTCGTGTGGTCGCTGTGGAGCGTCACGGTCGTCAATCTCGACAAGGGCGGTTTCCACTTCACCAAGAACGAGCTGTTCTGGCTCACGGCGCTGCCCGCGCTTTCGGGCGCCACGCTGCGCATCTTCTATTCGTTCCTCGTGCCGATCTTCGGCGGCCGCCGCTTCACCGCAATCTCCACGGCGAGCCTGCTGATCCCGGCCGTCGGCATGGGCTTCGCGCTGCGCGATCCGTCCACGTCGTATACGACGCTGCTCGTGCTCGCGCTCCTGTGCGGCTTCGGCGGCGCGAACTTCAGCTCGTCGATGGCAAACATCAGCTTCTTCTTCCCGAAGGCGCGCAAGGGTTTTGCCACGGGCCTGAACGCGGGCATCGGCAACCTGGGCGTCTCGGTCGTGCAGTTCGTCACGCCTATCGTGATCTCGACGGCCGTGTTCGCGGGCCTGCTCGGCGATGGTCAGACGTACATGAAGGACGGCGTCGAACAGAGCATCTGGCTGCAGAACGCGGGTTTCGTCTGGGTGCCGCTCATCATCGTGTCGTCGCTCGCTGCATGGTTCGGCATGAACGACATCGCCGATGCAAAGGCCTCGTTCAGCGAACAGGCCGTGATTTTCCGCCGCATGCACAACTGGATCATGTGCTTTCTCTATGTGGGCACGTTCGGCTCGTTCATCGGTTTCTCGGCGGGTCTCGCGCTGTTGACCAAGGCTGAATTCCCCGCGATCAACCCGACTGCATGGGCATTCCTCGGGCCTCTCGCCGGCGCGCTCACGCGTCCGGTCGGTGGCTGGATCTCGGACAAGATCGGCGGCGCGCGCGTCACGCTCTGGACCTTCGTCGCGATGATCGTCGCAGTGATGGGCGTGATCGCTTTCCTGCCGGGCGGTGCACTGGGTGGCGCACAAGGCAGCTTCGTTGGCTTCCTCGCAATGTTCGTCGTGCTGTTCGCGTTGACCGGCATCGGCAATGGCTCGACCTTCCGCATGATCCCCGTGATCTTTCTCACCCAGCAACAGCGCGCGGCCGAGGGCAAGGGCGCACCGGCACAGCACAGCGCGATTGCCGAAGCAGGCAAGGAATCGGCAGCGGTGCTCGGCTTCTCAGGCGCGATGGGCGCATACGGCGGCTTCTTCATCCCGAAGAGCTTCGGCACCTCGCTCGACATGACCGGCTCTCCCGTCATGGCGCTCGTGTGCTTTATCGGCTTCTACGTGGTGTGTGCGCTCGTGACGTGGTTCTTCTACGCACGCCGCAACGCCTCCATGCCGTGCTGAGGCAAGCAACCGGACTAGTCCTTTGGGAGTAGCGGGCCGCGACGAGCCTACTCCCGATGCGCAACGCGCACTCTCCCCTCGACGAATGGGCAGGCAAGGGCCTGCCCGCCATACTCAAAAGTGATTTTCGAAAACCGACGGCCCGCTGGTAGTACGCAAACGGCCCGCGCACAAGGCACATGCAGCACAAGAGGTGCCAGCGGCGCGAGACAGCAGGCGCAGTCGAAGACAAAACATCGGCAGTCCCGGAGCATCGTATGAGTTACTTTCTGGACCGGTTGAAGTTCATGTCGCGCGTGAAGTCGACCTTCTCCAATGGTCACGGCGCGGTGGTGAACGAAGACCGCAAGTGGGAAGACGGCTATCGCAGCCGCTGGCAGCAAGACAAGATCGTGCGCTCGACCCACGGCGTGAACTGCACGGGCTCGTGCTCGTGGAAGGTCTACGTGAAGAACGGCTTGATCACGTGGGAAACGCAGCAGACCGACTATCCGCGCACGCGCGCCGACCTGCCCAATCATGAGCCGCGCGGCTGTCCGCGTGGCGCCTCGTATAGCTGGTACGTCTACTCGGCGCAGCGCGTGAAATACCCGATGATTCGCGGCCGCCTGATGGACATGTGGCGCGAGGCGCGCCGCACGCTCGATCCGGTCAAGGCGTGGGCCTCGATCGTCGAAAATCCCGAGAAGGCGGCGCGCTACAAGCGTGCGCGCGGCCAGGGCGGCTTCGTGCGCGCCGACTGGGATACGGCCACCGAAATGATCGCCGCGGCCAATGCCTACACCGTTGGCGAGTACGGCCCGGACCGCGTGGTCGGCTTCTCGCCGATCCCGGCCATGTCGATGGTCTCGTATGCGGCGGGTGCGCGCTATCTGAGCCTGATCGGCGGCGCGTGTCTTTCGTTCTACGACTGGTATTGCGATTTGCCGCCGTCGTCGCCGCAGGTTTGGGGCGAGCAGACCGACGTGCCCGAATCGGCCGACTGGTACAACTCGACGTATCTGATGGTGTGGGGCTCGAACGTGCCGCAGACGCGCACGCCCGACGCGCACTTCTACACCGAGGTCCGCTACAAGGGCACCAAGACCGTGGCGGTCTCGTCGGACTTCGGCGAGATGGTGAAGTTCGGCGACATCTGGCTCGCGCCGAAGCAGGGCACCGATGCGGCGCTCGCGCTCGCGATGGGCCACGTGGTGCTCAAGGAATTCCACGCGAATGGCAAATCAGCGTACTTCCGCGACTACGTGAAGCAGTACACCGACATGCCGATGCTCGTCACGCTGAGCCGGCGCGACGGCGCGGTGGTGCCGGACCAGTTCCTGCGCGCCTCGCAGCTCGCCGGCAATCTCGACGAAGCGAACAACCCGCAATGGAAGACGCTCGCGATCGATGCGGCCACGGGCGACATCGTCGCGCCGAACGGCTCGATCGGCTTCCGCTGGGGCGAAGGCGAGCATGACGGCGGCGAGAAGGTCGGCCGCTGGAACCTCGAAATGAAGGACGGCGGCAGCGGCCGCGAGATCGATCCGCGCCTCTCGCTCATCGATCAGCATGACGAAGTGATTGAGGTGAGCTTCCCATACTTCGGCGGCGAACAAGGCGCGCTGCTCGCGCGCCGCGTGCCGGCGAAGCGCGTGGCGCTCGCGGACGGCACGAGCGTGCTGGTCGCGACCGTCTACGACCTGCAGATGGCCAACTATGGCGTCGATCAGGGCCTCGGCGGCCCGAACGTCGCGTCCTCCTACGATGACGACGTGCCCTGCACGCCCGCATGGCAGGAGAAGCACACTACGGTGCCGCGCAAGCTCGTGATCCAGGTGGCGCGCGAATTCGCCGACAACGCCGATCGCACGCACGGCAAGAGCATGGTGATCGTGGGCGCGGCCCTCAATCACTGGTATCACAACGACATGATTTACCGCGGCATCATCAATCTGCTGATGATGTGCGGCTGTGTCGGCCAGAGCGGCGGCGGCTGGGCGCACTACGTGGGCCAGGAAAAGCTGCGTCCGCAATTCGGCTGGGCGCCGCTCGCGTTCGCGCTCGACTGGCAGCGTCCGCCGCGCCAGATGAACGGCACGTCGTTCTTCTACAACCACACGAGCCAGTGGCGCCACGAGAAAGTCGCGCTCGGCGAGATCCTCGGGCCCGGCGCCGATCGCGAGCGCTACAAGAATCTCTCCATGCTCGACCTCAACGCGAAGTCCGAGCGCATGGGATGGCTGCCGTCGGCGCCGCAACTGGGCGCGAATCCGCTCGACGTGGTGGACGCCGCGAAGCGTGCTGGCGTGCCGCCGGTGCAGTACACGGTCGAGAAGCTCAAGTCCGGCGAACTGAGCTTCGCCTGCGACGACCCCGACAATCCCGCGAACTTCCCGCGCAACATGTTTGTGTGGCGCTCGAACATTCTCGGCAGCTCGGGCAAGGGCCACGAGTATTTCCTGAAGTACCTGCTCGGCACGCAGAACGCGCTCTTCGGCGACGAAGCCGATGCGATCAAGCCGTCCGAGGTGAAGGTGCGCGAAGCGGCCGAGGGCAAGCTCGATCTGCTCACGGTGCTCGACTTCCGCATGAGCACCACGTGCCTGTACGGCGACATCGTGCTGCCGACGGCCACGTTCTACGAGAAGGACGACCTCAACACGTCCGACATGCACCCGTTCATCCACCCGCTGTCCGAGGCCGTGCAGCCGCTGTGGGAAAGCAAGACCGACTGGGAGATCTACAAGGCGATCGCGAAGAAGTTCTCGGAGATCGGTGGCGAGCATCTCGGCACGCGTACCGACCTCGTCTGCACGCCGCTCATGCACGACACGCCGGGCGAACTCGGCCAGGCGTTCGAGCCGAAGGACTGGCGCCACGGCGAGTGCGACCTGATTCCGGGCAAGACCGCGCCCTCGATGACGGTGGTGGAGCGCGACTATCGCGAGATCTACAACAAGTTCACCTCGGTCGGGCCGCTGCTGGACAAGCTCGGCAACGGCGGCAAGGGCATCAACTGGAACACGTCGCATGAAGTGGGCGAGTTCGCGCAGCTTACCGGCCGCCATGAAGCCGCCGGTGCGGGCGAGGGCCGGCCGCGCCTGGAGACGGCCATCGACGCCGCCGAGATGATCCTCACCTTCGCGCCCGAGACCAACGGCCACGTGGCGGTGAAGGCATGGGACGCGCTCTCGAAGATCACGGGCCGCGACCACACGCATCTGGCCGAAGGCCGCGAGCACGACAAGATTCGCTTTCGCGATGTGCAGGCACAGCCGCGCAAGATCATCTCCGCACCTACATGGTCGGGGCTCGAATCGGAAGAGGTGAGCTACAACGCGGGCTACACGAACGTGCACGAGCTGATTCCATGGCGCACGCTCACGGGCCGGCAGCAGTTCTATCAGGATCACCGCTGGATGCTCGACTTCGGCGAAGGCTTCTGCAACTACAAGCCGGCCATCGACACGAAGACCATTTCGCCGATGCTCGGCGCGAAACCCAACGGCGAGCACGAGCTGGTGCTGAACTGGATCACGCCGCACCAGAAGTGGGGCATCCACTCCACCTACACGGACAACTTGCGCATGCTCACGCTCTCGCGCGGCGGTCCGCATGTATGGGTCTCGGAGGCCGAGGCGAAGGAAGCGGGTCTCGTCGACAACGACTGGGTCGAAGTGTTCAACGTGAACGGCACGCTCACTGCGCGCGTCGTGGTGAGCCAGCGCGTGCCGCGCGGCATGTGCCTCATGTATCACGCGCAGGAGAAGATCATCAACGTGCCAGGCGCTGAAACGAGCGGCAAGCGCGGCGGCATTCACAACTCGGTCACGCGCACGGTGCTCAAGCCCACGCACATGATCGGCGGTTACGCGCAACTGGCTTACGGGTTCAACTACTACGGCACCGTCGGCAGCAATCGCGACGAGTTCGTGATCGTGCGCAAGATGAAGAAAGTCGAGTGGCTGGAAGGCCCGATGAAGGAAGGAGCAGCATCATGAAAATCCGCGCTCAGGTGGCGATGGTTCTGAACCTCGACAAGTGCATCGGCTGCCATACGTGCTCGGTCACGTGCAAGAACGTGTGGACTTCGCGCGACGGCGTCGAGTACGCATGGTTCAACAACGTCGAAACGAAGCCCGGCATCGGCTATCCGAAGGAATGGGAAAACCAGGAGAAGTGGAAGGGCGGCTGGATGCGCAACCCGAATGGGAAAATCGAGCCGCGCCAGGGCCCGAAGCTCAAGGTGCTGGCGAACCTCTTCGCCAACCCGAACCTGCCCGCCATCGACGACTACTACGAGCCGTTCACCTACGACTACGAGCATTTGCAAAAGGCGCGTCTTTCAGAGACGCCGCCCACCGCGCGCCCCGTCTCGGTGATCACCGGCAAGAAGATGGACAAGATCCATTGGGGTCCTAACTGGGAAGACGACCTGGGCGGCGAGTTCGAATCGCGCAGCCGCGACCAGCTTTTCGAGAACGTGCAGAAGGAGATGTACTCGAGCTTCGAGAACACCTTCATGATGTATCTGCCGCGTCTGTGCGAGCACTGCCTGAATCCGGCGTGCGTGGCGTCGTGCCCCTCGGGCTCCGTCTACAAGCGCGAAGACGACGGCATCGTGCTCGTCGACCAGGACAAGTGCCGCGGCTGGCGCATGTGCATCTCGGGCTGCCCGTACAAGAAGATGTACTTCAACTGGAAGAGCGGCAAGGCCGAGAAGTGCATCTTCTGCTACCCGCGCATCGAGGCCGGCCAGCCGACGGTGTGCTCGGAAACCTGCGTGGGGCGCATTCGCTATCTGGGCGTGATGCTCTACGACGCGGACCGCATCGGCGAGGCGGCTTCGGTTGAGTCCACGCAGGACTTGTACCAGTCGCAGCTCGACGTGTTCCTCGATCCGCACGATCCGGCGATCCAGGCCGAAGCGCGCCGCCAGGGCGTGCCGCAAAGCTGGCTCGACGCGGCTGTGAAGTCGCCCGTGTATCGCATGGCGGTCGAGTGGAAGATTGCGTTCCCGCTGCATCCCGAGTACCGCACGCTGCCGATGGTCTGGTACGTGCCGCCGCTCTCGCCGATCCAGTCGGCAGCGGACGCAGGCCATATCGGCATGGACGGTGTGATTCCCGATGTGACGAGCCTGCGCATTCCCATGCGCTATCTCGCCAACCTGCTCACGGCCGGCGACGAGAAGCCCGTGATCTCAGCACTCAACCGCATGCTGACGATGCGCGCGTACAAGCGCACGCAGTCGGTGGACGGCGTGAACGACAACGCGATTCTGAAGCGCGCTGGCCTCACGGCGGAACAAGTCGAAGACATGTACCGCACCATGGCGATCGCGAACTACGAAGACCGCTTCGTCGTGCCGTCGTCGCACAAGGAGATGGTCGAGGACTCGTTCAACGAGAAAGGCAGTTGTGGCTTCTCGTTCGGCAACGGGTGCTCGGGCGGCGTCTCGGAAGGCACGCTCTTCGGGGCGAAGCACGAGGGCAGCGTGGTGTTTGCCGATATGCCGAAGTCGCGCCGCAAGGCGACGTCGGAACGCTGAGGAGGCGCCATCATGCCAATCTATCCGGTTCTCTCCGCGCTGCTCGATTACCCCGAGCAGCCCCTGCTCGATGCGCTCGACGAAATCGAGGGCGTGCTTGCGACGTCCGGGCATGGCGCGTTCGCCGTGCGCGAGCTCGCGCCGCTCATTGCGGCGCTGCGCGAGCAGTCGCTCACCGAGTCGCAGGAAAACTACGTGGCGACTTTCGACCGCAATCCGCGCCACTCGCTGCATCTGTTCGAGCACGTGCACGGCGAAAGCCGCGCGCGCGGCCAGGCGATGGTCGATCTGCTCGATGAATATCGTAGCTTCGGCCTCGATGTGGCGACCAGCGAGTTGCCCGACTACGTGCCGCTTTTTCTCGAAGTGCTCGGCCTGATCAGCGAGGAGGACGCCAGCGCGTTGCTCGGCGAGGCGATTCACGTGCTCGCCGCGCTCGGCAATCAGCTCGAGCGCGATGAGAGCCCCTACGCGGCCATCTTCACCGTGCTGTGTGAAATGTCCGTGGTGGAGCCGTTGCCGCTCACCGGCGCGCCGGTGCGCGACATGGACGAGGCGCTCGAGCGCTTCGGCACGGGCGTCGACGGCGTCGAGCCGCTGTTGCAGCCCTTCGGCGCCGGAGCCGCGAATGCGCCGCAGGTCGTCCAGTTCTATCCGCGCGCGGCGCAGGCCGCTTCGTAAAGGAAATGCAATGAACATGTTCAACCAGTTTCTGTTCGGCATCTATCCGTACATCGCCGCCTCGATCTTCCTGTTCGGCTCGCTCGCGCGCTTCGAGCGCGAGCAGTACACGTGGAAGTCCGACAGCTCGCAATTGCTCTATCGCGGGCAGTTGCGCCTTGGCAACATCCTCTTTCACATCGGCATCCTGGGGCTCTTCGCCGGGCACTTTGTGGGCCTGCTCACGCCTGTCGCGGTCTGGGACTGGCTCGGCGTGCCGCATGAGGCCAAGCAGCTTCTGGCGATGGTCGCCGGCGGTGTGATGGGCACGATGGGTCTCGCGGGGCTCGCAATCCTGCTGCACCGGCGCTTCACGAACGCGCGCATCTCGGCAGTCACGCGTTTCGGCGACAAGGTGCTGCTGCTGTGGATCCTCGTCACGCTGCTGCTCGGGCTCACGACGATCGGCGTATCGGCAGGCCATCTGGACGGCGCCATGATGGTGCGCCTCATGACCTGGGCGCAGCACATCGTCACGTTCCGCGGCGACGCCGCGAGCTACGTGGCCGGCGCGCCGCTCGTGTTCCGTCTGCATCTGTTCATGGGCATGACGCTTTTCGTGATCTTCCCGTTCACGCGTCTCGTGCACGTGTGGAGCGGGCTGGCTTCGGTCACCTATCTGTCGCGGGCGTGGCAGCTCGTGCGCAGCCGCTAGGTATGCGGTGAGGCGGGCCGCAGGCCTGCCTCGAGTGTCTTCGTTGTGTTGTTGTCTGCTTTGCCTCGGGGCGGCCGTGGGGATCGGCCGTTCTTTTGCGGGGAGCGAGCCATGCGCGAGCTCCCCTTTTTTATGCCTCTTTGGAGCCTCTTTTGTGCCTCTTCGCCGCGCCCCGGAAGCGAGGCGTGGGCGGCTTGCCGCAGTGCCGTGCAGGGCCCCCGCTGCTCACGGCAGCGCGGGGCATCCGGCTGGCATGCCCGGACGAACTGGCGCATAGTGTCGCAGTCCCCGGCCGATCCGGTCGCCCGGTCGTGCTGTTTGCGATACGTCAACCGATAATGAGGAATGCTGGCGCTTGTGCGCCGCCCTTCGTTTCCCGTGTCCTTTATGGCGATGACCCGTTCTCCCGATTCCGCCGCTCGCTCCGCACCGTCTCCGGCGGCTGCCGTGGCCGCCCTGGCCGCACAGTCCGGTGGCCCGCTCGCGCCCTTCCGGCGGCGCCTGTCCACGCGCATCGTCGTGCTCTCCACGGTCGTGCTCGCGATCGTGCTCACGATGATCGGCGGCACGCTCTGGCTCTCGTGGCAGCTCGAAGGCGCGGGCGCAGCGATCAACGACGCGGGCAGCCTGCGCATGCGTGCGAATGCGGTGGCTATCGAGCTGTGGGAGACCCGCCTGGGCAAACCGTCGCGGCTCGACGCGCAGGTCGGCCAGCTCAACGAGACCCTGCGTCAGTTGCACGAAGGCAACGCGGCCCGCCCGCTATTCCTGCCCGACGACGCGCTGATTCGTCAGCAATTCGACCGCGTGGCCACGTCGTGGCACGAACGGCTCGAGCCGGCCGTGCAGCGCGATCGCGTCTCGGGCGTGGGCGAGCCGTCGGGGTATCTCGCGTTGCTGCCAGCCTTCGTCGACGACGCCAATCGCCTCGTGGTGCTGATCGAGCGCGAGAACGCACGCAAAACGGCGTGGCTGCGCACTTCGCAGATCGCGCTCGCGGCGCTCTCGTGCGTGGGCACCGTGGCGATCGTCTATCTGCTTTACCTGTGGTTCGTGGTGCCCGTGCAGCGTCTGCAGGATGGGCTCGCGCGCATCGAGGCGCAGGAATTCGATACGCGTCTGCCCGTCGATACGCGCGACGAATTTGGCCATCTCGCGCAGGGCTTCAACCAGATGGTCGCCGAGTTGCAGGCGCTGTACCAGGACCTCGCCGCGCGCGTGGACGTCAAGACCGGGCAACTGGCGGCGCAGAACCGCGAACTGCGCATCCTCTATGAAATGGCGGCCTTTCTCAATACGCCGGAGCCCGTGGAGCCGCTGAGCCGCGATTTCCTCACGCGCCTGATGCGCGAGTTCGAAGCCGACGGCGGGACCGTGCGCCTCGCCTCCGCCGAGGACGACAATCTGCATCTGCTGGTCGCCGAAGGCCTGCCCGAGGAGCTCGTGCGCGCCGAGCGATGCATGCCCGCGCAAGACTGCGCATGCGGCGCTGCGTCGGCGGAAGAGCCGGTGGTGGTGGTCGATCTGCGCAGCCTGGTCGCGCAAATGAGCGCCAAGGGGCGCATACCCACCGCGAACGCCGCGAACACCATGAGCGACGCCGAGCGCGCGCACGCGCAGCATTGCCTGCGCGCGGGTTTCGCGAGTGTCGCGGTGTTCGGCATCGTTTCGCAGAGCGAGCCGCTTGGCACGTTCTCGCTGCACTTCCGGCGCGAGCGCCAGATGCCGCCTTCGGAAGTCCAGCTATTGCAGACGCTCGGCCGCCATCTCGGCGTCGCGCTGAAGAATCGGCGCCTCGCGGCGCTTGCGCGCCAGCTGGCGGTTTCGGAGGAGCGCAACCTCGTCGCGCAAGGGCTGCACGACAGCATCGCGCAGGGCCTGAGCTTTCTGAAGATGCAAGTGCACTTGCTCGACGGCGCGGCGGCCGACGGTAATCTCGACGAAGTGCGCGAGATCGTGCCGCTGCTCGCAGGCGGCGTGGAGGAGAGCTACGACGACGTGCGCGAACTGCTGCTGAATTTCCGCTCGAAGCTCGGAACCGGCGCATTGCGGCCCGCGGTGGACGACACGGTAGCGCGCTTTCGGCGCCAGTCGGACGCCGAGCTCTCGCTCGATTATCGCGACGAGGGCGGCCCGCCGCTGCCGGCCGATCAGCAACTCCAGGTGCTGTTCGTGCTCCAGGAGGCGCTCTCGAATATTCGCAAGCATGCCGAAGCGCAACACGTGAGCGTGAGCGTCGTCAATGGACGCGACTTCCGTCTCGCCATCGAAGACGATGGCGTAGGCTACGATCCCGCCGACATTGCCGCGCGCGGCGAAGCGCATGTGGGGTTTCATATCATGCGCGAACGTGCCAAGCGCCTCGCGGGAGCGCTCACGCTCGACAGCGCCCCGGGGCGCGGCTCACGCGTGGAGCTGGTGCTGCCGGCCGCGAGCCGCAAGGCCGCTTGATTTCCACGCTCGGGCCACGCTCGAGCCACGCTTTAGCCACGCTTGATCGATGCATGATCGACCCTTGTAGCCCCTCGATACGCTACGCTTCGCGCCACGACTGGCAGCATCGCCACAACCCGAATTTCAGGCCATGACCATCCGCATCCTGCTCATCGACGACCACACGCTCTTTCGCTCGGGCGTGAGCGCGCTTTTGCACCGCCAGCCCGACCTCGAAGTGGTGGGGGAGGCGGCAGACGGCGTCGAAGGCATCAAGCGCGCGCAGCAGCACACGCCCGACGTGATCCTGCTCGACCTGAACATGCCCGGCCTCTCGGGCCTCGAAACGCTGCAACTGCTGGTGCAGGACCTGCCCGATACGGCTGTCGTCATGCTGACCGTATCGGAGGACGCCGACGAACTCACCGCCGCGATGCGCGCGGGCGCGAGCGGCTTCCTGCTCAAGAGCATCGACGCCGATTCGCTCGTCGCGGCCATCCGCAAGGCGGCCGCCGGCCAGCCGGTGATCACCGAGCACATGACCGCGAAGCTCGTCGAGCAGATGCGCAAGCCGGCGGCCGCGCCGAGTGCACCCAGCGCGCCGCGCACCAGCGGCGAGACACTCACCGCGCGCGAGCGCGACATCGTGCGCGAACTCGCGCGCGGGGCGAGCAACAAGGAGATCGCGCGCACGCTCGATCTGGCCGAAAGCACGGTGAAGATTCACGTGCGCAACATTCTGCGCAAGCTGAACCTTACGAGCCGCGTGCAGGTGGCCGTCTATGCGGTGGGGCAAGAGGGCATGGCGGACGGGATGAGCGAGCCGCGCGACGAGTGAGGCGGCGCATGCCGCCTCGCCGGGGCATCAGACGAGCCGCAGATAGATCAGCTCGCGCTTGATATACGCGTAGAAGATGGGCGCGGCAATCACGCCCTGGATGCCGAACGCGGCTTCCATCACGAGCATCGCGACCAGCAGCTCCCACGTGCGCGCCTCGATCTGGCCGCCCACGATGCGCGCGTTCAGAAAGTATTCGAGCTTGTGAATCAAGATCAGGAACACGAGCGCCGTGACCGCCGCGGGCAGGCTCACGGTCAGCGCGATTGCGACGATCAGCGTGTTCGAGATCAGGTTGCCGACCACGGGCAGCAAGCCGACCACGAAGGTCACCACGACGAGCATCTTCGCGAGCGGCAGCGGCGCGTGAAAGAGCGGCAGCACGAGCAGCAGGAAGAGCCCGGTGAACACGGTGTTGATGGCCGAGATCTTCACCTGTGCGAACACGATGCGGCGGAACGCGTCCGCGAAGCGCGCCACCCGCGTGACGAAGGCGGTCGAGAGCGGCAGCCGCGTGGCGTTCCTCTGCGCGCTAATGGCGACGATCGCGCCGATGATCATGCCGATCACGATATGCCCGAAGATGCGCGCGGCGTTCTTGCCGCCCTGGCCGAGCTGGGTGGCGTGCTCGTGCATGAGCGCGATCGCCTTGAGCTTCATCTGGGCGACGTCCACGGGCAGATAGGCCGCGACGGCGTCGGGAATCTTGCCGCGCGCCTGGTCGACGAACGTCATCATCTGCGCCATCACCTTCTGCACGCTCGGCACGTCGTTTTCGAACTGCTCGATGACGCCTACCGTGATGCCCGTGAGCACGCCCACGATCACAATGGAAACCAGCACGACAGAGAGCCAGCGCGCGCGGTGGCTCGACATGCGCCGCTCGATCAGCGGTGCGATGGTGTGCACGAGCTGAAAGACCAGCATCCCCGCGAGCAGCGCACCTAGAAGGTCCAGGTGCAGCACCGCCCACAAGCCGGCGAGCGCCGCCGCATAGCTGCCAATTTCCACCGCCGAGAGCTTCGGCAGGCTCATGTCGCTCGTGAGCCTGACCGGCCTGGGCCGCAGGTCGCGCACCTGTTTATCGTCGGTCGCTTCGTTGCGCTTGACCATGTTGTGTGTATTCCGTCTCCAGACTGCGGGGGCGCAAGCGCCCCCGTTCTGTTGTTGCTACGGCAACGGCTGCTACAGCAATGGCTGCCGCAACCTTTTCTATTGCTTATTTCCCCGAGGCCGCGTCGAGCGCGGCCATCTGGCGCTTGAGCAGCGGCGCGAGATAGCGGCCCGTGAAGCTCGCCTTCGCCTTCGCCACCTGCTCGGGCGTGCCTTGCGCCACGATCTGACCGCCGCCCGCGCCGCCTTCGGGGCCCATGTCCACGATCCAGTCGGCGGTTTTGATCACATCGAGATTATGCTCGATGATCACCACCGTATTGCCCTGGTCGCGAAGCCGGTGGATCACCTCCAGCAAGAGCGCGATGTCGTGGAAATGCAGACCCGTGGTCGGCTCGTCGAGTATATACAGCGTGCGGCCCGTGTCCCGCTTCGAAAGCTCGAGCGACAGCTTCACGCGCTGCGCCTCGCCGCCCGAAAGCGTGGTGGCCGACTGGCCGAGGCGGATATAGCCCAGCCCCACGTCCAGCAGCGTCTTCAACTTGCGCGCCACGACCGGCACGGCCTTGAAGAACTCGTAGGCCGCCTCGACCGTCATGTCGAGCACTTCGCTGATGTTCCGGCCCTTGTACTGGATCTCCAGCGTCTCGCGGTTGTAGCGCTTGCCGTGGCAGACGTCGCAGGGCACGTAGACATCGGGCAGGAAGTGCATCTCCACCTTCAGCACGCCGTCGCCCTGGCAGCTTTCGCAGCGGCCGCCCTTCACGTTGAACGAGAAGCGGCCCGACTCGTAGCCGCGCTCCTTGGCCGCCGGCACGCCCGCGAACAGCTCGCGGATGGGCGTGAAGAGGCCCGTGTAGGTGGCCGGGTTCGAGCGCGGCGTGCGGCCGATCGGCGACTGGTCGACGTTGATCACCTTGTCGAAATGCTCCAGCCCCTCGATGGCCTCGAACGGCGCCGGCTGCGCCGACGAACCGTACAGATGCTGCGAGACCGCGTGATAGAGCGTGTCGTTGATCAGCGTGGACTTGCCCGAGCCCGAGACGCCCGTCACACAGGTCAGGAGACCCACCGGCAGGTCGAGCGTCACGCGCTTCAGGTTGTTGCCGTAGGCTTCGATGATGCGCAGGCGCCGCTCGCCGGGCTCGATGCGCTCGTCCGGGTAGTCGATGCGGCGTGCGCCCGAGAGGTACTGGCCGGTCATCGAGGCCGGATCGTTCTCCACCTCCTTGGGCGTACCCTCGGCGATCACCATGCCGCCGTGCTCGCCGGCGCCCGGGCCCATGTCGACCACGTAGTCGGCCATGCGGATCATGTCTTCGTCGTGCTCGACGACGATCACCGAATTGCCGAGGTCGCGCAGATGCTTGAGCGTGGAGATGAGGCGGTCGTTGTCGCGCTGATGCAGGCCGATGGACGGCTCGTCGAGCACGTACATGACGC
Source organism: Paraburkholderia tagetis (assembly GCF_022213065.1). Taxonomy (GTDB): domain Bacteria; phylum Pseudomonadota; class Gammaproteobacteria; order Burkholderiales; family Burkholderiaceae; genus Paraburkholderia; species Paraburkholderia tagetis. The sequence goes on from NZ_JAKLJA010000009.1 coordinate 15,882, forward strand.
CCGTGAGGCCCGAGCCGATCTGCGAAGCGAGGCGAATGCGCTGCGCCTCGCCGCCCGAGAGCGTTTCGGCGCTGCGCTCGAGCGAGAGGTAGTCGAGGCCGACGTTATTGAGGAACATCAGCCGCGCGACGATCTCCTTGACCACCTTGTCGGCGATCTCGCGCTTGGCGCCTTCGAGACGCAGTGTCTGGAAGTAGCCGAGCGTGTCGCGCAGTGGCCAGCCGCTCACTTCATAGATGGCGCGAGCCTGTTCGCCCGTACCCGCATTGGAGCCGATCCGCACGAAGCGCGCCTCGCGGCGCAAGCGTGTGCCTTCGCAGTGCGGGCAGGCCTGGTTGTTCTGATACTTGGCAAGCTCCTCGCGCACCGCGGCCGAATCGGTTTCGCGGTAGCGGCGCTCGAGGTTCGGGATGATCCCTTCGAATACGTGCTCGCGCACCGAAGTGCGGCCGCGCTCGTTGATATATGAGAACGGGATCTCCTGCTTGCCCGAGCCGTAGAGCAGGATCTTGCGCACCTTCTCGGGCAGGTCTTCGAACGCGGTGTCGATGTCGAAATCGTAGAACGCGGCCAGGCTCTGCAGCATCTGGAAGTAGAACTGGTTGCGCCGGTCCCAGCCCTTCACCGCGCCCGCGGCGAGCGAGAGCGACGGATGCGCTACCACGCGCTTCGGGTCGAAGAACGTGATCTGGCCGAGACCGTCGCACTCCGGGCACGCGCCCATCGGGTTGTTGAACGAGAAGAGGCGCGGCTCCAGCTCTGGCAGCGAGTACGAGCAGATCGGGCAGGCGAACTTCGAGCTGAAGAGGTGCTCGCGGTTCGTGTCCATTTCGAGCACGATGGCGCGGCTCTCGGCGAGGCGCAGCGCAGTCTCGAACGACTCCGCGAGACGCTGCTTCATGTCGGGGCGCACCTTCAGGCGGTCCACCACCACGTCGATGGTGTGGCGCTCGCTCTTCTTGAGCTTGGGCAGCGACTCGACTTCGTAGATTTTCGCCTCGCCTTCATTGGCGGTGCCGCCGCCCGAGCGCACGCGAAAGCGCACGAAACCCTGCGCCTGCATGTCGTCGAAGAGCTCGGCGTGCTCGCCCTTGCGGTCGACGACCACGGGCGCGAGGATCATCATCCTGGTCTCTTCGGGCAGCGCGAGTGCGGCATCGACCATCTGCGAGACGCTTTGCGCCTCTAGCGGAATTTCGTGGTCGGGGCAGTAGGGCGTGCCCACGCGTGCGTAGAGCAGACGCAGGTAGTCGTGGATCTCGGTGACCGTGCCCACTGTCGAGCGCGGGTTGTGCGAAGTGGCCTTCTGCTCGATGGAGATGGCCGGCGACAGACCCTCGATCAGGTCGACGTCGGGCTTCTCCATCAGTTGCAGGAACTGGCGCGCGTAGGCCGAAAGGCTTTCCACGTAGCGGCGCTGGCCTTCCGCGTAGAGCGTGTCGAACGCCAGCGACGACTTGCCCGAGCCCGAGAGCCCGGTGATCACCACGAGCTTGTGGCGCGGCAGGTCCAGATTGACGTTCTTCAGGTTGTGGGTTCGGGCCCCACGGATACGGATTTGTTCCATGAACCTGCGGGAGAAAGGGGGGCTAAACCTGCTACTATAACGACTTTTCCAGACCGCCGTTACGGCTTGCTGAGGGTCTTTGAAAGGGTCCCGAATGGCTGCAGTGAGGCGGCACGAGGGACGCTGAAAGAGGGCGTGGGACCAGCGTAAGCGCTGAAGCGCTAACTCTGGTCAATACGGGGGCTGCCCGCTTCGTTCCCGTTCATGCAAGACCGCCACGGCCGCAATGAGAACGCCGCGAAGTTCGCCCGATGCCCGTTGCACGTCTCGCCCGCCCCAAGGCCCAATAACGCACATTCACGCGCGCGCAGCGGCGGCCCAATCAGAAAACGCTCCGATGTCCTCCAATTCACCCGCTACTTCTTCACGCATGAGCGCGCCGGAAATGCGCGCGACCGTGTCGCTGGCCGCGATCTTCGCGCTGCGCATGCTGGGCCTGTTCATGATCATGCCGGTGTTTTCGGTCTACGCGAAAACCATTCCCGGCGGCGACAACGTGCTGCTTGTCGGCATCGCCCTTGGCGCCTACGGCGTCACGCAGTCGCTTCTCTACATCTTTTACGGCTGGCTTTCCGACAGGATGGGCCGCAAGCCCGTGATCATCACCGGCCTCGTGATCTTCGCCCTGGGCAGCTTCGTGGCGGCCTTCGCGCACGACATCACCTGGATCATCGTCGGCCGGGTGATTCAGGGCATGGGCGCGATTTCCTCGGCGGTCCTCGCGTTCATCGCCGACCTCACCTCCGAAGAGCACCGCACCAAGGCCATGGCGATGGTGGGCGGCTCGATCGGCCTGTCCTTCGCCGTGGCGATCGTGGGTGCGCCCATCGTATTTCACTGGGTGGGCATGAGCGGCCTGTTCGCGCTCGTCGGCGTGTTCTCGATCCTCGCGGTGGGCGTCGTACTGTGGATCGTGCCCGATGCGCCCAGGCCCGTGCATGTGCGTGCGCCATTCGCCGAAGTCCTGCGCAACGTGGAACTGCTGCGCCTGAACTTCGGCGTGCTCGTGCTGCACGCCACCCAGACCGCGCTTTTTCTCGTCGTGCCGCGCCTGCTGGTGGACGCCGGCCTGCCGGTCGCCGCGCACTGGAAGATTTATCTGCCGGTGATGGGCGTCTCGTTCGTCCTGATGGTGCCTGCCATCATCGCCGCAGAAAAGCGGGGCAAGATGAAGGCCGTGTTGTGCTCGGCCATTGGGCTTATCCTGATCGGCCAGCTCCTTCTCGGCTCGCTTGCGCATACCATTGCAATCGTGGCGGCCGTGCTGTTCGTGTACTTCCTTGGGTTCAACATCCTGGAGGCTTCGCAGCCCTCGCTGGTGTCCAAGCTCGCACCGGGCAACCGCAAGGGCGCGGCCACGGGCGTCTATAACACCACCCAGTCGATCGGGCTTGCGCTCGGCGGCGTGGTGGGCGGGTGGCTGCTCAAGCACGGGAGCGCGAGCGCGGTTTTCTACGCGTGCTCGGGCCTTGTGTTTTGCTGGCTTATAATCGCGGCCTACATGAAGGTGCCGGTGAAGGCGCAGCCCAAGCGGGCTTGATGTGGCTTGATGGGGCCGGGTTGCGGCCTGGGCCGCGGGCGCGCCCGCCCTCTGCTTTGAAGCGAACCCGGCGTTCGCAGCAACAATTTTCGCGAAAGGTGGTCCGCGCGCGATGCATCGCAATGTGAAGTCGATGCGCGAATTGCGCGGCCGCTCCTCGCAACGGAATCAACAGGAGAAACTCATGGCATCCGTGAACAAGGTGATCCTCGTCGGCAACCTCGGCGCCGAACCGGAAGTGCGCTATCTGCCCAGCGGCGACGCGGTGGCGAACATCCGCCTCGCGACCACCGACCGCTACAAGGACAAGGCGTCCGGCGAGTTCAAGGAAATGACCGAATGGCACCGCGTGGCGTTCTTCGGCCGTCTGGCCGAGATCGTCTCCGAATACCTGAAGAAGGGTTCGTCGGTGTATATCGAAGGCCGTATCCGCACGCGCAAGTGGCAGGCGCAGGACGGCACCGACCGTTACTCGACCGAAATCGTCGCCGACCAGATGCAGATGCTGGGCGGCCGCAGCAGCGGCGCCTCGTCGGGCAGCGACATGGGTGACGACGGCGGCTACAGCCGCGAGCAGTCCGCACCGCGCGGCGGTGGCCGTGCCGCAGGCGGCGGCGGTGCGCCGCGCGCGAGCGGCGGTGGTGCTGGCGGCGCCGGTGGCGGCCGTTCGAACGCGCCGGCCGGCGGCGGCTTCGACGAGATGGACGACGATATTCCGTTCTAAATCCGAGCCCTCTCGCAGCCCTCTCGGTTTTGCTGATTTTTGCTGATTGAAGCCCGCGCTCCGCAAGGAGCGCGGGCTTTTTCCTTTCGTTGTGCAGCAGCACCCCGCTGCGGCGTTTTCGCACAGGCAAACGGTTCCGCGTCTGAACCGGCGCTTTTTCTGATCTGCGTCACGGCAAAACTTCCTCGTCGGAGTGACCATTTAAAAGATGCGCGGAATTTGCATCTTACGAGTCGCCTCGCTGCGTTCCGACAGTCGATGCATCTCATCGACAAGCCCTGGCACCGTCACCCACAAGGAAAGGAGAAAGCCGTGTTTTGCTATCAATGTGAACAGACCGACCGCAACAATGGAGCGCAGGGTTGCGCATCGGCGAAGGGCAACTGCGGCAAGGACGCCACCACCGCGGACCTGCAGGACCTGCTGATCCACGCGGTCAAGGGCATCGCCCAGTACAACGCGCTCGCGCGTGCTGCGGGTCGCCCCGATCGCGAAGCCGATCGGTTCATTCTCTACGCGATGTTCACGACGCTCACCAATGTGAACTTCAACGCCGCGCGCTTCGTGGGGATGTTGCGCGATGCCGCACAGCACCGCGATCGCGTGAAGGCGAGCTACGAGACGCTGGCGTTCGCGCAGGGCGTCGCTGCGCAGGAGCCGGCTGGTCCGGCGCGCTGGCAACCCGGCGCGAACATCGCGGAGCTTCAGGCGCAAGCCCGGCTCGTCGGTGTGAATGCGGGACTCGAGACACTCGGCGCCGATATCGTCGGGCTGCGCGCGTTGGTGCTCTATGGTTTGAAGGGTGTTTGCGCGTACGCGCATCATGCCCGCGTGCTGGGCTACGAAAGCGAAGAGGTCTATGCGGGCGTGGAGGCGGCGCTCGAATTTCTCGCGAGCGAACCCGAGCAGGCTAACGCGCTGCTCGAGCACGCACTCGCGCTCGGGAATTTGAACCTCAAGGTGATGGAGTTGCTCGACGCCGCCAATACGGGCCGCTTCGGCAATCAGCAGCCTACGGCCGTGCGCATGACGCCGGTGGCGGGCAAGGCGATCCTCGTTTCCGGCCACGATCTGGGTGACCTCGAAGCATTGCTCGAAGCCACCAAAGATAGCGGCGTGCAGATCTACACGCACGGCGAGATGCTGCCCGCGCACGCTTATCCGAAGCTCAAGGCCTACCCGCATCTCGCGGGCAACTACGGCGGCGCCTGGCAGGATCAGCAGGCGGACTTCGCTAACTTTCCCGGCCCTGTGCTGATGACCTCGAACTGCCTGATCGAGCCGCTGCCGCAATACCGTCAACGCGTCTTCACGACCGGTCCGGTGGGCTGGCCCGGCGTGCGCCATCTCGAGCATGGCGCCTTCGCGCCGCTCGTGCAGGCGGCGCACGCCTTGCCCGGCTTTCACGAGACGGGGCCCGAGGAGAGCATCACCGTGGGCTTTGCGCGCCATTCCGTGCTCGGCGTGGCGGACAAGGTGATCGACGCCGTGAAGGCCGGCCAGATTCGCCACTTCTTCCTGATCGGCGGCTGCGACGGCGCAGCGCCTGGCCGCAACTACTACACCGAGTTCGCTGAGGCCGCGCCGCAAGACACCGTCATCATGACGCTCGGCTGCAACAAGTACCGCTTCAACCGGCACGCGTTCGGCGACATCGGCGGCATTCCGCGTCTGCTCGACCTCGGCCAGTGCAACGACAGCTATTCGGCCATCCGCATTGCCGTCGCGCTTGCCGATGCCTTCAAGTGCGGCGTGAACGACTTGCCGCTTTCGCTCGTGATCTCGTGGTTCGAGCAGAAGGCCGCTGCGGTGCTGCTCACGCTGCTCGCGCTCGGCATCCGCAATATCCACCTCGGACCGACCTTGCCGGTCTTCCTCACGCCAGGCGTGCTGCAAATCCTCGTCGAGCAGTTCGGCATTCAGCCGATCGGCGATGCGCACGCCGATCTCGCGGCGGCGCTCGAACGCAAGGCTGCGTGAATTGCAGCGGTGTTGCAGCGGCGTTGCGTCGGCGTTTCATTGACGCGACGCCGATGTTCAGCCGACATTGAATGAGGTAGCGCTGAGGTATTCATGAGTCATCGAATTGAAATCACTACGCGCGACGGCCAGGCATTCGAGTTTGCGTGCGAGCCTGGACAGGACGTGCTGGCGGCGGCCGCGGCGGCGCAGATCACCCTGCCGTCGCAGTGCCGGCGTGGCAGTTGCGGCGCGTGTTACGCGAGCGTTGCCGAAGGCGAGTACACGCTCGGCGCGCACAGCGCGGACGCGCTGCTGCCCGGCGATCCGCACGCGGTCCTGTTGTGCTGCACGACGCCGCAAAGCGACTTGCGCATTGCCGCGCCGTACGACGGCACGAAGGTGCTGCTGCAGCCGGTAGCAGTGCGGCGCGCGCGCATCGCCGCACTGGAGACGATCGCGGATGACACGCGCCGCGTCGAACTGCAACTCGAGCCCGACGACGCCTACGGCAGTGCCGCCGAGTTCGAAGCGGGGCAGTTCGTCGAGTTGGAGTTGCCCGAAAGTGGTGTGCGCCGGCCGTTCTCGCTCGCCAATACGAGCAACTGGGACGGGCGGCTCGAACTGCTGATCCGGCTGCGCGCGGACGGCGTGTTTTCGTCATACCTGCGCGAGCATGCAAAGGTGGGCGACGCGCTCATCGTGCACGGACCGCAGGGCGGCTTCGGCCTCTTCGCCGAGAGTCTGCGCCCGCGCTGGTTCGTCGCGGGCGGCACGGGGCTCGCCCCGGTGCTCTCGATGCTGCGCCGCATGGCCGAGTATCAGGAGATGAACGACGCACGTCTCTTTTTCGGCGTGAATCGCGCGAGCGAGCTGTTCATGGTGGATGAGCTCGATCGGTTGCAGTCGGAGCTTGCGCAGTTGCGAGTCGAGCTTTGCGTGCGCGAGGGCGAGGGCGGCGACGAGGACGAGGGCAGCGACGGGCAAGACGCACGGCGAGGCTTTCGTGGCACGCCGGTCGAGGCGCTGAAAGTCGCGCTCGCGTCGGCCGATACGTCGGCCAATACGTCGCCCAATACGGCGGCCAATACGTCACCCAATGCGTCGCCCGATCTCTATGTGTGCGGTCCGCCCGGCATGGTGAGCGCTGCACAGGCGGTGGCGATGGCGGCAGGCGTGCCCGCCGCGCAATTCGCCAGCGAGCGCTTCGCGGTCTGACGCATAGCCTCGTGTTTTGCCTTGAACCTCGCCCACGGGCGAGGTTTTTTATTGACATTAAGTCATTAAATGTCAAAATGTCAGGCATGGCGAAACATCCCAAAGCGTCCCGCGACGAGCAATCCAGCGAAGACCGGCTCCTTCTGCGCGAAGGCCGCAAGATTGTCGAGGCACTCGGCCAGACGCTTGCGCCGCTCGTCGAGGTGGTGTTGCACGACCTCACGGCGCCCGAGCATTCGGTGGTCGCGATTTCGAATAATCTCTCGGGTCGCGAGATCGGCGATGCAGCCACCGAAATGGGCCTTGCCCGCATTACCGATGCCGGCTTTCCCGAAGTCGTGGCCAATTATCCGAATCGCTTCCCCGACGGACGCCCGGTCAAGAGCACGTCCATCGGCCTGAAGAACAGCGCGGGCGAGTACGTCGCGGCCATCTGCCTGAACATGGACGTTTCGCTGCTTGGCGCGGTCACGGCTGGCTTGGGGCAGCTCATGCAGACCGCTGCGGCCGCACCTGTCGCGGAAACGCTGACGCCACGCGGCAGCGGCGAGGCGCGCGAGAGCGTGCGCGCCGCGCTGGAGCGCTTCGCCGCCGCACGCAACACCACGCCCATCGGCATGACGCTCGCGCAGCGCCGCGAAGCGGTGCGCGAACTGGCCGACAGCGGCCACCTGAACCTGCGCCACGCGCTGGCTGAAGTGGCGCGCACGCTCGGCGTGGCGCGCTCGACCGTCTACACCTACCTACCCAGCGAGCAATGACCATGAGCACCCTGCCGATTTCCTTCGATGACGTGGCTGCCGCGCACGAGCGTATTCGCGGCGTCGCGCATCGCACGCCTGCTATGACCTCGCGCACGGCGAATGCGCTCGCGGGCGCGGAGCTGTTCTTCAAGTGCGAGAACTTCCAGCGCATGGGTGCCTTCAAGTTTCGCGGCGCGTATAACGCCATCGCGCAGTTCACGCCGGAGCAGAGGGCGGGCGGCGTGATCACCTTCTCGTCGGGCAACCATGCGCAGGCTATCGCGCTCTCGGCGCAACTGCTGGGCGTGAAGGCCGTGATCGTGATGCCGCAGGACGCGCCCGTGGTGAAGGTGGAGGCGACGCGCGGCTATCGCGGCGAAGTCGTGTTCTACGACCGCTATACCGAAGACCGTGAGGCGCTCGGCCGGCGCCTGGCTGCCGAGCGCGGCCTCACGCTCATTCCGCCCTACGACCATCCGCACGTGATGGCGGGGCAGGGCACGGCGGCGAAGGAGTTATTCGAGGACGCGGGCGAGCTCGACGTGCTGCTCACGCCGCTGGGCGGCGGCGGACTGCTCTCGGGCTGCGCGACGGCCGCGCATGCGCTCGCACCGCGCTGCACGGTGATCGGCGTCGAGCCCGAGGCGGGCAACGACGGCCAGCGCAGCTTGCAGACGGGCTCGATTGTCCACATCGACACGCCGAAGACGATCGCCGACGGCGCCCAGACGCAACATCTGGGTGGCTATACGTTCGCGGTGATCCGCGAGCGCGTGAGCGAGATCGTGACGGTGAGCGACGTGGAGTTGGTCGAGACGATGAAATTTTTCGCGAGCCGCATGAAGCTCGTGGTCGAGCCTACGGGTTGCCTCGCCGCGGCGGCTGTCCTGCAGCGCAAAGTGGATGTGCGCGGCAAGCGCGTGGGCATCGTGATCTCGGGCGGCAATGTCGATCTGCTGCGTTTCGCGGAGCTGACGGGCGCGCAGTCATGACCTGAGCGTGGCGCACGGCTTGACGTGCAGGCCGCGCATGCGTGGCGCCAAGGAGGGCGCTTTATGCACCTCCCGGCGCGGCGTCACCCGAGCCACCCGAGCCAAGCGCGCCGCGCGCTAGCTGAGCAATGCTGCGAGCGCCGCGCGCGCGTTCGTCGCGTGCTCGCTCTCGCCTGGGCGCCCCGGCAGCAGGTGGAATTCGAATGCTCAGGTATGGCCGATGGTGGCGGGTATCGCGGCGCTGTGCATGCCGCAGGTCGCGGTGATCTCGTTCGCAAGCGTCTTCCTGCACGACTTCGTCCATGCTGGCAGCGCTGCAATTGGCGCGGTGCTCGTAGCGGTGCAACTCCGCGCAGCATGCATGCGCGTCTGGAGCGGACGCCCGTCTGGCTTGGAGCAGCCGCATGCGCGGCGCTGACGTGGCCTGCATTTGCGCGCATATCGTCTCCGTCAGATGCCGTCGGCGAAGCTGCCGCACATTCGCACAAGGTAAAGGAACACGCGACGGTGCGTGCGGTATGTTGACCGTCGCTACACGCGGCATTGTCCGACATATCTAACGACGTGCAATGCACTCCGATGAGAAGTCTCTAATTTGCTTCGCATAACTGAATCAATGATTGCAGTTAAAGAAGGGTTTGACGTTTCGGAAATCTCTGATTCAGAGAATCTTTAATCGATGTTCAGATGACGGCTCCAGAAAGATTGCGCCTCGCGCAATACAGGCATCATGAGGCCCGGCTGCAAGATCGGGCACGCATAGGCCGAACCGATATCCCTACTACATCGAGTGAGAGCCAACTTGAAACTACGAGTCGTCCTTGCCGACGATCATCCTTTCGTCCTGCTGGGCGTTCGCTCCGCGCTCGAAGCTGCGGGAGGCATCGAGGTCGTCGGCGAAGCGTCTGGACCGGGTGCGCTTTTGCGCACACTTGAATGCGTGCCATGCGACATCGTGCTGACCGATCTCACCATGCCCGGCGACACGGGTCAGGCGGAAGACGGTCTGCATCTCGTGCGGCGCCTGTGCCGCGACTGGCCGCAGTGCCGCATCGTCGTTTTGACCAGCATTACGAACGTCGCGATCCTGCGCGCCGTGATGAACGCGGGCGTGACGGCGCTCATTCGCAAGAGCGAGCCCATCGACGAGCTCACCGGCGCGGTGCGCGGCGCGGGCAGCGGCCAGCGCTACGTGAGCCCCCCGATCCTGGAGGAGCTCGCCGCCACGGGAACGGAGCGCGCGGAAAGCACGCGTGCACCGCGCCTGTCGCCACGCGAATCGGAAGTGGTCCGGCAGTTCGTCCACGGCCGCACGATCACCGAAATCGCGCGCGCGCTGGATCGGGACGTGCGTACCGTGAGCCGCCAGAAGCGCGACGCCATGGCGAAGCTGGGCGTGAACAACGACGCAGGCCTTTTCGCCTTCGTGCGGGCTCACGGACTCCTATGAGCTCGCCGTCGACCACCCGGTCCCGTGTCTGGCCCGCTCACCTGAAGTCGGAGTTCGGCCGCGAGAGCGGTGTGCGCAGCCTGCAGGAGCTGGCGCTGCCGGACGTCGGCGACCGGGCGCTGCCCGTGCGTGTCATCGTCGCCGACGACCATCCGCTCGTGCTGTTCGCGCTCGACAACCTGATCGCCACGCTGCCGAACATGCGGATCGTCGCGCGCGCGCAATCGGTGGCGCAACTCTTTCAGGAAGCCGCACGGCACGAGTTCGACCTCGTGCTGATGGATCTTTACATGCCCGGCGAAGGGCGCGAGGAGGGGCACGATGCGATCCGCAGCTTTCAGCGCGAGTATGCGGGCAAGCCGGTCGTCGTGCTCACCATGGAAAACGATGCCGCGGCGCTGCGCAGCGCAATTGAGCTCGATGTCGAGGCGGTGCTCAGCAAGCGCGACCGCATCGACCTGATTCCTGTCGCCATCGCCTCGGCAATGGCGCACGAGCAATACATCGGCCCGGTGGTGCGCGACCTGCTGGAAAAGGCGTCGCGTGCGCAGAGACGGGCACACGTGCATCAGGTGCTGTCGCGGCGCGAGTTCGAAGTCTTCACGCACTATGCCGGTGGGCTCGGCGTAACCGAAATTGCCAGCCTGCTCGGGCGCAGCGTCAAAACCATCAGTGCGCAGAAGTGCGCGGCCATGAAAAAGCTCTCGCTCAACAGCGACATCGAGCTGTATCGATTCGCGATCGAGTGCGGCGTCGTCCAGGACGAGACGTCCTGAAGAAAGTGCGTGCGCGCGCAACGCTCGCAGTTTGCGAGGCGGTTCAGACGGAGCCGACAGGCGACCCGCGCCGTCGTCTGTCGGAATCCGCCCCGCCGCATCCTGTCATGCCATCCGAATTTTAAGAGTTGTCCTATCCGGCGATGAGAGTCGTCTGATCATAATTTCCCACTCGACGCGCGAATAGTCGCACAGCGCGACTCTCATTCGATTCCCCCTCTGACATCGCTGGCGAGCCGCTGCGCATGCCGCCGCAGGTATGCCTGCAAGAGGGTTGCGCACCGGGTTGCAGGTCGGACCGGCAGGGCACGGAGGCACGACAATGAAGCTCGGTAGGCGTTTGGCGGTTGAAGGCGCAGGCACGGCGTGGCTCGTGTTCGTGGGCTGTGCGAGCGCCGCGCTCAATGCCAGCGCGCCTGCACAGGGCTGGAACGTTTTTGACATGGCGGCGGCATTCGGCCTCGCGCTCGCCGTCGCGAGCTATGCATCGGGGCGGGTGTCGAGCGCGCATTTCAACCCCGCCGTCACCATCGGCTATGCCATTTCAGGCCGCTTTCCCGCCCGTGACGTCGCACCCTATGTCGCCGCGCAGACCGTGGGTGCGCTCGCGGGGGCGGCGCTGCTCGCCGCCGTTGCGAGCGGCCGGCCGGGCTTCGCCTTCGTGGTCTCGGACTTCGGCAGCAACGGCTACGGTGAGCATTCGCCTTCCGAATACACGTTCGCCGCGGTGTTGGTCATCGAATCGATCATGACGTTCGCATTCGTGCTCGTTCATCTCGTCGTGTCGGATTCGCCGCAACGTCGCGGGTCAGCCCCCGCAGCGCTGGGCGCGTGCTTCGCGGCGATCTACCTGATCGCGATTCCGGTGAGCAACGGCGGCATGAATCCGGCGCGCTCGACGGGCCCCGCGCTGTTCGTTGGCGACTGGGCACTCGATCAACTCTGGCTTTTCTGGGCCGCGCCGATGCTGGGCGGCATGATTGCAGGTGTTTGTCACAGGTTGATGATGCGACGTCGCTCGTATCCGGATGCGAGCGCGGGTGGGGCGCTCGGCGACGCTTGAGCGCCGCACCGAAGCCTCTATGAAAGCGACGTTGCCCGATCGACCGGTTGTGCCCATTGCGCTGGTTGCACTGATTGCGCCGACCGTGCGGCCGCGCATGCCACGCTCGCCGCAGCGCCTGTCTTGTAAGCAGTCCTGGTCATATCTCACCTATTGCGCGCTCGCGCAAGCGCTCCGCTTTGCGATGCTCGCGTGCTTCCTGTTTTGCCTGGCGATCGGCGGTCCCGCGCGCGCTCAGCAAACCGGAGCGGCGATGTCCGGCGAACCACCCGTGCACGCATCGCCCCAATCGGGCCCGGCGGCCGACTCCCCAGCCATGGCGGACGAGCCGGGCGTGTTTCCACGGGTACTCACGGTCGGCGTGGTCGCGGGAGGCTGGCAGCCGCTCGAGGTGCTTGAGGGCAACACCTTGAGCGGCTTCAGCGCCGACTACCTGCGGCTCATCGTCGGCTCTCAGGTGAGGCTCGTGCCGCGCGTCTACCCCAATATGACCGCGCTCCTCGCGGGCGCGTGCGCTGCTGAAGTCGACGTGGTCATGAGCCTTGCGCGCAACACGCAGCGTGAGCGCTGCCTCGCGTTCACGGTGCCTTATCTGAGCGGCCATGTCGCGTTCGTCACACGCGTGGGCAACGAGGCGATCGCCACCACGGCCGGCCGCTTTGCCCGCGCGCGCATCGCCGTCGAACACGGCTATGTTCTCGAATCGCTATTGCGAGAGCGCTTTTCGCAAGCGGAAATTCTTTCGTTCACCGACACTGGCGCGGCCATGCACGCCGTCGCGCAGGGCAGTGCCGATGTCTATGCGGGTTTCGCTCCTGTCGTGCGCTATCAGCTCAGCCACCACGACGAGTACCGCGGGCTGCGTGTCGCCTACGAGGAGCGCATCCGGGTGAGCGAACTGCGCTTCGCGGTGCCGGTTTCGAAGGTAGCGCTGCGCGATCAACTGAACCTGGCCGCGGGCGGCGTGCGGCCGGCTGTGGCGGCTGCATTGCGTGCGCGCTGGCTAGATACTGCCGGGGGCGCCGGACAGGGCGCGGAGCGGCATTCGCCGCCGTTCGTCCTTGATGCCGGCGAGCGCGCATGGCTGCGCTCGCTGCCGCCGTTGAAGGTGGGCGTCGACTCGGCTTGGCTGCCTTTTAGTCATGCGAGCCGTCGCGGCTATGTCTCGGGCATGGCGAACGACTACCTCGATTATCTGAGCCGCAAGCTGGGCGTGACATTCGAGCGCGTGCCGGCGCCCAACTGGCTGGATGCGGATAACGCGTTCCGGCGCGGCGAATTTGCCATGCTCGCGACCACGGTGGGCGATGGGGGATTGCCGGCCGCCACGCTCTATACCCAGGCCTTCGAGCGCTATCCGCTCGTGATCGTCGGCCGCCGCGACGAACCGATGGCGCGCAGCCTGAGCGATTACGCCGGGCGCCGCGTGGTGCTGGCGCCGCATGCGCCGGCGGCACACATGCTTTTTGGCGAGGCACAACCCATTCATACGGTGCGCGCCGCCACGCTCGCGCAAGGGCTTGCGCTGGTCCAGCGCGACGACGCAGACCTGCTGGTGGGCGACGCGGCGGCACTCGATGAGCCGCTCAGTCGCGAATACCTCGAATCGCTCAAGGTGGTGGGTGCGATCGGCACGGATGCGGCGATGGCCTTCGCGGTGCGCACCGACCTCGCGCGGCTCAAGACGCTCATCGATCGCGCGCTCGACGCGATGTCGCCCGTCGAGCAGCAGGAGATTCGCAACCGCTGGACGGCGGTGGCCGCCGAGCGCAGCGGCGGGTGGAGCGTCAATGCGCTCAGGCTCTTGCCGCTGCTGATCGCGTTCGGCGTGGTGCTGCTAATCACGCTGCGGGCCTACGTGCTCTTGCAGCGCGAAATGCGCCGCCGCCGGCGTGCCGAGCAGGTGCTCGCGAAGCAGGTCGAGCTGCAGGACACCATGACGGAGATGATTCCGTATCCGCTTGGCGTGCGCGACCTCGAAAACCGCTATCTCGCGGTGAACCGCGCATACGAGGAGATGACCGGCGTGCGGCGCGGCGAGGTGCTTGGCCGCACGGGCACCGCAGTGGCGGCGTGGGGCGCGGAAAACAGCCTGCGCGTGGACGATCTCTATAGAAAGACGCTGGAAGAGGGCAAGGGCCAGCGCGTCGAGTTCGTGTTCGACGGCCCCGGCAGCGCCGGCGCCCCCGACACCGGAAAGCGCCACGGCATTTTCTGGACGCGCTTGTGTCGCGATGCCCGCGCGGCGCCCTTGTGCGTGCTCGGCACGATGATCGACATCACCGACATTCGCCGCGCCGAGATGCGTGCGCGCGCGTCCGAGCGGCTGCTCTCGGACGTCACGCGCTCGCTGCCCGCGATCGTGTTCCAGTTGCGGCGCGGCTCCGATGGCCGCTACGCATTCCCGTACCTCGGCGGCGACACGCAGCGCCTGCTCGGTGCCGCCGCCGCACAGCTCATGCGCGCGAGCGCGCTCGACCTCGCGCGCGTGAACCGGCGCGACCGCGCGCGGCTTGCCGCGGCGCTCGAGCGCTCGGCGCGTTTGCTCACGCCGGTGAACACCGAGTTCCGCTTCCACGGCGCGGCCGGGCTGCTCTGGGTACGCGCGGAGTTCGTGCCGCGGCGCGCGGAAGATGGCTCGGTCGTCTGGAGCGGCTACGCCGTGGACGCGAATGTCGAACACGCACGCGCCGACGAGCTCGCGCGCGCGCGCGACCTGGCCGAGGCGGCCTCGCTTGCCAAGGACGACTTTCTCGCGATGATGAGCCACGAGATCCGCACGCCCATGAATGGCGTGCTCGGCCTCGTGGAGGTGCTCGAGCGCACGCCGCTCAATTCCGATCAGACGCAGATGGTCGGCATGGTGCAGGAGTCGGCCGGCGCACTCTTGCAGATCCTCGACGACCTGCTCGATTACTCGAAGATCCAGGCCGGGCGCCTCGCGATTGCCTCGGAGCCGTTCGACATACGCGAACTCGTCGACAACGCCGTCGGCTTGCTCGCGGGGCGGGCGCACGAGAAGGGACTCAAGGTGCGCGTGGACGTCGGAGCCGCCGTGGGAGCGCTGCTGCGCGGCGACAGCGTGCGCCTGCGGCAGATTCTGTTCAATCTGCTCAGCAACGCGATCAAGTTCACGCCGCACGGGGAAGTGAGCGTGAGCGTGACGGCGCGCGACGTGGTGGGACCGCGCGGCAAGCCGCCGCGCCAGCGCGTCTCGATTACGGTGGCCGATACGGGCATCGGCATTGCGCCCGAAGCGCAGGCGCAGCTTTTCGAGCCGTTCGTGCAGGCGGAAACATCCACTACACGGCGCTTCGGCGGCACGGGACTGGGCCTGACGATCAGCCGCAAGCTCGCGGCCTTGATGGGCGGCACGCTCGAGTTGCGCAGCGAAATCGGCCGGGGCACCCGTCTCAAGCTGCATATCGAATTGCCGCTCGAAGCACGGGCCTGTCGCGCGAATGCCCTGCGCGGCAAGCGCGCGCTCGTGGTATGCGACGATGCCCGCGTGGCCGGCGCGCTCATGCATTTCGGCGTGTCGCTCGGCATGAAGATGACGCGTATCGAGTCCGGCCCGCGCGGCCTGGCCGCCATGCACGAGCTGGCGGTGCACGACGGTGTCGATCTGGTGTTCGTTCCGGAGACGCTTGCGGGTGTGCTCGATGGGCTTGGCGTGCCGGTTGTTCGTTTGACGGACAATCCCAAGCCGAGCGGTTACCGGGTGGCGGAGTGCGGGGTGCGCGTGAGCATCAATCCGCTTTCGTGGCGTGGCCTGGGAGCGGCGTGTGCGATGGCGCTCACTGGCCTCCCCACGGTCGCTGCGCGGCCCGCGCTGGCGGCGGAGACGGCGCTCGCGGCACCCGATCGCGAGAAGGAGCGTGCGGCGGGGCGCCTGATTCTCGTGGCCGAGGATCACCCGGTGAATCAGGAGCTGATCCGTCATCAGCTCGCACTGCTCGGCTTCGCGTGCGACGTGGTCGACGATGGCGCGCAAGCGCTCGAGGCGCTGGAGAAGGAGCGGTACGGCTGCCTGATTACCGATTGCCATATGCCGAATGTATCGGGCTATGACCTCGCGCGGCGGGTGCGCGAGATCGAAGCGGCTGAGGCGCGCAGGAAGGGCCGGACCGCAGGCGGGACGCCGCGTCTGCCGATTCTCGCCATCACGGCGAACACGGCGCCCGAAAACTTGCGCTTGTGCCGCGAGGCAGGCATGGACGAGTGCCTCATCAAGCCCACGCGTGTCGCCACGCTGCGCGACCAGCTCGCGCGCTGGTTCGGCGTGGAGAACGCGCTTCGCGCCGCGCAGGAGCAGGTCACGCCGGGCCCGCGCGACGGCGCCGGAGCAAGCGACGAGAGTGCGGGCCCGTGCGACGCCGGCGAGACAGACGAGACCGATCCGCTCGATCTCGCGCACATGATCCAGGTGTGGGGCGGCGAGGCGACGGTGAAGACGTTGCTGGGGTCGTTCGTCAGCGCGATGCGCGACGATCTGGATCTGTTGCCGGAGTTGCTCGAGGACGTCGATATCGCGCGCCTGCGCGAATGGCATCACCGGCTCGCAGGCGCGGTTGGCGTGCTGCATTATCCGGCGTTGCTCGCCGTGCTCGAAACCTGGCGCGCTCACATGAACACTCATACGCCCGAGCAATTGCGCGCGGAAGGGTTCGCGCTCGTACGCACTTGCCACGCGATGCTCGACGGCATCGAGCAGCAGGCCGCGTTGCTTGCCTGAGTGCACCTCAGGCTTGGCGCATTCACGCCGGGCGTGAAGCTGGCAGTTCTGCCAGAAAAGTACGAGAGTTCGCTAAGGTCTGCTAGAGACCCGCGCGCTCTAATTGGACCATGGGTACAAAAAACAGCGAAAAAAAACGCGGCCGAAGCCGCGTTCAAGTTTGGAGACCCTTCGATGAAGAGTCACTTCTCGCAAAAGAAATCATAGTTCGTGCGCCGCCAGAAATCGAGGCAAAACCGATCAATTAATTATTACCGGATGTGTCGATAATCATCTGGCAAAGAAATATCCGGATTGCGGAACCACTCGACAGTGAAATCTACAAACGTGCGCGTTTTCGCGGGCACGTGGCGTCGACCCGGATAGACGAGCGAGAGCTCTTTATCGGCGTCGCGGATCTCGTAATCGTCGAGCACGCGCACGAGGGCGCCCTGCACCAGATCGGTGTCCACCTGATTCTCCGGCAGGATAGTGATGCCCATGCCAGCCAGTGCCGCCTGACGCAGCATCACTGAATTGTTGACGGCATAGGCCGGCTCGATCCGTACCACCTCGCACACGCCTTCCGCGCTCGCGAACTGCCATTCGTTGCCGTGGATGTCGGCGGACGGAGCGAGCAGCGTATGGTGCGCGAGTTCGGCCGGATGCGCCGGCACGCTGCGGCCGTCGAGGTAGGCGGGCGAAGCCACCGCAACCGGCGTGACCGTGACGAGCGGGCGCCGGATCAACGTGCCGCCGCTGACCTGGCGCGGCGCGACAATGCCCACGTCGAAGCCTTCTTCGATGAGGTCGACGGGGCGATGCAGCAGCGTGAGCGTAAGCCGGACCTGCGCGAATGCAGCGAGATATTGCTTGAGCAGCGGCGTGAGGTCATGCAGCGAAAACGAAGCGTGCGCGACCACGCGAAGTGTGCCCGAAGGCACAGACACGCCGTGCGCGATCTGCGTTTCGACGCGCTCCAGATCTTCGAGCATATGCCGGCACGCCTGGGCATACGCGCTGCCTGCTTCGGTCAGTGAAATGCTGCGGGTATTGCGGTTGATGAGGCGTGTATGGAGATGCGCTTCGAGCAGCGCGACATAGCGCGTGACGACGGCGTTCGAAAGACTGAGACTTGCGGCGGCACGACCGAACGAGCCGTGTTCGGCGACGCTCACGAACACGCGCATCGCCTGGAGCTGATTGATTGTTTTGGGCCGCATCGACATGGGACTGACGGGATTTTCTGCGTTGGGGCGATGTTCGTTTCCATACAGACGAGGCTCGGCGCAGGACTGCGACGCGAACGTTGCCGGATAGTACCGACAGGGAATGCCATCGGGAATGAGATTGTTCCTAAACCGCTATTTGTCTCGAATTAATTGTGTTGTCTCGTGGCAACGCTATATCGGGATAGTGCAGGGGGATGGCCTGTACGTGTGAATTTGAGACTAGGCGCGTGCGTTGACGGTCAAGCGATTGCCGGGAACTCCACGGCAGTATTCGACTTCTTCGAAAAAGCTTTTGTCCTGAAGCGGGATGGCTGGCCTAAAAGTGACACCCATAAACTTTGGCCTGCAAATCAATACGGCGCCAGGTTCGCGGCGCCGGGGGATCAAGCGAGCCGGCGTGTTGCTGGCGGCGTCTACTTTTTGCCGAAAGGCTTTGCATCGAAGGAAGCATATGAAAAAGAGTCTGGCTATCGCGGCCGCAGTTGCCGCGACTTTCGCATCGGCGTCGTACGCGCAAAGCAGCGTGACGCTCTACGGTATCGTCGATGCCGGTTTCACCTACACGACCAACGTGAATGACGGTGCCAAGTACGCACTGGGCAGCGGCAACCTTCAGCAGAGCCGTTGGGGCCTGCGCGGCGCGGAAGATCTCGGTGGCGGCCTGAAGACGATCTTCACCCTCGAAAGCGGTTTCAACATCGCGAACGGCCGCATGGGTAATAGCGTGAACAACGGCATGTTCAACCGCCAGGCTTTCGTTGGCCTCACGCAAGACCAATACGGCACGCTGACGCTCGGCCGCCAGTACGACTCCGTGGTCGACTATCTCGGCCCGCTCATGGCTGTCGGCACGTGGGGCGGTACGTACATGGCGCACGTGGGCGACAACGACAACGGCAATGCCACGTTCTCGCTGAGCAATGCGATCAAGTACACCAGCCCGAACTTCATGGGCTTCCAGTTCGGTGGCGCATACGCGTTCTCGAACCAGTCGGGCTTCGCGAACAACCGCGCGTATAGCGCCGGCGCGAACTATGCAAACGGCGGCCTGCGAGTCGCAGCGGCTTACCTGCAGGCAAACAACGCGGGCGCCCTGAATAACCCCAATGGCGCGATCAACGGCGACCAGTTTGGCGTGGGCGCCCAGCGTACGCGCGTTTGGGGCGGTGGCGTGAGCTATACCTATGGTCCGGCTGTCGGTGGCGTGGTGTTCACGCAATCGCGTCTGAACGGCGACAACGTATCGATCCGCTACAACAACATCGAAGCCAACGTGCACTACAACCTGACGCCGGCACTCGGCATCGGCGCAATGTACGCGTACACCAACGCGAACGGTTCGGTGCTCTCCAACACGGGCGGCGGTCAGACTGCGCACTGGAACCAGTTCGGTCTGCAAGCCGACTACTCGCTCTCGAAGCGCACGGACGTGTACCTCGAGGGCGTGGGCGTGTGGGGCGCCGGCCAGGCTGCGGTGGGCATTACGCAGGTCGGTTTCCAGGGCTCGGACAACTACTCTTCGTCGAAGAACCAGGGCATCGTCACGACGGGTATCCGTCACCGCTTCTAATGACGCGGGCGGCCCGGCTTCTGGCCGGGCTGCGGAATCAGTCAAGAAGTAAAGTAGTAGAAGGTAGTACTTGGGTTAAGGGCGCCGTTCGCGGCGCTCTTTTTTTCGTCATTCGCTTTTTCGTTCCGATGCCTTCGCAGCCGGCGATCGTGCTGCATCGGACGTCTTTGCCGGATTTGTTCTAGCATGTGACGAGGTAGCTGTCGCCTGATGGCGCAGCGCGCCACAACAAAACGGAGAACTCCCATGAAAGCGCTTCGTCCGCTGCAGTTTGCTCTCGCTCTGTGTGTCCTTGCTTCCAGTGCCGCGTTTGCCGACACCGTCGCGCTAAAGGCCGATCTCGAACCTTCCAGCGAAGTGCCGCCGCGCGTGAGCCACGGTCACGGCATGCTCAATGCTACGTTCGACACATCCACGAAGTCGCTGAACTGGACCGTCACTTACGAAGGCCTGTCGGGCCCGGTGATGGCTGCGCATTTCCACGGTCCCGCGCCAGTCGGCCAGAACGCGAACGTGCAGGTGCCGATTCCGAAGGGTGAACTCGCGAGCCCGATCAAGGGTTCCGCGACGCTCAACGAAAAGCAGGTCACCGAGCTGATGGCCGGTCAGTGGTATTTCAACGTTCATACGCAACAGAACCCGTCTGGCGAGATTCGCGGACAAGTACTGCCGGCGAATTGAGCATTCGCTGGTTACGCGGTGCGAGGAGCCATACCCCATGAGTTTGCAAAGCAGGTTGATCTGCTGGTTCTTGCGCCGCAGCTTTCTTCCGGCGACGCGCGGACCCATCGACGTCGCACGGGTGCGCGCGCAAACCGCGAAGCGTGTGTGGCTGCCTCAGGTACCCAAGGGTTGGCAATTGCGTGAGCAGTATCGCGCCGCCACCGCCCATGACGCTTGCGATGCTCCATCGCGTGGCGAATGGCTCGTGCGCGAGGGCGGGGCGCCGCGCACAATTCTCTATCTGCACGGTGGCGGTTACTACTTCTGTTCGCCGAAGACGCACCGTGCAATCACGTTCGGCCTTGCGACGCGCGCCGAGGCCGATCTCTTTTCGCTCGACTATCGACTTGCGCCCGAGCATCCGTTTCCGGCTGCGCTCGACGACGCCCTGGCGGCTTACCGGCGCTTGCTGGCCGATGGTGTGCGCGCGCAGTCGCTCGTGATCGCGGGCGATTCGGCGGGCGGCGGGCTCGCGCTTGCCACGCTCGTCGCATTGCGCGACGCCGGCGATCCGCTGCCGGCCGGCGTGGTGCTCTACTCGCCGTGGACTGATCTGGCGGCCACGGGCGCCTCGATTCGCGAAAACGACGGGCGCGACCCGATGTTCTGCGGCGACGTGTTCGCGCGCGTTGCGCGGCTTTACGTGGGCGAGGCGAGCGCCACCGATCCTTATGCCTCGCCGCTTTACGCCGATCTCCACGGTTTGCCGCCGCTTTTCATGCTGGCAGGCAGCACCGAGACGCTGCTCGACGATACGCGTCGGGTTGCGGAGCGCGCACGTGCCGCAGGCGTAAGCGTCGAGTGCGAGATTGGGCACGACCTACCGCATGTCTGGCCGATTTACGCACCGTTCATGCCCGAGGCGCGGCGCGCGCTCGACGACTCCGCACGTTTCGTGAAGCGGGTGACGATGGGCGACGATACCGCTCGCGCGCAGCGAGCGGTGCATGCGCAAGCGGGCTCCGGGGCGGGCGCTTTGTCTAGTGCGCCGTCGAGCGCACCGTCGGGCGCACAGCGAACGGCTCAGTCGAGCGCAACGTCGATTCCGTCGTAGGCCGCGTGCACGGCGGCCTCGCCGTAGCGGCGCTCGAGTCTGCGCACGGTGAAATGGCCGTGCGCGACGTTCTGGAAGTGATCGATGAACACCGTGTTCACCATGGCGCCGAGCACCGCGCCGATGGCCGGAATCGACTTCGCCGCCACCTGCTCGCTGACCTGCACGGAAAAGCGCGCGGCCACGGTCTGCATGAGCTTGAGCAACGCAGTCGAGCCGTGCGCGGCGAAGCCCTTGGTCGCCATCTCCGACGATGCTTTCGATACCGCCTGCGCAAGGGCGCCGCGCACGATGAAATAGCCGAACTCGGCTTCGTCGTCGGCGGGCGAGCGTCCACCCATGCCGAATACGGTCAGGCACTGGAGCTGGGTGTCGGCGCTCGCGAGGTCTTCGCCTTCGCTGCGCGCGATGTCGCAGATCGAGCGGAACATCAGCGTCGTGGTGACGGGGAGCTCCACCGGCAGCGCGAACAGGCCGAACGCGCCGCCCGCCGCACCCGTGGTGGCGACGGCGAACTTGTGCAGCAGGTTGCTCGGCTTCGCAGCCTGCTTTTCTCCCTGCCTGGCGGCTTGTGCCGAGATTTGCGTCGATCCCGCCGGTGCGGCGGCCCCGGCGACCTCCAGCGCGCCCTCGCTCGGTTTGCCGAGTGTCTTGAGCGCAAGCTGCAGACATTTGCGCAGTGCAGCCTGGGTCGCGTCGGTGACCTTGTCGTTCGCCACGGCGGGCAGCTTCGCGATCAGCTTCTCGACCGGCGCGCCCACGATCGCGGCGAGCTTCATGCCGAGCGGCGGCGTTTCCAGCTCGTGCTTTGCGCGCCTGAGCGCGGCAAGATCGGCTTCGGAAAAATCAGAATATGACCCCATAAATCTCCCGGGAAAACGGTTCGGCGAACGCTGCTCCACGCCCAGTGTAGAGGATCACATCGTGCTATGATTTTGAATCCTTGACGTATCAATCATTGCAGGATCAAAAATGGCCGTCCGTACTGCCGCACATCATTCGAGCGGGCAGGTGCTGCCGTTCCGGGAATCGCTGATGGCGATGCTCGGCATTTCCTTCGTGAGCATGCTGGTTGCGCTGGACCAGACCGTTGTCGGTACCGCGCTGCCGACCATCGTCGCTGAGCTGCGCGGCTTCGAGCTTTACGCGTGGGTCGCCACGTCCTACCTGCTTACCTCGGTTATCACCGTCCCCATTTTCGGCCGCCTCGGCGACTATTACGGGCGCAAGCCGTTCGTGATTGCGTCGATCGTCGTCTTCACCGGCGCTTCCGTGCTGTGCGGCGCGGCCAACAGCATGATGTTCCTCGTGCTTGCCCGCGGCCTTCAGGGCATCGGTGGCGGCATGCTGGTGGGCACCGCGTTCGCCTGCATCCCCGATCTCTTTCCCGATTCGGTCGTGCGCCTGAAGTGGCAGGTGCTGATGAGCTCGGCGTTCGGCATCGCCAACGCGGTGGGGCCGTCGCTCGGCGGCTTTCTCACGCAGTATTACGGCTGGCGTTCGGTGTTTTACGTGAATCTGCCGGTCGGGCTGCTTTCGCTGTTCTTCGTCTGGCGCTATCTGCCGCACCTGCGTCATGTCGCGCACAAGGAGCGCATGCGGCTCGACTGGCCCGGCGCGCTGCTCATTGCCGTGGCGCTCGGCAGCCTGCAACTGTTCGTCGAGCGACTGTCGCAGCACGGCGTGACGTTTTTCTCGCTCGGCCTGCTCGCGCTGGCGGCAGCGTCGGGCTGGGCGCTGTGGCACTGGGAGCGGCGCTGCCCGCAGGCGATTCTGCCCGTCGACATGTTTCGCAACGCGAGCCTCAACGCGCTCTTCACGCTGGCGGTGCTGGGCGGCTTCACAATGTTCTCGCTGCTGTTCTACGCGCCGCTGCTGTTCCAGGGCGGCTTCGGCATGACGCCGAACGAGGCGGGCATGGTCATCACGCCGCTCGTGGTGTTCATCACGATCGGCAGCATCGCGAACGGGCGCATCGTTTCACGCATCCGCAACCCGAACCGGATGCTCTACATCGGCTTTTCGATGCTGGCGTTCGCGTGCTTCGGGGTCGCGCTCGCCACACACAACGCGCCGCGCTCGCTGCTGATGGCGCTCATGATCGTGGGCGGCATCGGGCTTGGCTTCGTGATGCCGAACCTCACCGTGTTCGCGCAGCAGACCGCGGGCCGCGAGCATCTGGGTATCGCTACGGCGCTGCTGCAGTCGCTGCGCATGATCGGCGGGATGTTCGGCACGGCGCTCACGGGCACGATGGTCACGCAGCTTTACACGAGCGGCGTGCAAAAGGCGCTGGACGCCGATCACGCAACGCACTGGTTCGCCCAACTCGCTGACCCGCAGATTCTCATCAACCGCGACGCGCAGCATGTGCTCGTTGGCGAACTCGCGAAGGCCGGGCACAATGGCGCGCCGCTGCTCGAAGCCGCGCGCGAGGCGCTGGTGGGCGCGATTCATCTGGGCATCGCGGTGGCCGCGGCGGTCGCGGTCGTGTCGATCTGGCAGACGCGGCGCGTGCCGCCCGTCAAGCTGCAACGCAAGGTCGAGCCCGTGATTCACGCCGATTGAGCACGCGCCGCGCCTTGGGATTCGCGCGGCTGGCGGTCTGATCGATACGACAGGCACGGTGGGCACGCCAGGGACAATCGGCACGGCAGGCGGAAAAAGACGGTGAGGCACGCAAGGCCACGCTGCCAGAGACAGGAAGACAGGCAGGAACACAGTATGGAAACACAGGACCGCGTCGCCATTGTCCAGCAGTTCGGACGGACTTATCGCACGTTCATGTCGGCGTTCGAGGCGCAGGTGGGGCATCCGTTGCCGCGCTGGCGCATTTTGATCGCGTTGCATGAGCAGAATGGCGAGTCGTCGCAGAAGCGACTCGTCGAGCGTCTGCGCGTGGATCCGGGCGCGCTCACGCGGCAACTGAAGCCGCTGGAGGCGCTGGGCTGGATCGCGCGCAGCGCCGACGCGCGCGACAACCGCATTACCAATGTCCAGCTCACGCAGGCGGGGCACGACGCTGTCGAGGCGGGCATGCCGCGGCGCAATGCGTTCCTGAACCAGACGATGTCGCTGCCCGACGATGCGCTCATGGCGCTGTCGAGCGCATTGCGGATGATGGAGGAGCGCATCGGCGTGGCGGTGGCGCAAGCCGATGCAGCCGCCAGCATAGAAGCGAAGGAAGGACGCGAATAAAACGCGGCCAGACTGCGAGAGCCTGGCCGCCGTGCATCCGCCCTGGATCGAGCTGCGAAGCGGACTACCAAGCAAACTGCAAAACGAACTGCGAAGCAAACTGCAAAGCGAACAGAACGATCAGAAGAACGTTTCGATCACTTCCGTCACGCGATACTGTCCGTCGACCATCAGCACCTGGCGCCACTTGTCGAACGTGAGGCAGGGGTGCGAAATATCGAAGCCGATCATGTCGCCGACCTTGAGATCCGCGCCAGCTGGAATCTGCAGATAGGCGTGCTGATCCATCATCTGGAAGACTGCCCAGCCCTCGTTTGCGGCGATTTCGCGCGGCATGCTGCCACTGTCACGCGAAGGGCGATAGTGGCGCGTCGGCTCGGGAAAGCCCGCATCGAACGCGGCGTCGCGCTTGCCGAAGCCGACGATCGCGCGGCCCGGCTCCGGAATCGACTGCACATAGGCCCACAACTGTAGCGCCGGCAGGAGCGCCACGCCCATCTCGCGCGCGACCGGATTGCGTGTGAGGATTTGCGACTGCGCCTGCTTATAGACGCCCACGTCGTGCGTGAGATAGCAGCCGGGGCGCAGCACGACGTCGATCGTGCCGGCCTGCGCGGCCTTCGAGAATTCCTCGGCCACCACGTCGTACCACGCCGATCCCGCGCCCGAGAGCAGCGCGGGCGAGCGCGAGAAGCGGCCCGCCGCGGCCAGTTCCTCGGTCACGTTGAGGGCGTCGCGCAGGAAGGTGCGCACTTCGCTTTCTTCCTTGAGGATGCCCTCATAGATTTCCACGCCCGCGAGCTTGAGCGAGTCCGGATAGCGCGCGATCGCGTCGAGCACGGCGCGACGCGTGTCCGAATCGCGCACGCCAGTGCGCCCGCGCGGCACGCCCAGTTCGAGCAGCACCTCCAGCGTGCGCTTTGAGGCGCGGAAGAATTCGCCCAGTTGCTCGACGCCCTCCACCGAGTCGACGAGACACAAAAACTCGAAGTCGGGGTCGCTCAGCAGTTCTGCGATGATCGCCATGTTGTGGCGGCCCACGAGCTGGTTTGCCATCAACACGCGCGAGATGCCGCCGCGATACGCGGCGCGCGTCTGGTGCGCGGTGGCGAGCGTGATGCCCCACGCGCCGGTTTCGATCTGGCGGCGAAAGAGCTGCGGCGCCATCGTGGTCTTGCCGTGCGGCGCGAGCTTCACACCGTAGCGCGTGACGAAGTCCTGCATCCATTTGAGGTTGTGTTCGACGCGCTCGGCGTACAGCACGGCCGCCGGCAGGCTCACGTCTTCGGCGAGCAGATTCCACTCGAGGCGCGCCGCGTCTCCCAGCGGGACGCTCGCGCCCGGCAGGTTGCCGAGGCCCTTGCTGTTCGGGTCGATCGTTGCGCTCTGATAGTTTGTAACTTTCATTTCCGTTCGCTCCATCTACTCTCCATTGCGCCTGCCTGCAAGGAAACCGCGCACGCATTGCAGGTTCGGCGTTGACTTGGAGATAGTACACAAAGTACCATCTGTACGGGAAATGTTATTTATTAACAGACTCTCGCAGCCTGTTTATCTGCCCGTCGGTCTGCCCGTTTATTTGTCCACGCATGTGGCCACTTACTGCTCTGAGCCTCGCACGCCCCTCATGAACTCAGCCGCCGAACCAGGACGTTTCGATATCGTCGCCCGCATTGCGCAATGCGTGCCGGATCTGCGTCCGGCCGAGCGCGACGTCGCCGCTCTGATTCTCGACGACCTCGCCGCTGCCGCCCGCGCCAGCATCGGCGAACTGGCGCAGCGCGCGGGCGTGAGCATCGCCTCCGTCACGCGCTTCGCGAAGGCGGTGGGCTGCCACGACGTGCGCGAACTCAAGCTGCGGCTCGCCCAGGCCGCTGCCGTGGGCGAGCGGTTTTTGCGCGCCGCCCAGGAAGACGGCGGCAGCCGGGACGCGGGCAAGGCTGGCCTTCGGAAGCGTCGTGCCGGTGATGCGCCGGCTTCGTCTTCGGCAACGTCTTCGGCGCCTTCCGAGGACGTGCTCGCCACGCGCGTCTACGAAGAAATCCATGCCGCGCTCGCGCGCAATCACGAGTTACTGCGCCAGGCGCCGTTTGCCGAGGCCGCTGCCGCGCTGGCCCAGGCGCGCATGATCTATGTGTTCGGCATGGGCGGCGGCTCCAGCGCGCTCGCCGACGAAATGCGCTTTCGCCTCGTGCGCCTCGGTCGCCCCGTTGCGTCGTATCAGGACAGTCTGCTGCAACGCATGGTCGCGAGCACGCTCTCGCCCGATTGCGTGGTCGTCGCGCTTTCGGTAACAGGGCGCGTGCCCGAGTTGCTCGACGCGTGCCGCATCGCGCGCGATTACGGCGCGAAGCTGATTGCGCTTACCGCGCCGGCGTCGCCGCTCGCGGCGCTCGCCGACTGGCTCGTGCCGCTCGTCGCGAGCGAGACCGATTTCATTTACAAACCTTCGTCGTCGCGATACGCGATGATGATGGCGCTCGATGTGCTCGTGACGGAACTGGCGCTCACGCAGCCCGAAGCGAGCCGCGAATTGCTGCGCCGCATGAAGCTCACGCTCGACGCGCATCGCGGCACGGCCGGGCGCGGCGGCCAGCGCCAGCCGCTCGGCGATTGATCGCTTTGCATGGGAACGGGGTAAGGTCTGAAGCACGCACCCCGTATCGATAACTTTGAACAGAACCGCTTAAGCGCGGTATCGACAGGAGACTCAAGCCATGCATTCGCATCCGGAAGCTGCAGATACCCTGATCGTCGGCGCAACGCTCTACGACGGCACGGGCGCGCCGAGCGTCGAGCGCGATGTCGCGCTGCGCGATGGCCGCATCGTCGCCATCGGCAATCTGTCGAACTGGCTCGCGGAGGACGTGATCGAGGCCAATGGGCGTGCGCTCGCGCCGGGCTTTATCGACGTCCACACGCACGACGACACGCATGTGATCCGCTCGCCGCAGATGTTGCCGAAGATCAGTCAGGGCGTGACCACGGTGATCGTCGGCAATTGCGGGATCAGCGCTTCGCCGGTGTCGCTCAAGGGTGAGCCCCCCGATCCGATGAACCTGCTCGGCGAGCGCGACGCGTTCCAGTATCCGACGTTCGCCGCCTACGTGGACGCCGTGAACGGCGCGAAGCCGGCGGTGAACGTGGGTGCGCTGATCGGCCATACGGCGCTGCGCAACAACCACATGGACGATCTCAAGCGCGCCGCCACCGGCGACGAGATCGCAGCGATGCGTGCGCAACTCGAAGAGGCGCTCGCCCATGGCGCGCTTGGGCTCTCCACCGGGCTCGCCTATGGCAACGCCTTTGCGGCATCGACCGAGGAAGTCGCCTCGCTCGCCGAACCGCTCGCCGTCGCCGGCGCGCTCTACACGACGCATATGCGCACCGAGTTCGACGCCATCCTCGAGGCTATGGAGGAGGCGTATCACATCGGCAAGCATGCACGCGTACCGGTCGTCATTTCGCACCTGAAGTGTGCGGGCCCGTCGAACTGGGGGCGCAGCACGGAAGTGCTCGCGTCGCTCGAAGGCGCGCGCAAGTATCAGCCGGTGGGTTGCGACTGCTATCCATACAGCCGCAGCTCGTCCACGCTCGACCTCAAGCAGGTGACGGGCGACATCGACATCACGATCACGTGGTCGACGCCGCATCCCGAGCAGGCGGGCAAGCTCATCAAGGACATCGCGGCCGAATGGGGCGTCTCGCAGCAGGAGGCCGGCAAGCGCCTGCAGCCGGCGGGCGCGGTCTATCACAACATGTCCGAGGACGATGTGCGCCGCATCCTCTCGCATCCGATGACGATGGTGGGCTCGGACGGCCTGCCGAACGACCCGCTGCCGCATCCGCGCCTGTGGGGCGCGTTTCCGCGCGTGCTGGGGCATTACGCGCGCGACGTGGCGCTGCTGCCGCTCGAAGAGGCAGTGCGCAAGATGACGGGTTTATCGGCGCGGCGCTTTGGCCTCACTCAGCGCGGCGAGGTGCATGTGGGTTGGCACGCCGACCTCGTGCTGTTCGATCCCGCGAAGGTGCGCGACGCCGCGACCTTCGAGAAGCCGCAGCAAGTGGCCGAAGGCATCGACGCGGTGTGGGTGAACGGTGTGCTTTCGTACCGCGACGGCCAGCCGACGGGCGACAGCGCGGGACACTTCGTCGCGCGAGGTACGCGCGATGCGCAGGTGTTCTAAGCAACGCGTACTGGGTTTTTTACGCAAACAGAATTTCGACCACCAGGCGTGCGCGGCATCCGGCGTCAGTCGCGAAGCCGCATGCACCGCACGAACTCAAAGGAGCAAACGATGAAACGAATTGGAGCGGAAGGCGGCAAGGGCCAGGGCGGACAACATCTGCCGTTCGCGCGCGCGGTGGAAGCCGACGGCTGGCTGTACGTCTCGGGCCAGACGCCGATGGAAGGCGGCGAGGTGATCAACGGCGGCATCGTCGAGCAATCGCACAAGGCCATTCAGAATTTGTTCGCCATCCTCAAGGAAGCCGGCTATGGCGCGGAGCACGTGGTGCGCTGCGGCGTCTGGCTCGACGACGCGCGTGACTTCCAGTCGTTCAACAAGGTGTTCCGCGAATACTTCGGCGAGCATCCGCCGGCACGCGCCTGCGTACAGTCGAGCATGGTGGTGGACTGCAAGGTCGAGGTCGATTGCGTCGCGTATAAGGCGCCGGCCGGGAAGTAAGGGCTGGTTGGCGTGGCGCGAGAGCGCTGCACAAAAGGGGAAGAAACGGCTGCCGGGTTATCTGGCGGCTGTTTTGTTATTCGCGCCGCCACCGCGCGGCGTGCCTTGCGTGATACGCAACTCGATCTTCATGCCGGCGGCCACGGCCATGTTGATGAGCGAGTCGAGCGAGAACAACTCGATCTTGCCGCGCACGAGATCTGACACGCGCGGCTGCGTCACGCCAAAAAGCTGGGCCGCCTGCGCCTGGCTCATCGTGTTGCGCTTGATGTATTCCTCGAGTGCGATCATCAGATCGCTGCGCAGCGTCATGTTTTGCGCGGCTTCGGGCGTGTCTTCGATGGCGTCCCAAACGCTGTCGAACTGCTGAGTCTTCACGGTTCGTGCTCCTGTTTGATGGCAGCGCGATAACGCTGCCTGGCGAGGGAAAGGTCGGTGAACGCCGTCTTTTCCGTTTTCTTCTTGAAGCAGTGCAGCACGTGAACGGCCACTGGCTTTACATCGCTGATGTTATACAAAATTTTATATGTCCTCCGGAGGGTAAGCCGCCCAGCGAAAGCCAGGAATGACATGGCTCAAGTCTCCGAATGAACGGGTGTTTGCGCCCCCGATTGCATCAAGCGCCAACGCACTTCGCAGCCCCGTTGGCCATCCGGCCAAGTGAAATTCCCAATATTTGAGCGACCCAATCACATATTGGAGATCGCGGAAAGATCGACCTACAATCCGAACCATCCGACATGACGCGCCACGCGCTCCAGACAAGCGCGTACCGAGTGCAAGTCGGCTCAATCCAGACAAAAGCCCGCGGCCGCGCAAGACAAGCGTTCCAGCGGGCAAATCGGAGACGTCAGCCATGTTCCAGCCCGCGAAGTGCGCGGCCTCGTGCCGTCCGCCGTCACGCGCGAAAGCGCGCCCTTGCTTTGCGCACATGGCCCGCAGGCTGTCGTTCGACGCCGTGCGTTTATCCCCGTCTTTCTGATCGACCTCGCCATGAATAAAGCGATGTCCCCGAATTTGGCCGAGCGCTTCGCGAGCGCCGAAGACACGTCAGCCGCTCAATCCGCCGCAGCCGCTCCGGCGGGGGCGGCCACTGGCCGCGCGCAGCCGCAAGCCAAATCGCGCGCCGGCGCTGACGAAATCGTCGGCTTGCCGGGCGCGCTGCTCGACGGCTCGGCACAAGCCGGCACGCAGACGCTCTTGCGCGGCCTCGCCATTCTCGAAGCCGCTGCTGCCGGTGTGCGCGATCTGCGCTCGTTCGGCGCCGTGCTCGGCACGACGCGCAGCACCACGCACCGGCTCGTTTCGAGCCTCGTGCAGGCGCGTTACCTGCGCCAGGTGCAGGGCGGCTATCTGCTAGGACCCAAGCTCATCGAGCTCGGCACGATCGCGCTCGAGCAGATGCCGCTCACGGCCGTGGCGCGCACGCACCTCGAAGCGCTCGCCGAGGCGACGCTCGACACGATCCACCTGGGCGTGCGCGACGGCGACGACGTGCTCTACATCGACAAGATTCCCGGCCAGCGCGGCCTTGAAATGCGCTCGCGCGTGGGGCATCGCATGCCGCTCGCGTCCACGGGCATCGGCAAGGCGATGATGCTCGACCTCACGCCGCAGTCCTGGCGCGATTTGTTCGAGGCGTCGCGTCGCGCGCTCGCGGGCGTGAGCTTTCGCCCCGATCACAATCTCGATCCCGACACCTTCCTCAAGCGCATGGCCACGTACTCGGCAGGCGGTTACACGTTCGATCTTGAGGAAAACGAAATTTCGATCCGCTGCGTGGCCGCGCCGGTGCGCGACGCGTCGGGGGCGATCGTGGCGGCGCTTTCGGTGGCGAGCACGATTCCCTATATGCCGCTCGAACGCATGGACGAGTTGATTCCGGTCGTGCAGCGCGAGGCGCGCGCGATTTCGCAGGAACTCGGCTGGCGTGTGCCGCAGCCCACAACGCGCAGGATCCGCCGATGACCGCGCGCACGACAGCAGCTCACGGGGAACCGGGCAAGCAGGACGCCGCCCGCGCGAAGCAGGCCGTGCTTATCGCGCTCGACTGGGGCACGACTTCGTTGCGCGCGTATCTCTTCGATGCGGCGGGCGAGGTGCTCGACACGCGCATCTCGACGGCAGGGATCATGAATCTGCCGGTGCCGGCCGAAGAGGGCGGCTTCGATGCCGCATTCGACGAGGCCTGCGGCGTGTGGCTCGCACAGGCGGGCGTGCTGCCGGTGCTCGCGGCGGGCATGGTCGGCAGTGCGCAGGGCTGGGTGCAGGCGCCATATGTGGAAACGCCCGCGGGCGAGGACGCGCTCGTGGCCGGCATCGTCAAGGTGCGCGCCGCCAGTGGCGTGGAGATGGCCGTGGTGCCGGGCGTGCTGGAGCCGGGCGCGTTGCCCAACGTGATGCGCGGCGAGGAAACGCAGATCTTTGGAGCGCTCGGCGCGCAGGGTGGCGCGGATGCGGCGCCAGTGAGTCAACCGGCGGCGCAGGTAGGGACACAGACAGCGACACAGACAGCGACACAGGCAGCGACACAGCCGGCGCTGATCGGCCTGCCTGGCACGCACGCGAAATGGGTGATGGTGGAGGGGGCACGCATTGCGCGCTTCTACACCTTCATGACGGGCGAGGTCTACGCGGTGCTCACCGCACACACGATCCTCGGCCGCACGATGAAGCGGCCCGTCGCGCCCGATACGGCGGCGTTCGTGCGCGGCGTGACGGTGGCGCGCGAACACGGTTGTGCGGGCGTGCTGGCGACGGCGTTCAGCACGCGCACGCTCGGCCTCACCGATCAACTGGCCGCCGACGAGCAGCCCGACTATCTATCGGGCCTCCTGATCGGTCACGAGCTGGCGGGGCTCGAAGCAGTGCTCGCGCGCCGCGACGTGGAGCTGGCCGCATGCGCGCCGCGGCTGATCGGCGCCGATGCGCTGTGCGAGCGCTATCGGCTCGCGCTCGCGCAGTTTGGCTGCGGCGGTGCGCAGATTGTGCATCGGGCGACCGAGCGCGGGCTGTGGCGCATCGCGGTGCGCGCGGGCCTCGTCGTCGCATCGGACAGGACGGACCAAACGGTCTGAGCGGCTGAACGGCCCGATCGGCTTGAGCGACAGAGCGGCGCGGAACGCGCCAGGTGTGCATGACGCGCAGAACGCAAACCACAGGACTAGCACGATGGAACCCGAATTGAATTTGCCCGCTCCATACACGCCTCACGCGGGCTTCATGGCGGCATTCGGCGCGTGCCGGATGATCGCAATCGTGCGCGGCATCAAGCCCGCCGAGGCTGCCGATCATGGCCGCGCGCTCTACGAGGCGGGCTTCAGGGTCATCGAAGTGCCGCTCAATTCGCCGTCGCCGCTCGAGAGCATCGCGGCGCTACGCGCGGCGATGCCCGCCGACGTCATGGTCGGCGCGGGCACGGTGCTCACGACCGAGCGCGTGCGCGACGTGAAGGCCGCGGGCGGCGAGTTGATCGTGATGCCGCACGCGGACACCGACGTGATTCTCGCGGCCAAACTGCAAGGCCTCGCGTGCGTGCCGGGCGTGGCGACGCCGACTGAAGCGTTCGCCGCGCTCAAATGCGGCGCCGACGCGCTCAAGATGTTTCCCGCCGAGCAACTGGGCCCGGAGGTGACGAAGGCGTGGCGCGCGGTGATTCCCGGCGTCGTGCCGCTTCTGCCCGTGGGCGGCGTGAAGCCGGACAACATGGGGCCGCAACTCGCGGCGGGCGCGAGCGGCTTCGGCCTCGGCTCCGCGCTCTACAAGCCGGGCCAGGACGTGGCGGCAACGCGCGCGAACGCGCTCGCGTTCATCGCGGGATGGAGCGCAACGCAAAGTGCGCAAGGAGCGAAGGCATGAACCGGCTGGCGGGCAAGGTCGCGCTCGTGACCGGCGCGGGACGCGGCATTGGTGCCGCGATCGCGCGTGCGTTCGCGACCGAGGGTGCGGCGGTTGTGATCGCCGAACTCGACGGCGCGGCGGCCGAGGCGACGGCGCGCGAAATCGCGCAGACCCAGCCAGGCGCACGCACGCTCGCCATCCCCACCGACGTCACGCAAGCCGCGTCGGTGCAAGCGGCCGTGGCGGAGGCCGAGCGAGCGTTCGGCCCCGTCGACGTGCTCGTGAACAACGCCGGCATCAACGTGTTCGCCGATCCGCTCACCATGACCGACGAAGACTGGCGCCGCTGCTTCGCCGTCGATCTGGACGGCGTCTGGAACGGTTGCCGCGCCGTGCTGCCGGGTATGGTCGAGCGCCGCGCGGGCAGCATCGTGAATATCGCCTCGACGCACGCGTTCCAGATCATTCCGGGCTGCTTTCCGTACCCGGTCGCCAAGCACGGCGTGATTGGCCTCACGCGCGCGCTCGGCATCGAATATGCGCCGAGGAACGTGCGCGTAAACGCGATCGCGCCGGGCTACATCGAGACGCAGCTCACGCACGACTGGTGGAACGCGCAGCCCGACCGCGAGGCGGCGCGCCGCGCGACGCTCGAATTGCCGCCGATGAAGCGCATCGGCCGGCCGGAGGAAGTGGCGATGACGGCTGTGTTCCTCGCCTCGGACGAGGCGCCGTTCATCAACGCGAGCTGCATCACGATCGATGGCGGGCGCACGGCGCTGCACCACGAGTGAAGCAAGCCTGGTAGTACTGATAACGGCAACGACAGCAGCACCGAGCAGCAGCACCGAGCAGCACGAAGGCAAGAACACGCAGCACTTTCGCCGCAGCGCTGGCCGCGCGCGGGCGGATGAAGAAAAAAGGCGGCCGCCACCTTCCCGTGACTGAAGAAGACAGGAGACTGACACCATGCAACGCAGGATTTTCCTCACGCTGTTGGCCGCCGCGACGACCGCCGTGCTTGCACAGGCGCCCGTTGCGCAGGCCGCCGAACCGGTCAAGATCGGCTTTCTCGTGAAGCAGCCCGAAGAGCCGTGGTTCCAGGACGAATGGAAGTTCGCCGAGACGGCTGCCAAGAAAGACGGCTTCACGCTCGTGAAGATCGGCGCGCCTTCGGGCGAGAAGGTCATGAGCGCGATCGACAACCTCGCGGCGCAAAAGGCCCAGGGCTTCATCATCTGCACGCCCGACGTGAAGCTCGGGCCGGGCATCGTCGCCAAGGCCAAGGCCGACAAGCTCAAGATGATGACCGTGGACGACCGCCTCGTCGACGGCGCGGGCAAGCCGATCGAAGCCGTGCCGCACATGGGCATCTCCGCTTACAACATCGGCAAGCAGGTGGGCGACGGCATCGCCGCCGAGATCAAGAAGCGTGGCTGGGACATGAAGGACGTGGGCGCTATCGATGTGACCTACGAGCAGTTGCCGACCGCGCACGACCGCACGACGGGCGCGACCGACGCGCTCGTGGCCGCGGGCTTCCCGAAGGCCAACATCATTGCCGCGCCGCAGGCGAAGACCGACACGGAAAACGCCTTCAACGCCGCCAACATCGCGCTCACCAAGAACCCGCAGTTCAAGCACTGGGTGGCGTACGGCCTGAACGACGAAGCCGTGCTGGGTGCGGTGCGCGCCGCGGAAGGCCGCGGCTTCAAGGCCGACAACATGATCGGCATCGGCATCGGCGGCTCGGACTCGGCGCTCAACGAGTTCAAGAAGCCGGAGCGCACGGGCTTCTACGGCACGGTCATCATCAGCCCGAAGCGCCACGGCGAAGAGACCTCGGAGCTCATGTACGCGTGGATCACACAGGGCAAGACCCCGCCGATGCTCACGCTCACGACCGGCATGCTGGCGACGCGCGACAACGTGGGCCAGGTGCGCGAGCAGATGGGTCTCGCTTCGAAGTAAGGGCGCGGAGTCACCGCGTGTCACCGGATGGTGTCATCGCGTGAAGGAAGGGGTTTGACGGGCTTCCCGCTGCAAGGCGGCCGGTGCGCGAGCAAAGTGAACGAAGCGCGCACCGGCCGCGCGCGGCGAATCCGCAGTGAATTGATCGAGAGGAAACCGAAGTGTCAGCGACACTGCGTTTTGACAATATCGGCAAGGTGTTTCCCGGCGTGCGCGCGCTCGACGGCGTGTCGTTCGACGTGCACGCGGGCGAAGTGCATGGCTTGATGGGCGAGAACGGTGCGGGCAAGTCCACGCTGTTGAAGATTCTCGGCGGCGAGTATCAGCCCGATTCGGGCCGCATTCTGATGGACGGCAACGAGATGCGCTTCGCCGATGCGGCGGCGTCGATTGGCGCGGGCATCGCCGTGATTCACCAGGAACTGCAATACGTGCCCGACCTCACGGTCGCGGAGAATCTGCTGCTGGGCGCGCTGCCCAACGCGCTCGGCTGGGTGAGGCGTGGCGAGGCGCGCAAGTTCGTGCGCGAGCGCCTCGCCGCGATGGGCGTGGATCTCGATCCCGCCGCGAAGCTGCGCAAGCTTTCCATTGCGCAGCGCCAGATGGTGGAAATCTGCAAGGCGCTGCTGCGCAATGCGCGCGTGATCGCGCTCGACGAGCCCACGAGCTCGCTCTCGCACCGCGAGACGGAAGTGCTCTTCAAGCTCGTGCGCGAGTTGCGCACCGACAATCGTGCGCTCATCTACATCTCGCACCGCATGGACGAGATTTACGAACTCTGCAACGCCTGCACGATCTTTCGCGATGGCCGCAAGATTGCCTCGCACGAGAAGCTCGAAGAGGTCAAGCGCACGACGCTCGTGGCCGAAATGGTGG
Source organism: Paraburkholderia tagetis (assembly GCF_022213065.1). GTDB lineage: Bacteria > Pseudomonadota > Gammaproteobacteria > Burkholderiales > Burkholderiaceae > Paraburkholderia > Paraburkholderia tagetis. The sequence goes on from NZ_JAKLJA010000009.1 coordinate 51,780, forward strand.
GGCGCGAGATCAGCGATATCTACAACTACTCGCCGCGCGAGCATGGCAACGTGCGCTTCGCGGTGCGCGGCATCGAAGGGCATCCGCTCAACGAGGCGGCCAGCTTCGAAGTCAAGGCGGGCGAGATCGTCGGCTTTTTCGGGCTCGTGGGCGCGGGCCGCAGCGAGCTCATGCAGCTGATCTACGGGACGCACCGGCGGCGCGCGGGCGAGATCGAACTCGACGGCAAGCCGATCCGCGTGAAGAGCGCGAGCGACGCGATTCGTCAGGGCATCGTGCTGTGTCCGGAAGATCGCAAGGAGCAAGGCATCGTTGCGATGGCAACGGTATCTGAGAATATCAACATCAGTTGCCGCCGCCACTTCCTGCGCGCGGGCATATTTCTCGATCGCAAGAAGGAAGCCGAAACGGCCGACCGCTTCATCAAGCTCCTGAAGATCAAGACGCCGAGCCGTCGCCAGAAGATCCGCTTTCTCTCGGGCGGCAACCAGCAGAAGGCCATTCTTTCGCGCTGGCTCGCGGAACCCGACCTGAAGGTGGTGATTCTCGACGAGCCCACGCGCGGCATCGACGTCGGCGCGAAGCACGAAATCTATAACGTGATCTACCAGCTCGCCGCGCGCGGCTGCGCGATCGTGATGGTGTCATCGGAATTGCCGGAGGTGCTTGGCGTATCGGACCGCATCGTGGTCATGCGCGAAGGCCGCATTTCCGGAGCGTTGCCGCGCAGCGCGGCGAGCGAACACGCGGTGCTGGATCTCGCGCTGCCGCAAGGCGCGCAGGCGAGAGCGGCATGAATGGACCGGGAGGAGTGACTGAAATGCAAGCCAGAGAGAACCTGGCGGCGGAAGCCGCCGATGCAGCGAAGAGCGTGGCGCAAAGCGCCGCCGACGCGCTGATTCCCAAGACCAGCGACAAGCAGAAGTGGTGGCAGCAGATCACCGAGTACAGCCTGATCGTGATCTTCGCGATCATGTTCATCACGATGTCGCTGAGCGTCGATCATTTCTTCTCGATCGAGAACATGCTCGGCCTCGCGCTGTCGATCTCGCAGATCGGCATGGTGGCCTGCACGATGATGTTCTGTCTCGCCTCGCGCGACTTCGACCTTTCCGTGGGCTCGACCGTCGCGTTCGCGGGCGTGCTCTGCGCGATGGTGCTCAATGCCACGAACAACACCTTTATCGCCATCGTTGCCGCCGTGGCCGCGGGCGCCGCGATTGGCTTCGTGAACGGCGCGGTGATCGCGTATCTGCGCATCAACGCGCTGATCACCACGCTCGCCACCATGGAGATCGTGCGCGGCCTGGGCTTTATCGTCTCGCATGGCCAGGCCGTGGGCGTGTCGTCGGATACCTTCATCGCGATGGGCACGGCGTCTTTGTTCGGCGTGCAATTGCCGATCTGGATCACGCTCGTGTGCTTCATCGTGTTCGGCGTGATGCTCAACCAGACCGTGTACGGACGCAACACGCTCGCCATCGGCGGCAATCCGGAAGCCTCGCGGCTCGCGGGCATCAAGGTCGAGCGCACGCGCGTATGGATCTTCTTGATCCAGGGCGCGGTAACGGCGCTTGCGGGCGTGATCCTTGCGTCGCGTATCACGTCGGGCCAGCCGAATGCGGCAGAAGGCTTCGAGCTGAATGTGATTTCCGCGTGCGTGCTGGGTGGCGTATCGCTGCTGGGCGGACGCGCAACGATCTCGGGTGTGGTGATCGGCGTGCTCATCATGGGCACGGTCGAGAACGTGATGAATCTGCTCAATATCGACGCGTTTTACCAGTACCTCGTGCGCGGCGCGATCCTGCTCGCGGCGGTGTTGCTCGACCAGTTGAAGAATCGCGGCGCGCGCGATTGAAGCCGGCGACCGATCGATTAATCAGGAACCCAATACGATGACGTCTTCCGCCAACGCCTCAACGGACGCACCAACCAGCGCACCAACCAGCGCATCAGTCAACGCACCCGCGGACGCGAAAGCGCGCCATGCGCACGAAAGCTATGCGTGCTACCCGAGCCTCGCTGGGCGCGTGGTGTTGATAACGGGCGGCGCGACCGGCATCGGAGCGTCGTTCGTCGAGCACTTCACCGCGCAGGGCGCGCGCGTGGCGTTCTTCGATATCGACGCGAGCGCAGGTCAGGCGCTGGCCGACGAGCTTGGCGACTCGCGCCACAAGCCGCTTTTTCTGGCTTGCGACCTCACCGATATCGCCGCGCTGCGCGCCGCCGTCGCCGACGTCAAAGCGGCGCTCGGACCCATCGAGGTGCTCGTGAACAATGCCGCCAACGACCGCCGGCACACGCTGGCCGAAGTCACGCCCGAGTCGTTCGACGCAGGGGTTGCCGTGAACTTGCGGCATCAGCTCTTCGCGGCGCAGGCCGTGGCCGAGGACATGAAGTCCGCGCATGCGGGCTCGATCATCAATCTGGGCTCGATCAGCTGGATGCTCAAGCAGGCCGATTTGCCCGTCTACACGATGAGCAAATCGGCGGTGCAGGGCCTCACGCGCGGGCTCGCGAAGGACCTTGGCCGATATGGCATTCGCGTGAATTCGCTCGTGCCGGGCTGGGTGATGACCGAGAAGCAACGGCGCCTGTGGCTCACCGACGAAGGGCGCGAGGCGATCAGGCGCGGGCAGTGCATCGACGCCGAACTGCTGCCCGAGGACCTCGCGCGCATGGCGCTCTTTCTCGCGGCCGACGACAGCCGCATGATCACGGCGCAGGACATCGTGGTGGACGGAGGCTGGGCATGAGCGCGACGGATCACGAAAGCGATAACGAAAAGAAAAGCGAAGGCGCATCGAACGAAGCCGTGGCCGAGTTGCTGGTGCACGCGAAATGCGAGCTGGGCGAGGGCGCGACGTGGTGCACGCGTAGTGGCCGCCTCTACTGGACCGACATCGAAGGCAAGCGTCTGGCGTGCTATGACGCTAACGCATCCGGCGAAAAGCATGTCACGTGGGACATGCCTGAACGACTGGCGTGCTTCGCACTTTGCGAGGACGAGCGCACGCTGCTGCTCGGTCTCGAATCGCGGCTTGCATTCTTCGACCTGGAAACGGGCGCGATAGATACCATCGTCGAGGTCGAGCCCGGCGTGCCCACGCGCCTCAATGACGGGCGCTGCGATCGCCAGGGCCGCTTCGTGTTCGGCACGAAGTACGAAGCCGAGCCGATGCAGGCGATCGGCGGGTTCTACCGTTTGAATCACGACCTCACGCTCGAACGCCTGCCGCTGCCTGCACCGGCGATCTCGAACAGCATCGCCTTCAGCCCGGATGGATCGACGATGTACTACTGCGATTCGCCCACGCGCGAGATACGCGCGTGCGATTACGGCGCGGACGGAACGATTGCAAACCAGCGCACTTTCGCTGTGCTGACCGACGAGACCGGCGTGCCGGACGGCTCGACCGTCGATGCCGAAGGCGGCCTGTGGAACGCGCAATGGGGCGGCGAGCGCGTGGTGCGCTACGGCGCCGACGGCCTGGAAACCGGGCGCGTAAAGATTCCCACAGCGCAGCCAAGCTGCGTTACGCTCGGCGGAGCGCTGCTGGACACGCTCTACGTCACGAGCGCGCGTGCGGAAATGGACGAGGCGATGCTCGAGCGCGAGCCGCACGCAGGCGGCGTGTTCGCAGTCCGAATCAGCCGCGTGGGCCTTGCGGAGCCGCTGTTTCAGGGGCGTCGGCGCGCTTGAAGCGGTTAATCAGGCGTTGCTTGAAAGGTATTCGATTCATTTTGCAAGGCGGTCTGCTCGCGTGGCCGCCGGCGCGAGGTGCACGCTATGGCGCGCACCGCGCATCGCTTGAGCATGGGTAGTCGTTGTAGTTCGGCAACAGATGCAGTCGATCGGTAGTGTGCAGTCGGCTTGCCAGTGATTGCCTGGGCGGCCGGTACGACAAGAAGGAGAAGGGCGAATACAAGAAGCGGCCGTGGGCCCGTGCACGAACTGGCACGGTGCCGCCAGGCCACCGGTGAGCCGCCTTTTGCGGCGGTGATCGAACATGCCTCTCGAGGAGCACATCTCATGAGCGTTGCGAATTCCGCTGTGCGTCGACCTGCCCGTTCCACCATGACCTCAGGCGCCAGCAGCGCAAGCGTGCCACCTGGCGCGTCATCAACCTCTTCCACCTCATACACCGCCTCGTCCACCGCCTCGTCCACCGCCTCGTCCGCCGCATCGTCCACCACCTCGCCCGCCGCTACGCGCCGCGCGCGCCTCGAAGCCGCTACTCCCCCTGTCCTGCCGGGCCCGAGCACTTCGGCGGTGGCGATTGGCGCGACTGGCACGAGCGACGTGACTTGCGTGACGCTGGCGAATGCGTATCTGAGACTCGACGTCGCGCCCCAACTAGGCGGCGGCATCACGCGTTTCGACTGGCGCAGCGAAGGCGCGCTCGAGCCGGTGTTCCGGCGCTGCGAGCGCGTGAGCGCACGCATGGATCCGAACGATCTGGCGTGCTACCCGCTGCTGCCGTATTCGAACCGTATCGGCGCGGGGCGTTTTCATTTCGATGGACGGCAGGTCGAAGTGCCGCGCAATCGCGCGAGCGAGCCACTGCCGATCCACGGTGATGGGTGGCTTGCGCACTGGACTGTCGCGGAGGCCGACCGCGAGCGCGTGCGCCTCGTGCTCGACCGCAGCGGCGGCGAGCCTTACGCCTATCGCGCCGTGCTTACCTATGCGCTCGATGGCGCAACGCTGGCGATGACACTCGAAGTGGAGAATATGGGGCGCGAGGCACTGCCGTTCGGCCTGGGTGTTCATCCGTTTCTCGCGCGCGACGCGAGCACCGAGCTTTCCGCGCCCGCAAGTGGCCTGTGGCTTTCGGGCGCCGACTGGCTGCCAGTGCGTCACGTGCCTGCGCCGCCCGCATGGCAGTTCGGCGTGGCGTATCCGCTGCCAGAACAGTTGGTGAATCACGCCTTCAGCGGCTGGAGCGGGCGGGCGGCCGTGGTCTGGGAGCGCCGCCGGCTCTCGCTCTCGATCTGCGCGAACACCGACTATTACGTGCTCTACACGCCGCCTGGCGAGCACTTCTTTTGCTTCGAGCCCGTCGATCATCCGATCAACGCGGTCAATCTCGAAGGCGGCGGCGGGGCGCACGGCATGACCGTGCTCGGCCACGGCGAGCGGCTCGTGCGCACATTCAGCTTCACCGTCGAGCGTATGGACATGCGCGAGACGGCAAGCCCGCACCGTCAAGGCGCGCGCGGGCGGGCCGGGGCGCGAGGCGCGAAGGGAGGGCGCGGGCGGCGCGCGGCGGGCTGAGGTTTGCCGCGGAGGGCTGTGCGACGCGAGTGCGGGGCGCCGGCAGCCAAGCCGGGTAAAATACGCGCCGTTTTCCCTACACCAGCTCACCGCGAGTCTTCACCATGACTTCCTTTACTCAGACCCTCGGTGCCGCCTGGCAGCGCACTGGCTCGCTGCTGTGCGTCGGCCTCGACCCCGAGCCCACGAAATTCCCGGCCGCGCTGGCGGGCCGCAGCGATGCGATCTTCGAGTTCTGCCGTGACATCGTCGACGCCACGGCGCCCTACGCGTGCTCGTTCAAGCCGCAGATCGCGTACTTCGCCGCGCACCGCGCCGAAGACCAGCTCGAAGCGCTGATCGCACATATCCACGAGAAGCATCCGGGCCTGCCCGTGATCCTGGACGCCAAGCGCGGCGACATCGGCAGCACCGCCGAGCAGTACGCGCGCGAGGCGTTCGAGCGCTTCAAGGCCGACGCCGTGACGGTCAATCCCTATATGGGCTTCGATTCGATCGAGCCGTGGCTCGCGCATGAGGGCAAGGGCGTGATCGTGTTGTGCCGCACCTCGAACCCCGGCGGCTCCGACCTGCAGTTCCTCACCGTCGATGGCAAGCCGCTTTACCAGATCGTGGCCTCACTCGCTGCGCAAAAGTGGAACGCGAGCGGCGAGCTCGGCCTCGTGGTGGGCGCGACGTTTCCGAAGGAAATCGAGACGGTGCGTGCGCTCGTCGGCGACATGCCGCTCCTGATTCCGGGCATCGGTGCGCAAGGCGGCGATGTCGAAGCCACGGTGAAGGCGGGCCGCACCGCCAACGGCACGGGCATGCTCATCAACTCGTCGCGCGCGATTATCTACGCGAGCAAAGGCGAGGATTACGCGCAGGCGGCTGCAAGGGCTGCTGAGGAAACGCGCGACAGGATCAACGCGTATCGCTGATGCCGGCAGGCCGGTGCGCAGGGCACCGGCCCGCCTTGGAGTCTGTATTCGCGCTTCCCGAAACTAAGAAAGATCCTCGTGTATTTGAAGTAATTAAGAAAAGTCCCATTCGATACCCGACGCTCCCTCAGTAAGATCTGAGCCGTTGTGGGCGAGCTGTAGGAGAGATTCGTGATTTCCTCCGCTTGTTCATCGGAGTTCCGGCACGCGCTATTGGCCTGCTTCTGTAGGGGCCAACGCGTGATTGCCCTGGCTCGCAGCGCCGGGCGCGCAGACCAGCCAGGCAAATGTCTCGTTCCCGGTCGACGAATGGCGATCGTCGCCAGTCATCAGGCGACGCTCCAACGGAACACGCTGTAGGGAGCGTGTCGCGGATGGTCGGTGTGACCATCCGCATTTGGCAGGGCTTTTGCGGCGCATCCATGGGTGCGCCGCTTCTTTTTTGTGCACGGCGCCCGCACGGGCGCTTCAAAAAAGCACTCGCGTTCCCGAACGCAGCTCAATCCTTTCTTGCGGCCGCTATTCCCGCTATCCCAGCCGGCTTGCCGAATAGCTCGAGGATCCCGCGATGCAGCGGGTATTTGTCGACGAGCGCATTCACATCCGCAATCTCGAACTCGCTGAACTCGAACCCCGGCGCAACCGTGCAGCCCACGAGCGCATACGTGGACGGGTCGCAGCAGCGCGCCGCGAACCAGTGTCCTGCGGGCACCACCGCCTGAAATACCGTGCCCGGATGATCGAGCGCGTGGCCGAGCTTGCGCGTGGAGAGGACGCCGCGCTCGTCGATCGAATGAATCTCGACGGGCGAGCCCGCGTAGAAGTGCCACAGCTCGTCGGACCGGATGCGGTGCCAGGCCGAATAGGCGCCGTTCGCGAGGAGGAAGTAGATCGCGGTCGAGGCCGCGCGCAGGCCTTCGTCGGCCGGTGTGCCGTCGCGGCGGACCAGCTTGTCCGAACGGTAGGTTTCGCTGTAGTAGCCGCCTTCCGGATGGGGTTCGAGCCCGAAGCGGCGGATCAGTTCGTCGACGGCGCTGCCGGCATTCCGGACGCTGGCCGGGGCGGTTGAATTCTCGATGGTCATGGGTGCGGGCCTCCTTGTCCTTGTCGATCGCACGACGCTGTCAGGTTTGGCGTAGGGTCGGTCATCTCCGGGCGTTGGGCGTTCGAGGAGGCCGGACGGCTTCAGCGTTCCTTTTCGTCGATCAGCGCCAGCAGCCCTCGCAGCGCATGGGTTGCAGCCTGCACGCGGATCTGTTCGCGGTCGCCTTTGAAGACCAGCGTTTCGACGCTCGTGTGCAACCGGTTGCTCCAGCCGAACGACACCATGCCGACCGGTTTTTCCGGCGTGCCGCCACCCGGGCCGGCGACGCCTGTGATGGCGAGCGAAACTTGTGCCCGGCTGTTGCGCAGCGCGCCTTCGGCCATCGCGCGCGCGACTGGCTCGCTCACGGCGCCGTGCTTTTCGATGAGCTCGGCCGGCACGCCGATCATCTCCGTCTTCGCCTGATTCGAATACGTGACGAAGCCGCGTTCGAACCAGCCGCTGCTGCCGGAAATGTCGGTGATGGCGGTGGCGACCATGCCGCCGGTGCAGGACTCGGCGGTGGCCAGCATGATCCGGGCGTCACGCAGCTTGTTGCCGGCGCGGATGGCGAGTTGGTGAACGACGGAATCGGTAGACATGAAGAAGTGTCCGTGGCGGTGTGGCGGTTTGTGTTCGCTTGTGTTCTTTTGGGGAGCGGTGGCGGCGTGTGAGGCGTGCGTGGCGCTCAGACCGACATGCGCCAGAGCGCGACCACGAGCAGCGTGAAGAACGCGGCAACGAGGTCGTCGAGCATGATGCCGAAGCCGCCCTTGAAGCAGCGCTCGAAATAGCGGATGGGCGGCGGCTTGACCGTGTCGAAGAGACGGAATACGACGAACGCCCAGAGTTTGCCCATGAAGCCGATGGGCGTGATCATCAGCAGCACGAGCCAGAACGCGACAATCTCATCCCAGACGATGGCCGAAGGGTCTTCGGTACGCAGCGTCTTCGCGGTGAAGCCGGTGATGCCGATGCCGGCAAGAAAACCCACGACGATCAAGAGGCCCCAGTCAAGCACCGTGAAGTAGCGGTTGAGCACCTCGAAGGATGCCCATGCGAACAGGGTGCCGGCCGTGCCCGGCGCGAGCCGCGAAAGTCCGGCGCCGAAGCCGAGCGAGATGATATGCAGCGGATGCGTGAGCATGAACGGCGCGTCGGCGCGGCGCGGTCCCGTGCTGGCGGTGTTCGCGGCGTTGGGGCTTGTGGCGCCGTTCGCACCGTTTGTACCGTTTGTACCGGGCGAGCCGGAAACGGGCTGGCCGGCCGTCGCGAGTTTGTCGGCGGGCGAGGGCGTGGGGTCAGTCTGCATGGAAATGATCGAAGCCTTGCAACGTCAGATTGAGCGGCGCACCGGACGCGTCGCGCCACGCGATCGCGGGCCACGCCTGCGTGGTGCGCCTTGTTTGCGCATCGACCGCATCGGCGGTCCCGGCCGATGCGGGGGAGGCGGCCGTCTCAGGAGAAGTTATTGTACCGATGCGCGTCACGCGCACGCCCGCCTGTTGCGCCGCTGCCTCGACGGCCCCGCGCTGCGCTTGCGCCGCCGTGAAGCAGAGTTCGTAGTCGTCGCCGCCGGCGAGCGCACATTGCAGCTGTAGCGCGCGCGGCAGGCGCGCGAGCGCGTCCGAGAGCGGCAGCGCGTCCACGTCGATCTCGGCATTCACATGCGAACGCTCGAGGATGTGCCGCAGGTCGCCGGCAAGGCCGTCGGAGACGTCCAGCGCCGCGCGTGCGATGCCGGCGAGCGCGAGGCCGAGCGCAACGCGCGGCTCGGGGTATTCGAGCGCGCGGCGAAAATGCGTGGCGTCGGCGCCATCGATCCGCGCTTGCGGCCAATCGCCGCGCAGCACGCCCAGACCGGCACGCGCGTTGCCGGGCGTACCCGACACCCAGATGTCGTCGCCGGGCTGCGCCGCATCGCGCCGAAGCGCGGCGTCCTGGCGCACGGAGCCGAACACCGTGATGCATAGATTGAGCGGCCCGGCGGTGGTATCCCCGCCAATCAGCTCGCAGCCATACCGGTCGGCCAGCTCGAAAAGCCCGCGGCTGAACGCTTCGAGCCAGTCCTCGCGCGGCTTGGGCAGTGCGAACGCGAGCGTAAAGCCGAGCGGCGCCGCGCCCATCGCGGCGAGATCGGAGAGATTCACGGCGAGCGCCTTGTGGCCGAGCGCGTGAGGATCGACGTCGGAAAGGAAGTGACGGCCCTCCACGAGCATGTCCGTCGAAACGGCCAGCATCTCGCCGGCTGCGGGCGCGATCAGCGCGCAATCGTCGCCGATGCCCAGCGCGGCGCGGCGCGTGTTGGTGCGTGCGCGTCGCGCGAAATAACGGTCGATCAGGGAGAACTCGGAAAGCATGACGAAAGGTCTATGGCAAATGGCTCGGATGGTCTGGCGCGAGCCCCGCCGGCGGGGCGTTTCCCTCGTTCCGGTCGCGGCAGATGCGCTCCATCTGTAAAGAATGCTGTTGTGGATTGGCGCTACAATGCGATCGATCCAGATCTTGCCATTCTAGTCTGCACTCACGTCCTGCCTGCCATGTCGAATTCCGCCACGAACAAGCTTCGCGAAGCCGCCCTCGACTATCACGAATTTCCTGTGCCGGGAAAGATCGCGATTGCGCCGACCAAGCAAATGATCAACCAGCGCGACCTCTCGCTCGCGTACTCGCCGGGCGTTGCGTTCGCGTGCGAAGCGATCGTCGAGAATCCGCTGAACGCCGCGCGCTTCACGGCGCGCAGCAATCTCGTGGGCGTCGTGTCGAACGGTACGGCCGTGCTGGGCCTCGGCAACATCGGGCCGCTCGCGTCGAAGCCGGTCATGGAAGGCAAGGCGGTGCTGTTCAAGAAGTTCGCGGGCATCGACGTGTTCGACATCGAGCTGAACGAGACGGACCCACACAAGCTCGTGGACGTGATCGCCGCGCTCGAGCCCACGTTCGGCGGCATCAATCTGGAAGACATCAAGGCGCCGGAATGCTTCATCGTCGAACGTGAAGCGCGCAAGCGCATGAAGATCCCGGTCTTCCACGACGACCAGCATGGCACGGCTATCGTGGTGGCGGCGGCGTTCACCAACGGTCTGAAGGTCGTGGGCAAGGACATCAAGAAGGTGAAGCTCGTGGCCTCGGGCGCGGGCGCGGCGGCGCTGGCGTGTCTCGACCTGCTGGTCGACCTTGGCCTGCCGCTCGAGAACATCTATGTGACCGACCTCGCGGGCGTGGTCTACAAGGGCCGTACCGAGCTGATGGACCCGGTCAAGGAGCGCTTCGCACGCGAAACCGAAGCGCGCACGCTCGCCGAAGTAATCGAAGGCGCCGACATTTTTCTCGGCCTTTCCGCAGGCGGCGTCCTCAAGCCGGAAATGGTCAAGCAGATGGCCGGCAACCCGCTCATCCTCGCGCTCGCGAATCCCACGCCGGAAATCCTGCCGGAACTCGCGCTCGAAGTGCGTCCGGACGCCGTGCTCGCGACGGGCCGCACGGACTACCCGAACCAGGTGAACAACGTCCTGTGCTTCCCGTTCATCTTCCGCGGCGCGCTCGACGTGGGCGCGACCACCATCACGCGCGAGATGGAAATCGCCGCCGTGAATGCGATCGCGGAACTGGCGCGTCAGGAGCAGAGCGACGTCGTGGCTACCGCCTACGGCATCCAGGATCTGCAATTCGGGCCGGAATACCTGATTCCGAAGCCCTTCGATCCGCGCCTGATCGTGAAGATCGCGCCGGCCGTCGCCAAAGCGGCGATGGATTCAGGGGTCGCGACGCGTCCGATCGAGGACATGGATGCCTACATGCAGCACCTGCAGCAGTTCGTCTATCACAGCGGCACGACCATGAAGCCGATCTTCCAGCTCGCGCGCGCCGCCGAGCCGGAGAAGAAGCGCATCGTGTTCGCCGAGGGCGAAGAGGAGCGCATCCTGCGCGCGGTGCAGATCGTGGTCGACGAAAAACTCGCGAAGCCCATCCTGATCGGCCGCCCGGCAGTGATCGAGCAGCGCATGGCGCGCTACGGCCTGCGTCTTGTCGCGGGTCAGGACTACACGGTCGTCAACACCGACCACGACGAACGCTACCGCGAGTTTTGGCAGAGCTACGCGAAGCTGATGGCGCGCAAGGGCATCACGCAGCAAATGGCGAAGCTCGAAATGCGCCGCCGCACGACGCTGATCGGCTCGATGCTCGTGGAGAAGGGCGAGGCCGACGGCATGATTTGCGGCACCGTCAGCACGACGCACCGCCATCTGCATTTCATCGACCAGGTGATCGGCAAGAAGGCGGGCTGCAATGTCTACGGAGCGATGAACGCGCTCGTGTTGCCGAACCGCCAGATCTTCGTGGTCGACACGCACGTGAACGTCGACCCGACGCCCGAGCAGCTTGCCGAGATCACGATCATGGCGGCCGAGGAGGTGCGGCGCTTTGGCATCGAGCCGAAGGTCGCGCTGTGCTCGCATTCGAACTTCGGTTCGAGCCTCGCGCCTTCGGCGCAGAAGATGCGCGATCTGCTGGAGATCCTCAAGGAGCGCGCGCCGGACCTCCAGGTGGACGGCGAGATGCACGGCGACGTCGCACTCGACGCGAACCTGCGCCGCGAGATCCTGCCGGAGTCGACGCTGGAAGGCGACGCGAATCTGCTCGTCATGCCAAACATCGACGCTGCGAACATCTCGTACAACCTGCTGAAGACGGCGGCGGGCAACAACATTGCCATCGGCCCGATGCTGCTCGGCGCGGCCAAGCCGGTGCATGTGCTGACCGCTTCGGCCACCGTGCGCCGGATTGTCAACATGGCTGCACTGCTGGTCGCGGATGTGAACGCGGCGCGTTAGTTTTTCGGGCAAGCTCGCATCAGGCCGCATCCCCTGCGGTCTGATATTTCGCACAGATGGCTTCGTACCGGCGGCGCGCCGCTCGCCGCCGGTCTTGGACCCGCGTTTCAGGTTGATGTCTGGTGTCGTATGGCACCATTTCCACGGTTGTAAAATTTACCGGTTTGACGCTTGTGCGCGGTCAAGCCCGGTGTGCCCTCGCGGGTGCGTGATTGCTTCCAGGGACCATTAGCGATACCCTTACGTCTTTCATGGTCGTCGAACGCGTGATCCGAGAGGCGGAAATCCGGGGATGGTACGTGCATGGTACGTATAGGACTGCCTGATGATACGACCACGAAAGGTGGCGGCGCATTGGCCGGGTCGGCCCGTGCAAGCCATTGTTTTAGTGGGTATTCTGAAAAGCGTTCAAGCCGGATTCGGCATCTCCGGCGTTTTGCATCGGCGGCGTCAGGCGTTTTTCTGGCGATGGCGCTGGTGTGCTCGCAAGGCGCCGCAGCGCGTACTCAGGCGCCGGACGACGCTGGAGCATCGGTTGGCACGGTGAGCGTGGGCGAGTTGCCGCGCGAAGCGGTCAACACGCTCAGTCTGGTTGCTGAAGGCGGGCCTTATCCGTTCGAGAAGGACGGCGTCGTGTTCGGCAACTACGAGCGGCAGTTGCCGCGACAGCGGCGCGGCTACTACCACGAATACACTGTCCCGACGCCCCGTGCGCACAACCGTGGCGCGCGGCGCATCGTCTGCGGCGGTCCGCTCCGACGCACGGATAACTGTTATTACACCGACGACCACTACGCCAGTTTTAAGCGAATTGTTGAATGACACCGGGAAAAGCAGCATGAGCGATAACACTTACGCGCACGACCCGCAGGTCGCGAGCGATCTGTTCGCGTCCGGCGAGGGCAACCTGTTCCAGCGCGTCATGCAGATGCATCACGACGACCAGCAGCGCGATGCCGCGCGCAGGAGCGAAGCGAATTCATTGAACGAGGAGGCCATGAGCCTGTTTTCGACCGTCAGGCCGAATATCGTCCAGTCGATCCGCGCGTTTCGCGTGCAGGATCTCGCCGACGAGGCGCAGCGGCTGCAACAGCATTTCCTCTACGCGTATTGCGCCAACGCTCAGACCAAGCAGGAAGTGCTCGAAACCATTGCCACATCGTTTCTCTTTCCGAAGCATTTCGGCAAGAACTACGATGGTTTGTACGACTGCCTGACCGATCTGGTGCAAAAGGCCGGTGAACAACCGGGTTTCGTGGTCGTGCTGGATGGCCTGCCGATCGCGCAGAAGTTCGACAAGGACGGGCGCGAGACGCTGCTCGACGTGTTCCGCGAAGCTTCGGAGTACTGGGGCGAGCGCAAGGTGCCGTTCCGCGTCTTTTATTCGTTCGCCTGAGCGATATGCGGCGCCTTGAGGGCGCTATCGCTTGCCCGTCGTTTGCTATTTTTGCTGTTTGATTGCCGTCGCATTCTTGCGACAAAAATACACAGGCCCGCCGCATGATGACATGCGGCGGGCCTTGTCATTTTTACCTGCCTGGCGTTGCCTGCCTTGGCCGGCCCTTTACCAGCCGCCCCAGCGCGCGGCCAGTGCGGCGAGTACGGCGATGCCCGCCGTTTCGGTGCGCAGGATGCGCGGCCCGAGCCCCACGGCGATGAAGCCGTGATCGAGCGCCGCTGCTTCTTCCGGTGACGAAAAGCCGCCTTCCGGGCCCACTAGCACGGTGATCTCGCCTTGCGGCGGGGTGTGCGGCAGGGTTGCAAACGAGACATTCGCGCGCGGCGAAAGGAGCACGCGCAATTCGCCTTCACCAGGCGTTTTGGGCAATGAACCGAGCCACGTGCCGATCTCGCGCGTGGCGCTGACTTCGGGCATGCGGTTGCGCCCGCATTGCTCGCACGACGCCTGGACGATGCGCTGCCAATGAAACTGGCGGCGTACCGCGCGCTCGCCCACGAGGCGCACGACGCTGCGCGAGGTCGTGAGCGGCACGAAGTTCGTCGCGCCCAGTTCGACCGCTTTTTCGATCAGCCAGTCCATCTTGTCGCTGCCGGCAATGCCTTGCGCGAGCGTGAGCCGGTACGGCGGCTCGGTCTCGATGTCGCGGAACGGGCCGACGCGCACCTGCGTGTCGCGACGCTCCATGGCGATAATTTCAGCGCTGAATTCACCGCCCATGCCGTTGAATAGCACGATCGTGTCGCCGGGCTGCAACCGCAGCACCTGAACGTGGCGCGTCACTTCGTCCGGGAGAGTGAAGACGTCGCCGGACTGTAAAGAGTTTCCGACGAAAAAACGGGGCATAAGACAAGTTCTCATTGCTTCATGACAGATGGCGAGCAAGCGCCCAGCGGTAGCCGTCGAGGTCTTCGACCTGAGCAAAACGGTCACCCCAGAATTGGTCCTGCGGCTCGCTCAACGATTTCGCGCCAGCGTCCAGCGCTCGCGCATACACCGCGTCGACATCGTCGACGTAAAGGTAAAAGGATTGGGGGGCGATAGCATCCGTGCTCTTCGGCGTGCGCGCCGTCGAACCGAATGCGCCCTCCGGCGCGAACATCACGATCAACTGATCGCGATAGGTCATTTCCACATGCATCACCGCACCGTCGTCCTCCACGCAATCCCGTACCGCAAAGCCGAAAGCCGCCCGGAAAAACTCGATTGCGGCACGCGCGTCGCGCACCGTCAGATACGGCGTCAGCCACGGCACGCCGGCGGGGCGGGGTGGGGTCATCGGATTCTCCCGGTTCGGGTTTAGGGCGAGGCGGAGTTGCTGGAGGCTGTCTGAGTCGGCTGGCACGCAAAAGAATGTAACGAACTCAGCGATTCTCCAACGTTGCGCTTCCTAAAACTGTAGGAATTGGCCTAGTTTATCGCGGGAGGACTGAGGCGCCGTCAGACGTGCCGCATGCAGGCGCGCACCATACAACCGTGCTCCGCTCAGTTGGCTAACGCGTGCGCAGGTGTCGGGAAAACCGTACAGGGCATCGGCGGTGAGACGAAAGGGGCGCGGCAAGGTCAAGGCAGATAAATCGGACCAAGTTGAGGTAAATATACGGACATGCGGCCGAGCTACCGCCGCCTGGCAGCGCCCATCAGCGCGACTCCCATGCTGCGCAGCCGCGCACCGGATGCGCTCAGGCAGTGTTGGGGGCGGATCTACTTCGAATTCCAGACCAGCCGTGGCCTCGGGCAAATCCTACAGCCAGGGAAAGTCCCCACGATCTGTTAGAATATCGCCCTTTGCAGCCCTCTCCGTTTGCTCTGGCCGTTTGCGTCTTCCTGGCGCCGCATCGCGCGCCGTAGCGAACGTTTTTGCCGAGCTTCCGGAACCAACGCTGCTGCGCGCCTGCTGTTGAACACAGCCGCCCCAAGCCGCTTTTTGTACTCGTTCCCCGGACTCGACATGACGACCTCGTCCTCCCCCGCTACCACTCAATTAATGGCCAACGCGATTCGCGCGCTGTCCATGGACGCCGTTCAGCAAGCGAATTCCGGCCACCCGGGCATGCCCATGGGCATGGCCGAGATCGCCGTCGCGCTGTGGTCGCGCCATCTGCGCCACAACCCGACCAATCCGCACTGGAGCGATCGCGACCGTTTCGTGCTGTCGAACGGCCACGGTTCGATGCTGCTGTACTCGTTGCTGCACCTGACCGGCTACGACCTGCCGATGGCGGAGCTGAAGAACTTCCGTCAGATGCACTCGAAGACGCCGGGCCACCCCGAGTACGGCATCACGCCGGGCGTCGAGACCACCACGGGGCCGCTCGGCCAAGGTCTGGCGAACGCGGTCGGCATGGCGCTGGCTGAGGCGCTGCTCGCCGCCGAGTTCAACAAGGTCGACGCGAAGATCGTCGATCACCACACCTACGTGTTCCTCGGCGACGGCTGCCTGATGGAAGGCATCTCGCACGAAGCCTGCTCGCTTGCCGGCACGCTCAAGCTGAACAAGCTGATCGCGCTCTACGACGACAACGGCATCTCGATCGACGGCGACGTGGTCAACTGGTTCCACGACAACACGCCGGAGCGCTTCCAGGCCTACGGCTGGAACGTGATCCCGCACGTGGACGGCCACGACGTGGACGCCGTCGACGCGGCCATCCAGAAGGCCAAAGCGTCGGACAAGCCCACGCTGATCTGCTGCAAGACCATCATCGGCAAGGGCGCGCCCACCAAGCAGGGCGGCCACGACGTGCACGGCGCGGCGCTCGGCGGCGAAGAAATCGCCAAGTGGCGCGAAGCAGCCGGCTGGAAGTGGGAGCCGTTCACGCTGCCGCAGGAAGTCTACGCAGACTGGGACGCCAAGGCTGCCGGCGCGCAGCTCGAAGCCGCGTGGAACGAGCAGTTCGCCGCATACCAGACCAAGTACCCGGCCGAAGCCGCCGAGTTCGAGCGCCGCATGGCTGGCAAGCTGCCCGCCGAGTGGGCGCAGCAGGCTGCCCAGATCGTCGCCGGCGCGGATTCGCGCAAGGAAACCGTCGCGACGCGCAAGGCTTCGCAGCAGGCCATCGAAGGCCTCGCAGCCGCACTGCCCGAACTGCTCGGCGGCTCGGCCGACCTGACCGGCTCGAACCTCACCAACTGGAAGGCCTCGAAGGCCGTGCGCGCGGCCAAGGAAGGCGAGACCGGCATCCAGTGGGGCAACCACATCAATTACGGCGTGCGCGAGTTCGGCATGAGCGCGGCGCTCAACGGTATTAACCTGCACGGCGGCTACAAGGCGTTCGGCGGCACCTTCCTGACGTTCTCCGACTACAGCCGCAACGCGCTGCGCGTGGCCGCGCTGATGAAGTGCCCGTCGATCTTCGTGTTCACGCACGATTCGATCGGCCTTGGCGAAGACGGCCCGACGCACCAGTCGATCGAGCAGGTCGCGAGCCTGCGCCTGATCCCGAACATGACGCTCTGGCGCCCGGCCGACACCGTCGAAACCGCAGTGGCCTGGACCGAGTCGATTGCGCATCACGGCCCGTCGTCGCTGGTGTTCAGCCGCCAGAACCTCGCGTTCAACGAGCGCACGGATGCCCAGATCGCCAACATCGCGAAGGGCGGCTACGTTCTCAAGGACTGGAACGACGATATCCCCAGCCGCAAGATCATCCTGATCGCCACGGGCTCGGAAGTCGAACTGGCGATGAAGGCCGTCGAAGCGCTGCAGCGCGAAGGCATCGGCGCCCGCGTGGTGTCCATGCCGTCCACGAACGTGTTCGACAAGCAGGACGCCGAATACCGCGAGCGCGTGCTGCCCAAGGGCGTGCGCCGCGTGGCGATCGAAGCCGGCGTGACCGACTACTGGCGCAAGTACGTGGGCCTCGAAGGCGGCGTGGTCGGTATCGACACGTTCGGCGAATCGGCCCCGGCAGGCGTGCTGTTCAAGCACTTCGGCTTCACGGTCGAGAAGGTCGTTGCCACGGCCAAGGCTGCGCTCGACAACTAAGCTTCGCTCTCGGGCCCGCCTTGCGCGGGCCCGTTGTTTTTGAATTCGTTTTTGAATTCGTTGTGCGCGCCCCGTCGCGCCGCCCCAGCGAGGCGGGCCGCGCCAGCAGCATCGGTATCAGGATTTTTCAGCCCTCAGGAGATAAACCATGACCATTCGCGTCGCTATTAACGGCTACGGCCGTATTGGCCGTAACACGCTTCGCGCGTTCTACGAGAACGGCAAGAAGCACGACATCCAGATCGTAGCGATCAACGACCTGGGTGACGCGAAGACCAACGCGCATCTGACGCAATACGACACGGCACACGGCAAGTTCCCCGGCGACGTGTCGGTGGACGGCGATTACCTCGTCGTGAACGGCGACCGTATCCGCGTGCTGGCCAACCGCAACCCGGCCGAGCTGCCGTGGGGCGAGCTGGGCGTCGACGTCGTGATGGAGTGCACGGGCTTTTTCACGACCAAGGAAAAGGCCAGCGCGCACCTGAAGGGCGGCGCGAAGAAGGTGATCATCTCGGCGCCGGGCGGTAAGGACGTCGACGCAACGATCGTCTACGGCGTGAACCACAACGTGCTGAAGGCCGAGCACACGGTCATCTCGAACGCATCGTGCACGACCAACTGCCTGGCACCGCTCGTCAAGCCGCTGAACGACAAGATCGGCCTCGAAACCGGCCTGATGACGACGATCCACGCGTACACGAACGACCAGGTTCTGACCGACGTGTACCACGAAGACCTGCGCCGCGCGCGCTCGGCCACGCAAAGCCAGATCCCGACGAAGACGGGCGCCGCTTCGGCCGTTGGCCTCGTGCTGCCGGAACTGAACGGCAAGCTCGACGGCTACGCAATCCGCGTCCCGACGATCAACGTGTCGATCGTCGACCTGTCGTTCATCGCCAAGCGCGACACGACGGTCGAAGAAGTCAACGCGATCATGAAGGAAGCTTCGGAAGGCGCGCTCAAGGGCATCCTCGGCTACAACGAAGCACCGCTGGTTTCGGTCGACTTCAACCACAACCCGGCATCGTCGACGTTCGACGCCACGCTCACGAAGGTCTCGGGCCGTCTCGTGAAGGTGTCGAGCTGGTACGACAACGAGTGGGGCTTCTCGAACCGCATGCTGGATACGGCGGTTGCTTTCGCGAACGCGAAGTAAGCCCGCTTGTGCCGCCGCCGGGCCTTAAGGTCCGGCGCGTGCCACGAAAAAAACCGCTCCGAAGTCATTCGGGGCGGTTTTTTTTCGACCTTATTTTCCGGCGTCGATGGCAGGCGCCGGGGCGGGCGCGCTGGCGGGCGATGCAGGCGAGGGTGGCCTCGGGAAGTAGACGCCCGCGCGCTGGGCCGCATTGGCGATATGCGCTTCGATGGCTGCGCCCGCAGCCGCGCTGTCACGCGCCTTGAGCGCCGCAACGATCAGGCTGTGCTCGCGATGCGTGGAGAGCACGAGCTCGCGCCGGTAGAACGGCATGCGCTGGCTCTCCTTCATGATGTCGGCGCTGCTGCGCAGGATCGACTCGATCGCCGAATTGCCCGCGAGACTCACGATGCGCATGTGGAATTCGAAGTCCAGTTGCGCGGCTTCGTCGAGCTCCTCGCAGGCGAGCGCCTCATGCAGCATCCCGGTGTTGTGCTCGAGCCAGGCGATGTCGGCGTCGCCGATCGCGAGCGCCGCCATGCGTGCGGCGAAGCCTTCGAGCGCGTAGCGCATCTGGTAGGTGTCGGGCAGCGACGACTGATCGGCAAAGCGCCATGGGTGAGCACTCGTGGCTTGCGCATTCGTCACGTAGACACCCTTGCCCGCGCGGATCGACAGCATGCCGAGCGCTTCGAGCGTCGAAAGCGCTTCGCGCAGCGACGCGCGGCTGATCGCCAACTCCTCGGAGAGTTGCCGCTGGGCGGGCAGGAGACTGCCGACCGGGTACAGGCCGCCTTCGATCCGTGCGCGGATCGTGGCAACGGCGGCGTCGGTAACGGTATGCGGAACGTTCTTCATCGGATGACGTGGAGCACTCGCGTGGTCTGACCTGCATTGTAGTCTTACCCAGCGCACCTGCATGGTGCGCCGCATCAAAACCTTCTGGCGCGGCGCGCGATGGTTGGGCTGGTCTGCTAGCTGGTCTGACCACGCAAGGGTAAACACCGCGCTCAACTTCCTTGACTCCACTATATCGGCTTTCTACTATTCGCCATAACAGATCTGGTCAGACCAGTCGGAACAGTTGATCGCCCCCCCAAGGAGACAGTCGTGAGGAAGTTCTTCAATTCGCTATTTGGCCGTGTAGTGATTGCCCTCGTACTGGGCATCGTAGTTGGTGCGGTATTTCCCCATTTCGCCCAGTCCTTGCGGCCGCTCGGCGACGGCTTTCTCAAGCTCATCAAGATGGTGATCGGACCGATCGTGTTCTGCGTGGTCGTGGGCGGCATGGGTCACGCGGGCGACCTGAAGAAGGTGGGCCGCGTCGGTTTCAAATCGCTGGTCTACTTCGAGGCAATGACGACCGTCGCGCTCGTGATCGGCGCCGTGCTCGCGTATGCGACGCGTCCGGGCGCCGGCATGAACGTGGACCTGCATTCGCTCGATGCGGCCTCGCTCGCGACCTACACGGAGCACGCCAAGAGCCTGAAGGACACCGCTGGCTTTCTGCTGAAGATCATTCCCGATACCGCGTTCGACGCGTTCGCGAAGGGTGACATCCTGCAGATCCTCGTGTTCTCGGTGCTGTTCGGCAGCGCGCTCTCGCTGCTCGGCCCGAAGGCGCAGCGCGTGCACACCATCATCGACGAGCTCTCGCACGTGTTCTTCCGCGTGATGGGCTTCATCATCAAGCTCGCGCCGCTCGGCGTGCTTGGTGCGATCGCGTTCACGACCGGCACTTATGGCGTGGCCTCGCTCAAGCAACTCGGCTTCCTCGTGGTCGTGTTCTACGCGAGCTGCGCGGTGTTCGTCGTGGTCGTGCTCGGCATCGTGATGCGGCTCGCGGGCTTCAACATCTTCAAGCTGATCCGCTATCTGCGTGAAGAGCTTTCGATCGTGCTCGGCACCGCATCGTCCGACGCCGTGCTGCCGCAAATCATGCGCAAGCTCGAATGGATGGGCGTGAAGGACTCCACCGTCGGCCTCGTGATTCCGACCGGCTATTCGTTCAACCTCGACGGTTTCTCGATCTACCTCACGCTCGCCGTGATCTTTATCGCGCAGGCCACCAATACGCCGCTTTCGATTCACGATCTGATCGTGGTGGTGCTCGTGTCGCTCATCACGTCCAAGGGCGCGCACGGTATTCCCGGCTCGGCGATCGTGATTCTTGCCGCGACGCTCTCCGCGATTCCCGCGATCCCCGTGCTCGGCCTCGTGCTGATTCTGCCGGTGGACTGGTTCGTCGGCATCGCCCGCGCACTCACGAACATGATCGGCAACTGCGTCGCCACCGTGGTGGTCGCGGTGTGGGAGCGCGACATCGACAAGGCGCGTGCGAAGCGCGTGCTGAACTTCGAAGAAGGCTACCTCTACGCGCCGGCGGGCGAAGACGAAGCCGATGCACAGATGGATGCCCCGGCGCTCGGCGGCAAGCCTGCCCACGCGCTCTGAACCGAATGCGCCGCCCTGCCCGTGCGGGCGGCCTGTCTTCGAGAGCGTGACCGCGGTGTCCGGCGCGCTCTCGCATATGCAATTGAATATCTTCCCCGACGATGGCATCCCGTGCCGGAGTGTCGGGCGAACTGGCCTGAGCGAGGAGCTCGCATGAAAACCCTGCTGTTGGAACCCTTGACGCGCGAGGCCTTCGCGCCATTCGGCGACGTGATCGAACTCGACGGCGCGCACCATTTCCCGATCAACGGCGGCACCACGGAGCGCTTTCACGATCTGGCGTCGATCGACGTGGGCGAGGCGGGTGGCCGGCCCATCGTCAGCGTATTTCGCGCCCAGCCGCGCGCCTGGCCCATCGAGATCGCGATGATGGAGCGGCATCCGCTCGGCAGCCAGGCGTTCGTGCCGCTCGGCGACGTGCGCTACGCCGTGGTCGTCGCGCCGGCGGGCGAACTCGATCCGACACAATTGCGCGCGTTCTGGGTCGAGAGCGGGCAGGGCGTCAATTATGCGAAAGGCGTCTGGCACCATCCGCTGCTCGCGTTCGATCGCGTGAGCGACTTTCTCGTGGTCGACCGCGGCGGCCAGCAGCCGAACTGCGACGAGCTCGCGCTGGACGGCACCTGGCGGCTCGTGCACGCCGATGAGGCTGTCGCTCTCGCCTGAGCTTCGGCGCGGCTGCTGAGCAGCCCTCGCGACAAGGCCCGGCGCCGCACGCGCCGAATCCCGCCGGGGCGCACGCCTCTCAAAATCGCGGTGCCAGATTATGGCGCCCAGGCACGACGCCCAGGCATGCCCCAAAACGAAAACGCCACGGCAGGTTTGCCGTGGCGTTTTAGCTCGCGCGTGCCGGGGATTCCCCGCCCCGCGCACGCGCGCTGCTCGCTCAGTGCTTGCGGTGCGGGCAATTTTCCTTCGTACAGGCGCCGTACAGCGCGAGCGCGTGCTCTTGCAGCTTGAAGCCACGTTCGTTGGCAATTGACTGCTGGCGTTTTTCGATTTCGGGGTCGAAGAATTCCTCGACGAGGCCGCAATCGAGGCACACGAGATGGTCGTGGTGGCTGCCCTCGTTGAGCTCGAACACGGCCTTGCCGGATTCGAAGTTGCTGCGCGTGAGCAGACCTGCCTGCTCGAACTGCGTGAGCACCCGGTAAACCGTGGCGAGGCCGATGTCGAGCTCCTCGTTCAGCAGGTTGCGATACACGTCTTCGGCGGTGAGGTGACGCACGGCGCTATGCTGAAAAATCTCCAGGATCTTCAGGCGAGGCAGCGTCGCCTTGAGGCCGATGTTCTTGAGATCGGTTGGATTGGTCATGACGATAAGTCCCTGGAGTACAATGCTGGGTTCTTATGTTAACGGGTTTTTGCCGTTCCGGGCAGTTGCGGCGGAACTCGAACGAACGTCCACAGAATACGCGCGGCTTCGCGACAAGCCCGCACGGTGAGGGAAATGATTCCAGAATTCACAACGATCGGCCGTCGCCTGAGCGGCCGCCGCGTGGGGTGCACCCTGCTGGCCGCGGCCGCGTTCGCGACGCTCGCCGGATGCGGCACTTACGACAGCCTGACGCAGCGTGTTGCCCAAAGCATCACGCCATACCGCATCACCATCGTGCAGGGCAACTTCGTCTCGCAGGAAGCCGCCGCGCAGATGCACGCAGGCATGTCTCGCGCCGAAGTCAAGCAATTGCTCGGCACGCCGCTCCTGACCGACATGTTCCACGCAAACCGCTGGGACTATGTCTTCTATTTCAAGCGCGGCTCGACCGCCGTGGTCCAGCAGCGTGATTTCGTCGTGATGTTCGACGGCGACCGCGTGACGAGCTGGTCGGGCGGCGAAGACCTGCCGTCGAACCTCGAATTGCTCGCCGAAATCGACGGCGATAAATCGGGCAAGAAGGTCAAGGCCGTCGCGGCCGCGCCGGCCTCGGGCGCGTCGGCACCTGCCGCCGCGCAGGCTTCGGCCGCAGGCGCCACGGGCCCGACCGTCGGCGACACGGCGCGCACGCCGTCCTCGGAGCTCGGCACCGCCACTTCGCAATTGCCGCTCGACGCGAACGCGCAAGCCGCCGCGGCCGCGAACCGCGCCACGGAAGCCGTGCAGACGCCGTCTGGCCTGACGCCGTCGGTGCGATCGGGCACGCCGACCTCGACCGCGCTGCCGCAGGGCGTGGGCACGATGCCGTCGCAGATTCAGCTGCAGCGCAAGCCGATGCCGCAAATCCAGGGCGTGCCGCCGTCGAACCCCGTGGGTCCGGCTCCCGGCGCGCAGGGCACTGGCGGCAACGAATCGAACCCGCTGCCGCCGTCGCAGAATGCGCCGCTCACCGCGCCGCCCCAGGCGCCGGCGAACTCGAGCACGGGCGGCTGATCCCGGCGCCGCACATCGGGCTCGCGAGCCTGGCTCGCTTCTCGGGGAGTCGGCGCGGGAAAACATACAGGGCCTGGCGCCATGCGCTGGGCATTTCGTCGGCGGCTTCGGGCCGCCGCGCTTTTTGGCAGCGTCCCGCGTCCGCTTGACGGTCGCCCGATGGCCGCTTGATGGTCGCCTGATAGCCGCTTGACACCCATTCGGTCGTCGACGGTTTTTGGCTGGCGGCGCTGCCGGTTTCACGTTCGCAGGAAGAGCCATGAAAATCGCAATCGCCGGAGCATCGGGCCGCATGGGCCGCATGCTCATCGAAACCGTCCTGAATTCCCCCGAGGTCACCCTTTCGGGCGCGCTCGAGCACAAGGGCTCGGCCGCCCTCGGCCAGGACGCGGGTGCGTTCCTCGGCATGCAAACCGGCGTGCAGATCACCGACGATATCGAGCAGGTCTTCGCGAAAAGCGAGTGCCTGATCGACTTCACGCGCCCCGAAGGCACGCTCGTCCACCTGGAGGCCGCGCAGCGCCATGGCGTGAAGGTGGTGATCGGCACGACGGGCTTCGACGCCCAGCAAAAGGCACAGATCGGGGCCGCCGCGCAGAAAGTCGGCATCGTGTTCGCCGCCAATATGAGCGTGGGCGTGAACGTTACGCTCAAGCTGCTCGAATATGCGGCGCGCTTTTTCGAGACCGGTTACGACATCGAGATCATCGAGGCGCATCACCGCCATAAGGTCGACGCCCCCTCGGGCACCGCGCTTGCGATGGGCGAGGCCGTGGCGCGCGCGCTCGGGCGCGATCTCGACGACTGCGCGGTGTACGGCCGCAACGGCGTGACCGGCGAGCGCGATCCGTCGACGATCGGCTTTTCGGCGATTCGCGGCGGCGATATCGTCGGCGACCATACCGTGCTGTTTGCCGGAATCGGCGAGCGTATCGAGATCACGCACAAGTCGTCGAACCGCCTGTCCTACGCGCAGGGCAGCGTGCGCGCGGCGCGCTTTCTGCAAGACAAGGCCACGGGCCTGTACGATATGCAGGACGTGCTCGGCTTGCGCTGAGCGTCATTTGCTGGGCCGACCGCGCGCCAGCGCCACCAGCAGTCGACACGGAGGCAGGCGAGATCCCATGGCAGCGAGTACCGGAGTCATCCATTATCTGCAGACGAGCGACGCCGTCACCCACGCTGTGGCGTGGGTGCTGCTGGCCATGTCGATCGCGAGCTGGTGCTTCCTGCTGGTGAAGAGCTGGGTGCTCGTGCGCGCGAAGCGCCAAGGTCCCCGCGCGGTTGCGCAGTTCTGGCAGGCGCGTTCGCTTGCGGACGGCGTGGGCGCGATGCGCGCGCTCGACCGCGAGCGCGTGTTCCTGCCGCTCGCCGAGGCGGCGCTCGCATGCGCCGAGGCCGACACACCGGGTGTGCTGCTCGCGCGCGTGGACCGTGGCGAGCGCGTGCTGCGGGCGTTGCGCGGCGCGCTCCAGGCATCGCAGCGGCGGCTCGAATTCGGGCAGGTGCTGCTCGCTTCGGTGGGCAGCACGGCGCCGTTCGTCGGGCTGCTCGGCACGGTTTGGGGCATCTATCATGCGCTCGGCAGCATCGCGACGAGCGGCCAGGCGATGATCGAGAACGTGGCCGGGCCGGTGGGCGAAGCGCTCATCATGACGGCGTTCGGCCTGGTGGTGGCGATTCCCGCCGTGCTCGCCTACAACGTGCTCGGGCGCCTTGCACGCCAGCTCGGCGACGATCTCGACGGCTTCGCGCACGATCTGCACGCCTGGGCCTGTGCGCCCGAGGGTACGGCGCCGCGTCGCGAGGGTGCGCAAGGCGCGCAGCGCGAAGACGTGCGCGCCGGGTCCTTTTGATTCTTTCGATCCATTCGATCCGCACTGACCCGCCCATCGACTGCACTGACTGACCGGCAACTCGCGAGGAACGACGCACATGGCATTCGGCGGACTCGAGAAGAAACGCGATTCGGCGCCAATGGCCGATATCAACATGACGCCGCTCATCGACGTCATGCTCGTGCTGCTCGTCATCTTCATCATCACCGCGCCGCTCTTCACGCATGCGATCCGGCTCGATCTGCCGCAGGTCGCGGCCGAGCCCGTGCAGCAGACGCCGCAGACCGTCACGCTCTCCATCGACGCCGCAGGCAAACTTTACTGGAATGCCCAGCCTATCTCGCTCGATGAGTTGCGCACGCGCTTCACCGCTGCGGGCAAGGCGCCCGAGGCCCAGCAGCCCGAGCTGCAATTGCGCGCCGCGCGCGAGACGCGCTATGAAGTCATCGCCCAGGTCATGGGTGCCGCGCAGCAGGCGGGGCTTGCGCGCATCGGTTTCGTGACCGAGCCGCCGCCGCCCGGCCAGCATTGAGTGGGTCGAACAACGGTAGCGCAGAGCGCGACCAACTCAACGGTATAATCACCGTTTCCCTGTAAAAAAGCGGCTGCTGAAGCGGCCGCAGCCAGCGAGCGTCGCGCCCGGGCTTGTGTTCGGGCCGCCGCGCACGACCGGCCCGGTGCATCCGGCACCGAACCAGGCAGAATCCGCCCGAATCCGCGTTCCCCATCCACACCATGCTCGAAAAATACGTTCCCTCCGACGTCGAATCCGCCGCGCAAGGCGAATGGCGCGCCAGCGACGCTTACCGGACGGCCGAAACGGCCGACAAGCCCAAGTTCTACTGCGTCTCGATGCTGCCGTATCCGTCGGGCAAGCTGCACATGGGCCACGTGCGGAACTACACGATCAACGACGTGATGTACCGCTATCTGCGCATGAACGGCTACAACACGTTGATGCCGATGGGCTGGGACGCGTTCGGCATGCCCGCCGAGAATGCCGCGATGGCCAACGGCGTGCCGCCGGCGCAGTGGACTTACTCGAACATCGAGTACATGAAGGGCCAGATGCAGTCGATGGGCCTCGCGATCGACTGGTCGCGCGAAATCGCCACCTGCAAGCCCGACTACTACAAGTGGAACCAGTGGTTCTTCCTGAAGATGCTGGAGAAGGGCATCGCCTACAAGAAGACCGGCACGGTGAACTGGGACCCGGTCGATCAAACCGTGCTCGCCAACGAGCAGGTGATCGACGGGCGCGGCTGGCGCTCGGGCGCGCTCGTGGAAAAGCGCGAAATCCCGATGTACTACCTGCGCATCACGCAGTACGCCGATGAACTGCTCAATGACCTCGACGGCCTCGGCTGGCCCGAGCGCGTCAAGATCATGCAGCAGAACTGGATCGGCAAGAGCTTCGGCGTGAATTTCGGCTTCCCGTATGAGATCGACGGCGAGAAGAAGCTGCTGCGCGTGTTCACCACGCGCGCCGACACCATCATGGGCGTGACCTTCTGCGCGATCGCGGCCGAGCACCCGCTCGCCACGCGCCTCGCACAGGACAAGCCGGAGCTGCTGCCGTTCATCGACGAATGCAAGCGCGGCGGCGTGGCCGAAGCAGATATGGCGACGATGGAGAAGAAGGGCGTCGACACGGGCTTCACGGTCACGCACCCGATCACGAACGAGCAGGTGCCGGTGTGGATCGGCAACTACGTGCTGATGAGCTATGGCGAAGGCGCGGTGATGGGTGTGCCGGGCCACGACGAGCGCGACTTTGCGTTCGCGAAGAAGTACGACCTGCCGATCAAGCAGGTGATCGCAGCGGTTGGCGAGACCTACTCGCTCGACGGCTGGCAGGAATGGTATGGCGACAAGGAGCGCGCGGTCTGCGTCAATAGCGGCAAGTTCGACGGCCTGAACTACCAGCAGGCTGTGGACGCAGTCGCGGCCGACCTCAAGGCGCACGGCTACGGCGACAAGCAGGTCACGTGGCGTCTGCGCGACTGGGGCATTTCGCGCCAGCGCTACTGGGGCACGCCGATCCCCATCATCCATTGCCCGAGCTGCGGCGATGTGCCGGTGCCCGAGCAGGATCTGCCGGTCGTGCTGCCCGAAGACCTCGTGCCGGACGGCACGGGCAACCCGCTCGCGAAGTCGGAAGCCTTCCTGAACTGCAAGTGCCCGAAGTGCGGCGCCGCTGCGAAGCGCGAAACCGACACCATGGACACCTTCGTCGACTCGTCGTGGTACTTCTACCGCTACGCGGCGCCGGATGCGAAGACCATGGTCGACGATCGCACCGACCACTGGATGCCGATGGACCAGTACATCGGCGGCATCGAGCACGCGATCCTGCACCTGTTGTATTCGCGCTTCTGGGCGAAGGTGTCGCGCGATCTCGGCCTCGTGAAGTTCGGCGAGCCGGCGAAGAACCTGCTCACGCAGGGCATGGTGCTCAACGAGACGTTCTACCGCGAAGACGCATCGGGCAAGAAGACCTGGTACAACCCGGCTGATGTGACGGTCACGCACGACGACAAGGGCCGCCCGGTCGGCGCGACGCACAATGGCGACGGCCAGCCCGTGGTGCTGGGCGGCGTCGAGAAGATGTCGAAGTCGAAGAACAACGGCGTCGATCCGCAGGTGCTGATCGACCAGTACGGCGCGGATACGGCGCGTCTGTTCACGATGTTCGCGGCACCGCCCGAGCAGCAGCTCGAATGGTCCGGCGCGGGCGTGGAGGGCGCGAGCCGCTTCCTGCGCCGCGTGTGGACGTTCGGCTATGCGAACGCCGAAGCGATTCAGTCGCGCGCGTCGTTCGACGCAGCCGCGCTTTCGGACGTCGAGAAGACGGTGCGCCGCGAAGTCTATGGCGTGCTCAAGCAGGCCGACTTCGATTATCAGCGTCTGCAGTACAACACCGTCGTTTCGGCGGCGATGAAGATGCTCAACGCGATCGAAGGCGCCAAGGGCGCCGGCGCGGGCGTGCAGCGCGAGACCTTCGGCGTGCTGCTGCGCGTGCTGTATCCGGTCGTGCCGCACCTCACGTTCGAGCTCTGGAAGGCGCTCGGCTACGCCGACGAATTCGGCACGCTGCTCGATGCCCCTTGGCCCAAGGTCGACGAAAAGGCGCTGGAGCAGGCCGAGATCGAACTCGTGCTGCAGGTGAATGGCAAGGTGCGCGGCGCCGTCACGGTGGCCAAGGATGCGGGCAAGGACGTGATCGAAGCGGCCGCGCTCGCCCACGAGATGTTCGCGAAGTTCGCCGAAGGGCGCGCGCCGAAGAAGATCATCGTCGTGCCGGGCCGTCTCGTGAACGTCGTGGTCTGACATGACGTGCTGGCGGCGGAGCATGATCGACGCATCGTGCGCCGCCGCCGTTCTGAACCAGGGAGTCCAGGTGATTCGCAGATCGTTCCTGTTACTGGCGGGCAGCGCGCTGATGCTTTCGGCGTGCGGGTTCCAGCTGCGTGGCGAGCAGAACTACGCGTTCAAGCGCCTTGCCGTCGTTGGCGCGTCGCCGCCCGTGACGGCGCGTCTCACGCGCATGGTCGAAGGCGGCAGCGATTCGGTCGTGGTCGACTCGACGACCAATGCCGACGCCGTGCTGCGCGTGAGCGAGTCGCGCAGCTTCAGCACGCTCACGCTGAACTCGCTCGGCGTGGTCGAGGAATATCAGGTCAACTATTCGCTGAACTACACGCTCACGGCGCCGGACGGCTCGCCGCTGATCCAGCCGAGCTCGATCGCGCTGAACCGCGCGATGACCTATAGCGACCAGTACTCGACCGCGAAGGTCTCCGAATCCGATCTGCTCTTCGCCGACATGCAGAATGATGCCGTCGATCAGCTTACGCGCCGTCTCGCGGTTTTGAAGACCCTGCATCCCACGCCGGCCCAGGTCGTGCCGGGCGTCGCGCCTCGCGCGCCGCTGCCGCCGCCGCCGCTGTGATGCGCGTCTCGTCTTTCTTCTAAAGCGCGCCTCATGCAACTGCGACTGGACGCACTCGAGCCGCACCTCGCCAAAGGCATGGCGGGCCTGTACGTCGTCTACGGCGACGAGCATCTGCTCGCCCAGGAAGCGTGCGACCGCATTCGTGCGAGCGCGCGCGCCGCGGGCTTCACCGACCGCTCGGTGTTCACCGTCGAGCGCGGATTCGACTGGAGTGCGCTGCTCGGCGCGAGCCAGTCGATGTCGCTCTTCGGCGACCGCCAACTGGTGGAGCTGCGTATCCCGTCCGGCAAGCCCGGCAAGGAAGGCGCGGATGCGCTGAAGACGCTCGCCGCATCGGCGAAAGCGGCCGCGAATCCCGACGTGCTTACGCTCATCGCGCTGCCGCGTCTCGACGCGGCCACGCAAAAGTCCGCGTGGTTCACGGCGCTGGCGGACAGCGGCGTGGCGATCAAGATCGATCCGGTCGAGCGCGCGGCGCTGCCGAACTGGATCGGGCAGCGCCTGGCGCTTCAGGGGCAACGCGTCGCGCCCGGCGAAGACGGTCGGCGCGCGCTGCAATTCGTTGCGGAGCGCGTGGAAGGCAACCTGCTCGCGGCGCATCAGGAAATCCAGAAGCTCGGGCTGCTGTACCCCCAAGGCGTGCTGAACTTCGAGCAGATTCACGACGCTGTGCTCAATGTCGCGCGCTACGACGTCTTCAAGCTCAACGAAGCAATGCTCACCGGCGACGTCGGGCGTCTCGCGCGCATGCTCGATGGGCTGGAGGGCGAAGGCGAGGCTTCCGTGCTGGTGTTGTGGGCAGTGGTCGAGGAAGTCCGCACGCTGCTGCGCATCAAGCGCGGCGTGGCGGCGGGCAAGCCGCTCGCAATGCTGCTGCGCGAGAACCGCGTTTGGGGGCCGCGCGAGCGGCTCATCGGCCCCGCGCTCTCGCGGCTTACCGAGGCGACGCTCGAGCGCGGTCTCGCGCTCGCGGCGCGGCTCGATCGGCAAGTGAAAGGGCTTTCGGGGCAATCGCGCGCCGACTGGCGCAATGCGTTGCCGCCCGATGCCTGGGACGGCTTGTTCGAACTGGCGATGACGGTTGCTGCGCCGCGCGACACCGGTGCGCCGGCACGGTCGGCCCCGCCCGCGCGTGGCGCGGCGGCGGGGCGCGCGCAACCAGGCAGCCCAGCCGCGGCAGCGGCCGCAGCCGCCTCACGACCGCGCACCGCAGGGCCGGGGCGCAGGCCAGGCTAGTTGTGCTGGCCGGGCTTACCGCTCCGGCACCTGCAATCGGCTTCGTTCGGGCTATGGGTGTCACGCGCTGTCTGCGGCGCCCGAGCGGCGCCGGCTCCAGGGCGCGCGAAGCAAAGCCCGCCCGCTGGCTTTAAAATCGACCTAACCTGAACCGCGCAGCATCGGACCGCTTCGACCGGGCGCGCCGCATCACGACAGAAACCATGGATATCGACCAGTACATGACCGACCTCGGCCGCCGTGCTCGCAAGGCTTCGCGCGCGATGGCCCGAGCCTCGACGGCCGCAAAGAACGCCGCGCTCGAAGCTGTTGCGCAGGCGATCGAACGCGAGACCCAGCACCTGAAGGACGCCAACGCCCGCGACCTCGCGCGCGCGAAGGAGAAGGGCCACGACGCGGCGTTCATCGACCGCCTCACGCTCTCGGACAAGGCGCTCAAGACCATGGTGGAAGGCTTGCGCCAGGTGATGGCGCTGCCCGACCCGATCGGCGAAATCAGCAACCTCAAGTTCCGCCCGAGCGGTATCCAGGTCGGCCAGATGCGCGTGCCGCTGGGTGTGATCGGCATCATCTACGAATCGCGCCCGAACGTGACCATCGACGCGGCGGCGCTATGTTTGAAGTCGGGCAACGCCACCATTTTGCGCGGCGGCTCCGAGGCGCTCGAGTGCAACACGGCGCTCGCGAAGCTGATCGGCGAGGGGCTTGCAGCGGCCGGCCTGCCGCAGGACGCGGTGCAGGTGGTGGAAACCGCCGACCGCGCGGCGGTGGGCAAGCTCATCACCATGACGGAGTTCGTGGACGTGATCGTGCCGCGCGGCGGCAAGAGCCTGATCGAGCGCCTGATGGCCGAAGCGCGCGTGCCGATGATCAAGCACCTCGACGGCATCTGCCACGTCTACGTGGACGACCGAGCCGATCTCGCGAAGGCGCTCACCGTCTGCGACAACGCCAAGACGCACCGCTACGGCACCTGCAACACGATGGAGACGCTGCTGGTCGCGCGCGGCATCGCGCGCGAGGTGCTGCCGCCGCTTGGCCGGCTCTACCGCGACAAGGACGTGGAGTTGCGCGTGGACGCAGCCGCGCGCGCGATTCTCGCGGACGCGAACGTCGCCCCGCTCGTGGATGCCACCGAAGAAGACTGGCGCACCGAGTACCTCGCGCCGGTGCTGGCGGTCAAGATCGTCGAGAACCTCGACCAGGCCGTCGAGCATATCAATCACTATGGCTCGCATCACACTGACGCCATCGTCACCGAAGACCACGATCGCGCGATGCGCTTCCTGCGCGAAGTAGATTCGGCCAGCGTGATGGTGAACGCCTCGACGCGTTTTGCCGACGGCTTCGAGTTCGGCCTTGGCGCGGAAATTGGCATCTCCAACGACAAGCTGCATGCGCGCGGCCCGGTCGGCCTGGAAGGGCTGACCTCGCTCAAATACGTCGTGCTGGGCCACGGCGAAGGGCGGCAATAGTCGTCGAGCCCGATTCGAGCCGATTCGAGCCGACCGGTGCGCGTGCCCCCAAGGGTGCGCGCATTTCCCGCACGCCGTCCCCGCACGCCGTTTCCACAATTCGTACGCCGATAACAACAAGGATCGCCGATGCTCTGGGTCAAGACGTTTCACATCGTTCTGATTGCCTCGTGGTTCGCTGGCCTGTTCTACCTGCCGCGCATCTTCGTGAATCTCGCGATGGAGACCGAACCCGCGGCCACCCAGCGCCTGCTCATCATGGCGCGCAAGCTCTACCGCTTCATGACGATGATCGCCGTGCCCGCGCTGCTGTGCGGGCTGTGGTTGTGGCTCGTGGTGGGGATCGGGCGCGGGCAAGGATGGATCCACGCGAAAGTGGGCGTGGTGGTGCTGCTCATCGCCTATCACGCGTATTGCGGGCGTCTGCTCAAGACCTTCGAGCGTGGCGAGAACCGCCGCTCCGACAAGTGGTATCGCATGTTCAACGAGCTACCGGTGCTCGGCATGCTGGCTGCGGTGGCGCTCGTCGTCATCAAGCCTTTCTGACGCTCGCCCCTTTTCTTCCTCTCCCACTTCTTCCTTGACGGGCAGCATCAGATGCTGCCCGATTCCTTGCGGCGCATGCGTGCCCCGACGACGCGCCAGCCGTCCTCTCGTTTCATGAAAACATCGGCAAAGCGGTATTCGACCGGCTTGAAGCCCTGCGCGGGCGTATAGCGGTTGATGCCGGTGACGACGGCCAGATCGCCGAGCACCTGAACGCGTACGTCTTCCAGCACCTGTGAGCCGCCCGGCGGAAGTGCGGCAGCGGCGAGCAAATCGCGTTTCGATCGATGCACGCCATTAGGCAGGACTTCAAAGAATTTATCGTCCAGCAGATCGTTGAGCATGGAGCGGTCGCCGGTGGCGGCCGCCTGGGTCCATTGGTGTTCGAGAACTTGCAGATGGACCGCTTCGCTCGTAACGGGACTGCTGGGGACGGCGGCAAAGACAGCGCTGGCTGTCACGCAAGCGGCGGCGAGGGCGAACAGATGTTTCATGACGTTTCCTGGGTTGATCCGGCGAACCGGGCGGCTCGCAAAGACGGGAAACGATCGAATGATCGCCGGCGATGGCCGGCTAAAGAGGCGTTGAGCGCGAAGACCGCGCGATACGCGGGATGTTGTGTCCGCGTTTCCCGACATCAAAAGTGTATTTATCTGACGGATCGCCAGATATAGGACGAGTCTCAAAAGCGAAGAGGCAGTTCACGTGGTCAATGCGCAACACGAAGCGATATGTGGCATTACGCCGCAATTTTAAGATGAGTGGAGGGGCTAATTGTATGGGTAAGTGAGGCGCTCTCCTCTGGAGAAATGTCTGAATTTGAAAGCATCAAATCCATTAGGCGTGGAAGATTCTTATTTTTATTTTTAAAAATAAGAATCTGTAGGTTTATTTCTGACAAATTTCCTGTTTTTACTGTATTCAAGGTGGCGTTAATTGGCTTGAGGTGTGATGGTTTCTCAGTTAAATCTGTAGTACTTTGGTTTGGTTGTTATTCAACTATTAGGCGTGCCTGGGGCGATTTGTCAGGATCTTTGAGTGTGTCAGGGGCCTTTGCTTCGAGCCAATCAGCACTTTTTTCATGGCCTCTTTCTTTGGGAGTTTTCTTATATTCGCTGTTTTTCATGGTTAATAGAGTTACGCCTTGTTAATACCCTTGCGTATTGAGTGTGACTGAAAATTCTCAGTTAATTCTGACGGCATTGGCTTTCATGGTTTAACTGGAAGGACATATAGGTCAGTGAATTTTCAGGCTCAAGGGAATTGCATTGGAGCGGCTTGTGAATCCGCTCGTAACGCGTCTGCGTGAAATGTGCAGGCGCCGGTTGAGATCCCGTCTTTAATCAAGGTAAGGCAGAGAATGAACAAGACATATCGATCAATCTGGAATGAGTCCACGGGGACGTGGGTTGCTGTGCAGGAAAACGCCGCGTCACGGAGCAAGCGCTCATCGAAGCCGATTGTTTTGGCCACCAGTGCGATGGGAATTGCGACTGGTCTGCTGTCGGCGTCCGCGTTTTCCGCAACAGCCGGGACCGTCGGGCAGGGCGGCCTGGAAATCTGCTCGGGGGCGAAGGGCTACGCCTGGGGCTCGTCGGGTGGCAGCGAGGCGTTGGATTGCTCGACGGATGGCAAGGGCACGAGCGACGGGCTGGC
Organism: Paraburkholderia tagetis; assembly: GCF_022213065.1. Lineage (GTDB taxonomy): Bacteria > Pseudomonadota > Gammaproteobacteria > Burkholderiales > Burkholderiaceae > Paraburkholderia > Paraburkholderia tagetis. Next base: position 86,013 of record NZ_JAKLJA010000009.1, read on the forward strand.
CTTCTCCTTGAATAATGCCGGCGACACCAACGGCGGCTACGGATTTGGCGCCTCGACGGCGCAGGTTGCCGGCTATCAAAACGGTCAGCTCGACATCAAGGGAACGAACATCATGGTCGACGGACCTACGACGTTCCACGATGTCGTCACCATGAGCAACCAGAAGATCGTGCAACTCGCCTCAGGGGAAGTCTCGGCGGTCAGCGCGGACGCCATCAACGGTTCGCAGCTCTACGGCTCGGTCGAGAGCGTGGCAAAGAACTTCGGCGGCGGCGCAGCCATCGCGCCGAACGGCGCCATGACCTCGCCTTCTTACGCGCTGTCCGGCTCCACCTATAACGATGTGGGATCGGCACTGGCGGCATTGAGCGGCGAGTCCGGCAATGCGGTCCATTACGACTCTTCGGCACATACCGAGGTGACGTTGGGTGGCGCCGGCGCGACGGCGCCGGTAGCGCTGCACAACGTGGCGGCGGGTGCCGTGAACGCTAACAGTACCGATGCGGTGAACGGCGCGCAGCTCTACAGCGTGAACGATACGGTCACGAACATCGACAACAGCGTCGTCAAGATTCATAACACGCTGACCACGTCTGGCTGGGGCGCCCAGGCAACGTCGTCGAATCCGACCGGTTATACCTATGGCGGCTTCATCATGGACGCCAAGGGCAACGTAAGCAACCCGTCCGTCCTCTATGTGCCGAACACCATTGGTACGGCGAATTCGCAGATCGTTCTCGATCCGGGCCACGGTAACAGTGCCTACTTCGTGAACGGCGATCGTACTCAAGGCCTTCTGCCGAAGGGCACGGTCATCAGCAACGTTGCAGACGGCGTTCAGGATACCGATGCGACCAATGTTGGCCAGGTGGCGGAGATGATCGCGTCGCAAATACCTGGTGGCCTGGTGCAGGCGCCACGGCGGCTCATGGCCACGCGGCTGGGTGCTTCGCCGTCTGGGTCTGGCGTCGATCTCTCGACTGCAGACGGGCTGCCGTATAAGACTGCGGCGTATTACTCGCAGGTGCGAGGTACCGGAAATGCATCCGGTTCGACGTCGCCGACCGACGTGGCGCGTGCGAACGCCGCCGGCAGCATTGCCATCGGCTCGAATACGGAAGCGGACGGCGGCGGGAGCACGGCAGTGGGCGTCCAGTCGCTCACGACGGCGAACGATACAGTGGCGCTGGGCTCCGGCTCGGTCGCCAACGTGGCGAACACCGTGTCGGTGGGCAGTGACGGCACGGCCAGGCGCCTGGTGGTCAACCCCGACGGCAGCACAACAACGGTTCAGAGTCAGGCCAATACGCGCCGTATCGTGAACATGGCAGCGGGCCAGGGCGATACCGACGCGGTTAATGTGTCTCAGCTCAAAGGCATAACGAGCGCGCTGGGCGGTGGTGCCGCCGTGAATGCCGATGGCTCGATCGCCGCACCGACCTATGCCGTGGCGGGTGGCACGTATTCGGACGTAGGGACCGCGCTGAACGCGATGGACACGACCACGTCCGCCGGATTGGCCAATGCAGTGTCGTATGACACGTCGGCACACGACAAGGTGACGCTGGGCGGCACCGATGCAAGCTCACCGGTGAAGTTGACGAACGTGGCTGACGGCGCGCTGAGCGCATCGAGCACGGATGCAGTAAACGGTGCGCAACTGTTCGCCACGAACGAGAACGTGTCGAACCTCGCAGGCTCGGTGACCACGATCCAGGGCGACATCACGAACATCAACGGTCAGTTGGCCGATGCCGTGAAGTACGACTCGTCGGCGCACGACGCGATTACGCTGGGTGGCGAAGGCACAACTTCGGCGGTGGCGCTGCACAACGTGGCGGAAGGTGCGCTGAGCGCATCGAGCACGGATGCAGTAAACGGTGCGCAGCTGTTCGCGACGAACGAGAACGTGTCGAACCTCGCAGGCTCAGTGACCACGATCCAGGGCGACATCACGAACATCAGCGGTCAGTTGGTCGATGCCGTGAAGTACGATTCGTCGGCGCACGACGCAATTACGCTGGGTGGCGAAGGTGCAACTTCGGCGGTGGCGCTGCACAACGTGGCGGAAGGTGCGCTGAGCGCATCGAGCACGGATGCGGTAAACGGTGCGCAGCTGTTCGCCACGAACCAGAATGTGTCGAACCTCGCAGGCGATGTAACCAACATCGCGGGCGACGTCACGAATCTGGCGGGCAAGGTAGCCGACGCGGTGATATATGACACGTCGGCGCACAACTCTGTAACGTTGGGTGGTTCCGGCGCAACCACGCCGGTAGCCCTGCATAACGTTGCAGCGGGTGTGACGGCCAATGACGCAGTGAACGTGAGCCAGTTGACCTCTGCCGGCTTCAAGGTGGATTCGTCGACGGGTGCCGTGCTGAACAAGGCGGTCACATTCGACGAAGGATCGATTGCGTCGGGCTCGCCGACCGTTACGCTGGAACCGGGCACCGGCAATAGCGTCTACTACCGCAACAGTAACCGTAATGACGGTTTTCTGCCTAAGGGAACGGTCATCAGTAACGTTGCAAGCGGCATTCAGGACACGGATGCAGCCAACGTTGGTCAGGTGTGGGACATCTTGAACGGGCAGGACAACAGCCAGGCCAACGCCAGGGTGATGATGCCGCAGTTGCTCATGTCGTCTCGCACACTCCTTGGCGCATCGTCGGGGTCGGGTGTCGATCTTTCGACTGCCAATGGAGCACCTTACAAGACAGCAGCCTATTACTCGCAGGTTCGTGGCACGGGTAACGCATCCGGCTCGACGTCGCCGACCGACGTGGCGCGTGCGAACGGTGCTGGCAGTATCGCCATTGGCTCGAACACGGAGGCGGACGGTGGCGGTAGCACGGCAGTGGGTATCCAGTCGCTGGCGACCGCGAACGACTCGGTCGCTTTGGGCTCCGGCTCTGTGGCGAACCTGGCAAATACGGTGTCGATGGGCAGTGACGGCACGGCCACGCGTACGGTGGTCAATCCGGATAACACTACAACCACGGTACAGAGTCAGGCCAATACGCGGCGCGTCGTGAACATGTCGGCGGGCCAGGCCGATACCGATGCGGTGAACGTTTCGCAGATCAAGGGCATAACGAATGCGCTGGGCGGTGGCGCTGGCGTGAACGCAGATGGTTCGATTGCGGCGCCGAACTATGGCGTTGCAGGCACCAGCTATTCGGACGTGGGCTCGGCGCTCGCGGCGCTGGACGCGAAGCAAGGTGGCTCCCCAGACGCAGTGATTTACGACACCGCGACACATGACACGCTTACGCTGGGCGGCACAAAAGCCACGGCGCGTGTTGCGTTGAAGAATGTCGCGAACGGTGTGAGCACGTATGACGCGGTGAACGTGGCGCAGCTCCAGGCGATGGGCGCGAACGTCGACAGCTCGGGCAACGTGACGAACGCGTTTGTTGCGTACGACGACACGTCGAAGGGCTCGGTGACGTTCGGCGGCAAGGGCTCGACCGCGCCGGTAGCGCTGCACAACGTGGCGAACGGTTCGGTAGCCAATGACGCGGTGAACGTGGCGCAGCTCCAGGCGATGGGCGCGAACGTCGACAGCTCGGGCAACGTGACGAATGCGTTCGTTGCGTACGACGACACGTCGAAGGGGGCGGTAACGCTCGGCGGCAAGGGCTCGACTGTGCCGGTCGCGCTGCACAACGTTGCGGCAGGTACGGTGAGCGCGGCGAGCTACGATGCCGTGAACGGTTCGCAGCTCTACGGTCTGGCCTCGAGCACGGCAACTGCGCTGGGCGGCTCGACCGTCGTGAATGCGAATGGCACCATCAGCGCGCCGAGCTATGACCTTTCGGGCACGACTTACCACGACGTTGGGACGGCGCTTTCGGCGGTCATGGACGTCGCGAAGGGGGGCAGTCCGGATGCGGTGGTATATGACACGCCGTCACACAGCAAGATCACGCTGGGCGGTGCCAACACCACTAGCGGTCCTGTTCAACTGACGAATCTCGCGAACGCCACGCAGGCGAGCGACGCCGTGAATCTTGCGCAGCTTCAGGCGATGGGCGGGACTGTCGACAGCTCGGGCAACGTAACGAATGCGTTCGTTGCATACGACGACACGTCGAAGGGCTCGGTGACGTTCGGCGGCAAGGGCTCGACCGCGCCGGTAGCGCTGCACAACGTGGCGAACGGTTCGGTAGCCAACGACGCGGTGAACGTGGCGCAGCTCCAGGCGATGGGCGCGAACGTTGACAGCTCGGGCAACGTGACGAACGCGTTTGTTGCGTACGACGACACGTCGAAGGGTGCGGTGACGCTCGGCGGCAAGGGTTCGACCACGGCCGTAGCGCTGCACAACGTGGCAAATGCGACGGTAGCCAACGACGCGGTGAACCTCGCGCAGCTCCAGGCAATGGGCGCGAACGTTGACAGCTCGGGCAACGTGACGAATGCGTTCGTTGCGTACGACGACACGTCGAAGGGCTCGGTGACGTTTGGCGGCAAGGGCTCGACTGTGCCGGTCGCACTGCACAACGTCGCGGCAGGTACGGTGAGCGACGCGAGCTTCGACGCAGTGAACGGCTCGCAGCTTTACGGCTTGGCCAGCTCGACGGCCACCGCGCTTGGTGGCAAGACGAAGGTCAACGCGGATGGCACGATTACCGCGCCTACCTATGTCGTGGAGGGCAGTTCGTACAACGACGTTGGCTCTGCGCTCGACGCAATCGCAGCTGTCGCGACTGGCGGTTCGGTCGACGCAGTGATGTACGATTCGGGCAAGCACAACATGATCACGCTTGGCGGCGTCAACGGCACCGTCGGCCCGGTCAAGCTGACGAATCTCGCGAACGCCTCGGAAGCGAGCGACGCTGTGAACCTCGCACAGCTCGAAGCGATGGGTGCGAACGTCGACAGCTCGGGCAACGTGACGAATTCGTTCGTCGCGTACGACGACACATCGAAGAGTTCGGTGACGTTCGGCGGCGCGGGTGCGACTTCGGGTGTTGTGCTGCATAACGTGGCGGCCGGCGCGCAGGATCTGGACGCCGTCAACGTCGCGCAGTTGAAGGCCGCTGGCCTGAATGTCGACACCTCGGGCAATGTGTTGAATGCCTTCGTGGCCTACGACGACACGTCGAAGTCGTCGATCACGCTGGGCGGCGCGGGTTCGACCATGCCGGTCGCCATCCACAACGTGGCGAACGGTGCGGCGGCCAACGACGCGGTGAACGTTGCGCAGCTCCAGGCAATGGGTGCAAACGTCGACAGCTCCGGCAACGTGACGAATTCGTTCATCGCGTATGACGACTCCACGAAGAGTTCCGTCACCTTCGGCGGTATCGGCTCGACCACGCCGGTCAAGCTGCACAACGTCGCGGCGGGTGCCGTCACGGCAAGCAGCACCGATGCAGTCAACGGCGCGCAGCTGTACAACGTCGCGTCGAGCACGGCCAGCTCGTTGGGCGGTGGTTCGACGGTCAATGCCGACGGTTCGATCTCGGCGCCGACCTTCACGATCGGCGGCGACACGTACAACAATGTGGGTGGCGCACTTACGGGCCTTGATGGCCGCGTGACGAACATCGAGAACACGGTGACCAACATCGCGGGCTCGGTGGCCAATGCGGTCCAGTATGACTCGTCGGCACATGACAAGATCACGCTGGGCGGTACGGACGCTTCGACGGCGGTCAAGCTGACCAACCTGCAGGATGGCGAACTTTCGGGCAGCAGCACGGACGCCGTCACGGGCGCACAGTTGTACGCGACGAACGTGGAGGTCTCGAACCTGAACCAGGCGATTCAGAACATCAACATCAACGGTTCTGAATACATGTCGACCAACACGACGAACGGCCCGGCTTCGGCCACGGGCTCCAACTCGATCGCGGCGGGCGGCGGCGCAACGGCTTCGGGTGCGAACTCGACGGCAATGGGTGACAAGGCCGCGGCTACGGCTGACAACTCGGTTGCGCTGGGTGCGAACTCGGTTGCCGATCAGGCGAACACGGTGTCCGTCGGTTCCACGGGTAACGAGCGTCGGATCACCAACGTTGCGAACGGCGTGGCTCCGACCGACGCGGCGAACATGGGGCAGTTGCAGAGCGGCATGAATCAGCTGCAGAGCGGCATGAACTCCGTGGCGCGTAACGCATACGGCGGCGTCGCGGCGGCAACGGCGCTGACGATGATTCCTGATGTGGACCAGAACAAGACCATTGCGATTGGTGTGGGCACGGCCAACTTCAAGGGCTATCAGGCGGCGGCAATCGGGGCATCGGCTCGCATCACCCAGAACATCAAGGTGAAGCTGGGCGGTGGTTACGCATCGGGTGGCGGCGCTACCTACGGTGGCGGTATGTCGTACCAGTGGTAAGCGCCTGATGACGGAGGCGGCGCAGTCTGGCCGTTTCCGTGCACGTTTTGCCATTCATCGTTCAGTTCTCGCAGCTTGAACGCAAAGCGGACTCCCTCGGGAGTCCGCTTTTTTCATTGACGATTCGTTTCGCGTGCGCCGAATCGGCGCGACGCGTTTAGCTGTTCGCGTCCAGCCTCCGTCGCGCGATGATGTCCTTCGCGCTGGAGAGTTTTTCTGCCAGCGCAGGGCCGCGCTGCAGCGCCACGCCCACCGCAAGGATGTCGCCTATCGCGAGATGCGAGGTGCGCGAGGTCATCGGCGAGAAAATGTCGGTGTCTTCGTCGACGTTCGCGTGCAGGCCCACGCTCGCGAGGCGCGCGAGCGGCGACGTGCCGTGCGTGATTGCGATCACTTTCGCGCCCCGGCTGAGCGCTGTTTGCGCTGCATCCACGACGTCGCGCGTACGCCCGGTATTCGAGATGGCGACGACCACGTCGCCCGGCCCGAGCAGCGCCGCCGACATCAGGAACGTGTGCGGGTCCGAATAGGCGATGCTCGGCATGCCGAGCCGAAAGAACTTGTGCTGCATGTCCTGGGCCGCGATGCCCGAACCTCCCGCGCCGTAGAACTCGATGCGCGATGCCTTGGCGAGCAGGTCGATGGCGGCGCCGAGCGCGTCCGTGGAGAGGTTGTTGCGCACCTGCACGAGTGCTCCGATCGTCCGGTCGAGCACCTTTGCGGCGACGCCGGGTACCGGCTCGTCCGGACGCACGTCGCGGTAGACAGCGGGCATCTCCGTGGGCAGGTCGGCGGCCACGGCCTGGGCGAGGCGGATCTTGAATTCGCGAAAGCCCGAGAACCCGAGCGCGTGGCAGAAGCGCGCGATGGTCGGCTGGCTTACGCCTGCGCGCTGGGCGACCTCGGTCATCGAAAGGTCGAGCAGTTCGCGCGGCGCTTCGACGATGTAATCGGCGAGCTTGCGCTCGGACGGGCGCAATTGTTCGCGTATGGCCTTCACTTGGGACAGCAGCATCGGAAAACTCGCACTATGCTGAAAGATCCGTGGACTATAGCGGATCGATGGATATGTACAAAAACTACAAGAATCGGCGAAAAGATGCAAGGCGGGTTTGGTCCGGGCAAGTGCTGATGCTGTAAACGCGGGATTATTCAGCGTTCGCATGATTCGATTCCTGGGCAAGGCTGGGATTGCTAGCTTGTAGTTTTTCTACTAACATCGCTCCATCGCTGACCGGATCGCGCGATGCGTCCCCGAGCGTCCCGCGAGATAAAAATGGAAGGAGATTCGATGGTTTCCCCGCATTCGCAGTTGATGAAGGTCACGCAGCGCGTGATCGAGCGCAGCAAGCCAACGCGCGAGGCCTATCTCGCGCGCATCGCGGCGGCGCAGGACCGTTTCCCGGCGCGCGGCGCGCTTTCGTGCGCGAATCTCGCTCACGGCTTCGCCGGTCTCGAGGGGCGCGACAAGATTGCCATCAAGGCGATCCGCGAGCCGAACATCGGCATCGTCTCGTCCTATAACGAGATGCTTTCGGCTCACGCGCCGTATAAGGATTTCCCCGACATCATCAAGAAGGCGGCCCGCGACGTCGGCGGCGTCGCGCAGTTCGCCGGCGGCGTGCCCGCGATGTGCGACGGCGTCACGCAAGGCAATGCCGGCATGGAGCTGTCGCTGTTCTCGCGCGAAGTGATCGCGATGAGCACGGCGGTCGCGCTCACGCACAACATGTTCGATGCGGCGCTGTGCCTGGGTGTGTGCGACAAGATCGTGCCGGGGCTGTTGATCGGCGCGCTGCAATTCGGCCATCTGCCCACGATTTTCGTGCCCGCCGGTCCGATGACGAGCGGCATCTCGAACGACGACAAGGCCAAGGTGCGCCAGAAGTTCGCGACCGGTCAGTGCGATCGCGAGGCGCTGCTCGAATCCGAGGCGGCTGCGTACCACGGCCACGGCACCTGCACGTTCTACGGCACGGCCAACAGCAACCAGATGCTGATGGAGGTCATGGGCCTGCACCTGCCGGGCTCGGCGTTCATCCATCCGCACACGCCGCTGCGCGACGAACTCACCGCCGCGGCTGCGCGCCGCGTGCTCGAGCTCACCGTGGAGCGTGGCAACTACACGCCGATCGGCCATGTGGTCGACGAGAAGGCCGTGATTAACGGCATCGTCGCGCTGATGGCGACGGGCGGCTCGACCAACCATACGCTGCACCTCGTGGCGATGGCGCGCGCGGCGGGCATCATCATCGACTGGAACGATTTCGACGAGCTTTCGGCTACGGTGCCGCTGCTCGCGCGCGTCTATCCGAACGGCAAGGCCGACGTGAACCATTTCCACGCGGCGGGCGGCATTGCCTTCCTCGTGCGCGAGCTGCTCGATGGCGGTCTGCTTCACGAAGATGTGAAGACGGTGGCGGGCGAGGGCCTGCGTCACTACACCGAAGAGCCGAAGCTGCTCGACGGCAAGCTCACGTGGGTGCCGGCGGTCGAGAAGAGCGCCGATACGGCCGTGCTGCGCCCGCTTCCCGAGCCGTTCCAGCCGGACGGTGGCCTGCGTCTGATGCAAGGCCGTATTGGCCGCGGCGTCATCAAGATTTCGGCGGTGGCGCCTGATCATCGCCTGGTGCGCGCGCCGGCCGTGGTGTTCGATTCGCAGGAAGCCGTGCAGGAAGCGTTCGATCGCGGCGAGCTCGAGCGCGATTTCGTGGCCGTCGTGCGCTTCCAGGGCGCGCGCGCCAACGGCATGCCGGAGCTGCACCGTCTCACGCCGCTGCTCGGTGTGCTGCAGGACAAGGGCTTCCACGTGGCGCTCGTGACCGACGGGCGCATGTCGGGTGCGTCCGGCAAGGTGCCGGCCGTGATCCACGTCTCGCCGGAAACGCTGCTGCACGGGCCGATCGGCAAGGTGCGCGACGGCGACATCGTCGTGATCGATGCGGTCGCCGGCGTGCTGGACATCGAAGTGGATGAGGCGGAGTGGAGCGCGCGTCCGGTCGCGCAGCCCGCGCATCAGGAAAGCAACGAAGTGGGCTTCGGCCGCGAGCTGTTCGGTGTTTTGCGCGCCGCAGCGGCGCCGGCGGAGCTGGGCGCGTCGGTGTTCGGTCCGCTCGTCGGCGAAGTGCCGGCCACGCCTGCCGCTGTGGGCGCCGCTGCGTCTGCCGCACAAACGACGAACTGAACGACGCAATTGCGCGCCGTAACTGAGTGACGCAACTGAGTGACGCAACTGCGCGCCAAACTGAATTCATCATCAAGGAGCCTGATCATGGCAACAAGCACGGTGGCCGACATTGTCCGCCTCGGCCCGGTGATCCCGGTGCTGGCATTCGAGACGTCCGAGCAGGGCGAGAACGTTTCGCGCGCGCTGCACGCGGGCGGAGTGAAGGTGCTGGAGATCACGCTGCGCACGGCGGCCGGCCTCGAGGCGATCGAGCGCGCCGCGCAGATCGCGCCGGACATCGTCGTCGGCGTGGGCACGATCACCAAGCCTGAGCACTGCGCACTCGCGAAGAAGGCTGGCGCGCAGTTCGGCGTTTCGCCGGGCCTCACGCGCGAGATTCATCAGGCGTCGCTCGATGCCGGCCTGCCGCTGCTGCCCGGTGTCATGACGCCGACGGACATCATCGTGGCGATGGAGCTCGGCTACGAGATCGTCAAGTTCTTCCCGGCGGTGCCGGCCGGCGGCCTCAACATGCTGCAGGCCTTTCATGGCCCGTTCCCGACGCTCAAGTTCTGCCCCACCGGCGGCATTACCGCCGAATCCGCGACCAACTTCCTCGCGCTGCCCAACGTGGTCTGCGTGGGCGGTTCGTGGCTCACGCCGAAGGCGGCGCTCGCCGCCCAGGACTGGGCCGAAGTGACGCGTCTCGCGCGTGCCGCGAGCGAACTGGCGCGCCCGGTGCGCTGAGGTCGTCTGAAGTCGCATGTTGTACCGGTACTGCGGGCGTTCGCGCCCTGATTTTTCATGACACATCCACGAGCCGCGCAGGCTGTGCCCCTTGGGGCGCGTCGCCTGCGCGGCTCGTTTGTCTTTCGCTCGTTTTTCAGGCGCACGGCGCCGAAAATCGCTATAACGTCTACAAACCCGGCCCTCGATAGCCGGGCCCTTCCGCACGGCCGCGGAAGGACAATGAACAACTAACTGGAGAAGAGCCTCATGGGAGTGGCCCACGGCAGCACGCTGCTGATTTATGCGGTCGTCGCGATCGCTGCGCTGATCTTCATGATCACGCGCTGGAAGGTCTATCCGTTCCTCGTCCTGATCATCGTTTCGCTGTTGCTCGGCCTTGCCGCCGGCATACCGATGGATCAGATCGTCAAATCGTTCGAAACCGGCAACGGCAACACGCTCGGCCACATCGCCGTCGTGGTGGGCCTCGGCACCATGCTCGGCAAGATGATGGCGGAATCGGGCGGCGCCGAGCGCGTCGCCACGACGCTCATCCGCTGGTTCGGCGAGAAGAACATCCACTGGGCGATGATGTTCGTCGCGATCATCGTGGGCTTGCCGGTGTTCTTCGAGGTCGGCTTCGTGTTGCTGATTCCGATCGCGTTCAACGTCGCCAAGCGCACCGGCAAATCGCTGCTGCTCGTCGGCTTGCCGATGGTGGCGGGCCTGTCCGTCGTGCACGGCCTGATTCCGCCGCACCCGGCCGCGCTGCTCGCGGTGCAGGCGTATCACGCCGACATCGGCAAGACCATCGCTTATGGCCTGATCGTCGGGATTCCGACCGCGATCGTCGCGGGTCCGCTCTTTGCGCTGCTGATTCACCGCACGGTCAAGCTGCCCGAGAATAATCCGCTCGCGGCGCAGTTCATCGGCGACCTGAAGCTCAAGGACGATCATGAGCTGCCCAGCTTCGGCGTCACGCTTTTCACGATCCTGCTGCCCGTGATCCTGATGCTGGTCGGCAGTTGGGCGGACCTCGTGTTCACGCCGAAGTCGTTGCCGAGCAATCTGCTGCACTTCGTCGGCACTTCGGACGTCGCGCTGCTGATTGCCGTGCTGGTCAGCTTCTGGACCTTCGGCGCGCAACGTGGCTTCAATCGCGCGCAAATCCAGAAGTTCTGCGGTGACTGCCTTGCACCGATCGCGGGCATCACGCTGATCGTGGGCGCGGGCGGCGGCTTCGGCCGCGTGCTGATGGACGGCGGCATTTCGAAGGAGATTGTCTCCGTGGCGCAGTCGGCGCATCTTTCGCCGCTGCTGTTCGGCTGGTTCGTCGCGGCGCTGATCCGTCTCGCGACCGGCTCGGCCACGGTCGCCATGACCACGGCTTGCGGCATCGTCGCACCGGTTGCGGCCGCGAGCGGCGCGGCAGTGAGCCCCGAGTTGCTCGTGCTCGCGACGGGCTCGGGCTCGCTGATTTTTTCGCACGTCAACGACGGCGGCTTCTGGCTGATCAAGGAATACTTCGGCATGACCGTCGGCCAGACGTTCAAGACCTGGTCGCTCTGCGAGACCATTATTTCGCTGATGGGTCTCGGGCTGACGTTTGCTCTCGCGACTGTGGTGTAAAGAGGAGCGGTAAATGATCCTGATCGCAATGGGTGTGTCGGGTGCGGGCAAGACGCGCATCGGCGAGTTGCTGGCTGAGCGCCTGCATTGCAGCTTCACCGACGGCGACGCTTTTCATAGCGAAGCCAACAAGAAGAAGATGCACGACGGCATCCCGCTCACCGACGATGACCGCTGGCCGTGGCTGCGCACGATCCGCGCGGCCATCGAGGAAAAGCTGCGTGCGCACGAGACGGCCGTGTTCACGTGCTCGTCGCTCAAGCGTTCGTATCGCGACATCCTGCGTGGCGGCGACCGCGACGTGTGCTTCGTGTACCTGAAGGGCAGCATCGAGGTGCTGCACGAGCGTCTGGCGTCGCGCACGGGCCACTTCTTCGATCCGTCGCTGCTGCAAAGCCAGCTCGACACGCTCGAAGCGCCGGGCGTGGACGAGGCGATCGAGGTGAGCATCGAGCACACACCCGAGCAGATCGTCGACGAGGTGATGAAGCAGCTGGAGACGCGTCGCGCGAGCTGATCGCTCAATGCGGATGTGAAGGATGTGACGGATATGAAAAAAGGCGCTTCGTTCATTGTGAACGAAGCGCCTTTTTGTTTGCTTTGGGTTTGTAACGGCGTGCTGGCTGCGCCGATGCGGGCGAACCCGCCGGCGCGGCGCGCAGTGCTTACGAAATGCGCTTGGCCAGTTCCGCTGCCTTGCCGATGTACGACGCGGGCGTCATCTCGAGCAGACGCTTTTTCGCGTCTTCGGGAATCGCCAGGCCGCCGACGAACGTCTGCAGCGCTTCGCGCGTGATGCCCTTGCCGCGTGTGAGTTCCTTCAACTGCTCGTACGGATTCTCGATGCCATAGCGGCGCATGACCGTCTGCACTGGCTCGGCGAGCACTTCCCACGTGGCGTCGAGGTCGTCGTTCAAGCGCTGCGGGTTCACTTCGAGCTTGTCCAGACCGCGGATCAGCGCGTCGTATGCGAGCAGCGAATAGCCGAACGCGACGCCGATGTTGCGCAGCACCGTCGAGTCGGTGAGGTCGCGCTGCCAGCGCGAGACCGGCAACTTGTCGGCGAGGTGGCGCAGCGTGGCGTTCGCGAGGCCGAGGTTGCCTTCCGAGTTTTCGAAGTCGATCGGGTTGACCTTGTGCGGCATCGTCGACGAGCCGATCTCGCCGGCCTTGGTCTTCTGCTTGAAGTAGCCGAGCGAGATGTAGCCCCACACGTCGCGGTCGAGGTCGAGCAGGATCGTGTTGGCGCGCGCGACGGCGTCGAACAGTTCCGCCATATAGTCGTGCGGCTCGATCTGGATCGTGTACGGGTTGAACACGAGCTTCAAACGCTTCTCGACGACTTCCTTCGAGAACGCTTCCCAGTCGAATTCCGGATACGCCGAGAGATGCGCGTTGAAGTTGCCCACCGCGCCGTTCATCTTGCCGAGCAACTCGACCTTTTCGATGCGCTGGATCGCACGTGCGAGACGCGCCGCGACGTTGGCGATTTCCTTGCCGAGCGTCGTGGGGCTCGCGGGCTGACCGTGCGTGCGCGAGAGCATCGGCTGGTCGGCGTGCGCGTGCGCGAGCTTCACGAGGCGCTCGTACACCGAGCGCAGTGCCGGCAGGACCACATGCTCGCGGGCGCCCGCGAGCATCAGGCCGTGCGAGGTATTGTTGATGTCTTCCGAGGTGCAGGCGAAGTGGATGAATTCGCTCGCGCGCTCCAGTTCCGGCTGGCCCTTCACCGATTCCTTGAGCCAGTACTCGACGGCCTTCACGTCATGGTTCGTCACGCGCTCGATGTCCTTGATGCGCGCGGCGTCGTGCGCCGTGAAGTTCTCGGCGAGCTTGAGCAGGAATTGCTCCGAGGCTTCCGAGAAGCGCGGCACTTCCGCAAAGCCGGCTTGCGAGAGCGCGATCAGCCAGTGGATTTCCACGGTCACGCGGTTGCGCATGAAGGCGGCTTCCGAGAGCCAGTCGCGCAGGGCTTCGGTCTTCGAGGCATAGCGGCCGTCGAGCGGGGAGAGCGCGTTGAGCGCGAAGAGGGTATCGGGACGAGTGTCGGACATGATGGGGACGTAACGTATGGCGTTACGATCAGAAAGGAACCGGGGGGAGCCGGATATTTTATCACCACGCTGACAGGGGCCGGGCAGGAAAGCCATCTGCAAGGGCCGAGCCCCGACACCAGCCGCGAGAAACGCGAGTGGGCGCTTTCGAACTCCTCTGACGGACTGGCGATATGAGACGGAGATATCGTAACGAGGTCGGCGGCGTTCGCCGCCTTGTGCTTTCCCGATCAGCATGAACCACGAATCCGTTCTTTCCTCGTCCGGCGCTCCCGGCCATGAGATCGCCATGCTTCTCGAAGCCGGCCTCGAGCATCATCGCGCGGGCCGGCTCGACGAGGCTCAGGCGCTTTATCGGCGTATTCTCGAATCGCGACCGGATCATCCCGGCGCGCTGCACTACCTCGGCGTAATGGCGCTCAATCGAGGCGACTTTGTGAGCGCGGCTGAGTTTATGGATTGCGCGCTCGCGCAAGTGCCCGGCGACGCTGAAATACTCTCCAATCGCGGCGTGGTCGCGGCGCGGCTGGGCGATCATGCCGCCGCCGCCGCGTTGCAGCGCAAGGCTATCGAGATCGCGCCTGACTTCGCCAACGCGCACAACAATCTTGGTAACGCGCTGATGGAACTCGGCGATTTCGCGTGCGCGGAGCAGCACTACCGGCGGGCGCGCTTGCTCGACCCGCGCTCGGCGCATTTCGCGTTCAATCTGGGCCGCGCGCTCGAAAAGGCCGGCCGCGCTCCGGAGGCTATTGCGCAGTATCAGGACGCGTGTGCGCTCGAACCGGACGACACGCAAACGCTCATGCATCTCGGCAAGCTCCTGCGCGCGGCTGCGGAGCATGCGCAGGCCGCGGCCTGCTTCGAGCGGATCGTCCTGCTCGAACCGGAGAACGCTAACGCGCACTTCGAGCTGGGTTACGTCTACGACGCGATGCACCGGTATGAGGAGGCGATTCCTCACTATCGGCGCGCGGTGGCGCTCAAGCCCGACGCGGCGGGCGCCGTGAACAATCTCGCGTTCGCGCTCACGGCACTCGCGCGCTACGACGAAGCAGAAGTGAACTATCGCCGCGCGCTCGAACTAAGTCCAGGCCTGCCGGAACCGCAGTTCCAGCTCGGCATGCTGCTGCTTCGGCGCGGCGAATATGCGAGGGGCTGGCCGCTCTTCGAAAACCGCAAGACCACGACGGTCGGCAAGCCCAATTATCGCAAGCTGCCGTGCGCCGAATGGCAGGGCGAGCCGCCAGCGGGCAAGCGCTTTCTGATTGCGCGCGAGCAGGGCGTGGGCGACCAGATCCAGTTCGTGCGCTACGCGAGCCTGCTTGCCGCGATGGGCGCGCAGGTCGACGCGTGGGTCGCGCCGGAACTGGCCTCGCTCGCCGCGACGGTGCCGGGCGTGGCGCATGTGCTCGACACCGCGCCCGGCGACACAGCGCTCTCTGAGCGCTACGACTACTGGTGCGACGTGATGAGCTTGCCGCTGAAGTTTCCCGGCCGGCCGATCCATGCGCCTGTGTCCTACATGCACGCCGATGCCGGGCAGGCCGTCGCCTGGCGCGCCCGCGTGGACGCGCTCGCGGGCGGCGCAGGGCGCCGCATCGGGCTCGTCTGGGCCGGTAATCCACGCCACCTTTTTGATGCGTTCCGCTCGGTGCCGCTCGCGACCTTGTTGCCGCTCGCCGCGCTCGAGGGCAATGCGTGGTTCGCGATCCAGAAGGGACCGGGCGCCGCGCAGCTTGCCGACGTGGCGGGGCGCTGGCCCCTTCATGCACTCGGCGACGATCTCCACGATTTCGCGAGCACAGCCGCGCTCATCGAGAGCCTCGATCTCGTGATCACCGTCGATACCTCGGTTGCGCATCTCGCGGGCGCGCTCGGCAAGCCGGTGTGGGTGCTGCTTGCCGCACAGCCCGACTGGCGCTGGGGCATGGGGCGCACCGATTCGGTCTGGTATCCGTCGGCACGGGTGTTCCGGCAGTCCACGCTCGGCTACTGGGGTGGCGTGGTGAGCGAGCTGGAGGCCGCGCTGGCGACCGAACACAGCCGAACGGGAACCGAAGCCGGACGAACCAAAAGAGACCCGGGCAGGCTCGAGCGGGCCTAGAATGCGGACTTCTCATCCGCACTCTGGCTTCGCATGGAACTCAAATGGCTCGAAGACTTCGTTTCGCTAGCGGAAACGCATAGTTTCAGCCGCTCGGCCGAGTTGCGGCATGTGACGCAGCCGGCGTTCTCGCGTCGCATTCAGGCGCTCGAAGCGTGGCTCGGCACCGAACTGATCGATCGTTCGGTCTACCCCACGCGGCTTACCTCGGCGGGCCAGGTGTTCTACGAGCAGGCGCTCGCGATGCTCTCGCAGTTTCACGAGGCGCGCACGCTGCTGCGCGGCCACACGGCCACGCCCGCCGCGACGATCGAATTCGCGGTGCCTCACACGCTCTCGCTCACGTATTTCCCGCGCTGGCTTCAACGCATCGAAGCGAAGCTCGGCCGAATCCACACGCGCCTGCGCGCGCTGAACGTGCACGATGCAGTGCTCTCGCTCGTGGAGGGCGGCTGCGATCTCGTGATGGGCTATCACCATCCGAGCCACCCGGTGACGCTCGATCCGGCGCGCTACGACACGCTCACGCTCGGCATCGAGCCGATCAGCCCGTACTCCGCGCCGCAGCGCGCGGGCCGCGCGCGCTACACGCTGCCCGGCACGGCCGATGCGCCCTCGCCGTATCTCTCCTACACGCCGAACGCCTACCTGGGCCGCATGACCGAGGTGATCGTCGCCAATGCGCCGACGCGGCTGTACCTGGACCGCGTCTACGAAACCGACATGGCCGAAGGCCTCAAGGCGATGGCGCTCGCGGGCCACGGCATCGCATTCCTGCCGCACAGCGCGGTGGAGGACTCCGTCGCGCAAGGCAATCTGATCCGGCTCGACCGCGGCACGCGCGGCGTGCCCGAGGGCCAGTTCACGCTCGACATGGAGATTCGTCTCTATCGCGACAAGCTCGCCTCGCAGGGCGACGACGCGCGCGAAGCGCTCGTGCGCGCGCTCTGGGACGTGGTGAGCGACGAGGTCGCGCGCGGCTAGCGCGACGCCAGCACGATGCGGCTGCGGATCGGTGAGTGATTGCGCGAAACTTACGGCGCTGTAACCCGATCGCCATCCCCCTCCACCATATAGTCGCCGGCGACAGCTTCTTTCGATTTTGGAAACGTTATGCGCGAAAAGCATAATGGGATGATCAAACGGCATTGGATTTCGTGTGGGTGTTTTCTGACAATGGCACCACTTCATCGATCGCTGGAGCGTTCATGTCTTCCCAATCGCAGTCTGCAGTGTCTTCGGTTCCGTCCTATCTTCATGCGGACGATCTCGGTCCGTGGGGCAACTATCTTCGTCAGGTCGACCGCGTGGCGCCGTATCTCGGCCCGCTCTCGCGCTGGCTCGAAACGCTCAAGCGTCCGAAGCGTATCCTGATCGTCGACTGCCCGATCGAGCTCGATAACGGCACCGTTGCGCACTTCGAAGGCTATCGCGTACAACACAACGTCTCGCGCGGTCCCGGCAAGGGCGGCGTGCGTTACCACCAGGACGTTACGCTCTCCGAAGTGATGGCGCTGTCCGCGTGGATGTCGGTGAAGAACGCTGCAGTGAACGTGCCGTACGGCGGTGCGAAGGGTGGCATCCGCGTCGATCCGCGCACGCTGTCGCGTGGTGAGCTCGAGCGCGTGACGCGCCGCTACACCAGCGAGATCGGCATCATCATCGGACCGAACACCGACATTCCCGCGCCGGACGTGAACACGAACGAGCAGATCATGGCGTGGATGATGGACACGTACTCGATGAACCAGGGCCAGACGGCCACGGGCGTCGTGACGGGCAAGCCCATCTCGCTCGGCGGCTCGCTCGGCCGTCGCGAGGCAACGGGCCGTGGCGTGTTCGTCGTGGGCTGCGAAGCGGCGCGCCGCAAGGGCCTGTCGATCGAAGGCGCACGCATCGCCGTGCAGGGCTTCGGCAACGTGGGCGGCATCGCCGCGCGCCTGTTCCAGGAAGCGGGCTCGAAGCTCGTGGCCGTGCAGGATCACACGGGCTCGCTTTACAAGTCGACGGGTATGGACGCAGCGGCGCTGCTCGAGCACGTCGCCAAGACGGGCGGCGTGGCGGGCTTCGGCGGCGCTGACATGCTCAGCAACGAAGAATTCTGGACTATCGAAACCGATATCCTGATTCCGGCCGCACTCGAAAACCAGATCACCGAACACAACGCGGGCAAGATCCGCACGAAGATCATCGTGGAAGGCGCGAACGGCCCGACCACGACGGCTGCCGACGACATCCTGCACGACAAGGGCGTCCTCATTATTCCGGACGTGGTGGCGAACGCGGGTGGCGTGACCGTTTCGTACTTCGAGTGGGTGCAGGACTTCTCGAGCTTCTTCTGGACCGAGGGCGAGATCAACGAGCGTCTGGAGCGCGTGATGCGCGAAGCGTTCACGGCAGTCTGGCAAGTCGCGAGCGAGCAGGGCGTGTCGATGCGTACGGCAGCGTTTATCGTTGCGTGCAAGCGCATTCTGATGGCGCGCGAAATGCGCGGCCTGTATCCCTGATCGAAGCGCGATCGCGCTGAGCAAGGCCTCCGGCAGCGGTAAAAATTACGCTTTAGATCGTTGCTGAAAGAAGGCGGGCGGCCCCCAAAAGGGGCCGCCCGTTTGTGCATTTCCCGGTGGCCGTGCGCCCAGGCAACGCCAGGGTCCATCTTTATTCTTTCAATAAAATTACTTTGCTACACTGGCGGCGATTCTTGCCAAGGAGATCAAGGATGAAATTCAAAAAGGCGGCGCTCGTTCTCGCTACCCTCGGTTTCGTTGCTGCGAGTGCGCATGCGCAGGACTCGGGAACGCTGAAGAAAATCAAGGACACGGGCGTCATCGCGCTGGGTCACCGCGAATCGTCGATTCCGTTTTCGTACTACGACGACAAGCAGAATGTGGTTGGCTACTCGCAAGACTTCGCGATGAAGATCGTCGAAGCGGTTAAGCAGAAGCTCAACATGCCTAACCTCAAGGTCAAGATGGTGCCCATCACGTCGCAGAACCGCATTCCGCTCGTGCAGAACGGCACGATCGACATCGAATGCGGCTCCACGACCAACAACGCCGAACGTCAGCAGCAGGCTGCCTTCACGAACACGATTTTCGTGATCGGCACGCGCCTCATGACGAAAAAAGATTCGGGCATCAAGGACTTCGCCGACCTGAAGGGCAAGACCGTCGTGACGACGGCAGGCACGACGTCCGAGCGCCTGCTGCGCAAGATGAACCAGGACAAGAGCCTGGGCATGAACATCATCAGCGCGAAGGACCATGGCGAGTCGTTCATGACGCTTTCCACCGGCCGTGCGGTGGCGTTCATGATGGACGACGCGCTGCTCGCGGGCGAGCGCGCGAAGTCGAACCATCCGGGCGATTTCGTGATTGTCGGCACGCCGCAATCGCATGAGGCATACGGCTGCATGATGCGCAAGAACGACCCCGAGTTCAAGAAGGTCGCCGACGAGGCCATCGCGAAGGTCGAGACCTCGGGCCAGGCCGACGCAATCTACAAGAAGTGGTTCGAATCGCCGATTCCGCCGAAGGGGCTCAACCTGAACTTCCCGGAAAGCGAGGATATGAAGGTGCTCTTCAAGAGCCCGAACGACAAGGCAATCGACTGAGCTTGGCGCAAGCCTGATCGGCGTATAAAACAGAACGGAAGAAGCCGCGCTTCTTCCGTTCTTTTTGTTGGAGGCTCTTCATGTCCTACCACTGGAACTGGGGCATTTTGCTCAGCCCGGTCTCGACGGGCGAACCCACCACCTATCTCGGCTGGCTGATCTCGGGCCTCTGGGTGACGGTCTCGGTGTCGCTGTGTGCTTGGGTGATCGCGCTCATCGTCGGCTCGTTCTTCGGCGTGCTGCGCACGCTGCCGAACAAATTCGCCGCCGGCGCGGGCACGGTCTATGTCGCGATCTTCCGCAACATCCCGCTCATCGCGCAGTTCTTCATCTGGTACTTCGTGCTGCCGGAAATCCTGCCGCCCTCGCTTGGCAATGCGTTCAAGCAGTCGCCGCCGGGCGTGCAGTTCTTCACCGCGTCGGTCATCTGTCTCGGGCTCTTCACGGCGGCGCGCGTGTGCGAGCAGGTGCGCTCGGGCATCAACGCACTGCCGCGCGGCCAGCGCGCTGCTGGTTTTGCGATGGGCTTCACGCAGTGGCAGACGTATCGTTATGTACTGCTGCCGGTTGCCTACCGCATCATCGTGCCGCCGCTCACCTCCGAGTTTCTCAACATCTTCAAGAACTCGGCGGTCGCATCGACCATCGGCCTGCTCGATCTTTCCGCGCAGGCGCGCCAGCTCGTCGACTACACCGCGCAAAGCTATGAGTCGTTCATCTCGGTCACGCTCGCCTACGTGCTGATCAATCTGGTCGTCATGGCGCTGATGCGTTGGGTCGAGGCGAAGTCCAGGCTGCCCGGCTATATCGGAGGCAAGTGATGCATCATTTCGACTGGAGCGGTATTCCGGGCGCGCTGCCTACTCTTTGGACGGGCGCGATCGTCACGTTCAAGATCACGGTGTGCGCGATCATCGTGGGTATTCTGTGGGGGACGCTGATTGCGCTCATGCGCCTGTCGGGCGTGACGCTGCTCGGATGGTTCGCACGGGGCTATGTCACGGTGTTCCGCTCGATCCCGCTCGTGATGGTCCTGCTGTGGTTCTTCCTGATCGTGCCGCAGTTGCTGCAGAGCCTGCTCGACCTGTCGCCCGACATCGACATTCGCCTCGCTTCCGCCATGATCGCGTTTTCGCTGTTCGAGGCCGCGTATTATTCGGAGATCATTCGCGCGGGTATTCAGGCGGTGCCGCGCGGGCAGGTGAATGCGTCGTTCGCGCTTGGCATGCGCTACGGCCAGGCCATGCGCTATGTGGTGCTGCCGCAGGCGTTTCGCGCGATGGTGCCGCTTCTGCTCACGCAGGCCATCGTGCTCTTTCAGGACACCTCGCTCGTCTACGTGATCAGTCTCGCCGACTTCTTCCGCACGTCCACCAATATCGGCGATCGTGACGGAACGATGGTCGAGATGGTACTGTTTGCGGGCGCATGCTATTTCGTGATCTGCGTGATCGCGTCGAGCCTTGTGAAAGGTCTTCAGAAAAAGGTCGCAAGATGATTTCAATTAAGAACGTTTCGAAGTGGTACGGCCCGTTCCAGGTGCTGACCGACTGCACGACGGAAGTGAAGAAGGGTGAAGTGGTGGTGGTGTGCGGGCCGTCGGGCTCGGGCAAGTCCACGCTCATCAAGACCGTCAACGGGCTCGAGCCGTTCCAGCAGGGCGAGATTCTCGTGAACGGACAGTCGGTGGGCGACAAGCGCACCAACCTCTCGAAGTTGCGCGCGAAAGTGGGCATGGTGTTCCAGCACTTCGAGCTGTTCCCGCATCTGTCGATCACCGAGAACCTCACGCTCGCGCAGATCAAGGTGCTCGGCCGCGGCAAGGACGAAGCCACCACGAAGGGCCTGAAGCTGCTTGACCGCGTGGGCCTGCGCGCGCATGCCGACAAATACCCGGGCCAGCTCTCGGGCGGTCAGCAGCAGCGCGTGGCGATTGCGCGTGCGCTTTCGATGGACCCCATCGCGATGCTGTTCGACGAGCCCACCTCCGCACTCGACCCCGAGATGATCAACGAGGTGCTCGACGTGATGGTGGAGCTCGCGCAAGAAGGCATGACCATGATGTGCGTGACGCACGAAATGGGCTTCGCGAAGAAGGTCGCGCACCGCGTGATCTTCATGGACCAGGGGCTCATCGTGGAGGACGACAAGAAGGAAGCGTTCTTCGCCAGCCCGAAGTCGGACCGCGCGAAGGACTTTCTCGCGAAGATCCTGCACTGAGCGTTTCGCGCCGGGCATGAAAAAACCGCGCAGGCCTTCGGGCCTTGCGCGGTTTTTTTTCGTTCGGGCGGCGAGGGTGCTTCGCGCGCGCCAGACCGGTTTTATTCCTGCATTAGCGCAGCCTCATTCGCCCCAAGTCTGCAAGGCGGCCGCAGCTTGCGGATCCACCGCGCCCGGCTGGGCCACGCGCGATGCGCTTGCGGAGGCATCCATCGACGGATTCCTGAGCTTGTCGAGCACCTTCTGCGGCACCGGCACGCTCGCACGCGCGGCGACGTCGCCGTGCTGGAACATCAGCAGGTCGCCGGGGGCGAAGCGCGTCCAGACTTCGTTGTCGGTGAGCGGCGCGGTGGCGATCACGGACACGCGGTCTTCGGGCGTGGTGTATTTCGCGAAGTCGATCGATACGTCGGCGTCGACCAGATGTGCCGTGGAAAACGGCCAGCTACGCACCAGGTAGTAGAGATGCGTCGAGCAATGCGCGAACAGCGCCTGGCCGTTCGACATCAGGAAGTTGAACACGCCGAACTGCGTGATCTCGCGCGTGAGCGATTCCAGCGCCGCGAAAAGTTCGTCGAGCGGCGGCTGTGTACCCGGAAATGCCTTGCGCAGACCTTCCAGCAGCATGCAGAAGGCCTGCTCGCTATCGGTGGTGCCAACCGGCTGATAGATGCCCGAGATGCCCGGATTGAAGTCCTGCAAGTCGCCGTTGTGCGCGAAGATCCAGTGGCGGCCCCAGAGCTCGCGCTGGAACGGGTGGCAGTTCTCGAGCGACGTGTGCCCCTGGGTGGCCTTGCGGATATGGGCGATGGTATTGCGCGACTTGATCGGGTAGCGCTTGACCATCTCGGCGATGGGCGAGCGCGCCGATGCCTCGTGGTCGATGAAGAGGCGGCAGGCCTTGTCTTCGAAGAACGCGATGCCCCAGCCGTCGGCGTGGTGGTCGGTGACGCCGCCGCGCGCCGCGAATCCTGTGAAGGAGAACGTGACGTCCGTTGGCGCGGCGCAGTTCATTCCGAGAAGTTGGCACATGGTGCTTAAAGTACGTAACGCAGGTACCGTTGCGGCGGGTGAGGCCCGACGTGCGACCCGGTACAATGATGATTTTCCAAGCATATCACCGGGCTGCGGCGCGCTGGCACCAAATTTGTCGGATGCATTCCCGGCGGGCGAGAAAGCGCGCTGGCGGGACATTCGTGCCTGGTAGTTGCCGTTCGAGTTGCCGTTCGGGCTGTCGTGCGCGCGCGACGCCGCGCGCCTGCCGCTGCGTCGCTTCGATGCCTTGCTTCGCTGCCTTGCAGTCCGTGCTTTGCCGTCCACGCCTCGTAGCCTAATTTCGCTGTCCGATCATCAGCCGCGCATCGCGCCTCACACTAGCCATGAACGCTTCTACTCCCACGACTCTCACGCTCGCCCGCCCCGACGACTGGCACCTGCACGTGCGCGACGGCGCGATGCTCGCGGCGGTGCTGCCGCACACGGCGCGCCAGTTCGGCCGCGCGATCATCATGCCGAACCTGAAGCCGCCGGTCACGACCACCGAGCTGGCGGCCGCTTACCGCGAGCGCATTCTCGCGGCGGTGCCCGCGGGCGTGCAGTTCGAGCCGCTGATGACGCTCTATCTCACCGACAACACGCCGCCCGAGGAAATCCGCCGTGCAAAGGCGAGTGGGTTCGTGCATGGCGTGAAGCTCTACCCGGCGGGCGCGACCACCAACTCGGACGCGGGCGTGACCGACATCCGTAAATGTGCGAAGACGCTCGAGGCGATGCAGGAAGTGGGCATGCCGCTCCTGGTGCACGGTGAAGTGACGAACGCGGACATCGATCTGTTCGATCGCGAGAAGGTCTTCATCGACCGCGTGATGACGCCGGTGCGCCGCGATTTTCCCGCGCTGAAGGTGGTCTTCGAGCACATCACGACGAAGGACGCCGTCGATTACATTCGCGCGGACCACGCGGCGCCTGGCCTGCTGGGCGCGACGATCACGGCGCACCACCTGCTGTACAACCGCAACGCGCTGTTCCAGGGCGGCATCCGTCCGCATTACTACTGCCTGCCGGTGCTCAAGCGCGAGACGCATCGCGTGGCGCTCGTCGACGCGGCCACTTCCGGCGACGCGCGCTTTTTCCTCGGCACCGACAGCGCGCCGCATCCGAAGGGCCTGAAGGAGCATGCATGCGGCTGCGCGGGCTGCTATACGGCGCTGCATGCGCTCGAGCTTTATGCCGAGGCGTTCGACAACGCCGGCGCGCTCGACAAGCTCGAAGGCTTTGCGAGCTTTTTCGGCGCGGACTTCTACGGCCTGCCGCGCAGCGCGGAAACGGTCACGCTGCGCCGCGAGCAGTGGACGCTCCCGGCGGAAGTGAGCGTCGGCGACGCGCCGGTCGTGCCGCTGCGTGGCGGCGAGACGATCGGCTGGAAGCTGGTTTGAGCGTTGCGACGCCCGGCACAGCGACGCCCGGCACAGCGACGCCCGGCACAGCGACGTCCGGCACAGCGACGCTTGGCACAGCGACGCTTGGCACAGCGACGCTTGGCACGGCGACGCTTGGCACGGCGACGCTTGGCACGGCGACGCCCGGCGTTGCGACGCCCGGTGCGCCGATGCCCGCCACAGCGACGCCCGACGGACCACACCCGAGGCCGCCTCGCCGGACTTTGCCCGAGGGCAGTTTCGCCGACATCGACTGGGCGCGCCCCTGGTTCGCCCAGCACGAAGCGCGCGGCCGGCGCTGGCAGCAGGCCGCGCTGGCGGGCTACGCGCACTATCTCGACGAACTGAACGCGGATGCGCACGCCGCGCGGCAGTTCACGGGCCGCGGCCAGCAGCTCGCGTTCATCGCGCAGGACGATCTTCCCGAGGGCGCGGCCTACGAGGCGCACATTGCCGCGACGGGTTGCGTGCCCACGCGCCACAACCTCCACGACTTCTTCAACGCGCTGGCCTGGTTCGCGTTCCCTCGCATCAAGGCGGCGCTCAACGCGCGCCAGGCGGCGGCGATCGACGTGCTGGGCGTGGGACCCACGCGCGGCGGCGTGCGCGACGCGCTCACGTTGTTCGACGAGAACGCGGTGCTGTTCGCGAGCGCCGACCCCGCGCTCACGCAGGCGCTGCGCGGTTTCGACTGGCGCGCGCTGTTCGTCGACGGACGCGCGGCATGGGAGTCGGCCGCGAGCGAGACGGCGGGGGCGATGGCGGCTGTGATGCACGGTCTGGCACACGCTCCGGCGCGCTGCGAAGTGCACGTGTTCGGCCATGCGCTGCTGGAAAAATTGATCGCACCCTATGCGGCGTGCACGGCGCACGCCTGGGTGGTCGATGTGCCGCCGGCG
Source organism: Paraburkholderia tagetis (assembly GCF_022213065.1). Classification (GTDB taxonomy): domain Bacteria; phylum Pseudomonadota; class Gammaproteobacteria; order Burkholderiales; family Burkholderiaceae; genus Paraburkholderia; species Paraburkholderia tagetis. The sequence continues at coordinate 111,220 of NZ_JAKLJA010000009.1, forward strand.
TACTTCGCGTGGCCGCGCGCGCAGCGAAATGCGTATCTCGACGAAACGGTGAGCGCGACGCTCGCCGCCGACGCGCAACTGAACGGGCGCAGCTTCTCGCCGCTGCCGGTGCTCGGTATTCCGGGCTGGTGGGCGCCAAATGAAGCCCCGTCGTTCTACGACGACATCACGATCTTTCGCCCGGGACGGCGCGCGCGCTGAGCGCGCCGCGCATGACTCATCGGGCGCATCGGGCGCGATATGCCGCCCCGTGCTAATATCGCGCCTGCGCAAAGCAGGCCAGGCAGTCGCGGCCCCGAGGTTCACGCCGAGGGGGCGAGGAAAGTCCGGACTCCACAGGGCAGGGTGATGGCTAACGGCCATCCGTGGCGACACGCGGAACAGGGCAACAGAGAACAGACCGCCGATGGCCCGATTTCGGTCGGGATCAGGTAAGGGTGAAACGGTGCGGTAAGAGCGCACCGCGTCTGCGGCGACGTAGACGGCACGGTAACCTCCACCCGGAGCAATTCCAAGTAGGCAGGCGCGCATCTTCGAGATGCAGGACGGGGCCCCCGTCTCGTCTGCGGGTAGGAAGCTTGAGCGCGTCAGCAATGGCGCGCCTAGAGGAATGGCTGCCACGCGCGGCGTGCCTTCGGGCGTGGCGCGTGCACAGAATCCGGCTTATCGGCCTGCTTTGCCACCTCATTCCCGCCGCGTTTCCTCTCGAAGCGACGGCAAAAAGCCGGCGCACTCCATCGGAGCGCGCCGGCTTTTTTTACGTCGACACGGCGAGCGGATCGAGTGCGATCCCGGCGCGATTCAAGCGTTACTTAAGCCGCGACGATCTCGAACGAGTGCGTGATTTCGGCCGTTTTGCCGATCATGATCGACGCCGAGCAATACTTGTCGTGCGAGAGATTGATCGCGCGCTCGACGGTGGCCGGGTTCAGATTCTTGCCGGTCACGGTGAAGTGGAAGTGGATCTTCGTGAAGACCTTGGGGTCTTCGCTCGCGCGTTCGGCCTTCAGCGTCACGTTGCAGCCGCTCACTTCCTGACGGCTCTTCTTCAGAATCAGGACCACGTCGTAGGCCGTGCAGCCGCCCGTGCCGAGCAGCACCATTTCCATCGGGCGCGGCGCGAGGTTGTGGCCGCCGCCTTCCGGCGCGCCGTCCATGTTGACGAGATGGCCGCTACCCGTTTCGGCTGCGAACGCCATGCCGTCCTGACCCATCCAGCTTACTTTGCATTCCATGCGTTTGCCCCTGCGCAAAAATTCTCGATTTAGCCGGCATTGTAGCCCGGCCCTACTGGTATGTCCGGGGGGACAGGGCGCATCCGGATGATGCGTCCTGATTGAATGTTGCGACGCGGCATCTTGGGAACAAGCCGGAATTCCCTCATGCAATTAGGGATTTTGCTCTAGCCGCCACGTGCGGTTTGGCGCGCCCCATTTCATAGTTGATTGATTTATATAGAAAATATCTGGTTTGCCGCTTGCCTCTTCGTTTTCACATTGTGAGGCCTGTTTTCATGATGTAAATTCCCTTGCATTGCACAAGCCGATCCGTATAATTCATCTCATTGGTTGTCGTGCTTCACGACACCTCAGCATGTCTCCTCCACCCTCCTCCAAAAGGTGGATTAAGCCCGAACAACGCGTTCGGGCTTTTTTTATTTCTACATGACACCAAAAATTTGGCTCGGCTGGATTTTTTCCTTTATAATCGTGGGTTTCCCGCATCCATGCCCGCGGGAAACTGGGAGTCCGTAAAGGGAACCCCAGAACAGGGAGAGCCTGCGCCGGCGCCGACGAGCGTCACCATACAAGCAGGACAGAATCAGGGCACAGCATATTTTTTGGATCGATCATGAAGACTTTTTCCGCCAAGGCACATGAAGTGCAGCGCGAATGGTACGTGATTGACGCGACGGATAAGGTTCTCGGCCGTGTCGCCAGCGAAGTGGCACGCCGTCTTCGCGGCAAGCACAAGCCTGAGTTCACCCCGCACGTCGACACGGGTGATTTCATCATCATCATCAACGCCGGCAAGCTGAAGGTCACGGGCAACAAGACCACCGACAAGAAGTACTACCGTCACTCGGGCTACCCGGGCGGTATCTACGAAACGACGTTCGGCAAGATGCAAGAACGCTTCCCGGGCCGCGCGCTCGAGAAGGCCGTGAAGGGCATGCTGCCGAAGGGCCCGCTCGGCTACGCGATGATCAAGAAGCTGAAGGTCTACGCTGAAGCAACGCACCCGCACTCGGCGCAACAGCCGAAAGCGCTCGAGATCTAAGGGGAGCCCACATGATCGGTAACTGGAATTACGGTACGGGCCGCCGCAAGAGCGCCGTCGCTCGTGTCTTCATCAAGTCGGGCAAGGGCGACATCATCGTCAACGGCAAGCCCATCGCCGACTACTTCTCGCGCGAAACGTCGCTGATGATCGTGCGTCAACCGCTGGAACTCACGAACCACGGCACGACGTTCGACATCAAGGTGAACGTGAACGGCGGCGGCGAAACCGGCCAGGCCGGCGCAGTTCGCCACGGCATCACGCGCGCGCTGATGGACTACGACGCAACGCTCAAGCCGGCACTGTCGCAAGCTGGCTTCGTCACCCGCGATGCACGTGAAGTGGAACGTAAGAAGGTCGGTTTCCACAAGGCACGTCGCCGCAAGCAGTTCTCGAAGCGTTAATTTCGTATTGGCGCTTTGGTTCGCGCCCATTCCTTCGCGGGAGCGGGTGCGATGCCACTGCAAAAGCCGTCCGCGCTTATTGCGCCGGGCGGCTTTTTCGTTTGGATTTCGTTTGGCTTTTTCATGCTGTTGAACAATGAAGCCCGAGACGAGATGCATCAGCCGCAAAAAAGTGGCGAGAAACCCTTGATTTTCTGGGCTTAAGCACGATCTGCCGAAGAGCCCTACAATAGCGGCTAGAAGCTTTTTTGGAGAGTTCGAATGAGCGCTGTCACTGAGACCCCCGTGACTGAAATGCCCGGTCCCTTCGTCTTCACCGACGCTGCGGCTGACAAGGTCAAGCAACTGATCGACGAGGAAGGCAATCCGGAGCTGAAGCTGCGCGTGTTCGTGCAGGGCGGCGGCTGCTCGGGCTTCCAGTACGGATTCACGTTTGACGAGACCGTCAACGAAGACGACACCGTGATGAACAAGAACGGTGTCCAGTTGCTGATCGACTCGATGAGCTATCAGTACCTCATCGGTGCCGAGATCGACTACAAGGACGATCTGAACGGCGCGCAGTTCGTCATCAAGAACCCGAACGCCACGACCACTTGTGGTTGCGGCTCGTCGTTCTCGGTTTGAACGAGCAGCACAGCAGGCATTGAAAAACGGGGCATCAAGCCCCGTTTTTCATTTCCGCGCCCGCGGTTTTTATCGCGCTATGTTGCGATCTCGCTATCTCGGATAAATCGCCCCCAGCACGCGTTCGCCCGCCGCGCCCGTCACGGCCGGCAGATTGCCCGGCTCGCGCGCAACGCAGCGCATCGCGAGCCATGCGAAGGCGAGCGGCTCCACCTGCTGCGGCGGCACGCCCAGCGCGTCGGTTGTCGTGACCGGCACACACGCCACGCCGCCCGTCTCCAGCGCCTTTTGCAGCGCGCCCATCAACGCTTTGTTGCGTGCGCCGCCGCCGCACACATAAACGGCGCGGCAGTCCCCCGCATGACGCTCGATCTCGCGCGCGACGCTCACCGCGGTGAGCGCGACCAGCGTTGCCTGCACGTCGGCCGGGGCGAGCGATTCGAAACCCTTCAGCTTCTCGTCGAGCCACTGGACGTTGAAGAGATCGCGCCCCGTGCTCTTGGGTGGCTGCTCCTCGAAGAACGGCTCGTCGAGCAATACGTTCAGGAGCGGTTGATGCAGATTGCCGCTCGCCGCGAACTGGCCGTTGTCGTCGTAGGGCTTGCCCAGATACCGCTCGGCCCACAGGTCGAGCAGAGCATTGGCCGGGCCGCAGTCGAAGCCGCGCACCGCGCCCGTCGCTGCAAGGATTGTGATGTTGCTGATGCCACCGAGATTGCAGACCACGCGCGTTTGCTCGTGCGAGCCGAACAGCGTCGCGTGAAAAGCCGGCACGAGCGGCGCGCCTTGACCGCCCGAGGCGACGTCGCGGCTGCGGAAATCGGCGATCACGTCGATGCGCGCCAGCTCCGCGAGCAGCGCGGGATTCTGGATCTGCACCGTGAAGCCTTTCTCGGGCCGATGACGGATGGTCTGGCCGTGGGCGCCGATGGCGCGCACCTCGTCGGCGGAGAGATTGCCGGCGCGCAGCAGCTCGTGGCAGCAGACCGCATAGCGTGCCGCGAGCGCATTGCCCGCGAGCGAGGCGCGCACGATCTCGTTCTCGCCGGGCTGCTGGAGCGAAAAGAGCGCATCGCGCAGGCCCTGAGCGAAGCCCACGAAGGCTTCGGCCAGCACCACGGGCCGCTTGCCGTGCTCGAATCGCACGGCGATGCCGTCCACGCCGTCCATGCTGGTGCCCGACATCAGGCCGAAATACACGCCGTCGGCGGGGTATGCGCTGTCTTTGCGTGCGTCGCGTGGCGCCACGATGCTGCTCCTTTCGTGAGTGCGTGAGTGTGAGGCGGGGGGCTGGCGGTGATTATCACGTAAAATTGCGCTCTAAACCCAACGAAACGATCGAAGCATGAGCACCGAGTCCATCTCAAGCAATGGCGCTAACAGCAGCGCCAAAGACGCCTTTCCGGTCACCGACGAAGTCCGTCACGCGCTCGCCGTCACGAAGCGCGGCGTGGACGAATTGCTGATCGAAGAAGAATTCCAGCAGAAACTCGCCCGCAGCGCCGCGACGGGCAAGCCGCTGCGCATCAAGCTCGGCCTCGATCCGACCGCGCCCGACATCCACGTTGGCCACACGGTCGTGCTCAACAAGATGCGCCAGCTCCAGGATCTCGGCCACACGGTGATTTTCCTGATTGGCGACTTCACCTCGCTGATCGGCGACCCGTCGGGCCGCAACGCCACGCGCCCGCCGCTCACGCGCGAGCAGATCGAGTCGAACGCGAAAACCTACTTCGAGCAGGCCGCGCTCGTGCTCGACCGCGAGAAGACCGAGATCCGCTACAACAGCGAATGGTCGATGCCGCTCGGCGCCGACGGCATGATCAAGCTCGCGTCGCGCTATACGGTCGCGCGTATTCTCGAGCGCGAGGACTTCACCAAGCGCTTCCAGGGCGGCGTGCCCATCTCGATCCACGAATTCCTCTACCCGCTGATGCAGGGCTACGACTCGGTCGCGCTCAACGCCGACCTCGAGCTCGGCGGCACGGACCAGAAGTTCAACCTGCTCGTGGGCCGCGAACTGCAGAAGCAGTACGGCCAGGAACAGCAGTGCATTCTCACGATGCCGCTGCTCGAAGGCCTCGACGGCGTCGAGAAGATGTCGAAGTCGAAGAACAACTACATCGGCATCAGCGAGAAGCCCAACGACATGTTCGGCAAGCTCATGAGCATCTCCGACACGCTGATGTGGCGTTATTTCACGCTGCTCTCGTTCCGTCCGATGGACGAAATCGAAGGCTTCAAGCGCGAGATCGAAGCGGGCCGCAACCCGCGCGACTTCAAGGTGCTGCTCGCGCAGGAGATCGTTGCGCGCTTTCACTCGCAGGGCGACGCCGAGCGCGCGCTCGAAGACTTCAACCACCGCGCGAAGGGCGGCGTGCCCGACGACATCCCGTCGGTCACGCTCGCGGGCGCGCCGCTCGCGATCGGCCAGTTGCTCAAGCAGGCGGGGCTCGTGCCGTCCACGAGCGAAGCGCTGCGAAATATCGAGCAGGGCGGCGTGAAGATCGACGGCGCCACCGTGTCCGACAAGGGCCTGAAGGTCGAAGCGGGCGAGTTCGTCGTGCAGGTGGGCAAGCGCCGCTTCGCGCGCGTGATGCTCACCGCGTGATGACGGTTCGCGTTTTTGCAGGCCTGGGCGCGATGCACGTGCGCACGCTGAAGGAGCGCACGCGATGATCGCGCTGATTCAACGTGTGCGTCGTGCGGAAGTTCGTGTGGATGAGCGCGTGACCGGCGCGATCGGCCAAGGCCTGCTTGCGCTCGTTTGCGCGGAACGCGGCGACACCGAAGCCAGCGCCGACAAGCTGCTCGCGAAGCTGCTGGGCTACCGCGTGTTCAGCGACGCGGCGGGCAAGATGAACCTGCCGGTGCAGAACATCGACGGCAACGGCACGGCGGGCGGCCTCCTGCTGGTCTCGCAGTTCACGCTTGCCGCCGATACCAACAGCGGCCTGCGTCCGAGCTTTACACCCGCCGCGCCGCCCGACGAAGGGCGCCGTCTGTTCGACTATTTCGTCGCCGCTGCGCGCGACAAGCACCCGACAGTCGAGACCGGCGAGTTCGGCGCCGACATGCAGGTCTCGCTCGTCAATGACGGACCGGTCACGTTCTGGCTGCAGGTGCGCAATTAATCCACGACGCAGCCACGACTACGCAGCCACGATTACGCAGTCCCGACCACGCAGCCATGACCACGCAGATTCTCTTCATTCGCCACGGCGAAACCGCCTGGAACCGCATCAAGCGCATCCAGGGGCACATCGATATTCCGCTCGCCGGGAGCGGCGTCGAGCAGGCCCGATTGCTCGCAGCGCGTTGTGCGCGCGAGGCGCGCGCGGGTGTACGCCTCGACGCGATCTGGTCGAGCGACCTGATGCGCGCGCAACAAACCGCGCAGCCCATTGCCGAAGCGCTTGGGTTGTCGCTCCAGCTGACCGAAGGCCTGCGCGAGCGTAACTACGGTGCCTTCCAGGGCCACGACAGCGACGCCATCGCCGAACGCTTTCCCGACGAATACGCGCACTGGCAAACGCGCGACCCCGGTTTCGCTCCGCCCGAGGGCGAGTCGCACCGCGCGTTCTACCACCGCGTGCTGCACGCGCTGGAGCCGATCCTCGCTAAGCATCGCGATGGGCGCATCGCCTGCGTCGCGCATGGCGGCGTGCTCGATTGCATCTATCGCTTCGCGAACGGCCTCGCGCTCGACGCGCCGCGCGCCTGGCCGCTGCTCAATACGAGCGTGAACGTCGTCGACTTCGAGCGCGACGGTGCGGTGACGCGAGCACGCGTGGTCGCGTGGGGCGACGTCTCGCATCTGCCGGCCGCGAGCGCTGACGACAGCTTCAGGCACGCGTCCAGTCACACCGCCGAAACGAGCCGCTAACACCACGCGGTCCGTAGCGCCGGTCGTCTCGCGACCGGCGCGTTTCACCGCAGCAGCGTCCGCTGCGAACGTCAAGTCTCTTACCTGCCACTTTCAATGGCTTTCCAAAGGCCAACCGCAAACTGGTTGCGCCTGCTACCATTTGCCAGACCTTGGTGCTTCGCCGCGCGTTGAAGAGGGACGCGCACATCACGTGCAGGCGATGTCGGCGAGGCCGGGGTTGCGTACGAAAAAGCGAAAGGCAGTTTTTGGAACTGCAGTGACAAGAACAAACCGCAGGAGATTCTCAATGACGTTCAAGCTTCACAAGCTGTTGCCGGTGAGCGCCGCTGTCGTGACGTTCGCCGCGAGTCTGGCCACGGTGTCGGCCAATGCTTGCGCAGACGAAGTCGTCAAGATCGGTCACGTGGGTCCGCTCACGGGCGGCTCGGCCCACCTCGGCAAGGACAACGAAAACGGCGCGCGTCTCGCCATCGAAGAGATCAACGCGAAGGGCCTCACGATCGGCGGCCAGAAGGTCACGCTCGTGCTCGACGGCCAGGACGACGCGGCCGACCCGCGCCAGGCCACTCAGGTGGCGCAGAAGCTCGTCGACGACAAGGTCGTGGCCGTGATCGGCCATCTGAACTCGGGCGCGTCGATTCCTGCATCGAAGATCTATAGCGACGCGGGCATCGTGCAGATCTCGCCTTCGTCGACGAATCCGACCTACACGCAGCAGGGCTTCAAGACCACCTATCGCGTGGTGGCGACCGACGCGCAGCAGGGTCCCGCGCTCGCCAACTTCGCGGCCAAAAGCCTGAACGTGAAGACCGTTGCCGTGGTCGACGATTCGACCTCCTATGGCCAGGGTCTCGCGAACGAGTTCGAGAAGACCGCGAAGTCGCTCGGTCTGAAGGTCGTCTCGCACGATGCGACCAACGACAAGGCCGTCGATTTCCGCGCGATCCTCACCAAGATCAAGGGCGAGAACCCGGACGCGATCATGTACGGCGGCATGGACGCCACCGGCGGCCCGTTCGCCAAGCAAGCCAAGCAGCTTGGCCTGCGCGCGAAGGTGCTGGCGGGCGACGGCGTGTGCACGGAAAGCCTCGCACAACTCGCGGGCACGGCCGCCGACAACATCGTCTGCTCGCAGGCCGGCATGGCGCTTGAGCGCATGGACGGCGGCGCGGCCTTCTCGGCGAAGTACCAGAAGCGCTTTGGCCATGCGGTCGAATACGATGCGCCGTTCACCTACGATGCGGTGTACATCGTCGTCGATGCGATGAAGCGTGCGAACTCGACCGACCATGCGAAGGTCCTCGCGCAGATTCCGGGCACCGACTACAAGGGTGTGATCGGCGAAACGGTGTTCGATTCGAAGGGCGACCTGAAGCACGGCGTGATCTCGCTCTACAACTACAAGGCGGGCAAGAAGACGCTGCTCGACGTGGTGAAGATGTAAGACGCGCCCGGTCTCGAACCGGTCGGCGTTTCCGATGGGCGGCCAGCCTGCGCAAGCAGTCTGGCCGTTTTTCGTTGCGTGCGGGAAGAACGAAGGAGCGGCGGGCTCAGGGCGCCGGAGGCGCGGCCGCGCGCCGGCGCGCGCGCTTCGAGACGCCGTTGACGAGCGCCCAGCGCAACACGGGCGCGACCGCGCGCATGCCTGGCTGCACCATCGCGCGGCGGGCGAGGGCGAAGCGGTCGAAGCCGAGCATCTGCTGCGCGAACGGCGGTAGCAAGGCGATGCCCGCGTGGCGCATCAGCGCGCCGGCGGGGCGCATCGCCGGGCGCGGCACCGGCGCTTCCATCAGTACGCGCACGACTTCGCGCGTGCGCTCGCTCGCGACGAGCTCGGGGCGCATCGCTTCCAGATACGCGGCGACTTCGGCGCGCGAGCGCGGTACCTCGGTTGCGCCCAGCAACTGCGCGATGAGCGCGACTTCAGCGTAGTACTGGTCCTGCGCTTCGCCCGGCAATGCGGGATTCACATAGCGCAGATACGCGGCGAGAAAGCTCGATACCTCGGCCACGTGCACCCACGTGAGCAGCGCAGGGTCGCTCGCGCGATACGCGCGGCCATCGGGCGCGGTGCCCGTCACTGCGAGGTGGATTTTCTTCACGCGCTCGATGAGCGCGAGGGCGTCGGCGCGGCTGCCGTAGGTCGTGCCGGAGATGAAGGTCGCGGTGCGGCGCAGGCGGCCGAGAATGTCGGCGCGAAACGTCGAGTGGTCCCACACGCCCGCGAGCGCGAGCGGGTGCAAGGCCTGAAGGAGCAGCGCGCTGATGCCGCCCGTCATCATCCCGGCGAAATCGGCATGCACTTTCCAGCAGATGGTGTCGGGGCCGAAGAGGCCGGGATCGCCGGGCGGCGACGAGTAGTCGAGCTTCGGGCCGCTGCCCGTGGTGAGATGCGTGACGTTTTCGGCGAGCGTCATGCGCAGACGCTGCGCGATCTGGCCGACGAGGCCCGTCGGCTCGGGAGCGTTGGGAGGACGGCCGGCGTGATCGGACATCGTGTTCTTGCTCGCGCTGCGTCGTGCCTTGCCGCGCCTTACGGCGCGTCCGGGCTCCAGTCGCCGCCCGTCGATGCGTTGTCGGGGACGATCAGGCCGAAGTGCCGGTAGGTGAGCTGCGTGGCCACGCGTCCGCGCGGCGTGCGTTGCAGGAAGCCCTGCTGGATCAGGTAGGGCTCCAGCACATCTTCGATGGTGTCGCGCTCTTCGCCGATTGCCGCCGCGAGGTTGTCCACGCCCACCGGGCCGCCGTCGAACTTGTGCAAGATCGCTTCGAGCAGTTTGCGGTCCATCAGGTCGAAGCCCACGGGATCGACGTCGAGCATCTTGAGCGCGGCGTCGGCCACTTGCGAGGTGATCGTGCCGTCGGCCTTGACTTCGGCGTAGTCGCGCACGCGGCGCAGCAGGCGGTTGGCGATACGCGGCGTGCCGCGCGAGCGGCGCGCGATTTCGAGCGCGCCGTCAGGGTGAATATGCGCGCCGAGCAGCGCAGCCGAGCGCTGCACGATGCGCGAGAGCTCGCTCGCGTTGTAGAACTCGAGCCGCGAGACGATGCCGAAGCGGTCGCGCAGCGGGTTCGTGAGCATGCCCGCGCGCGTGGTCGCGCCCACGAGCGTGAACGGCTGGAGGTCGAGCTTCACGCTGCGCGCGGCCGGCCCTTCGCCGATCATGATGTCGATCTGGTAGTCCTCGAGCGCCGGATACAGGATTTCCTCGACGACCGGCGAGAGCCGGTGGATTTCGTCGATAAAGAGCACGTCGTTCGCTTCGAGATTGGTGAGCAGCGCCGCAAGATCGCCCGCGCGTTCGAGCACGGGGCCGGAGGTCTGCCGCAGATTGACCCCCATTTCGCGCGCGATGATGTGCGCGAGCGTGGTCTTGCCGAGGCCAGGCGGGCCGAACAGCAGCACGTGGTCGAGCGGTTCCGAGCGGCGTTTCGCGGCCTCGATGAAGATTTCGAGCTGGCCGCGCACCTTTTCCTGGCCGACGTACTCGTCGAGCTGGCGCGGGCGCAGCGCGCGCTCGAATGCCTCCTCCTTGGACGAGGCCGGCGTGGCGGCGATCACGCGGCTGGCGCCGGCGCCGGATGTGCGGTCTGCGGCGAGTTTGTCGGTTTCGATCATGCAGCGATTGTACCGCGCAGGCTATGCGGCGGCGGGGCCGTTCCTCGCGCCATGATGGCGTCGCAACTAACAGCGCGCTGCGAGCCTGCTGCGTGCTCGCTGTGAGACTGCTGTGAGCCCACTGCGGGCAGGCGCGAAGGCGATCAGGCTTTCGAGAGCACTTTCAGCGCGAGCTTGATGCCTTCGGAGACGCCCGTGCCGGCCGGCACGCTCTTGATGGCGGCGAGCGCTTCCTTCTCCGAATAGCCGAGTGCGAGCAGCGCGTTGAGGATGTCGTTCGCGTGATCCGAAGGCGATGCCGCGGCGGCCATGGCGCCGAGATCGGCACCGAGCTTGCCCTTGAGTTCGAGCAGCAGGCGCTCTGCGGTTTTCTTGCCGATGCCTGGCACGCGCGTGAGGCGCGCCGAGTCCTGCAACGTCACGGCCTGCGAGAGATCGTGCACGCTCATGCCCGAGAGCACGGCCAGCGCCATGCGCGCGCCGATGCCGCTGATCTTGAGCAACTCGCGAAACGTCGCGCGCTCTTCGATGGTGCCAAAGCCGAAGAGCAGATGCGCATCCTCGCGCACGATCATCTGCGTGAGCAGCACGATTTTTTCGCCGGTGCCGGGCAGGTTGTAGAACGTGCTCATCGGTACATCGACTTCGTAGCCGACACCGTTGCAGTCGATGAGCAGGTGCGGCGGGTTCTTTTCCAGCAATACGCCGGCAATGCGACCGATCATGGCGGATTCAGTGATGAGGGAAAGGGCAAGTGTAGCGGAGCGCGCCGTGCTGCGGCGTGCTTCTCGATTACGTTGGCACGACTGAAGGCGGCACGGGATACTGGCCCTTTGCAACTGCCATTACACGGTTTCGACGCTGCGGCCTCCGGCCTCGACTGCATTCGCGTAATACTTTTTGCCATCGCAGTACAGACCGCGCGGGTCGTATAGCGCACATGGCCACGAAGTAAAGTGCGCAACCGAATCGTGAACGTGCTCGGCCAGCAGTCCGTCCACGGCGGCGGGCAATGCCTCTTGGTTATCCCATGCTTCGAGGATCAGGTCTTCATACGCAGTTCGCTTGCGCGGCTCCGGTGGCGGCCAGTCGCGATTGCTCGCAGGGCGCACAATGGGATTGCGCAGATACGTCACCTGTTGCACGAGTCTGCGTTGTTCGCGCAGCAGTTGCCGAGCCTGTTCCTCAGGATGCGATGGAACGTCATAAGTCCACTGAGTGGGATGGCACTCCGGATGGTCGGAGTCAGTCGCAGGGGGCACGCTTTCACAGGCGGCACTGACTTTTCCGTACAGCCGTCCGAGTACGCGCGTTTCACGGGGCTGACGCTCCATGGCTGCGCGCCACTGGAAATTCAGGCGGCGATGTGCGTGTATCAGTGATTCAACGTCGTCTCCTTCTGCTGCTGGCAAGGCAGCCATATAGCCTTGGTATAGCGCGACAACTGGATCGTTATCGGCCAACGTGTAGTCTTCACGTAGTTTGGGATCAAGCTGCTTCGGCAATTGCATTGGCACTCCGGCCCGGATGGCCTCGGCCAGCATGTGGCGCAGCGGGATTCGCGCCAACCGGTTGCTGCGCCCCTGTACGTCCGGCTCGTACCCGCCGCCCACGTCCGAGTGCACGCCGGGATAGATCACTTCCTCACAGTTGCCCGGATAGACACGGTCCACTCGGACGGAATCTAGCGGGAACGCTTCACGCACCTCGTGCGCGGAAACGAAATGCACGCAGCGTTCGACTTCGGGCAGAATCGCCAGGGCACTGGCCCAATCGAGATGCAGCGTTGGCCCGCCGACCGACGCCACCGTGTCGAACAGCCCCATAAACTTGATGCGCACCGGCGTGCGCTCCCCGAAGGGGGCCTGCCAGACCAGACCACCATCCGTACGTTGGCATTTCGTTCTAGTCAACCGGCGTACAAAGGCCCGTGCTTCGGTCGCGCCGCGCGAGAAGCCGAAGACAGAAACGCTAATGAACTGCATGGCCTTCCACGCAGCGGAACCCCACTCGCGCTCAAGAATGCGCGAGAATTCCGCCAGTGCATACTGGATGCGCATCTCACCGCCCTTGCCCAGACCCAGACCCGCAGCGCCGCCTCTGTCATCCATAAGCTCGTCGGTGTAGCCCATGAACTTGGGTACCTTGAATGGGGTGCCCACGCCAGGGATATATGTTGGCGTGGCTCCTCTGCCTTCTTTATCTCTGGTTGCGGCGCGATACAGCTTGGCGACATTCGAAAGGCGCTGTAGCGGCTCGTCGATGTCAAGATTGTTGCCGGTGCCATCGAAGAAAAACGAGAGCTCGGGGTATAGACGGCACTTGGTATCGCGCAGCGAAAGCGGGCCAGCCTTGTTGGCAGGCGAGAGCAATTCCCCCATTTTTTTTCTGCCGCCCTCCCTTGCAGCGTCGAAGAGTCCATCGTCCGTAATGGGGGCACCAGCTTGGCGTACTGTCATGGCGTAGCGGTTCCTTTGTGGTTATTTGTCGGCACAACCAGATCGATTGGGCGAAAATGCGAGTTCTGCCGTGTCAAGGTTACGCAGGATCACGCAGACGTAGGCGTCGTCCTTCATGGGATCACGGTCGCTGTGAGGGCCGTTGGGTGGGAAATAAGCAGTAACGGTTCGCTGTTCGCGCTTTTTCAGAACGACCTTGGTTTGAGGATCAGACTCTTGGCCCCACGTCCACCGGACTGTCACCGGCTGGCGCCAGTCCTTGAGGCCTGGATAGCAACACGCAGCAGCGCTGCCGCCTGAGTGCTCATCAACATTTCCAGCCCAGTATTTGTCCACGAAGATATTTGTCGCGTACCGGTCCGTATGGTTGACCGGCACCATCGCCATCGCCTGGCCTTCGCTGGCGAAGGGATCATCGGGCAGGGCATGGCCGCAGGCCGAAAGCGCGATCACTGTGCCCACTGCAAGAAAAGTGGTACGCCGGGGCATCGCTAGTGAGCAGGCTGCGACGAAAGAGTACACAGAAAGGCGCTTTTTCAATCCGGGCATAGTCGGATTTCCTTTTTTGTTGACTGCATTGTTAGGCAGCCCGTCGCGATGGCAATGGGCCGCAATCGTCGGAGATGGCGTAATGGTTCCTTTGTCGCTACCTGTCGGCACAACCAGATCGATTCGGCGAAAATGCGAGTTCTGCCGTGTTGAGGTCACGCAGGATCACGCAGACGTAGGCATCGTCCTTCATGGGATCGGGATCGCTGTGTGGACCGCCAGACGGGAAGTGCGCAACGACCGTGTGCTGCTCGTCCGGCATAGTTACGGCATTCGTTTTGGGATCTTCCTCCCAGCCCCATGTCCACCTGATCGTGACGGGCTGACGCCAGTCTTTGAGACCGGGATAGCAGCACGCAGCAGCACCACCACCAGCCTGATGCGTTACGTCCCCCGCCCAGTACTTGTCCACGAAGATATTTACCGCGTACCGGTCCGTATGGTTGATCGGTACCATTGCCATCGCCTGGCCTTCGCTGACGAAGGGATCATCGGGTAAGGCATGGCCGCAGGCCGAAAGCGCGAACGCTGCGCCCACCGCAAGGACAGTGGTACGCGGAGACATCGCCAGTGAGCCGGCAGCGACGAAAGAGTACGCACAAGGGCGCTTTTTCAATTCGTGCATAGTCGGATTTCCTTCTTGTTGACTGCATCGGTAGGTAGCCAGTAGCGATGGCAACGGGCCGCAATCATGGGAGATGGTGTACCGGTTCCTTTGTTGTTATCTGCTGGCACAACCAGACGCTGAAGGCGAAAATCTGAGTTCCGCTGTATTCAGATCGCGCAGGATCACGCAGACGTAGGCATCGTCCTTCATGGGATCACGGTCGCTGTGTGGACCGCCGGAGGGGAAGTGCGCAACGACCGTGTGCGGCTCGTCCGGCATAGTCACGGCATTCGTTTTGGGATCTTCCTCCCAGCCCCACGTCCACCTGATTGTGACGGGCTGACGCCAGTCCTTGAGACCGGGATAGCAGCACGCAGCGGCACCACCACCAGCCTGATGCGTTACGTTCCCCGCCCAGTACTTGTCCACGAAGATATTTACCGCGTACCGGTCCGTATGGTTGATCGGCACCATTGCCATCGCCTGGCCTTCGCTGACGAAGGGATCATCGGGTAAGGCATGGCCGCAGGCTGAAAGCGCTACGGCTGTTCCAACCGCCAGTGCGGCGGTATGCAGAGACTTCGCCGAACGTGCAAATGCGGCTTTGAACCACGTAAGGCGGCGGGGAATAACTACTGGAAGCTTGCGGAACACATCCCGGTGATATGCCTGCCGTCCGCGTATGGCTTGCAGGTCCGCCATGGGCTGACCTCCTTGCTGATTGTCTCGGATGGGACGCAGCCATGTACCTCGGGATTGCAGGATGATAGGAGGCCGCAATATGGGGCTAATTCCGCCCTTGAAGGCTTTTACCGTGCGAGCACCGTCGATTCAATTCAGCAAAGTCTGAAAACTCATCGCTTATTATCAGGACGCAAGTCGCTGGCGAACTATCCGTCTCGGTACAGCCATCCGGCGGGTGGATAACGTACCCATCGGCATCGTTGCGACCTACCTCATACACGTCGCTACGGCTGCCGGTGACATCGTTCGACGGTGGCTTGGAAAGCCGCACCGGACTTTGTTCGGAGATCAGCGGAACGGAATATTAGCCCCGCCGTTACCCAATCAACCGCCCGCGCCGCACGCGCACGCCCTTCTTCGCGAGCGTGGGCGCGATGCCGCCGAGCGTCGCGAGCGCGTCGCCGCTGTGCGCGTGGCAGATCGCCATGCCGAGTGCGTCGGCGGCATCGGTGCCAGGCGTGCCCGTGAGGCTCAAGAGGCGCACGACCATCTGCTGCATCTGCTCCTTGGTCGCGCGGCCATAGCCCACCACGGCCTGCTTCAGTTGCAGCGCGGTGTATTCGGCCACCGGCACGCCGCCCGAAACGAGCCCGCAGATCGCCGCGCCGCGCGCCTGGCCGAGCAGCAATGTCGACTGCGGATTGACGTTGACAAAGACTTTTTCGATGGCCGCCTGGTCGGGCGCGTGCTGGCGGATCAGCGTGGAGACGCCTTCGAAGATGGTGCCGAGGCGCGTGGGCAGATCGGCATCGGCAGTGCGGATGACGCCGCTTGCGACATACGTGAGCTGATGGCCGTGACGCTCGATCACGCCGAAGCCGGTCACGCGCAAGCCGGGGTCGATGCCGAGAATTCTCATGAAATGCGGGAAAAACGGGTGTGCCTGGAATGTGCCTGCGATGGTACAACGAACGGCACAGGGGCCGCGAGCCTCGATGCATGAGGCGCCGGGCGCGCGCGGCGAAGAAAAAAGCCCGCGGGACGTCCGTCCAGCGGGCTTTGCGGCGAGGCGGCAGCGTGTGCAAAACGCGTGCAAAACGCGTGTAAAACGCGCGCCGCTCCCGGCCATCAATGAAGATCGATGACGATCAGTGACGGAAGTGGCGGAAGCCCGTCATCACCATGGCGATGTTGTGCTCGTCGGCGGCGGCGATCACTTCGTCGTCGCGCATCGAGCCGCCCGGCTGGATCACGCAGGTCGCGCCCGCGTTGACCACCACGTCGAGGCCGTCACGGAACGGGAAGAACGCGTCCGACGCGACTGCCGTGCCCGCGAGCTTGAGACCTGCGTTTTCGGCCTTGATGCTGGCGATGCGCGCCGAGTCCACGCGGCTCATCTGGCCCGCGCCCACGCCCATCGTCATGCCGTTCGCGCAGAACACGATGGCGTTGGACTTCACGAACTTCGCGACGCGCCATGCGAACATCAGATCGTCCATTTCCTTCGGAGTGGGGTGGCGCTTGGTCACCACGCGCAGTTCGTGCGGCTGCACGTTCTTCGCGTCGAGCGATTGCACCAGCAAGCCGCCGCCCACGCGCTTCAGATCGAACGTGTTATGGCCTTCGCCCAAGGCGATTTCGAGCAGACGCACATTCTGCTTCGCCGCGAACACGGCCTTGGCGGCGTCCGAGAACGACGGCGCGATCAGCACTTCGACGAACTGCTTCGACACGGCCTGCGCAGCCGCTTCGTCCACTTCGCGGTTGAACGCGATGATGCCGCCGAACGCCGAGGTCGGATCGGTCTGGAACGCCTTCGAATACGCCTCGTGCGCGTTCGCGCCCACGGCCACGCCGCACGGATTCGCGTGCTTGATGATCACGCAGGCCGGCGCGTCGAAGGTCTTCACGCATTCCCAGGCGGCGTCCGAGTCGGCGATGTTGTTGTACGAGAGCTCTTTGCCCTGGATCTGCGTGTAGTTCGCGAGCGCGCCAGCCGGCGCTTGCAGGTCGCGGTAGAACGCGGCGCTCTGGTGCGGGTTCTCGCCGTAGCGCAGGTCCTGGACCTTGTCGAACGCGAGGTTCAGCACGGCCGGGTAGGTGTTGCGCGACTTGTGCTCGAGCGCTTCAGTGAGGCTCGTGAGGTAGTTCGTGATCGCGCCGTCGTACTGCGCCGTGTGCGAGAACACCTTGGTCGCGAGGCGGAAGTTGGTGGCGTAGCTCACGGTGTTGCCGTTCGCGCGCATCTCTTCCAACACCTTCGCGTAGTCGGCGGGGTCGACCACGACGGTCACGTCGCGGTGGTTCTTCGCCGCCGAGCGCAGCATGGTCGGGCCGCCGATGTCGATGTTCTCGATCGCGTCTTCCAGCGAGCACTCTTCCTTCGAGATCGTCTGGACGAACGGGTAGAGGTTCACGACCAGCAGGTCGATCGTCGGAATGTCGTGCTTTTGGAGCGCGGCCATGTGCTCGGGCAGGTCGCGGCGCGCAAGGATGCCGCCGTGAACCTTCGGGTGCAGCGTCTTCACGCGCCCATCGAGCATTTCCGGGAAGCCGGTGTAATCGGCTACTTCGGTGACGGAGAGACCTGCGTCCGCGAGCAGTTTCGCGGTGCCGCCGGTCGACAGGATCTTGACGCCGAGGTCGGACAGCGATTTCGCGAAATCGACGATACCGGCCTTGTCGGAGACGGAGATGAGCGCTTGCTTGATCATGATGGGGGGGAGAAGTTGCCGAGGGATCGAGGAGTCCGCGCCAGAAGTCCAGTACCAGTGCCGTCCGTAAGAGCGGTGACGGTCGTTACAGCGGGCCGTTACAGCAGGCCGTGCTGCTGAAGCTTCTTGCGCAGCGTGTTGCGGTTGATGCCGAGATACTCGGCGGCCAGCGACTGGTTGCCGCCTGCCTGCTCGAGCACCACCTCGAGCATCGGTTTTTCGACGCACGCCATCACCATTTCGTAGACGTCGTGCGGGTTGCTGCCGTCGAGATCCTGGAAGTACATGCCCAGGCTCTCGCGGACGGATTGTTCGATGTTGTGCTTGCTCATGCTGCCAGTCGATCGGTGGGTTCGCGCTCGCCATCCGTGCCGTTCTCGTCGTCGACGTAGACGAGGCGCTCGGAAACGGCCTTTTGCTCGTCGAAGAACTGGTTGACGGCGGCGAGTTGGTCGCGTGTGGTGTCCAGCGTGTTCATGCGATGCCGGAACGCATTGGCGCCGCAAAGGCCGCGAGTGTACCAGCCGATATGCTTGCGCGCAGTACGCACGCCCGTAAACTCGCCATAAAACGCGTAGTGGTCCTCCAGATGCTCGTTCATGATCGTCTGGATTTCATCCACGCGCGGGGGCGGCAGCAGCTCGCCCGTGACGAGAAAGTGCTCGATCTCGCGAAAGAGCCACGGGCGCCCCTGCGCGGCGCGGCCGATCATGATGGCGTCCGCGCCCGTGAAGGCGAGCACGTCGCGTGCCTTTTGCGGCTTCGTGATGTCGCCATTGGCAACCACCGGGATGCCCGCCGCGGCTTTGACCGCCGCAATCGTTTCGTATTCCGCGTCGCCGTGATAGAGATCGGCGCGCGTACGCCCATGCATGGTGAGCATGGAAATGCCGCTTTCCTCCGCAATCCGCGCGATGGTGAGCGCGTTGCGGTGCTCGCGGTCCCAGCCCGTGCGAATCTTGAGCGTGACGGGCACGGCGTCGGGGCCGATGCCCACGGCGTCCACCACGGCCTTCACGATGCGCGCGACAAGCGGCTCGTTTTGCAGCAGCGCGGAGCCGGCCGCCACGTTGCAGACCTTCTTGGCCGGGCAGCCCATGTTGATGTCGATGATCTGCGCGCCGTTGGCGACGTTATAGCGCGCCGCTTCGGCCATCATCTCCGGGTCGGCGCCGGCGATCTGCACGGCGATGGGCTCGACCTCGCCCGCGTGGTTGGCGCGGCGCATGGTCTTCTCGCTTTTCCAGAGCTGCGCGTTGGATGCAACCATCTCCGAGACTGCGTAGCCCGCGCCCAGGCGCTTGCACAACTGACGGAACGGCCGGTCCGTGACGCCCGCCATGGGGGCGACGAACAGGTTGTTGCGCAGGGTGTGACGGCCAATTGTGAACATGTTGCGCGGACGAAAGCGGGAGGGCGCCCGGCGGGCTTCGACGGGTGTCGAAGGCGTTGGCGCGGCTGCGGCTCGAAAAGGGGAAACGCGTATTTTAGCGTTAACGAGATGGGTGGTCTCGGCTTGCGGACCCTGGTGTTGTTTGAGGCTTAACGCCTTCTTATCGAAACGCGATTCGACCCTTTCCTTTGCGAGCAGTGAATCGGCGGCGCCGATTGGTCATATCAATTCCGCTGCCCGAACATCATCTGCCGCGCGAGTGCCGTCTTGACCGGCGGCGCGAACTCGAGCGCCGTGAGCGCGAGGCCGCGCAGCGCCGCGAGCGGCGCGAAGTCGATGGTGAACAGGCGCGCGAGGGTGTCCGTCGCACCGATCGTCATGCGACGGTCGAAGGCGCGGCGGCCCGCGAAGTCGGCGAGTGCGAGCGGCGTGGCGCCGTGCTGGGCGAGGGCATCGGCGAGCGCGTGGGCGTCGCGCAGGCCGAGATTCAGACCTTGGCCGGCCACGGGATGCAGCGTTTGTGCCGCGTTGCCCACAGCCGCGATGCGGTTGTGGCCCGAAACCAGCGTGTCGAGTGCGTTCAGACCGAGCGGAAATGCCGCGCGGCCATGTATCTGCGTGAAGCGGCCCATTCGCGGGCCGAAGGCGGCGCCGAGCTCGGCGAGGAAATCGCCGTCGGAAAGCTGCGCGCGACGCTCGGCCTCGAGCGGCGACGAGCACCACACTAGCGCGTAGTCCGCGCCGCGCACGCCGCCCATCGGCAAAAGCGCGATCGGGCCTTCATTCGTGAAGCGCTCCCAGGCCACGTGCGGCTGCGGCGCCGAAACCGTCACCACGCCGACCAGTGCGGTCTGGCCGTAGTCGCGGGTGCGCTTCGGGGCGTGTTTCTGGTCATGGTTGGGCGTTTGTCCGGCTGCGGCGTGCTCGTGTGCGTGATCGTGCGCGTCCACGTCCGCGTCCGTGGCGGAGCCGGCTTCGCTCGAAGCGCTGGCGGATGCCGCGTGGTCTACCTCGGCGGCCCAATCGCGCATGGCCGATTCGTCTTGTTCCTCGTCCAGATCCGCCTCGGTACGCCGCGGTTTGTGCGCGGCCGGCGTTCGATAGAGCCCGCCTTCCGCGTTCACGAGAATGCGCGTGTGCAGCGTGCGCGCGACGCCCGCGCTTTGCACGGACAACGTCACGCGGTCGTGCTCGACGACCGGCTCGTGCGCATGCGTGTGATGGAGCCAGTGCACGCGCGTGCCGCGCACCGCGTGCGCGAGCGACTGCACGATCGCGCCATAGCGCGCGACATAGCCGAGTGCGGGCAGGTCGTAGTCGTGCCGGTCGATGAGCGTGCGGCCGAAGCGGCCGCGCTGCGAGACGTGGATGCGTTCGATGGGCGTCGCGTCCTGCGGCCACGCGAGCGCCTGCAGCAGCGTGCGGCTGCCCTGCGAGACGGCAATCGCGCGCGGGTCGCCGGCGCTGTCGTCCGGCTCGCGCGCGTCGATCAGCGCGACCGAGAGCGCCGCCGTCGCGCTGCGCCGCGCGAGCCAGCCGGCGAGCGCGAGCCCGACCGGCCCCGCGCCGACGATGACGACGTCGTACTCGCTGGGCGCGTGCCCGGTTCCGCTCGTGGTCCCGCTTGTTGCGTTCACTGCATTCATGTCGCTGCGTTCAGTTCAGATCGTTGGCTTTTTTGCTGCGCGCTCGAGCGTGCTTGTGCGTGCTTATGCGCGTGCGGCGGCTCGCCGGGGGGGGGGGGGGGGGGGCGCGTGCCGCTCGCGCGACTCATGCCGCTCACGTAAATCGAGTGGCTCACGCGCTGCGGCGCGCGTCCTGCATCAGCGCCTCGATTTCGTCGACGGTCACGGGCACGTCGCGCGTGATGAGCTCGCAGCCCGTGTCCGTGACGATGGCGTCGTCTTCGATACGGATGCCGATGTCCCAGTAGCGCTCGGGCACGTCTTCGGCGGCGCGCACGTAGAGGCCGGGCTCGACCGTGAGCGTCATGCCGGGCCGCAGCGTGCGCCAGGGCGGCGCGACGGCGGCGCCCGACGCAGCGGCGCCCGCCGCGTTCGCGGAGTTCGCGGAGTTCGCGCCATTTGCGCCATTTGCGCCATTCGTGGCCCCGCTGGGCTGCGCGCCTCGTTCGCGATAGTCGCCCGCGTCGTGCACGTCCATGCCGAGCCAATGCCCCGTGCGATGCATGTAGAAGCGTGCATAGGCGCGCTCGGCGATCACGTCGTCGACGCTCGCAAAGCGCTGCTTGTCCACGATGCCCGTATCGAGGAGCCCTTGCGCGAGCACACGCACGGCGGCCTCATGCGGCGCCTCGAAGTTCACGCCCGCGCGCGTGGCGTCGATGGCGGCCTGCTGCGCCGCGAGCACGATTTCGTAGAGCTCGCGCTGGGCGCTCGTATAGCGGCCGCTCGCGGGGAAGGTGCGCGTGATATCGGAGGCATAGCCGTTCAGCTCGCACGCAGCGTCGATCAGGATCAGATCGCCTTCGCGCACCACCGCGTTGCCGGCCGGATAGTGCAGCACACAGGCGTTCGCGCCTGTCGCGACGATCGAGCCGTAGGCGGGCGCCTGTGCGCCGTGCTTGCGGAAGGTGTAAAGCAGCTCGGCTTCGATCTCGTATTCGCGCATGCCGGGGCGGCACGCCTGCATGGCGCGCACGTGCGCGAGCGCCGAGATCTTCGCGGCGCGGCGCATGGTGTCGAGCTCGTGTGCGTCCTTGACGATGCGCATGTCGTCGAGCAGCGGCACGAGATCGTACGCGGCGGCCGGCGCGGTGACGCCGCCGCGCGACTGCGCGCGCACGGCATCGATCCAGCGTTTGACCTGCGCATCGAAGCGTTCCGAGGCCGCCAGCGCGTAATGCAGCGCCGGGCGATCGGCGATCAGGCGCGGCACCTGGGTGTCGATCTCGTCGACGGGAAACGCGGCGTCAAAGCCGAATGCCTCGCGCGCGCCGTCAGGCCCGAAGCGAAAGCCTTCCCACGTTTCGCGCTCGACGTTCTTCGCGCGGCAGAACAGGATCGCGGCGGGCTGGTTTTCGCCCGCGCTCGCATCGAGCACGAGCAGCGCCTCGGGCTCGGTGAAGCCGGTGAGGTAATAGAAGTAGCTGTCGTGCCGATACGGAAATTCGGTGTCGCGGTTGCGCGCCGCCTCGGGGGCGGTGGGCACCAGCGCAATGCCGCCGCCTTTTGCGCGTAACGCGGCGAGCACGCGTTCGCGGCGCGCGCGGTACAGCGCGGCGCCGCCGTCGGGGCCGCGCGGCGCATCGGCTGCGGCGCGCGAGGCGGCCGAGGCGCTTTCCGTGAGGGTCGTGTCCATCGTGCGATTGTAGCGCCTGGGTGTGACCCGCATTGGAACCCTCGGCGGCCGGGCCGTTCGCGGGCTGACGGCGCCCGCTGTTGCATCGAGCCGACAGGCGCGGGTCGGAGAAATCCAGCGCTACAGTAGGCGACCCGTCAGAATTTGACCATTCCAACGTATACTTCCGCCGGATTCCAGAAAAGGCAGGTGCGATGAAACTTATCGGTTCGCTCGGCAGCCCGTATGTCCGCAAGGCGCGGATCATGCTCGCCGAAAAGAAAATCGACTACAAGCTGGTGCTTGAAAACGTGTGGGGCGCCGATACGGCGATCCACGATTTCAACCCGCTCGGCAAGGTGCCATGTCTCGTGATGGAGGACGGCGAAGCCGTGTTCGATTCGCGCGTGATCTGCGAATACGTGGACATGCTCTCGCCGGTCGGCAAGCTGATTCCGCAAGGCGGGCGCGAGCGCGTGGAGGTGCGGTGCTGGGAGGCGCTCGCCGACGGCATGCTCGACGCCGCCGTGCTGATCCGCGCGGAAGGCACGCAGCGCACGCCCGAGCAGCGCAGCGAGGCGTGGGTCGCGCGCCAGCAGCGCAAGATTCGCGAAGGCCTGAACGCGATGGCCAAGGGCCTCGCGGGCAATGCGTGGTGCGCGGGCAACCGCTACACGCTCGCCGACATCGCGGTGGGCTGCGCGCTCGGCTATCTCGACTTCCGCATGCCGGAGCTCGACTGGCGCGATCCGCATCCGAATCTCGCGCGGCATTTCGAGAAGCTCATGCAGCGGCAGTCGTTCGTGGATACGGTGCCGCAGGCGTAGTGACGGAGTGACAGAGGTTGCGCGCCCGCTGCGAGAGCGTCGCGCGCGCCACCCTCAAATCATCAGACGATTTTCTCCACATCGGGCGCGAACGAATCGCTGCGCGCGACCGGCCACCACTTCTCGTACAACTGATAGCGATAGCGCCCTTCGACGAGGTCGCCGGGCTTCAGGTACCTGAGCAATTCCGACATCAGCTTCACTTCATACGACGACACGCGGCGCACGATGTGATGCGCCCGCAGATCGGCGGGGCTTTCGAGACCCGCGGCCTGGAGGATTTCCTGCAGCGCGTGCAGCGTATTGCGATGGAAGTAGTAGACGCGCTCGCCCTTGTCGGGCACGTTCAGCGCGTGCTGGCGCGCGGGGTCCTGCGTGGCGACGCCCGTGGGGCAGCGGTCGGAGTGGCACTTCTGCGCCTGGATGCAGCCCACCGCGAACATGAAGCCGCGCGCCGAGTTGACCCAGTCCGCGCCGATCGCGAGCGTCTTGGCGATATCGAACGCGGTGATGATCTTGCCGCTCGCGCCAATCTTGATCTTCTCGCGCAGGCCGATGCCCACGAGCGTGTTGTGCACGAGCAGCAGGCCTTCCTGGAGCGGCGTGCCGATATGGTCGGTGAACTCGATGGGCGCCGCGCCCGTGCCGCCTTCGGCGCCGTCCACGACGATGAAGTCGGGCAGGATGCCGGTTTCGAGCATGGCCTTGGCGATGCCGAAGAACTCCCACGGATGGCCGATACAGAGTTTGAAGCCGGTGGGCTTGCCGCCCGAAAGCTTGCGCAGACGCTCGACGAATTCGAGCAGGCCGCGCGGCGTGGAGAACTCTGAATGGCGCGCCGGTGAGACGCAGTCCTGGCCCATCGGAATGCCGCGCGTCTCGGCAATCTCGGGCGTGACCTTCGCGGCCAGCAGCATGCCGCCGTGACCCGGCTTCGCGCCTTGCGAGAGCTTCACTTCGATCATCTTGACCTGCGGCTCCTGGGCGAGGCGCTGGAACTTCTCCGCGCTGAACGTGCCGTCTTCGTTGCGGCAGCCGAAGTAGCCCGAGGCGATTTCCCAGATGATGTCGCCGCCGTTTTCGCGGTGATACTTCGACATCGAGCCTTCGCCGGTGTCGTGCGCGAAGCCGCCTTTCTTCGCGCCCAGGTTGAGCGCGCGGATCGCGTTGGCGGACAGCGCGCCGAAGCTCATCGCCGAGATATTGAAGATCGACATCGAATACGGCTGCTCGCGCTGTGCGCCCACCAGCACGCGGAAGTCGCTGCCCGCGAGCCTGGTCGGCGCGAGCGAGTGGCTGATCCATTCGTGTCCCACTGCCTTCACGTCGAGCTCGGTGCCATACGGGCGGCTATCGACGGTGTTCTTCGCGCGCTGGTAGACCACGCTGCGCTGCACGAGCGAGAAGGGTTTTTCGTCGGTGTCGTCTTCGACGAAGTACTGGCGGATCTCGGGCCGCACGAATTCGAACAGGAAGCGCAGATGGCCCCAGAGCGGATAGTTGCGCAGGATCGCGTGGCGCTGCTGGGTCATGTCGTAGATGCCGAGCGCGACGATGAGCGCGGGCACGATGGCGCACAGCCACGACAGATGATGGAGTGCCGATGCGATCACGCAGGCTGACAACAGCAGCACTGCACACCACATGGCGAGGTAACGTCGGGAAAACATGGGGAACTCCTCGATCTTTTGATTCGCTGCGCGAGGCGGGTTGTGGCCACGCGCGCCAGCCGCGCCCGGGTGAGGCGCCAGCGTGCCCGAATGATGCCGCAAGTTTGTGAAGTTGGCCGGGAGGACGGCAAAAGGCCGGAGGAGAGGAAAACCGGGGGAACAGCGGAGCGCACGGGGTGCGGATCGCGTGGCGCTGGGTGCGCCGCGCGAGCGAACTTACGCCTGGTCTTGTGCCGCCGACGCGGCGAACTGCGCGGACTTCTTGCGCGGCGAGCGCTTTTTCTTCGGCGCGACCGGGGGCGGCACGGCAGGCACGTGCGGTTCCAGCGTCGTCACGGCTTCGATGATGCCGCCGCCGAGGCACACGTCGCCGTCGTAGAGCACCGCCGACTGGCCCGGCGTCACGGCCCATTGCGCCGTGGGGAAGTGCAGCGCGAATTCACCCACACCCACACCCGCACCCGCACCCGCACCCGCACCCGCACCCGTGCCCGCACCCACGTCGCCTTCGATGCCCACGGGCGCAGCCTTGAACGAGCAGGGCGCGTCGGCCTGGCGGTAGCGCGTTTTCGCGCCGCACGCGTGGCCGTCGGCGGGCGGCTCGCCCGCGACCCAGCTCACGTTGCCCGCGCGCAGTTCGTGCGCGAGCAGCCACGGATGATCGTGGCCCTGCACGACGTAGAGCGTGTTCGTGGCCATGTCCTTGCCCGCGACGAACCACGGGTCGCCGCTACCGTCCTTGCTGCCGCCAAGGCCGATGCCCTTGCGTTGCCCGAACGTGTAGAACGCGAGGCCGATATGCTCGCCCACGACCTTGCCGTCGGGCGTCATCATCGGACCGGGTTTCGTCGGCAGATAGCGGTTCAGGAAGTCGCGGAACGGCCGCTCGCCGATGAAGCAGATGCCGGTCGAGTCCTTCTTTTTCGCGTTGGGCAAGCCAATCTGTTCGGCGATCTCGCGTACCTTGGTCTTCGGGATTTCGCCGAGCGGGAACATCGTCTTCGAAAGCTGCGCCTGGTTCAGACGATGCAGGAAGTACGACTGATCTTTCGTGTGATCGAGCGCCTTCAGCAGTTCGAAACGTCCATTGTTCTCGCGCACGCGCGCGTAATGGCCCGTGGCGATGGTCTGCGCGCCCAGCGTCATCGCGTGGTCGAGGAAGGCCTTGAACTTGATCTCGGCGTTGCAGAGCACGTCGGGGTTCGGCGTGCGGCCCGCCGAGTATTCGCGCAGGAACTCCGCGAACACGCGGTCCTTGTACTCGGCGGCGAAGTTGACCGCCTCGACGTCGATGCCGATCAGGTCCGCGACCGACACCACGTCGATCCAGTCCTGGCGCGTCGAGCAGTACTCGCCGTCGTCGTCGTCTTCCCAGTTCTTCATGAAGAGACCGACGACGTCGAACCCCTGCTCCTTGAGCAGCCATGCCGTAACCGACGAATCGACGCCGCCCGACATGCCTACCACGACCTTACGTTTGCTCATTTGTCTGCTGCCTTGTTGCTGCTCTCAGCCTGCTTTGGGTCCTTCGGTCCCGCTTTAGGTCCAATCGCGTGCGTGTGCACGAAGTCGAGCGGCACGCGTTTGCCCGCGAGGTAATCGTCGACGCACTGCATGACGAGCGGCGTGCGATGGCGCGCGCTTGCAGCACGCAGTTCGTCGACGCTCATCCACAGCGTGCGGACGATGTCCGGATCGAGCGCGCGTTGTTCCGGCTCGCTCGCCACGCTGCCGCAGTAGGTGAAGCGCAGATACGTCGTGCCGCTTTCGCCGGGCTTGCCGAAATGCGTCATGTACATGCCGATCAGTGCCTCGGGCGCGAACGCATAAGCGGTTTCTTCCAGCGTCTCGCGCACGACGGCTTCATGAAGCGTCTCGCCGGCTTCCAGATGCCCGGCGGGCTGGTTCAGGCGCAAGCCCGCAGGCGTGTGCTCCTCGACGAGCAGAAAACGCCCGTCGCGCTCGACGATTGCCGCCACGGTGACGTGGGGTGCCCAGGTTTCATTATTCATGGGCCGCTATTTTACCGGCACGCGCACAACGCTGCCGGGGGCCGGATCGCGCGTCCGGCAACGCGATGCAGACGGCATGCGCAACGCGAAGGCCGCCTGCACGTGGTCTCGCCGACCGGCCGGTCGGATATCTAAAAGTGTTGTGTGCAGTGCACAAAAAAGGGCAATTCCGGCTTATTCCTGCTTCAGTCGCGCTGGCGGTTTCGGTTAAAGTGGTGCGGCAGTTTGCCGTTGCAACAGAAAGCCGGCGAGCCTTGTCGGCCTCACACCGCTCGATTAGAGCCAGATTAGAAAGAAAGCAGGTCGAGGAGGAAACAGCGATGCATATCGGAGTGCCCGCGGAAACCCGGGCGAACGAGACCCGCGTGGCCGCGACGCCGGAGACAGTCAAGAAGTACGTCGCGCAGGGTCACACGGTCACCATTCAGGCAGGCGCCGGCACCGGCGCGAGCTTTCCCGACGACGCCTATGCGGCCGCGGGCGCGCAGATCGGCAACGCGGCTGCCGCGTTCGGCGCCGAGCTCGTGCTCAAGGTCCAGTCGCCATCGGTCAGCGAACTGGCGTTCATGAAGCGCGGCGCGGTGCTGGTCGGCATGCTCGACCCCTTTAACGCCGAGAACGCTGGGAAGCTGGCGGAGGCAGGCGTGACGGCGTTCTCGCTCGAAGCCGCGCCGCGCACCACGCGCGCGCAGAGCCTCGACGTGCTCTCCTCGCAGGCCAACATCGCCGGTTACAAGGCGGTGCTGGTGGCCTCGAACCTCTATCCGCGCTTCATGCCGATGCTCATGACCGCCGCCGGCACCGTGAAGGCCGCGCGCGTGCTGATCCTGGGCGCGGGCGTGGCGGGCCTGCAGGCGATTGCCACGGCCAAGCGCCTGGGCGCCGTGATCGAGGCCTCGGACGTGCGTCCGGCCGTGAAGGAGCAGATCGAGTCGCTGGGCGCGAAGTTCCTCGACGTGCCCTACGAAACCGATGAGGAACGCGAAGCGGCGCAAGGCGTGGGCGGCTACGCGCGGCCCATGCCGCCTTCGTGGCTCGCGCGCCAGTCGGCTTTGGTGCACGAGCGCGCGAAGCAGGCCGATATCGTGATCTCCACCGCGCTGATTCCGGGCCGCGACGCGCCCACGCTATTGCCCGCTGAAACCGTGCAGTCGATGAAGCCGGGCTCCGTGGTGATCGACCTCGCGGCCGGGCGCGGCCCCGTCGCGGATCAGGCCACCGGCCGGCGCGGCGGCAACTGCCCGCTCACCGTTGCCGACGAGGTGGTCACGCAACACGGCGTGCAGATCTGCGGCTACACGAATCTCGCGTCGATGGTGGCCGCCGATGCCTCGTCGCTCTACGCGCGCAACCTGCTCGACTTCCTGAAGCTGATCGTGACCAAGGAAGGCGCGCTCAATATCGATCTCGCGGACGACATCGTCGCGGCCACGCTGCTGGCACGCGACGGCGCCGTTACGCGCAAGACCTGAGGAGACCCGGCGATGGAACTGATCAACCATACCGTCATCAACCTGATCATCTTCGTGCTGGCCGTGTATGTGGGCTATCACGTGGTCTGGAACGTCACGCCCGCGCTGCATACGCCGCTCATGGCCGTGACCAATGCGATCTCCGCGATCGTGATCGTGGGCGCGATGCTGGCGACCGGCCTCACGGTGGGCGGCGCGGGCAAGTTCTTCGGCACCTTCGCGGTGCTGCTCGCGGCCGTGAACGTGTTCGGCGGCTTCCTCGTCACGAGGCGCATGCTGGAGATGTTCCGCAAGAAGGAACCGAAGAAGCTCGCCGCGTCCGGCAACAAGGAGGGCGCACGATGAGCATGAACGTCGTTACGCTGCTCTACCTGGTGGCGTCGGTCTGCTTCATCCAGGCGCTCAAGGGCCTCTCGAACCCGCGCAGCGCGCGCGCCGGCAATATGTTCGGCATGGTGGGCATGGCGATTGCCATTCTCACCACCCTTGCGCTGATTGCGAAGCAGTCCGCGCAGTTCGGCTCGAACCTCGGGCTCGGTCTCGGGCTCTTGTTCGGCGCGCTGGTGGTGGGCGGCGGCCTGGGCGCGTTTGTGGCCGCGCGCGTCGAGATGACCAAGATGCCGGAGCTGGTGGCCGCCATGCACTCGCTGATCGGTCTCGCGGCGGTGTGCATCGCCTATGCCGTGGTCTCGGAGCCGGCCGCGTTCGGGCTCGTGGCCGAAGACGCGCCATATGCGGGCTTCCTTCCTTACGGCAACCGCATTGAGCTCTTCATCGGCACGTTCGTGGGCGCAATCACGTTCAGCGGTTCGGTGATCGCCTTCGGCAAGCTCTCGGGCAAGTACAAGTTCCGCCTGTTCCAGGGCGCGCCGGTGGTCTACCCGGGCCAGCATCTGATCAACCTGATGCTCGCGCTGGGCATGATCGGCTTCGGCATCCTGTTCTTCCTCACGCAGTCGTGGCTGCCGTTCATCATCATGACGGCGATCGCGTTCGCGCTGGGCGTGCTCATCATCATCCCGATCGGCGGCGCGGACATGCCCGTGGTGGTGTCGATGCTGAACTCGTACTCGGGCTGGGCGGCGGCGGGCATCGGCTTCTCGCTGAACAACGCGATGCTGATCATCGCCGGGTCGCTGGTGGGCTCGTCGGGTGCGATTCTCTCGTACATCATGTGCCACGCGATGAACCGCTCGTTCTTCAACGTGCTGCTGGGCGGCTTTGGCGCCGAAGCGGGCGGGGCGGCGGCGGGCGGCGCGCAGGAGCAGCGGCCGGTGAAGTCGGGCTCGGCGGACGACGCCTCGTTCATGCTCGGCAATGCCGAAAGCGTCGTGATCGTGCCCGGCTACGGGCTTGCCGTGGCGCGCGCGCAGCATGCGTTGAAGGAGCTCACGGACAAGCTCGTGGAAAAGGGCGTGGACGTGCGCTACGCAATTCACCCGGTGGCAGGCCGCATGCCTGGGCACATGAACGTGCTGCTCGCGGAAGCCGAGGTGCCCTACGACATGGTGTTCGAGATGGAGGACATCAACAACGAGTTCGGCCAGACCGACGTGGTGCTGGTGCTGGGCGCGAACGACGTGGTGAATCCGGCGGCGAAGAACGATCCGAAGTCGCCGATCGCGGGCATGCCGATCATCGAGGCCTACAAGGCGCGCACGATCATCGTGAACAAGCGTTCGATGGCGGCGGGCTACGCGGGGCTGGATAACGAACTGTTCTACATGGACAAGACCATGATGGTGTTCGGCGATGCGAAGAAGGTGATCGAGGAGATGGTGAAGGCGGTGGAATAAGCGCCATTGCCGAAGTTTCCCGGCCACGAAAAAGCGCGCAGCGATGCGCGCTTTTTTACGCCTGCATTAGAACCACAAGCACAAGCGAAAGCACAAGCACAAGCACAAGCACAAGCACAAGCACAAGCACAAGCACAAGCACAAGCGCATGCGTACCCATACGCGGCGTTACTTCGACGGCGCTTCTACGCGTCGCAAATAGTCGGCGAGCCGCCTGCCGCTTACGTCGGGAAACGGTTCGAGCACTTCCACGTCGTTCATCCGGGCGATGTTGAAGTTGCGGAAGTCCTCGCGCATTTCGCACCACGCGCCGACCGTCCACTGCGCGCCCCAGTACACGAGTCCGAGCGGCCAGATGCGCCGTTCGGTATGCGCGCCGATGCGATCGCAATACGCGAAGCGAACCACGAGCCGCGCGTCGACGGCGCGATGCAACGCGTCCACCTTCTCCGAATACGCGGGATCGACGTGATACGACGGCGCGAACACGGCGATGCGCTCGAGCACTGCGCGCTTCTCGGCGGGCATGGCCGCGGCGATCTTCGCGAGCGCGCCGCGCGCACCGCCCGCGAGCACGGCGCCGCCCCAGGATTCGGCCATGCGCGCGCCCACGGCGAGCGCGGTGAGCTCGTCAGCGGTGAAGGTGAGCGGCGGCAGGCTAGCCGTGCGGGCGAGCCGGTAGCCGATGCCCGCTTCGCCTTCGATCGGCACGCCCGAAAGCTGAAGGTCGCGCACGTCGCGATAGACGGTGCGCGGCGACACCTCGAGCCACTGCGCGAGCTGCTGCGCGGTGGTGAGGCGGCGACCGCGCAGCAGCTCGGCGATGCGGAAAAGGCGGTCGGCTCGGCGGGTCATGGTTGGGCGGGCCAGAACGGTGGACGGGGTCCGGACTTGCTGGGCGGACTGCGCTGCGGGCGGCGCTCGTGCTCGTGTTCGCTTTTGCTTTCGCGCGGTAGCGCAGATGATAGCGCCGCTCAGCCCAGCTTGGCGGCGTGCAGGCCCACGCGGTTGCCTTCGGTATCGATGAAAAAACCGATATAGCCGTAATTGTTGGGCAGCTCCAGCGCGGGGCCTTGCTTCTTGCCGCCGGCCTTTTCCACGCGGTCGAGCACGGCCGTGATCGACGGATGCGCGTTCAGATACACGAGCACGCCCTTCGGGTCCGGCTTGGCGTCGCGTGGATTGAAGACGATGCAGCCGCCGGTTTCCGCCTCCGTGTGGGCGAACAGCGCCATCGGCACCCCGCCGACCACCTCGCGCTGCAGCGCCGTATCGAAGGCGGTTTCGTAAAACGTGGCGGCGCGGTCCAGGTCGTGCGCGGGGATTTCGAACCACGAGATGACACGGGAAACTTCATGGGAAACTTCGGTCGACATGATGCGCTCCTCGGATGCCAATAGTGTCGATGGCGGATGCGGTGAAATGGCGGCGGCTGGCGGGATGCCGTGGCGCCGGCCTGCCCGCTGCGCCGCTGCGCGCCGCGCGGGTCGGCGTAGAGACAGTGTGCTGAGGTGCTACTGACAGCGTGCTGTCAGTAGCTTTGACAGGACGATCCCGGGACCGTCATTGCCCGGCACAGCGCGGTGTCTGCGTACGTTTTCGAGAGAGAGGCGCGCGCAAATCTGCTGTAATCGGCGGGTCTATTCTCTTGGTCCGGCGGCTCGCGCTTCATGTCTCCAAACATCTCCATCATCACGCCCACGGCCAACCGCGAGGCCTTCCTGCCGGCGATCGCGCGCTGCGTGGCGCGTCAGCAAGTCGACTGGGAGTGGCTCGTGCTCGACGACAGCCCGCAGCCCAGCGCCTTCATGCGCCAGCTCGCCGACACCGATCCGCGCGTGCGCTACTACTGGTCGAAGCAACCCATGTCGATCGGCGCGAAGCGCAATTTCCTCGTGGGCGAGTCGCGCGGCGAGCTGATCGCCCACTTCGACGACGACGATCACTACGCCACCCACTATCTCTCGGGCATGGTGCGGCTGTTGCACGAGAGCGGCGCGCAGCTCATGAAGCTCTCGACGTTCTGGATGTATGCGCCGCATACGCAGTTTTTAGGCTACATGGACCTGAATGCGCGCGTGGGCCTGCATTACGTGCTCAAGGGCAAGGAAGTGGGCACGGTGACCTTTCACGAGAAGATGCAGATTGGCGCCGATTTCATTCTTTTCTACGGCTTTGCCTACGTGTACCGCAAGGCGCTGTTCGACATCGCGCGCTTCGACGATGTCAACCTGTGCGAGGACGAGAGCTTCATCCGCCGTGTGGTGGAATCGGGCCAGAAAGTGCTCGCCGCTGAGGACACTCAGGCGAGCTGCCTGCATCTGATCCACCCGGCTTCAACCTCGCGGTGCTTTTCGCGCCACTCGCTGCCGGCTTTCCTGCTGCCCAGGCTCTTTCCGGAGTACGAAGGATATCCGCTGCCCGTCGAGCCGGGCGGCACGGATGTCGGGCCTGCGCGAGTCTGAATTTGCGTCTGACGCGGAGTGTGTCTAAAGCAGGGGTGAGGGCTGTGCCGCCATGAGTGGACCATGCGCCTGGCAGCGCATGGTCTCGATGGCGATCAGCCGTTCTGGTCGGCGCTGCCCGGGCCCTTGCCGGCGGCGGCATCCTGGCCGGCGTTCGCGGGACGCTGGCGCACGCTGCCCGCGATCAGGTCGAAGCGGAACAGGCGGCATTCGAGCGCGCCGTTGAAGAGCGGCGTCTTGGCCGCTTCGCGCAGGCGCAACTGGCCCGGCAGCTTGCGGTCCGAGGTGAGGAAGAATGCGCGCCAGCCGGTGAAGCGCTGCTTGAGCGCGTCGCCGAGCGCCTGGAAGAATTCGGCGTCGGGCGCGTCGGTGTGGACGCGGCGGAAGGCTTCCTGAGCCTCATCGTCGTCGCGCATCTCGCGGGGCGCGCGCGCCTCGCCGCGCGCATTGCGCCCGCGCACCTCGATACGCTCGCCATACGGCGGATTCGCCACGAGGATCCCGTTGCCTTCGGCGGGCGGCGTCATGTTGCGCGCGTCGAGCTGCTTGAGCGGCACGTTGCCGAGACCCGCGCGCGAGAAGTTGGCGCGCGCCTTCTCGAGCATGACGTCGGAAATGTCGCTGCCGAAGATGCGCAGTTCCGGCGCGTGGCTCATGGCCGCGTTGCGCGCCGTGTTCGCTTCGCTCTTCAGATGGCGCCACGCGGCGGCGTCGGCCTGCTTCAGGCGCTCGAAGCCGAAGCTGCGCGAAAGCCCAGGCGCGATGCCGAGCGCGACTTGCGCGGCTTCCGCGAGAAACGTGCCGCTGCCGCACATCGGGTCGTAGAGGGGCATCTCGGGCGTCCAGCCGGTGAGGCGCAGGATGCCGGCGGCGAGGTTCTCGCGCAGGGGCGCGGCGCCCTTGTCCAGACGCCAGCCACGCTTGAAGAGCGGCTCGCCCGAGGTGTCGAGGTAGAGCGTGCAGTCGTTTGCGGTGAGGAAGGCGAACACGCGCACGTCGGGGTAGGCGGTATCGACGCTCGGACGCGCGCCGGCCTTGTCGCGCATACGGTCGCAAATCGCGTCTTTCACGCGCAGCGTGGCGAATTCGAGGCTGCGCAGCGGCGACTTGATCGCGGTGATGTCGATGCGGATCGTCTCGTTCGGCGAGAACCACTTTTCCCACTGCTGCTCGCGCGCGAGCGCGTAGATGTCCTGCTCGCCGCGATAGGGCCGCTGGGCGAGCTTCAGGAGCACGCGGCTCGCAATGCGCGAATGCAGGTTTGCGGCCATGCCGCCGGCCCAGTTGCCGCGAAAATGCACGCCGCCGGGCACTTCGGCGCCGACCTCGAGCGCGCCGGGCGGCAGGTGCCGCTGCGCGGTTTCGGCCAGTTCGGCGGCGAGCGGGGCTTCGAGGCCGCGCGGGCAGGGAGCAAAGAAATCGAAAGACATGAGAAAGAGAGGTGACGCTGCGGGGGGAAGGCGCCATTGTACGCGCCTTGGCGCGGCGGTTTCAGGCGGCTTGCCGCGCGAGCGGCGTGATGTTGGGGCGAGGCTGCTGGCGGGCTTGCCAAAGATCCCCCTGGATCTGCAAGCCGAGCCAATGTTCCGGTGTGGTGCCGAACGGCAGAGGCTCGATCCGGACGCGGCGTGCCGCGTCCGTCGAAGTATCCGCGTGAGATGTCAGCCCGCCGTTGCGGCGGCTGGCACGGGCTGCGGGCAGGCGAGGCTGGTCACGGGCGACATGCGCCCGGAGGTCTTCGCGCCACGCTTCGTCGTGGCTGTCGCACTCACCTGCGGCGTGGCGGCCAGCGTGCGCACGCCGCTTGCGATGACCTGCGAGAGTGCCGCCACCGCGCGCCGGTGGCCGGCCACGAGTGCGTCATATCCGTCGCCGACGGGCTCGTTGAGCATGCTGCGGCAGGTCATGATCGCCTGCGAGTCGAGCGAGCGCACGCTCCAGACCGCGTCGATGAGGGCATGCGAGCTCGGCCACGATTCGAAGCGCTGGACCTTCACGCTCACGCGGTAGACCGGCACGCCCTCGGGATGCGGCGAGCCGTACACGTCGATGGTGCCGAGCTGCTGCGTGAGATCGCCGGAAAGCGCACGGCGGATCTCGTCGCCGGGCAGCGAGGCCCAGCGTTCCTGCTCGAGCACCTTGACCCGGTTGGCGTCGTCCCACACGACGAGCTGAGCCTTCGCGACTTGCTGCGGCACGTCGACCGGCGCCAGCTCGACGAGCAAAGCCGGATTGCCCGTGGTCGAGGCGACGCCCGCGCGCGCGCCATCGTTGGCCGCGTCGGTGGGGCTCAGCGTATAGAAGTGGCTGCTGGGCGAGGCGCAGCCCGCGAGCGCCGCCGCGAGGGCGAGCGCCGCAAGGGCCGAGGCTGCCGGAAGCCGCAGGGGGAGCCCGCGGAACGTCATGGCTTGTCTCCTGATTTGCCGCGCAGCAGCGATTCGGGATGGCGCTCCAGATAATCGGAGAGCGCGTTGAGGGATTGCAACGTGCGCGTGAGTTCCTGCAGCGCCTGATGCACGTCCGATTGCAGCGGAGAGTCGTGCTGCAGCGTGGATTGCGCGGCGTTGAAGGTCTTCTGCGCCTCGTCGAGCGTGCCGCGCATCTGCGGCAGGATCTCGTCGTTGACCTTGCCGAACAACTGGTTGGCGTTCTTCAGCGAGTCGTTCAGGTTGTTGCCGATCTGGTCGAACGGGATCTTGTCGAGCTTCTTCGCGATGTCGGCGAGCTGCAACTGCAGTTCCTCGAGCGAGTTCGGAATCGTCGGCAACTGCATGGGGTCGCGGTCGAGATCCACCTTCGCGGCCGGCGCCTTCGGGAAGATGTCGAGTGCGACGTAGAGCTGGCCCGTGATCAGATTGCCGGTGCGCAACTGGCCACGCAGGCCGCGCGCGACGAGCCGCTTGACCAGCTCCTGGCTTTGCGCCGTATGAGGTGCGGGCGCTTCGCCGTGGATGCGGCGCGACAGACGCTGCGGATACAGGTTCATCGCCACTGGCATCGTGAAGTTGTGCGCCTTCTGGTCGTACTCGATGCCGATGTCGGTCACCTGGCCGAGCACGATGCCGCGGAAGTCGATCGGCGCGCCCACCGAGAGGCCGCGCAGCGACTGGTTGAAGTACATCACCACGCGCACCGGCGCGCCGTCCGGCTCGCGTATCGCTTCGGTTTCGTCGGCCGCGAGCGTGAATGTCGAGTTGTCGGGCGCCTGCGGGCCCATGGCCTGGCCGGGCGGCGACTGGAACGCGAGGCCGCCCACCACCACGGTCGCGAGCGATTGCGTGTTGATCTTGATGCCGCTCGAATCGAGCTGCACGTTCACGCCGCTGGCGTGCCACCAGCGTGTGTTGGTACCCACGTACTGATCGTAGGGCGAGCGCACGAACACCTGCACCGTCACCCCGTTGCCGTCCTTGTCGAGCGAGTAGCCCGTCACCTGGCCCACCTGGATGCGCCGATAGAAAATGGGCGTGCCGATGTCGAGCGAGCCCAGGTTGTCGCTATGCAGCGTGTAGCGGTGGCCTTTTTCGTCGATGGTCACGGCGGGCGGCGTTTCGAGCCCGACGAAGTCGCTCGTGGTTTCGTCCGAGCGGCCGGCGTCGGCGCCGATGTAGGAGCCCGAAAGCAGCGTGCCGAGGCCCGAGACGCCGCTTGCGCCGATGCGCGCACGCACGACCCAGAAATGGCTGTCCTTCTTGGCGAAGTTTTCGGCGTCCTTGGTGAGCTCCACGGTCACCAGCACGCGCGAGAGATTCGGCGAAAGCTTGATGGCGCGCACCGAGCCGATATCGACGTCCTTGTATTTGACCTTGGTTTTGCCCGGCTCGAGCCCGTCGGCGGAGAGGAAGCTGATCGTGATGGTCGGGCCGCGCGAGGCCACCGACTTCACCACGAGCGCAATGCCGATCAGCGCCGCGACGAGCGGCACGATCCAGACGAGCGAAGGGAGCCAGCGCCTCGGCTTGACGATGTCCGGTTCGGGCAGGTCGGGCGGCAACGAGCCACCGCCTGAAGGCGCGCCGCCGGAGGGCGCGCCGCCAGAGGGCGGGGTCGGTCCTTTCGGACTATTCATGAGGGCGATCCTGAGAGTGTTGCGAGAGTTGCTGTTTATCTTCGTCTACCGGATCCCAGATGAGGCGGGGATCGAATTGCATCGACGCGATCATCGTCAGGATCACGACCGAGCCGAACGCGATCGCGCCAGGCCCCGCTGTAATCACCGCAAGCGACTGGAAGCGTACCAGCGCGACGGTCAACGTGACCACGAACACGTCCAGCATCGACCAGCGGCCGATGAACTCGACGAGCCGGTAGAGCTTCGTGCGCTCGGCCGGGCGCCACGTGGAGCGGCGCTGCGCGGTCGTGCAGAGCAGGGCGAGCACGGACAGCTTGAGCATGGGCACGAGAATGCTCGCAATGAAGACGATCACCGCGAGCGGTGCGTCGCCCGAGGTCCAGAAGTAGGCGACGCCGCTCATGATGGTGTCGTCCT
Organism: Paraburkholderia tagetis; assembly: GCF_022213065.1. Classification (GTDB taxonomy): domain Bacteria; phylum Pseudomonadota; class Gammaproteobacteria; order Burkholderiales; family Burkholderiaceae; genus Paraburkholderia; species Paraburkholderia tagetis. The sequence goes on from NZ_JAKLJA010000009.1 coordinate 148,476, forward strand.
CCTCGCCGACGAGCGAAGCCGTATGCATCACCGGCAGCAGATTCGCGGGGATGTACAGGATCGCGGCGGCAAAGAGCAGCGCCCAGGTGCGCGTCAGGCTGTCGGGGGTGCGCACGTGCATCGGCGAGTTGCAGCGCCCGCAGCGCTCATGCGCGGCCTGGCGCGCGCGCGGCTGCACGTGGCCGCAGGCGTGGCAGGAGATCAGGCCGGCGTCGGTGGCGGTGACAAATTTCATCGGGATGCCTTGGTGCGCGGAGTGTTCATTGCGGGGTCCAGCCCGGGGCGTTTGCGCTGCCGCCGTGCCCCTTCGGCGCGTCCGGATCGCGGATTTCGGGGCTGGCGAGCGGGCTGATCGTGTCGGCCGTGCCGGCTGTGCCGCTGGTGCCGCTAGTGCCAGTTGTGCCACTGGTGCGGGTTGTGCGGGTTATGCCGCCAGGCACCGGGTCGGCGTTGCCAGCGGCTTCGCTCGCTTCGAGCGCCTCCTCGGCGAGCACCGCGGGCACCCCCGGGTCGAGCGCACCTTCCGGGTCGATATCGAGTCCACCGTCGAGGCCGGCTGCGCTTGCGTCGCGGGGGAGGGCATGCCCGGCGGCGCCATCGAAGCCGCCAGAGCCACGTGAGCCGCCCAGGTTACCAGGACCGCCCGGGCCACCGGACCCACCCGGCCCGCCCGAACCCGTTCCGTTGCCCGCCGGACCCGCACCGCCGCGGCGCGCGGCGCGCGCGTTTTCGCGCAGGGCGTCGGCGACGTCCCATAGCGTGCGCGCGTCGAAGGTCAGGACCACGGTGACCATGAGTGTGAGCGCACCGAACGCGAAAAGCGCGGTTTCCGGAATCACGCGTGCGAGGCTCACCATCTTCACGATGGTGATGAGCACGCCCAGCATGAAGACTTCGAGCATGCCCCAAGGCCGCACGAACTGGATCGTACGGAGTACGAGATTGAATCCCGGTGGAATGTAGCCGCGCCGGATGGGCAGGAGCACATAGAGCAGCGCGACCAGCTCGGTGAGCGGGCAGAGGATGGTGGCGAAAAAGACCATCACCGCGACGATCTCCATGCCCTCGTCCCACAGCACCACGAGCGCGCCGAAGAGGCTCGAGTGCGAGGTAATGCCATTGGCATCGAGCTCGATGATGGGAAACGACTGCGCGATGACGAACGTGACGAGCGCGGCGACAGTGATCGCGCAGATGCGATCGAGCTGCGATGAAGCGCTGTTATAGAGCGTGGCGCCGCAGCGCGTGCAGCGTGCGCTCTGTCGCCCGAGCAGGCGAGGCTTGTGGTAGAGCGCGTCGCACTCGTGACACGCAATCAGATTGTCCAGGGCCATGCGGGCAAAAGACGCAAAACGACGTGAACGGAACGAAGGGCGCAGGCGCTGCGGCGCGCCGGCTGCGGCACTGCCGGCCATGTTACCAAAGGAGGCCGATAGCACGTGTTTCCTTCGCTAAAGAGTGAGCGGCGAGCCGCGCGTCCGATGGCACGGGCCGCCATCGCAGCCCGTTCGCCGCCCCTTTGCAGCGCCTTCGCAGCCCGAACGGCGTGGGAGTGTGCCACGTTTGCTGCAACCGCGTGCTGCACCTGCGCAGCGGCCGTGCGCTAGCTCAGACCGAGCCGGCTTCCTGCCGCGGGCGTTGCCGCGCGTACCGTGGTGCACCACGGTACGCGAGCGGCGCCATGCGCGATCTCAAGATGCTTGCCTTCGCGCCACCAGGTTATCTTTCATTCTGAGCGGCCGGGTTATCGGCCATCCCTCCAGGGGGCTCGCGTGGGCGGCGGGTGCGATGGGTGGAGGTTCCGGCGCCCGGGTTGGGGAAGACCATGGAAGCATTGAGCGCACTCGCGCGTTTGACTGGAAGCCGGCCGCGCTTGGCCAGAGCGGGGGTGGCGCTCATGCGGGCCGCGCTCGTCGCGCCGGCCATGCTGGTGGCGAGTGGCGCGGCCTGGGCGCAAATGGACGCGGGCAAGAGTACGCTCGTGGCGATCTCGCGGCAAATGGGCGTGCCCGTGGAGGGCCGCTTCACGAAGTTCGACGCGCAGATCAGCTTCGATCCGGCGAAGCCGGCGGCGGGCATGGCGCGCCTGACGGTCGATACCGGCAGCTACGATCTCGGCGACGCGAGCTACAACAATTCGGTGCGCGGTCCCGAATGGTTCGACGCGAAGGCGTATCCGCAGGCCACATTCGTTTCCACGTCGATCATGTCGACTGGATCGAACCAGTACAGCGTGAACGGCAACCTGACGATCAAGGGGCATACGCAACCCGTCGTGGTGCCCGTCGTGCTCACGCAGCAGGGCGCGACGCAGACCTTCGACGGCACGCTGCCCGTTCAGCGGCTCGGGTTCGGCATTGGCACGGGCGAGTGGAAGGACACCTCGGTCGTTGCGGATGAAGTGCTGGTCAAGTTTCACATCGTCATCGCGCACAAGTAGCGGGCAACGCGTGCGGCGGCGCGGTTGTCTCGCGGCGTTGCCACGAGTCGTCACGAATTGCGATGAGTTTGAGCGGATACCGCAAGCCGACGCCACACGAAAAAAAAGCCGGTTCGCGAGAACCGGCTTTTTCGCTTGATTGCGTTCGATTGCGTTCGAGCGAACCTGGCGCCTTAAACCTGGGCGCCCGCGTTCGGATCGTTCGGATCGTGCTGCTCTTTCTTTTCCTTGACGAGGTCCTCGCGCTTCACGCCGAGCCACATCGCAATCGCCGCGGCCACGAACACCGACGAGTAGATACCGAACAGGATACCCACCGTCAGCGCGAGCGCGAAGTAGTGCAGCGTCGGGCCGCCGAAGAAGAACATCGAGAGCACCATCATTTCCGTACAGCCGTGGGTGATGATGGTTCGCGACATCGTGCTCGTGATCGCGTGGTTGATGACTTCCATGACAGTCATCTTGCGCTCGCGTCTGAAGGTCTCACGAATCCGGTCGAAGATAACCACCGACTCGTTCACCGAGTAGCCGAGCACCGCGAGCACCGCCGCGAGCACGGAAAGCGAGAACTCCCACTGGAAGAACGCGAAGAAGCCCAGAATGATCACCACGTCGTGCAGGTTCGCTATCACGCCGGCCACGGCGTACTTCCACTCGAAGCGGAACGACAGATAGATGATGATGCCGGCGACCACGCACGCGAGCGCCATCAGGCCGTCGGTGGCGAGCTCCTTGCCGACCTGCGGTCCGACGAACTCCACGCGCTGCAACTGCACCTGCGCATCCTGGGCCTTGAGCGTGGACATCACCTGATCGCTTTGCTGCGCCGAGGAGAGGCCCTGCTTGATCGGCAGGCGGATCAGCACGTCGCGCGAGGTGCCGAAGTTCTGGACCTGGGCGTCGCCGTAGCCGATCTTCGCGAGCGAATCGCGCACGGGTTCGAGCGGGACCGCCTGCGGATACTGGACCTCGATGACCGTGCCGCCCGTGAATTCGATCGACAGATGCAGGCCGCGGTGAAACAGGAAGAACACCGCCGCGATGAACGTGATGAAGGAAATCGCGTTGAAGATCAACGCGTGTTTCATGAACGGGATGTCTTTGCGGATGCGGAAAAATTCCATGTTCTTGACTCCGTATCAGCGCGACGAGCCCGGGGTGCCGGGGTCGCCTGGGTTGTTCCGGCGGCGCACGACCGGTTTGGCGCGCGCGGTGCCCTTGGCGCCGGTTTTCGCCGCGGCCTTTTCGGTTTCGCGAGGCTTCGTCGACGAGGCCATGGCGCGGCCCAGGTCGGTGTCGGCGTCGGACGCGCTCAGTGCGGGCGCACCCGAGTTCGTACCCGCTTCCGGCTCCGGACGCCACACCTGACCCACGGCCAGCGACTTGAGCTTCTTCTTGCCGCCGTACCAGAGATTCACGAGACCGCGCGAGAAGAACACGGCCGAGAACATCGAGGTGAGAATGCCGATGCAGTGCACGATCGCGAAGCCGCGCACCGGGCCCGAGCCGAACGCGAGCAGCGCGAGACCGGCAATCAGCGTGGTCACGTTCGAGTCGAGAATCGTTGCCCAGGCGTGCGCGTAGCCGTTCTGGATGGCCAGTTGCGGCGGCGCGCCGTGACGCAGTTCTTCGCGCACGCGCTCGTTGATGAGCACGTTTGCGTCGATCGCCATACCGAGCGCGAGCGCGATAGCGGCGATACCCGGCAGCGTGAGCGTGGCCTGCAGCATCGAGAGCACGGCCACGAGCAGGAGCAGGTTCACCGAGAGGCCGATCATCGAGATCGCGCCGAACAGCATGTAGTAGCAGACCATGAACACGGCGATCGCGGCGAAGCCGTAGACCACCGAGTCGAAACCCTTGCGGATGTTGTCCGCGCCAAGGCTCGGGCCGACCGTGCGCTCCTCGATGATGTCCATCGGCGCCGCGAGCGAGCCCGCGCGCAACAGCAGCGCGAGGTCGGCGGCGGCCTGCGGCGTGGGCTGGCCCGTGATCTGGAAGCGGTCGCCCAGTTCCGACTGGATCGTGGCTACCGTGAGCACTTCGCCCTTGCCCTTCTCGAACAGCACCATCGCCATCGGCTTGCCGATGTTGTCGCGCGACACGCTGCGCACCGAGCGCCCGCCCGCCGAGTCGAGGCGGATGTTGACCGACGGGCGGTTGTGCTCGTCGAAGCCCGCCGAGGCGTCGATGATGCGGTCGCCCGTGAAGATCACCTGCTTGCGCAGCAGCACGGGGCCGACGTTGCCTTGCGTGAAGAGCTCGTCGCCCGGCGGCACCGGGTCGGACGGGTTCGGATGCAGGCCGTTCGGGTCGGCGAGACGCGCTTCGAGCGTGGCCGTGCGGCCGATGATGTCCTTCGCCTTCGCGGTGTCCTGCACACCCGGCAGCTCGACCACGATGCGGTCGTCGCCTTGCTGCTGGATCACGGGCTCGGCCACGCCGAGCTCGTTCACGCGGTTATGCAGCGTGGTGATGTTCTGCTTGAGCGCGGCGTCCTGCACCGACTTCTTCACGGCCGGCGTGAAGGTGCCGACGAGCTGCGTGCCGCCTTCGGGTGCGTTCTGCGTGGCCCACACGAGCTCGGAGACGCCGCCCTGGCTCGAGAGCACCTTGCGCGCCTGCTCGGCCACGGCCGGATCGGCGAAGTTGATCACGACGCTCTGGTTGACGCGGTTCACGCCGCCGTCGCGGATGTTCTTGTCGCGCAGGATCGTGCGGGCGTCCGAAGCGTCGGAGTCGAGCTTCTTGTTGAGCGCGCCGTTCATGTCGACCTGCAGCAGGAAGTGCACGCCGCCGCGCAGGTCCAGACCGAGGTACATCGGCAGCGCGTGCAGCGCCGTCAGCCAGCGGGGCGATGCGCTTTGCAGATTCAGCGCGACGATGAAGTTCGGATCGCTCGGGTCGGGGTTCAGCGTCTTCGCGAGCACGTCCTTCAGGCGCAGTTGCGTGTCCGTGTCGGCGACGCGCACGCGAATGTTCGCGTTCATCGTCGAGTTGTCGAACGTGACGTCGTCAGCCTTGATGTTGTTCGCGGGGAGCGCGGCTTCGATCTGCGCGAGCGTGGTCGAGTCCAGCTTGACCGTGGCTTTGCCGCTCGATACCTGGACCGCCGGCGCTTCGCCGAAGAAATTGGGCAATGTGTACACGAGGCCGATGACGAGCGCCACCAGCATCACGACATATTTCCAGAGGGGGTAACGGTTCATTGGTTGGCCCAACGGGGGAAGGGAATGGCCTGCACGATGTGCGAGCGTCCGACCAAGCCTTCATGATGCCCCTGGCGGGCGTTTCAGTGGCGGGGCCGGACGCGCAAGGCCGCTCGTGGGTACGGCGGCCTGGAGAGGTCGATCGCTAGAGGCTTACAGCGACTTGATCGTGCCCTTCGGCAGGATGGTCGAGACCGACGACTTCTGCACGGTGATTTCCGTGCCGTCCGCGATTTCGACGCCCACGTAGGCTTCGCTGACCTTGGTCACCTTGCCGACGATGCCGCCGCTCGTAATGACTTCGTCGCCCTTGGCCATGGCGCTGAGCATGTTGCGGTGTTCCTTCTGGCGCTTCATCTGCGGACGAATCATGATGAAGTACAGCACGGCGAACATCAGAATGAGCGGCAGGAAGCTCATGAGGCTCGATTCTGCGCCGCCGGCTGTGGAGCCTTGGGCGAAGGCATTGGAAATGAACGACACGTTGGTCTCTCCGTTTATACGATCACTACGATCAAAGGTACGATCAAAAAGCGAGCCGGTTATTCTACCACCGGCAAGATTCGCGACGACGGCGCAAAATGGGCTTTCCGATCAAATGCTTATCTCGAATCCGGCCCCCGTGCGGCGTGCGCGCACATAAAAACCGGGCCGGCACCAGCGGACCGAAAGCCATCTCCGCGCCATTGTTGCGAAAGGTTATTGTAATGTCGGCGCCCGGCCTCAATCCACGCCGCGTGCGCGGTTCTCGGCGAAACGCTGACGGAACGCCGCGAACGTCTTCGTCTCGATCGCCGTGCGCATCTCGCTCATCAGCTCGAGGTAGTAGTGCAGGTTGTGGATCGTGTTGAGCTGTGCGCCGAGAATCTCGCCCACGCGGTGCAGATGGTGCAGATAGCCGCGCGTGAAGTTGCGGCAGGTGTAGCAGCCGCACTGCTCGTCGAGCGGGCGCAGCGAGTTGCGGTGCACGGCGTTGCGGATCTTGATGTCGCCAAAGCGCGTGAAGATCCAGCCGTTGCGCGCGTTGCGCGTGGGCATCACGCAGTCGAACATGTCGACGCCCGAGGCCACGCCCGCCACCAGGTCTTCGGGCGTGCCCACGCCCATCAGATAGTGCGGCTTGTCGGCGGGCAGCTTCGGCGCGATGTGCTCGAGCACGCGCATCATGTCTTCCTTGGGCTCGCCCACCGAAAGCCCGCCGATCGCGTAGCCGTGGAACGGCATCTGCGAAAGGCCGGCGAGCGACTCGTCGCGCAGGTCCTCGAACATGCCGCCCTGCACGATGCCGAACAGCGCGTTCGGATTGCCGAGACGGTTGAACTCGTCGATCGAGCGCTGCGCCCAGCGCATCGACATGCGCATGGAGTCGGCGGCGTCCTTGTGCGTCGTGGGCACGCCGTTGGTCGCGTAGGGCGTGCACTCGTCGAACTGCATGACGATGTCCGAGTTCAGCACCTTCTGGATCTGCATCGACACTTCGGGCGAGAGGAACAGCTTGTCGCCGTTCACGGGCGAGGCAAAGCGCACGCCGTCTTCCGAGATCTTGCGCAGCTCGCCGAGCGAGAACACCTGGAAGCCGCCCGAGTCCGTGAGGATCGGCCGGTTCCAGCCCATGAAGCGATGCAGGCCGCCGTGCGCCTCGATCGTCTCCAGACCCGGGCGCAGCCACAAGTGGAAGGTGTTGCCGAGGATGATCTGCGCGCGCATTTCTTCCAGTTCGCGCGGCTGCGTGGCCTTGACCGTGCCGTAGGTGCCCACGGGCATGAAGATCGGCGTTTCGACTACGCCGTGGTTCAGCGTGACGCGGCCGCGGCGCGCGAGGCCGTCGGTGCCGAGCAGCTCGAATTTGAGGCCGTTTTGGGGGCGTTCGCCCACGAGTTGACCCAAATAAGCACCGTGTTCGGCGCGTGCGTTGTTTTGATGACCGTCGGTCATGCAGTAACTCCTGTGCTACCGGAAAACAGTCCGGCGCAATGGCGGTAAAAGCCGCCGCGCACGATGGACGCGCGCGAGCGGCGAGGAAAATGTGGCGGACGAGCGCTTACGAATTGAGTGCGTCTTCCGTTCTCGTCAGCAGCATCGCGTCACCATAACTGAAGAAGCGATAGCGCTGCTCGATCGCGTGACGGTACGCGGCGCGAATCGTCTCGATGCCCGCGAACGCCGAAACCAGCATCAGAAGCGTCGACTTCGGCAGGTGAAAGTTCGTAACGAGCCGGTCCACCACGCGCAACGGGTAGCCCGGCGTGATGAAGATGTCGGTCTCGGCGGACGTGGCCGCCAGTGGACGGCCTTCGCGGTCGGCGTCGCGCGCGGCGGCTTCGAGCGCGCGCATCGAGGTGGTGCCCACCGCGATCACGCGACCGCCGCGCGCACGCGTGGCGACGATCTTGTCGACGAGCGACTGCGGCAATTGATACCACTCGCTGTGCATCGTGTGCTCTGCGATGTTCTCCACACGCACGGGCTGGAACGTGCCCGCGCCCACGTGCAGCGTGAGCGTGGCGCGCTCCACGCCTTGCGCGTCGAGCTGCGCGAGCAGCGCATCGTCGAAATGCAGGCCCGCCGTGGGCGCGGCCACCGCGCCCGGATTTTGCGCGAATACGGTCTGGTAGCGCGTCTCGTCGTGCGCGTCGGCGTCGTGCGTGATGTAGGGCGGCAGCGGCAGACGGCCAAATTGCTCGATCAGCGTGAGGCAGTCGTCGGGGAAATGCAGCGTGTAGAACGGCTCCACGCGTTCGCCCACGGTGACATCGAACGCGTCGGCCAGGCGCAGCACGGTGCCGGGGCCCGGGCTCTTGCTCGCGCGGATCTGCGCGAGCGCCGTGCGCGTGCCGGTCAGGCGCTCGACGAGCACCTCGATCTTGCCGCCGCTGGCCTTCTGGCCGAAGAAGCGCGCTTTGAGCACCTTGGTATCGTTGAAGACGAGCAGGTCGCCCGATGCGATGCATGCGGGCAGTTCCGCGAAGCGGCGGTCGATGAGGCGCGCGGGTTGCGTGTTGTTGTCCACCTCCAGCAGACGGCTCGCGCTGCGCTCGGGCAGGGCGGTCTGAGCGATCAGCTCGGGAGGGAGATCGAAGTCGAAATCGGAAAGCTTGAACATGCGGCCTGATGAAACGGAAAGACGGCTTAAGACCCGGCGCGTGGCGCTTTTGAGCAGGAGAACCGTGGAGCGATGGCTCGCGGTTGTGCCCCAAAAAACGGCCGCAATGCCCGCCTGCATACCGTCAGCGGCTATGATTGCGGGACATGCCCGTCTGGGACATGCCCGTCTGGGACGTGCCCGTTTGGGACATGCCCGTTTGGGACATGCCTGACTGGAGCGGGCTGCCGCGCGTTACGCGCTGCGCCTTGCCGGAAAGCCGATATTGTACTTGCGAAGCTGCTCATGCCCTCGTCCGTTAGCCGATTGATGTCCGAAGCCGAAGCCGCGAGCGAAGCGCACGACGACGCGCGCGCGGCCGGCGCGACGTCGGGCGGCGCACGCTTGCGCGGGCGCGGTGCGGCGCTCGAAGCCCCGGACGCTTTGCCAGTCGAGCGCGGCGAGACTGCGGCGCCACAAGCCGCCGCGCCGCGCAAACGCTCTGCCACGGAGTCATCCGCCGACAAGGCGGCCGACAAGGTCACCGGCGAGGCCACGAGCAAATCCACCAGCAAGTCCGCCGAAAAAGCCGCTGAAAAAGCCCCGGCAAAAGACAAGCCCAAGCTCGCCAAAACCGCCGACCGCCTCGCCAAGCTCGGCCTCACGCGCGACATCGATCTTGTGCTGCATCTGCCGATGCGCTACGAGGACGAAACCACGCTCACGCCCATCGGCGAATTATTGCCGGGCGGCGTGGCGCAGACCGAAGGCGTGGTGTTCGACAACGAGATCGCCTATCGCCCACGCCGCCAGTTGCTCGTGAAGCTGCGTGACCACAACGGCGACGAGCTGCATCTGCGCTTTCTGAACTTCTACGGCTCGCAGGTCACGCAGATGGCGCTCGGCAAGCGTCTGCGCGTGCGCGGCGACGTGCGCGGAGGCTTCTTCGGCATGGAGATGGTGCATCCGGCCGTGCGTGTGGTGGAGGGCGACACGCCGCTGCCGCAGGCGCTCACGCCGGTCTATCCGTCGACGGCCGGGGTGAGCCAGGCGTATCTGCGCAAGGCGATCGACAACGCGCTCTCGCGCGCCTCGCTGCCCGAATTGCTGCCTGATGCCGTCGCGCACGAATTCCTGGCGCCGCTCAATCTGCCGGCGCTCATGGACGCGGTGAAGACGCTGCATCATCCGCCCATCGACGCCGACGAGCACGAGCTGATCGAAGGCACGCACCCCGCGTGGACGCGCATCAAGTTCGACGAACTGCTCGCGCAGCAGCTCTCGCTCAAGCGCGCGCACGAGGAGCGCCGCACGCGCGCCGCGCCCGCGATGGCGCGCCACGTGGCCGGACGCGATTCCAGCACGACGCTGCTCACGCGCTTGCGCGCGGCGCTGCCGTTCACGCTTACGGGGGCGCAGGAGCGCGTGGTAGGGGAGATTGCGCACGACCTCGAACAGCCGCATCCGATGCAGCGCCTCCTGCAAGGCGATGTGGGCAGCGGCAAGACCGTGGTGGCCGCGCTCGCCGCCGCGCAGGCCATCGACGCCGGCTATCAGGCTGCGCTCATGGCGCCCACCGAAATCCTCGCGGAGCAGCACGCGCGCAAGCTGCGCGGCTGGCTCGAACCGCTCGGCGTGCAGGTGGCCTGGCTCTCGGGCAGTCTCAAGGCGAAGGAAAAGCGCGCCGCGCTTGAAGCCGCGGCGCTCGGCACGGCGCAGCTCGTGATCGGCACGCACGCGATCATTCAGGATGCCGTGGAATTCGCGCGGCTCGGTCTCGTGATCGTCGACGAACAGCATCGTTTCGGCGTCGAGCAGCGCCTCGCGCTGCGCGCCAAGGCGCAGAACGCGAAGCCGCCCGCACAGACAACGCCGGACGCTGCTGCCGCAGACTCAGATTCAGACCCAGACACAGACACGGCTACAGCGGCGCGCGAGTTCCAGCCGCACCAGTTGATGATGTCCGCGACGCCCATTCCGCGCACGCTTGCCATGACGTATTACGCGGACCTCGACGTTTCCACCATCGACGAACTGCCGCCCGGCCGCACGCCCATTCTCACCAAGCTCGTTTCCGACGCGCGCCGCGAAGAAGTCATCGCGCGCGTGCGCGCGGCGGCGCTCACGGGGCGCCAGGTTTACTGGGTGTGTCCGCTGATCGAGGAAAGCGAGACGCTGCAACTCCAGACCGCGGTGGAGACTTACGAAACGCTCGTGGCCGCGCTGCCCGAGCTCACGGTCGGGCTCGTGCACGGGCGCCTTGCGTCCGCGGACAAGGCCGCCGTGATGGACGCGTTCTCGCGCAACGAAGTGCAGTTGCTGGTCGCGACCACGGTGATCGAAGTGGGCGTCGACGTGCCCAATGCCTCGCTGATGGTGATCGAGCACGCCGAGCGCTTCGGCCTCGCGCAACTGCACCAGTTGCGCGGGCGGGTGGGGCGCGGCACGGCGGCTTCGGTGTGCGTGCTGCTCTATAGCGGGCCGCTCTCGCTCACGGGGCGCGCGCGTCTGCAAACCATGCGCGAGACCACCGATGGCTTCGAGATCGCGCGCCGCGACCTGGAGATTCGCGGCCCCGGCGAGTTCCTTGGCGCGCGTCAGTCGGGCGCGGCCATGCTGCGCTTCGCGAGCCTCGAAAACGACGCCTGGCTGATCGACCCCGCGCGCGAAGCGGCGGAATGCTTGCTGCGCGAATGGCCGCACGTCGTCACGCAGCATTTGAATCGCTGGCTCGGCGCGCGTGAGCAGTATCTGAAGGCCTAAGGCCCGTTCCTCGTTCACCCCCGGTAGCGTGCGCGAGCCCGCCCGATTTCCCCCCGTCCGCGCAAATTTCGCATTCGTGGAACCCGTGCGGAACCTGCGCAGCGCCGCGCCGTCTGACCATTCATCTGATCCCGCCCCGCATAGGGGTGTTGATTATTGGCGAATCACCGCCATAGGTGTATAAGTACAAACTATTGATTCACCTCTTTTGATTGGTCCCCAAAGAAATGACGCTCACTGAATTGAAATACATCGTTGCGGTCGCCCGCGAGCGCCACTTCGGACGGGCGGCCGAGGCGTGCTTCGTGAGCCAGCCGACCCTGTCGGTCGCGATCAAGAAGCTCGAAGACGAGCTGAACGTGCAGATTTTCGAGCGCGGCACGAGTGAGGTCAGCGTGACGCCTATCGGCGAGCAGATCGTGACGCAGGCGCAGCGCGTGCTCGAGCAGACGCTCGCAATCAAGGAAATCGCCAAGCAGGGCAAAGACCCGCTCGTCGGGCCGCTACGTCTGGGCGTGATCTACACGATCGGGCCGTACCTGCTGCCCACGCTCGTCAAGCAGATGATCAAGCGCGTCCCGCAGATGCCGCTGATGCTGCAGGAGAACTACACGCTCAAGCTGATCGAGTTGCTCAAGCAGGGCGAGATCGACGTGGCAATCATGGCGCTGCCGTTTCCCGAAACCGGCCTCACGATGCGCGCGCTCTACGACGAGCCGTTCGTGGTCGCGCTGCCGTCGGGCCATGCGTGGGAGCAGCGCGAGAAGATCGACCCGGACGACCTCAAGCAGGAAACCATGCTGCTGCTCGGCAGCGGCCATTGCTTCCGCGATCACGTGCTGGGCGTCTGCCCCGAGTTGATGCGCTTTTCGCAGAACGCCGACGGCATCCAGAAGACGTTCGAAGGCTCGTCGCTGGAGACGATCCGCCATATGGTGGCGAGCGGCGTGGGCATCACGGTGCTGCCGCGCATGTCGGTCACCGAAGTCAAACCCCATGCAGGCGGCGCGGATTCGGGGCTGCTCTCGTATGTGCCGTTCGACGAGCCGGTGCCGGATCGCCGCGTCGTGCTTGCATGGCGCAAGAGCTTTACGCGCATGCCGGCGATCGAGGCGATCGTCGACGCGATTCACGCCTGCGAGTTGCCTGGCGTGAAGCGGGTCGAGTTGCCCGCCGAGGCGGCCTGAGGTTCGCTTGAAGTTGGCTTGAAGTTAGCTTGAAGTTCTACCGCACCGCGCGGTTGGTGCGCGCGGTGCATTCCCTCCCGCTGTGCGGCGTTCGCCCGCTTAGCCTTTTCCCTCTGCGTCGTCGATCTTGCGTCCCCAATAAGTTGCGCCTATTCGATAGATTAAATAAATCAAATTTCAAATATCAATAGCGCTTGATACAGTTCGTCTCACTGATCCAAACCGAGACGAACTGGAGAAAGCGATGCAAACCAACGTTCCGAACACCGCTGCCCCGACCACTCCGGCGAGCGCCATCGCCGGCCTGCGCACCGTCGCGTTTTCGTTGCTCGTCGACCGGGCGCTCTCCGCCTGACGGCAAGCGCTGGCGCGCTCGCCGGCATCCCTGCATTGAAGGCCGTTTTTGAAGGCCGGTTTTAAAGGCCATTTAGCCGGACCGACCCCCATTCTTATCAGGAGTCCAGAATGACAGACCGTACCCTTACCTCCGCAGCAGGCGCACCCGTCGTCGATAACCAGAACTCGCTCACCGCCGGCCCGCGCGGCCCGGTCATGCTGCAGGACGTGTGGCTGATCGAAAAGCTCGCGCACTTCGACCGCGAAGTGATTCCCGAGCGCCGCGTGCATGCGAAGGGTTCGGGCGCGTTCGGCACGCTCAAGGTCACGCACGACATCTCGCAGTACACGAAGGCCAAGGTTTTTAGCGAAGTCGGCAAGCAAACGCCGCTCTTCATGCGCTTTTCGACGGTGGCGGGCGAGCGTGGCGCCGCCGACGCCGAGCGCGACGTGCGCGGCTTCTCGATCAAGTTCTACACGGAAGAGGGCAACTGGGACGTGGTCGGCAACAACACGCCGGTGTTCTTCATCCGCGATCCGCTCAAGTTCCCGGACTTCATCCACACGCAAAAGCGCGATCCGCGCACGAACTTGCGCAGCAACGTCGCGGCGTGGGACTTCTGGTCGCGTCATCCGGAGTCGCTGCATCAGGTCACGATCGTCATGAGCGACCGCGGCATTCCGAAGAACCATCGGCAGCAGCACGGCTTCGGCTCGCACACGTTTTCGTTCATCAACGCGAACAACGAGCGCTTCTACGTGAAGTTCCACTTCAAGTCGGCGCAGGGCGTGGAGAACTACACCGATGCGCAAGCGGCGCAGGTGGTGGCGCAGGACCGCGAATCGGCGCAGCGCGATCTCTACAACGAGATCGAGAAGGGCAACTTCCCGAAGTGGCATTTCCGCATTCAGGTGATGCCCGAGGCCGATGCCGCCAAGGTGCCGTACAACCCGTTCGACATCACGAAGGTGTGGCCGCACAAGGATTACCCGTTGATCGACGTGGGCACGATCGAGCTGAACCGCAATCCGGAGAACTATTTCGCCGATGTCGAGCAGGCCGCCTTTACGCCTGCGAACGTGGTGCCGGGCATCGGCTTCTCTCCGGACCGTCTGTTGCAGGGCCGCTTGTTCTCGTATGGCGACACGCAGCGCTATCGCCTCGGCGTGAACCATCATCAGATTCCGGTGAATGCGCCGCGCTGCCCGTTCCACTCGTTTCACCGTGACGGCGCGCTGCGCACCGACGGCAACCTCGGCGGCGCCGTGAACTACGAGCCGAGCCGCACGGGCGACTTCGCGCAGCGTCCGCAGGCCGGCGAGCCGGCGCTCGCGGCGGGTGCGGTCGATCACTACGATCACCGCGAGGACGACGATTACTACAGCCAACCGGGCGCGTTGTTCCGCCTGTTCGATGCAGGCCAGCGCGAACGGCTCTTCGCCAATATCGCGCGAGCCATCGCAGGCGTGCCAGACGAGATCGTGCAGCGGCAGATCGAGCATTTTCGCCGTGCCGATCCGGCGTATGCGCAAGGCGTGATCGCGGCGATTGCCGCGCTCGACGAGGCGCAGAAGCAAGCCACGAAGTAGGCCACGAAGTCAGCGGCGCAGTGCCGCTTTGAGGGCACTGCGCCGCCCGCAGGCAAGACATTGCAGGAGCACGATCATGACCAGGACGATGACGATGACACTCAAGACCGTGGGCCCGGGCCGCGGGGCCGCGATGGCGCGTACTCGCACCGAGGGTACGCAGGCGGTGCGCCGCGCGGTGGGCTTCGCGATCGTGGCGAGCGGCTTCGTGGCGCTCGCCACGCAAGGGCTCGCACACCTGATGCCCTTGATGGGCCATTGAGCCCGAACGCAGTCTCATCGCTACAAAAAGGAGTTCTCATGGCCAGGAAGCCTGCTGTGCAGCACGTGAACATCGGTATCGGCGACAAGGATCGCGAGAAGATCGCGCAAGGGCTTTCGCGCCTGCTCGCGGACACCTACACGCTGTATCTGAAAACGCACAATTTCCACTGGAACGTCACGGGGCCGATGTTCAACACGCTCCATCTGATGTTCGAGACGCAGTACAACGAACTGGCGCTGGCGGTGGACGCTATCGCCGAGCGTATCCGCGCACTGGGCGTGCATGCGCCGGGCAGCTACAAGGATTTCGCGAAGCTCTCGTCGATTCCGGAAGCCGACGGCGTGCCGGCCGCCGAAGAGATGATTCGCCAGCTCGTGGAAGGCCAGGAGGCCGTGGTGCGCACCGCGCGCGCGATCTTCCCGGCGACGGAAGCCGCCCACGACGAGCCCACCGCCGATCTGCTCACGCAACGCATGCAGACACACGAGAAGACGGCGTGGATGCTGCGCTCGATGCTGGCTTGATTTCGGAGCGGTAACGGAGCAATAGCGAAACGATAACGGCGCGGGTCGTGGCGTGCCGTTTGTGCCCGTCTATCGTGCCGGCTATCGTCTGCACTCATCGCGCCCGAATTTCGGCGCGCGACGATGATGAGCCGGCGGCGGGGCATTGCTGCTCTCGCCTACAATAGCGGCATCGTTTTTCCCGCTCCCATCATGTTCGCCCGACTTCCGCTCTATCTGCGGCTCGTCCGCATGGACAAGCCGATCGGCAGCCTGCTGCTGCTGTGGCCGACGCTCAACGCGCTGTGGATCGCCTCGAATGGCCATCCGTCGTTTTCCTTGCTCGTCATCTTCACGGTGGGCACGGTGCTCATGCGCTCGGCGGGCTGCGCGATCAACGATTACGCCGATCGCGACTTCGATCGCCACGTGAAGCGCACGGCCGAGCGCCCCATCACCTCGGGCCGCATCCGCGCATGGGAAGCGGTGGCGATTGCAGTCGTGCTCGCGTTCGTCTCGTTCCTGCTGATCCTGCCGCTCAATGCGCTGACCAAGCAGCTTTCGGTGGTCGCGTTGTTCGTGGCGGGCTCGTATCCGTTCACGAAGCGCTTTTTCGCGATTCCTCAGGCGTATCTGGGCATCGCGTTCGGCTTTGGCATTCCGATGGCGTTCGCCGCCATCCAGGACCATGTGCCGATGCTCGCGTGGATCATGCTTGTCGCGAACGTGTTCTGGTCGGTCGCTTACGACACCGAATACGCGATGGTCGACCGCGACGACGACATCAAGATCGGCATCCGCACGTCGGCGCTCACGTTCGGCCGCTTCGACGTGCTGGCGATCATGCTCTGCTATGCGGCCACGCTCGGCATCTACGTCTGGGTGGGCCTGACGCTGCATTTCGGCGCGCTGTACTGGCTGGGCTGGGCGGCGGCGGTGGGCTGCGCGATCTATCACTACACGCTGATCAAGGGCCGCGAGCGCATGCCGTGCTTCGCGGCGTTCCGCCACAACAACTGGCTGGGCGGTGCGCTCTTCGTCGGGATTGCGGCGCACTACGCCGCTGCGGGCATGTAAGCGATCCGGTCTCGCCTGGAACTGACGTAAAAAAAGCGCCTTTGGGCGCTTTTTTTACGGGTGCGATGCGGCTACACGGGCATCGCGAACAGGGCTTGCGGCTGGCTCCGGCTACCGGGCCGCACCGCATCACTGCTTGCCGAACTCCGCGCCCATCTCCTTCGCGCGCGCATCGGCGGCCAGCGCGCCGCGCACGATCGCGTCCTTGATGGCCGATGCGTCGAACGAGGCGAGCGCTGCGGCGGTGGTGCCGCCCTTGGACGTCACGCGCTCGCGCAGCACCGCGGGCGGCTCGTCCGACTGCAGCGCGAGCTGAGCCGCGCCCGTGAAGGTTGCGATGGCGAGCGCGCGGCCTTGCTGCTCGTCCATGCCGAGCTGACGGGCGGCTTCTTCGAGCGCTTCGATGAAATAGAACACATAGGCCGGGCCGCTGCCCGAGATGGCCGTGACGGCGTCGATCTTGCTTTCGTCGTCGAACCAGACCGTCTGGCTGACCGCGCCGAGCACGTTCGACGCCAGTTCGCGGCCCGCCGCGTCGACGCCGCTGCCGGCGCAGAGACCCGTTGCGCCCATGCCGATCAGCGCGGGCGTATTGGGCATCGTGCGCACGACGCGCGAGTGGCCGCCCAGCCAGCGCGAGAGGTCCTCGATACGGATGCCCGCCATGATGCTGATCACGACCTGATGCGCGCCCAGATGCGGCGCGAGCGATTGTGCGACCGCCTTGGCGATCTGCGGCTTTACCGCGAGCAGGACCGCGTCGTATGCGGCGAGCGCGGCGTCGGCGGCCTCACCGGTACGGATGCCGAACTGATCCGTGTTGCGCTTGCGTGCGTCTTCGTTGGGGTCGATCGCGTACAGGTCGCTGGCGGAGACGCCCTTGCGGATCAAGCCGCCGATGATTGCAGCGGCCATGTTGCCGCCGCCGATGAAGGCAATTTTCATGGTGATGGAGTGCGTCAGTGGATCAGTGGGAGTAATCGCGCGCGCCGAAGATGGCGGTGCCGACGCGCACGATGGTCGCGCCTTCGAGCACGGCGGCTTCAAGGTCCGCCGACATGCCCATCGATAGCGTGTCGAGCGCGAGGCCGTCGGCGCGCAGTGACTCGAAGAGTTCGCGCAACTGCCGGTGCGGCGCGCGCTGCGCGTCGAGCGTGCCTTCGGGCTCGGGAATCGACATGAGTCCACGCAGACGCAGGTTCGGCAAAGCGGCGATCGCATGCGCGACCTGCGCGGCTTCCTGGGGCGCCACGCCGCTCTTGGTCGCCTCGCCGCTCACGTTCACCTGCAGGCAGACGTTGAGCGGCGCCATGCCGGCCGGGCGCTGCTCGGAAAGGCGCTGCGCGATCTTGAGACGGTCGACGGAATGCACCCAGTCGAAACGCACCGCCACGAGGCGCGTCTTGTTCGATTGCAATGGTCCGATGAAATGCCATTCGAGACTCGCACGCAGGTCGGCGAGCGCCTCGATCTTGTCCACGGCTTCCTGCACGTAGTTCTCGCCGAAAGCGCGCTGTCCCGCTGCGTGCGCGGCGCGCACATCTTGCGCGGGGAAGGTTTTCGATACCGCGAGCAGCGCGACGGATTCCGGCGCGCGGCCCGCATTGCGCGCAGCGGCGGCGATGCGCTGGCGGACGGCTTCGAGATTGGGGGCGAAATCGGTCATCGACATGGAGGCCGGCCGCGGAATTGCCGCGCTTGCGCGCGTCCCGCGGCCGTAGTGGTGCACTGGTGCGAAAGGGCAATTATACGGACTATGCGGAGCGCGTCCGGCGCTCGAAATCCGGCATGCGGTTCGCCGAAAGTCCTACGCCGTATGGCCGACTGTTGGTGAAAGCGGCGCTTCGCTACGCTGGTTCATCACCGAAACTCAGCAAAACGCCCTCAGTTGGCCGCCAGCATATGTTCCACGAGCTCGATCCAGTGCGTGACCGGAATGGTCGTGCCGCTTTGCAGGTGCGCGATGCAGCCGATGTTCGCCGAAACGATCAGTTGCGGCTCCAGCGCCTTGAGCCGGTCCACCTTCTGGTTGCGCAGCGTGTAGGACAGTCGCGGCTGCGTGATCGAATAGGTTCCGGCGGAGCCGCAGCACAGGTGGCTGTCCACGGGCAGGCGCACGTCCAGCCCGAGCGCGGCGAGCACCTTCTCCACGCCGCCGCGCAGTTGCTGGCCGTGCTGCAGCGTGCAGGGCGGGTGATACGCCACGGTCTGAATGCCGCGCCGGCGCGTGGCCGCGATGAGCTGGTCCTGGAACGCGGGCAGGATCTCCGAAAGATCGCGCGTGAGCTCGGTAATGCGCTGCGCCTTCTCCGCATAGGCCGGGTCGTTGCGCAGCAGGTGTGCGTATTCCTTGACCGTCGCGCCGCACCCCGAGGCGTTCATGACGATTGCCTCCACGCCTTGCTCGACGTAGGGCCACCAGGCGTCGATGTTCGCGCGCACGTCGTCGAGCGCTTCGTCCACGTAACCCAGGTGCAGGCGGATCGCGCCGCAGCAGCCGGCCTGCTGCGCCACCACGGTTTCGATGCCGAGTGCGTCGAGCACGCGCGCCGTGGCCGCGTTGATGTTCGGCATCATCGAAGGCTGCACGCAGCCCGCGAGCATGAGCATCTTGCGCGGGTGCTTCGTGGTGGGCCAGGCGAGCGGACGCTGGCGTACCGGCACCTTGTCGCGCAGGCGTCGCGGCAGCAGCGTGCGCATCTGCTGGGCCACGCGCATGACTGGCGAAAACAGCATGCGTTGCGGCAGGAAGCTTGCAAGGAAGCGGCGCGTGAGGCGCTGGCGCAACGGGCGCGACACCATCTGCTCGGCATGCTTGCGGCCCACTTCCACAAGCCGGCCGTATTGCACGCCGGATGGGCAGGTGGTCTCACAACTGCGGCAGGTCAGGCAGCGGTCCAGGTGCGTGAGCGTGCTCTTCGTCACCGGGGCGCCTTCCACCATCTGTTTCATCAGATAGATGCGCCCGCGAGGGCCGTCCAGCTCGTCGCCGAGCAACTGGTAGGTCGGGCAGGTCGCGGTACAGAAGCCGCAGTGCACGCACTTGCGCAGGACCGCGTCGGCTTCGTCGCCGTCGGGAGTGTTGCGAATGAAGTCCGCGAGGTTCGTCTGCATTGCCGCGTGAAGGTCTTGTCAGAAGTCGGAATAGAGGCGCCCGCGATTGAAGATGCGGGCCGGGTCGAACGCGGCCTTCAGGCCACGGTGGATTTTCATGAGCGGCGCGGGCAGGGGCGTGAACACCCCGGCGCTGCGGTCGTAGTCGTGGCCGGTGCGGAACATCGTGGCATGACCGCCGGCCTGCTTCGCGCTGATGCGCACGGTTTGCGCGTCGGTTTCGGTGATCCACCAGCGTTGCGCGCCGCCCCATTCCATCAGTTGCGCGCCCGGCAACTGCAACGGCTCGGCAATCGAGGGCAATGCGAGGCGCCACAGCGCGGCACCGGGTGCAATCGAGGCGAAGAACGGGTCGGTCTGCTCGCGCAGTCCCGCCCAGAAGCGTTCCGCTTCCACAGCATCCACGACTTCGCCGCCCAGCGAGGTGCGCGCGGCCTTCACGCTCGCCTCCGCGCCCGCGAGCCGCACGGCGAGCGTGCCGTTGCGCCAGGCGCTGGCCGTCATCGGCAAAGGGTGGCCGCCCCATTCGTTGAGCTTGCGCACGGCGTCCGTGCCGTTCATGTCGAACTTGAGCGTGGTTTCCGCCTGTGGGACGGGCAGCACTTTCACCGAAAGCTCGAGAATCAGGCCGAGCGTGCCGAGCGAGCCCGCCATCAGGCGCGAGACGTCGTATCCCGCCACATTCTTCACGACCTGGCCGCCAAAATGCAGCACCTCGCCGTGGCCGTTCATGACGACCGCGCCCAGCACGAAGTCGCGCGCGGAGCCCGCACTCGCGCGGCGCGGCCCGGCAATGCCCGCGGCAATGCAGCCGCCGAACGTGGTTTGGGGGCCGAAGTGGGGCGGCTCGAAGGGGAGCATCTGGCCGTGCGCCGCGAGCGCATGTTCGATCTCGAGCAGCGGCGTGCCGGCGCGCGCCGTGATGACGAGTTCGGCCGGGTCGTAAGAAACGATGCCCCGGTGCGCGCGCGTGTCGAGAACCTCGCCCTCGAGCGTCTGGCCATACCAGTCCTTCGTGCCGCCGCCGCGTATGCGCAGCGTGCGCCCGTCTGCGCTCGCCGAGCGAATGCGCTCGGACCAGACCGTGACGATGTCGTCCTCTTCCATGATTTCCATGGCGTGTTTGTCGTTGTGGTTCGTTCGATTGTACTGACGCGCCTCACTCTGGCAACCCGGGGCAGGCCCGCATGGTGGCGCGGGACGTTCCCGCGATGCGCACCGACGCGCGCCGGCTCGCGGCGCGCGAGCGGAACCCAGGCGGAACCCGGCAATGCGGGTTGGAAGCGCGGTTTAAAGCGCGGTTTAAAAGCGCGGCAGATCCGGATGCGGCAGCAGATTCCCGCGCACGTGCATCCTGCCGTATTCGGCGCAGCGCGCCCGCGTGGGGATGCCCTTGTCGGGGTTGAGCAGGCCGGCCGGGTCGAAGGCATGCTTCACGGCGTGAAAAGCGTCGCGCTCCTCGCGCGAGAACTGCACGCACATCGAATTGATCTTCTCGATGCCCACGCCGTGCTCGCCCGTGACCGTGCCGCCCAGCTCCACGCAGGTTTCGAGGATGTCCGAGCCGAACGCCTCGGCGCGGTGCCACTCGTCGAGATCGTTGCCGTTGAAGAGAATGAGCGGGTGCATGTTGCCGTCGCCCGCATGGAACACGTTGATGCAGCGCAGCCGGTATTGCGCCTCCATCTCGTGGATGCGCGCAAGCAGCGGTCCGATCGCGCGGCGCGGCACGGTGCCGTCCATGCAGTAATAGTCGGGCGAAATGCGGCCCGCCGCCGGAAACGCGTTCTTGCGGCCCGACCAGAAACGCAGCCGTTCTTCTTCGGTGCGCGAGATCTGGATGCGCGTTGCGCCGTTCTCGCGCAGCACGACGGTCATGCGGGCGATTTCCTCGGCGACTTCTTCGGGCGTGCCGTCGGATTCGCACAGCAGGATCGCAGCGGCGTCGAGGTCGTAGCCCGCGTTGACGAACTCTTCCACCGCGCGCGTGGCGGGCTTGTCCATCATCTCGAGGCCTGCGGGAATGATGCCCGCGGCGATGATGCCCGCCACCGCGTCGCCGCCTTTCACGACGTCGTCGAAGCTCGCCATGATCACCTGCGCCGTCTGCGGGCGCGGAATCAGCTTGACCGTGACCTCGGTGACGATGGCGAACATGCCCTCGCTGCCGATCATCACCGCGAGCAGATCGAGGCCCGGCGCATCGGGGCCGAGCGAGCCGAACTCGACGATCTCGGCGTCCATCGTCACCGCGCGCACGCGCAGCACGTTGTGCACGGTGAGGCCGTACTTGAGGCAATGCACGCCGCCCGAATTCTCGGAGACGTTGCCGCCGATCGTGCAGGCGATCTGCGACGACGGGTCGGGCGCGTAATAGAGGCCGTAAGGCGCGGCCGCCTCGGACACCGCGAGGTTGCGCACGCCGGGCTGCACGGTGGCCGTGCGCGCGTAGGGGTCGACTTCGAGAATGCGCTTGAAGCGCGCGAGGGAAAGCACGATGCCGTGGCGGATCGGCATGGCGCCGCCCGAGAGGCCCGTGCCCGCGCCGCGCGGCACGATCGGCACGTCCAGGCGCCGGCAGATCTGCACGATGCGCTGCACCTGCGACTCCGTTTCCGGCAGCGCCACAGCAAGCGGCAGCCGCCGGTAGGCCGCGAGCCCGTCGCAATCATAGGCGACCGTGTCTTCTTCCCGATGCAGCAGGCAGTGCGCGGGCAGCACCGCCATCAACGCCTGAACCACTTCGCGCTGCCGTTGCGCGAGGACTTCCGGCGTGAGCTCAGGCAAACTCGCCTCCGGTGCGTTCATGTCTCCTCCGGTCCCATGCAGGATGATTGTTGCCCGTTCGTTGTCGGGATATGGCTGATTACGGTCCGCATATTGTTTGCCCGGGCCGTTGCACCCCACGTAGCTTGCCCGGGTTCGATCGGGGCGGTCAAACCCAGGCGTTCGGGACTACACCGCCCAACTGAAAATCTTGCCGGGGTTCATCAGATTGTGCGGATCGAGTGCGTGCTTGATGGCGCGCATCGTGTCGATCGTATCGGCGCCGTGCTCCTCCACGAGGAAGTCCATCTTGTGCAGCCCCACGCCGTGCTCGCCCGTGCAGGTGCCGTCCATCCGGATCGCGCGCTGCACGATGCGGTGGTTCAGGCGTTCGGCTTCCTCGATTTCCTCGGGCTTGTCCGGATCGATGAGGATCGCGACGTGGAAATTGCCGTCGCCCACGTGGCCCACGATCGGGCAGGGCAGCGGCGAAGCCTTGAGGTCGGCCTCGGTCTCCACCACGCATTCGGCGAGGCGCGAGATCGGCACGCAGACGTCCGTCGTCACGGCGCGGCAGCCGGGCTTGAGCTGCAGCATCGCGAAGTAGGCGCTGTGGCGCGCGTTCCACAGGCGGTTGCGGTCTTCGGGGCGCGTGGCCCATTCGAAACCTTCGCCGCCGTTTTGCGCGGCCAGCTCCTGCACGAGCTGCGCCTGCTCTGCCACGCCGGCTTCGGTGCCATGGAACTCGAAGAAGAGCGTGTGCTTTTCGCGCAGCGTCAGATTCGAATGACGATTGATCGCGCGCACCGCGAGCGAATCGATGAATTCCACGCGCGCGATCGGCACGCCCATCTGGATCGTCTCGATGACCGTGCGCACGGCCTCGGCCATCGACCCGAACGCGCACACCGCCGCGGACACCGCTTCGGGCTGCGGATAGAGCCGCAGCGTGATTTCGGTGATCACGCCGAGCGTGCCTTCGGAGCCTACGAAAAGACGCGTGAGGTCGTACCCCGCCGACGACTTGCGCGCGCGCGTGCCGGTCTTGACGACGCGGCCGTCCGCGAGCACGGCGGTGAGGCCGAGCACGTTCTCGCGCATCGTGCCGTAGCGCACGGCGTTGGTGCCGGAGGCGCGCGTTGCCGACATGCCGCCGATGCTCGCGTCCGCGCCCGGGTCGATCGGGAAGAAGAGGCCGGTGTCGCGCAGCGCTTCATTCAATGCCTTGCGCGAGATGCCGGGCTCGACGGTGACGGTGAGGTCTTCGGCGTTGATCGACAGCACGCGGTTCATCTGCGAGAGGTCGATCGAGACGCCGCCCTGGACCGCGAGCAGATGGCCTTCGAGCGACGAGCCGTTGCCATACGGAATGATCGGCACGCCATATTGCGCGCACAGTTTCACGATGGACTGG
The DNA here is from genome assembly GCF_022213065.1 of Paraburkholderia tagetis. Classification (GTDB taxonomy): domain Bacteria; phylum Pseudomonadota; class Gammaproteobacteria; order Burkholderiales; family Burkholderiaceae; genus Paraburkholderia; species Paraburkholderia tagetis. The sequence goes on from NZ_JAKLJA010000009.1 coordinate 172,222, forward strand.
ATCTCTTCGGTGTTATGCGCGAAGACGACGGCGTCGGGCAGTTGCGGGTCGAACGGCGATTCGTCGCGGCCATGATGGGTGCGTACGGCTTCGGACGTGGAGACGCGTTCGCCGAACGCGCTGCGCAGTGTGTCGAGGAGATCGGTGGGGAACGGGCGGCGAGGAACGGACGTACGGGCCAGCGGCGCGGGGTGGTTCACGCGGGGGTCTCCTTCGTTTGAACGTAATATTCAGCGCGTTTCATTTTACGCTCAAGGTTCGCTAGCGCGTCCTGCCGCCTGCGACGCGTTCGGGAATCGGCCCCGGGGCACGCGGGACACGCCCGGCTTTCGCGCGCGACAATGGCCATTCCACCTGTTTGCTATTCGGAGAGACACATCATGGGCAACCGCCTGAGCAAGATCGCCACGCGCACCGGCGACGACGGCACGACGGGCCTCGGCGACGGCAGCCGCGTGCGCAAGGACGACACGCGCATCGCCGCGATCGGCGAGGTCGACGAACTGAATTCGCACATCGGCGTGCTGCTGTGCGAGACGCTGCCCGACGACGTGCGCGCCGCGCTCACGGCGATCCAGCACGACCTGTTCGACCTGGGCGGCGAGTTGTGCATGCCAGGACACGCCATCGTCACGGACGCGCACCTCGCGCGCCTCGACGGCTGGCTTGCCGAGTACAACGCCACGCTGCCGCCGCTCAAGGAGTTCATCCTGCCAGGCGGCTCGCGCGCGGCGGCGCTCGCGCATGTTTGCCGCACCGTGTGCCGGCGCGCGGAGCGCCTGATCGTGGCGCTCGGCGCCGAGCAGGAGGCCCGTGCGGCGAGTCCATCCGACGCGCCGCTCGTGCAAATGCCGCGCCGCTACGTGAACCGGCTCTCCGACCTGATGTTCGTGTTCGCGCGCGTGCTCAACCGCGCGGCAGGCGGTGCCGATGTGCTCTGGCGCCACGACCGCGGTGCAACAAATGGATTGCCCGACACTGGCTCGGAAGAATAAAGGGATCGAAGCGAAGCGGCTGAAGAACAGCGCGCGGCCTGCAAATCCGGCCACCGATCCCGCTCGTCGTCCGCAATCAGGACAATTCAGGAAAATGCTGGGGTGCGACAAAATGCCTGGCCGGCGTGTCTCTTTAAACATGTATCGTATCTGCATGTTTAACAAGGAGAAGCCGCAATGACTGCGCTCACCGCTGACCAGATCGCCCGCGTCAAGGCCACCGCGCCCGTTTTCGCCGAACATGGCGCTACCATCACGAAGCACTTCTACAAGCGGATGTTCAAGGCGCATCCGGAACTGAAGAACATCTTCAACCAGACGCACCAGAAGAGCGGCAGCCAGCCCGAAACGCTCGCCCGCGCGGTCTACGCATACGCGGCGAATATCGACAACCTCGGCGCGCTCGGCGGCGCGGTCTCGCACATCGCGAACAAGCACGCGAGCCTGAACATCCGTCCGGAGCACTATCCGATCGTCGGCCGTCACTTGCTGGGTGCCGTGGTGGACGTGCTCGGCGAAGCCGTCGATCAACCCACGCTCGATGCCTGGGCGGTTGCCTACGAGCAACTCGCGAACATCATGATCGGTGCGGAGGCGAAGCTCTATGAAGCGGCGCCGTGGAGCGGCTTCCGTCCGTTCAAGGTGATGCGCAAGCACATCGAAAGCGACGAAATCACCTCGTTCTATCTCGCGCCCGCCGACGGCGCGCCGGCCGGCGGCTTCGAGCCGGGCCAGTACGTGAGCGTGACGCGCTATGTCGACAAGCTGGGCGTCGATCAGCCGCGCCAGTACAGCCTCTCCGACGCGCCGCACGGTCGCTGGCTGCGCATCTCGGTCAAGCGTGAAGACGGCCGCGGCGGAGTGGAGCCGGGCCACGTCTCGAACCTGATGCATGCCGGTGTGGAAGAGGGCGCGGTCGTGCACGTGAGCGCGCCGATGGGCGAATTCAAGCTCGATCGCAAGAAGACCACGCCGGTCGTGCTGATGAGTGGCGGCGTGGGCATCACGCCGATGGTGTCGATGCTCGCCACGTTGATGGCCGAGCGCAGCGAGCGCAAGGTGACCTTTGTGCATGCTTGCCGCGACAAGCGCGTACATGCGTTCCAAAGCTGGCTGCGCCATAACTCGGCCGAGCATCCGAACGTCAAGTGCGTGGTGTTCTACGAGGAAGTGGGCGCGTACGACCGCGTGGGCGTTGACTACGACTTCGAAGGTCGCGTTGATCTCGATCGCATTGCCGCCGACGCAATCCTGCCGGATGCCGACTACTACGTCTGCGGCCCGGTCGCGTTCATGCGCGCGCAGCGCGACGCGCTCGTCGAGCGCGGCGTGGATCCTGCACGCATCCACACGGAAATCTTCGGCTCGGGCATGCTCGATTGAGGTCAGGCGGCGTCTGCGGTTACTGCTGCCGCAGATGCAAAAAAAGCCCGGCGGACAGCGCCGGGCGAACTGGAAGATCCGATTCGGCTGATTCAGCGGATCGAAAAAAACGCCCGGCGAAAATCGGGGCGTTTTTCGTTGATGAGCGATGCAAAAACGCTCAGTTTCCCTCAGTTGCGCTCAGTTGCCGCTGCCGCGCGCGACGCGGCGCTGCTTGACCGCATCGGCGAGCCCTTCGAGCACGCCCACGCTTTCGTCCCAGCCGATGCACGCATCGGTGATGCTCTGGCCGTAGGTCAGCGCGCAGCCTTCCTTCAGATCCTGGCGGCCCGCCACGAGGTGCGACTCCACCATCACGCCGACGATGCGCTCGTCGCCCGCCGCCACCTGGCGGCCGATGTCGGCGCAGACCGGAATCTGGTTCTCGTGCTTCTTCGAGCTGTTCGCGTGGCTCGCGTCGATCATCAGGCGCGCCGCGAGCCCGGCCTTGCCGATGTCGCTGCACGCGACGTCCACGCTTGGCGCGTCATAGTTCGGCGTCTTGCCGCCGCGCAGGATCACGTGGCAGTCCTCGTTGCCGGCCGTCGAGACGATGGCCGAGTGGCCGCCCTTCGTCACCGAGAGGAAATGGTGCGGCTGCGAGGCGGCCTTGATCGCGTCCACGGCGATTTTCACGTTGCCGTCCGTGCCGTTCTTGAAGCCGACCGGGCACGAGAGGCCCGAAGCCAGCTCGCGGTGCACCTGCGACTCCGTCGTGCGCGCGCCGATCGCGCCCCACGAAACGAGGTCGGCGATGTACTGCGGGCTGATCATGTCGAGGTACTCGGTGCCCGCCGGCAGACCCAGCTCGTTGATCGAGACCAGCAGCTCGCGCGCGGTGCGCAGGCCGTCGTTGATCTTGAAGCTGTTGTCCATGTACGGATCGTTGATGAGGCCCTTCCAGCCCACCGTCGTGCGCGGCTTTTCGAAGTACACGCGCATCACGATCTCGAGCTCGTTCTTGAAGCGCTTGCGCTGCTCAACGAGCTTGTTCGCGTATTCGAGCGCGGCCTTGGTGTCGTGAATCGAGCACGGTCCGACGATGACGATGAGGCGATCGTCCATGCCGTGCAGGATGCGGTGCATGGCGCGGCGCGATTCGAAGATCAGCGTCGACGCGGCTTCCGAGCACGGGAACTCGCGGATCAGGTGTGCGGGCGGCGTGAGTTCCTTGAGTTCGCGGATGCGGACATCGTCGGTATTGTGCGGGGGCATGTCGTTTTCTCCTGATCCTGTGTGTAGCCTGTATGTCGCGTGCCGGCGGTTGCCCGGAGGCGATGCTTCGAAAATCGGTTAAATGAAAATTGCTGCTCGGTGACGTGCGGTTACGTGGAAGGCAAAAAAAAACCGCCAGACTTTGCTGGCGGTTTTTCGTGTATTCGGGGTCCTGCGCGTACTATCAACCCTCTCGATCCGCCAGCGGTCTGAGATACCAAAAAAAGTAAAAGTAAAACTTCGTGGCGAACATGGCGGGTTGCTTGTCTGCTTACGGGTAACGGGTTCGTTACATCGAAAAGGGTGATTGCCTTTATACCCCGAGGTTCTCGTGGCTGGCAAGCTGGGTCGAACAAAAATGCGGGCTTTCCGCGACATTTTGGTATTGCATGCAGAAAATCCGCGCGGCGATGCGGGTTTTCCGCATCGCCGCGCATGAATCCTGCAGTTCGGCGGCCTCCCGGCGGAGAGACGCCTGGTCGTTTAGACCGTGCCGCCCACCGTCATGCGGTCGATGCGCAGCGTCGGCTGGCCCACGCCCACGGGCACGCTCTGGCCCTCCTTGCCGCACACGCCCACGCCCGAGTCGAGGCGCATGTCGTTGCCGATCATGCTCACGTACTTGAGCGATTCCGGGCCGCTGCCGATCAGCGTCGCGCCCTTCACGGGGTAGGTGATCTTGCCGTCCTCGATCATGTATGCCTCGGAGGCCGAGAACACGAACTTGCCGTTGGTGATGTCGACCTGGCCGCCGCCGAAGTTCACGGCATAAAGGCCGTTCTTCACCGAAGCGATGATCTCCTGCGGATCCTTGTCGCCGTTGAGCATGTAGGTGTTGGTCATGCGCGGCATCGGCAGCGCGGCGTACGACTCGCGGCGCGCGTTGCCGGTCACGGGCATCTTCATGAGGCGCGCGTTGAGCGAGTCCTGGATGTAGCCCTTGAGAATGCCGTCCTCGATCAGCGTCGTGCACTGCGTGGGGTTGCCTTCGTCGTCGATGTTGAGCGACCCGCGGCGGTTGGGCAGCGTGCCGTCGTCGACCACCGTGACGCCCTTGGCGGCCACGCGCTGGCCGATCTGGCCCGCGAACGCCGACGAGCCCTTGCGGTTGAAGTCGCCTTCCAGGCCGTGGCCGATGGCTTCGTGCAGCAGCACGCCGGGCCAGCCCGGGCCGAGCACGACGGACATCGCGCCAGCCGGAGCCGGGCGCGCTTCCAGATTGACGAGCGCCGCGTGCACGGCGTCGTCGACGTACTTCGAGAGAATGTCGTCGGTGAAGTAGCCGTAGTCGAAGCGGCCGCCGCCGCCGCCGTTGCCGATTTCGCGGCGGCCGTTCTGCTCGGCGATCACCGTGACCGAGACGCGCACGAGCGGGCGGATGTCGGCGGCGAGCGCGCCGTCGCTGCGCGCGACCAGCACCACGTCGTATTCACCCGCGAGCGCGGCCATCACTTGGGTGACGCGCGGGTCGCGGCCACGCGCCATCTGCTCGATGCGCTCGAGCAGCTTCACCTTTTCGGTGGCTTCGAGCGAGGAAAGCGGATCGGAGGGCAGATACAGATCGCGGCCCGCGATGCCCGTGAGCGAGGTGGCCACCTTGATCTTCTGCTTGCCGCCGCCGGCCTGCGCGATCGAGCGCGTGGCGATGGCCGCCTGGCGGATCGCCTCGGGCGAGAGGTCGTCGGAATAGGCGAAGGCGGTGCGCTCGCCGGAGACGGCGCGCACGCCTACACCCTGGTCGATGCTGAAGCTGCCCGACTTGACGATGCCTTCCTCCAGGCTCCAGGCCTCGCTGCGCGTGGTCTGGAAGTAGAGGTCGGCGTAGTCGACGCGGTGCGTGAAAATCTCGCCGAGCGTGCGCGTGAGCACTGCCTCGTCGAGGCCGTAGGGCGTAAGGAGCAGGTCCTTCGCGGTCGCCAGATTGCGGATGCCGGGTTCGATGATATTCATGCGCTCAGTAAGCTTGTTAAGCAATCTCGGTAAGCAGTGGCTGTTGGATTAGATTCGGGCGTAGCGTCCTGAAATCAAGCGCTTCGGTTGCTGTTCCAGAATGGCGTGTCAGGGGCAATCGAGCACGCGGTGCCGCCACGCCGGCAGGCTCGCGCGCACGGCGGCCATGCGTTCGAGGTCGATGTCGCCGATCACCACGCCGGGATTTTCGTCGCGCACATCGACAATCTCGCCCCACGGGTCGATCAGCATGCTATGGCCCCAGGTGCGGCGGCCGTTCTCGTGCTGGCCGCCTTGCGCCGCAGCGAGCACGTAGCACTGGTTCTCGACCGCCCGGGCGCGCAGCAGGATTTCCCAGTGCGCGCGGCCCGTGGTGTACGTGAACGCGGACGGCACCACCATCAGCGCGCAGTCTCCCATGCGCCGGTAAAGCTCGGGAAAGCGCAGATCGTAGCAGACCGACAGCCCGACGCGGCCGAACGGCGCGTCGAAGGTGCGCACCTCGGCGCCGGGGCGGATCGTGCGCGCCTCGTCGAACGATTCGGTGCCTTTTTCGAAGCTGAAGAGGTGGATTTTGTCGTAGCGCGCCCGCTCGGCGCCGCTCGGGTCGAACACGAGCGTGGTGTTCAGCACGCGGGTTTCCTCTGGCGCTTTTAGTGGCAGCGTGCCGCCGATGATCCACACGCCGTGGCGCTTCGCGGCATCGGCGAGAAAACGCTGGATCGGGCCGTCTCCGTAGGCTTCGCGGATGGCGAGCTTGTCGTGCTCCTTGTGGCCCATGAAGCAGAAGTATTCGGGCAGCAGCACGAGGCGCGCGCCCTGGCTCGCAGCCTGCGCGATCAGGCGCCCGGCGTCGGCCAGGTTGCGCTCGCGATCGGGCGTGCTGACCATCTGCAACGCGGCGACGCGCGTGACGCGAAGTGGCGTGGCAGTCGGCGCGGCGGTCGAATCGCTGGAGGCGGGCGTTGCGGGAGAGGGCTTATCGCTCATCGACGGCTCTTGAATGAACAGAAAAGGGTGGTCCCGGGAACGGTGCGTCGTGTGGCGCAATCCTCGGCACAGACTCGCATGCTCCGTGCCCGGCAGGCGGCGGCCCTGGCCGCATCGGTGGCCCCGGCGGCCTCGGTGGCTTCGGTGACATCGGCCATCGGAGTCCGGCGCGAGGGCGCGCGGCGAGCCGATGGGTCTCTCAGGTCTCTCAATGCGCCGCCGCGGGAACCTGCGCGTTCATCTTACCCTGATCGCCCTGTACCCGCTCGACGAGCGGTTTGGACCAGGAACCCGTGATTGCGTAGGTGCGCGCCAGCGTCGCTTCGACGGTATGCAGGAGCGCGAAATCGGCGATCAGCGCGCCAAGGCCGAAGAGCGGGTTGATGATCGCCGCGGCAATCACGCCCGCGCCGGCGCTCACCGTGGGCACGACATGCACGCGCAGGTCCTGGGTCTTGCCGGCGAGGTCGATGTTGCCCGTCATCTGCGCGCGGCCCGGCGCGGTCACGATCTTGAAGTCGTCCGTGCGGCCGATGCCGTTCTGGATCGTTCCGGTGCCCGTCACGCTCGTGAAGGGCAGGCCGGTGCCCATCACGTCGCGGAAGTCCATGTCGGGATAGTGCGCGAGGCTTTGCAGGCTCAGCACCCCGAGCAGCGACGCCACGCCCTGATTGACCTTGAGGATCTGGCCGTGGTGCAGGTCGAGCGCGAGGTTGCCGTCGAGCGTCGGATAGTCGACCACGGTGGGGCCGCCGCGCCACGCCAGCTTGCCGGTCAGCGTGCCTTGGCCGCCCTTGATCACATGCGCCACGCCCGCGCGTTCGAGCAGCGCGCCCGCGTCCTTGATGTCGAGGTGGAAGTCGAGCGCGGTGCGGCGCGGCGTTTCGGTGGTGTGGCCGGCGATATCGGCGGGCGGCGATTCGTCGCCGATGGCGCGCCAGCTCTCGGTCGCGGTGAAATGCGCGGCCGGGTTGGCGATGTCGAGCGTGTCGAGCTGCCAGACCGGCACGCCGTTGTCGACGTAGTTATGGGCGTTCATCTGCAGGCGGCCGAGGTCGTGGCCGCGCACGATGAGCTGGTTCACGACGAGGTCGATCGACGGCATGTTCTGGGCGCGCTGCGACATGGCCTGGCCGAGCAGGTCGTTCTCGGTCGCGGCGGGCACGACGAGGCGGGCGAGCTGCGCTTCGAGCGTGCCGGGCGAGCCCGCCACGGGGCCGGGCTTCCACGCGACGTGGCCCGAGACCTGGTTCGACGCGACGTTGGCCTGCCACTCCTTGCCGGTGCGCGTGGCGCCCACGATCACGTTTTCCCAGTGACGCTTGAGCAGCGTGAGCATGCCGACGTGGACGGCGAAGCGCGAGGGCAGGTAGGGCGCGAACGCGCTGCCGGGGATGGGCGGATTGACGGTGCTCGCCGTTGCCTGCGACGCGGGTTGTGCCGGCGTGGCGGTTGCCGACGTTTGCGAAGCGGGGCGCGCGGCTGACGCGTCCGCTTGCTCGCCGCCACGGGCTTCGTGCGTGGCGCTTGCTGCGCTTTGCGCCGGATGGGTTGCCGGGCTGGCTGCGGGACCCGTCGCCGGGGTTACCGTTGCCGGGGTTACCGTCGCGATAGCCGCTGCGGCTTCGCTCGCCGCCGCCGTGCCGCGCAGCTCCTGCGCGACGCGGCGCCATGCATCGGCGTCGAAGGTGGGCACGTCGACCACCGCGATCACACCATCGGCGGGCAGATCGGCGGACCGGTTCATGGCGATCACGCCGCGCACCACGCCCGGCACGTGGCCCGGATTGCGGCGCAGCACGTAGCGCGCCGCGAGCGGTCCGAGCGCGAGATCGGCGTGTTCGTACTGGGAGGCGTCGGTGGCGGCCATCACCGTGCTCGTATCGTTGCTGTCGCCGGTGCCGGGCTGCAGCTCGAAGCGCAGCGGCATCCGCGCGCCGGCGGCCTTGCCGAACGGCGCGGGCAGGTCGATGGCCAGATCGGTCAGATCCGAGTGCGCCTTCACGTCGGGCAGGTGGCCGCGCTCGCCCGCCACCGAGAGCGACCAGGGCGCCGAGCCCGAGAAGCGGCCGAGCACCGCGGCCGCCGTGCCATGCAGGTTCAGGCTGCGCGCCGCGTTCGCATCCACGGCCACGTTGCCCGCGAGGTTCATGGCATAGCGGCCGTCCTCGCTCAAGCCGCCGTTTGCGCGCACGTCGCCGCCGAGGAAGCGTCCGGTGAGCCGCTCCACTTGCGCGCTGCGGTTCGTGAAGCGCACCTTGCCGGTGAGGCTGGAAAGCGGCGGCACGTTATCGGTGGTGAGCGTGTCGTTTTCGAAGCCGATGGCGCCCGCCACGTTCACCTTCGGCATCGGCTTGCGCGGGATCGTGAGCTTGAGCGCGAAGGTGGCCGGACCCTGGGCGTGTATCTTCTCGGTCGCATGCTTCGTCATCGCGCCGATCGAGCTGTTATCCGCGTAGTCGAGCAGATCCGCGAGCGGCCCGCGTCCGGCGCCCTCGATCACGAGATCGGAGCCCTTGATGCCCAACTCGTCGATGCGCCCGCTCACGTCGCGCAGCACGAAGTCGCGGTAATGGCCGCGCGTCACGTCAAAGCGCAGCTTGTTCTCGTGGAGCCGGAACACACCGTCGATGCCATCGAACGCGGGCCAGACGTTGGGCGCGCCGTTGCGCATCGTCTTCGGCGGATACGGCGTCGGGTCGAAGCGCCCATGCTGGAACGGCGCGACGATGCGAAACTGGCCCGCTTGCGGGTCGCGCGAGTAGGGGAATTTGGCGAGATCGCCATGAATCTCGATCGTCCCGCCCTTCGAGACACCCGCCCGGAGCCCGTGGTCCAGATAGGTGCGGGTCTTCTCGCTGATGCTGGTGGGCAGATAGCGCGGGATGGCCGCGACCTGTGCCGTGTCGAATTTGGCGACGAGGTCGAGCGCGCCGCGCCCGTGGCCGGGGTTCGTGTAGTGCGCGGTCATGTTCGCGCGCGCGTCGGCGTTCTGCACGCCCAGCTCGCTCACATCGACGGCAAATGCCTTGAGCTTGTCGCCGGGTTGGCGCTGCGCGGCGATCGTCCAGCTCATCGCGCCCCAGAGCCGGTCGAACTTCAGGCGCGGATCGTCGAACACGCCCGGCAGCGTGAGGATGGTCGCGGCCGTATCGAGGTGGAGCTTGCCGTGCGATTCGTCGGCATCGACTTGCCCCCAGAGGTTCTCGACACCGGGCAGGCCCGCGCGCGGATGGCCGCGCGGCGTGAGGCCGGGCCCCGGCTCCTGGGCCGCCACACTGATACCTTGCAGGTCGCCCTTGAAGCGGTAACGGACCACCGGCTCGACGCTCGTGGCGCGCTGCTCGGCGGCCGCTTCGCCCCCTTCGGGCGTGGCGCGTTCCATCGCGAGTTCGTAATCGGCGATCACGCCTTGCGGATTGAAGCGCACGAGCGCGTTCTGCACGCGCCCCGGCAGCGGCAGCGCGCGCATGAATTCGGTGAGGATGCCCAGGTCGATGCGGTCGCCGTTCACCGAAAAGAGCTGGCCGTGCTGCAGCGACTCCCGGCGCAAACGCCCATCCAGCGTCGTGAACGCGAGCGAGCGCGTGAGCGGCGTGCCGTCGTCGAGCGGCGGCTGCCCGAGCTCGGCATGGAAGTCGTGCATCTGCAGCGTGTAGTCGCCGGGCTCGATGCCGAGGCGCCAGCTGAACTGCGCGACCGGCAAGTCGAGGCGCGGCTGGGTCGGCTTGGTGCGCAGCGCGACGTCGTTGCCGTTCAGAACGCCGTCGGCGGACTTGATGCGGCCCGCCTCGAAGTGCGCCCAGATCGCATTGTCGATGCGTCCTGCATATGTCTCGAGCGGCAAGTGGATGTAGCGCGCGAGCGTCGGCAGGTCGACGGGGCCGGTCGAGATATAGGCGTCGCCGCTCCAGGCGATGGGCTTGCCCGCCTGGGCGAAGCGCCCGTGCCGGAAGTGCGCGCGGAAATCGAGCGGCCCGTGCAGCACCGTGCCCTCGGCGGGCGCCTGCAGCGCGATGCGGTGGTCGTAGCCGTCGTTGAGGATGGCGACGCGAATGTTCGAGAGCTTGAGTTCGGGCACATCGCGCGTGGCGTCGTTCCAGCGCAGCGTGCCGCCTCGCAGGACGATGGCCTGCTGGCGCATGAGCCAGGTCGTGAAGGTTGCATTGCCCGTGTGCGCCGTGGGCACGGGCACGCCGGCGACCGTGAGCGTGCCGTCGTCTTCGCGGGCAATCAGCACGTCGGGGCGCTCGACCACGACGCTCGAGAGCAGCGGCTCGAAGAGCACGAGCGAGCGCCACGAGAGCGCCGCCGTGGCGTGCGGCACGTTCAGCGCGATATTGCCGTGGCGGTCGCGGATCGTCAGGCCCGCGACATCGATGCCGGGCTGAAAGCCCGACCAGTGTGGCGAGAGCTTGCCGATGCGAAATTCGGCGTGGATCTTCTCGGAGACGAGCTTTTCGATGCGCGGACGAAAATCGTCGACGTAAGGCAGCACCACATAGCGCATCCCGAGCAGCAGCACCGCGACGATGAAATAGAGGACCAGCGCGATACACGCCAGCACGCGAAACGTGTGACGAAGAACAGGGTGATGGTCGTGTGAGCCCGCACCTGCATTCTCCCGGCGGGCATGTCCGGTTTGTTGCGGGCCGGCGGGGTCGTTACGCTCGGACATGCTGCGGCGGGTGGGGTATGGTAGCGTTGCGTTCTGACGTCGAAATGTATCACAGGGGGCCATGGGGCCGGCCATCCGGAGAAGCCGGGATGGCTTGCTGCGCGCTTGTGCACGGGGTTCTTCGCACGGCGGCGGGGGCGGCTGAAGCAATGCCGATGTTCACCCACCCTCCACCCAGCCCCCGCTCCACGAGCCGGGCAAGATCCACCATGACTGACATTACCCTTCTGAGTTCCTGCTATTCGCGCTATGCGGCGCGTGCCTACGCGGCGCGCGCCGGTCTGGCCGACCAGGTTCAGGCGCTCGCGGCCTCGCCGCTCACGCGCGAGCGCATCGCCGCGCGGCTCGATGCGTTGTGCGACGAGGCACGCGGCAGCACGGGCAATCCCGCGCCGCTCACCGACGAGCAGCTGAAAAAGGCGCTGCGCCAGTTGCGTGCCGAGGTCATCTGCGTGGTGATGGAGCGCGACCTCGCCGGTGTGGCCGACGTTGGCGAAGTCACCGGCGCCATGACCGATCTGGCCGAAGTGGCGATCCAGCGCGCGCTGGCGGTTGTGAGCGCGGACCTCGAAACGGTCTTCGGCGAGCCGCGCGGGCCGAACGGCGAGCGCCTGACGCTTGGCGTGGTGGGCATGGGCAAGCTCGGCGGCCGCGAGCTCAACGTTTCATCGGACATCGACCTGATCTTCGTCTACGAGGACGACGGCGAGACCACGGGCGGCCAGCGCTCGCCCATCGCCACCCAGGACTTCTTCGCGCGAGTGGGCAAGCGCTTGATCGGCGCGCTCTCCGACGTGACGGCGGACGGCTTCGTGTTTCGCGTCGACATGCGCCTGCGCCCCAACGGCGACTCGGGCCCGCTCGTGTGCAGCCTCGGCATGCTCGAGGAGTACTTCTACGTGCAGGGCCGCGAATGGGAGCGCTACGCGTGGATCAAGGGGCGGCTCGTCTCGGAGACGGCAAGCGAGAGCGCGCTGCGCCTCGCCTCGCAGCTCGAAAGGCTCGTGAAGCCCTTTGTCTACCGGCGCTATCTGGACTTCGGCGTGATCAGCGCGATTCGCTCGCTGCACATGCAGATTCGCCAGGAGGCGCAGCGCCGCGCCTCCATGCGTCCCGACAAGGCCGATGACATCAAGCTCGGGCGCGGCGGCATTCGCGAGATCGAGTTCAGCGCGCAGGTGTTCCAGCTGATTCGCGGCGGCCAGGACGCGGGCTTTCGCGTGCGGCCGACGCTCGCGGTGCTCGGCTACGCGGCGGCGCGCGGGCTGATCGCGCCCGAGGTCTGCGGCGAGCTCACGTGCGCTTACAACTTCCTGCGCGCGCTCGAACACCGGCTGCAATACCGCGACGACGCGCAGACCCACGCGATGCCCGTCGATCCCGAAGAGCGCGCGGCGCTCGCGAAGTCGATGGGTTTTGACGACTATGCCGCGCTGATGGCGGTGCTCGACGCGCACCGCGAGAAGGTCGAGCATCAGTTCGACCAGATCTTCTCCGACAAGGTGGGCGGCGGCTGCGCCGCGCCCGAAGACGGCGCGGCCGCCTGGGTCTGGAGCGATGCGCTGACCGAAGAGGGTGCCGACGGCGCGCTGCTCGAACGCCTCGCGGAACTCGGCATCGACGACCCGGCGCCGCTGCTCGCGCGCCTGCGCGGGCTGTGGCAGTCATCGCGCTATACGGGCCTGCCCGAGAAGAGCCGCGAGCGCTTCGACAGCGTCGCGCAGCGCGCGCTCGAAGCGGCGCGCACGCTGGAGCCACGCGAGCGGCGCGGCGCCACGCTCGCGCGCACGTTCGACTTGCTCGAAGCGGTGATACGGCGCGGCGCGTATCTCGCGCTGCTCACCGAATACCCGGATGCGCTCAACCGCGTGCTCAAGGTGCTGGGCGCGTCGCGCTGGGCGGCCGGCTATCTGGTTCGCCATCCGCAACTGCTCGACGAACTGCTCGACGATGAAGCCGTTGCCACGCCGTTCGACTGGCCGGAGTTCTCGCGCCTGCTGCGCGCGCGGCTCGCGGCTGCCGCCGACGTCGAATTGCAGATGGATCTGCTGCGCCACGCGCACCAGGCCGAGGTTTTCCGCATTCTGCTCAACGATCTCGCCGGCCGGCTTTCGGTCGAGCACGTGAGCGACCGGCTCTCCGAACTCGCGGACGCGGTACTCGACGTGACCATCGAGACGGTGTGGAAGCAGTTTCCGAAGCGCCACCGCGAGGTGCCGCGCTTCGCGGCGATCGCCTATGGCAAGCTCGGCGGCAAAGAGCTTGGCTACGCGTCGGATCTCGACATCATCTTCCTCTACGACGACGAGGACGAGCGCGCCTCGGAAATCTACTCGACGTTCGCGCGCCGCCTCATCACGTGGCTCACGACGTCCACGGGCGCGGGCACGCTCTTCGACGTGGACCTGCGCCTGCGGCCCAACGGCGAATCGGGGCTGCTCGTCACCGATCTCGGGTCGTTCCGGCGCTATCAGTTGCGCGAGGGCGACGCCGCGAATACCGCCTGGGTGTGGGAGCATCAGGCGCTCACGCGCGCGCGCTTTTCGGCGGGCGACGCGGCTATCGGCAATGCGTTCGAGGCGATTCGCGTGCAGGTGCTCACGACGCCGCGCGATGCGGCGCCGCTGGCTCGGGAGATCGTCGAGATGCGCCAGCGCGTCGGGGACGGCCACCCGAACCGCACCGAGCTATTCGATCTGAAGCACGACCGCGGCGGCATGGTCGACATCGAGTTCCTCGTGCAGTACTGGGTGCTGCTGCACGCGGCGCAGGATCCCGAGCTGATCCGCAACACGGGCAATATCGCGCTGTTGCGCGAGGTGTCGCGCTTCGGGCTGATGAGCGAGGAGGAGGCCGACACGATTGGCTCGGCGTACCGGCTTTATCGCAAGCTCCAGCACCAGTTGCGCCTCGACGGCATGGAGACGGCGCGCGTCGATCCCGCGCGGGTCGAGCGCGAGCGCGAAGCCGTGCTCGCGCTGTGGAAGCGGGTGTTTGGGGAGCAGGGGTGAGGTGAGGTACGGCGCCCGAGCGGGGGGCGCCGTCTTTGTCGTGCGTGTTTCGCCTGAAATATTTAGAGATCCGATTCAATTAAATCGATAACGGATCTGGACTAACGGCTCGATCGCCATTGCCAAGTCTGAAAGTTAAACATTTTCTGTCGGATGTCGGCGCTTATTCCGTGCGCCTTGTAGGCCTCTGGCTGACTTGCATCAATCCATCTGAATGAAACGTTCGGCGGGCTACTCGCAGAGCCTGGCGCATCGTTTAAGGTGTTCGTGCAATTTTCGCATGAACATCTTATGACGATCGTTGCTTGCGCATCTAAATCGAGAAAGATCGCGTTGATTGGCCCGCCTTGCGGGTTTTTACATCGTGTGTTGGCGTCGATTTCAGCGTGTCGCAGGCCAAACCGGAACAGGTCATGTCAAACAATCACGAACCGCGCCGCCGCTTCTTGCGGCAGATGCTGGCCGTCGTGCCCGCTGCTTCCGTCTCGACAGGCGCTGCGCTTTCGCTTACGGCATGCAGCGACACCGCGGCACCATCTCCCGCAAGCAGTGACGGCAGAGGCAACGCCGCGCATCCCGACTACTTCACCGCCGACGAGTGGCGCTTCCTCCAGGCCGCCGTCGATCGCCTGATTCCCGAAGACGCGTCGGGCCCCGGCGCGCTCAAGGCTGGCGTGCCGGAGTATATCGACGCCCAGATGGACACGCCTTATGGCCACGGCAAGATCTGGTACATGCAGGGGCCGTTCCACCCCGACCAGCCGCCGGAGCTTGGCTTCCAGTTGAATCTCGCGCCACGCGACATCTATCGCCACGGCATCAAGGCTTGCGACGACCATTGCCGCAAGCACTACGGCGGCAAGCCCTTCGCCCAACTCGCCGCAGCCGACCAGGACGCCGTGCTCGGTCAGGTGGAGCATGGAAAGATCGAATTCGAAACCGTACCCGCGGTTACTTTCTTCGCTTTTTTGCTAAGCAATACGAAAGAAGGTTTCTTCGCCGATCCGATCTATGGCGGCAACAAGGGCATGGTGGGCTGGAAGATGATCGGCTTCCCGGGCGCGCGCGCGGATTACGCAGACTGGATCGATCAGCCCGGGGCCAAGTACCCATACGGGCCGGTCTCGATCGACGGTAGAAGGGGGTGAAGTGTCATGACCATCAAGAAAAAGAAAGTTGACTGCGTGATCGTGGGTTTTGGCTGGACCGGCGCGATTCTCGCTCAGGAGTTGACCGATGCAGGCCTCGATGTCGTCGCGCTGGAGCGCGGCGACATGCGCGATACGCCCACCGACGCCGAATATCCCAAGGTCATCGACGAACTCAAATACGCAGTACGCGGCAAGCTGTTCCAGGATCTCTCGAAGGAAACGGTGACGATACGGCACGGCATGAACGATCTCGCCGTGCCGTATCGCCAGCACGGTTCGTTTTATCTGGGCAACGGCGTAGGCGGCGCGGGATTTCACTGGAACGGCATGCACTATCGCGTGCTGCCCGAAGAATTGCAGTTGCGCACGCGTTATGAAGAGCGCTACGGCAAGCGCTTCATGCCCGAAGGCATGCAGGTGCAGGACTTCGGCGTCACTTACGACGAACTCGAGCCGCACTTCGATTTCGCGGAGAAGGTGTTCGGCACCTCCGGCAAGGCCGGCAATCTGAACGGGGCGCTCCAGCCTGGCGGCAATCCGTTCGAAGGACGCCGCACGAGCGAATATCCCACGCCAGCGCTGAAAAATTCTCTCGGCGCGACGCTATTCGAGCAGGCCGCGCGCGAAGCGGGTTTTCATCCCTATTCGGCCCCCGCGGCCAATTGCTCGCAACCGCATACGAATCCGTATGGCGTGCGTCTCGGCCCCTGCAACTTCTGCGGCTTTTGCGAGGACTTCGGCTGCTACATGTATGCGAAGGCATCGCCGCAGACCACCATTCTGCCGGTGTTGCTCAAGAAGCCCCATTTCGAACTGCGAACCAATGCATACGTGACGAAGGTGCTGCTCGACTCGGACAAGAAGCGCGCAACCGGCGTGACTTACATCGATGCTCAGGGCCGCACGGTCGAGCAGAGCGCCGACCTGGTGATCGTCGCGGCGTTCCAGATGCACAACGTGCGTCTGTTGCTGCTCTCCGGCATCGGCAAGCCATACGACCCGAAGACGGGCGAGGGCGTCGTCGGCCGCAATTACGCGTACCAGATGAACGGCGGTGTGAATGTGCTGCTGCCCAAAGGCACGCTGCTCAACCCGTTCATCGGCACGGGCGCGGGCGGCATCAGCCTCGACGACCTCAACGGCGATCAGTTCGATCACGGCCCACTCGGCTTCGTCGGCGGCGCGAACATCCGGCACGTGCGCTACGGCGGGCGTCCGATCCAGACGACCCCGACCGTGCCCGGCACGCCTGCGTGGGGCCCGAAGTGGAAGGAAGGTGTGACCGACGCCTACCAGCGCTTCCTGACGATCGGCATCTCGGGCTCGGTCATGCCGTATCGCGACGCTTACCTCGATCTCGATCCTAACTATCGGGACGCTCATGGCCTGCCGCTTCTGCGCATGACCTTCGACTGGCACGACAACGAGTACGCCATGCTCGGCTATATGGGCAACCGCATGGAAGAAGTCGCGAAGGCGATGAAGCACGACGCATATTTCAAGGCGATCCGCGTAAAGGGGCAGCACTACGACACGCGCGCCTACCAGTCGACGCATACGACGGGCGGGGCGGTGATGGGCGCGTCGCCGCAAACGAGCGTGGTCAACAAGTACCTGCAGAGCTGGGACGTGCCCAACGTGTTCGTGACGGGCGCATCGGCTTTTCCGCAGAACATGGGCTACAACCCGACGGGCCTCGTGGCGGCGCTTGCCTGGCACACGGCGAAGGCCATCCGCAAGCAATACCTGAAGCAGCCGGCGCCGCTGGTGCAGGCTTGAGGAGACGGCCATGACGATAAAAAAACTGACGATGGCCGTGGCTTCATCGGCGCTGCTGGCAACGGCGGCGTGGACCGCGCATGCGCTTGCGCAGGATCAGCCGGCGAAGGCGCAGCAGCCCCAGGCGCCGGCGGGCAAGGGCGCCGAAGCGCAACTGCGCGAACAAGGCCGCTACCTCGCGACGGCCGCCGACTGCATCGCGTGCCACACGGCCAAGGGCGGCAAGCCGTATGCGGGCGGATTGGGCATCGCCTCGCCAATCGGCACGATCTACTCGCCCAACATCACGCCCGACAAGGCGACGGGCATCGGCGGCTATAGCTTCGAGGCGTTCGATAACGCCGTGCGCCGCGGCATCGCAAAGGATGGCTCGACGCTGTATCCCGCCATGCCTTACCCGTCCTACGCGAAGATGAAGCCATCGGACGTGAAGGCGCTGTACGCGTACTTCATGCACGATGTCACGCCGGTCGAGCAGCAGAACAAGGCCACGGCCATTCCCTGGCCGCTTTCCATGCGCTGGCCGCTGCGCTTCTGGCGCATGGCGTTTGCGCCCGATGCCGTGGGCGAGGGCGTACCTGGCGCACCTGCAACCACGAGCGAAACGGTCGCGCGCGGCCGCTATCTGGTGGAAGGCGCCGCGCACTGCGGCACGTGTCACACGCCGCGCGGCCTGGGCCTGCAGGAGAAGGCGTTGACCGATGACTTCCGGGTCTACCTGTCCGGTGGCGTGGTCGATGGCTACGTCGCGAAGAACCTGCGCGGCGACCGCAAGGACGGCCTCGGCGAATGGACGCCGGAGCAGATCGTCGCGTTCCTCAAGAGCGGGCGGAACAATCATGCGGCGGCGTTCGGCGGCATGGCGGAAGTCGTCCAGCGCAGCACGCAGAACATGAGCGACGCGGATCTCGAGGCAATTGCGGCTTATCTCAAGACGCTTTCGCCCGCGAATCCCGCGCAGTCGCCGCTGGCGGCGGACGCCACCGCCACCCAGCAACTGCGCGCAGGCACGGATCGCAGCAATGGCGCGCTGACCTTCGTGGACAACTGCGCGGCTTGCCACCGCACGAGCGGCAGCGGCTACGAAAGTACGTTCCCGACGCTCGCGCTTAGCTCCGTGGTCAATAGCGACGATCCGACCTCGCTGATCCACATCGTGCTCAAGGGCGGCCAGATGCCGTGGACGAAGGCAGCGCCGACGCACTACGGCATGCCCGGCTTCGCCGCGCGTCTCACCGACCGCGATATCGCCGACGTGCTGACCTTCGTGCGTTCGAGCTGGGGCAATCGCGCGCCGGCGGTGAGCGCCAGCGATGTCGCGAAGGTGCGCAAGGCGGTGCGTGCGGCGCCGCAGCCGGCGCGGCCAGAAAACGGCTAAGGAGGGAAGCTCGCGGGCGCGGCAATTGCCGCCACGCCTGCGGGGATCGTGCGCTGCGCCTGGAGGCGGCTATTCAGACGCATATCGACGCCGGTGCGGTGTGCCGGACGTCCCGGCAGCCTCAAGCCGCCAGCATCTCCTTCGCGTGCCGGCGCGTGGTGGCGGTGATCTCCAGCCCGCCCAGCATGCGCGCGACTTCCTCCACGCGGCCAGGCCTGTCGAGCGGCGTGACGACCGAGACGGTGCCGCCGTTGCCGTCGCCGGATTTCGAGACCTGGAAGTGGTGATCGCCGCGCGCGGCAACCTGGGGCAGGTGTGTGACGCACAGCACCTGGCGCTGGTGTCCAAGCTGATGCAACAGGCGCCCGACCACTTCGGCGACGCCGCCGCCAATGCCGGTGTCCACTTCGTCGAAGATCAGCGTGGGCGTGGGGCTCGCGGCGCTCGCGATCACGGCGAGCGCGAGGCTGATACGCGCGAGCTCGCCGCCCGAAGCGATCTTCGCGAGCGGCCGCAGCGGTACGCCCGCGTGACCCGCCACGCGAAATTCGATTTGCTCGAGACCGTGCGCGCCGCCGATCGGCTCGCCGTTCGCGCTGCTGCCGAGCGGCACCAGCGCGACCTCGAAGCTGCCGCCCGCCATCGAGAGTTCCTGCATGCCTTGCGTGACCGCCGCACCAAGTGCCTTGGCGGCTTTGGCGCGCGCCTTCGAAAGCTGGCGGGCCTCGGTGAGATACGCCTCGTGCGCCTTGTCGGCGACGGCGCGCAGCACGTCGAGATCGGAGGCGGCGTCGAGCGCGGCGAGCTGAGCGCGCCGCGCTGCGTGTTCTTCGGGCAGCGATTCCGCCTGGAGGCGGAACTTGCGCGCCGCCGAATGCAGCGCGTCGAGGCGGTACTCGACCTGCGCGAGCCGCTGCGGATCGAGATCGAGCCGTTGCGCGTAATGGGAAAGCGAATACGCCGCTTCCTGCAACTGGATCGCGGCGGGCTCGAGCGCGGCGAGCGCGTCGCCGAGCGCGGGGTCGACTTCAGCGAGATCGCGCAGCTTCGAGAGGATCGAGTTCAGATGCGAGATCATCGCTTCGTCGGATTCGGAGAGCGCCGTGAGCACGCCTTGCACACCTTCGATCAGACTCGCCGAATTCGCGAGCCGCACGTGTTCGGCGTTCACTTCTTCCCACTCGCCCGGTTGCGGCGCGAGCTTGTCGAGCTCGGCAAGCTGCCACGCGAGACGCTCGCGCTCGAGCTGCAGTTCGCGGTCGCGCGACATCGCGGTCTGCACGGCGAGGCGCGCGTCGCGGGCGACGCGCCACGTGCGCGTGACGGCGGCGGCCATGTCGATCAGGCCCGCGTGCGCGTCGAACAGTTCGCGCTGCGCGTCCGGGCGCATGAGCAACTGATGCGCGTGCTGGCCGTGAATATCGACGAGCCGCTCGCCCACGTCGCGCAACTGCGCGAGAGTGGCCGGCGTGCCGTTGATGAACGCGCGCGAGCGCCCGCCGCTATCGATCACACGGCGCAGCATCACGGTATTTTCGCCGTCGGAGGTGGCGAGCGCCTGCTCGTCGAGCCATTGCGCGACGTGCGGCGGGGCATCGAACTCGGCGGTGATGTCGGCGCGGTTTTCGCCCGTGCGCACGACGCCTGCGTCGGCGCGCGCACCGAGCGTGAGCGCGAGGGCATCGATCAGGATCGACTTGCCTGCGCCGGTCTCGCCGGAGAACACGGAAAAGCCGCTGTCGAATTCGAGGTCGAGCGCGGCGACGATCACGAAGTCGCGGATCGAAAGGTGGCGGAGCATGGCGGCGTCAGTCTTCCGGATCGTCTTGTAGCGAGGGGTGTTCGTTCCAGTGCAGCTTCTGGCGCAGGGTCCGGAAGTAGCTGTAGCCGATCGGGTGCAGGAAAGGCACGGTATGGCGCGAGCGGCGGACTTCGATCACGTCGTTGAGCTCGAGGGCCGTGAACGACTGCATGTCGAAATTCACGTTGACGTCGCGGCCCGCGACGATCTGGATGCTCACCTTGCAGTCGTCGGGCAGCACGATCGGGCGGTTCGAGAGCGCGTGCGGCGCGATTGGCACGAGCACGATGCCCTGCAACTGCGGATGCAACAGCGGCCCCTGCGACGAGAGCGAATAAGCGGTCGAGCCCGTGGGCGTGGCGACAATCAAGCCGTCCGAGCGCTGGTTGTACATGAAGCGGCCGTCCACGTGCACGCGCAGCTCTGCCATGCCCGAAAAACCGCTGCGGTTCACGACCACGTCGTTGAACGCGAGCGCGTGGTAGATCGGGTCGCCGTCGCGCGTGATGCGCGATTCGAGCAGCGAGCGCTCCTCGCGCTCGAAGCTGCCCGCGAGCAGTTGCGGCACGACTTCCTGCATGTCGGAGAACGGGATGTCCGTGATGAAGCCCAGACGACCGTGGTTGATGCCGATGAGCGGCGTGCGGTAGGGCGCAAGCTGGCGCCCGATGCCGAGCATCGTGCCGTCGCCGCCGAGCACCACGGCCACGTCCGCGCGCGCGCCGATTTCGGCGATCTGCAGCGCCGGATAGCCGATGGTGCCGATCTCCTGGGCGGTGTGCGCTTCGAACACCACGTCGAAGCCGCGCTGCGCAATATTTTGAGCGAGCGCCATCAGCGGCTCGCCGATGCCGGGCGTATTGCTGCGCCCGACGAGCGCAACCGTCTTGAACTGGCTCTGAATCTTCTGGATCTGCATGCCGGCATTACACCATAGTCGGGTCTCGAAAAGAACCTGGCGCCCCCTGCCCACGGGGCGTGGGCAAGCGCTGCGCCCCTTTTTTGCAGCTGAGCGTGACACTGCGATGACACACCGCCGGTAGCGGCGCAATTGCCGCAACCTTTCCGGATGGCGCCGGTGGCCCTAGTGGCCCCGGCAATGCCCGCCAGCCCCTGGTTTCCGGCCGCCGGCGCGCTTGCGAGCGGACTCGCCGCCAACCCGGCATTAGGCTAGAATTTTCAGTCATGCTAGATCCTCGCGCACAAACCCTCCTCAAAACGCTGATCGAGCGCTACATCGCCGAAGGTCAGCCGGTCGGCTCGCGCACGCTGTCGCGCTTTTCCGGCCTGGAGTTGAGCCCCGCGACGATCCGCAACGTGATGTCTGACCTCGAGGAGCTGGGGCTCGTGTCCAGCCCGCACACCTCGGCGGGGCGCGTGCCCACGCCGCGCGGCTACCGCCTGTTCGTCGACACCATGCTCACCGTCGAGCCCTCGGCCGACGAGGACGCGCTCACGCGCGCGGTCAAAACCACGTTGCGCCCCGGCGAGCCGCAGAAGGTCGTGGCGGCGGCAGCCAGCGTGCTCTCGAACCTCTCGCAGTTCGCGGGCGTGGTGCTCACGCCGCGGCGCAGCCACGTGTTCAAGCAGGTCGAGTTCATGCGCCTTTCGGACAAGCGCATCCTGCTCATCATCGTGACGCCCGAAGGCGACGTGCAGAACCGCATCATGGCGACGCAGCGTGATTTCACGCTTTCCGAGCTCATCGAAGCCTCCAATTACATCAATGCGCATTTCGCGGGCCTCTCGTTCGACGAGGTGCGCCAGCGCCTGCGCGAAGAGATCGACGCGCTGCGCGGCGATATGACCACGCTGATGCACGCTGCCGTGACCGCGAGCACCGACGAAACCGACACGGGCGAAACCGTGCTCATTTCCGGCGAGCGCAACCTGCTCGAGGTGGCCGATCTATCGTCGGACATGGCGCGCTTGCGCAAGCTCTTCGACGTGTTCGACCAGAAAACGAGCCTTCTGCAACTGCTCGACGTGTCGAGCCACGCCCAGGGCGTGCAGATCTTCATTGGCGGCGAGTCGAACCTCGTGCCGATCGAGGAAATGAGCGTGGTGACCGCGCCCTACGAAGTGAACGGCAAGATCGTCGGCACGCTTGGCGTGATCGGCCCGACACGTATGGCCTACAACCGCGTGATTCCGATCGTGGATATCACCGCGCGCCTGCTTTCCCTCGCGCTCAGCCAGAACTGAGCGCGCTTTCCTTGCATTTTCCTCGCGCGTTCCGCTCGTTTCCCCCTGTGGTTCCGATCATCGCCCGAAGCGGCGCGGCGCGCCATTGGCCGAATGGCCAGCGCTGCGGTCCGGCGCGCGGCGCTGCGGCGAGCGCCTCGGGGGAACGCCGTGGGTTTGCTTCGGAGCCGGCACGGCGCATCGAAACGCGCCCGCTATAATGCGCACTTGTGCAACCCTTGCCGCGCGTTGAAGTGCGGCGTTCCTGATCGCCTATGCGTTTCGACCTGGAGCGGCCCCTGCAGTCCGCCGTCGCGCATCGTGTCGCGGTGCTGCTCATCAATCTGGGCACGCCCGACGCGCCCACGCCGCGTGCCGTGCGCCGCTATCTGGCGCAGTTCCTCTCTGATCCGCGGGTGGTCGAGATTCCCGCGCCCATCTGGCAAGTCATCCTGCGCGGACTGATCCTGCCGTTTCGCGGCCGATCGTCGGCGAAAAAATACGCGGCGGTCTGGACGCCAGAAGGCTCCCCGCTGCGCGTGCACACCCAGAAGCAGGCCGACGGCCTGCGCCATCTGCTGCATCTGAACGACTACACGGTGCTCGTGGACTACGCGATGCGTTACGGCACGCCCGACATCGCTGCGATGCTCAGTCAGCTCAAGCTCGCCGGCGCCGAGCGCATCCTGCTGGTGCCGATGTATCCGCAATATTCGGCGTCGACCACGGCCACGGCTTTCGACGCTGCGTTCGCCAAGCTGCGGCGCATGCGCAATCAGCCGGAAATCCGCACGGTGCGCGCGTATCACGACCATCCGGCCTATATCGCGGCGCTCGCGGCGCAGGTGCAACAGTACTGGCAGGCGCATGGCCGCCCCGACTTCGCGGCCGGCGACCGCCTCGTGCTGAGCTTTCACGGCGTGCCGAGCCGCACGCTCGACCTCGGCGACCCGTACCATGATCAATGCCAGCAGACGGCGGCGCTCCTCACGCATGCGCTGGAGCTCACGCCCGTGGAATGCCGCGTCACGTTTCAGTCCCGCTTCGGGCGGGCCCAGTGGTTGCAGCCCTATACCGCGCCGACGCTCAGGGAGCTCGGGCAGGGCGGCGTGCGCCGCGCCGATGTGTTCTGCCCCGGTTTCACGGCGGACTGCCTCGAGACCATCGAGGAAATCGGCATGGAGGTCCGCGACGAGTTTCTGCATGGCGGCGGCAAGGAGTTCCACCGCATTCCATGCCTGAACGCGTCGCCTGCGTGGATCGCCGCGCTTGGCGAGATCGTCGCGCAGAACCTGCAGGGCTGGCCGGTGAAGGCCATGGTCCCGGCGGGCGCGGCGGCCTGAGCGCAGTGTTCTGCATGGGGCTGATGTAACGCACCGACGCTACAAGGAAGGCACCGCAAGCCGCGATATGGCGCCAAAGTGGGCGCCAAAGTGCTGATGCAGGCCGCCAGCCCCGGCGCTCAATCAGGAAGCATCGTTATGAATTACAAGATTTCGACCGAACCCGGCGCACGCCTGCGCATCGATAAATGGCTGTGGGCCGCCCGCTTCTTCAAGACGCGTTCGCTGGCGTCGGACGCCATTGGCAAGGGCCGCGTGCGCATCGGCGGCGACATCGTGAAGGCTTCCCGGGACGTGCGCGTGGGCGATCTGGTGGAAATCGAGATCGATCACGTGCTTTGGGAAGTGCAGGTGCTCGGTATCTGCGAGGTGCGCGGGCCCGCGAGCATTGCCCAGACGCTCTACGCGGAAAGCGAGCCTAGCCGTGCACGGCGCGCGGCGGAGCAGGAGCGGCGCCGGCTTTTTCGCGAGCCGGCCGCCGTGTTGCACGGCAGGCCGACCAAGCGCGACCGGCGCACTATCGACAAACTTTCACGTGAGGATTGAAGAGGGCTTCCATCGTGGCGTGGACGCCACCGTATTCTGTCGTGTTCTCGTTCACGACGCCGGACAGGCAGATGGTGGTGGTTCCGGCGATGAGTACCAGGGCGACCACCGAGATGGCAAAGGTCAGTTTCACGGTACTCCCCAAGGGAAAGCTGCAAAACGCCCAGTACGAGGCCCACTGGCAGACCGTTGGCGAGAAACATCCGCGAACGACAGAGGCCCATTCGGTGCGGTGCCGGACTCAGGGTAAACGCGTCGTGAGCAGCACCTAATGTTAAGTCTAGGTCAGGGTTGCCCCGTACTCAATTTCATTCTTGCGGCACTGCGGTAATGGTTGTAACGACCGATTTCGGTGGCTTGACCATGTATAAAAAACCGCGCGAAGCCCTTGAAATAAGCGATCCGGCACCCAAGTGCTGTCGCAATGGACAAAGCGGTCATCGCTCCGGCGCAACGCTCGCCGGCGTGACTGACACGGCGGGCAAAACGGCTCGTGCTTTGTTCCCCTTTTTACTATTCAACGACGTTCAGCGACATGGAAAACACGCAAGAGAACCCGACGAGCCAGAACCCCACGCCCGCGGACGAGGCGTCGCAGGCCGCTGCCCAGCCGCAACAACAACCGGCTGAAGGTGCCGCGCCGGCGCCGGAAGGCGATGCGCAAGCGGCTCTCGCCGAAGCTCAAGCCAAGGTTGCCGAGCTGCAAGACGCATTCGTGCGCGCCAAGGCCGAGACGGAAAACGTCCGCCGCCGCGGGCAGGAGGACGTCGCCAAGGCGCACAAGTTCGCCATCGAGAGCTTCGCCGAGCATCTGCTGCCGGTCATGGATAGCCTCGAAGCCGCGCTAGCCCACGGCTCGGACGACCTCGCCAAGGTCAACGAAGGTGTCGAGCTTACGCTCAAGCAGCTCGTCGGCGCGCTGGAGAAAGGCAAGGTGCTCCAGATCAACCCGGTCGGCGAGAAGTTCGACCCGCATCGCCACCAGGCCATCTCGATGGTGCCTTCGGAGCAGGATGCGAACACGGTCGTTGCCGTGCTGCAAAAGGGCTATGTGATTGCCGACCGCGTGCTGCGTCCGGCGCTGGTCACGGTTTCGCAGCCGAAGTAACGCACGACGTAACACACGACGTAACGCACTTCGGGCGACCGATTTGTAATGCATTGGAAAGTTTGGGCGGTGCTGCATCGATCAACGCGCCGCCGATCAAAAAAATTTAACGAATTCATAGCCCAAAGCTCTTGAAAACGCCCTTGCGGCACACATTTGGGCAGCAGTGAATTGAAACCGAATTGAACTGAGGCGAACGCCCCCGCACCACGCGAGAAGCGGCGGAGAAGCGGCGAGCGCCCAGCGATCAAAATCTGGAGATCTGGAAAAAATGGGCAAAATCATTGGTATCGACCTCGGCACCACCAACTCGTGCGTGGCGCTGATGGAAGGCAATCAGGTCAAGGTGATCGAGAACTCGGAAGGCGCCCGCACGACGCCGTCGATCATCGCCTACATGGACGACAACGAAGTGCTGGTCGGCGCGCCGGCCAAGCGCCAGTCGGTCACCAACCCGAAGAACACGCTGTACGCGGTCAAGCGCCTGATCGGCCGCCGCTTCGACGAAAAGGAAGTGCAAAAGGACATCAACCTGATGCCCTACAAGATCGTCAAGCACGACAACGGCGACGCATGGGTCGAAGCGCACGGCAACAACCTCGCGCCGTCGCAGGTTTCGGCCGAAGTGCTGCGCAAGATGAAGAAGACCGCTGAAGACTACCTCGGCGAGCCGGTCACCGAAGCCGTGATCACGGTTCCCGCGTACTTCAACGACAGCCAGCGTCAGGCCACGAAGGACGCCGGCCGCATCGCGGGTCTGGAAGTCAAGCGCATCATCAACGAGCCGACGGCAGCCGCGCTCGCCTTCGGTCTGGACAAGGCCGAAAAGGGCGATCGCAAGATCGCCGTGTTCGACCTCGGCGGCGGCACGTTCGACATCTCGATCATCGAAATCGCGGACGTTGACGGCGAAATGCAGTTCGAAGTGCTGTCGACCAACGGCGACACGTTCCTCGGCGGCGAAGACTTCGACCAGCGCATCATCGATTACATCATCGGCGAGTTCAAGAAGGAGCAGGGCGTCGACCTCTCGAAGGACGTGCTCGCGCTGCAACGCCTGAAGGAAGCCGCTGAAAAGGCCAAGATCGAGCTCTCGTCGGGCCAGCAGACCGAAATCAACCTGCCGTACATCACGGCGGATGCCTCGGGTCCGAAGCACTTGAACCTGAAGATCACGCGCGCCAAGCTGGAAGCGCTGGTCGAAGACCTGATCGAGCGCACCATCGAGCCGTGCCGTGTGGCGATCAAGGACGCGGGCGTGAAGGTTGGCGACATCGACGACGTGATTCTCGTCGGCGGCCAGACGCGCATGCCGAAGGTGCAGGAGAAGGTCAAGGAGTTCTTCGGCAAGGATCCGCGCCGTGACGTGAACCCGGACGAAGCCGTGGCCGTCGGCGCCGCGATTCAGGGCCAGGTTCTCTCGGGCGACCGCAAGGACGTGCTGCTCCTCGACGTCACCCCGCTCTCGCTCGGTATCGAGACGCTCGGCGGCGTGATGACGAAGATGATCAACAAGAACACCACGATCCCGACGAAGCACGCGCAGGTGTACTCGACGGCCGACGACAACCAAGGCGCCGTGACGATCAAGGTGTTCCAGGGCGAGCGCGAAATGGCGGTCGGCAACAAGCTGCTGGGCGAGTTCAACCTCGAAGGCATTCCGCCCGCACCGCGTGGCGTGCCGCAGATCGAAGTGAGCTTCGACATCGACGCGAACGGCATTCTGCACGTTGGCGCGAAGGACAAGGCGACCGGCAAGGAAAACCGCATCACCATCAAGGCGAACTCGGGTCTTTCGGAAGCCGAGATCGAGAAGATGGTGAAGGACGCCGAGGCGAACGCGGAAGAAGACCACCGTCTGCGTGAGCTGGCCGACGCGCGCAACCAGGGTGATGCGCTGGTTCACAGCACGAAGAAGGCCGTGGCCGAGTACGGCGACAAGATCGATGCCTCCGAAAAGGAAAAGATCGAAGCCGCGCTGAAGGACCTCGAAGAAACGCTGAAGAACGGGTCGGCCGACAAGGCCACGATCGAGGCGAAGGTCGAGGCGCTGTCGGCAGCGTCGCAGAAGCTCGGCGAGAAGATGTACGCCGACATGCAGGCGCAGCAAGGCGCGGCGGGTGCGGCAGCAGGCGCCGCAGGTGCCGAAGCTACCGCGCAGAATGCCGCCGACGACGTGGTCGACGCCGAGTTCAAGGAAGTCAAGAAGGACTAAGTCGGTTCGTTCAGGGCCAGGGCATCCGGCGTGATTCGCGCCGGATGCCGCGAGAATCGGGCCCGGACCGAAAGGGCTGAACAGACCGAAGCACGGCCGCATCGGTTACGATGCGGGTCGGCATTGCAGCGCCTGGCGGGCCTTTTGGCTCTCCGGGCACATTTGTTTTATGGAGGCCGTTCTCTTGCAGGGGCCGCCGGGGCGTGAAAGCGCCCGCGCGCGGAGGTTCGCAAGCAACGGCAAACGGGTCACGAGATCCAGCATTCAAGAGGAGCCGGCGCGTGCCGAAAGGTGGGCGGCCGGCGTTGAACCGATATGGCGAAACGGGATTACTACGAGGTTCTGGGCGTCGCGAAGAACGCGAGCGACGACGAAATCAAGAAGGCGTATCGCAAGCTGGCGATGAAGTACCACCCCGACCGTAATCCGGACAACAAGGATGCGGAAGAGCATTTCAAAGAGGTAAAAGAAGCCTACGAGATGCTGTCGGACTCGCAAAAGCGCGCGGCTTACGACCAGTACGGCCATGCGGGCGTCGATCCAAATATGGGCGGCGCCGGTGCGCAGGGCTTCGGCGGTTTCGCGGACGCCTTCGGCGACATCTTCGGTGATATTTTCGGCCAGGCCGCAGGCGGTGGCCGCGGTGCGCGCGGCGGCCCGCAGGTGTATCGCGGCGCGGATCTGCGCTACAGCATGGAAATCACGCTGGAGCAGGCGGCGCACGGCTACGAGACGCAGATTCGCGTGCCGGGCTGGAGCGGCTGTGAGGTCTGCCACGGTTCGGGCGCGAAGCCCGGCACCAAGCCTGAAACCTGCCCGACCTGCCATGGCTCGGGTCAGGTGCGTATGTCGCAGGGCTTCTTCAGCATCCAGCAGACCTGCCCGAAGTGCCATGGCACGGGTTCCTACATTCCCGAGCCCTGCACGAACTGCCACGGCGCGGGCAAGGTGAAGGAAACCAAGACGCTCGAAGTGAAGATTCCGGCGGGCATCGACGACGGCATGCGCATCCGCTCGGCCGGCAACGGCGAGCCGGGCATCAACGGCGGGCCGTCGGGCGATCTCTACGTCGAGATCCACATCAAGCAGCATTCGGTGTTCGAGCGCGACGGCGACGACCTCCATTGCCAGATGCCGATTCCGTTCACCACGGCGGCGCTTGGCGGCGAGATCGAAGTGCCTACGCTCGCGGGCCGCGCGAGCTTCACGGTGCCCGAAGGCACGCAGTCGGGCAAGACGTTCCGCCTGCGCGGCAAGGGCATCAAGGGCCTGCGCTCGAGCATCGCCGGCGATCTGTACGTGCATGTGCAGGTCGAAACGCCGGTCAAGCTCACCGAGCAGCAACGCGACCTGCTCCAACAGTTCGAGAAGTCGC
Organism: Paraburkholderia tagetis; assembly: GCF_022213065.1. Taxonomy (GTDB): domain Bacteria; phylum Pseudomonadota; class Gammaproteobacteria; order Burkholderiales; family Burkholderiaceae; genus Paraburkholderia; species Paraburkholderia tagetis. The sequence goes on from NZ_JAKLJA010000009.1 coordinate 201,363, forward strand.
TCGTGGAAGGCGGCGCGCGCCACAGTCCGCAGAGCAAGAGCTGGTTCGATCGCGTGAAGAGCTTCTTCGATTGATGCACGGCTTTGTCCAATCGCTTCGTGCGATGTTCGTTCGGTAGCAGGCGGTAACGTCAATGGCAGTGAATCAAGGCGGTGCGACGGGTGACGTGGTTTTCGCGCTGCTCGATGACGGCGACTCGACGGCGGCCAGCCGTTCGAGCCGCCTTTACACGGGGTTCGTGCGCGAGATCGCGTGCGAGCGCGCAGCGGATCTCGACGCGGCGTGCCGCGCGTTGAACGATGAGTTGCGCAATGCCGGATCGGGTGCGGCTCTTCATGCGCTCGTGCTCGGCGACTACGAATTCGGGCGCGCGCTCGAATTCGCGAAGCGCGAAATCGAAGTTCACGACCGCGGGACTCGCGACCGTCAGACTCGCGACAACGAACAACCCGACAGCGCCTCATCCAGCAAAACGCAGCACGGCAACGCCGCGCTGCGTTTTTTATTGTTTGAACGCTGCGAGCGCCTCTCGCGCGAGGAGGCCGATGCCTGGCTTGCCGCGCATGAGGGCGGCAGCGAGACGTCGGGGCCAGCGCCGGCAGGCATTGCCGACGTGACGATGGGCGTCGACCGCGAGCGTTTCGAGCGCGACATCGGCGCGGTGCAAGATGCGCTGCGCATCGGCGACTCGTATCAGATCAACTACACGTATCGGCTGAGCTTCGAGGCGTTCGGCGCGCCGGTGGCGTTGTACCGGCGCTTGCGCGAGCGTCAGCGCGTGCGCTACGGCGCGCTTATCGCGTTGCCGGGCGACCGCTGGGTGCTCTCGTGCTCGCCGGAGCTGTTCGTCGAGAAGCAGGGCGAAACGTTGCGCGCAAGGCCGATGAAGGGCACCGCCGCGCGTTGCGCCGATGCGGCCGAGGACGCCGCAGCCGCGCAATTCCTCGCGAACGATCCCAAGAATCGCGCTGAAAACGTGATGATCGTCGACCTGCTGCGCAACGACGTGTCGCGCGTCGCGCAGACGGGTTCGGTTCGCGTGCCGGCGCTCTTCAGCGTCGAGCCCTACGCGTCTGTCTGGCAGATGACCTCCACGGTCGAGGCGAAAATGCGCCCCGGCACGACTTTCGCCGACACGATGCGCGCGCTGTTTCCGTGTGGCTCGATCACGGGCGCGCCCAAGCACCACACGATGGAATTGATCGAGGCGCTCGAGCACGGTCCGCGCGGGCTCTACACGGGCACCATCGGCTGGCTGGAGGCGCCGCGCGATGGCGAGGCCTGCGGCGACTTCTGCCTCTCGGTCGTGATCCGCACGCTCACGCTCGATGCGCCTGGCGCGGGCAATGGCGCTACACGACGCGGCGAAATGGGCGTGGGCGCGGGCATCGTGCTCGACAGTGTGGCCGCAGACGAATACGAGGAGTGCCGATTGAAAGCGCGTTTTCTCACCCAGGCTGATCCCGGCATCGAACTCTTCGAAACGATGTACGCGACGCGCGCGCAAGGCGTGCGTCACGTCGAGCGCCATCTTGCGCGGCTTGCGGCTAGCGCGGCCTGGCTCGGCTTTCCGTGCGACGTTCAAGCGTTACGCGCGCGTCTCGAACAAGCATGTGCGGCATTCGCGGACGGTGATGAAAATGCGCCACATCGCTTGCGGCTTGCGCTCGGCAAGAGCGGGGCGGCAACGCTGACCGGCGCACCGCTTGCACCGCTCGCGCGCGATACGGTCGGTGTGCTGCTCGCGCCGGATCACGGCTTCGCACCGGTCGAGTCGGCCGATGCGCTGCTGTTGCGCAAGTCGACGCGCCGCGCCGAATTCGACCGCGCATGGCGCGAGGCCGAAGCACAGGGTGGCTTCGACATGCTGTTCTTCAACGAGCGCGGCGAGCTAACCGAAGGCGGGCGCTCGAACGTGTTCGTGAAACTCGATGGGCAATGGTGGACGCCGCCGCTGGCGTCGGGGCTGTTGCCCGGCGTGATGCGCGGCGTACTGCTCGACGATGCGGCGTTTGGGGCGCGGGAGCGCGTGCTCACGCGCGAGGACGTGCTGAATGCTGAGGCGCTCATGCTCACCAATGCGCTGCGCGGAGCCGTGGCCGCGCGCCTGATCCGATAAGCTGAGCGCGCGGCAGGCGCATTGGCTTGATCGGCTTGATCGGCGCGCAGGTGAACGGCCGGGCGCAGAGCCACAGGTAGAAAACAGCGAGCAATAAAAAAGCGCGTCCCGCAAGGAACGCGCTTTTTTGCATTTCGCAGTGGCGCTATGTTCTGCTGCCCGCCGCGCGTCTTGCATGGGCGAGCAGGTATCAGAACGCGTGCTCGGGTCCGGGAAAGGTGCCTTCCTTCACGGCCTTCACATAGGCGCGCACGGCCGATTCGATATCGGGCTGTCCCGCCATGAAGTCCTTCACGAAGCGCGGACGCTTGCCAGGGAAGATGCCGAGCATGTCGTGCAGCACGAGCACCTGGCCCGAGCAATCGAGGCCCGCACCAATGCCGATCGTCGGAATGCGCAGTTGCTTCGTGACTTGCGCGCCGAGCGTCGCGGGCACCGCCTCGATCACCACGAGCTGCGCGCCTGCGGCCTCGAGCGCCAGTGCGTCGCGCACGAGCTGCTCGGCGGCCGCGTCGGTCTTGCCTTGCACCTTGAAGCCGCCGAACGCGTGCACCGATTGCGGCGTGAGGCCGATGTGCGCGCACACCGGCACCGCGCGCTCGACCAGCATCTTCACCGTGGGCGCGAGCCATTCGCCGCCCTCGATCTTCACCATCTGCGCGCCCGCGCGCATGAGCTTCACCGAATTCGCAAAGGCCTCCTCGGGCGTGCCGAACGTGCCGAACGGCAGATCGGCGATGATCAACGCCTTGGGTTGCGCGCGCGCGACGCAGGCCGTGTGATAGGCGACGTCTTCGAGTGTGACGGGCAGCGTCGTGGTATGGCCCTGGAGCACATTGCCGAGCGAGTCGCCGATCAGCACGGTATCGACGCCCGCGCGGTCGCACAGCGCCGAGAAGCTCGCGTCGTAGCACGTGAGCATCGAGATCTTCTCGCCGGCGTCGCGCATCGCCTGGAGTTTGGGCACGGTGACCGCGCTGCGGCTCGTTTCCTGCAGGTAAGTCATGGGGAATCCGTTAGGGAAAAGAAAAACCGGACGGCGCGACGCTTAGAGCGACGTGCCCTTGACGAACGATTCCTTGCGGCCGCGCATCGTTTCGATACGTTCGGCGATCAGCGCAAGGTCCGCATCGGAGTCGAGCGGGTTCAGATTCTCGACGCCGACGGTCAGCACCGGCGCACGGTCGTAATGATAGAAAAATTCGTTATAGCTGTCGCACAACGCCCGCAGGAAGGTGTCGGAGATGTGCTGCTCCGCCGCCACCGCGCGCTTCTGGATACGTGCATAGAGCGCTTCGGGGCTCGCCTGCAGATACACCACGAGGTCGGGCGCAGGGGCTTCTACACGCAAGCGCGCGGCCAGCGCCTGAAAGAGCGGCAGCTCTTCTTCGGAGAGCGTCAGGCGCGCGAACAGGTCGTTGCGCTCGGCAAGGAAGTTCGTCACGAGCGGCGTACCGGCGGCGCGCTGCGCGGCCACTTGCTGCGAGAGATGCTCGCGCTGCAACGCCACGGAGAGTTGCGCGGCCAGCGCGTGGCGCGTCGTATCGCGGTAGAAGCGTTCGAGAAACGGGTTGTCAGCGCGCGAGCCAAGCAGCGTCTGCATCGACCAGCGCTCGGCCAGCCGTGTCGCGAGCGCGGTCTTGCCCGCGCCGATCGGCCCTTCGATCGCGATGTACTGGAGCGCGGTGGGGCGTGCGGCCACCGTGGTGGTGAAAGACAGGGGCGTGCTCATCGGCAAGTGCCCGGAGCGCGCTGCGACGTGTCGGCGGAGGTGTCGTCAGCCGGTTTTCCGGTACCAGCGGCAGCACCAGCAGCGGCACCAGCGGCGGCACCAGCGGCGGCACCAGCAGCGACACCAGCACCAGCACCGGACTCGGCGAGGCACTGGCACAGTGGCTTCATTTTTTCGATGCGCTGTTCCGCGACGGCGGACAAGAAGGTGCTGACCACGCCATGGCCCGGAATGGTGAGTCCGGGATCGATCTCGGCGAGCGGCGCGAGCACGAACGCGCGGGCCGTCATGCGTGGATGCGGCACGATCAGGTCGGGCTCGTCGATCACGGCCTCGCCATATAGCAGGATGTCGATGTCGAGGGTGCGCGGCGCGTTGCGAAAGGGGCGCTCGCGGCCGAAGTGGTGCTCGATGCGATGGCACAGGCCGAGCAGCTCGCGCACCGAAAGCCGCGTGTCGAGCTTCACGACGCAGTTGAAATAGTCGTCACCGCCCGCGTCGATGGGCGCGGTGCGGTACAGACTCGATTTGGCGAGCACGGTGATGGTGTGCTGCTGAGCAAGACACACCACCGCGTCTTTCAGGGTCTGGCGCGCATCCCCCAGATTCGCGCCGATTCCCAGCCAGGCAACCGTCATGGCTTCAGTTCCTGTGTTGCGCAAAGGCATTCGATATACCTGCACGGGGCTGCGTACTGCATGGCTTCAGTCCTCGTGCGGCTCGTCGTTGCCCCCGCCGTAGGTGGATGCCGCTGCGGCGCTTTCGGCACCCGCTGCGGCTTCGCCCGTCTTGCGGTTCTTTGCGCCGCCGCGACGGCGGCGCTTGCGCGGCGCGCGCTCCTTGCTGCCGCCCTGGGCGAGCAGCGTCTCGCGTGCGGCCGGGTCGCCGCTGATGAAGTCGGTCCACCATTGGCCGACTTCGGCGTCGAGCTCGCCCGATTCGCAGCGCAGCAGGAGGAAATCATACCCCGCTCTGAATCTCGGGTGTTCCAGCAGCTTGATCGCGCTGCGGCCCCGCTTTTCGAGGCGCAGTTGCAGGCCCCAGATCTCGCGCATGTCCGACGAGTAGCGGCGATGGATCGCGAGTTTTTCCGTCTGCGCGTCGATCACGTCGTCCATTGCACGATGCAGCGCCGGCACCGGGAAATCGCCCTCGGCCGTGTATTGTTGCAGGCGCTGCTGCACGTCGTGCCACAGCAGCGTGGCGAACAGGAAGCCCGGCGAGACCGGCTTGCCCGCGCGCACGCGCGCGTCGGTGTTCGAGAGCGCGAGCGTGATGAAGCGCTCGCCTTGCGGTTGCTCGAGAATCACGTCGAGCAAGGGCAGCAGACCGTGGTGCAAGCCTTCCTTGCGCAGCCACTTGAGACACTCGAGCGCGTGACCCGAGAGCAGCAGCTTGAGCATTTCGTCGAACAGACGCGCGGCCGGCACATTGTTGATGAGGTCCGCGAGCTCCAGGATCGGCGCGCGCGTATGCTCTTCGATCTCGAAGCCGAGCTTCGCCGCGAAACGCACCACGCGCATCATGCGCACCGGGTCTTCGCGGTAGCGCGTGGCCGGGTCGCCGATCATGCGCAACAGGCGCGCGCGCATGTCGGCCATGCCGTTGTGATAGTCGAGCACCGTCTGCGTGGACGGATCGTAGTACATCGCGTTGATCGTGAAGTCGCGGCGCGTGGCGTCTTCGTGCTGCTCGCCCCAGACGTTGTCGCGCAGCACGCGGCCGCTCGCGTCCACGGCGTGGGTCTTGCGGTCGAGCTCGTCGCGGCGCAGGCGCTTCGCGGGCGCGGCGTCGGCCGGCGCAGCAGGGGCGGCCGGGGCGTCCACGAGCGCGCGGAAGGTCGAGACCTCGATGATCTCCTGGCCGAACTGCACGTGCACGATCTGGAAGCGCCGGCCGATGATGCGGGCGCGGCGGAACAGCTTCTGCACCTGGTCGGGCGTGGCGTCGGTGGCGACGTCGAAGTCCTTGGGCGCGATGCCGAGCAGCAGATCGCGCACCGCGCCGCCCACGATGAACGCGCGAAAGCCCGCTTGCTGCAGGCCATCGGTCACGCGCACGGCGTTGCGGGAGATGAGCGAGGGATCGATGCCGTGGATGTCGGCGGAGAGGACGATGGGCGTGGCCGGATCGCCGACGCCCTTGCCCGCGCGGGGCTTGGGCGTCTTCTTCGCGGTGACCGTCTTGCGGCGCGGGCGGCCAGTGGCTTCGTCTGCGGCTTCGCTGTCATGCGATGCCGCGGCCAGTGCTGTGTCGCTGTTGCCGGTAGCGGCGCCTTGCGTTGCGGAGGCGTCGTCCTGGCCGAACAGCTTGCGGATGAATTTCTTGATCACGATGCCTGGAACAAATCGAGGATGCGCCAGCCTGCTTTTTGCGCGTGGGCGCGCAGGGTGTCGTCGGGGTTGGTCGCGATCGGGTCGGTGACTTTTTCGAGCAGCGGAATGTCGTTGTGCGAGTCGCTATAGAAGTAGCTGTGCTCGAAGTCGGACCAGCGCTTGCCGAGCGAAGCAAGCCATGCCTCCACACGCAGGATCTTGCCTTCGCGGTAGCTCGGCGTGCCCGTCGGGCGGCCGGTGAAGGCCGACGCCGGATGGCCGTCGACGGTTTCGACTTCGCAGCCGATCAGCTTGTCCACGCCGAACACCTCGGCGATGGGCGCCGTGATGAACTCGTTGGTGGCCGTGACCACGCAGCAGAGATCGCCCGCTTCCTTGTGCTGTTGCACGAGTTCGACGGCGGCCGGCAGGATGGTCGGCTTGATGACCTCGTGCATGTACTGGTCGTGCCATTCCTTCAACTGCGCGCGCGAATACTTCGCGAGCGGCGTGAGCATGGCGACGAGATACGCGTGGATGTCGAGCTGGCCGGCCTTGTAGTCGGCGTAGAAGCGGTCGTTCTGCTCGGCGAAGCGCTCGGCGTCGACAATGCCGAGCTTCACCATGAAGCGGCCCCATTCGTGGTCGCTGTCGGTGGGGATCAGCGTGTGATCGAGATCGAAAAGTGCAAGATTAGCCATGGGCGCTCATTTTACTTGAAGCGGGTAAAGCCGTTGCCGGTACCGGCTGCGGCCGGCGAGGCGGGGCGCTCCGGGTGTTTCGGGTCTTCTGGGCTTTCCGGTCTTTCCGGGTTTTTCTGGCGCTGGGGCCCGGAATCGGATTGCGGTGCGTCCGGAGACGCGGAGGACGTTTCGGACGATGGCGCCGACGGCGGCGTGTTCGCCGCCGTGGGCCCGGTGGGCGGATTCGCGTGCGCAGCGCCGGGCGATGCCGGATCGGTGGACGTGGTGGAGCCGGCAGGATCGGCGACGGTCGGGGCGCTCGCGGGATCGGCGGGAGGATCGAGGTCGCCGTTGAGCTCGCCGCTCATTTCGTTGCTCACGTCGGCGTTGACCTCGCCCTGGAGCTCGGCGCCCAGTTCACGGTGGACGACGTCGCGGAATCTGGCCCCCAGTTCACCTTCGACGTTGTCGGTCGGCGGCTGGAACGGCGGGGGGCCGAGCGGCGCGCGCGGTTGCAGGGCTGGAGCCTTCGGTGCTTCGTAGGCGGCGCCGGGCGCCCCGGTGCTCGAGCCGGTGTCCGCAGCTATGGATGCGGCCGTGGGTCCAGCCGTGGATCCAGCGTGCGGGGTGTCCTGAGACGGGAACAATTCCAGTTCGACGCCGCGGGCGACGTCTTGCTCACCCGTGCCAGCAGGCGCATCGGCAAGATCCGCTGGCTTGGCAGCACTGCGGTCTTGGGCCGCGGTGCTCCCGCCTGCTTCGTCCGGAAGCGTGGCGGGTGTTGCGCCGCCGCTGCGCGGGGCGGCCGCGTTATTCTCGCCATCGGGCGTGAATGTATCGACGCCCGGCAAATCGACGCCCAGCGTATCGGCATCCGGGATATCGACGCCCGACTCATCCTCTCCCGTCGCGAGCATCGTGCGCAGCAGCGGCAGCGTCACCGCGCGCTTTTGCTCGAGCGAGAAGCGGTCGAGCGCGTCGAGCAGGCGCATGAGGCTCGGCATGTCGCGCCGGAAGTGCGTGAGCAGGTAGGCGGGCACGTCGTCGGCGAGATTGATGCCGCGCTCGCGTGCCGCCTGCTTGAGCACGGCGGCCTTGCCGGCGTCCGAGAGCGGCGTGAGGTGGAACACGAGGCCCCAGCCGAGGCGCGTGCGCAGGTCCTCGCGCACCGCGAGACCCATCGGCGGCGCGTTGCCAGTGGCGACGAGCGCCGTGTTCGGGTGCGAGCGCACCTCGTTAAAGAGATTGAACAGGGCGATCTGCTGGGCGCCCGAGAGCGAGTCGCAGTCGTCGACGGCGTAAATCGGCACGCGCGGATCGAACGTGAAAGCGGCGAGACCGCTCTTCGGCCCGATATAGCGCACGCGGCCGGGCGGCGTCTCGAACGCGAGCGCGTGCAGCAGGTGCGAGCGGCCGTTGCCGGGCTCCCCCCAGATGTAGAACGTGCGGTCGACCTTCGGGTCGACGGCCGCGCTCGCGGCGAGCGCGGCGTCGAGCCCGCGCAGCCGCGCGACCAGCTCCGCATTGGCGCCGGTGTGGAAGTTGTCGAAGGTCGATGGCGGCGGGGTGCCGAGATCGAGCGTTAGCTGTCGCTGCACGGTGTGTCTGGCCGAAGGTCTGTCAGTTCCTGTGGCGCGCGGCCCACACGAAGGCCCCGCGCCGATATCGCTTGAAAATAGGTATGTTCGGCGACAAAACGTGGTCTCCGGTTGGCGGGCCCGCTCCGCTACTACCAAAATACTCGCGCATACCCACGTGCGGGGCGGCAGCGAGGCGCCATCAATCGGTTAAAATCGCATTTTACCGACCTTCTGCCTCTTCCCCATGAATCAACCGAAATCCGGCCCCGCTAATCAGGAGCAAGGGCTCTCCTACCGCGACGCAGGCGTGGACATCGACGCGGGCGACGCGCTCGTCGACCGCATCAAGCCCTTTGCGAAGAAGACCCTGCGCGACGGCGTGATGGGCGGCATCGGCGGATTCGGTGCGCTCTTCGAAGTGCCGAAAAAGTACAAGGAGCCCGTGCTCGTCTCGGGCACCGACGGCGTGGGCACCAAGCTGCGCCTCGCGTTTCATCTGAACAAACACGATACGGTTGGCCAGGATCTCGTCGCGATGAGCGTAAACGACATCCTCGTGCAGGGCGCCGAGCCGCTGTTCTTCCTCGACTACTTCGCATGCGGCAAGCTGGACGTCGATACGGCGGCCACGGTCGTCAAGGGCATCGCGCAGGGCTGCGAGCTTTCGGGCTGCGCGCTGATCGGCGGCGAAACGGCGGAAATGCCGGGCATGTACCCCGATGGCGAATACGACCTGGCCGGCTTCGCGGTTGGCGCGGTGGAGAAGAGCAAGATCATCGACGGCAGCACGATCGTCCCCGGCGACGTGGTGCTGGGCCTGGCTTCCAGCGGCATCCATTCGAACGGCTTCTCGCTCGTGCGCAAGATCATCGAGCGCGCGAATCCGGACATGAACGCCGACTTCGACGGCCGCTCGCTCGCTGACGCGCTCATGGCGCCCACGCGCATCTACGTGAAGCCGCTGCTCAAGCTGATGGAAACCATCACCGTGAAGGGCATGGCGCACATCACCGGCGGCGGTCTGGTGGAGAACATTCCGCGCGTGCTGCGCGAAGGGCTCACGGCCGAGCTGAATCATGCGGCATGGCCGCTGCCGCCGCTGTTCTCGTGGCTGCAAAAGCATGGCGGCGTGGCCGATGCGGAAATGCACCGCGTGTTCAACTGCGGTATCGGCATGGCCGTGATCGTGGCGGCGGATCAGGCCGATGCGGCGGCTTCGCTGCTGGCTGCTGCGGGTGAGCAGGTCTGGAAGATTGGTGTGGTGCGTGAGAGCAAGGAAGGCGAGGCGCAGACGGTGGTGGTCTAAGCGGCTTGCACCATAAGCACCATAAGAAATGGCCAGCGCAACGCTGGCCATTTTTGTTTGTAGCGTGCGCGCCTTGCCCCGCGCGCTGATTTACATTCAGGCGCTTGCTAGCAGATGCAGCGCGGCGCGGTCCCGTATGCGGATCGCCCGGCCTTCCCGCTTGACGATGCCGCGCTTTTCGAGCGATGAGATCACGCGCGAGACCGTCTCGCGGCTTACCTTCGCCATGGCCGCGATCGTGCTCTGATTGGGCAGTTCGACGAGAGAGAGATCGCCCGATACTCGTTCGCCGATGGTCGCCTCGATCACGGCGGACACGCGTGCGCCGGCGCGCGACTGGCTGCGTGCGCTGCGCGACGCAGCGAGACCCATATAGCGCCTCGCCATCAGACTGTTCAGTGCACGCGCGACGTCGGGGTCATTGAGTAGCTGACGCGCGTGCGCACGGTCGAGGAGGCCAACCACACTGTCCTTGGCCGCAGCCAGGTTGGCCCACACCGGCACGCGGTTGAGGATTGAAATTTCTCCCGCGCATTCGCGGCAATGGACGACGCTCACCGGGATCTCGATTCCATCCTCGGAGTACGTCGATACGCGCAACTGGCCTTCGAGGAGAAAGACGAGCGGCGCCTGCGCATCCCCCTGAAAGCAGATGTATTCGCCCTCCTTGACGCTTGCAACCTTGGTGAATTTGGCTGCAAGATCAACGACTTCGTCTCGTGCATTGCAAAGCAGAATCTGGTGTTTCAATACTTCGTAGTTGGCATTCATTTCCTATGGCATCGAAAATCGCTAGCTAAGTGCATGAGCATTCGCTGGCTTTTTCGTGCTCCCCTCGGATGGTCCGATTATTTTATTTGGTCAACATTCTGATTGGCACAACTATGTAATATTTGGTGGCTCTGGGTTTAGATTTGGCTCCTCGGGTATTGTTCGGCTCGGTCTTTTCGGGTGCTGTGTCGATTAAATGGGGGTGAATTTAATGTGACAAACGCATTACAGTTTGATCGGCGGCCAGATGTTGTTGAGCATGAGCATTGGCTCATGCACCCACATTTCCCCCAAAAAACTTGCAAGCATATGGTCGCCATACTGCCCACGAATTCCAGCGCCCAATTTCTGCTTGCCTCCCTGGTCTTAGGGCGGCGTTCCAACGGTACATCTGAAATCTTGCTGGTTCTTATCTTCAATGACCGGCGAATGCCATCTCCTGCAACGGGATAAATATAGCAGGTCGAAGAAATTTCTTCAGCCGTCTAATCTGTCGATTGAGATGAAAAAATAGCTGCCAGGCAGTTGATGATTTCTGCACCTTTGCAAGGTTTTTGTGACGATAACGTTTGCGAAGTTGAAAAACGACATGTTTTGTTGCGGTTACAACGACATCGACTCGTGGAAGCAGGGCAAACGTTTGCGATAAATTTAGATCATCACCTAATGTGCATTGCATGGAGGCTGTGGTTTGCGTGACGAACGGCTCACAGGCTGTTGTGGCAATTGTGATGGCCGTCACAGAATTACCTATTCGCGCCGTTTAGAATGGGCGGCCCCCTATGGGGCAGCCATGTAACACCCGAGCAGCAAGCCGTCGGTCCCATTAAACCGGGGTTGACGGCCCATCTCCCTGGCCTCTGCCTGTCTGCCGTTCGGCAACCGATTAGTTATCCTGCGCGTCAAGACGGCAACATAAATGCGTCGCAAGGAATTTTCGGTTTTGTGCGTGCGATCACATTTTGCCTTATTCACACATCTGACAATTCAGCCTCGTTCCGGCTCGTCCGGGGCTGGCATTGTCGATCGCTACTTGGATTGGCTTGCCTTGATTGGCGCCCGCATTGCGGCGCCGAGACATTAATCGGCAATAACAGACCTTTTTGGGGTGTTCAAACATGGCTGCTGCAGACTATTACGCTCAGGTACAACAAGCCTACATCGCCTACTACGGCCGTCCGGCCGATCCGGCTGGCCTGATTTACTGGGCGAACCAGCTCAACCAGGCTGGTGGCAACCTGAACTCGATCATCAATGCGTTCGGCAACTCGGCTGAGTCGACTGCGCTGTACAGCAGCGGCAACCTGTACGCCGAAGTCAACCAGATCTATCAAACGCTGTTCGGCCGCGCAGCAGATGTCACCGGTGCGAACTTCTACGTTCAGGGCATCCAGACCGGCCAGTTCACGCTCGCCTCGGTCGCGCTGAACATCTACAACGGCGCACAGGGTACGGACGCAACGGAGCTGGCAGCCAAGCTGGGCTACGCACAAGCCTTCACGAACGCACTGGCGCAGAACGTGTCGGAAGCTGCTGCCTACTCGGGCAACACGGCCGCGAACAACGCACGCGCGGCACTGCAAGGCGTGATCGACACGACTTCGGAACAGACGGCCATCAACAACCTGCCGACGACGCTCGCGTCCATCGGTGGCACCCCGGTTGGCCAGACGGTTACGCTCACTACTGGTGTGGATAACGTCACGCTGACGGGCAACAACAACGTCGTCAACGGCATTATTGGCAATGCTTCCGGCGGCACGGCTACTGCAGTGTCGACCTTCACGCCGCTGGACAGCATCACCGCAGCGAAGGGCAGCACGGGCAACGTGTTTAATCTCGCGGTGACGACGGCTGCCGGTGCTGCGGCTTCTGACCTCCCGGCCGGCGTTACGGTTTCGGGTGTGCAGACGGTCAACCTGGCAGATGCTGGTGCTACGGGTGTCGATAATTTCTCGAGCTGGACAGGGCTGACCCAGTTGAACGTGACCGAAGTTGGCGGCGCGCAAGGCATCACGGCTGCCGGCACGACGAACGTTTCGCTGACGGATGCTGCCGCAGCCGCTGCCGCCATCAACGTGCAGGGCGGTGCAAACGTCGCTGTCACGGCTAATGGCGTGACGACTGCTGGCGTCACCGGTGTCATTAATGTCGGTACCACCGCCGCAGTGACCGGCACGGTTACTGTCACGGAAAACATGCTGGCGACCCAAACGGGTGCCGCTACCGCTGACGCTATCAACGTCAAGGGCGGCACGACCGTGACCGTCACGGCCAACCTGACCGAAGCAGCGGGCGCGGGCAATACCGTGACGGGCGGCGCGATTGGTGTAACGGGGACGTCGGCAACGACGACCGTAACGGTCAACCAGACGGCTGACGCCGCCGCTTCAGCTGCGGTCGCTGCCACGGCTGGTTCGGCAGGAGCAACGTTGGTTACGGCTGCTCCGGGCGTGACCGGCGTGGCCGCTGCAGCCGCAACGGCCGCAACCGCCGCAAAGGCAGCGGTCGCAGGGGTAGTTGACGGCGCCGTGACCGTGACCGATGCCAACTACGGCACGACGAATGCCAACACCATTACGTCGGTGTCCCTCAGCAACTATGGTGGCGGCGCTGCCGGCACGTACGCGGTTGGTGCAACTACTTCGGTCATTAACGACAATGCACTGGCGAACCTCTCGCTGAGTGGTACGGCCGGTACATTGGCCATCGACAACAATACGACCAGCACGACCAGCGGCGCAGTGGGTACGCCGGGCACCAACTCGTCACTGAACCTGACGCTGAACGGACTGTCGGCTCCGACGGTTGCGGCCGGTGTTGTGACGTCGGCAACGGGTGGTAACAACACCATCACCGACATCAACAATGAAATCAAGACGTTGAACGTGATTACGGCCGGCGCTGATTCGACCCTCACTGCTTTCGCTGATACCGGATTGACGACGTTGAACGTGTCGGGCACGAACGTGTTGAAGCTGGGCGCAATCAACGGCAGCCTGACCGCCTTGAATGTCAGTGGTGCAGCGGGCTTCAACGACGGTGGCGTGGCAGCTGGAAGCGGTCTGGCGGCACGTGGTGCGGCCCTGGCCATCACCGACACGTCGAGCGGCAAGTTCACGGCTGTGCTGGATGCGACGACGCAATCGTTCACCGGCTCGACGGGCCAGGACGTCATCACGATTGACGACCGTGCCACTGCTACCGCCTTCAAGGCTATTGCAGCAGGTTCCGCTACCAACAATGAACTCATTTTGGACGGCGGTGCATTTGGCTTGACCGCAGCTCAAGCAGCTAAGTTGACTGGTTTCCAAACGGTCGGCGTGACGTCGAGCGTGACCGGCACGATTGACATGAGCGTGTTGAACCCTAACGCGAGCTCGTTGGACATCGTCGGCTCCACTGGTATCACGTTCAACAAGGTCGCGAAGGGTGCTTCGGTTTCCATCGATGCAAACACGACCGGAACCGTTGCGGTGAATTACGCAGATGCGACGGGTGCGTCGGATTCGACCACCCTGACCATCGGCGCAGCTACGAACAAGGCGGCAATCACCGCTTTTGGTCTGAGCTTGGCTGATGCAAACGGCGTGGGCGTGGGCACCGTGAATATCGTCAGCAACGACGTTGCGTATGACCCGGCCACCAACACGGGCAATACGATTACGACGTTGACGGATAACGGTCTGTCGACGCTGAACGTGAGCGGCACGGGCGCACTGACCATCACGAACCTGACGGAAAGCACGACTCAGGCGACGTCGTTCACATTGAACAACACCGACAGCGGCGTTGGCGGTCTGTCCATCGGAACATTCACGGATGCCAACCTCGGTAACCTGACGTTCACGGGTTCGGGCAACACGTCGATTTCGACTCTCGTCGACAACGCTTCGGTGCTGAACGTCGCGAACAGTGGTACTGGCGTTGTTAGCATCGGCACGTTGACTGATTCGCTGACAAGCCTGACGCTGAACGGTAACGTGGCTCTGGGTCAAGTGGGCACGACCGCTGCTGAAAAGAGCATGGGCCTGCAAGATGCGTTCGCTAACGGCGTTACCATCTCGGGTGCTAGCGATAACGCGCACGTCACGGTGAATCTGACGACCGGTGCCGCTGCTACGTTCACGGACAGCATCACGCTTGGCAACGGTAACAACTATGTTATCGATGCGTCGACCGCAGGCAAGGTGAACGTCACCGTGGGTACGGGTTCGAACCTGATTGATTTGTCAGCAGGTGGCACGGCTGCGACCTACTCGGCAAACGTCACGCTGGGTGCGCACTCGGCTGCTACCGGCTCGGATTCGATTCTGACCGGCGTCGTTACCGCAGGTGCAGTTGCTCCGAATACGGTTATCAACGGTGCTGTTGCCGGCGACATCATCACCCTGAAGGACGCTGCGTTCGCGTCGGTTGGCCAGGTCACGGCTGCGCAACAAACGTCGATTAGCGCGGCAGCGAACCTGGCGGCTGCAGTCGCCGCTGCGGACAACGGTCTGGCTTCGCACGCTGCTGTTGCGTTCCAGTATGGTGGCAACACCTACGTCGTTGAGAACAGCGGTGCTGGCGCTGGTACGGGTACTCTGGCCGCTGGCGATACGCTCATCCAGCTGACGGGTGCTCATACCGTCGGTTCGACGATTACCGCTGGTCACTTCGCTCTGACGGCCTAAGTCGTAAGGTTTGTAGAGTTGTAGCGATTGAACCCCGTCCCTCACAAGGGGGCGGGTTTTTGTTTTTGGCTTACTTGGATAACCAAGCAAAGCTTTCCGGCCGTTTTCCGGCCCTCTCCACTGTGCCGGCGATGCCATGACCCCCATGGATACCGTTGGTATCCCTGTTATCGCCGTTCGACAGGTCAATCAGGCTGTGGCCCGTTCCGACAGTCACGTTGACGGTGCCATTCGAATCACCATCGACGACATCGCGTAGCAAATCGCTTACGAGATCGAAACCTGAGCGATGCAGCAAGGCAGCAACTCACAAACGTGCCGGTCACCGACGCTGAAATCCAGCGCCTGCAAGCTCAACTGGACATTGCGACGACCGCGCGCGTAACTTACGCACAGGTGTTGAAGGTCGAGCTGCCGCATGCTATTTCGCACTGATCTCTTGCGACCGCTGTCGTGCCCAAGGTGCGCGACGCAATCGGGTATGGGCCGCATGCATGCGAATGCTGACCGCGAGGTTCTGGCCGTTTATGCGAAATATCTATGCTGGATTTAAATCGTTCCGCGTGCCGCGCGTCAATCAAGGTGAGAGCAGCGCGTCAATCAGGATGAAAGTGCAGGCGTGGCGGCAGCGGTGAAGGGCGTAGCGCGGAACCGCTGCCGCCACGCCGCGCCGAGGAGCCCCCGTCATTGGAGAGCCTTGTCGGTGGTCGCGGTAGCTCGGGTATGAACTGAGTATTCCGTGTCAAGGGAGGCGCAGTGCCTGAACGACACATCAACGACCATCAGATGAGGCTCTACATGAAGTACAGACTCAAGGAAGGACCCGCTCAGGCGGCTGCGCGCGCCGGTACCGATACACTGTTTGCACGCGTGGTCAAGGTGTTCGGGGTAGGGAAGCCCCATCTGCGAACCTGTTTGCCAATCGGCACTCGACTCGAATGAAGGTGCTTGGCTGCCGCATGGCGGCTAAACAAGGGACGCCTCGTTTGGACAAACGGCGAGCAGGCGGTGAGCGTGGGGCTCAGTCCTGAACGGATACGCGAACTGAACGCAAAGCTGATGGCAGAGATCACCGAGAAAGAAAGAGTCTTGCAGTACCGGCAAACGCGTATCGACCAGCTTACGGACGAATTCTCGGTCATCAAGCAGCAGTTCGGCATCGCAGTGAGCAACTTAACAAGGAGCAACTGAGCAGTCCCACATTAGAGTTTTTCTAAATTATTGGGGATGTGATTTTTATCACTGCGCCTAGATAACGTTTTTCTGATAATCACTTCCGCCAATACCTCCCGAGTCTCGGCCCTCGGAAAATGCTTGGGAGTTTTGCGCCGGGCTTAGGCTCGGCTTTTTTTCGCCTGGAGCATAAACGCGCGTTGCGTCTAACTACGCCTGAGACCGGGCTGGCCTGGCGTGGCCTTTAGCTGCGCAGAGCGGCAATTCCGAAGAGTGTCACCAGCAGGGCAGCGCTAATGACGGCAATAGAAATGAGCGCGCGTCCGATGGCGCTCCATCTGCGAGCCGGGTTGCGCTTCGTGTTCCGTGCCTGTCGGGCGAGCTCACGGATTTCGCGTTTTGACAGCGTCTTCATTGCGGCGATGTGGCTTTCGAAGCAAGTCGGCGGTCTCCTGAGTCGTTTGCACGCACTAAAGCCGCAAACAGAATTTCATCCGGTCTGACGCGCCGCTGATCGGCATGCCGATGAGAGATGCGTGACTCAGCGGGATAAGCGCATGAGCCGCGCCAAAGAAAGGCTACGGTTTGCCATCTTGGGGGGCATGCGACACGCCGGTCGCGAGTTGCTGAAGGGCGGCAGGGTTCGTGACGATAATCTGGTGCCCTTGCTTGATGATGATATTGCGGCGTGCAAGCGACGAGAGCACGCGCGTGACGGTTTCGCGACTGACTTCAGCAACGGCGGCCAGCGAGGCATGGGTCGGGATGCCGAATGGCTTCGCAGGGTCCGCACCCGAGTCAATGAACATCGCATAGATGATTGCGCACACCCTGGCGGTCGCTCGCGGGGTTCCTATGGCCGTCTGGTTCTCAACGGTGCCCTTAATCAGCCTCGCGAACATCGCGTTGACTTCGCGGGCTACACCCGGTTCGGAGAACAACCGGCGTGCATCGGCGCGATTGATCAGCGCGACGGTACTCGCCTTAACGGCGACAATGCTTTTCATGCTTGGAGCGCCATGAATGATGGATGCGGCTCCTGTCGCATCCCCGGCGTTGAGCAGGTGAAGCGCAATTTCGCGGCCGTCCTCGGTAAGAAGGCAGGTGCGCAGCTGGCCGGAGAGCAAGATGACCAACGGCGACGCTCTATCGCCTTGACGGACCAGATAATCATCAGCTTTGACCTTCACCACACGAGACGAATTGCGGGCAAGCTCAATCGTGCTGTTATCGCTTGATTTAAACAGAAATTGCTGTCTCAAACATTCTTCGAGATTGTAGTCAGCGCTCATTTTTGTTCAGGCACGTCGCGTGACGCGCTAATCGTCGATGATCAATCAGTTGCACGGACTCCGGGATGCGCCCGTTCATAGGGTTTTATTGGCGCTGATGCATTCAGATAAATTGAATGTTAGGAAAAAAATGTCCGCAGGTTGCGAAATTTTGCTCTGCATTTACGTGCGCGCGAGCACAGACGACCCGTGGAATTTTCTACCTGGAGGGCGCGTGATGCGTGCTATCGCAACGATCGACACGCCAGAATCGCAAGGAGCGCCCGCAAGGCGGAAGTCCTGCGTTGGCGTGGCGAAGAAGAAACTGTGGATGTGAAGGCTGGCCCGAGCGGGCCGCTGAGACGGCAAAAGAGTGGTGCCCATGGGCAGGATCGAACTGCCGACCTCTCCCTTACCAAGGGAGTGCTCTACCACTGAGCCACATGGGCAGATGATGAGTGCTGGAGCGGGAGACGAGTCTCGAACTCGCGACCTCAACCTTGGCAAGGTTGCGCTCTACCAACTGAGCTACTCCCGCATCTCTGGCTCCCCGACCTGGGCTCGAACCAGGGACCTACGGATTAACAGTCCGGCGCTCTACCGACTGAGCTATCGGGGATCAGAAGGAGCAGAATTCTACATCACGGTTCGTGGATTTTTGTGATCGCGATCACAATTTCATTGAAATATATTCCTCGGCCTTTGCACGGTAGTCGTTGCGCGCGTAGTGGCAAAAGTGATCGTTGTCACTGCGCCGGGTTGAGAGCTTCGAGATAATCGATGATGTCAACGCCTCCCGGGTCCCCCGCGATCTCAAGTCGCCCTCGGGAGGTTTCGCGCCGGGCTTCTGCCCGGCTTTTTTTGTGCGCCGAGCATGCGCAACAGCTTGGGGGTGAGAGTCCCCTGCCCAGCCAGATGGGGCGAAGGGCTAGTGAAACGCAAGGGCGTCGTCGCGAGGCGGGGTCTGAAGGAAGC
>NZ_JAKLJA010000090.1 GCF_022213065.1 Paraburkholderia tagetis
AAACAGCTCCACGCCGATGATAGTGCGGATTGCCCGTGTGAAAGTAGGTAATCGTCAGGCTCCTTATGCAGTACGTCCAGAACCCCGGTCGCTCCGAAAGAGCACCGGGGTTCTGGCGTTTGCGCGCGGGAGCGCGGGAGGTTTCAGCAGGCGTGCCAAACTCTCTCAGGGTCGCCCAAGATCGTAATGACACAATCATTCTCACGGCTGGCAAGCGCAGCCGCGCAAGAAGAAAGCACACCGAGTGCGTGGGGACCATTTGAGGGCCCCGGGCGTTAGCTCAGTGTCTGCGATGCATACGATCGAGCACGTGATGCTCGACTAGCCAGTGGTGCATCATGCCTTCACCGTCGTGCTCCTGCTTGTAGGCACGCGATTCAAAAATCGATAGCCCGAGCAGAACCAGCAGACCGACAGCAAGACCGATCAGACCCGCAATAGTTTCGGCATCCATGGCAGCCTCCTTCGGTTGCAGCCATGTAAGCATCTTAGGACAGAGCCAGACAGAAAAAAATAGCCATGATCGCGAGCCGTTAAATGTACGAGTCACACGTTAGACTGCTGCACAGCAACATTTTCTAGGGAGTTTACGTTGATGTCACGTGCCTGGCTGGTCATCTCAATGGCCATACTGCTTTCCGCTTGTGCCAATGATGGTACGAGCAAGCATCATGGGCCGCCGCCCCATGATCCTGCGGATTATCACGGTGTTCCGACCGACGATCGTCCTCCGATGATGATCGAAACGCCGCCGGCGCAATAACTCGTCAGCGGACGGCAACTAGGCGCCTCAGGGCGCCTGTTGCACTTTGACGGGTTGAATAGCGCCAGTGATGCGGGGTAATAACGGGGACAGGGTCAAGCCACGCGCCGCCATGAAGATCAGCAGCGCGATCCAGAGCCCGTGATTGCCGAACGGGCCAACGAGCGCCCACGAAGCGCCGAGGAAGATGACCAGCGAGACGGCCATTGCCTGCATCAACTCGCGTGTGCGCGTGGCGCCGATGAACACACCGTCGAGCAGGAAACCCCACACGGAAACGAGTGGAGAGAGCGCTGCCCACGGCAGAAAGGCTTGCGCGGCAGCGCGCACGGCGGTTTGATCGGTCAACTTGTCGATGATCCACGTGCCGGCGCCCCAATAAACCGCCGAAAATCCGAATGCACCCAGTGCTGCCCAGAACAGGTTCACCTTCACTGCTTGCCGAAAGGCGTCGCGATCGCGGGCGCCGATCGCCGCGCCCACGAGCGCTTCAGTCGCGTGAGCGAAGCCGTCGAGCCCGTACGCCATGAAAGTCTGAAAATTGAGCAGCAGCGCATTGGCTGCAAGGATCGCATCGCCTTGCCTTGCGCCCACATGCGCAAACCAGCCGAATGATCCCAGCAGGCACATCGTCCGCAAAAAGATGTCGCGATTGATTGCCACGAGACGCCTGAGCGCCTCCGGCTCGACGACCGTACGCCACGCGAGCGGCGCCAGGCCGCGCGGCCGTAGACGCCAAAGTACCGCAGCGCCGAACGCGAAGCCAATGGTGTCTGCAGTGGCCGTCGCTGCGCCAATTCCCGCAATGCCCCAGCCCAATCCGTAGACATAAGCGAGCACGGCAATCACATTGACGACGTTGATGAGCACCTGTGAAAGCAGCGCGATACGCACACGCTGTGTGCCAAGCAGATAGCCGAGCACGACATAGTTCGCTAGCGCGAAGGGGGCAGAGCCAATGCGCGCATGGCAATAGAGACGTGCATTGTGCTGTACTTCGTCGCTGCCGCCGATTAGCTTGAGAACATGGTGGATCAGCGGCGACTGCATCAGCAGGATCAGTGCGCCGATGCCGAAGGCGAGCAGCAGTGCTCGCACGACGTTTGCAAGCAAGGCGGACTGGTCGTCAGCGCCGAAGGCTTGCGCGACGAGCCCGGTGGTGCCCATGCGCAGGAAGCCGAAGCCCCAGAAGACGCAGTTGAAAAAGAGGCCGCCCAGTGCCACCCCGCCAAGATCCGCCGCGCTGCCCAGATGACCGGCGACAGCGGTATCGACGGCGCCAAGAATGGGCTGAGTGAGATTCGCGAGGACGATTGGAAACGCGAGCACCAACACGCGCCGATGCCAGCCACCGCGCGTTGGAAGTGCCAGATTCTCGCTCAACGACGTTCCTGCACGCAGACCCACGGTGAAACCACGACAGCCCAAAGCTCCGGCTTGCGGGCGGTGTAGTCGGCGGCGGTCGATGCCTGCATGCGCTCGACGAGGCCGGCGGAGAGCCATTGCGTCACTTGTGCGCTGTCGTCGGTTGCGATGGCTTCGGCGACGCTCACGAGGTCCAGGTCGCGCGCGACCGCGAGCAACTTACCCTGTGCGAAAAATCGTTCGAGATCCTGCCAGTCTATCTTGGCTGTCTCGCCGAGCAACTTGGTATAGAGCGGGCTAGGAGTGGTGTCGTCGGTAGTCATGGTGTTGGGCTTTGAGTTGCGGCCGTTACTATAAACGATAGGCTGCGGGCGGGCGGCCTGCTGACTGACGCAGGTGTTGAGTGTCGATCGAGGGATCGAGGTACGCCAGCACGACGCACGCAAGCGGAATAGCCGAGCATGCTAATATCTGGCACAAAATGCATATAATATCGGTCTGTGATTAATAATCGGACAAAAGCATAAACAGGCGAATGCGCAAAACGTCTGAGAAAAGACGTCAATCGCGAGCTCAAAATCCGGTGTTTCAAAAAGCCCGCTCCCGCGAATAATTGCATTTATTTGTGCGCTCGGACACCAAATGGTGAGGCAGGCGCACGGTTCCAAAGTGCAATATTGCAGTGCGGGATAATGATGCGTAAAGCGCTTCCATCGGAACGCTTGAGGGCACGCTGAAACGCCCACTGCGCAAGCCTTTATGCTATTTCCCAATGACCGTGAAAAGCACGCTGCAGTGCGCCTTTTTAGGCGCTAATACCGTAGTGCTGGCGCGCTGATTCGTCATCGGAAATTGACGCTGCCCATAATCCGTGCGCCGCGACACATTTTCGATCTAATTAAGTGATTGCGTCGTCAGAGGCGCGTTGATAGATTGCCACTCGGCGCATGGTAAACCGGTCCTTTGCCGATATGCGCCAAACCCCCGTTAGCCCGGCATCATGCCGGGCTTTTTTTGCGCTTTTCCATGCAGCGTCAGGAGCGAGCCTTGAAGGTATTGTCCTGATGAAACCGATCAGCGCGGCGGCAAATCGCGAGCCGGATCGATCGAGCGTCCCTGATAACGCAGCTCGAAATGCAGCATCACGCGACTACTGTCGCTGTTGCCCATTTCGGCGATCTTTTGCCCCTGCGCCACGCTCTCACCTTCCTTCACGAACAACGCCTGATTGTGCGCGTAGGCCGTGAGGTATTCACCGTCGTGCTTGATGATCAGCAGATTGCCGTAGCCGCGCAGGCCATTGCCGGCGTACACGACCGTGCCGGGCGCAGCGGCAACGATGGGCGTACCGGCACCGTTGGCGATGTCGATGCCCTTCGAGTCGCGCCCGTCGAAGTTGCGGACCACCTGACCCGTGGTCGGCCAGACGAGCGAAATGGTCGAGGCGGGTGCTGTCGCCGTGCTTGTGTTGTCCGGAGTGTCCGGGGTGTTCGGGCGCGGCGCGGTGCGCTGTGCGGCAGCCGACGAGCCGCCCGGCGGCGCGACGCGCAGCACCTGGCCGACTTCGATTGCATCCGGGTTCGGCAGATTGTTCCAGCGCACGATATTCGAAACCGACTGGCGGTTGCTGCGCGCGATTTTGCTGACCGTGTCGCCGCGCTCCACGCGGTAGAACCCGGGGCCGACTGGCGCCGATCCGCACGCCGCGAGCAGCGCGACGAGCGCCGCGCATGCAAAACGTCTAAATCCCTTTGCCAACGTTGAACCTCGCAAGACGCTGCCGGCGGCTTATCCCGGAAGGGGCCGTACCGGCAAAGCATTCAATTCTAGCGGGTTTGGCGTTGCGCCTGCGATTTCCACCGACGAATCGGCCAATGACTGTCGACAGGTGGGAGCGTGTGGCGGCAACGCCCCGCATATCAGCCGAGCGTCTCGAGGTGCAAGCGCAAGGCGGCGGTTTCGGTTGCGCCCGGCGCGAGCCAACGCAGGCCGAGGCCATTGTGGATCGCATCGGGCAGGCCAAGCCACGGCTCGACGCAATAGAAATCGGAGTCGGCAGCTTCGGTCCAGGTCGTCACGGCGTACCAGGGGAGCGAGCCCGGTCTATGGAGGTCGATCGTGACCGCATGTTTGAGTCCGGGCGCGATCAATCGAGCCGCCGGTACTGGTGATGACGGCTCGAGCACGTGAAAGCGGTCCTGAATGCGGGCATCGTCGAGGCGATACAGCGGCTCGCCGGGCTCCGGGGCGCTGATCGCACCATCGGGCAACTGATGGCGGCGCTGCGTCGGCGGCAGGTCGAGCGTGCTTTGCGCGCGCTGTCCGTGAGGCAGCTCGAAGTAGAAGTGATGGCCCGCATACCAGGGCATAGGCGCGTCGCCGGTGTTCGTCGCGGTGAGCACGACGTCGAGCGTGCGCTCGTCGGCGAGCCGGTAGGCGGCCTCGAAGCGAAATGCGAACGGATAGCCGCTGCGCGTGGCCGCGGAGTCCACCAGCGTCATGCTCACGCCGCGTCCGTCGGCGTCGACCTGGGCGGTGAACGGGAGATCGCGAGCGAAGCCGTGCGTTGGCAGATCGCGTACGACGCCTTGGGCATCACGCCAGCGACCGATCTGGCCATCGACGAAATGGCGCCCGAGAAACGGAAAAAGCAGCGGATTGCCGCCACGCACGCGCGCCGGTTGATCCCAGTTCGCGTTGTCGGGCCAGCGGATGACGGACTTGCCGTCGACGTGCCACGAGAGCAATCGCGCACCGGCCCACGGTGCCAGGCGCAAGGTCGAGGCGCCGCTGGTGAGTTCGAGGATGTCCTGTTGAGGGTTTGATTCCATGGGCGGGCGTCGAGTCGAGAAGGGTGGAGGGAACAAAGGCGAGGCTGCGCGCAAAGCCGTGACTGCATCGGCGCTCAAGGCGCCCGGGGATTGTGCGCCGCTTTCAGATGCGTGAAAACCCTTGTCGGGAAATCGTGGGTGTTGCGCAAGCTTGAGCTCGCCCATAATCGCGCTGAATCGTGCGATTGCGCACGTGGCAATGAAGAAGGAGGGCGCCAAAATGGATCTCGCCATGGCGATGGGCATGGGACTGTTCAGCTTGTTTATCGGGAGCAGTGCGTACTTCTTCTACAAGATCGCCCGCTGATCGCTCACTCAGACCGAGCGTCGGGTTACGAATCTTTCGATATTCTTTCGTCGGACTTCGCGCCGGCTTTCAGCTCATATCCTCCCTCTCGCGAACAGGCCATCCACCTGGCTTCTTCGCGTTCAAGCCGTCCGTCATTCCGTTGCACGAATCCTGTTTTCATCTACGCTATTTTGTTGCAACGCGGTAACTTTTCAGACAAATGAGTCTCGATGCTTGGCGCTGTAATACGGCCCAGTCATAATCGGTGCGCCTTGCCGCACCGTCCCCGCGATGGTCCGGCACTCTGTCCAACCATCCCGAGGATCCCCCGAGTGAGTCTCTCGTTCCTGTTTTTTCTGAGTGTGCTGCAAGGTGTCACGGAGCTTTTCCCTGTCAGCAGTCTCGGCCATACCTTGCTCGTGCCGCCGCTCTTTGGCATGCATATCGACAAGCATGCGCCGCAGCTCCTCCCGTTCCTCGTCGCGCTGCACCTGGGGACGGCGGTCGCGCTGCTCTGGTATTTCCGCGCGCGCTGGGTCGCGCTCATCAGCGGCTTCTTCGCTTCGCTCGCGGGTCGCAAGAACGAAGACGGCCATATGATGTGGGCGCTCATCATCGGCACGATTCCGGCTGGTCTTGTCGGTCTCGCGCTCGAAAAGCGCATCGA
The DNA here is from genome assembly GCF_022213065.1 of Paraburkholderia tagetis. Classification (GTDB taxonomy): domain Bacteria; phylum Pseudomonadota; class Gammaproteobacteria; order Burkholderiales; family Burkholderiaceae; genus Paraburkholderia; species Paraburkholderia tagetis. The sequence continues at coordinate 5,916 of NZ_JAKLJA010000090.1, forward strand.
GGTGATCTTCCATGACCTGCGGATCGTTGCCGCGGCGCTGATGGTAAACGGCGTGCTGCTGTGGTTCGGCGATCGCCTGCAACGGGCACGCTCGCATCGCCCGCCCGAGAAGCTCACGTTTCGCCAGGCATTTCTCGTGGGCCTCGCGCAGATCGGCGCGCTGATTCCCGGCTTTTCGCGCAGCGGCCTGACGATGATCGCCGGCAACGCCGCGGGCCTCACGACCGAAAAGGCCGCCGAGTTCTCGTTCCTGCTCGGCACGCCGATCATCTTCGCGGCAGGCGTGCTCGAACTGCCCAAGCTCTTTCATGCCCACGACCAGCTCATGACGGCCTTGGTGGGTGGCGTGCTGACCGGCATAGCCGCCTGGCTGAGCGTGAAGTTCCTGATGCGCTATTTCGAAGGGCGCGGCCGCCTGGCTTCGTTCGGGTTGTACTGCGTGATCGCGGGCGCGGTCTTCCTCGGCTGGTTCGTGATGCATCCGCAGCCGGTTTGATGGATTTGACGGATTGACGGTTTGTCTGGTCGGCAACCGCATGGCTGCGGGCGGCGCGAAACCTCAATCGGGCAGGGCTGGTGCGGGCCGGACGAGGTATAATCCACGCCCGTCTGCGTCCGCGCCTTTGGTGCGAGCCGGTACAAGCCGCGTTTCGGTTGCGTAATGCGCGCGCCGGCCTCGCAGATCACTCACGCGACAGTAGCTCAGCTGGATAGAGCATCGGCCTTCTAAGCCGAGGGTCGGGGGTTCGAGCCCCTCCTGTCGCGCCAATGTTTTCAAGCACTTAGCCCGGTCATTGCGACTGGGCTTTTTGTTTTCTCGGGACCGTGTAATCGCCATGTAACCGGATTTCATTAATTCCGGTCTCTGCGAGCATGTCGTCGGGGTGTTACCGCGTGCCGGTGGCTAGCGCCCTTTGTGCCTTCCAAGGTGCGACCACGAGCGGCGGCCCTGTAAAATCCGGTTTCCACTGAGCAAGTACAGATGAAGGGGCGCATGGCCGGAAAGCTGAAAACCTGGGCGCGATCGGTCAAGCGTGACGCCCATGCTCTCTACCTCGCGGCAAAAGACACCAGGGTGCCTTGGTATACGAAGGCGCTAGCCGTGTGCGTTGCGGGTTACGCACTGTCGCCTATCGACCTCATACCAGACTTCATCCCGGTTATCGGGTATCTGGACGACGCGATTCTGGTACCACTAGGTATTCTGGCGGTCGTCAAACTCATCCCGCCCGCGATTATGGCCGAACACCGCGCGGCGGCGGCTCTTGCTGCGGAACGTCCCGTAAGCCGTCTAGTGTTCCGTCCCAGAAATAACCTTGCGTAAATTCACATTGCTTTATGATCGAGCCATAGTGGAAAGGAGGCGATCATGGGGCGCAAGGGAATCGAGGTTGAGGTGTCGGAACTGGAGCGAGAGCAATTGTTATCGATGAGCCGCTCGCGTTCGTTGCCTCATTCGCTGGTGCGCCGAGCAAAGATTGTCTTGATGGCAGCTGACGGTCATACGAACCAGGAAATCGCGATGCAATGTGAAGTAACGTCGCCCGCGATCACGCACTGGAAGAAGCGGTTTGTCGCGCATGGGCTCGCCGGTTTGCATGATGAAGCACGCCCGGGGCGACCGCGCGCGCATGACGATGAAGCCGTGGCGGAGTTGCTGGCGAAGGTGCTGCATGAGAAGCCGGACGGGGCAACGCACTGGAGTGTGCGTTCTGCTGCTGCTCAAACGGGTATTTCGAAGAGCTCGGTGGCCCGGTACCTGTCGCTGTTCGGTGTGCAACCTCATCGCTCGAAGAGCTTCAAGCTTTCTACTGATCCGTACTTCGTCGAGAAGGTCCGCAATATTGTCGGGCTGTATCTGAGCCCGCCGACCAACGCCTTGGTGCTGTGTGTCGACGAGAAGAGTCAGTGCCAGGCGCTGGAGCGTACGCAGCCGGTGTTGCCGATGGGGCTGGGCTATCTCGAAGGTGTTACGCACGACTATATACGGCATGGCACGACAACCCTGTTTGCTGCGCTCAATACAGCAACGGGCGAGGTCATCGCGCAATGCAAGTCGCGTCATCGACATCAGGAATTCCTGGGATTTCTGAATCACATTGACCAGGCGGTTCCGGAGGATCTTGACGTGCATCTGATCGTCGATAACTACGCAACGCACAAGCACCCGAAGGTCAAGACATGGTTGGCGAAGCACCCGCGTTATCACATGCATTTCACGCCGACGTATTCGAGCTGGCTCAATCAGGTGGAGCGCTGGTTTGGCCTGATCACGCAGCAGGCTATCCGGCGCGGTTCCTTCAGAAATGTGCGCCAGCTGATTGCCAGCATCGAGCGCTATGTCGAGCAGTACAACCACCACAAACGTCCATTCGTCTGGACGGCAACCGCCGATTCCATCCTTCAGAAAGTGGCTCGGCTATGCAAAGTTATTTCTGGGACGGAACACTAGCTGCCGTTGTCATTGCGTTGGTCTGGGCTGCGTCCGTCGCGCTGACAGCGTGGCTTGGCTATCGATATTTCTCTGCCTGACCGGCTCCCGAACGCGTTTGGTCAGGCACCGGCGATCAGGATGCAGGTGGCCGTGAGCACGACGAACGAGACGAGCAGGCACAGGATGCCGCCGCGCAGCATGGTTTCGGACCAGCGCGGCGTGCCGCCGAGGCGGATGGCGAAGTGCGGGACGGATGGAGTGGAGGGGGCGGGCTGTGGCTTGTGCGTATGCTGGGCGATCATGGCCATGAGCCCGATGGACAACAGAGCCAGCATCACGGCAAAAATCCGAAGGGCGATGGTGTAAGTCATGACAGAGAAAGCCTGTTGGGACGTAAGCGATTGACTTGCAAAGCTTATGAGTCGCATAGCGGCATCGCTATCGGACCAATCCGAAACGCGTTCGAATCCAGTCGGAAAATCAGGGCAATCGCATGAAGCTCAAAGGCCGAGGATCTTCTCGCGGTACGGATCACTGGCGCTGGCTTTGAGCCTTCGGTTTTTCAGCCCAGCTTTGGTGGTCGTATCTCGTTTGAGCAGATTC
>NZ_JAKLJA010000091.1 GCF_022213065.1 Paraburkholderia tagetis
TATCGTGACCGTGGAGGGCCGTATCAGGCATATCCATTTTGTGTGCTCCTTCGGAAGAAAACGAGTCTGCGACTCTCGTTTTACTCCTACGAATTTGCTTTCACAGCTCCCATAGCATCTCCTTCAGTTGCTGGAACTGCAGCTCGAACTCGAGCATATTGACCAGCATGCCCTCAACAACATGAGTGAAGAGCGGCTGAAACACTACAACACAATCCTGAGGGAGCAGGTGCGCGAACTGGATCAGGAGATCCTTAACGTCGAGTCATCTTTCCGTTACGCCTACGGAATCGATCCATTCGAATCCGTTTCTCCCGATGGCGTGTTGCAAAACCTTGCAGTTGATCTCAAGGAACTCCGGCTGAATGTCCGGACCCTGGAGCAGGATCTTGCTGCATTCGAAGATATCAAGAATCTGAAGCTCTGGCTGAAGCGCTGTAAGGTCGTTTCCGCACCGTCAGACTTCGAATTCATGCCGTTTTGATGCCGAGGGAGGCACCTGTGCTCGACTATCAGCTGCTGAAAAATCACGCGGGCATTCTGTTTGTCGGCGACTACCATTCGCTTACCGAGCTGCACGAGGTCGATCACGATGTCAATGACCGTTCGCCATTACTTCGTCAGGATGACGGACCATTTCTGGGTTTGGCCTACGATGTGCGCAAGGCCTACGAGCAGCAGCGGGAAATCCTGCAGCCCCTGAAGGCTTCGAAGAAATAGGCGTGCGCTACGGGGTCGAGATACTCTGGCCCGTCCTTCTCGTGCAGCATCGGATGCTACGAGTTTCGCTCGGGTACCTCGACCACTCCAGGCGACATCAGGCAATCACGTACGCCCTGGAGGCCGTCATCGAGGAAGCCTTGCGGGAGGACTTCGGTATGCAGGGGCAAACCATCATCGACCACTGGCTACGGCTTGATCCCGCCATCGACATTTTCGAAAAACTGGACAGCCGAGGAGCAATGTTTTGCTCCTGGTCGAAGACTGAACGCAACCAACGGTTTGCCTCCCTGTTGTCAAGTTTTGACCTCATGTTTGGAGTCGAGGGCGTGCAGCAGACGGCTGGATCTGTGTCGCCTCGTGAATTGAAGCGCTGGGAAGGCGTGGAATGGCCCGACCCGAACTGGTAATTGGGAACCGCACCTTGTCGGAGTGCGATCCGGTCATCCGATTTCTTTCGCTAAATCAGTGACTTGACCGGAGATGTGGCGGATTTTTCACGAATCCCGGCCAACCCTCTATATGGGCTGTCAATGGAAGATGCTGCCAATCGACAGGAATGCTCAAGGACTGCCCGAGATTCACTACACGCGGATCTACCGGACGTTTCGCCGCTGGCGGCGCGCCGGTTGTATCGATGCCATCTTTTCCGGTTCGGTTGCCAGGCTTCACGATGACCAACTGCTTGATCTGACGGTTATTCACGGCGATGGCACGACAACGGTCGCGAAGAAAGGCGGCGATAACCTCGGGTATAGCGGCCACAAGCATCTGAAAGGCGACAAGGTGGTGGCCTTGTGCGATCGCCACTGCAACGTCATCGCACCGTTCGTCACTGCTGCAGGCAACCGCAACGAATCACCCCTGCTGCGTGATGCGCTGCCCCGACTCAGCCAGATTGCGCGCGCCCTTGACATCGATCTGCAAGGTACCATCGTCAGTCTCGAGGGTGTCTACGACTGCCGGTCTAACCGCAAGGCGATCTTCAATCGCTGCATGATTCCCAACATTCCCGAGAACCCGCGTGCACGCAAAATCTCGAAGCGTGGTCGCAAGCGCCGCTTCGATGCGGCCATCTTCGAAGAGCGCTTTCGCACCATTGAGCGCGTGTTCGCCTGGGAGGACAAGTTTCGCCGCCTGCTGCTGCGCTTCGAACGCATCAGTGACGTTCACTACGCGTTCAAGACGCTTGCTTATACGATGATCAACCTGCGCCACTACTGCTGATTCAGCGCAGGATCTGCACTTCGTTCATGGCGCGATGCGCCATGATCGATCACGTCCGCTAAATTCGCATTCCTGACCGTAATACCCATTCACCATCTCGATTCCCATCGTTTCTCGCAACTATGCCGCTGACTTCGCTCGCTAGCTCACGGTCATCATAATCCCTCCGTTCACCATGAACCGAAACCCGCAACCAGTTGTTGAAGAAAACGCCGATGGTTTTACGACTCGTCTTCGCCAATAACCGCATCGATAGCCGTTTGACCGGCCTGCTGTGCGCTTAGAAACGCCTTTTGCGGGCTAAAAGGCCCTTTACGAAGCTTTGTTTCGGCGCCAAGCTCATCAATCACGCCGACATTGACACCGCCCTTGATCTGAAAAACCGCGTCGTACAGGCCCGGAGAAGCCTCCGTCAGCCTCACATGAATTTCAAAACCGCGATGCGTGAAAACTTGATGCATGGAAGCCCTGCGAAAATGAGACGGAAATCGGGTTAATCAACAGTTTGCACTTTTCTGGAGCACGTTCGCATCCGAGGGTAGAAAATCATCGACAATGTCGCAGATCATCTCTGTTCATACTGAATCTTGTGGCGAGAAAAACGTTCAGGACTTCATATCGAGGAAAGTCGCGCCCGGTGTACAGGTATCGATGAGGCGCTCTGCATATTCGATCGATGCACGACGCGCATCCCCCGAATTGATGAACGGCCGGCTGGCTACGACACCGAACACCCGGCTACGTTGAGTGCCGTCGGGCTCCTGCGGTTCCAGGATTCGTACGGCGGCGTCAAACCCCTCGTCGTAGTTATGGCCGAATCCGGCGGCGGTGGGTCGGTGCGGATAAACCAGCGGACAAATTTCGAGTCCACGGTAGAAACGGACAGCGGCAGTCATGAAGTCACCTTCTGGCCGCATGCTTTGCGGCAAAAGCGTATAAGGATGCACGCGATCGCCTCGACATCTGAACGGCGGTCGATCGCGTTTCGTGGTCTGCGATGGCGGGGAGCGTCTCGATCCCTGGTGAACGGTGCAGGAGGCGGGCTGGAATCGGTCGCAGGTCGACTGATCTTTTCATGCTACGCCCCTCCAGCCGTTTGTACAGCGAAAGTTTCAGACTTGCAGCCTGCGCGCTGCCGCTCTCATGAAGTCTGCCGACAGCAGGCAGTTGGGTCTTCGAACTGCGGATGGTGGGCCCTTGCCTTGCTCCCGTTCAGCGACGACGGAAAGTGCTGCCGCGCGGCTGAGGCGGCTTGACGGTCTGGTTGACAAGGCGTAGCCTGGTTTGCGTTGCTGTTTGATAGCGATTTGTCGTCGACCGCGTGCTCTGACACTCACCTCTTCCGCCCTCCTTCGGTCTTTTCTGGGGCCGGCTCCCGAGATGCTTGCGGCTGCAGTGCCGTTTTATCCACCTGACCGGGACAACGCGCTTCTTTGCGATCCCGAGCGTCTCGAACGCTAGTACGCTGGTGCATGTCGCCAGCAGTTCAGATCTTTACGGCCCTGAACCGCGCAGGATTCCATTCGGGAAATCGACGAGGAGTCGGTGCGCTCCAATGGCAGCTTAAACGGAGCATTCATGAGGAGATTGCAATGAACAAGCCCTACATCAACGTGGAGGCGATTCTCGATATGTTCAAGGAGATCGCGCAGAAGGGCCTCGACCAGACAAGCGCAGCTGGTTCACTGACCTGGCTCACCGAATACCTCGCACGCGAGCACAGCGCGATGAACGCGAACGACTGGAACGGCCTCCTGCAGATCGGCGCTGTGCTCTATCGGGACGGAAATCGCAGCGAAGGCTCGCCAGGGACGTGTTGATTCTTGTGATGGCTTACACCACTGCACCATATACCGAATGGAGAACGCGGCGCTGGATTTCCGGTTGTTGCGGCTTGCGGCGGCCTTGCCGCCAAGGTGCATCATTCTGTCCCATTTAAACGCTGGTCCTGGAGATGGCCGTCTTCGGTTACAATAGAGGCTTGATTCGCCCTGTACCTCGCGCAACAAGATCTCCGTTGGCTCATTGCGAATCCCCCTCCGACTGATCGCCAGGTGAGGCCGGCGACAACAGTATTCGTTGGACGTGCCCTGATTCTGATAGGACCGGCACCGCTGGCCCCCGCGTCTGACTCATCCATTCATCTGCAGGACTCGCCGCCCGGACAGGGCGACGGCCATGACATTTCCGACGCGAGGCCGCTCATCCGCCCGCGCGCTACTCACCATCGCTCGCTGAGCGTCTGTCAACACTCGTGGCTTGCTCCTCGTCGAGGTGTCGCGTATCGACGCCCGGCGAATTAACCAGGACCCTTGAATGGCAAAAGAAGAACTGCTGGAACTCGACGGTATCGTTGAGGAAGTGCTGCCGGACAGCCGCTACCGCGTCACGCTCGACAATGGCGTCGTGGTGGGTGCGTACGCGTCCGGACGTATCCGCAAGAATCACATCCGCATCCTTGCCGGAGACAGAGTCACGCTGGAACTCTCGGTGTACGACCTCACGAAAGGAAGAATCAACTTTCGGCATAAGGACGAGCGCAGCGGCGGCGCAGCGCAAAGGCCCGCGTTCCGCCGTCGTTGACCCGTCGGGCGCGGACGCTGGCTGCGGCCAGTCGCCGGCATCGTGCCAGGCGCATGGCCGTCGTCGATTGGTCTCACGCGCCTCGCGACCGGGAAGAGCGTCAGAGAAGTTTAGCTGTACAAAGGCTTCAACAGGCGTAGCATGAACGCGCCAATTGCTCTACGGCCGTTCCCGGCGCCTCCCCAGCCGCCTTGCCAGTGGGATTCGGACCGCTCACTTTCTTCGCAGGCCGAACCGACGCGGCCACCCGTGTAGAGACTGGATTCGGTCGCTCGCACTCCCTCCCCAATCCGCCGCGTAGTCATGCGGCCGCAAAGGCAATCCATGACAACAGGTTTCCGTCTCTACCGTGGGCTCGAAATTTACCCACTGGTCTATCCGCATCGTCCCACCAGGGCAACGGGCGGGCGCAACTACGAAGATGGTTTCGATGCCGCCGTGCGTATTCAGGAGCCGGAAGGTTCAGAGGGGACGTCGCGCAGCCGTGTATTCAGGCTTGCTCAGGGAGCACCCTTCCAGAACGCCGGCGACGCACGCCGGGCATCGACTGCATATGCCGTGCGCCTCATCGACACCTGTCCAGAGAACACGAGTGTGCTCGATCTGCAGCCGTGATTCGCGGTCCCTTCAGCGCCGTGGCCCTCTGGCAAACGTTCGCACCAGGGCATGCCGCAAGACAGGAGGATGGTGATGCGCAGAATTGAGCTGCTGGAGCTGATTCGACATGACGGTGCAGGCATTATCGACCGGTTTCTTCCCTCGGGAGCGCGTGCCGAACTGGATAGCGTCATCCGCGCCGGCCATCGCGAGGTCGATGCGCATGCGTGGCTGATGTTCATGTCGGTCCGCGCTCTGCTGTGCAACGGCGGGATGCCGCGCTGCGAGTCGGACTGCGAGGCCGGCCATGTCATGGCCCTTCTGAATGCGTAACAGGGCCTGCCTTCCCCGGCGGTGCTCCACCCCACTCGCGGCCGCGCGGTAATCACACGAGAAAGCAATGCACTTTAATTCAACGCGGTTCCTCATTGACCCCACCCCGCGTCGGGCCGACGGCGAGTATATGGCTCATGCCCGCATCAGTTGCAGCCGCGCTGACGGCAGCGAATATGACGTTCAACTGAGCGGTGATCTGGCGGCCTTCGACGTACGCGACGATGCGATTGCCTGCGCGAAGAACTGGGCACGGGAGTGGCTGGACGCGCGGTTTGGCTGACGAGGCGCGCGGCATCATGCGATACATGCACCCCACTACCGTTTGCACAATTTAGAGCACGAACTCACAACCAGGAAAAGAATTGACTACTGTAATCCCTGTCACGGATCGGCGTAAAGGAGCCGGGGATGATCGGCGTAAAGGAGCCAGCAGAACTGGTGTAAAACGCCCGATTCGAACGGGCTCAAGAATGCGGTTTTTTGCCGTTTTTGGCAACCGCATTTTGGGGCGGATCAGGCATGGGTTTCGGGGTACGCCGACTTTCACCTTCGAGCACGAGCCGGTAGGCGCCGTGACGTAACCGGTCCAGGGTCGCCGTGCCGAGAATGCGGTTCTTGGGGAACGCAGCGCCCCATTCGTCGAAGTGCAAATTCGATGTCAGGATCGTGGACGCTTTTTCGTAACGCGCGTCGACGAGATCGTGGAAGTCTTCGTCCTGCGGCGTCTGCAGGGGCTTGAGCGCGAAGTCGTCGATGATCAGCAGCGGCACCCGGGCGTACTGCTGGAACCGGCGTTCGTAGGTGCCGGTTGCGCGCGCAGCGTTCAGCCGCTTGAACAGTTCAGTCTGCGAGATGAACAGCACGTCCCGGCCCTGGCGGGCGGCGCAGTGGCCCAGTGCCTGTGCCAGATGGCTCTTGCCCGTGCCGGTCTGCCCGGCGATCAGGATCGCAACCTTCTCGTCGAGGTAGCGGCCGGCCGCGAGATCGTAGACATAGGAACGGTTCAGCGCGGGCAGCAGATCGAAGTCAAAGGACTCGAGCGTCTTGCCCATCGAGAAGCCGGCGCGCGCCAGACGGGTACCGAGTTTTTTGTTCTCGCGCCGTGCCACCTCGTCGTGCAGCAGCATGGCGAGGAACTCGGTGTAGGCAATCTGTCCGTCAATCGCCTCGCGGTTACGCAGCTCGAGCGAATCGAGAATGCCGGACAGGCGAAGCTGTTTGAGGATGGAATTCAGTTCGGGGCTCGGATTCATGGTGTCAGTGGATCATCAGGGACTGGAGGTCGCGGCCGAAGCGACCGCCGTTCAGGTAAGTGTTGTCGGCGGCCGATGGCTGCTGCGGCACGGTTTCGGCCTCAAGCCCCTTGTCGAGGATGCCTTTGACCGTTTTGTATTTCGGGCTGTGGAAGGCGAGCGCACGTGCACAGGCCGCCTCCAGGCGTTGATCCCCGACCTTCTTGCGCATCCGGACGATGCCCTGCGCGCCGCGCAGGTTGACGAGCACGGCGTCGTTGAAGAGCGCGAGAATCACACCGTGGCACGACGGGCCGATCTCCTTTGCTCGCGCCAGACACCATTGCGGATCGTGCTCGAGCCAGGCCTGCGCCTCGGGCGGCTGGTGATCCCGGACGGTATGGCGCCCGCCACGCGGTTGCCGAGGGTGCGTTGCGACGAGCTCGTGCCGGTGGAACAGCTGGATGACCGTATCGGTCGCCTTCAACCACAGTTCCTTGCCGACCAGCGCGTACGGTGCCGAGTACCGTGCGTACCGGTAGAACACATGGCCGTCGCGGTGAAGCGTCACGTTCTCCCAGACCGAGAGCACTGGGGGCACGGCGGGCAGCAACACAAGCAGCGGCTTCTCGATCGCGAAGCGCATGAGCGGCTGCTCCTGCGTGGTACCGTGGGTTCGGATTCCCGCCTCCTGCATGACCCATTCGCGTAATTGCCGGTTGGCATCCGTGCGATCGCGGAACTCGCGCAACGGAACGAAGGACTTCTTGACATATTTGACGCCCGACTCAACGACGCCTTTCTTCTGGGGATCGCGCGGTGGGCAGGCATCGATCTTGAAGCCGTATGCTTCTGCAAGGGCGGCGTAGGAGCGTTGCACGGCTGGATCGTACCGGCACGCCTTGATGATCGCGCACTTGGCGTTGTCGATGATGACCCGGCCAGGGCAGCCACCGAACCATTCGAAGGCGCGCCGGTGGCACGCGAGCCACGTCTCGACTGTTTGATCCAGAACAATCTCGGCGTACTGATGCCGCGACCAGCACAGCGTCATGACGAAGATCCACGTCTTGAGTTCCACGCCATCTACCGTCAGGGCCGGGCCAGCGCCGAAGTCCACCTGTGCGGCGTCGGCAATCTCGAAGTCAAGGATCGTCGTCGCGCTCACGCCGCGCTCAGCAGCAAGGTGGCCCACCATGCGCCGCACCGCAGAGTAGCTGCCGGTGTAGCCATGATTGCGTTGCAGGGCAGCGTGAATCGTCGTGCCCTGCACGCCGGCGGCGAGCCAGCCGCGAATCTGCTCGCGGAACGGTTCCACGCTCGAGACACAGGTGCGCGGCACATGCCTGGGGATCTGGCTGAAGACGCCAGCAATCTCGGCGTCGTCCGGCATCGGGTTTGCCGGATCGAGCCAGCCGCGCGTTTGGGCTTCCTGCCGGAAGACCGCCAACTTGTTCCTGCCCATCAGTCGCCTGCGCGCGATGTCGCGATCGGAATCACCTCGTCGCATGCGCACGATGATGTGTCGATACTCAAACAATTCGAACCTCCGGTTGGTCATGGGCGCTCCGTTCAAAAAGAACGAAGCGTACCGACTGTGAAAGTTCGAACCGTGCGCTTACATGGAACTGCTGGGCCCTGCGCGCTGAGGATCAGGTGGCTTCTTTACGGCGATCATGGAGTGGCTCCATTACGCCGATCATGCACTGGCTTCAATACGCCGATCCTCAGGTGGCTTCACTACGCCGATCACGGATTGGCTCTATAACGCCGATCCGTGACAGGCAGTGCGAGCAGACTGCCTTTTTCCCGCTCGAAGGCTTCACGTACGGTAATATCAGGCTCATCGGGGCACGGACGATCAGCGGCCACCGTGGCGCACCACTGCGCGGCCTGTGCGTTCAGGTCATCAATGTCGGTGAACTTGCGGGCTGCAAAGAATGAGGATCGTACGAAACGTATTGCGCGTTCCACCCGGCCTTTTTCGTTGTTATGGGCTCGAGCCCATAACAACAAGTATGACATGGTAAAAAATATGTGCTGCTCGACTACCAACGAGGCCAAGGCAGCGTCCTTGCGGAAATCGAACAGCACATATCATTCGGCTACAGTGTGCGGAGGAAGGCCATCAGGTGTTACGTCCCGAACTATTTGAGTTTTAGCGGGAGGCGTTTATCTCGCGAACGTCGGGAACGATTTTTTGAACTTCACCGCGCGAAGCGCGGGACACGAGGGGCGTAAAGAAGGCCGGT
>NZ_JAKLJA010000092.1 GCF_022213065.1 Paraburkholderia tagetis
TCCTCGATGATGTCGGCTGACGTTTTGTTCTGGTAGGTCGCACAGTTGCTGGGACCATCGAGCTTTGCTAGGTGCTGGCGGATTTCGACGCGGTAGATGCAGCCATCACGGGACTTCGACACCGAATCGAAGCGGGAAACAAACCCCTCGAACTTGCGAACGACCGCTTCCTCGTCCACCTGGAACCTGAACTTCGCGAACTGGCCCAGGATATCCCGGCGCGGAACCGGCTGCGCGGACGTGACGACTGCCCTGATCCTGTATGGCTGGCAGACCTCTTCGCGCACTTCCCATTCGCCCACCGACAGTTCGGGCGCGCGCCGCTCCTTGCGATCATCACGCTCGTACTTGCGGGGCTTGAGGATGATCTTCAGATGCGCCGACTGCCGCCCCGTCACTAATCTAACAACACGGCCGGATTCCGCCATTCCCTCTCCCCAGAACAAATTTATCTTGCCGATACCTCATGCCTTTTCCGCTGTCGAAACAGGACGGACCCGAAACGCGGGGGCAAGCTGGATAAACTTCGACAGGCATCTGCGATGCACGGGCGGCAGCCGGCACCGCCCGCATATCTATCTTGGGAAGGAAAATTTTCGCCTGATACACGAAAATTCTTAAAACCGGTTTGACGGTTGATCCGGCGCGCAGAAAGCACGCGGATATCCGCGCCGCTTTGACTTTCGACAAAAAGGCGGTCGCAAAGGGCCGACGACAGGGGGCTACAAAGGGAAGGCCGAGGCAGCACCAGGACTGCGTACGATGCTACGGCGACGTGCCGCCGCCAGTGCCGTCGTGAGTCAAGGAATCACACCCTGGATTCGCGCGCGAAACTTGCTTGAACGCCATGCGCAAGGCCCGCGAGCGGCCTCCGTGCGCGACCCGTGCCCCTACGCGCCGGTGGAATCGGCGTCGCCGGGTTGCGGATGCAGCAACGCGCGGTATTGGCTTGGCGTGAGCCCCACCGTGGCCTTGAATTGCCGCGTAAACGCGCTGTGGTCGTTATAGCCGCAGCGCGTGGCGACGTCGGTGATGCTGAGGTCGCTGGCAAGCAGTTCGGAGGCGGCGTCGAGCCGCGTCTTCAGCAGCATCTGGCGCGGCGTGAGATGGAAGATCTTGTGGAAGTAGCGCTCGATCTGCGCCACCGACATGTCGATCAGCGTCGCCAGATGCGAGAGCTTGAGCGGCTGCGCATAGTTGTCCTGGATGTATTTCGCGGCGATGGCGAGGCGCTGATACGCGGGGTGCGTGCCCTCGGCCGCCTGCAAATCGCGCGAGATGCCGGCCACGCCCAGCACGCGCCCTTGCGCGTCGTGCAGCGGCACCTTCGAGGTGAGGCACCAGCCCGGCTGGCGCCCCGGATAAAGATGCAATTCGAGCTGGTCGATGAGCCGGCTGTTCAGGCGCACGACGGCTTCGTCCTGCTCCGTGTAGATGCGGCCGAAGCGCCTCGGGAACACCTCTTCCGCGGTCTTGCCGAGCAGTGCGCGCTTGTCCTTGAAGCCGCAGCGCGCGGCAAGCGTGAGATTGGCGATCACATAGCGCGCCTCGTGGTCCTTCACGAAGAAGACCACGTCGGGCATGGCGTCGAAAAGCGGCTCGAGCAGCGAGAAATGCGCCACCATCTGCGGCAGCGTCGTGTTTTCGTGGGCGGCGGGCAGGACCAGAGCGGGCATTGCGAAGCGTGTCGAGTCGGGATTCGCTCGATTATGCCCTTGCCATGCGAGCTTGCGAATCCACGCCGGGCGAATCCACGCCGGGCGCCGCTTATGCCTCGTCCTGCACTTCGAGCAATGTGCCGATGCGCGCGGGCGAGAACGGCGGGCGCTGGCCGCCCGCTCCACTACGCGGCCAGCCGAAGCAGAATGCCGCCGCTTCGCCGCAGATCTTGCCCTGGCACGGCCCCATGCCGCAGCGCGTCTGCAACTTCGCGTCGCGCCATGAGCCGTACTGTGCGGCGTCGCCGAAGCGCACGTCCTCGCAACGGCACAGCACCGTATCGGGCTCGGCAAGTGTGCGCAATTGCGGATCGAGCGCGAACGCTTCGTGCATGCGCCCAGCAAAACGCCGGTAGCGCGCGCGTTGCGCGAACAGCCCGCGCGCCTGCGCCTCATCGCCCAAGGCCGCGTGCGCCGCGATGCGGCCTTCCACGGCCGCCAGTTCCATGCCGCCCACACCCGTGCATTCGCCCGCCGCGTAGACGTCAGGCAACGAGGTCGCCTGCAAGTCGTCGACGGCAATCGCGGCCACGCCCTGCGCTTCGTCGATCCCGCACCCGAGCGCCGCGCCCACGAGCGTATTCGGCACCAGTCCATAAGCACAGGCAAGGCGCTCGCAATCGATGCTCAGGTCCCCGACGCCCCTGCGAATACGCACGTGGGTGAGTTGCGTCTCGCCGCCCGCCGCCACCACATGCGCGCCGCACAGGTACGGCGTGGCGCGCAGATCGAAGCGCATGCGCGCCGCCTGCATGAGCTTCGCGGGCGTCGCCACGAGCGCGGCCGCGAACTGGCGCACCGCATGCGGCGGCGCCTGCTCGACGATCGCCGCCACCTGTGCGCCATGCTCGCGCGCCGTGACGGCGGCGGCCCACAGGAGCGGCCCCGTCCCCGCGATCACGATACGTTCGCCGCGCACCGGCATGCCGCCCTTCACGAGCGCCTGCAAACCGCCCGCGCCCGTTACACCGGGCAGCGTCCAGCCCGGATACGGCAGGAAGCGTTCGCGCGCGCCGGTCGCAATGATGAGCTTGCCGTAGTCGACCGTGTAGCCGCACGCCGCGTCTTCAAGCAGCAATTGCCGCGCGCCGGTGGCCTGCACGACGCGCGTGCCGCTCATGCGCGAGATGTGGGGCATCGCGAGCGCTTCGATGGCCTCGCGCGCGCGGCCCGTCGGCGGATGCTGCGGGCCCTGACGCCAGATCTGGCCACCCGGCAAGGCGTTGTCGTCGACGATGCCGACCTGCGCACCCGCTTGCGCCGCCACGCGCGCCGCGTTCAGTCCCGCGGGGCCCGCGCCAATAATCAGGATATCGAACTTCATGCGGCGAGGCTCCCCGTGACCACTTCCATGCCGTCCGCGCAGAGAGTCTGGCACGCCAGCCGATGCCGCACGCCGTCGATCGTCACGCGGCACTCCTGGCACACGCCCATGCCGCACAGCGGCCCGCGCAAAGCGCCACTCACGGAGCGGCGCGTGACCACGCCAGCCGAACCCGTTGCAAGCGCAACGGCTGCCACGACCGAGCTGCCCCGCGCGACGCTGACGCTGCGACCATCCACGTTGAGGGTGATCGTCTCAGGCATGTGAGGCTCCCGTCGTCGCTGCATGTGTCGCAAATCGCGCCGGCAAATACGGGCTGGCGTCGATCTTCAGCCCATCCGGCGTGCCGAGCATCTGCGCGGCGATCAGCTTGCCCGTGGCCAGCGCCGTGGTCACGCCCAGCCCTTCGTGTCCCGTGGCGAGCCAGGTCGAGCGATGGCACGCGTCGCCGGCAAACTGTTTGGAAAACGATTCGGTAAGCGCTTCGGCAAACACTTCAGCAAACTGCGCAGCGGGGCCGATGAGCGGCAGGCCATCATGGGTCGCGGGCCGAAAGCCCGTCCACGCGCGAATCGCGTTGAGCGACGGCAGCTCAGGCAGATACTCGGCGGCGCGGCGCAGCATGCGCGCGAGAATCGCCGGCTCCACGGCGGGGTCGAGGCTGTCGAACTGGCGCGACGAGCCGATCAGCAATTGCCCCGTGGGGCGCGGCTGCACATTGAACGCCACCGAGGTGCCGGTCGCGTTGTGCGCGCTCTTGATATAGCCCAGTTCGAGAATCTGGTGGCGCACCGTGCCCGGGTAGCGGTCGGTGATAAGCAGATGCCCCTTCTTCGCCTGCATCGGCAAGCCGGGCAGCAGTTCGACGGTCTGCAAACCGTTGGCGAGCAGCACGGCGCCCGCCGCAAGCGTCTCGCCATCGGCCAGCACCACGCCCGCGCGGGCGAGGCGCGCAACACGCGTCTGCAGCCGGCACGCGATGCGCCCTTTCACCGGCTGCGCGAGCAGCCACTCGGCGACAGCCGGCGCGTAGACCACGGCGTCGTCGGGAATGACCATGCCGCCGCGCAAGTCCTTGCGCAATGCGGGCTCCGCCTCGCGCACCTGTTGCGCGTCGAGCATCGAGCACGCCACGCCCTGGCTCGCAAGCGCCTGCTGGCGTGATTGCGCGAGTGCGTATTCCTCGTCGTCGGCGGCCACCCACAGCGTGCCGCAACGCACGAACGCCTCGCGCGCGGTGAGGCGCGGCGCGAGATCGAGCCATAGCTCGCGCGACCACGCCGAAAGTGCGAACTCCGCGGGCGAATCGTCCATCACCACGAGGTGCCCCATGCCCGCCGCGCTCACGCCGCTGCCGACGCCCGCGCAATCGAGCACGAGCACGTCGGCGCCCTGCTGCGCAAGCTCGTATGCGCACGCCGCGCCCACGATGCCCGCGCCCACCACGATCACATCGGGACAGGAACCCATCGACTGCGTCACGCGCGAATGCCCCAGGCAAAAGGATCGTCGTCGCCGAAGATCAGTTTGGCTTCCGCGCTCACGTGCGCCGTGCCGCGAATGCTCGGACGCACGTAGCCGGGCGCGAGATCCGCACCGTTTTCGTATTGCGCCTCGAACACGCTGCCCACGATGCTCTCCTGGCGCCACGTCGCGCCCGGCGCGAGCAGGCCATCGGCGGCGAGACACGCGATCTTCGCGCTCGTGCCCGTGCCGCATGGCGAGCGGTCGTAAGCCTTGCCGGGGCACAGCACGAAGTTGCGGCTGTCGATGCCGGGCTTATCGGAATGGGCAAATAGCTCGATATGGTCGATCTGCGCGCCGCCTTCGCCCGTGATGCCGTTGGCTTCGAGCGCCTGGCGGATGGCCCACGAGGTTTCCGTGAGCGACTCCACATTGGCGAATTCGAGTTGCTGGCCGTGGTCGGAGACGAGGAAGAACCAGTTGCCGCCCCAGGCGATGTCGCCGTGAATGCGGCCGAGGCAGGGCACGTCGAGCGGCACGCCCTGGCGGTAGCGGTACGCGGGCACATTGCGCACCGTCACGCTGCGGTCGGCGTGCAATTCGGCCTCGACCACGCCCACCGGCGTTTCGATGCGGTGCACGCCCGGCGCGATGCGCCCCAGATGCGCGAGCGAAACGACCAGACCGATCGTGCCGTGCCCGCACATGCCGAGAAAGCCCACGTTGTTGAAGAAGATCACGCCCGCCGAGCAAGCGGGGTCGTGCGGTTCGCAAAGCAGTGCGCCGACCATCACGTCCGAGCCGCGCGGCTCGTTGACGATGCCGGCGCGCACGCGGTCGAAGTCGCGGCGGAAGATATCGAGCCGCTCGGCGAGCGGGCCGCGGCCCAGTTCGGGGCCGCCTTCGGTCACGAGCCGCGTGGGTTCGCCGCCGGTATGGGAGTCGATTACGGTGAGGGTTTTCATGCCGACAATCGTAGGTCTCGCCCGTCTGGCCGTCTTGTTCGAACGATGCAACGGCGATGACGATTTCGGCATAGCGCGCGCCAGGCGGCGCCGCTCAAAGCGCTCGAACGGCTCAAACCCCTGCGCCGCCCTCGGCGCGGGCGCCACGCACGAACACCTGGCGCAGCCACGCCTGGCTGTTCACGATCACAAGACCCGCAAGCACGAGCGCCGAACCCGCGAGAAACGCCGCATCGACATGCTCGCGCAGCAGCAGCACGCCCATCGCCACGCCAAACAGCGGCGTCATGAACGAGAGCACGCCAAGGCGCGCGGCAAAATAGCGGCGCAGCAGCCAGAACCAGACCAGATAGCTCACGAAGGCCACCACGACGGTCTGGAACGCCAGGCTCGCGAGAGCAAGCGGCGTGCCGCGAAACGTGGTCTGGCCCGTGGCGAAAGCCAACGGCAAGAGCAGGAGGAAGGCGCACGCGAGCTGATAGAAAAGCGTCTGCGTGGGGGGCGCCTCGCTCAGGCGGGTGGTGCGCACGATCACCGTGGTCATGCCCCATGCCACGCCGCCGCACAGGGCCATGAAGTCGCCGAACATCCAGTTGCCGCCCGCCACTCGGCCCCCGCCCACGAGCGCCGGCCCCAGAAACGCGACGGCGATGCCCGTGAACGCGAGGCCGATGCCGCCCCACTGGAGTCGGGCGAGACGCTCGTCGGGCAGTTTCAGATGCAGGCCGATGGCCGCGAACATGGGCGCGGTGTAGAGCAGCACGGCCACATGAGAGGCATGGGTCCAGCGCAGCGCTTCGGCGACAAACAGGAATTCGAGCGCGAACAGCACGCCCACCACGAGCCCGGAGCGCAGCGCGATACCGGGCAGCCAGCGCTCGCGCGTCACGAAGCGGTTGAACAGCCAGACGAGCACCGCCGCGCCGCCCGAGCGCACACCCACCTGCATCATGGTCGCGATATCGCCGGCCACCGCCTTGATGGTCACCTGCTGAAAACCCCAGATCAGGCACAGCGTCACCATGATGACCATTGCCGCGCCATCCACATGCTTTCTCATTCCCGGCCCGCCGAGTTTCATTCTTGACCGGCGTAGTATTCACGCGTCAGGATCAAGTCATATAGCTCAAAACTGACAACCGATAGCGGCAGACCGCCAGCGGTGCAACCGCGTGCCGCGAGGTTGGTGCGCATGGTGCGCAATTGGCCTTCCCGCCATCCGTGCGCTTGCGCATACACGGGCGCAGACATTGGAATCGCAAGCCGCGATTGACTGACTAGAATGTTTGAGTGCAAGCCACCCGGCGAAGGCGGTCGGTTCGGACGCAACATTCGGTGGCGCGACGTTTCCATTCCTTGCCTGCGCGGCCCGCAATGGAGGCATGTTCATGACGTGCCTGAACGAAAGGATTGTCGGCGTGGTCTGTTTTCTGCTGAGCGGTTATGCGCTCGCGGACGGCCCCCTCGCGAGTGCGCCCGAGGCCATGACGATCGCCAGTATCGCGCCGCTGCCCGTGGAGGTCGTCCCGCCCATTCCGGGGCCGCAAAGCTATCTGCATCGCTACGAATTTCAGTATCAGGCCGGGCAGCGCACGCCCTTCGATGTGCAACTGCCGGACTTCTATAGCGTGCAGCTCGCTCATGATTTTCGGTTTGGCGATTTTCGGTTCGGTGGCGGGGATGCCGGTCCCGCGTCCGGAACGGTGCAGCGTCGGCAAACATCCACCTGGAGCCAGATGGGCGCTTCGACGGCGCCGACGCTTGCGCTGCGCGAGTTTCCGAATGCCACGTTGATAATTGGTGCGCAACCGCAGCGGCGGCTGTCGTTGAGTGTCGATGATTGGGTGTTTTCTGCTACCGCGCGGCTCGCTATTTTGCATTCGCATAGCACGGGGGCTACGGTTACGGTTCGGAGGGGTTTTTGAGGCGTTTGCTTTTTTGCTTTTTCGCGTTTCTTTTTCGCGTTTCCTTGTTTTCGTGTCGGTCTGCAAGCGTTGCCCCTGTGCGGGGCGGCACCTACTTTTCTTTGCAGCCGCAAAGAAAAGTAGGCAAAAGAAAGCGGCTCACACCGCCAGTGTGACGCAGTGGACCACTTGCCTTATATCGAAGTGGTTCCGGGGCATCCGTCACCCCGCACCTTCAAACATAGTGACAAAGGGCCCGCACATCCCGCTGCTCGCTACGCGCGCAGCGGTCGGGTATGCAGGGGAAACCAGGCGTGCTGCCTGGGTACTCGAATGCGCATGCACTGCATCGATTCGTATGCATTCCTCTGGTTTTTGATTATGCCCCACGGCGCGCGCAGCGCCGCCGGAGGAATGAGCCCTTGGTCACTCCGTTGTACGGCGCGTGGCGACAGACGCTCCGGAACCGCTCCGATCACGGGCAAGTGGTGGACGGCGTCACACTAGCGGTTTGAGCGGCTTTCTTTTGCCTACTTTTCTTTGCCGCTGTGTACAGACTGGAGACATAGCTGACAGGTGTACGAGGACATGGTTGACACTTTCGGGCAGTCCAACGCCCGGATCCAACCATGCCCTGGAACGTAAAAGACACCATGAGCCTCAGACAGGAATTTGTCAGCTTGGCCGCGGCACAGGACCTGCCGTTCAGCGAGTTGTGCCGGCGCTTTAACATCAGCCGCCAGACCGGCT
>NZ_JAKLJA010000093.1 GCF_022213065.1 Paraburkholderia tagetis
CTGCGACGCGGCGCGCCTTCAGCACGGAAAAGCGTTGGCCCCTGAGGGGATGAAATGGATGACGGATCTCAGCCCATCCCAAATGCTCGTTGAGCACTTGTGCAGTTCGCACTGACCGTCCCCACCGTATCTGATCGCGTGGCGCAAAGTGTGGTCAAACTGATGATCGAGCCGACACTTGACCCGATATTCCATGACGATTCTTATGGTTATCGGCCGGGCAAGTCGGCGAAACAGGCGATTGCCGTGACGCGTACGCGTTGCTGGAAATATGACTGGGTTGTTGAGTTTGACATCAAGGCGGCATTCGACCAGATTGATCATGCGTTGTTGTTAAAGGCGGTGCGACACCACATCAAGGAAGGCTGGATCCTGCTGTACATCGAGCGGTGGCTGACTGCTCCGTTCGAAACTGCGGAGGGGGCGAGTCTGCCCCGGATGCGGGGTACACCCCAGGGCGGTGTGGTCAGCCCGATCTTGATGAATCTGTTTATGCACTATGCGTTCGATAGCTGGATGCAGCGGACATGGCCGCAGTCTCCCTTTGCGCGCTACGCCGACGACGCGGTGGTTCACTGCCGCAGTCTGGCGCAGGCACAAGCCGTGATGCAAGCGATTGAAGTGCGGCTGGCAGAGTGTGGTCTGACGATGCATCCGGAGAAGTCTAAGATCGTGTATTGCAAGGACGGTAAGCGCACTGGCACTTATCCGAACGTGCAGTTTACGTTCCTCGGTTTTACGTTCAGACCGAGACGGGCATTGAGCAAACATCGACGGTTATTTACTAGTTTTCTGCCGGCGGTGAGCAATGATGCCTTAAAGCGGATGAGACAGGTCGTGCGGAGTTGGCGCATGCATCGACGAACACCGGCGACGCTGGATGAACTTGCGCAGCAATGCAACACGACGATACAAGGGTGGTGGAACTACTATGGGGCGTTCTATCGGACGGCGATGCACAGCCTCTTCGGCTACATCGACCTACGGCTTATGCGGTGGGCTCGACGAAAGTACAAGGGGTTGCGGCAGCACAAGCGACGTAGTGCGGAATGGCTACGTAAGATGAAGCGCGTCCACCCGCGGTTGTTTGTCCACTGGCGTGTCGTTGGGGTAGCGGTTGGATAACGGGAGCCGAATGAGTCGAGAGACTCACGTTCGGTTCTGCGAGAGACTCGGGGCGCAACTCCCCGGGTCTACTCACCTCTTAATAGACATGTGGAACGGCACATTTTCAGGAAAAACCTGGAAAACTTCAGAGGGGAGGTGGCCGGGAAACGACGATGGCGTGGAAGCATTCGGCACCTCTTCAGTATAGGCAACAACGTGTCGGTCGGAGTGACTTGTTTGTCCTGCGGCATCTTTGAACAGGAAACGCAGCTGTCTCGCT
This sequence comes from Paraburkholderia tagetis, assembly GCF_022213065.1. Lineage (GTDB taxonomy): Bacteria > Pseudomonadota > Gammaproteobacteria > Burkholderiales > Burkholderiaceae > Paraburkholderia > Paraburkholderia tagetis. The sequence goes on from NZ_JAKLJA010000093.1 coordinate 1,388, forward strand.
AATCCGGGTTAGCGACACAGTCTCATGTAATTTCGCTTCTGGACCGTTCGGCATCCCGGTGCGCGTGGCCCTGCGTCGGGTAAAATGGGCGCCGTCGTTGACTTTCTCCCCGCCTTCAGCGGATTTCCCCATGTCCAGAACATCGCGATCTGTCAGCATTGCGCCCGATCACAACACGTCGGCCCTGTCGAAAGCCCAGAAGACGTTCAACTCGCTGATCGGGAAGATCGGGAAACGACGCAAGCGCTTGCGCGACTGGGAAACGGTTAAGCCTGCCTTCCAGCAGCAGTACGTCAACGAGCTTCTCCCACTTGAGCAGAAATCGTTCGCATTCCAGATCCGGATGGTGCATTGCCTGGACCGTGCCTACGAACGACTGACCAAAGCCGAGCGCCGTAAGGTTGCGCCAGTGATCCTTGATCTGGCCGGAGACTTGATCGACGAAGACAATGATGAAGGAAAAGAGCTGAAAGCCATCTATGACAAATACAGCCCTACCAGCTACGACAGCCAGGTGGCCGAAGAGGTCGACGGGATGAAGTTCATGTTCGAGACGGTGTTCGGTGTCGATCTGGGGGACGATCTGGACCTGAGTTCGCCGGAAGACCTGCTGCAACGTGCTGAGACCCATTTCCGGCAAGCCCAGACGGAACGGGATGCCCAGAATGCAGAGCGGGATGCCCGACGCGCAAAGCGGAAGAAATCATCGCGACAGCAGGCCGCCGAAGCTCGGGCACAGGAACAGCAGGCAAAGATCAACCTGTCCATTCGCGAGGTCTACCGAAAACTCGCCAGCGAGCTGCATCCGGATCGCGAAACCGATGCGCAGGAGCGAGAGCGGAAAACCCGGCTGATGCAGCGGGTCAACGAGGCCTACCAGAAAAACGACCTGCTGCAGTTGCTGGAGCTGCAACTGGAGCTCGAGCATATCGATCAGCATGCCCTGAACAGCATGAGTGAGGAGCGACTGAAACATTACAACGTAGTCCTGAAGGAACAGATCCGCGAACTCGACCAGGAGATCCTCCACGTCGAGTCGGCCTTTCGTTACGCCTACGGAATCGACCCGTTTGAACCCGTTTCCCCGGATACGGTCCTGCACAACCTCGCTGGCGATCTCAAGCAGCTTCAACTGAACATCCAGACCCTTGAGCAAGATCTCGTCGCATTCGAAGATATCAAAAATCTGAAGCTTTGGCTGAAACGTTGCAGGCTCGTGCCCGTCGAGCCAGATTTCGAATTCATGCCGTTTTGACATTGAAAAGTCTCCGACGGCAGGTAAGCCCGAACAGTGGGGAGTTTCAGGCAGACGATGCGGCGGCACGGGACATCCTGACGCTGTTCGGTGGCACATTTATTTCGCGACGGCCGAACCCACAGCCCAGCAAGACTTTGCCGTCCTCTATGACTCCGGATGCCATGGAGTGACACATTTATTGTCGCAACGGTGACACTTTCAATACGGACTACGTCTGTCCAAGTGATTTCAATCTGCTGCTGAACCCGATGCATCCGGAGATGGCGAGCGTGACTGTCTTCAGCACCGAACCATTTACATTGGGCCCGCGGCTGTTTGGCCGGGCGACCAGGTAAGCCGGGCGGATGTTTTTTCTGCGCATGGACCAGGCGCGGCGGGCAAACGGACCGTACAGAATTCCCAACGAGGCGCTAGTTATGCCACGAACGCAGACGCGAACAATTCGGCCGGATCCCAAGCTGTCCGGGAATCTGGTCGACAGGGTGTATGAGCAACTGGAGTCGATGATCGTCACCCTGGAGTTCCCTCCCGGAGCTTTGCTCTCCGAACCCGAATTGGGCAAACGGCTCGGGGTCAGCCGCACGCCCGTCGGGGAAGCGTTACAGCGCCTGGCTCGTGAAGGCCTGGTGACCATTCTTCCGCGCCGCGGGATCGTGGTATCTGAGATTAGCGTGTCGGATCAACTGCGCCTGCTCGAACTTCGGCGCGAGATATCCCGTTTCATCGCCCGGATGGGCGCCATGCGCGCCAGCGACGAAGAGCGCCTCGAGTTGCGGCAAGTTGCTCGCGCGTTTCAGGAGGCCGCAGCCGCGAGGGATACGGCTGCGCTCATGAGCGCTGACAAGACGTTTCACGACCTGTTCGCCGCTTGTGCGCACAACAGTTTCGCTTATAACGCCATTAACTCGATGGAGGCGCTAATGCGCCGTTTCTGGTACGCCCATAGCGCTTCCGAGGCCGATTTCATCCAGTCATCCCGGCTGCATGCCGAACTTGCGCGCGCGGTTGCGAAGGGGGACGAAACTGCCGCCGCAGCGGCTTCCGATGCGCTAAGCGATTATTGTGAGGATTTCGTGCGCACTGCACTTGACCGGCCCCGCCCAGTCGCCTCAGTCCGCAGGTAAGGGGAGTGCGGCGCCTGGCGCCTCCCGAACCGGTCGAAACCGGATGCCGAAAATTACAAAGACTTCGGGTCAATCCCAGGGTAAACGATAGATTTGTTCTGCAAGACATCCAGTTAGCATTCAACTGGAATCCCAGTTGAGCTTCACAGGCTGGCGACCAGCTGTCTCAACGACACGCGCTCCCGGGAAGCGTGTTTCGGCTCTTGCGCGGGGGCATACCCCGCGACTGCTTGTCCTGGCCGACTGCCGTGTCGTCGTGAAAGCCTTTGATAGCCGCAGCATCCTTTAACGATTGGGGAGGAAAAATTTGCAATCCTCACGAGCTTGCCACGCTGATACTCATCACGAATGCGCCTGATCAGCTGGAACTCGGTTGCACGGAACTCGCTGTTCTGCATGAACAACAAGTTGCTTCGTTCAGGTGATACGGCGCCGGTCAATTATTGCCCCAACTTACCGGGGTAGGTAAGATCTTGCGACCCAGCGCATTCGGAGCCTTGGTGGTAGCCGGAGAGCGCGCTGCTGAGTCAGGTGCCCGGTGATGCGCTTGAGCCGACTACCGGTGCCAAACAACGGCTGAGCATCTCATGCAGGCGTACTCGAAGCCGATACGCCAGTATTCTCGTCGAGGGTTCCCGGCTATGGATATCGAGTCGATCAGCCATGCCATATTGCATTGGCATGGCTGATGCCGCGACGACGACCGTCATCCCCGTAAAGCTATCGGACAACGTCAGCGCCGACAGTTTGAAGCGCCGGGCGGTATGGTGCGCTGACCATACGAGCGCGCCTGCGTTTGCGCCAGTTTTTGTGCGCTCTGGCTGATGGTTACGACGCCGCCATTTTTAATTAGATATCCTGATTTAAAAACGGCAACCGGAGAACGACCGAGGCCATTTAGTCAATTCTCCTGTTGACAGGGCGGCCACAAGATTGTCAAATTGATACATTAGAGTATGTACTCTAAACGTCAGGGATGCGTCTGATTGGTTGGGTGAATGGTAGATCCTTCATTCGAGGCACGTTCGCATACCATTTCATTTTTTAGCATTACTAAAAATGGAGAATGAGCGATGACTGTGTTCTCGCCTGAGGAATATATGGCTTTTCACGGGCCTCTTGTCGAGACGTGGTTTGCCGCAGCCGATGCGACGCTCGGCGCTTTCGAGGCCGTGGCCGATCTCAACGCTCAGCTTACCCGAGCAGTGCTCGCAGAGTGGGAGGACGACCTCAACAACGCGGCTGACAGCACCAACCCTGTGGCGTTTTTTACGCAGAAATGGAAGCTGTCACAGCAAGCCGTCGGGAAAGCCGCGTCGTATGATCACCACCTGTTCGATATTGTCGCGAGCGCGCAGTCCGATTGGACGAAGGTCGCGACCGCGCAGTTCGGGCACTTCGACAAGAAGTCGAATGAGTGGCTGGCTCAAGTCGCGAAGCATCCGCCAGCCGGCTCCGGAGCGATGGTCCCTGCGACGAATTCTGTGTTGTCGATCGCCAGTATCGCGATTGAAGCGATGCGCGCTGCCCGCAGTCATGCGATCGAGACCGCGCAACGCGCCGTTGAAGTCGTGCTGCATTGGCATGGAACAACAAGCTGGCAAACACCCACGCCAGTCGGGCTGACAAGGCGTCGCCAGAACGCGAAATGGCATGACGCAGCCTGCTAAGTCCCGACGGGACGGACCTCGCTTACTGTCAGCACAATCAACGGCTGCCACTCGGCATTGACCTCGATATTGCGGCCCGCACGTCGCGGTGGGGCTAATCCTGGTGACGCTGCTGCACAAGATGTAGCGCCGCGACGCAGAGGAGGGCTCGTCAACGGGTAGTCCAATTATATTTATAGTCAACTCAAGGATATGTAGGATGACGAACAGAATTGCACTGGTAACGGGTGGCATGGGGGGGCTCGGTGAGGCGATCAGCATTCGACTTCATGACGCGGGTTACAGGGTGGTTGTCACCCACTCGCCGAACAACTCGGGCGTCGATTCCTGGCTAAACAAAATGAAGTCCGAGGGCCGCGCGTTCTACGCCTACGCTGTCAATGTTGCCGATTACGACTCGTGCCAGCATTGCGTCGCGAAAATCCAGCACGATGTCGGGCCGATCGACATTCTCGTGAACAATGCGGGGATTACCCGCGACGTAACGCTTCGCAAGCTGGACAAGATGAACTGGGACGCGGTTATCTGCACCAATCTGGATTCCGTCTTCAACATGTCAAAACCCATCTGCGAAGGCATGGTGGAGCGCGGCTGGGGACGCATCATCAACATCTCTTCGGTCAACGGCTCGAAGGGCTCGGTGGGCCAGACCAACTATGCGGCCGCCAAGGCTGGCATGCACGGCTTCACCAAGTCGCTGGCGCTGGAGGTGGCCCGCAAGGGGGTGACGGTGAACACCGTCTCTCCGGGCTATCTGTCGACGAAGATGGTCACCGCGATTCCGCAGGAGATTCTGGAGACCAAGATCCTGCCGCAGATTCCGGCTGGCCGCCTCGGCAAGCCCGAGGAAGTGGCCGCCCTCGTGGCCTACCTGTGCTCCGCAGATGCCGGCTTCGTGACTGGCGCGAATATCGCGATCAACGGTGGCCAGCACACGCAATAAGGAGCGGCTTGTGCCGCGAGAGTGAGCATGCGGTGCACACGCAATCTGGATACCGGCGAGAAGACACCATGACAGCAAGCTTTGGGGAGACTCCGGCAGTGGGCCTGTACCAACTCCAGGTCCGCGCGGAAATTCGGAGCATGAGAATTGTCGTGTTGTGGCAACTGCTTTTGCCCCTGACCGCAGGGATCCTAGACGTAAAAATCTCCACCGGTCAAGCGGACCGCTACGCCGATTTTGTCGTGTTGTTCGCCAATATCCCGTCAACGGTGCTGGGCACGATTGTGGATCGGCTTGGCTGTATGACGTGGGTGACGAGCGCTACGATGACGCCGGCCTGACGGTTCCTGAGAACGTGTGGCGATCGCGATGCATTGAGAACGAACGATGTCATCGCCGGTTGGCGAAGCGATTGAAGAAATCATGCACGGGTTGGCAGTGCCAGATCGAACGTGGCAAACGAGGCGACCATGAGCATGAAATTGATGGGGATTGTGGTCGGGATGTTCGCGCTGGTGATCGCGATGATCGGCGTGATCGGACATTATCGCCGCGAACGTCGTCGCGCTGAATTGCTGAGAAACCTGGACCATGACGGGCGGTGTAGCTGGGGACGCCGCCGTCACTGATGCGAGACGTCCTCCATCTCGCGTTCGATCGGGCAGGCTGCACGCAATGGTTCCCGAGGCAGAATTCCAAAAAATGCTTTGGAGGCCAGTTCAAAAACCCTGAGAGGGGCTGTTAACTTTCGCGGCGACCTGTTAACCTCGGCCATCCAGCAACGGAGACTGAGGGAATGCAAGCGCCGATCATTGACGACGAATTGTGGACACTGATCGAACCATTACTGCCACAGCCCAAGTGCCGGAAAAAGGATCGTCGCGGACGACCGCGTGTGTCGCACAGGGCTGCGCTCAAAGGCGTCATGTTCGTGTTAGGCACCGGGAGACGCTGGAACTAACTGCCAACCCAGTTGGGATTTGGCTCGGGTGCGATCTGCTGGCGTCGGCTAAACGCCTGGCAGAAGGTCGGTGTCTGGAACACTTTGCACGGGTTGCTGCTCGACAAACTGCGCGAATCAGGCCCGTTAGACCTCTCGTATGCAGCGGTCGATTCATCGTCGGTACGTGCTATTGGGGCGGGCGAAAAACTGGGCCGAACCCCACGGATCGCGCGCGACCGGGTTCCAAACATCACATCCTCGTTGACGCCAACGGCGTGCCGGTCAGCACGAACTTGACCGGCGCAAACCGCAACGACGTCACTCAACTGCCGCTCGTCGATGCGATACCGCCGATTCGCGGCACGCGCAACCGACCGCTTCGCAAGCCCAAAGTAATCTACGCCGATCGCGGCTACGACTCCGGGTCGCACCGTGAGCGCTTGCGTGATCTCGGCATCAAGCCGGTGATCGCGAAGCGCCGCACTGAACATGGCAGCGGTCTGGGTAAATACCGCTGGGTCCTTGAACGGACTCGCTCGTGGCTTCATGAAGCGTTCCTGAAACTCGCATGCTCGCTCGTTTGCTGGAACTCCCGCAAACGCGCTAATTCGCCTTTTTGAACTGGCCTCTAACTCGTGAGTGCCGAATTCGAGCCCATTTTCGGCTAGGTTCCCAGTCGGAACATCTCGAATGTCTCGGGGTCCTGCCTTTCTGTGATGAATTTTGCGAAGAAATGGGTTCCGGTGCTATTC
>NZ_JAKLJA010000094.1 GCF_022213065.1 Paraburkholderia tagetis
TCTTCATTCGAGGGGTGCAAGGTAACGTCCTGCCAGACCGCGCCAGCATCATGCTCCGCGTGTCTCTAGGTGGGGGATTTTGAGGTGCCCACAGGTGGGGGAATTTGCCCGCCCATCGGGGCATTGTTAAAGGGCACGATCTGAGTGATCCACTGAGGTGGTGCTTCTCGCTTTAGTCTATAGTCGCCAAACTGGGCAATCCCCTTAGACAGTTCCGTTACGAATTCGAGGCATTGCCTTTCCGAAAGCACGTCCTCGTACAACACGGCTTTTTCATATTGGTGAGTGGAAGCAGCGCTGGGCATCTCCTCATCGCAAAAGAACCATTCGACAGTGCAGCAACGTAGTTCCCATTTGCCGTTGCCGTTCGTGAGCACGGCACGCCGTCGAAAACGGCTAGCCTCTCCTGCACGCTCGATGTATTCGACGAGCTCGGTGGGCAACGCGTCTAAGGTGTAGTCGGGATTCATAAGCTCAAGTTGTCGTTGGCATAGGTCGAAATGATTCTACAAGGGACGCCCGCAAGATCAAGGACACGATCGTCGATCCTGGTGGCGGCTACCGCTACGCGTCCGCGGTCTGCGGCGTTTTTCAGTTTACTAAGTCCGCGCCTGCGCAGGCTTGCATCACTACCGCGCAAGCTTGTACCTTGACGAAGCGTCTCCTTTCCACGACCTCTCTTCACGGCATTTGCGACCGCCCCCGGCGAAAAAGGTGTTATGAACATTCTTCCAGACCTGGTACCCTGGCGAGATGAAAAAACGCAGGCCCTACCCAACGGGGCTACACCGGGTAACGGAATTTGTGAGACTAGGGTGCTTCTCGTAAGCCCGGAAAAACGGAAATCGTGTCATTACCCGGACGACGAGTTCGGATGGCATTGTAGACGGCAGTCGGCGTTCACGTCTCGCGGCGACGTCAATTGTTGGCGCGAGACGTTTAATGCACTGAACTGGGGTTTCCCGACACATCGGTCGTTCGCGAGAAATGGATCGAATGGCTTTTGGTAGCCCAGCTTCGATGCTGGGCTCTCCCTCTAGTTCCAGAAAAGTCGCGCGCTATTGGATGGAGTGATCGGTCGGCACCGACGATGGATCGTCATCTGAGTACCCCGGAACAAAAATCTCGACTCCCCGGGATGCTTGAGTGCCTGGTGAGCTCTCCACCCACAGCCAGTCCACAAGCGCTGGCGGCATTCCAACGAAGATATTTGTGTTCCAATAGTTTTCCCAATGGCTAAAGCGTTCGTTGAAGGGCACCGCTAGGCTTTTTTTCGGATCCGTCCACTTGTCTTTAGCCGCGAGTTGTGCCGAAATGCACTCCTTCAATTCCCTGATACCCGGAACTGTAGGCTCAACGATGCGGCTCCAGATTTTTGATGGGACCAGCGAAGCTAGCCTGTCGTGCAAGTCAGATCCGAATTTCGGCGATTTATTTTCGTCAACCTCCACAATAGGTGGAGCGGCCCCACGTATCTGAGGACACAAGGACTCTCTTAAAATAACGGATAGTCTTGTGCCTATCAGTAAGCCTAGTCATTACGTGGAACCCATCGAAATTCTGACCGAGCCGGAGCGCCGTCGTCGGCGAACGGCGCAGGAAAAAATCGCCATCGTGCAGGAGACGCTGACACCGGGCGCCTCGGTGTCAGCCGTGGCCCGGCGGCACGGCGTGAACCCGAACCAAGTGTTCGGCTGGCGCAAGCAATACCAGGAAGGCAGTCTGGCGGCGGTGAAAGCGGGAGAAACCGTAGTGCCCGCATCGGAGTTGGCTGCAGCCATCAAGGAAATCAAGGAGCTGCAACGGCTGCTCGGGAAAAAGACAATGGAAGTCGAAATCCTGAAGGAAGCCGTGGAATGGGGCCGTTCAAAAAACCTGATTGCGCGCTCGCCCTTGCTGCCGGGGGACGACCATTGAAAACGGTCTGCGAAGTTCTCGGCGTGGCGCGCTCTGTTGTGGCAGTGAAGCAGGCTCGTTCGTCTGACTGGCAAGACGGTCGCCGTGCCAAGCCCACCGACGACACGGAACTGGTCGAGGAAATCCATGGCCACGTGGCGCATCTGCCAACCTACGGCTACCGGCGCATCTGGGCGCTGCTGCGCCGCAGTCGCGAGATGGTCGGCGCACCGTGCATCAACCACAAGCGCGTGTATCGGGTCATGCGTGAGCACCATTTGTTGCTGCGTCGTCCCGGCGTGCGGCGAGACAAGCGGCGGCACGACGGTCGCGTGGCCGTGGATAGGAGCAATACCCGCTGGTGCTCGGACGGCTTCGAGTTCCGGTGCGACGATGGCACGCCGCTGCGCGTGACGTTCGCGCTGGATTGCTGTGACCGGGAAGCGATTAGCTGGGCTGCTACGACCGGCGGGCATAGCGGCGACGTGGTGCGCGACGTGATGCTGGCGGCCGTCGAGCAGCGCTTCGGCACCACGCAGACGGCGCAGGCCATCGAATGGCTGACGGACAACGGCTCGGCCTACATCGACCATCGCACGCGCAGCTTCGCGCGCGAGCTGGGCCTGGAGCCGCTGACCACGCCCGTACGTTCGCCGCAGAGCAATGGCATGGCTGAGTCGTTCGTGAAGACCATGAAGCACAATTACGTCGCCTATATGGACAAGCCCGACGCGCCAACGGCGCTCTCGCGTCTGGCCATTGCGTTTGAACATTACAATGAGCGCCACCCGCACAAAGCCCTGAAATACCGCTCGCCTCGCGAGTTCAGGCGAGCAGCGGCGTCATCAACCTAACGGTGTCCACGTGTCCTGAGTTACAGGGGCAACTCCAATAGGCAAGTAAGCAACCAGCTGAAGTGGATTAGCCAGCGCCTGCGGCCTTGGCTTGCCTTCATGCATAAAGAGCGGGTCAACGTCGGCGATAACCATCGCCTGCTCACTATCGCCAAGAGCGTCGGAGCGACTGTTGTAATAAATACCCTTTGACCACCCCGCATAAGGAGTTATGTTCGTGTCGCGGTGGACGTTGTGCCCGCCCCCATTCCAACTATTTCGCCCAATGAAGCAACTTCCTCCGACCGAATGGCTATCGACGGCGTTGCAAAAGACAGTTGTCGCCCCGCCGGCGAGCAAAGCGGCTTGGCCGAAGATCCAATAGTCGGCCGATCTGGTCGTCATCGCCGGCACCAGCAGAATTGAGCGTCGCTTCACCGTCGCTGTTGTATCAGAGATACCCAGAAATTTCGCAACGTTCGCTATGTCGTCCTGTACATGCTTCATCGCGGCCGCTTCGTCAATTCTTGAACCGAATCGACGCGCTAGTTTGTGCAGTTCTACAGCGAGCGTTTGATGGTTGGCAAGGCTCATTGGCAAGAACAGCTCTGAGCACACAAATTCTGCGAAACATTCCAGATGTCGCAGTTTGTCGACGTAATGGAGTATTTCAGCTGCCGATACCGCCTCTGAAGTGGCAGAACGAAGGCCCCCCTTGGAACGACGCTCCAATTCGTGCAACAGCCCTGAACTCGAAAAGAGCGGGTCCAGCAGTTCCAGCGGAGGGTTAAAGACTTCGGCGGCGGCGAGGGAAGGATACTTCTTACGCCGCGAAAAGGTGCAGACAATTCGTTCACCGTTCTCCAATTCCAAAGGCGATAGCATTGTTAGTACCGCACTGTGCTCGCCAGAAATATAACCTCCGTTGCTTCCCTTCGTGACGACCGCCGACGATTCGAACGTCTTCTGATATTCGGCTAAACCGAGAATCTCGCGATATACCTTTTCGAAGTTCAAATCTGACGATCTGCCATGCAACTTGTACGTGCCGGCCAATATCGAGGGCGCCCCCGTCCTTAGCTGCAGCTGGTTTTTCAGCCAACCGACCGTATCAGGTCTGACCGAGTACTCCGGGAGTACTAGAACATCCACCTTGAAGCTTTCGCATGCGGTTAGGGCCTCAGTTAGAAACTGTCTGCGACGGTATTCGATTGCGCTCACTTCAAAGGGTAAAAGTGGCTTAGATATTCCCCCGACTGGTTCCCTCCGTGGCGGCCATTTCTTGTCCCATTTGTCCGCGTCGATTGCCGGATGATGATAGGTCTCATCCAGCTCCCACTGCATCAGGGCAATGCGTACGTGTCCAGGCGACTTCGCCCGCCTCAACTGCCACGTATTCTGCTGCAATGTCCGCCAATCAGTCCGTTGACCCAATGACGATGAACTGGAAGGAGTGGACGTTTCCTCGGATCCCCACAACGCATTATTGGTCGCGCGTAGCTCATTGATCGACGAACGCGATTCTTGCGTGTTGTCGGCTTGGCTACCTATTTCAGACTTCTTGTCAGTTGTATGAATACCAGTCTCGAATACGCCACGGCTAGCCGTTTCGGAAAGGCTTCGTAGCGTGTCCGATGCAACGTCGCCTCGTGAGTCTTTACGAGCGAAAGCCTCCTCGTTTAGCAATCTACCAAGCCGTGCATCGCGTGCGGCGACGAGTAAAAGGTTTCCTTCCGCGTCTCGTGTTTCATCCCAGACGCTGAGGATTCGCCTGCCTATCGTAACCCGCTCTGGCTTTGCGCCTCCGCCCAAGAGAATCTGCCAAGGTGCGACGCCCCACTTACCTCCGACTGAATCGGTGAAGCTGCGATCCGCAGGATCAAGTCTCCACGGCCCGACTATCCGAGAAGTATGATTGAGGCCGATATTCGCCTCGAATTCGCTGACGATGACTGCGCTCGAAGCAAACGAAGGTGTCGCCCATTGCGCAAGCACGGCTGCGCGGTCGCATTCAAACGGCCAGTCGGGATGGACACCGTCTCCATCTTCAACAGTCGCAGATGCAATTGCCGCAAGGCTAGTTGCCAGCGCTTTTGCGCGATCAACTTGGCTAGTGCTCCATTCGCTCATCAACGGTCTTCTCATTAATCCGTTGATCAGACCAATTCTCCCCGCCAACAAAACCAGCCAACCGAGTGGGGTAATGCTTGCGAATGCCCGCTCCGAAGCCCCTTCGACTATTTTTTTTTGGAAGAACTCTGTAAGAGCGCTAACGGATCCATCAGGCCGATCGAAAAGAAAACCTCTCTCTTCAATTGCCCAGACTTCGGCGACTTCACCATCGAGGGGGAGCGGCCATTCTTCCTTTCCTGGAAGGGCCTCCACCGAAAACGTCAACTCACGTAACCACGCCGATATAGCTGCAAGCCGCAATCCTGAAACCAGTACCGTGAAGCTTCGCTCTTGCTCTTCGATACGCTCAGTGGCCGAACGTAACGACGACAACCTATTGGCTAAAGACCAGTATGACCGCGGAAGGATGCGATCCGTCGACAGTGTGTTGACAGTATCCGACTCAGAGGGTTGACTCAGCCAGCCTAGCTGTATCCGGCTGACGACGCGCATGGCGACTTGCTCGAAGAAGGCTCCCGCGATGCCAGGATAATCGAGCGATACTTCAGTCGCGAGGCGTGAACGCATTCCGGCCGTCTCGGCTTCGCTAGAAAGCACGTAGGCCATCGCGCTGTGATATTCCCCGTCAACCGGGAATTTTCGTAACAGGTCAAGTGATCGGGCGACGGATGCTGGGATGTAATCTCGTCCTGGCGGGGATTGGAGTACACGTCCGCTTACGTATGCTCCCCGTAACTTACGAAGAACGTTACGAAGAAGATGCGCGGCGGGTTCGAGGCTGTCAGCGGTGTCGTGATGACCAAGAGCAAGTGGGTTCAATGAAGCGTACTGGTCGAGATCGCTTCGAAACCCAAATAAATCGGACAGAAGAACCCCAGCTCGCCAATGCCGACCATATAGTTCCGGCACGTCGTACGTCTGCAAGCCCCGCGCGCCGTTACGCACGAATGCTAGACCATCAAGCGACGACCGCGGATAACGCGGCGAGAGTAGTGTCAGCTTCAGTGAAGTCTCGCCGGGAATCTCGGGACGCAAGTTGACGACCAAATATGGCCAAGCCGGCGCAAATTCGGCACCGTCGATCGACATATCCTGCTCGATAATATGATTTAACTTTGCGATCGACTCGTAAGCCTCCGCGATCCACGCCAAACTGTGGGTGGTTATTGACAACGCGGGAGGTTGCAACAGCGCGTAAGCAGGCGAGTTGTCGCCAGCCCATGGGGCGCTAAACATCTGAAGTCCATCCACCCCTTGGACTTGCTGCCAATCGAGCGCGATTTCTTCAACTGTTCCGCTCGCGGACGCAAGGCGGAAGCTCGGAAGCAACATTTCCGAATCTTCTCGTTGGGGCGTAACCCACCATAAGGTCGAGATTTTTACCCAATTACCATCTCTCTCAGCATGAGAAATGAGCAGTAGCCCTCTCGCAGGTACGCCTGGCAAAGGCGGAAGAGGGATCTTTTCTCCGCCTCCCTGTAGTAAGTGTCCTCGTCTTGATAGCAACTTTGCCAGATGCTGTCGTGGCGCGATAGCAGCAAGTGTCTGGAGAGAGAGCAACGTAGTCTCTCCGTCGTGCTTTTGCTGCGTGCTGAACGGATCATCATCATTCGGCAATAGACCACGCAGCAACGGCAGAAACCTATCATGCGTGACCGAAAAATGCGCTGCTCTATCATCCCTCAGCCACCGCTCCAGCCTTTCGAGGTCACTATCAAACCCTGACAGCGGATCCGCTTGTGAAAAATCAGTTTCCGATGCTAGCGCTGCGATTGCTCGATGGATCCATTGAAAGCCGTCACTCAACACATTGAGTTCCGATTGACCGCTAGAGGTTACTGCGACACCCGTTGTACCAATCCTCCAAGTTTCCGCATCGGTAATAAGTGATCGCCGCAGCGACGCGCGCAGCGGGTCGCCAAGATGACGGAGCAAAATCTGGGCCGTTTCGTCGCGAGAATCAGCCATGGGAGCGTCATCGGTCAAACACGCGGCCTTCCAGCGCATGCAGATGACGCGCTGGAAAAACATTCGACGCAAGCGCGCTGTCCCATGTCCCCATCCTGGGGGCGCATCTTCGCGATTGGTTTGTTCAAACACGCGCGCGAACTCCAGAGAGCGCGCTACGCGCGCCAGTCCGGCGATACATATTGTCCGTTCAATTGATTCTTCTGGCGTCAACCCAAATTCGACACGGTTTGCCCTCTCGAACAGATTTTCCAATCCCTCAATCGCATGAAATGCCGGATCATCCCAAGGAATTCGCACATCTAGCGTAAAAGGTGCGCCGGAAGTTACGGTACCCCAAAGCTTCCAGTAGCGCGCAATGACATCTTTCGCACTATATTGAGTATCCTTGAAGGACAGCGCAGCTTGATACCACAACCAGCGCGAAGCTTTCCCAAGTTCCGCCGGTCGTAAATCGTCAGCCCTCAGTGCCGTGTAAACTTGATCTAGAACTGTGTCGGCCGGCATGGTGAATCGCCCCGGGAATCGTGGAGGCTGGTTGGTTTAAGTTGATACTGATGCAGCAGCGGTATTGCTGTGTTGCCTGTAGTAGTTTGCCTCAGCTTCAGCGGGCGGGATATAGCCGAGCGGT
>NZ_JAKLJA010000095.1 GCF_022213065.1 Paraburkholderia tagetis
GAAACAGCTCCACGCCGATGATAGTGCGGATTGCCCGTGTGAAAGTAGGTAATCGTCAGGCTCCCTATGCAGTATGTCCAGAACCCCGGTCGCTCCGAAAGAGCACCGGGGTTCTGGCGTTTGAGGCGCGGGGAATCGTAAGCGCTATCCAGTGCTAAATAGGCCAGGATGTGCTCACTGTTTTTTCAGTGGACATACCGCATCTGCGGCGCGGCTTCGCCGTCAGGCCGTATCGCCCACCTCGCGAATCGGGATCACGGTGCGGCCGCCACAGTTGCGCAACAGGTCGCGCAATTCGTTGATGACCGGGAACACCTCGTGGTTCCAGTCGGCACCCTGCCTGTCGTGGGCTTCCTGCTCGCGCTCGACGATCCAGCGGTCCTCCCTGAAGATGCGTTCGGTGAACCAGACCAGCAGTGGCCATGCCAGGTCCAGCGCAAACGGAACGCCGGGCCTGCGGATGGAAAGCAGGCCGAACGTCCGGTTGGTGCGCTGCGCCGCATCCAGTGGCACGTAGACGATCCACAGGTCCATCACCAACGTGCCATCATCCGAGCGGATCTGCAGGGTCTGGTATGGATAGCCGGTGCGTACCGTCATCACGTCCTTGTTGTCCCGGTCACCGTCCGTCTTGCTGGCGCCAAACACCAGGGCCTCGCCTACAGGCTGCCTGCCTTCCCGCACGAACGTGTAGTCCACCTCCATCCAGTCGTCTCCGCGACGACGGGCCAGCGAGCGCGCCCGCATCTGCCCCATCTGACGCCGGTGCAGGAACTGGTGGTTCATGTCCATCAGGTTTTCGTGCATGAAAGAGTAGTGGCACTTGACCTCACGGCCAAAGCGGCGCGTCTTGTATGCCTTGTCTGCCACCGATGGCAGGGTGGGCAGCTCCCGTTCTTGAGCAAGCTCAATATCGCCGGGGAAGACAAAAATCAGGCCGTGCACCTCCTGGCAGGGATAGGCGCGCACCCCGTTGGGCAGGCGCTCACGTCCGAGGTATGGCACGTCGACGCAGCGGCCTGTGCAGTCATAAGTCCAGCCGTGATAGCCGCAGCGGAGCGACTCCCCTGTTACCACGCCCGCGTGCAGCGGCACCTGCCGGTGGGCGCAGCGATCTTCGAGTGCGAACAGCGTACCGGAGGCGGTACGCGCCAGCACGATCGGACTGCCGGCGAAGTGCACCCCGACGGCCTTGCCCCGCCTGACCTCGCTCGACCATGCCAATGGATACCAGTGATCGGGATGGATGGGCACCCGGCGCAGGTCGCGCACGGGTGCGCCTGCGGGTGGGTCGAAGGCACCGCTATCCAGCAAAGGCACTGCACGCATGACGCCTCCTTGCATAACGGGAACTTCGAACGACGCTGCATGCAGCATTCGCTGCCCGGGGATCTTGCCCAGTCTACGCGAAGTGGGGCGACTCGCCGGAATCCTGTGGCGGGAGGGGGAGGGGCATAGCAGTTTCGGCCATTCGCCCGCATCCTGGCGTGGCGGATATGGCCGACAACGTCCGCCGGAGTGTTGTCGCAGCACGCTATGTCTGCTATGGAAGCGGCGCCCAACTATCCTCGCCATCGCATCGAGCAACAGCCGGAATTGGCCGGCGGACGTTGGACGTTCGTGGCGCTGCGCCCCGCCCCTTTCCCTTTCAGTCCCTATCCCGCAACCCGATAAAATTGTATCCATTGCATGTTGCATTGCACAATATCTTTTGGTATTATTTAGGATTCCCCAATCTGCGCACATCGGATCCCGCCGGAGGCATTCCCGCCTCAATTGTCCGTGCGTCTTTCCACGATTCCGTTCGCACCCCAACAGATCAAATCGATCTGCCGCCATGGCTGCAACGATCGTCGGCCAACCTGTCGAGGAGAATGTAGTGGCAAACCCAGTTCGCGACGAAACAGCGTCCCGCGTGATCGCGGTTGCTTCAAAGGCCGGCCGCCGCGCACGAAAGGGAAAGTCCTGGTCCGTCCACACAACGCTGGACATCGAGTCGATGGCACGACAGGACGCGGAGCGTCAACGCCAGATGCGCGCGCTGATCGCGCTGGGCCGTGAGCGCGGCTATCTCACGCACGTGGACATCAATGATCACCTCTCGGACAACGTTACGCAAACGGCTGCGATGGAGACAATCGTCAGCACGTTCAGTGACATGGGAGTGGCCGTGTACGAGCAGGCGCCGGACGCGGCGACGCTCCTGTTAAGCGGCGCCACGCTTGCCGTGGCATCCGACGATCAGGCGGTCGAGGAAGCGGAAGCTGCACTGTCGACCGTCGATTCCGAATTCGGCCGCACGACTGATCCAGTCCGGATGTACATGCGTGAGATGGGGGGCAGAGAACTGCTGACCCGCGCCGGTGAAATCGAGATCGCGAAACGCATCGAGCACGGCCTGCACGCCATGATTCAGGCGATCGCCGCGTGTCCCTCGGTCGTGGCCACCATTCTTGCCGATGTGGAACGCATTGTTGCTGGCGAACTGAGTATCGACGAACTGGTCGCTGGCATCAGCGACGAGGTGAGCGAAAGCGCAATGATGCAGGACTCCGAAGGCGATGAGATGGGAGACTCCGCCTGCGGCGATGAACCGGACGGTGACGACGTTGAGCCGGACGCCGGGGATCCGGAGGCAGCGAATGCAGCCCGCCTCGCGCAACTCAGGAACGACAGTCTTGCGGTTTTTGCACGTGTGCGTGCACTGTTCGGGCAGTTGCCGGATATGCCGGTTACTGCCAGGGCCGGTTCGGCAGCCGTGGCGCGAGTGCGCGCGGAGATCCAGCGCGAACTGGCGACGATCCGCTTTACGGCCAGAACCATTGATCGCCTGTGTGCCAGTGTGCACGAACAGGCAGCGGAGGTTCGTGCGATCGAGCGCAGCATCCTGCAGGTCGCCGTCGAGCGTTGCGGCATGCCACGCGAGTCGTTTGTGGAGTCGTTCCCGGGTCACGAAACGGATCTTGAATGGACCCGCCGCATGGCGGCCACTTCACGGCAGTATGGCGCGTCGCTCGAGCGACATCTGCCGGCGATTCAGGCCGGGCAGCAGAAACTCGCTGACATCGAGGCGAGGATCTCACTGCCACTGCAGCAGCTCAAGGAGATCAACCGCGGGATGAGTGCCGCGGAGTTGAAAATGCGGCAGGCCAAGCGGGAGCTGATTGAAGCGAATCTTCGTCTTGTTATCTCAATTGCCAAGAAATACGTGAACCGCGGCATGCCGTTCCTCGATCTGATCCAGGAAGGCAATATCGGCCTGATGAAGGCGGTGGACAAGTTCGAATACCGGCGTGGCTGGAAGTTTTCGACGTACGCCACCTGGTGGGTCCGGCAGGCGGTCACCCGTGGGCTTGCCGATCAGGCCCGGACCATCCGTGTGCCGGTGCACCTGATTGAGGCGATCAACAGGCTGAACCGGATTTCGCGCGAAATCCTGCAGCAGACGGGACAGGAAGCCCATCCCACTGTCCTTGCCCAGCGTATGGAGATGTCAGAGGATAAAGTACGCGGTATCCTCAGGGTTGCGAGGCAACCCGTGTCGCTCGAAACGCCGATGGGCGACGACGCTGACGCGACGCTCGGTGACCTGATCGAGGATGTCCGCGCAAGTTCACCGGCTGAGGCAGCAATGCACGCGAGCATGCGTGCCGCAATCGATGAGGCGCTCAACGGGCTGTCGCCACGCGAGGCCAAGGTCCTGCGGTTGCGATTCGGGCTCGATACGACCTCGGAACACACGCTTGGAGAGGTCGGCGAGCAGTTTGGCGTAACCCGTGAGCGAATCCGCCAGATCGAGATCAAGGCGATGCGCACGCTGAGGGATCCCATTCGCGCTGACAGGTTGAGGCCGTTTGTCGAGCGCTGAGCAATGGCGGGGCACGCCCCCTGTCGACGCCCGGTTCCACACCGGCAGCGATCCTGCATCGGCCCGATCGCTGCCCCGCAGGACGCGTATGTTGCCCGGGAAACTTACAACGGCGTGATGTTCGCTGCCTGTTTCCCCTTGGGGCCCTGCTTGACTTCAAAACTCACCTTCTGGCCTTCCTGAAGGGATTTGAAGCCAGCTCCCTGAACCTCGGAGAAGTGCGCGAACAGGTCTTCACCGCCGTCGTCCGGCGTGATGAAACCAAAACCCTTCGAATCGTTAAACCACTTGACGGTACCGGTAGCCATGTTCTGAATGTTCCTGGGAAGACAGGGTTGTAGATGATGCCACGGGCCTGCGCCAGTGGTGCGGCCATGTTGTAGCACAGGCGAGCGATTGCCGGCTATCGAGGTTTTCGAGCGGCACCGGGGAACCGCACGTTGCGCGCAATCCGGCCCATTGCCATGTGCCATCGACACCGGTGCGCTGACGCAACCGGTTTTGCCCCGTGTGGAGCGGGGAGCGCCTCTTTTGGCTGCGGGTAAGGCCCTACACAGGGTGGGAGCAAACCGGCGGCGATCACACGGGTTGGGGAGTGAATCGGAACCGGTCAGGCGGACCCGTTCTCACGGATCCCGATATTCTCAGCTAATGTGGTCCTACAAGCCCCGATGTAACCGGGTCCTGCGTCGGATGTCATCGAGCCGCTACACCTGTGGCAAGTCCGGGCGGTGCTGCTTCCTGCGTGGCTCCCGCCCGTGCCGCCTTCGTGCACGAACCGGAGGAACCCGTGAGCCGCCTCGTCGTCGTTTCCAATCGCACGGCCGATCCCCGCAAACCTGCTGCCGGTGGACTCGCGGTGGCGGTGCGGGAAAGCCTGCAGCAAACCGGGGGGCTCTGGTTTGGCTGGAGCGGCAGGGTGGAGCACGAAGCGGTCGCCGACCCGGCCAGCCAGGGCCAGCTTCACTTCCAGTCTGCTGGCGAGGTGATGCTGGCGACGCTGGATCTGAGCCAGGAAGATCACGACGCGTACTACCTCGGTTACGCCAACGGCGTGCTGTGGCCCGTGTTCCACTATCGCCTGGACCTGGCCAATTTTGATACCCGCTTCGCCACGGGCTACCGGCGGGTGAACCGGTTGTTCGCGCAGAAGCTGCTACCGCTGCTCAAGCCAGAAGACCTGATCTGGGTGCACGATTACCATCTGATTCCCCTGGCCGCCGAACTGCGCGCACTGGGATGTGGAAACCGCATGGGTTTCTTCCTGCATATTCCAATGCCGCCGCGCCTGATCATGGCGGCGATTCCGGAGCACGAATGGCTGATGCGTTCGTTGTTCGCCTACGATCTGGTTGGCTTCCAGAGTGAAACGGACGTGACGCACTTCTCCCACTACATTGCAGCGGAAGCACAGGCGGAACAGTTGAGTCCCGAGCGCTTCCGCGCCTTCAACCGGACCCTTCGGGTAGGCGCCTACCCGATCGGCATCGACGTCGACGACTTCGTTCGCCTCACGAAGGCGAAGGAAGGGCGAGACACGTTTTTGCGGATGCGCGAGGAATACGCGCGACGCCGCCTGTTGCTCGGCGTCGACCGCCTCGACTATTCGAAGGGGCTGCCACAACGTGTCCAGGCATTCCGGGCCCTGCTCGAGCGCTATCCGGAAAACCGTAACAGTGCAACCCTCATCCAGATTGCTTCGCCGAGCCGCGAGGACGTCGGCGCCTACGGTGATCTGCGCCGCCAGATGGACAGCCTGTGCGGGGCGATCAATGGCGACTACGGCGAACTGGACTGGATGCCGGTGCGCTACATCCATCGCAATGTCGCCCGCAGGCGTCTGCCAGGACTATACCGCGCGAGTCGGGTCGCACTGGTTACCCCTTTGCGCGACGGGATGAATCTCGTCGCGAAAGAATTCATCGCCGCCCAGGACCCGGCTGACCCGGGGATGCTGGTGCTGTCCCGCTTCGCGGGCGCCGCAGAGCAACTGAAGGAGGCGTTGCTCGTCAATCCGTACGACATACAGGGCACGGCGGAAGCGATCCAGCGCGCGCTGACGATGCCCGTCGAAGAACGAATCAAGCGGCACGAGGCGCTGCTGAGCCGGATTCGCAAGCTCGACGTTCACTGGTGGTCTTCATCGTTTCTGCAGGCGCTGAAGCACGTGGAACAGGACGTGACTGACTGACGCTTGGAAGAAATCGGCGGTGCACGATCCCCTTTGTGGGTGTGACCGCATATGCATTTTCGCGACCATTTTCGCCGCAGACTGATGGCTTTATGGCGCCATGCGTTCAGCGTTCGACCCGGAGTCGCGGGCGGGCGCAAGCGGCATGTGCGCGACGCAGTGGCCTCGAACCTATAATCGGTTTGCTGGCCACGCGTTCGTTGGACCCTCATGCAAGGGGGCGTGGCGCCAGAGCCGAAGCCGTGGAGGCGGCAATGCGCTTCGATGCATTTTCCTTTGGGTCCATCCGTATAGATGGCGTGACTTATGAGCATGACGAGGTGATCGATCGCGTGCAGGTTCGCAAACGCAAGAAGAAGCCGTCCCAGGTGTTCCGCGAAGCGTTCGGGCATACGCTGCCGCCTTCGCGTGTCGATCCTTTTGACAGGCGTTGCCATGTTGCAGGAACGTTTTATCTACTTTCCTGAGAAGGCTGCAATCGAGGACGTCGTTTCCGATCGACTTGTGGCCTGGCCGACTATGGGGGCGTTCCGAGGCCTGGTCGGCGAACCGTGCATATTCCACGCGTACTCGAGCGCGAATTCCACGGCGACCCGAGCACCGATTCCACGATGACCCGAGCGCGAATTCCACGCACACCCGAGCGCGAATTCCACGCGTAAGCGAGCAGTA
>NZ_JAKLJA010000096.1 GCF_022213065.1 Paraburkholderia tagetis
ACGCTTCCTTCAGACCCCGCCTCGCGACGACGCCCTTGCGTTTCACTAGCCCTTCGCCCCATCTGGCTGGGCAGGGGACTCTCACCCCCAAGCTGTTGCGCATGCTCGGCGCACAAAAAAAACCCGCCAGGGGCGGGTGTCAACTTAAAGCGGCAATGCTTTAGCGCTTGTTGACGGCGTCCTTGAACGCCTTGCCAGCCGTGAACTTGACGGTCTTGGCTGCGGGAATCTTGATGGTTTCGCCCGTCTTCGGGTTACGGCCGGTACGCGCCGCGCGCTTGCCCGAGCCGAAGCTGCCAAAGCCGATCAGCTGAACCGCGTCGCCCTTGGACACAGCCTTCTTGACCACTTCGAGGAGCGTGTCCAGCGTTTCGCCGGTTTGTGCCTTGCTAGCGCCCGTCTGTGCTGCGACGGCGTCGATCAGTTCCTGTTTATTCATTGAGAAGTTCCTTTCTGTGTTTAGGTTGACACGAACAGCGCGAACGCGCCGATTATACGGTCGCGTGCCGCGCCGTCGAGCAGCGACGGACCCGGAGCACCCCGGCGATTTTCGTTGCGGTGGCCAACGTATGCGCTTGCCCCGCGACGTCCGTGCTGCCGCTTCCCTGGGCGGCGCTTGCTATGATAGCGCAGCGCAAACCCAATAACGACAAGGGTTTCGAAGATTTAGAGTGGTTTGCGCGGGTTTTACGCGCCTGCTCGTATTTTTGACGGTTGCTGCATCGGAAAAGGGGTGCCGCGCGCGCAAATTTAACGTTCCAGGCGTTGCGCCGCGCCAACGCTTTGTGCCCGCAAACCCAGTACCCACGGGCGTTTGCCGCCGCACCACCCGCTTCGAGACCCGCCGTTTCCAGCCCTCGCGTGAGTCATGACTGCCACACTGATCCCCGCCACGCTCGCCTTTCGCGAAGACGGCACGCCGTATTCGCCGCGTTTCGACGACGTCTATCACAGCACTTTCGGCGCCTTCGAACAGGCCGAATTCGTCTTTTTGCGCGGCAACGGCCTGCCCGGGCGCTGGCAGAACAAGCGCCTTTTCACCGTGCTCGAAACGGGTTTCGGCATGGGCGTGAACTTCCTCGCGACGTGGGCGGCCTGGCGCAATGCGCCCGCGCGCTGCGAGCGCCTGCATTTCGTCTCGGTGGAAAAGCATCCATTTTTGCGTGACGATCTGCGCGCGGCGCTCGATGCAGTGGTTGCGCATGCACCTCACACGCCGGAAACGTCGGGCACGTCGATCGCGCGTCTTGCGCACGAACTCGCCGATGCCTGGCCGATGCTCGTGCCCGGCACGCACCGGCTCGAGTTCGAAGGCGGGCGCGTCACGCTCACACTCGCTTTCGGCGATGCGCTCGAGACGCTTCCCAAAATGTGGTTACGGGCCGACGCAATCTATCTCGACGGCTTCGCCCCTGCGAAGAATCCCGAGCTCTGGTCACCGGCGATCTTCAAGGCACTCGCGCGCGTCTCGGGCGAGGAGGCCACCTTCGCGACCTGGTGCAGCGCAGGCGAAGTGAAGCGCGCGCTCGAGCAGAACGGCTTCGAACACCACAAGACCGCCGGCTTCGGAACGAAGTGGACGATGCTGGTCGGCCGCTTCGCGCCGCGCTGGCGTGTGCGGCGTTACGAGCCGCCACTGCCGCTTGCACTTGCGCGCAGGCACGCGGTGGTGATCGGCGCGGGGCTCGCGGGCAGTGCGATGGTCGAGCGGCTTGCGGCGCGCGGCTGGCACGTCACGCTCCTCGAACGGCACGCGGCGCCCGCCCGCGAAGCCTCGGGCAATCCCGCCGGCGTGTTCCATCCGCTCGTTTCGCGCGACGACAGCAGCGCGTCGCGCATCACCCGCGCCGGGTTTCTCTACGCGTTGCAGCGCTGGGCCGCGCTGGACGCCGCCGCGCAGGCGTGCACGCACGGGGTAATCGAGGCGCCGCTGCGCTCGCATGCAGGACTCCTGCATCTCGCGGCGGACGACGAATCGCGAGCCGTCGCCGAAGCGCTCGCATCGTTTGGTTATCCCGATGAGTTCGTGCGCGGCGTCGACCGCGCAGAGGCCGAGTCGATTGCCGGCGTTGCGCTCGCACAGGGCGGCTGGTTCTATCCGCGCGGCGGCGCGATCGATCCGGCTTCGCTGTGCCGTGCGCAGCTTGCCGCGGCAAGCGCCTACCCGGATGCGCAGGTCGACCTGCGTTACGGCGTGCAGGCCGCGCGTATCGAGCGCGTGGGCGATACGTGGCAAGTCTTCGATGCAAGCGGTGCGCTCGTCGCGCAGGCCGGCGCAGTGATCTTCGCCAACGCGCACGACGCCGCGCGCGCCGCGGCGCTCGACTTCGCCCCCACTCGCAGCGTGCGCGGCCAGCTCACGCTGCTCGACGAAAGCCCGCTCGCGTCCTTGCGCGTGCCCGTGATCGGCGACGGCTACGCGGTGCCGCTGCCAGGCGGCGTGACGCTCACGGGCGCCACCTACGAAGTCGACGACACCGACACGACGCTGCGCGATGCCGGCCACGTGGAGAACCTCGAGCGTGTCGCGCGCATGTTGCCGGACCTGCAAGCGGCCGCCTCGGACGCCGTGGCCGGTGTATATCCCGGTACACATGAGGGCGCACATCGGGACGCCTGGCGAGGCCGCGTAGCCTTGCGCTGCGTCACGAGCGACCGCCTGCCGATGCTGGGCCAACTCGGCGACGAAGCCGCCGCTCGGCGCGACGCGCAGCGGCTTTCCGGCGCATGGCCACTCGACTTGCCACGCGCGCCCGGCCTCTATGGCGCATTCGCGTTCGGCTCGCGCGGGCTCGTGTGGGCCGCGCTCGGCGCCGAGCTCATCGCCTCGCAACTCGAAGGCGAGCCGTGGCCCATCGAGCGCGAGCTCGCCGAGCAGGTCGATCCGGCGCGCTTTCTGCAACGCGCCTTGCGCCAGCGCAGTCTCTAGTCACGCACCCGCCGGGCCCCGCGCTCGATACGGGCGCGCGCCGATCCCCCTCTCTCCAACCCTCAATTCCCAACCCAATATCCTGACCAATACGGTTGTCCACGCAAAGTTGTGGATAACCGCGCGGATTGTGGGTAAATCCGGTGTGGACGCGATGTGGACGTAAACGGGGTAACTCGGCAGCTCATTCTCGCGGGCCAAAAGTTACTCTTCGATACCAGTCGGCACCTCACATACTTCGCGCACGGTTTTACGAGCGCCAAGCCGATGATTCACATAGGTATACAGGGGTTATCCACAGCAAAGCCACGCCTTTGTTAACTTCTACTACGTATACATACGGTAAACAGTAAACCCAACGCTGGCGCTATCGGTCGGGAAGACGGGAAGGCGCTGCCGCGCCGTTCCGACATCACTCGCCGCTGCACTGGCGCGACGGTCATTTTTTCCTTATCGTCGTAAAAGGTCGTCGAAAACGGGCGCATTTACCGGCTTCGCCAACTTTTCCGGCAGACCGGGACAACTGCAAAAGAGCTATGGCACAATCCCCGTTCTTTTCCGCGTCATGTGCCGCAGTAGATGGCCGACGCGTCCAAGGAACGGATGCCGCTTGTCCTGAATCTGAGTGCTCAGGAGGGTCGGCAGCGTTCGTTCACCCAACGCGGGCGCTGACAATCCACACAGGAAGCGCCCGTACCGGCGGTTCGCCGCGCGAGCGGCGCCGGTGCAGAGTTTCCCGTTGTTGTCCGTCGTGTCTGGCCGCCCGCCATCGGGTAGCGAGTCTGCGTGCCCCATCTGCCAGTGCGTGTAGCGTCAAAAACGCAGCACGTCGCAGCGGGCCCGGCGCGATGAAGCGGGCGCAACCGTCACGCGAAGTGCTTCGTGCGGTTGCGATGCCCATGCGGCACCTGCCCGGCATGTGGCTTGCCTATGTGCCGGGCGCGGGGTGTCAGGTGTTTTGACGTCGCGCCCGGTCCGATCCCATGCAAGATGTTCTGCCAAGGAGAAGCCACCACGATGAAGTCGGCGTTTTCGTTCTTTCCTGCCTGGCCGTTGCAGCCAGACGGCATATTCTGGGCGGGGCTTGCGCTGCTCGCCGCCGGTCTCGTCGGCGAGCTCTGTTATCGCGCCTGGCGGCTGCCGCGCATTTCGGGCTACGCGATCATCGGCCTGATTGCCGGTGCGGCGGGCTTTGGCGTGATCGGCGTCGGTACGGCCGATGCCGCACGCCCACTGCTCGATGTCGCGCTCGGCCTGCTGCTGTTCGAGCTTGGCAGCCGGCTCGACTTACGCTGGATCCGCCGTAATCCGTGGATCATTCTCTCGAGTCTCGCCGAAGCCACGCTGACCTTCGTGCTCGTGCTCGTCGTGCTGCTGTTCCTCTCGGTGCCCGCGATGGTCGCCATCGTCGTGGCTTCGATTGCCATGGCGACTTCGCCGGCGATGGTGATCCAGCTCAAGACCGAGCTGCGCGCCGAAGGCCAGGTCACGCAGCGTCTTCTCACGCTCACGGCGCTCAACAGCATGTATGCGGTCGTGATCGAAAAGCTCGCGTCGGGTTGGCTGCACCAGGAAATCTACGGCAACGTTTTCGCCACCATCCTGCAGCCGCTCTATCTGCTGGTGGGCTCGATCGTCATCGCGTATGTGCTCGCGCGCGCCTGCACGTTGTTCTACCGCCGCCTGAGCCCGCAGGACGAGCATTCGTTCGTCGCGCTCTTCGGCCTCGTGCTGCTCGCGATTGCCGTGGCGCACCTGCTCAAGCTCTCGACCATTCTGAGCCTGCTGGCCGCGGGCATCATCGTGAAGAATCTGGAAGTGCGGCCGCAATTGTGGCCGCAGCATTTCGGCACGGCCGGGTGGCTCCTCACCGTGATCCTCTTCGTGCTCACGATGACCACCTTCGAATGGCACGACATTCTCGTCGGCGGCGGGGCTGCGGCGGGGCTCATCGTCGCGCGTCTCGTGGCGAAACTCGTCGGCGTGCTGATCTTCGCGAAGCCGAGCGGGCTCGAATGGAAGCAGGGCATCGCGCTCGGTCTTGCGCTTACGCCCATGTCCGCACTCGCGCTCCTGCTCGTGGAGGACACCTACGATCTTTACCCGTCGTTCGATCCGCGGCTGCGCGCGATCATGATGTGCTCGATCGTCGTGCTGCAGTTGCTCGGGCCGTGGCTCGTCTACCGTGCGCTTGCGCTCGTCGGCGAACGCGGCGAAAAATGAATGCGGCGGCCCCGGCCGCCAGGAAATACCGCCCGCCGCGAGCGCGTGCCGACCAGACAATCGGCATTGCGCGCGGCGCGGCTGAAAAGAGGGGATGTCATGTCACTGGAAACTTTTGTCGATTCGCAGCCATTCACGTTCGGCGTCGAACTCGAAATGCAGGTCGTCAACACGCACGATTACGATCTGACCAAGGCGGGCAGCGACCTCATGCGTCTCATCAAGGATCAGGAGATTCCGGGCAACATCACGCCCGAGATCACCGAAAGCATGATCGAGCTCTCCACGGGCATCTGCACGCATCACGAGCAGGCCGTGGCCGATCTGCGCAAGATCCGCGACGTGCTAGTCACCGCCGCGGACCGCCTGAACGTCGGCCTGTGCGGCGGCGGCACGCATGCGTTCCAGCAGTGGAGCGACCGGCGCATCGTCGATACGCCGCGTTTTCAGTACCTTTCGGAGTTGTACGGCTATCTCGCGAAGCAGTTCACGGTGTTCGGCCAGCACGTGCATATCGGTTGTCCGGATGCCGACAGCGCGCTGTTCCTGCTGCATTCGCTCTCGCGCTTCATTCCGCATTTCATTGCGCTGTCGGCATCGTCGCCGTATGTGCAGGGCGTCGACACCGGATTTCATTCGGCACGGCTGAATTCCGTGTTCGCGTTTCCGCTTTCGGGCCGCGCGCCGTTCATGCTCAGCTGGGAGGAGTTCAAGGAATACTTCTCGAAGATGGTGCACACCGGCGTTGTCAACAGCATGAAAGACTTCTACTGGGACATCCGCCCGAAGCCCGGCTTCGGCACGATCGAGGTGCGCGTCATGGACACGCCGCTTTCGGTCGAGCGGGCGGCGGCGATCGCCTGCTACATCCAGACGCTCGCGCGCCATCTGCTGACCGACCGGCCAATCTACCCGCGCGAGGACGATTACCTCGTCTACACGTTCAACCGCTTCCAGGCGTGCCGTTTTGGCCTCGCCGGCACCTGCGTCAATCCGCAGACGGGCGAGCGCCGCACCATTTCCGAAGACATTCTGGCCACGCTCGACAAGATCGCGCCGCATGGCGAGGCGCTCGGCTCCACGCGTGCGCTTGCCGAAATCGGCACGATCGCGCGCGCCCAGACCAACGATGCAACGTGGTTGCGCGGCGTGGTCGCCGAGGAAAAGTCACTGCACGAGGCGGTGCGGCAGCAATGTCTGCGCTGGCGCGCCTGAGCGGGCCGCGTCTGCCGTCCGGGCAACGTCGGACCCCTAAAAGCGCATGATCGGGATAGGGGCAGGCCTCGCGGCCCGACCCCTCCCACACCACCGTGCGTACGGGTCCGTACACGGCGGTTCGGATCGGTTGATCGACTACCGGCTAACCGAGGGGAGACCGAGAGAA
>NZ_JAKLJA010000097.1 GCF_022213065.1 Paraburkholderia tagetis
ATACAAGAAGTGCTGCGGCGCTTAGGCAAACGGCAGTGGATCGCCGAGAAGTGGACTAACGCTCTCGAGCGTCGAGCCGAGACCGTGAAAATGGCGAGCAAGAACTCGGCACTCTCGAGCACGTGATCTGAGTCACCGTCAAAGTTCGCCGTCTCGAGCAGCGCATTGACCAGCGCAAACTGCTTCGCCGCTCGCGTCAACCAGCACGTGCTTCGCAAAACATCTGCCGTAATTTCTTATCGGACACGGCCAGATAGGGCCGAACGTGCTCCAGTTCGGCATGACCTAAAAGCTGCTGCACCGTCTCAATATCGTGCCCTTGCTCAACGAGGTTACTGGCAAACGAGCGCCGTCCCGAATGGGACGATCCGCCGCGTATCCCTGCATCCCTGTAGAGCTTTGTGACGTAGGCTTGGAGGCTGTCACACGCCGAGTAATCAACCGGCTCCCCGGCCTCGTTGATACGCCGCTTGGCGCTCATCGCAAACTTGCGGCCCTTGCCAGCAAGGACCAGGCAAGTTGACGGCGCGAGTCCTCGATAGCGCTCTGCGGTTAGCTCGGTTCCCATGCCGCGTGCAATGCGATGGTTCAGCTAGCACTCCAGAGCCGAAAGCGTTTTTGGATGCGTGAGGTAGACACATCGCTTCTCCCATATAGCCACAGTGAGGCGCATGTCGGATCGGCTTGCAAATATTGGGTTTATGGTCCGTGACGTGGATCGGCAACAGATTCGCTTCGAGCGGCCCGTCTACGCCGCATAAGCGGGGCGATGGACGCCTACAAGAGGGTCGGCCGAGATTCCAACATGCGAAGCTGCGCAGATAGGGGGCTCAGTGCCGGATTATGCGCAGCGACCGACGGACGCTGCTTGTAGGATGCATCTTGGGCCAACGTGATGAACATAATCGGCCCATACCCAACAGCGGGTATTCGTATTTCGCGGTTGATTTTGTCTTGTGCGGCGCGACGGACGCAGTGAGGCGTCAAGGGTTGAAGACGGCGTCGCAGATCGGCCAGTTGCAGCCCTTCGCTTACGGATGAGTCGGTCATCGAAACGGCAGCTTGACGTCCGACAGCGTCCGTTCGCCAAGCTCCTCTCTGCAAGGAATCATGGCTCGCGGCAGTTTCTTTTATAGAGCCGGCCCTGACTCATGCCGATAGATAAGCGTCAGAGAGATCGCTATTGAAAAGCCCGTCCACCGCTACGGGAGGATGCGATCAGCTGGTTCAAACGAGTCAGGCCGGCCGGCTTGACCAGATAGTGATCGAAACCCGCCTGCCTTGCGCGTTCGCGATACTCTTCTCCCGCGTAGCCACTCACCGCAATCAGCAAGGTATCCGCGAACCGGGGCATCGCACGTAACCGGCGCGCGACTTCGTAGCCATCCATCTCTGGCAGCCCGATGTCGAGCACAATGACATCCGGCTGAAAGTCCGTCGCGCATTGCAAGGCGGAAGGACCGTTCGAGGCGACCTTCACCTCTTGCCCATCGAGTCTGAGTACCATCGCGGTGCTCTCGCCCGCATCGGGATTATCGTCAACGACAAGAATTCTTTGTGCCGCGACGACTGGGCGCTCCTGCGGCGCGTCGGCGATTGATGATAGAGGCATCCTGACATGCGAAGGCGCCGGAAGCCGGACAACGAGCGTGCTGCCCCGGCCAGGACCGGCGCTGGAGGCATGAACGGTCCCGTGATGCAGTCCGACCAGCTTGTGCACGAGCGCGAGACCCAGCCCCAACCCCGCAGACGTGCGGTCCAGAGAGCGCTCGGCCTGCACGAACAGGGTGAAGATGGTCGGCAGAAAGGTCGCGGCCATGCCGATGCCGTTGTCGGCGACCGTCAGCACGGCCTCATTGCCATCGCGCACGAGAGCGACCTCGATGGCGCCGCCTGGAGGGGTGTATTTGACGGCATTGCTGAGCAGGTTGGTCACGATCTGCTCGAGGCGAATGGCATCGCCCTCGACTGCCAGGACCTCTGGCGGCAGGATGAGCGTAACCTTGTGCCGGCGTGCGTCGATCTCTGCCCGCATCGCGGCAACGCTGTGCTGCACGATTTCCACGAGATTGACGGGCTGCACATTGAGCTTGATGATGCCGCGTGTAATGCGTGACACATCCAGGAGGTCGTCAACCAAGCCGATCTCGTGATCAAGCTGGCGCCTCGCAAGCGCCCGCGCGTGCTGTTGTGTTTCCTGGTCGATGTTCTCGTGCCCCCAAACCTCGACGGCGTTGGCAATCGCCGCAAGCGGGTTGCGCAGTTCGTGAGCGAGCATTGCAAGAAAATCGTCCTTCTGGTGATCGGCCGTTTCCAGTCGTTGCACCGCGAGTCGATGCTCGGTCGTGTCTTCGATGCTCAGCAGGATCCGCGCCTGGCCCCGGCCCACCACACGGGCGCCGTTCAGCCGCATCGTACGCACGCCAATGCACGGGAAATCATGCGTGATCTGGAAATTCCGCACGACAGTCTGCTCAGGCAGGACCTCCTCAAGCAGGTCACGCAGACCCGGAATATTCCATTGGCCGTTGCCCAGTGTGTATAGCATCGCACCGATCGTGTCCTCGGGGCTCGTCTGGAAAGTGCTGTAGAACGCATGGTTGGCCCGCGTCACGCGCAGATCGGATTCCAGCACGAGCAGCGGCTCCGCCATCGTGTCGATGATTGCGTCGGCATAGTCGCGCGCAAGTGCGACTTCGTCGTGCAGCACCCTGAGTTCGTGATTGCGGTAGCGCAACTCATCGTTGGTGGTCGACAGTTCCTCGTTGAGCGACTGAAGTTCTTCCTTGGCGGTCTCGAGTTCTTCGTTGGTGCTCTGGAATTCCTCGTTGCTCGAGAGCAGTTCTTCCTCGCTGGATTTGAGCTCTTCCCGCGCGCTTTCATGCTCCTCGAGCATGGTTCGGATCTGCGTGCGCATCGCACCCAGTTCGGTCATCAGGCGCGCAATTTCCTCGTCCCTGGGATCAGGATGTTGCGCGGCAACCCGGCGTCCCAGCCGTTGCGTGATCGCCTGCCGCAACAGCGCCTTGAGGGGCACCTGGCCGCCCGGACCATCCGCATCCCTGGCCCCGCTCTCGAAAAAAATCAGGAACCAGCGGCCCTCGATGCCTGCCATCTGGACCGGATGGACTTCAACGCTCGCCGTCTGCGGCCCGTTCGTTCCCGACGTGCGCAATCCCGTCGTGCGCACCACCACACCGTCCTGCCGGACCTTCCTGACGCCTTCGCTGACGGCCAGATAAACCTCGGGCCGCGCAAGCCGCTGGAGGTTGCTGGTGGGCGGCCCGCTGGGATTGACCAGCCAGGCAGAGGTATCACCGCGATATTCGACGATGTTCAGGTCGTCGTCACAGAGCACCGAAGATGGCGCATACCGCGCAAGCGTAATGCGGTCGACTTCGGATCGAAGTGACGACGCTTCGCGCGGCTCGGACCGGCTCTCCCGTGCGCTCTCTGCAGGGGCAGCTGGCACGGCTCGCGGCGAATGCAGGCGAACCTGCGCCGGTGGCCCCAGCCGTGGCTTCTTGCTGTACAGTCTGCTGCGCCGGTTTTCGATGACACCAAAGAGTTCGGAGAAAGCGCCGACCGTCTCTGAGGGCCCAAGCATCAGCACGCCGTCGGGTTTCAACGCGTAATGAAAGAGCGGCATGACATTTCGCTGCGCCTGGCCACTCAGGTAGATCAGCAGGTTCCGGCAGCTCACGAGATCCATCCTCGAAAATGGCGGATCGCTCAACACATCGTGGCGCGAAAACGTGCAGAGGTCCCTGACCTGTTTATCGATGCAGTAATACTCGCCCTCGCGCACAAAGAACCGTTCCAGCCGTTCCGGCGACACATTGCGGGCGATGTTCTCGATGTACCGGCCTGTGCGTGCTACTTCGAGCGCCTCTGCGCTGATATCGGTGCCGAAGATCTGCACCGTCGTGGTTGCCGCATGCTCGCCGAGGTACTCGATCAGGCATATCGCGATGGAGTAGACCTCCTCGCCGGTCGCACAGCCGGGCACCCAGATCCTGAACGGGTCGGTGGATTCCTTGCCGGCAACGAGGCGCGGAAAGACTGTCTGGGTCAGGACTTCGAATGTTTCAGGATCCCTGAAGAACTCCGTCACCTGAATGAGCAGGTCCCGTCCCAGCGCGAGCGTTTCGGCCGGGTCGGACTCCAGCACGGTGACGTAGTCTGCCACCGATGTGACCTGCCGTAACGCCATGCGGCGCGCGAGCCTGCGCTGGACGGTGCCATTCTTGTAGCGGCTGAAATCGATATTGCAGGCCTGCCGGAGCAGGCGGAATATCGCGCGCAGGCTCGCTTCGGCGGGTTCTGTCGATATGCGCGTCGCGGTGGCGGGGACCGACCTGAGGTAGGGGTGGCGCCCGATCGCGATGATTTCCTTCGCGATATCACGCGGGGCAAGCACGCGATCGACGCATCCCTTGCTGATGGCCGCGTGCGGCATGCTGTTGAAGTGCGCTGTCCCCTCGTCCTGGGCAAACGTGATGCCACCTTCGCGCTGGATTGCCTGCAGCCCCAGAGCGCCGTCCGAACCGCTGCCCGACAGCACCACTCCGATCGCGTTGGAACCCTGATCCATCGCCAGGGAATCCAGCAGGTCATCGACGGGCATGGGTGGCCCGAGCGTCTCATCTCTCGGTCGCAGCCGGATGCGGCGCTGCGCAACCGACATGCTCGTGTTCGGGGGAATGACGTAAAGGTGATTGACCTCAATATCCATGCCGTCGGCAGCTTCAACAACCGGCATGGATACGCGCCTGGCCAGGATCTCAGGAAGAATGCTGTGACGGGACGGATCCAGATGCTGCACCACCAGAAATGCCATGCCACTGGCAACTGGAATGTCCGCCATGAGTTCGGAGATCGCCTCGAGCCCGCCCGCGGAAGCGCCAATTCCGACCAGCGGAAAGGTTGGCGACGTCGATTCGTCCGACGCTGTCGCAGATTGGGTCACGTCGTCTCCAGCGATGTCATAGATGATCTGGCCGTTGCTCGTGCGGAACGATTGCCGCATGAGCGCGTTTTCTTCAGGCAATAGTTGGTGATGCGTCTCGCGGTTTCTCAGGCTTCGCGTCGGGCATCGGCCCTTTCCGGCGCGTCAAGGGGCCGGCCGCTGCGAGCTTCTTCCTCATCGATCCAGGCTGCGAGAGCCTGACGGATGATCCAGCCACGCGAGCGGTCAAGACGTTCGGCAAGGCGGTCGACCCTTTCTGCCAGGGGGAGCGGGACGTGCGCAGTAAGCACGCGGGTAGTCGCATCGGGCATGGCGCTCCCCTTCATTTGCCGGGATTGACGAGGACGTGGGGTGCAATCCGCAGGGACCGATGAGCGACTGCCAATCGTCGCCCCGCACATTGCCACCTGCCCGAATTATAGCCGTGTCAATCACCTTGATTCGAACCGATTAATCTTCAGCGCGGCTGCACGTTTGCGCGGCCCGTCACGTGTGGGTCATCGCATGGATCATCCGTATAAGGTCGTCTGGCGTCCCTCCTTTCTGGCAATATCCGTCAAAGCCAACTAGCACCCCCCTCTCCTGGACTTCGTTTTCACCGAGTGCAGTGAAAGCCACGATGACCGCACTGCGCGTGGGGGCGAGCCGCCTGAGTACACGTGCTGTCGAGAATCCGTCATGCCGCGGCATATTGATGTCGAGCACGATGAGGTCCGGCACCCAGTGACGGGTCCACTCCATCGCCTCGATTCCGCTTGCCACGAAGCGCGCGTCTATGGCCTCCTGTCCGAGCGCAGCCGTCAGCGCGGCTCCTGATGCCGAGTTATCGTCGACGACCAACACAGCCGGAATGCTCCCGGCAAATTTGACCGATCGGTTTGTCCATATGCCGCAGCGAGCCATGTCATTTCCTCGTTGTAGACATAGGGTTACCCGCTGAGGCGCATAGCATGTGCCAGGGGGAGCGATGGATTTACAACAAAGCGAGCGCTGGGACATTGCATCGCGCTCGCCCGCGATGTTTCTGCTGAGAATTGCCATACGAGCCAGCGATTTCTCCCCGGTTCGCCGACCCTCGTCGTACCGACACCCTCCTTCAACGGGCTGCTACTGCTTTGGAAGCAGCTATTCAACGCGTACGGTGTCGAGTGGCTCTTGTGGGTCGAGCCTGTGTGAAAACGCGTTGATCGCCTAAACTGGATTAACTCGTTCAGCAAGGGTGACCGGATGAAGCGATTCATAGAAGCTGAAGATCGCAAGCAGGTAACGCTGCTTCCAGAGTGCCTTGATGACTTCGTCGCCGAGGACAATCCGGTCAGGATCATCGAGGCATTTGTCGAAGAGCTTGACCTTGCATCACTGGGTTTCGATGGCGCGATGCCGTCGACTACAGGTCGGCCGTCCTATCATCCGGGCGTGCTGCTTAAAATCTAAGCCCTCAACAAAAAGTGAATCTATAATCTGCGCCGAACCCCTGAAGGATTACATCGACATCGGCTTCAAGGGTTGGGGTGTCGCGGGCCTTGAAGGCCAGCCACTCGTATTTCATCTTG
>NZ_JAKLJA010000098.1 GCF_022213065.1 Paraburkholderia tagetis
GCTTCTGAAGGGCATTCCCTTCAAGGACGGCACTCCGGTGATAGAAAGCACACCGGCTCCTCAAGCGCTGGCCGCCTGATCATGCCGCCCGACCCGCGTACACCAGTCTTGACGATTGCTCCGCGCCGGTCCCGTCCTCGTACATGAATTGCGCGGCAGGCCCGGCTGCGCCCGGCAACAGCCGGCCACCCAGGAGCGCATAGCCGTACTCCTGCAGCGACGGCACGGTAAGCGGACGATTCAGGCGTTTCGAGAGCCAGCCGACGAGCGCCCCCTCGTGTGCAGCAGTGACCTCAACCGGATAACGCCTCTCAGGCGCGTAGACCGCGTACGCGAGGTCGGCCTGCTCGGCGAATGAGGCCTGCGTGGCAGTTGGTGCACCATGCGGTGAAATCACACCAGCGGTCCCGGCGAGCCAGACGATGGCAGCGCCGGCTGCAAGCGAGCTGGCGGCGAGCGCCGTGCGACGCCACCAGTCCATGGGCGCGAATAGCACCACACGCGGCCCGCCCGCGCCTG
This sequence comes from Paraburkholderia tagetis, assembly GCF_022213065.1. Taxonomy (GTDB): domain Bacteria; phylum Pseudomonadota; class Gammaproteobacteria; order Burkholderiales; family Burkholderiaceae; genus Paraburkholderia; species Paraburkholderia tagetis. The sequence goes on from NZ_JAKLJA010000098.1 coordinate 520, forward strand.
CTGCGGGAACAGCGTACAGCGCACGCAAGGCAGCCCGCTGCGCGCGATAGTGGGCGACGACGTTCGCAGCACGCCGGTCGACGGCCAACCGGGCGCCCAGTGCCTGGCCCATCGCTGCCGGCAATTCGCCGTCAACGAATGCCGATAGCGCACCCAGCTCCAGCTCGCTGAAGCCTGACGCTGCTGCGGGATCGGGATCGTCGTTCATCTGATGAACTCACTGCGTTCGACGACGCGGAGTGGTGGACTCGCCCCGCGCCGGCGGCAGCCCCATGTGCTTGTGTGCCCTTGAAAGTGGGGCATCGCTGAGCCATCAGATGCTGCGGTCGTTGCTGGACACCAGAAAAACGTACCGGATGCACCATTTATTCCGCAGCGCCTGAATGCAGGATTGACCTTTTGCGAGCGTGCAGCCGTTAAGCGATTACAGTGAGTCGATCTTCGGTGGCAGCCGCCGGAGCCAGACCGCACTTTGCTGTTCTGGCGTAGTGCAACGCGCCGACGAGCCGAAGTGCCGGGGCCCCGACTCAATGCATGGACATGACCGCTATCGATCAGGCAGGAGCGGACAACTGCGCAATTACCTCGCGGCGAGCTTCGGGGTTGCGCCACAGCTTGCACTCGACGAGCACGAGACCCATATGAGACAGACGAACTCCTCCGGAGTGGCCTTGCGTGGCCGCGCACCAGCCCGTTCCGTCACGGTGGACCGGCGCATCAGGGACGGAGTGTGGGCCGCTGCATATATCCAGCCGAGAAGACGCTAGAAGATGAGATCCGGTGGCTGGGCTATCTTCTCGCTTTGGAGTGCAATGGCTGTTGCGATGTACGCACTGAAAATCAGGGATGCACCAGAGTGGCACCAAGTGAGCGTGCACATGTGGCGCGACTGCACGAAAAACAATGAATGAAAGCGGGGAAGATATGGCCAAAAGCAATGAGAAGCGGCTGGATAAGTGCATCGAGCAAGCGTTCCAGTCAAACCCGGAATTCACAACCTGGTTTCTTTCCCGAACCGGGTTCGCCAATGACGCTGGTGTGTACCGGTGGTCTCGTAGTGATAACCCCTGGAGTACCCATCCGCAAGAAACCATTGACCCGGCAACCGGCGAGCCCGTGGTCAAGTACGTGCAAAGTGAAACGGACATATTGGTGGTGTTCTCGCGCCCGAATAGCGGCCCGTTTGCCCTCCATATCGAGAACAAACTCGAAAATGGTTCGTTTACGTCGGGACAGCCAGAACGATATAAGTCACGAGTAACGTACTGGCTTAACAATCCGAAGTACGGGGCCTATGTCGATTTCGAAACGGTCCTGATTGCACCTCACGTTTTCTTCGAGAAGCACCGCATCGATGGCGAGAAATTTGATCGGTATGTTTCTCATGAGGACATCGCCAAATACCTGCCTGAATTCCGGACTAGTGGCCGGGGAACTGACGACGATCGCGTAAATTTCAAGATCGTCGCACAGACCATTCTGCGAGCCGGCATCTGGTTGATCCGACATGGCTACGGTCGGCTGATGATTCTGCCGTATGCAGCGCCATCCGGCCTCTACTGGCGCTGTGCCTTTCATCCTCCAGAATGCTTCGACGAGGATGTCTACCGGTACACTTCCGGCACCAAACAAATGGTTCTTCGTGGCGACCCAGATATCGTAATGTCGTCCACCATGACACCTCAGGCACTTGCTGAACTGATCGCTGAACGAGCGCCTCGCGATGTGCTGGCTTTGTGTGAAGGCAAAGCGAGCCAAGCTGCGCTCGATTGGCTTCAACAATTCGAGAAGGTGCTCGACGAAGGTTACATTCCTGAAGCGTTCAATAACGACGACGATCCTGCCGCCGAGCGTTGGGCGTTATTGGGCGACGACGACTCAGTCGGCAAGATGGCTTCTCAGCCCGGATACCGCGTTCCATCGTAGTGTGAGCGACCCAGGAAGGCGTAAGCGATAGGCAGCGCGGGTATTGGTTTGCTCAATCGGCTGTAACCGACCGAGGCGCATGAAAACAAGATCGGTCACTCGGTGGTCGAATCTCAACGATTTTGGGCACCAACCGGAACGTCTCCCCGGTGCCCGACGACCACGCACGGCGATCGCCGCGGGCGCGGTCTTTCATGCAAAAGGCATAAAGCGACCCCCAGCGGGCATTCAATTAAATCGGCTGAGCGTCTGGTCTGCAGCTGGTTGCGGACAATCGACATAGCAGCATTAACTGTCGCTCTGACTCATTTGCAGCCATGGAGGACCGCAGGCGAGGGCCCGTTTCCACAAACAACCATTCGGCACCGTGCAATGGCTCATCCGCTCGGATGGCCGGCCGCGCTAACGTCTCGTCGGTCCAACGAGTAGTGCCCAACCTGTGGTTGGGAGCAAGGCTCAGCAGTTTGAGCCTCACTTCGGTCCCTGTCGAGCCTATGCGTTCCCTAGCTGACCTCGTCGCTCGCAAGCTCGTACGCCTTTCGGATCAAAGCGCACGCTGCATCAAGCTTGGCGTCGGAATTGACGTAGTACGTCGAGCCTTCCGTCCCCTGCACCGCCGAGTTCGCGATCCGGGCCCATTGAGATGTGGCCTGCACTCCAGTGGTCACGGTCGCCAGTTCCGTTGCCTCACAAGCCAAGCGAATGTCGATGCCGTTCGCGCGCGGTAGCAGTTCGGCAAACCATGCCGGCTCGTGGAACAGAATAGAACGCGGCGAGACAACCTCGGTAACATCGTCGCCCAGTGCCACGGCGAAGTCGGCGAGCTTGCCCAGCCACATTTGAACACTCCCGTCGCATTTCAGGTCGGCCCGCGTCTTGCCGCCGGCCGCTTGTACGGCGTCATCCAACCGCGCTTTCTTGATCGCGGCATCGTCGGCCGTCAATGCAGGCCACACCTTCAGCGCCAGTTCGGCCAGCAGTTGACCGCGCGCGTTCATCTCCGAGGGCGTCCAGCGATCAAGCTTAGCCAGTTCCCGGTTCAACCAGACGCTGCTGTCCGCGTAACCGCCCGGCTTAAGGTCGCGCTTTTTTTGGAATGGCGCCGCCTGCAACTCCGAGTTAAATCCACTGAGCGTTAGGTTGCCCAAGCGATGCAGCCATTCCTGTTGGATCTCGCGCCACTGATGGCCGAGCATCGCCTTCCACTCGTCAGACAGTTCAGCCTTCTGCGGCAACACGTGTTCGATCGATAGGCCGTCGAGCGCGCTCTTCTCCTTGCCGGAATTCGTGAGTCGCTCAAGCATGTAGAAGCAGGTTCGCCGGTGGTACAGGTCGGCAGTGGTCAGGGCTAGTTTGAACTCCTCATCGCCAGGGAACTCCTTACCGCGGCCCATTATCGCCAACCGTGCCTTCAAGCTCTTCAGAGGTGCGTCGCAGCGAATTTTGGACGCCAGATTGGAGAAGACAGTGCCGCCGCTTCGCGTCTCCGCGCCGAGCACCGATCGCCGGAATACGTAGCTCTCAAGCGTGTCGATCGCCTCACAGAACTCGTCGGCATCCAGTGTCTTGTCTTGATAAAAGCGCTCGTACAACACCATGATCGTTGTGGCGGCCACCTCAACGAGCTTGCGTAGCCGCGCGAGGCGCGCCTCAATTTTCGGCGATTCGTCCGGTCCGATCATGAAGAGGCAATAGTAGCGCCCAAAGCGCGCCATGCGCTGCAACTGGCCGACGGCTTGGTCGTGGTTCTCTGAGCGGTTCAGGTAAGCCGGATACCAACGCTTAAATTCGACGTAGACGTTTTCCAGCTTGAACGGTTTGGCCGGTCGCAACTCTAGTGTAAGGAAGTCGCGCAAGAAACTGTCAAAGAGCGCTCTGTAACTCGTGCCAAAGGCTTCTTCCAGCGGGCGCCAGTATTTCAGATACCAGTTAGTCTGCACCCGCTCGGGGTGCCCCATCAACACGTAGTTGCGGACGAGGTCGGCTTGGGCCAGCTTTACACCCGTAGAGTTGAGGCTTTCAAAAATGAGCTGTGGGTTGTCCTGTCCCGGAGACAGTGACACTGAAACGATCATCAGCCGGCGGATGCCCTTTAGAATCCGCGCTGAGTCCGCGGTGGCGATGAGGTTGCGCAGGTAGTCGAGGTTCGACGGCACCTGGCTTTGCTGATCCGTGGGTTCTGGCGCTTCAAGGAGCAGGTGTTGCAGCCACTCATTGTCCACCCGACGCAATTGCAGCTTCGACTGCAATTCGGGCTTATCGACGTACGGATTCACCAGATACTGGTTATGCAAAGCGTCGGGCGAGTCGGCTGGCGCCACCTGAGCGCCGGAATGCTTCAGGTGGTCGCGCAGCGCCATTATCAACAATAGGCAGGTGGTCAGTCGCTGCTGGCCATCAATGACCAGCCGTTGCTGCAGAACAGCGTCTCCCGACTCGCTGCCAACCCAAACCACCGAACCGAGGAAGTGAATCGCACCGTCCGGGCCATCAGCCACGGCGAGCACGTCGTTGAAGATGCGTATTCCACGACACCCGAGCGCGGATTCCACGCGTAGCCGAGCAGGTTTTCCACGAACACGCGAGCGCTCGTTCCACACGGAAGCGAGCACTTAAGCAGTGACGCGGGTGGTCAGTT
>NZ_JAKLJA010000099.1 GCF_022213065.1 Paraburkholderia tagetis
AACTGACCACCCGCGTCACTGCTTAAGTGCTCGCTTCCGTGTGGAACGAGCGCTCGCGTGTTCGTGGAAAACCTGCTCGGCTACGCGTGGAATCCGCGCTCGGGTGTCGTGGAATACGCACGAAGTCATCGTTCTAGAATAAAAATTCCAAAGCAGTGTTATCAGATGGGAAATAAAAAATGGCAAACCTGTATGACGAAACAAGGGAGTTTGTATCCAACCTGACGGCGATATTCGGAAGGCAAGCATATTTTCTGGAGGTGCCAGGCACCGATAGCGCAGCGCAGTTATCGGTGGTTTCATTCGAAGCCAGCGAGAGGATGGGCGAGCCGAGCGTTGTACGGGTCGTGATGACCCATCCGCGGGAGCTTGCTCGCGCCGACTATCTGAGCCGGGATGCCGTCTTCAGGATCGTGCCGGACGATGGTGTGCAAAAGAGGTTTTCGGGGTACATCGAGCGCTTCTCGACAGTGCAGACCACCAAGGATTTCAGGAAGTACGAGATTGTTCTGAAATCCCATATCGGCCGGCTTGCGGCGGTTAGCAATACGCAGATTTATCAGCATCAGACGACGCCCGAGATCATGGCGTCGATACTGCGCCGTCATGGTCTGCGGGAACATCAGTTTTCTTTCCGCCTCCGCAAGCGCTACTCCAAACACCTCTTTCGTTTCCAGTACAGGATCGACGATCTGGCCTACTTGCAGATGCTCATGCAGAAGTCGGGCATCTACAGCTATATCGTGGAGACGGAGCACGGCGATCAGGTGGTTTTCGGTGACGATATCGATCACTACATTTACGACCCTCAGTTGATCGTGCCGTACCGCGAGGCAGCGGGCCTGGAATCGGGTGGGGTGGAGGCCGTCACGTCCATCAAGACGCACACGGAGACAGTGCCACAGTCGTTCGTGGTCGCGGACTATAACCCGGAAAGCGCCTGGGAAAGGTTTAAAGACAGCGCCAATATTGCGCCCGACGATCCCACCACCTATGGCCAGCCATATATCTATGGAACGCATCACCTCGACCAGCAGGGTGCCAGGTGGGAGGCGCAATTGCGTCACGAAGCAGCTATCGCCAGGCAGGTGGTGTATGAAGGCGAGAGCAACGTGCTTGCGCTGCAATGCGCACGCGTGCTGGAGATGGATGTTGCCCTGCCCGACGCGCCGAAGGGGCAGGTGATCGTCGAGATCACGCACAGCGGTGCGCGCGATAAATCCTATACCAACACCTACCAGGCCATCCCTGCCGACCGGCGCTTCCGGCTCGAAATGAAACCGGAAACCTGGCCCAAAATAGCCGGAACGCTCAGCGCACGTATTTGCAGTCCTGATAAATACACCTATGGCTATCTGAGTTCTGTCGGCTATTACGTGGTGCGCTTCGACGTGGATTTCGCGGACTGGCCGAAGGGCGGTGAAAGTGTGCCGTTGCGTCTGGCGAAACCCTTTGCCGGCAAGTTGCAGACCGGTATGCACTTCGTCGCGCTCGACAATGACGAGGCCGTGATTTCATTCCGGGACGGGGACCCTGATAAGCCGGAAATTTGCGGCTTCCATCACCATAGCCAGGCCCGCGATCTGGTGACGAACGACCGCCGCTGGCTTTCGCGCAACATGATCCGCACGCAGAGCAACAACAAGCTGCGCATGGAGGACTGGGCGGGTCAGGAGGGGATCAAGCTCAGTACGGAGCACTCGGGAAAGTCGCAACTGAATCTCGGGTATCTCGTCAATCAAAAGCTCGAATACAGAGGGGAAGGGTTTGAGCTGAGGACGTCGGGTTATGGTGTAAGCCGCGCAGGTAAAGGCCTGCATTTGACGGCCTACGATCGCCCGGGTGCGAGCGGCAAGCAGCTCGACATGCAGGAGACCATTGCGCAGCTCGAGAGTGCGCTGGAACTCGCAAGGTCGCTGGCTGCCTCGGCTTCTAGTGCGTTGGCTGTCCCCGCCGACACTGATGCACAACGGCAGGCCAAAGACGATCTGGATGGGCTAAAGAAGCCTGGGCTGCTTATGAGTACACCCGCTTCGGCAGCCGTGGTAGCGGGCGGCGGCGTCCAGATCGCGGCACAGGAAAGCCTTTCTGCGTCCGTTGGCAAGAACGTCGACATGAGCGCGCTGAAACGATTCACGGTCGCGGCTGGCGAACTGGTGTCGATGTTCGCCGAGAGACTTGGAATGAGGTTCGTGGCAGCAAAAGGAAAAGTGCAGATTCAGGCGCAGAGCGATGAGATGATCTTGCAGTCCGACAAGAACATGACAATCAGTAGCGCGAACGGATGCGTCGTGATCGAGGCGAAACGCGAGCTCCTGCTCAAGTGCGGCGGATCATACCTACGCTTGTCCTCGACGGGTATCGAAGACGGTACACGCGGTGACCGGACTATCAAGTCCACCTCCATTAGCCGGCAGGGGCCAGCTTCGCTAGCCGAATCCATGAATGGCTGGAAGCATGCGGATTTCGCGGATGCCTATGTTGTGCGCAATCCGTCTACTGGCGAGCCGCTTGCGAACGCAGCGATTGAGTTGATACGTGGGGATGGTACGAAGCTGAAGTCGGTAACCGACGCAGCAGGAAAGACGCCACTCCAGAAAAGCCTCTTCGTTGAGGGCGTGCGGATTGTCACGTTGGACTGAACGGTGTCTGAGATAGAAACGGTCAATAAATGAATCATGAGTGATACCTCTCCTGTTTTTCATCACAGCATAGTCGACGAGAGCGGCGATCAATACGCGACGGCTACGCTTACACCAGCAGATGACTCGCGCGAAAAAATCGTTCTTTCGAAGCCGTACATCATCCCCGTAGTGTTCCTGCCTGGCATCATGGGCACGAATCTGCGCAAGAAGGATGGCAAGAAGCCGGTATGGCAACCGCCGAACGCCGATCTGCGTGGAGCATTGGACATGATTGCCCAGCTATTCAGCTATGTGGCAAAGACGACAAAGGATCGCACCAAGGAACTGAAGACCAGTCAGGCGGAGATCGACCCAGGCGGCCCGATTGACGCAGGCGAGAGCGGTCTGCCGAAGAACGTGCTGGTGGCGCGTGGCTGGGGCACGCTGATGCGCTCGTCCTACCACCCATTCATGGCGCAATTGCAGCATCAGCTCAATGCGCTGGCGCAGTTCGATTTCACGCGCTGCGAAGCCGACCTGAAGGAGTGGGCCGAAAAATACGGTCATGACGAGCCGGCAAAGTGGGGTGCTTCCGATGGCGAGCCGCTGACGCGGGAGGAGATCCTGCACGCGGCGAATTACCAGTTCGATGTATGGGCGGGCGGCTATAACTGGCTGCAAAGCAACCGTGACTCAGGTGCGGCGATTCGCGAACTGATCGAGAACACCATCCTGCCTTATTACAACGAGGGCAAGCCGGTGGTTGTTGACGCGCCAGATGGCAATGGCGGTAACCAGTGCACAATCCGGCGCAGGAAGCCCAATCGCCCACTGGCGGAGAAGGTGATTGTTGTTACGCATTCGATGGGCGGACTGGTGAGCCGTGCGCTCACCGAGATTCATCAGTGTGAGAAGGTGATGGGGGTTTCCCACGGCGTCCAGCCCGCCACTGGCGCCCCTGCCACGTACAAGCGTATGCGGGCGGGCTTCGAAGGGGCGGCGAAGCTCTTTCTTGGGCGCCATGCCGCAGATGTGGTGGCGATTCTTTCGCAGGCGCCGGGCGGACTGGAGTTGTTGCCGACCGCGGATTACAACGATGGGCAGCCGTGGCTGAAGGTGCGGGAAAAGGGCCGGGGTACGGACAGGCCTGGAGCGGAGATTCTGGCGTTGCCGATGGGCGGTGATCCCTATAACGAGATCTACCTGTCGCCTGCATGGTATGGCTTGGTGCCGGACAGCAATCTGGGGTTGATGAGTCCGGGGAGCGAGGAGGCAGATCAAGTTGGATCTGGTAGAAGTGGCCAACGTGGCGAGTTGAACGCCGTGATTGATGAGGTCAGGGAATTTCACGAATCCATCGAAAAGAAATACAAGAGTCCGACCTACGCGCACTACGGGGCGCAGGGAGTGCGGGGTCAGCCAGCGAAGGAGCACGACGGCCTGTTCGGCACAAGCCTGATGGAAACAGGTGATCTGTTCACCTGGGGAGAAGTCGCTTGGGAGGGCGTCGGGGTAGGCAGTATTGACCCGTTAAAGATTAGCGTTTCCCGGGACGATGGCAAGGGTACGCTGATAACGACATCCGGTATCAGTTTGACGCTCAGCATTCCAGATTGCCCCGGGGATGGCACCGTACCAAGTTACTCGGGTGCTGCGCCGGGAAAAGCGGGAATAGCGGGCAGCTTTGTGCATGGTCAAGGCAATGCTGGCCAGTGCAATGAATATTTCTGCTATGACCATCAGGGCAGCTATGGCGACAAGCACCAGCGGTCGCTTTACGCCACGATGTACGCAATTGTCAAGATCGCGCAGCAGGCGCAATGGCATAAAAAGGAATCCGCATGAAACCAGATTGGAAAACTCACGCAATCGGACGTCACCTTGTCGATGTTCCGGCGAGCGCAAAACTCGTGGAGAGTTGGGACTATGACAAAGATTCGCTTGAGCTTCTTGCGCCAAGCGATGATGCTCAATTTGCTCGTCTTGTTTCCCAGCGAGAGGCACAGCTGAAGAGCAAGATTCAGAGATCGGGAAAACCAGCTTTTGCTGAGAGTGTACCGCTGGCCAATGGATCGATTTCCATCTTTTCGTGGAGATTATCAGAGGATAAAGGTATTTATATGACAGACACTTATTTCAGGGCGGGGAGCCGCGTTATTCGCTATCAGAGCGACGCGATTCCCATAGCCAATAGGGAGAAAGCCATAGCTTTTTACAAACGCTGCAGTGAGAAATGGCGGGAAATTCCTAAAGACCAGTTACCTGAAGGAATTGGTTTTGTCGTGAGTGACACGATCCTCGCAGACGATTTCCGCAACTACGAGAGCTGGAATCTGC